>CAVXVV010000042.1:0-338261 GCA_963765195.1 uncultured Candidatus Rokubacteria bacterium
GACGTAGTTCACAAGATCCCACCGTTCCGCGGGGGTGGTGGCGTCAGCGAACGACGGCATGGGACTGAGCGCGGACAGGGTCGTGAGGCGGCGCCAGACCTCGACCGGATCGCTGCCGCCCGCGAATGTCCAGGGCGCTGTCAAGTCGCGGGTGATCACGGGATACCCTCGGGCATCCTCTTGCCGCTCCCGGCGCCGTCCGTCGGGTCCGTGGCAGCTTCCGCACCCGACGGCGGCGTAGAGATCCCGCCCTCGGGCGATGCTGGGCGCATCGGGTGGGACGCGCGGCGGCACGGGGATCGCCGACGACATAGAGCCGGAGAACGCGGCAGACAGCCCCTTGACGTAGTCCACCACAGCCCGGATCTCGGCCGGCGTGAGGAGATCGCCGAAGTACGGCATGGCACTCGCCTGAAGCCCGTCGGTCACCACGCGGACAAGATCCGCGTCGGTGGGTGGCCGGTCGCCGGGGGTCGACTTGTACTTGAACTGACCGCGCACAAAGTCCACCGGCCGGGGGATGAGCGACGGGGCGGCGGGACCGTTGCCCCGCCCATCCGGTCCGTGGCAGATGGCGCACCGTTGAGCATAGAGACGTCGCCCGAGCGGAGCGTCGGCCGGGAGATCCACTCCTGGAGGCCAGGCCAGATCCGCATAGACGCGGGCGTCCGGCTGCCACACCTCGACGGGCCGCGCGTATCCGAAGCGGGCCCACAGGGAGCGGCCCGCGTCCAACGCGAGCAGCACGCCCACGGTCACGAGGGCGACGCGCCAACGGGCTGTCAACAACCACCGATCCCTAATCGCCGGACGACACCCGATACGCGTTCATGGGACGGATGGGATCGAGCGGGCCTGACCATTGAGCCTGCGCCACATCTGGTCATGAAACCACCGCGGAGAGGATGCCATGACTGATCCCCCGTCGGCACAGCAGGGCGTCCGTCGCCGACCGCTGCCAGATAGGCTCGAGCCCCCCGGGGCGCCTGGGCTCAGAAACGCCGGCGTCTCCGCCGCGCGGTGGCGTCGCAGTGGGTGGGGCCCCCTCGGATGCATTACGAGCCCGGGAGGAGGACCTTCTCGCTTTTTCGCGCCTTGATCGGTTTGGCCTCACTCGCACCTGGCCTGGCCTTCGCGCCTGCCTTCGGCGGTCCATAGGCCTTCGTGCCTGCGTTCGCGGTCACCGCAGCCTTCACGAGCGCCTTGAACGCGCCCCCGTTGACCTTCTCCCCTTCGTGGATGTCGATCGCCCTTCGCGTCTTGCCTTCCAAGCTGGAATTGAAGAGGCGCGATGGGTCTGGGATGCTGGCCCCCCGGGCGAACGTGAGCTTCACGACCTTCGCGTACGCCTCCCCGGTGCAGACAAGCCCAGCGTGGGACCAGACGGGCACGCCCGAAGGGTTCGTGGGCTTGATCCATTTGCACTCCTCGGTCATCTCGGGGTCGGCTTCCAGGATCAGCGCCCGCATGCGGGCCAGGGTCTCCCCGCGCCATCCCCCCAGGTCGCGGATCCGCTGGTCGATGAGCCGGGAAGCGGGCTCGGTCTTCGCGCGTGCCTTCGCCGGTCGCGTGGCCTTCGTGGACAGGCTTTTCATTGTTCCTCGTTGATCGATGCGGGCTCGTGCGGCCCCGTTGCCGGCGTCCCCTGTAGCTTTCGGCGCATTCTTCAGCCAGTCGCGGATCGCCCCGATGAAGTGCGCCACGTCGTCGGGGTGTCTCGACGAGATGAGGTTTCCGTCGACCACGACCGGCTGGTCGCCGACCCAGATGCCCCCGAACTTCTCGATGGTGGGCCGGACGACGAGCTCGGGCCACTGCTCGCCCATGTGGAAACCCGTCATGCGGCGGCCTTTGACGATGCCCGAGTTGGCGACCAGCAGCGATCCCCTGCAGATCGGGGCGACGAGCTTGCCCGCAGCGTCGATCTCTCGTAGGAAGGACAGCGCTTCCTTGCTCTCCGACAAAATGGCCGGGCTCTTGGCGCCTCCCGGCACGAGCACCCCTGCGTATTCACTGGGATCGGCCTCACCGATCGTCTTCTGGACATCGAGCAGGCCGATCCGGGCGAAGAACGAATAGATCTCCACCGGCTCGCGCTTGAGGGAGAGGACCTCCGTTTCGACGCCGAGCTTCTCGATCTCGATCTTCGGCAAGAAGTACTCTGAATCCTGAAACGCATCCGCCACCAGCACCGCGATCTTCATGCCATCCTCCACTCGGTTCCATTTGTGCGGCGCCTCGAACGACCTTCAGATTGAAAGGGGCGCCTGACGGGCGCGGATGTGCCAAAACGGACGGATTTCGATCCGGCCGAAGCGGGCCATTGGATGTGTCGCGGCGATGTCGATGGCCTCATCGAGGTTGACACATTCGTGGTGACCACAGGCTCATGGCAGGACCGCAGTGGCCTCGATCTCAACCAGCCAGTCCGGGTGTGCCAGCCCCACAACGACGACCGCGGTTGACGCAGGGTACGGTTCCCGGAAGTACCTGCGCCGCACGTTCAGGACGGTGGGGAGGTGCTCCCGGGTGGTCAGGTACACGACGATCCGCGCGACATCGGTGAGCGTCCCCCCGGCGGCCTCGACGAGTGCCTTGATGTTCTCGAGAACCTGGATCGTCTGGCGCTCGATGTCTCCCCGCCCGACCGTGTCCCCATCTAAGCCCAGCGCGACCTGCCCGGAGACGTGCAGGAGGGTCCCTCCGGTCGTCCGAGTTGCCAATGAGAACGGCGCCGCGGGGCGCTTGAATACCTGCTCTGAACGGATCTCCTCGTGTGCCACGCCGTCGCCTCCTGACGAGTCAGGTGCTTGACGCCTTGGGTCGCCCTGACCCTACCGCTACCCGGCCGGGGCTGCGCCACGCCTCCGGCGGCGCCCCGAACTGGAGGCACTGGCCTTTGTCCCTTCGGGGAAGGCGCCTCGCTCGAGGCCGTTTCTGCCGGCCCGTTCGAATCACGCGCTGGCGGCGCGCGCCGCTTCTTCCAGCGCCTTCATCACCATGAGGTAGGGGCGGGGGCCGTGGCTCACCCGTGCGACGCCATGCTCTGCCAGCGCTCGCAGGGGCGGGGTGGCGTCGCCGACCATGATGTTGAGCGGGAGCGGCGACGCTTCGGCAAGGCGCGCGATCAGAGTGGGACGCGCCAGACCGGGGGCGAAGAGCCCATCCGCGCCAGCTTCTGCATATGCGCGTGCTCGCTCGATCGCCGCGACGACCATGGCATTGTCGTGCTCTTCGGCCGGTCGCTGGAAAAAGACGTCTGTCCGCGCATTGATGAAGAAGTGGATCTTGGCTGCATCGGCCGTCTGCCGAGCGCGCCGGATGCGATCGACCTGGTCGACCGTCTCGCGAAGTTTGCCGTCCGCCGGAAAGCTGTCCTCCAGGTTGCACCCCACGGCCCCCGCGTCGATCGCCAGACCGACAGTCTCGCCGACCACTTTCGGCGTGTCGCCGTAGCCGCTTTCCAGATCGATCGTCACCGGTAGGTCGGTCGCGGCGACGATCCGACGCAGATTGTCGATCGCCAACGCGAGCGGAGTGCGCTCGCCATCGGCGAAGCCGTTTGCATCGGCGACCGACCAGCTGCCCGTCGCGATCGCCTTGGCACCGCTCGTGGCGACGGCCTTGGCACTGCCGACATCCCAGATGTTGAAGAGGACGAACGGCTTTCCCGGGATATGCAACGCCCGGAATTGCTCCGCCTTGCGCTTCTGATTGGCCATGTTCTTCTCCTGCTGGACCAGCGAGCTGTCCGTCATGGACGGCAGGCTGTCATCGACCCTTCAGCTCAGCCTCCCGCCAGTGTGCGCGCAGTTGCTTGTTGAACACTCGGGGCAGCGAGCGAATGCGAGCCCACAGTCCGCTCGACTGCGAGGTTAGGACACAACCGAATCATCTCTGTGTGACTGTAAGGCGTCTGAAAGACCCGTCGTGATCTTGACCATGTCAGCTTCCTCACGGTCGACGCCGTAAACGAAGAGCGGGAAGTTCAACGGCTTCTGAAGCGCCCAAATCTCCTCGTGCCGATCCGGGGGAAGGATTCTGACGGGGTCGCCCACCGCCACCCATCCGATCGGCACCGTCTCGCCAGGAGGGACGACCGATCTCAGATGGACGACTCCGTTGATCCTGACTTCCGAGCCCTTCCCGAGGCGGGCGCCGTGGAAGACGGCCGCGCCCGTCGCAATGAAGACCTCGTCCTCGACGATACAGCCGACCAAGTGCGCCGTGGGTCCAACCAAGCAGTGCCGGCCGACGCGAGCGGAATGACGGCCCGTGCTGCGCACCACGGCATTCTCCATGATGATGCAGTAGTCGCCGATCTCGATTCGACTACCCTCGGCGACGATAGAGGCGCCGTGCATGATTCGGCAGTGTGCGCCAATCGCGACGTCACCACAGACGGTTGCGGTGGGCGCGACGTAGGCGCTCGACTCAACTCGTGGGCTCTGGCCGAGATGAGCAAGGAGCATGTGTTGGTTCCTACGCTCTGGTTCAGCGTCGGGGCAACACCGACGCCCGCTGCAACGGGTTGCCAGGCGTGCCCTTCATGTCGCACCGCTTCTTATGGCGCTCAGACGCGTCCCGTCGCCGTCCCATAGGGGCACGATGGCGAGGCTGGATCGCCATCGCATCTAGGCGCGGGCCCGATTGGCTGCCGGCTCTCCACCCGCCGGCTGAAGGCAAAGGGGTTGACCCGCCACGCCAGTCGCTCCTCGTCATGGGTAGTCGAACTGGCCGGCCCGAAATCGACATCCCGGCAGCGGGCTGCCCAGCCAGACCCAGGGGATCCGGTCCCAACGGCACGGGCGTGCTCGGCCCTAGACCGCTGCCGAATCAGGAGCGGATGGCGGAGCTACCCCGGAGGATCAGAACGTGAAGACGCCGCTCGCCCAGGCCGACCCGGCGATGTGCCACGCCAAGCGGGCCGGCCGGAACCAGTTGAGCGATTTTGCCCCTAGCGTTCCAATTCGGAACGTCCCGCGCCCCCAAAGGTGATGTCGAAATCCCCCGCCTCGCGCGTCTATCTGGTGAAGGCAGATCACCCCGGAGGGCGCACGATGGATACCCCGAGAATCGTGGCGCGGGACGAGTGGCTGACCGCCCGCGAGACGCTGATGGCCAAGGAGAAGGAGTTCACGCGGCTGCGCGACCAGCTGACCGCCGAGCGCCATGCGCTCCCGTGGGGAAGGTCGTGCGTCCCAGGAACATGTATGGCAAGGGCGGCATGATCCAGGCGGGGCGCTACCACGAGCCGGCGTGCGCGCGCTCATCGGGTGTGAGGGAGGACATCATGGCTGGGAAGAGCACGGCACTTGCACATCGCTTCGACATGGAGATCGAGCGGGCCGTCGCCACGCTGGAGGGACTGAGCGACGCGGACTGGCACAAGGTAACCGCGGCCGAGGGCTGGCCGGTGGGTGTGACCGCCCATCACTTCGCTGGCGCCCTCGAGCCGATCTCGCAGCTGATCGAGGGCCTCGTGGCTGGGCGGCCCGGCACGCTCAGCCGGCCCGCTCTGGACGCCATGAACGCCCAGCACGCGAAGGACTACGCCGACTGCACCAAGGCGGAGACGATCGCCCTGCTCCGCCAGGGCGCCGCGGTGGCGTCCAGCACGATCCGGGGTCTCACCGATGCGCAGCTGGCGAAGAGCGGGACGGTGCTCACGGACATGCCGCAGACGACCGTGGAGCAACTGATCGACGCCGCGCTCTTCTCCCACATCGCGGAGCACTTCGGTAGCATCCGGGCCACGGTGGGACGCTGAGGCTTCAGGCGCGCGAATCCAGCCGCCGCTCGGCATGCGTCACATGGGCATCGAAGTGGCCATCCGGCGCAGCCATTGTGTTGGAGCCTCCTGCCCGCGACGAGGCTAGCTTAGCAGCATGATCCCTTTGATCGTTCTCCTCGCGTCAGTCGTCGCTCTTCGCGTGTTGGGCCGTTTCGGAGTCCGGGCGTTGGAGAGTTGGGAGACATGCCTCCGGGGCGGATTGGCGCTCATGTTCCTCGTGACCGCCTCGGCGCATTGGGGTGTCCGGCGACCCGATCTCGTCCGCATGGTGCCGCCCGTCTTTCCAGATCCTGAGTTGCTCGTCACGGTGACCGGCGTGGCCGAGATCGCGGGTGCCCTAGGCCTTCTCCTCCCGCGCGTCGCCCCCTGGGCGGCCGCCGGCTTGGCCATCCTGCTCGTCGCCGCCTTTCCGGCCAATGTGCATGCCGCGCGTCAGGGATTGACGATTGGCGGGAACCCCGCGATGCCACTCGTGCTTCGGTCGGTCCTCCAGATCGTCTTCCTGGCGGCAGTGCTGACCGCGGGGTTCGGCTCCCGCTGGTGGAAGCGACTGGTGCGGCATGAACGGTGACCACGACGTCGAGCAGGGCCAGAGTCCTCAGGAGCAAGGTTCGCCGACGAGGCAACACATGTTCCTGACCTTTGAGGATCGTGCGTCGGATTTGCCATTCGTCGAGCGCATCTGGACCGCGCGGAGCGAAGGCGCTGACGAGTTTCTGTCGCTTGTGGCCGGTCATTGGGAGATGGTGGTGACCCGACTTCCCGGCCAGGCCTTTCTCACCATCCGCGGGCCGGAAACTCGGGCAACGCCCGTCGATTGTCCCGCCGATGGCGACTGGGTGGCGGTCCGGTTCAAGGTGGGAACCTTCTGCCCGGCGTTTCTTCCAGGAACGCTTCGCGATCGGCGTGATGTGACGCTGCCAGGTGCCTCCGCGCGATCGTTCTGGCTGAACGGTTCGGCGTGGGAGTATCCGACGTACGAGAACGCGGACACGTTCGTCGCCCGCCTCGTGCGCGAGGGCGTGATTGCCCATGATCCCATTGTCGACACGGTGCTCGACGGTGGACATCATGGATTCTCGGTGCGGTCCGCCCAGCGGCGCTTCGCGCGGGCGACCGGCATCACGTCTGTCGCATATCGGACGATCGAGCGGGCGCGGTATGCGACGACCCTGTTGCGCGAGGGCGTCGCCATCATCGATGTCGTGCACCGGGCGGGTTACTTCGACCAGCCGCACCTCACGCGCTCGTTCAAATACCTGATCGGGCAGACGCCATCGGAGGTCGCACACGCAACGCGACAGTTGTCGTTTTTGTACAAGACAGACCGCGACCGTGAGTTCTACAGTGAGTCGGAAGGAGACCGACCCGATGCGATTCATGACCCTGATCAAGTCCGCAGAGACCGCGAACGTCGGGCCGCCGCCCCCGGATCTGTTCCAGGCGATCGCTAGACTCGGCGACGAAGCGAAGCAGGCGGGTGTGCTGGTCGAAACGGCCGGCCTCATGCCGACAGCGGCTGGGGCGCGTGTGCGACTGGACGGAGGCCAGATCTCGACGAGCGAAGGGCCGTTTGGATCCGGTCAGGAGATCGTCGGCGCGTACGCGATCTTCAACGTCGGCTCGAAGCAGGAAGCGATCGGCTGGGCAAAGAGATTCATGGAGCTGCACCGAGAGTACTGGAGCGGGTGGCAAGGCGAGACCGAAGTGCGCCAGCTGATCGAGCAGCCGCCTACTGCGCGTGCGCCCCGTGCCTGACGTGAGTGTCTCGCCGCCGTCGAGCACGAGCGAGGGCCCCGTCCGGACAGGATGGGTGCTCACGTGGTTTGTCGGCCTGTTTCTACTCGTCGATGGCGGCGCGCGAGTGGCGGGCTTCGCGCCCTATATCGAGGGCATGACGAAGTTCGGGTACTCGGCGTCGCTTGCGACGCCCGTCGGCCTGGTTCTGCTCGCGTCGACCATCCTGATGTTGATCCCCCGGACCGCGGTACTCGGTTGCATCCTCGTCACCGGTTATCTGGGTGGCGCAACCGCGACGCAAGTGCGCGTGCAGGACCCGTGGTTCCTGTTCCCCGTGGTCCTCGGCGGACTCTCCTGGCTCGGACTCTACCTGCGCGACGCGCATCTGCGGGTCCTCCTGCCCTTTCGCACGTAGCGGCTCCATTCCAGGGTTGCCGAGCGAAAGGGCTTCGGGACGACCGGCAAGCCCCGCTCGCGGGCACGCGCATCACGTCGGGGTCAATCAGCCCCGTGATGAGCACGACGGGGAGGGTCGAGTCCGGGTACGACTGTGAGACGGCAGCCGATGGCCTGAAGGAACTGGCTCGCTTCGAGGAAGGGGGCTGGGACCTCGCGGGTCGGCCGGCGACGGCCGGCGGTGTCAATAGGCTCGCCGATGCCTTCGGGTTCTTTGTGCCGGGTCCCCAAGTCTTCGAGGTCGGCGCGAAGTTTTTGCTCGCGCGCGGCTACCGTTGATCACGGCATGTTCCCACGGTGTTCGACTTCAGGAAACGGCGCACCTCGCGCCGGACCACCTCGTCGGCGCCGTCGCGCGCTTGAGCTTCGCCGCGCGCCGGCCGAGGGGATCGCCGATTCCGGGGAGACACGGCGACCGCACACCTATCGCAGCCCTCGCAGGAAATCACCAGACGAAGGGGAGGAGGCGATAGCGGACGCGGCCGCGATAGTCGTCATAGCCGGGGAGCTCGGCCGCCAGCAGTCTCTCCTCGTCGAGGATGCGCATGACGAGCAGCGGCGACAGCACCACGGCGGCGGCGAGCGCCGAGGCCGCGCCGGTGAGGAGCGGCCCGCCCACGAACATGAGGAGCCCGCCGAGATACATGGGGTGGCGTACGAGCGCGTACACGCCGGTCGAGACCACGCGGTGGGCGCGCTCGGACTGGATGCGCACCAGCGTCGACGCGAACGGGTTGTCGGTACACGCGCGAAACAAGAAAAACCACGACACGGCCAGGAGCGCGCCGCCGCCGACCTTGAGGGTGAGAGGCAGGGGTGGCGTCCAGTGGAAGCGCCGCGCGTCGAGCGGCATGAGCACGATCCAGGCGATGAAGCCCAGCATCACGAGGTAGACGATGAGCGTGTCGCGGCGGCTCTGCCCGCCCGTGCCCGGCCTGCGGTAGCGCTCCGCGAGCAGCGCCGGATCGTGGCGATACAGCCAGGCGATGATGCTGACGCACATGGCGACGAACCACCCGCCGAAGATCCAGCCCTCGGGCCAGCGCCAGTCACCGGCGAGGAACAGGATCAGCGCCGGCCACGCGAGAAAGGAGAGCGTGCTCAGGATCAGCTTGAGCGGCGAGGGCGGCGTCGGCATGCGCATCGGGAAGGTGTCCTAAGGATGACATCTCCGGCCGCGTGCCCGACCCTCGGCACCCGCCCCCCGACGGTCCGGGGACGATCGCCATCGCCTACGGGGCCTCGGCAGTCCAACGCATGGGTTCTGCACCTGCAACATCATCAGGGAGGGTGCGGCGAGGGTCCTCGGAGACTCGAGAACCCTGACACGCCGCATGGAACGGGGGCGGTCCGCCCGGCTGTGAGCGACTGAGCCCGTCTGGTTTCCGTGGCTGACATAGACCCGTCGCGCGGCCTGAAGCGCCATCAGAACATCGGGGTCGGGATGTCCCCCCAGCGGACGTGCTCGGGCGGAGTCTCGATCGCGATCACCGTCGGGCCCGAGATGTCGACACGGGCAACGACGATCGGGTCTCGCCCATACGCGTTCAGGACGATCTCCGGGCCCGACGCGCGGGGCTTGTGCGTGCGGGCGTGCGTGAAGAGGACTTGGTAGTGACGCCGATCGAATCCAGTGGGCTGGTGATGTGATCCGGGCAAGGGGTCGCGCTCGAGGGGGAGATCTGGCAGGCGCCACTCGAGCGGGACCACGTAGATGATGAGCGTGCCTGGCGCGGTGCGGCGAAGCGTCGTCTCCACCCGGGCGTCGACGGCCGCCGTCCGATACGCCGTGCGAAGTTCCTCCTCGGTCAGTAAGGCTGGTGACAGGACAGCCGCAGCCGGCGTGTAGAGGGCGGTCACCTGCGAGAGCGCGTACCGGCGTAGGCCGAAGCCCAGCCAGACGCTGGCTGCGACCACGAGCAGGAAGATCGCGAAGGTCGCCACGCGCCTCCGGGGCCCGGATGAGGGGAGGATCGGGGGCATCCTGGGCCGCCATGCGCGAGGCAGGAATCTGCCGGTTCTCGATTGGTAGCTCTGGTAGGTCTCGCCGAACCGCGCGACACACCGCTCCTCCTCCCATTCCGCCAGCCGCGCGTACAGGAACAGCATGGTGACGTAGCTGACCAGCACCAGAAAACGCGGCCAGAGGAGCAGCGTCCCCAGCCCCAGGACGGCGAGCCCGACGTACTGGGGATGACGGATCCATGCGTAGACGCCGGTCGTGATTGCCCCTCCGCCCCGGAGCTTCGTCCAGTAGACGGGGATGGCGCCCGCGAAGAAGACGACGATGCCGGCGAGCATCAGCGGGCCGGCGAGCCAGTGGAGCCCGTTCAGCATGGGGCTCCGGGTCTCGGAGAAGTGGGGGAGGAAGAACTGGGTGAGCCATGCCGTGGCCGCCCACCGGTGGAAGAGGTTCAGCACGGGCCCGTAGACTCCGTAGAAGTACAGGGCGGCCGGGCTGATCATGAACAGGATCTCTAGCACGAACACGGCGTAGAACACCCACACCGACGGCTTGAGCACGCGGCGTATGTCCGACATCTTCGCTCCTCAGTGCGACGAGACCCTGCTAGCGGCCTCGGTGGCCCGTCGTCGTATGGTCTCACTCGGCGAGCTGGACGACCTGACGGGCACGGGCTATCGACACCCCGAGCGGTATTGCGGGTCACCCAAACGTGTACGTCGGGCAGTCGTCTGGCGCGGGTGAGCGCGCGGACCAGATCGGCCGGCCACGTCGTTCGCGCTTTGCCCCTTCGGATCGGCCCACTCGCGGCTCTTTGCCTCAGGAGAGTACCTTCTCCATGTACCACTCATCCTTCCAATCCGAATCGGACAGGTGGCGAAAGCCCCGACGTAGATAGAACCGTTTGCCGAGCGCGTTGTCTTTGTGGACGAAACAATGGTAGGAAGGAACGCGTTGTGTCCGCAGGAAGTGTTCGCCGCGCTGGAGGAGCCCGCTTCCCACTCCTATCCCCATGTAGGCGGGCCTGAGGTAGATCCGAAACAGCTCAGCGCCGCGCGGTGTCACACCGATGTTGCAGAATCCGACAATCCGATCACCATCGAGCGCCACGTCGAAGAAGATGTGGTGGGCCGAGACCGCGGGCACGAGCGCGCTCAGTCGGTCCGGGGCGTAATTCGTCCGGACGAACTGATCGATGAACACCGTATCGAAGATCGTGGCATACGTGAACCGCCATGCCTCCCGCGCCGCATCGAGCACGGCGTCGGAGTCCTCGTTCGGAGCGGCCGGTAACTGATCGAGCCCATCGATCCCCTCCTGGGACCGGTGTCGGCGAACCAGTGTGCGGCATGGGCGGCGTGACCAGTTCGCATGTCCGGCCGCCACGGGTCGGTGGCGCGCCCCACTGGCGCCGCGGCCGGCACCTTCGCCCGACCCGCGGATCATCGTCGCGGCTCCAGGCGCGCGGTGACGCGTGTCAAGCCATGAAGACCTTGGCCAACCAGTCGATGGCGGCTGGCGCATCTCGATAGCGCAGGCACGGGATCAGGGGCGCCTTGGTCGCCTTAGCGAGCGAGGTTGGACATGACCTCCTCCCGAGCTGGGTAGGGGTTCTTTTGTCACTCCATAGTCGTGCGGGGAGGCTCTGGATCGACAGAGGCTTCAGATCGGCGGCTCGGCCACGCCACAGGGCGAAGGCCTCGTGGTCCGAGTTCCCGTCGGTCCCAGGCTGTCATCGCAGAATCGCAGGGGGCGCCTGCCTTTCCACTTCCTCTATCCCACCTTGGCAGGCCCACCATGGCAGGCCCGATCCAGGGCCGCGAGCAGCGGAAAGGGATGGACGAGGGCCGGGGCTTGCCGTGCCCTCGCTGGACATGTCGATCTCAGCCCACCCGTTCGACTATCCAGGGAGGGAGAAGTGCTCACGTATCCGGATGCTGCGCCAGCAGCCGCCCGCGGCGCGAATCCAGGCGGCCCGTAGAGCCGTCCGTTCCTATAGGAGGGAGTCACCATGAAACAGCCTCTGCTGATAACGCTCGCCGTACTGATCGGCCTCGCGGCGTCCGCCACGTGGGCACAGGGCCCCCAGTATCCTTCGCTCAGCGAGTACATGATGCCGCGCGATGCCGAGATGGCGCTGGCCCGAAGTGCAGCGCCGGCCAGCATTTCCGCCCGGGCGACGATCAAGGTGTTGACGACGGCCGGCTACCAGGTGACCCACGACGGTGACAACGGGTTCGTCTGCATGGTGATGCGGGGGTGGAGCGCGCCGACGTATACGCCTGCCCCGTTCCGGGAGCTCGTCTACGACGCCAGCGTCCGTGCGCCCATCTGTTTCGACCCCGGAGCGTCGCGGACCGTTCTGCCATATTACGAGCTGCGAAGCCGCCTGGGGATGGCAGGCAAGACCCCGGACCAGATCGTCGAAGGGGTTCAGGCCGCTTATGCTAGAGGCGAGCTTCCGAAGCGGGGGGGCGTGAGCTTCGCGTACATGTGGTCCGCGGATCAGCACCTCGCGTCAGGAGTCGGGCATTGGCATCCTCACATGATGGTCTTTGCCCCGTACTACGAGAACTCCATGCTGGGCGGTAACCCATTTGGGAGTGCGCTCCCGCAGCTCAGCGACGACGCTGGAACCCCGTTCGCCGTCGTCGTAATCCCGGTGGACGACAGATTGGCCATCAGTGCTCGACAACCGTAGCGCATCCCGATTGCGGGCACAGCGACGCACCTGACAACGAGGAGGATGGCCGATGACGAAGATCTCGAGATCGATGATGGTCGCGGCCGCGACGTGCACTCTCGCACTGCCCGCGTTCGTTCAGAGCCCCGGCTACGCACAGCAGGCGTCACCTCCAGGGCAGCAGGCCGTCCCCGCCTGGGTGCAGAGGGGAATCCCGAGTGCCGGCCATGCCGCGTTGGCACCGCTCGTCGGCTCATGGCGCGTTCAACAGAGCGTCTACGGAACGATGGGACGCAGTCCGGACCTGCCACCGATCGTCTCCCAGGACATCCGCACCACTCGGGTCTGGGTCGCGGATGGGCAGTACATCGAGGACACGACCGAGGGGACCGTGGAGGGACAGCCGTACTGGCGCCGGGGCTGGCTTGGATACAGCAACATCGACCGCCGTTATGAATGGGTGACGATCGCTCCGCGGGTCCCGATGATGATCTACCTCGGCAAGCCGGGGTCTGGTGACCAGATGCCGATCGAGGTGACCGGCGTCTTCACCGATCAGGGCGTGGTCAGCGAACAGACCGTCGGGAAGCCGGTCGGGCAGCGGACAGTCATCCACATCGAAAGCCACGATCGTCACATCTTCGAGCTGTACTTCACGCCCCCTGGAGCGAAGGAGCAGCTGGCGCTTCGCTCCGTGTACACGCGGACCCAGTAGCTTCGGCTGGTGGCGATCACGCAGCGTCACGGCGGCGTTCCCGGAATTCACGGAATGCGTGATCGCCAATGGCGAACTGGAGCAACGCGGCCGCACGGCGACTCGCGGCAGATCGGGAGTTCGAGCGGGTGGATCATTCGCGAGTCATCGGCCATGGACCTGGGGCGTCGGCGCACCGACCAGCCGAGGAGAGGGAATATGGCATCAATCATCACCGAGGGTGTCCGCACGCTGATCGACAGTGGCCCGCTTGCGCATCTCACGACATTGAACGCGGACGGCAGCCCGCAAGTGTCGGTCGTGTGGATTGGCATCGAGGCTAACGAGTTCGTCTGCGGTCATATGGGAGTGTGGCAGAAGGTGAAGAACATCCGACGGGACCCCCGTGTGGCGCTTTCGCTGCTCGGTCGCGGCAAGAACCCTTTGGGTCTTGAGCAATATCTCGTGGTCTACGGCGAGGCCCGAATTAGCGAAGGCGGGGCGGTGCCTCTGTTGGAGCGTCTAGCCCGCATCTACCTCGGCCCGGGGGTCGTGTTTCCTCCCGAACCGTTACGAAACCGGCCCGGCTACGTCACCCACATCGCTCCGCGCCGCTTCGCTGGGGTCGGCCCGTGGAGCTCGGGTCAGGACTGAGTCGCTATAGGTGCCGAGCGAACCTGCGTCGGGTTTCCTGAGGGCTGAACGGATGCTCTAGCGGCCTTGTCGCAGCTGCAGCCGGTTGCCGTCTGGATCCTGGAACACCGCGACGTAGCCCCAGGGGTACTCGTCCACCTCCGTCTCGAATTTCACGTTGCGCGACTTCAGCGTCCTCGAACATCTTCCGGCAATCGCTCACCTCGAGGGTGTACGCGGCGGACGCGCGGCCAAATACCGGCTGGCCCTGCCCGGGTGTGCCGGGCCAGAGCACGAGCTCGAAGTCCTGCCCCTTGACGCCGACTGTCAGAAACCGCGGTCCGCCCGGTGTCGGGTTATCCACGCGTTTCTCGAAGCCAAGGACGTTCGTGTAGAAGTCGAGCGCCTTGTCCTGGTCGTTGACGAACACGCTTACGTACGCGACTTTTTTCAGCATCGCTGTTCCTCCCATCGATGTGACGAACGAGGGCGGGACGATGTGACAGATGGGCGTTGCAGGAGGAGGCCTGGTTGGAGCGGCGGCTCTGGCTGTCACATTCTTTGAATGGGATTCGTCATCCTGATGGAAGCACCCGTCGGCGAAGCATGGGCGTGGACAGAAGGAGCTGGCTGGCAGGGCGATTCGAGTCCTGGCGGCCGGCTCGGCCTGACCGCGGCGTTCGCGGCCAGGGTCTGAGGGTCGCGCCACGATGATGACGAAGGCGGTCGAGAGGATGTGACGCGCCGACGGATCATGGGTCGCGCCTCACGCCGAGCTCTCCTTTGGTCGAGCCCCTCGTCACGTCGGCCTGAATCCATCCGTCATTGCAGTGACGGAAGCGGAACCGCGGATGTGACGGATGCCTGAACAGAAGTGGTGTGTCGAGCAGTTCGAGAGGAACCGGGCTCACCTGCGCCGGGTGGCCTGCCGGACCCCGATGCTATCAACAGACCGGTCTCGTACAGCTCCTCGGCCAGAATGACCGCGGGCAATGAGCATTGTCGTGCGTGAGCCGTAGACGATGCCAAGCGAGAACGCGACGCTTAGCAACCACGACCCCGGAAGACTTGGCCCGGAGCGCATCGTCGCGGAGGGTGGCGCCGGGGGGCCGGCAAGAATGAGTCACCGCGCTCCAATCCGCCCTGCGGAATACGATCGCGGATCACCGTCGGAAGGAACGGAGGGTGACACGCGCAGGGCGTGCTTGAGGTGACGGCGTTGATGTCGATTGAGGCGTTCGCGCGAAGGCGCCCAGAATCGACAGCAGGGCAGGCCGCCGCGGGGGGCCGCCAGCCGAGATCCACTAGCGGGACCTCGTTCCCTCGATGACGCACGACGCGACCGTCGTCGGGACGATGCGCGTCAGATGGAATCCAGCAGCTGCGTAGAGGTCGCGAAACTCCGCCTCGGAGCGCTGGCGGCCGCCCGTGCACACGAGCATGTTGACGTCGTTTGCCGCCGCCCCGCGGCTCTCCGCCGAGTGGTCGATGCGCGGCGGGATACACTCCCTCGACGATCAGGAGCTTCCCGTCGGGTCCCATCGCCCGCCGACAGTTCTCGAGGATCCGGAGGGCTGACGCGTTGTCCCAGTCGTGGATCACGTGCTTCAGCAGATAGGCGTCGAAGCCGTCGGGGATCGTCTCGAAGAAGTCACCCCCGATGAACCGGCAGCGATCGGCAAGCCGGGCGGCGGCGATCTGCCGCGTGGCGCCCTCGGCCAGCCGCGGGAGATCGAAGACCGTCCCGCAGGCGCGGATTCGCCTGCAGGATTCCCGTGAGCAGGCTGCCATTTCCACCACCGACGTCGATCACCGCACGCATGGCCGAGAAGTCGTAGGCAGCGGCGACCGCGCCGGAGATCATCACCGTGAAGGAACCCATCGCCTCGTCGAACACCGCCGCCTCCTCGGGATGTGCGGCGAAGTATTCGAACGAGTCGACCTTGAAGATTCGACGGAACGCCGGCTCTCCGGTGCGGACGGTGGTCAGCAGATCGCCCAGGATTGCCAGACGACGGGAGCGCCGAAGAGCCGTGCAGTGGCACGGAACGAGCCGGGTCCGCTACGAAGCGCTGAGCCGACCGGGGTCAGCTCGAAGGAGCCGTCCGCGCGCTCGGCGAACACGCCGGCGCTTGCGAGCAGGCGGAGCACGCGACGGAGCGACGGCGCGTGGGTCGCGGTCTCGGCGGCGAGCGTCTGGTGAGTCCGCGGGCCCTCGGCGAGGAGGTCGGCGATACCGAGATGCGCGGCGACGTAGAGCGCTTGCGAGACGTAGTGCGCGCTCGCGAGCTGGTAGAGCACCATGGGCGGCGGAAGTTGGGTGTCCATGCTGTTCTTGTATACTGCCGCGTCACCAGCGTCTTGGAGAAAAGTCAGGAGGCCGGGGGGCCCTCGCTGACTGTGGATCCGTCGCCGACCGGGTGTCGCGCGGCCAGGAACGCGCTGGGAGTGACGCCGCCGAGCGCTCGGAACTCCGCGTTCATGTGCGCCTGGTCGTAGTACTGCGAGGCGAGCGCCACGTCGACCAGCCGGCCCGGCCCCGCGGACTGGAGTTGGCCGAGCGCTCGACGGAAGCGCGCGATGCGGCCGTACCGCTTCGGCGCGAGGCCGACCTGATCGCGGAACACCTCCACCAGTTGCATCTTCGAGAGCCCCGTCCGCTCGCGCAGCGCCGCGATCGGAGTAGTGCCGCCGCTGGCGTCGAGCTGTGCGATCGCCCACGCGACGGCCCTGTCTATGCCCCCCGTCCGCGTGGAGCATTGGCCGATCCACTCCGCGAGGACGCGGAAGCGGCTCTCGATCGAGGTTGCCTTCTCACAGCGCTCCAGAAGCTCGCTGGCTTCCGGGCCGATGAGGTCGGAGAGGTCCAGCAAGAGGCCTGTCGTCTCGCGCAACGCGCGCGCGACTAGGGCGTAGGCGCCGGCCGGACGCAGCCGGACCCCGATGACGTCCTGGTGCGCGGGCTGCTCGAGCAGCATGGGCCCCACCTGCGGACCGCTGATCCAGGTGTTCCGGCAGACCTCCGAGCCCGCGCCCTCGACGAGTCGGTAGGGGTCACCGAAGTTGAAGATCAGCTCGACACGGCCGTTCGGAAAGACGCGCTTGCGCCGATGCGAGCTGGGGCCGTCGTACGCCCAGAGATGGTCAATCAGGCCCTGCAGTTGAGGCGGCCGCCACGCGCTGTAGCTCCAGCGGCCGAGCGGCGAGACGCCGCATACTGTCTTGATCGAGAGTGGTCCGACGCTACTCGGCGAATCCATCCGCGACACGACGATACCCTAGGCGCGATAGGCGTCGGAGGATCTGGCGCGCGATGTGCTCATCGCAGTTGTCAGCCTAGATCCGTTTGATCGTCGCGAGCCAGGCCGGTGCGCCGTCGTCGTGGATCTCGTCTGAATCCGGTCCGGTTCGATGGCGGCGACATTCCATCCATTGCTGGGGTTGAACGCCGCTCTCAGCTCTTGCTGACTGATGGGGTGCGGGCCAGTATCGGGACCATCGTCACTGAAGCACAACACATACAGGGTTCCATCGTGCTCGGTCACCGCCGCTAGACTCGCCACATATCTGGTCGCTCGTCGCCGTCGAAGGTGTGGAACAGTCCGCAGTCCAGCACCGTCTGAAACCTGCGCCCCAAACGCTCCAGCTGGAACGCGTCTGCCGCAGCGAACTCAACCTCGATTTCACGGTCGGCGGCCTTCTCTCGGGCGATCGCCAGTGCCGTCTCGGCCACGTCAACGCCCAGAACCGACAACCCCAGCGAGGCGACGTGAAGAGCGTTCTCGCCGGTCCCGCAGCCCGCATCGAGCACCGCTCCGGCGAATCCGCCTTCGGATGCCAAACGCACTATTGCTGGCTGCGGCTGGCCAATATCCCAAGGCGCGGGCCGTCGTGGTACGACGCATCCCAGGGCAGTCCCGTCAGTCGTTCGTGACTGGTTGGGTGCCGACCACTGAACGGATCGTCGGCGAGGGTTCCTGATCGCTCCGACAACTTCGTCCCCTTCCTGCAACTGATCTTGCCACTCATCGTGACACGCCAATCCACAGGTCTTGACTATTCCTGGCCGATCGCTCCGCATTCCGCTGTATGCAACGAGTAGTCGGACGGATCCGCGGGAAATCGACATCGCAAGGGAGGTGGGCTCCCAGCGAAGTGCCGGAACGCCCGGTGTCGGCGCATAACCCGCGCGTGACCGTTGCGGAACCCCGTATCTCCAAGTGACTTTAGTTTGACTCAAAGGCAAGATGGGAACCGCCGGTGGCACCGCGCTGTAAGTCAGCGCCACTACAGACCGTGTGACAGCCCTCTCAAGGCCAAAACACGCGTTCGAATCCCGCTGGAGCCACTACTTCTCATTACGATTTCACGGTTTGTGAGAGCGATCGCTGAGCGGCTGTGCGCACATCAGCGGATGCCGATCCGGTCGAGTTCTTGGACCGCGTCAGCCGGCAGTTCGATGTTGGCGGCGGCGATATTCTCGCGCAGGTGCGCCACCGACGAGGTGCCTGGGATGAGCAGGATCGTGGGCGAGTGCTGCAGCAGCCACGCAAGCGCGACCTGCCGCGGCGCTGTGCCGAGTCGCGCGGCGACCGCGTCGAGCACCGCTGACTGCACGGGCGCAAACCCTCCGAGGGGAAAGAATGGGGTGTAGGCGATGCCTTCCCGTGCGCAGCGATCGACGAGTTCGTTGTCGTACCGGGAGGCCACGTTGTAGTTGTTCTGCACGCAGACGACCGGCGCGATGGACCGCGCCTCGGTCAGCTGCTGGGCCGACACGTTGCTGACCCCCAAATGCCGGATCAGCCCTTGCTGCCGCAACTCCGCGAGGACGGTGAACGATTCCGCGATCGAGCCGGGAGTGGGACGGTCGAACCCGCCGATGCGCAGGTTCACGACGTCGAGGCTGTCGAGCCGAAGATGTTCGAGGTTGTCGTGCACGGCGCTCGTCAGCTCTTGGGGGGATAAGGCAACGGGCCACGACTTGTCAGAGGCGCGGCGGGCGCCGACCTTCGTCACGATGTGCAGGTCCTTCGGATAGGGGTGCAACGCCTCGCGGATCAACTCGTTGACGATGTGCGGTCCGTAGTAGTCGCTGGTGTCGATGTGCGTGATGCCGCGCTCCACCACCTCGCGCAGCACCGCGATCGCCTCGCCGCGATCACGTGGCGGTCCCCACACGCCCGGACCAGCGAGCTGCATGGTGCCGTAACCCATCCGGCTCAGCGTGAGATCGTCGGTAAGTCTTAGACTCCCGCCGAGAAGTGCTGTCGACATATCGATCCTCCATCAGACAGGCGATGAACTCGGCCATTCTGTGAGGCGGGCCCGTGACCGGCGATTCGTTCACGTCAGGAACCTGCGGGCCCGCGACGAGACGCGGGGAGGCGAGTCGCGAGGCACAAGGCGTGCTCGGGGAACTGACTGGAACGCGGTCTCGTACCTTGGCGCTCGTGGAGATCACCGGCCCGTGGATCCATCGCCCCCGGCACACTACTCCGCCAGAACCTTGTGAACCAGCTGGATGCAGACGGAACCCTCGCCGACGGCCGCGGCAACGCGCTTGGCGCTTCCAGCGCGCACGTCTCCAACGGCGAAAACGCCGGGCCGGTTCGTTTCGAAGAGGAGGGGTGGACGGCGCAGAGGCCACTGTGATGACTCGAGATCGGACGGCAGGAGATCCGGCCCCGTCTTGACGAAGCCCTTTCCGTCCAGGGCCACGCAGTTCTCGAGCCAGCGGGTGTTCGGGTTCGCTCCCGTCATCATGAACACGTGGCGAACAGGGACCGAGGTGAGCTTTCCTCTCGGCGTCGCTCCACGTCACCCACTCCAGGCTATTGGCGCCTTCGAGGGCGACGATCTGGGTATTCGTCTTGAGCTCGATGTTGGGCGTCTCCTCGATCCGGCGGATCAGGTAGCGCGACATCGTATCGGAAAGTCCCGCTCCCCGGACCAGCATGGTGACGCGTCGCCCGGCCGCCGAAAGAAAGATCGCGGCTTGACCGGCGGAATTCGCTCCCCCGACGACGATGATGTCTTCGCCCTGGCAGAGGATCGCTTCCACCGGGGTGGCGCCGTAGTAGACGCCGACACCCTCGAAACGGGAAAGGTTCCGAATGTCCGGCTTGCGGTACGTCACGCCGGTGGCGATCACGACCGTCCGCGCCGCCACGCTGACCCCGGGGCCCAGGCCGATCCGATAGGGCCGCCGGTCGCACTCGAGCGTCACCGCCGTTCGTGCCACGACGAGCTCTGCGCCGAATTTTTGGGCCTGCAGGAGTGCACCGCTCGCAAGGTCCTGACCTGAGACGCCCGTGGGGAATCCGAGATAGTTCTCGATGCGGGAGCTCGAGCCCGCCTGCCCGCCCGGCGCGGTCGACTCCAGAACGAGCACGTCCAGGCCCTCCGATGCCCCGTACACCGCGGCCGCCAACCCGGCGGGACCCGCCCCGATGACGACGAGGTCACGGACGACGTCCCGGCTCCAGCGGTTGAGGCCCAGGCACTCCGCGACTTCCTCGATCGTCGGCTTCTTCAACACTTGCTTGCCGCTGCAGATGAAGACGGGAACATCGTCCACCCCCACGCCGAAACCCTCGAGCGTCGTCTGCACGCCCGAATCGCGGTCGGCGTCAAGATACGCATACGGCTGGTTGTTGCGCGTCAGGAACTCCTGCAGCGTCAGAGTGCCCGCCGAGTGCCTGGATCCAATGAGCACGACGTTTCCGGCGCTCCGCGTCATGAGCAGGGCGCGCCGGAGGATGAATGCCCGCAGAAAGATCTGGCTCAACTCCGGGTCCGTCACGATCAGGCTGCGCACTCGCTCCGCGGGCACCTCGAGGATGCGGCCCGGCAGGCGCGCTCGGGCTCGAACGACTGCTGGATGACCAGCGATGAGATCGACGTCTCCGGAAAAGTTGCCGGGGTGATGGACCGTCACGAGCGTATCCCGGTCGGAAAGGATCTCGATCTCGCCCTCGAGCACGACCATGAGCGGACGGTTGGTACCGCCAGGTTCAAACAGGATGTCGCCGGCTTCGATAGGTCGGACGCTGCCAAGCGGAGCGATTCGCTCGATCTGCGCCGAAGTCAGCGTCGGGAAGATGTCCTGGTCGGAAGAGCTCGGTGCAGGGACTTCAGCACTCACGTCTCGGATCCAACCTCGAAAGCCGTCGCGTTGCAAGAGGTAGTCGACATGGAGCCCCTCCTATGAAGGGTGCCCTGTCCAGTAGTCGCGCGGCAGGTGGGGATACACCGTCCATCCTCCTATTCGGGCTCGGTGGCCCACTAAGCTGGACCAGAGCGGTGGCCGATTCTTCTCGAGAGCCTCGAAGGCTAGGGCTTTGAATGCCGGCTCACCGGCTGCTGGAGGTATCCCAACTCCCGCGCTCCCGTTCACGGCGTCCCTTCACAGGCTCCGACTGACCCGGGTTGGACTACCTATGCGGCATGGCGCAGTCGCCGCGCGTCGTAGGTCGTCCCGTCCTGTAAGAGATGGAACGCGATGGTCAGCAGCTTGCGGGCCAAGGCGACCACGGCCGTCTTCTTGCCCCGCCGCCGGGCCACCCGTGTCCACCAGTGCTGGAGGGGGGCGGCCGCCGCCCCCTTGACGGCGAGGGCGGCGTGCGCGGCCTGCACCCAGACCGCGCGGATCTCACTCCGTCCCTGTTTCGTGATCCGGCCGTACTGCACTCGCTCCCCGCTGGCCCGCACACTGGGCGCCAACCCGGCATAGGCCACCAGCTTCTTCGCGGTCGCGAACCGGTCGATGGTATCGACGGCCGCCACCAGGGTCTGCGCGCAGACCGGCCCGACGCCGGGCATCGTCTCCAATCGCGCGACCCGCGGATCCCGCCGCGCCCGTTGGGCCAGCTGTCGATCCAGGGCGCCGAGCGCCGTGCCCACCGCCTGCACGGTCGCCTCGTACGCGGCCACCACCTCTCGCAGCGCGGGCGACAGCTCCGCCGCCGCCAGCTGGCTCCACCCCCCGTGGGTCCGCAACGCCCGCGGCCGCAATTCAATCCGCTGCTGCCGCGCCAGGCCCCGGACCACGTTCACCAGCCGCGTCCGCATGTGTACCAACTGCCGCCGCGCCACCAGGAGTCCCCGCAGCTCGCGGCTCCGGTGACTGGGCACGTGCACCGGCTCCGGCAGCCCCCCGATCCGCAACAGATGCGCGAGGAGCTGCGCATCGATCCGATCCGTCTTCTTCTTCGATTCCGCGATGAGCTTCACCTTGAGCGGGTGCACCACGTGGACCTTCGCCCCGAGCTCCCGCAGCAGGTCGACAATCCATGCCGTCTGGTTGCCCGCTTCGATCGCGACTCGCACGCCCCGCGCGGTGTAGCGTTCCACGGCCCCGGCCAACCCCGTCGGCGTCGTCGCCACGATTCCCCGCGTCACCCGACGGCCCTGCGCGTCCTCGATGTACACGTGCGTTGACTTCCGCGAGACGTCCAGCCCACAGTAATGCATGCCAACCTCCTGGTGGTGAGCGGTGTGCGATCTCGTCCCCAACTCACTGAGACGCTATCGCAATCCGCTCGGGGGTTGGCACCCTTCATAGCTTCTTCTCGGTCGTGTCCAGGAGGGCGGTGCCCGCCATGGAGAGCGACGGTCCAGAAGGCGCTGCCGCTGATGCCGGATCGCCCCCCATCATCCTGAACGCGTCGATCGTCGCCAGCTGACGCCGTGCCTCCCGGATGACGTGGGTAGCCGGGCGCGCGTGTGTGATGGGTGGGCCGGCGGCGAGCGACTGGATGGCGTCAATGGCCGACGGTGTCGCCGCAGACCGGCCGGCTCCATACTGGCGTCGAGGCGTGCGGAAGCACCTGCGGACCTCGAACCCGATTGAGTCGCCCTTTGCCGCGGTGCGCTTGCGCACGGCGGCCGCGAAACGCTACAAGAAGGTGGAGAACGCGACGGCCGTGATCTGGAAGACCCTGCTGATCGCGGAGCGGAGGTTCCGTCGGCTCGACGCACCCGAGCTGCTGGCTGACGTCACCAGCGGCGTCGCCTACGTCAACGAGAGCGCGACAGCAGGCCACGGCGAAGCTGCCCGATGCCTGAGCAGTAAGGCGGGCCGCAGGAGGAGCCGATGAACGGCGGAAGCTCGACCAGTCAGACCCCCTCGCTCGCTCAGCAAGTCACGCGGCTGTACAAGATCATCGGCGGCTACCACGCGACGCACCTCCTTGAGATCGGACGGGCGCTCGGCGTGTGGGAGGCGCTCACCGCGTCGCCCGGGCTGGCCTCGGGCGCGCTGGCTGATCGGCTCGGCGCCCAGCCCTTCTACACGGACGCGCTCTGCCGGACTGCGTTTTCGCTCGGGCTCCTCGACCGAGAAGGCGAGGGGTGGCGCATGGCCCCCCACTTCGACGAGATCCTGGGCCGGCCGGATGCGACCTTCTACCTGGGCAGGATGGCCCGCGTCCACATGTTGGTGAGCGAGGACTACCGTGAGTACGTCGGCCACTTCCGGAAGGGCTCCGCGAGGCCCTACCAGGCGCACGATGCGACCTTCGTGCGGGAGGTGGCGGATGCGCTGAGGACGCTGCCGCGGATCTTCCTCGACTTCGTGCTCCCCAAGCTGCCGGCGCTCGCCGCGCGGCTCGAGGCCGGGGCGCGGGTGCTCGATGTCGGCTGTGGCGGTGGATGGGCGATCGTCCAGATCGCCGAGCGCTTCCCGAAGACCTCATGCGTCGGTGTCGACATCGAGCCGCACTCGGTGAGTTAGCGCAACGGCTCATCGCGGAGCGAGGGCTCACCGAACGGTGCGAAGCGCGACAGATAAGTGCGGATCATCTCGCCGAGGACAGCGCCTACGACGTCGTCACGAGCTTCCTGGTCGTCCATGAGATCGCCCCAGAGCTGAAGCCGAGCGCGTTCGCCGCCGTCGCCCGAGCCTTGACTCCGGGCGGGGCCTTCCTGATTTTCGACAAGGCCTATCCGGAGACCGATGAAGACCTCCGAGCGATGCCGACTCGCTTCGCCGCGCTCGCGCAGTGGTACGAGCTGTGCTGGGGAAACCGGGTTAACACTCGGACGGAACTCCACGCGTTGTGCGAGGGAGCGGGTCTACACGTGAGCGAAGAGACTGCCTTCTCGCGCTTCCACATCATCGTCGCCACGAAGGCTGATCGATGACCGGCCGACAAGAAGGTCGCCACTCTACTGATTTACACACCTCTTGACGACATCTCGATCGTCCCCGTAATGCATGTCAAGCCACGGACCGTGAGCCCGGTGTGTCTGCGACCACAAGAATTCTGAGTGGCGAGCACAACTCCTACGGCAGTGGCTCCAACAAAGGAGGAACTGCTCATGTCCATCAAAGGCGACGTACTTCCCCAATATCTCGGCAGCGGCGATCCAGCTCTCACCGGCTACTACCCTAAGTGGGTGGACAACCTGGCCGACGACGCCACCTTGGAGGGCTCGATGTTGGACGGCGCCGTGCAGGGCGAGGCCGTCCGGTCAATCGTGCTCGCCATCCGCTCGCTGTTATGACCGCCAGGCGCACAAGTTCGCGGGCCCCTACGGTGACAACGGCTTCCTCGAGGACTACGTCGCTGAGGTCCGCGGCAAGCCCATCGGCTGTGTCGTCATCGTCTCCCGCAACGCTGCCGGGCAGACCCAGCACGTCGTGGCGAGTTACCGGCCACGCAGCTCCCTGGTCTTTTTCGCCCGCCTGCTGGCCGAGAAGTTCGCCGGCACCCCCATTGCTAAGCACTTCGCCGCCAGCGAGCCCTGAAACGGACCTATCCAGTACCGCCAGCACCCAGCAATCCAGGGACGCAGGAGCGCGCTCACGCTTGTCAATGGCGCTTCGCGCACGCTTCCTGATGTGGTTCCTGATTCGGGTTCCCACGAGTCGTAGGGAATGCGGGAACCGGAACCGGGGTCGTGCAGGCGGCCGACCGGCAGGCGAGCGGCTGGGCATGAGCATGGAGCGCCCGGCGGGGCGACATGGTCGGTGTCGCTGTTCTCGCGGGGCACTTGCTGGCGGCCGGTCTCGTTCGGTGATGTCGCGGCCGCGATTCCGGCGTCGAGGCTCAACCCGCGCGAGCGTGTAGCGACGGGACGCTTCATTGCTCACGCGGACCTGACGGGATTCATTCGGCCGAAGGCTGTCTAATGACCGGCTTGAACCGCCGACGCGCGGGAGGTCGAGGGTCAACGCGCAGCGACGCACGCGCGCTGCTGCTGAGCCGGAGCGTTCGGCGAAAGGGAGGGAAGTCGCATGGCCGATAACGGATCGATCCTCGTAACCGGGGCAGCCGGTCAACTCGGGGCGGTCGGGCGAACCGTGACCGGCCTGCTCCTCGATCGCGGGCTTCCGGTTCGCGCCATGGTCCGCCGCGAGGACGACCGGGCGGCGGCCTTGCGGGCCGCCGGCGCCGAGGTGGTGGTCGGAGACCTGCTCGAACCGGCCGACGTCTATCGGGTCGTCAGCGGCTGTCGGCGGGTCTACTTCGGCATGTCCGTGTCCGCCGGGTACCTGGAGGCGACCGTGACCATGGCGGCGGTCGCCCGGGAAGTCGGGGTGGACGCCCTGGTCAACATGTCCCAGATGACCGTCTCCCAGATGAGCATCCAGAACACCACCCCGAGCCCTCAGCAGCGGCAGCACTGGCTCAGCGAGCAGGCGCTCGCGTGGTCCGGCCTGCCGGTCGTCACCATCCGGCCGACGGTCTTCCTGGAGGGCTTCTTCCTCCCCCTCACCGGTCCGAGCGTCCGCGACCGAGGCCGCATCGAACTGCCGTTCGGGCGGGGCAAGACCTCTCCGGTTGCCGCGGCTGATGTCGCTCGGGTCGTCGCTGCCGTCCTCGCCGACCCTGGGCCGCACCTGGGCCGGATCTACGAACTCACCGGTCCGCGGTCGCAGGACATGCACGGGGTCGCCCGGGAGTACTCGGACGCGCTGAACCGTGAGGTCACGTACTCGGACATCCCCCCCGAGGATTGGGAACGGGAGCTGAAAAAGGCGGGGTTGCCGGAGCACCTGACCCGGCATCTGGTGACGATGGCCGAGTTGAACCGGGCGGGTCGGTATGACCGGATGGCGGACGGCGTGGAGCGGGTGACCGGCCGGCCGGCGATGAGCGTCCGGGAATTTGTGTCGCTTCACGCGGATGAGTTCGGCGGTCGTCGATCTTGAGAGATCCTCCCGCGGACCGAGGCCTTCCGTGGTCTGGAGCTCAGAAAGCGTGCGACCCGATGGAGGGCTTTCTGGTGATCGCAGCCGTCGCTATCGGTCAAGAGGCCACTGCCCACTCGAAAGGACCGCGGCAACCGCCGGTGGCAGCCCGTTCGTAAGTCCGCGCCACGATTGGCGAGGTATCCGCCTGACTCGGAGGGCTGTCGCTCAAGGCTGAAACACACGCTCGGAGTTCGTCGGAGACCGCCCAGACTCCGGGGCCCAGGTGCACCCGGAATGTTCTACTCCTTGGTCTCGATGAATGGACCGTCGGTGATCAGCACGTGTCCCTTGCGGAGACGGACGGTGGCCGCATCCACCACGCTCGCGAGACGGTGACCGAGGAGTCCGCCTGTCCGTCGATCTGCTTTGTGGGCCCACGCGTCCAGGTCGCTCGTCTCCGGCGCACGCGTTCCGTCCTCGGGGTCCACATGCACGAATGCCAGGGGTCTCGCGGCCCTCATCGCGCGGCTCCGTTTCAGCGCGGCCACGTCGATCTTCTTCATCCCAGGAATGGCTTTCATCACTTGATCGGTTTTTCCGTCGCGGCGGTCCCGCACCATCTTGCCGATATCGGAGGGCACGATCTGCCACGACACACCGAACTTGTCCTGGAGCCAGCCGCACTGGTCGATCCGGCCACCCGCGCCGAGCTTCCTCCGCAGACCGTCGATCTCTCGTTGCGTCTTGCAGCTCACGACGAGCGAGATCGCCGGCGAAAAGCTGAAGTGCGGGCCGCCGTTCAGCGCCAGGAAGTCCTGGCCCTCGAGTTGGAACGCGATGGTCATGACCGTTCCAACGGGTCGGCCGGAGACGCAAGCGCCGGCCTCGCCGTAGTGGGTGACGGTGTTGATCTTCGAGTTCTTGAAGATGGAAGCGTAGAACTTCACCGCCATCTCGGCGTTGTCGTTGAACCAGAGACCGGGAGTGATTCGTTGCATGGGTATTTCAGTCATTCATGGGACGGGCGCCAGATCGGCCTTCGCCCATTCCGAATAGACGATGAACTTGAATGGGTTGAGACCCTGATGCCGGACTCGGAGCCGGTCGAGCGCCTGCCGCCGGGCCTCCGTGAGCCCACGGCTCGCCGGGTAGTTCAGCAGACCCAGGTCCGCGACTTTGAGCGCCAGGACGTCCGCGCGTTGCTCCAGCAGAGCCTGCGCGCCGCGGACGAAGGCCCCCTCCTGACGTCCCGCGAGGAGATTCAGCGCTGCCGCCCACTCCTGGGGCGACACGACCTCGATTCCCTCGCCATCCGGCTTCCAGTAGCCGGTCCGCTGATGGACCACGCGCTGGATGAAGTTGTCCCTGATGACGAGGAAGGGCATCGCCGCAACGGGATGGGAACGGAGCGTCGCGGGCAACCAGTTCTGCTGTAGCATCTCGGCGACCGTCGCGCCGTCGTCAATGCCTTGCAGGGTCCGCTCGTACACCCCGCGGAGCGCGGCCTCGAAGCCCGGCAGGGCCTCGATCGTGAAGAGATCGGTCAGCGGCGGATGCCCGTGTACGAGGGTGCGCGGGTTCAGGGACCGGATGAGCGCGATGGTCTCGAAGAGGCCCTCCGCCGAGCCTTCCGGCAGGAAGGGCGCCCCGAGATACGGCATGAACGCGTCTCCGACGAAGACCACCCCGGCGCCGGGGAGATGGATGAGCAACGCGTCGGCGGTCTCGCCTCCTCGGACCGGGTAGAGGACGAACTCGGTGCCGCCGACCGTCAGGACCTCGCGCGCGTCGATCAGCTGATCGGGCGCGACGGCGTACCGCTGCCGGGTCTCGCCACCGAAGAAGTAGCGGAACGGCACGCCCGTGTCGTTCACGATCCGCAGCTCGTCGGCGAAGCGCGCCTGGGCGATCACCCGCGTGTTGGGAGCCTTCAGCGCCGCGAGGCCACCGACGTGATCCCAGTGCGCGTGGGTGAGGATCACGTGGGTGATCGGCGCGGACACGCGCCGGCGCAGGGCGTGGACTGCGGCGCGAGCGGTGGTCTCCGTGGTGCCGGCGTCGACGGCCACGATGCCCGCGTCGGTCAGCACGAAGCCGATGTCGGCGAAGTCGTAACCCTGCGCGACGTGGACCCGGGGGGCCACCTCGGCGAGACGCGGTGGCCGGAAGCGAAAGCCGTCCCGCGCGGTCACCGAGAAATCCGCCGTGAACTGGGGCAGCGCCGGGTCCAGCGACAGATACCCGGACTGGGCGAGGGCGGCCTGGGCCTCGTCTCGGCGCTCGAGGGTCGTGAACGCCCGCGCAAGGCCCCGGTAGACGCTGCGCCGGAGGCCGGGGGGCAAAGTGTCCCGCTGCTGGAGCACCCAGTCGAGCTCCGCCACCGCCTGGTCCGCTCGGCCGAAGCGCGTGGGAAGCTCGGCCAGGGTCACGCCACGCAGGTAACGCGCCACCGGATGACCGGTGTCCGCCGCGCGATCGAGCTTGGCGATCCCGTCCTTGACCCAGGCGACCCGGCGCAGCAGGAACACCTGGCCGGCCATCCGGATCTGGAATGTCCCCTCCAGGGCTCCGAAGATCGGCTGGTCTGGCGCGGCCGCCGCCCGCTCGCGGAAGTAGCTGTAAGCCTCCTCATCCCGTTCCGCGGCGAGGTACTGACCGGTCAGGGTCAGGATTGCCGCGATGGACGGGGTCGGCCAGCGCACGACCTCCTTCAGGGCCTCGAGCGTGCGGTTGGCGCCGAGGCGGCTTTCGGTGCCCGAGGGCACCCCCGGTGTCTCGCTGGCGTCCGCAAGGCGCGGTGAGCCTCGAGGCCCGAGGACGCTGCTGGCCGTGGCGAAGGCGCCGAACGTCAGAACATCTCGACGGCCGATGAGGGTGCGCATCGATGTAGCTCCTTCTGTGCTGCTGTTTCGGACCACTCGGTCGGGGGCGGATGGACGCATCGGACCGATGCCCGCGCCGACATGATGCATATGCATCATGTGAGAGAAGCCTCGGTGTCGCCCTGGATTCATGAGCGGCGCTACCGGCGTCCGGCTCGGAGGGAAGTGGGACTGGAGCTGGCGGGCGAGCCGCCGGACTCGAGAGCCTGCACGGTGGGCACGACCTGGCGAAGCCCGGAGTTGAGTGCCGCCCAGGCGTCCGGGCCCAGCGCGCCGACGAAGCGCTCCTGAGTCTTCTTCCAGACCGGGAGCGCCTCATGGAGGAGCCGGCGGCCCGCCTCGGTGAGCGCGGCGGTTCGCTCGCGCCCGGTCCGACCGGGAAGGATCCGGATACACCGGCGCCGGACCAGCGGCTTCACGGCACGGTAAAGGGAGGTCCGGTCAACAACGAGAAACTCGGCGAGCCGACTGAGCGGGATCGGACCGCCCAGGTTGACCGCCACGAGCAGCGAGAACTGCGTGGCGGTCAGATCGAGCGGCGCGAAGGCGGCCCCGTAGAAGCGCGAGATCGCCCGGGAGGCCCGGCGGAGCCCTCCACCCGCGCACTCCAGCTTGACGCGAGCGGACAGCGTGGAGACCAGGTCGGACCGTGACGGCGCCATTGCCTATGATGTATACGCATCGATTCGAGATCCTGTCAAGAGGCGGAACCTTGACTCCTCGGAAGTGCGCGTATACCTGATAGGAAGAGGAGCGGGACGTCGCGACGCTCACGATGTGGGTCGACGAGACCGCGTCGGGCCCTGAGTGACGCGGGAGGGGAGCCATGACCATTCGCTTGGACCACACCATCGTGCCCGCAAAGGACAAGATCGCTTCGGCCAAGTTCTTCGCCGAGATCTTCGGCCTGACGGTCGAGCCGGCCTTCGGACACTTTGCCGGGGTGCAAGTCAACGAGAGCCTGACGTTCGATTTCGCGGACGAGCCCGAGGAGTGGGGCGGGCCGGGGTTTGACCCCCGGACGGGGCGGAGCCATCACTACGCCTTCCACGTCAGCGACGCGGAGTTCGACGCGATTTTCGGCCGCGTGAAGGCCAAGGGAATCTCGTTCGGGAGCGATCCCTTCAGCCACACCAACGGCCGGATCAACACCCGTCGTGGCGGGCGAGGGGTCTACTTCGAGGATCCTTACGGCCACCTGCTGGAGATCATGACCGTGCCCGAGACCGCCGGCGCACCGGCGAGAAAGAGACAGTCTGCCCCCCGGACCAGGGGAGGTCGAGCCCCCAAGTAGCGGCCCGCGGCACGCCCGGCAGTCCCAGGGGGCGCGTGAAGAGGCTGGGCGACTCCTTCGACGGTCACTTCCAGGTCAGGGGCCGCCCGCGGAACGGTCTCGCGGACCAGGCCCAGACTCCGGGGCCCAGGTGCACCCGGAATGTTCAGTCGTCCGCGCGTAGTCCGGGGCAGGGGCCGGCGGGCGCCGGGAGACCTCCCCTGCGAGGTGGTGTCGGGGGTCGTGCGCACTTCGGTGCGGGGGTCGTCATGGTCCGCTCATGACGAAGTACACCCACGGCGACCCGATCAGCAGGTACACCGCCAGGAAGGCGAGGGTGGTGATCAGGCCCAGCTTGTAGAGCTCGCGCTGCGTGAGGTAGCCGCTCGCCGCGAAGATGATGTTCTGGCTGCCGCCCTGCGGGGTGATCACCGAGAAGTAGCTGCTCGCGAAGAGCAGGCCGAAGGACATCAGCGGCAGGGGCACTCCGCCGCGCATGCCGACGTCGAGGAAGACGCCGAACAACGCCAGCACCTGCGAGGTCTGGCTCACGAACAGGTAGTGGATGACGACGTAGAGCGCGATCAGGGTCACGTACAGGGTCGGCCAGGACAGGCCGCCCAGGCCCGAGGCGAGGCGCTCGCCGACGTAGCCCATGAAGCCGAGCTCGTTCAGCTGCGCGCTCATGGCGAAGAGCACCGCGAGCCAGAGGAAGGTCGCCAGCGTGTCGCCCTGCTTGGCGATGTCGTCGAGCGTGATCACGCCCAGGAACAGCAGCACGCCGAAGCCCATGAACGCGACGCTGGTCGTGTTGAGGTTCAGCTTGTGACCGAACACCCAGCCGGCGACCATCAGCACGAAGGTCGCGGCCGTGATCCACTCGTCGCGCGACATCGTCCCCATGCCGGCGAGTTCCTTGCGCGCCGCCGCGGGGGCCTCGGGGGTCTTGCCCACGCGCGGCGGGAAGAGCTTCGCGACGAGCAGGGGCAGCAGCCCGATCGCGATGAGCGAGGGCACCGAAGAGGCGAGGAACCACTTCCCGAAGTCGATCTCGAGCCCGGCCTTCTGCACGATCTGCACGCCGATCGGGTTGGCGGAGGTGGCCGTCATCCAGAGCGCGGAGGAGACCGCGAGGCTCGCCATCGCGCAGAACATGAGGTAGCCGCCGAGCCGCCGGCCTTCGGGGTCTTCGGGCTTGGAGCCCGCGCCCTTGGCCACGGACAGCACGATCGGGAAGAGCACGCCGCCGCGCGCCGTGTTGCTGGGGAAGGCCGGCGCGATGGCCGCGTCGGTGAGCACGATGCTGTAGGCCAGCCCGAGCGAGGAGCCGCCGAAGCGGCTCACCATGAAGAGGCTGATCCGCCGGCCGAGCCCCGACTTCACCACGGCCTGCGCGACGATGAACGCGATCACCACGAGCAGCACGCTCGAGTTGGCGAAGCCCGAGTAGGCCTGCGCCGGCGTGATCGTCCCGGTGAGGACGACGGCGCCGACGGCGAGCATCGAGGCCGTGAGCAGCGGGAACGCGCCGAGGAGCACCGACGCGATGGCCGCGGCGAAGACCGCGAACAGGTGCCAGGCCGGCGCCGTGAGCCCGGCCGGAACCGGGGAGGAACCAGATGGCGATCGCGATCGCGAACGGCGTCGCGCGCTTCAGGCGCAGTCCGGTGCTCATCTGGGCGAGCCTCCCGCTCCGGGGCCTGGCCGAACGCGGCCCTTCAAGTCGACGGCGCGCCCCTGGATCGAGCCGTCCTCGGCCTCCATCACCCACTGCCAGGAGAACTCGTAGGAGCCCGTCGCGCCGGCATACCGCCCGGTGCCGCCCAGGATCGTGCCCGTGATGTGGTTCCGCTCCGCGGTGCCTTCGCCCTGGAGCTCGCTGAACACCTGGTCACCACGCTCGTCCGTCCAGACGCTGCGGCCCACGAGCCCCGTGGCGCTGTCGACGAGTCCGATCACCTCGGACCGGAAGCCCACGCCGGGGCGCTGCGGGCCCGCGAGCAGCATCGTGCCTCGCAGGTCGATGATCGAGCCGCGGCGATCCGCGCCGAGGGAGATGGTCCGGCGGCTGCCGGCGGCGTTCCACGAGCCTTCGAATTCCAGCCACTCACCGGCCGCTCCCTGCGGTTTCGGCGACTCCGTCGCCGGTCCGCAGGCCGTCGCGGCAAGGGCCAGGGCGAGAAGTGCGTGACGCCACGACACGCCACCGGGAAGCCATCGATCGTGCCGCCGTGTCCGTGTGCCCGAGCCCATGGCTCGCTCAGGTGGTTGATGGCCCTGCCGGTCACTGCGATGGAGTTGGGGATTCCGATACCCAGGCGCGGCGCGAACTCCTTGACCTCGTGCGATCGTGCATTCCGTGCTCATGTCGTTTCCCTCGGATCGGGGGACGCCAGCGCCGCGCCGCCGGATGGTTGGAAGGTGTCAGGGTTCCCGTGCCGCGGGAACCGTGCGCTCACGCGAGCAACAGGAAGGTGACCATGCCCCAGATCGTGAGCATGAACGTAGGCGCTCCAACGCATGTTTCTTGTCTCCCGCCACCGGCCTGGAGCGCCGGCATGGTTCGTGTTTCCCACACCGGCCTGGAGCACCGGTGCCCGCGGTCTAGGACGCGCCGGAGCGGCCCGACAGCTACTTACTCTCGCTCAAGTCGGCGGAACCAACAATACGATTCCTGTGATCGTGAGCCGGCCGGAGGTCGCGGGCAAGTCGAGTCGAACTTGATCAACCGCGTCATGAACCCAGATCGCCTCGCTCTTGTCATCGACCTCGAATCGCGGCTCCCGCGGCGCAGGCCCGATCTCGGCAGGGACGAACGCGCTTTCACCGGCTCTCCGCCAGGCCATTCCGCGCCGGCGACTCGTCGCGGCATATCTGACTCGGATCGCGTAGACGAACTGCGGCTCGGACAACACCAGCGTCACGAACGGATTATCTCCGTACGCGTGGCACGTCCTGTCGACGCAGGCCACGTCGTGCGACGCGACCAGCACAGCGGGTTGCGGACGCTCCAAGACGATCGGTGTCTGCCTAGTCCAGCAGGTAGTGACGGTCCGATTGCCCGCGCAGGAGGGCGCTGAGGCGCTTCCGGGCTCCGAGCAGGCGGAGCAACATGACGGGGCTGTTCTTGTCCGCGTCACGGAGCGACGTGAAGATGTCGAAGTACGCGCGGGCGTTCTCGACGGTCAGCACGAAGGGCGGTTCGCCCTCCCGGACCAGGAGATAGCTCACGACGAGCGCACCGGTGCGGTGGTTGCCTTCGATGAAGAGCTGGGGCTTGCTCAGGATCCTGACGTGCACTCCGGCCGCCTGGGTCCAGGCCGACTCGTCCTTGTGCCGCGCCTGCCACTCGGCGATGTCCCGCATCCCCCCGTGGGGTCCCCGTAGAAGCGGTGCTCGGTGGCCGCGATGTGACGCGCGTACGCCGTGCGTCGCGCCCGGCTCGTGTCACAGAGGACGAGAGTGTTCAGCTCCAGCAAGTGCTTGGAGTTCCCGAGAGCGAACAGATCGGTCCCGTTGGCGACCAGGCCGTCGACGAAGGCATAGCCCGCCAGCATGTTGTCGATGACCACGTCGTCCAGGTTGTCGCGCCGCGCGCTCAGGACGTCGTTGATGCCGTCGAAGCCTCGCTGCACGCGTCGCAGCGTCGTCTCGAGCGTGTGTCCTGCGTGGCCGACGCTACCATCGCCGAAAAGGCTCCTGTTGTTACGAGTTCGTGACGGCCGGAGGGCCTGTGACAGGAGGCCGCCACGGGCATCGGCCCTGTTGAATGGGGCAGGGAACCGGGGTCGGTTCGAGCCCTTGGTACCCGAGCAGGGACTCGCGATTGTGCCCCGTTGAGGCGGGTGCCGGTTCGGCCGCGCCCTCGCACCGAATCCGACGGCGAACGTCCAAGCTTTCGACTAGGCTCAAGAGGTACTTGCGGGACGGTGCGACAGCCCCGCGCGGTCTGGTGCTCGACGTGGAACTCCCAGGACGGAGCGGAGTGGCTTTGATCTGCTGCAGGAGCGTAGAGTGGAGCGAGACGCAGCTCCTCGGAATTCCGCGGCCTACGCTGGAGCCCAAGAGAGCGAGCCTCGGCATCGATCTAGACCGATTCCGGTCGGTGTGAGCTGCTGACGGGGAAGGTGGAGCACGACACACGGTCAAGCTCGGCCCGGTCGACGTATCCCGCGCCGCGCATTCGATGATGGCGCCCGGGACCACTGGCAGGCTACGCGTTCCATCATCGACGCGCGGTAGCGACCTTCCAATGCCGACACTCGCCAATGCCGACACTCGCCAATGCCGACACTCGGCAAATGCCGGAGGTCGGCACGACGGCGTCACCCTGGGATCATCACAGATTCAATGAGTTACCGCTGGTACCTCGCTTGCTAAATCATGGCGGGGAACACCCGTGACGAGCAGAATCGAAGAGAGCTTCGTGGGGTGGCGTCTTGGTGCTCCGCCTGAGTCAGGACGCCGTCAGGCAAGGAGAGGCAAATGGTAACGCTGAACATCAACGGCCAGGCGCATCAGGTGAACCTGCCGCCCGACATGCCGCTGCTGTGGCATTGCGCGACGTGATCGGCCTCACGGTACCAAGTTCGGCTGCGGCATGGCGCTTTGCGGCGCCTGCACGGTCCATCTCGAAGACCAACCACTAGCGCAGGAGTGAGCCATGAGGAGAATCCCGTTCTTGCTGACCCTCGGTTCGTGATCGTGCTCGCCGTCTGGGGCGCCAAGACCATCACCGCGCAGGACACCGCGGACGACAAGTACACCGTGCAAGTGCCGGGTGGGCTCGCGTTTTCCGAGTTCAGGGGATACGAGCGCTGGCAGGTCGTCTCCATCAGTCAGACCGGCGAACAGGTGATGGCTGCGATCCTCGGCGAATCCCGCTGATGATCGACGCTTACAAGGCCGGCATTCCCGGCAACGGCAAGCCTTTTCCCGACGGCGCCCAGATGGCGAAGATCCATTGGGATCCGAAGAAGCTGGAGACGTTCCCCACGGCGACGGTGCCCGGCACGCTGCATGACGTCGACTTCATGGTGAAGAACAGCAAGAGGTTCGCGGACAGCGGTGGATGGGGATGGGGCGCGTTCAAGTATGACGCCGCGTCCGACACGTTCACGCCCGCCACCACGGCCGACATGCCGCCGCAGGGGAACGACGCCAAGTGCGGGCTCGCGTGCCACACGATCGTGAAAGGGCGGGACTACGTGTTCACGGACTACGGGAAGCGCTGAACGGGAAACTGCCCACGCCCAGAGTTCGCGCAGCGACCTCTGACCGTCCGGGCGTTGGCAGAGCCGCCTGGGGTCGAGAGAGGCGAGCGAGGGCATGGCATGATTCGCGCGGCGGGGATCGTTCCGGATTTCGTGACCGCGATCACCACGAGCCTCAAGATCGACGACAGCGCAGTATCCTCAATTCACGAGGCCGATCTCACGCTGCTCGACCCATTGCGGGCCCGACGAGAAGAGGCCGCTCCGCGCCGGGAGAGAGATCGATGGCTGACGGGATCAACGACGAGCGACGACGCTTCCTGACCGGCCTGTCCATGTCAGTCGTTGCCGCCCAGCTCCACAGGTTCGAGTCGGCCGAGGCGCGGCCCGAAGGGACGAGACCGGCCGCCGCCGTCAGGGCCGCGGCGCAAGGCCTCAGCGCCGCAGCGCTTGCATTGACCGTCGAGGGCGAGCTGCCGTCGCTCGGCGGCGCGACGGCCTGGCTCAATTCGTCGCCATTGGCGGGGCGCGGCCTGCGCGGAAAGGTGGTGCTGATCCAGTTCTGGACCTATACGTGCATCAACTGGCTTCGCACGCTCCCCTACGTTCGCGAGTGGGCCTCGGGGTACGAGACGCAGGGACTCGTGGTGATCGGCGTGCACACCCCCGAGTTCGCGTTCGAGAAGAACCTCGAGAACGTGCGTCAGGCGGCGCAGCGCCTACAGGTCAAGTTCCCGATCGCGATCGACAGCGACTACGCGATCTGGCGCGCGTTCGACAACCAGTACTGGCCGGCTCTCTACTTCGTGGATGCGCGTGGGCGCATCCGGCATCATCGATTCGGCGAGGGCGCGTACCGGGAGTCCGAAGCCGTCATCCGGCTGCTCCTGGCCGAGGCCGGAACCCAGGGCCTTCCTCGGGAAGTGGGCGCGGTCGAGGGCCGTGGCGTCGAGCTGGCTGCCGACTGGGGCAGCTTGAAGTCCCCGGAGAACTACCTGGGGCTACGGGCGCACGGAGAGCTTTGCGTCACCGGGTGGCAGCGTACCGGACAGCCCGCGGGCCTATGAAGCGCCCGCGCGCCTCGGACTGAATCGCTGGGCGCTGGCCGGCGACTGGACGATGACGCGACATGCTGCCGTTCTCGGCAAGGCCAACGGGCGCATCGTCACTCGCTTTCACGCGCGTGATCTTCATCTCGTCATGGGACCGGCAGTCCGCGGGCAGTCGGTGAGATTCCGCGTGCGCCTCGACGGACAGCCGCCCGGCGCCGCTCACGGACTCGACGTGGACGCCCAGGGCGCCGGCGCCGTTGCCGAGCAGCGGCTGTACCAGCTGATCCGACAGCCCGGGCCCGTCGCCGAGCGTCAGTTCGAGATCGAATTCCTCGATCCGGGCGTGGAGGCGTTCGCGTTCACGTTCGGTTGAAATCATGAAAGCCCCGAAAAACCCAGGACGCACTCGCGCGACTCGAGGATGGCACGGTCCTGAAGCCGGACGGTGCTTCGGCCGCATTGCATAGCGTGAGGACGGATCACATGTGCGGGAGGGAACCAGGAGCTCCTGATGGCCATCCCTGACGCCCGGCTGGAACAGATGTTCCCAGGCCTGAGCCCGGCGGAGATCGACCGGCTCCGGCGGTTCGGAACGACCCGCCGCTACGCCGCCGGTGAGTTGCTGTTCAGGGCGGGGGACATCAACTCCGCGATGTTCGTCCTCATCTCGGGGTCGGTCGGCCTGAGTGCCCGGGACGGTCTCGGCCACGTCCTGGACATCATCGAGCTGGGGCCCGGCGGCTTCCTGGCGGAGGCGGGCATGCTCGCCGGCCAGCCGCGCCTCGCGGATGCGCGGGCCAACAGCGACACCGAGGTGCTCCTCATCCCCGGCGACCGTCTCCGAACCGTGCTGATTGCCGAAGCGGAGATCGGCGAGCGGATCATGCGCGCGCTGCTCCTGCGTCGGGCCGGCTTGATCGAGACGGGCGGCGGTGGCCCCGTGCTGATCGGCCCTGCCATCCATCCCGACCTCATCCGCCTCCAGGGCTTCCTGGCGCGCAATGCCAGTCCCCATCGGGTGCTCGATCCCACCGCGGATCACGAGGCCGGGGTGCTGCTCGAGCACGACGAGGCACGCGAGGCGGACATACCCCTCGTCGTCTGCCCCGACGGATCTGTGCTCAAGAATCCCACCGAGGCCGACCTGGCGCGGACACTCGGCATGAGGCGCCTCGACCATCCCGGACCGCATCTACGATGTCGCCATCGTCGGGGCGGGGCCGGCCGGGCTCGCGACAGCCGTCTACGCCGCCTCCGAAGGGCTGTCCGTGATCGCGTTCGACAGCCGGGCGTTCGGAGGACAGGCGGGCGCGAGCGCTCGCATCGAGAACTACCTCGGTTTCCCCGAAGGCATCTCTGGGCAGGCCCTCACCGGCCGGGCCTTCGCGCAGGCGCAGAAGTTCGGCGCCGAGATCGTGATCCCGAGCCCGTCGTGCGACTCGACTGCGCGACGCACCCCTCCGCTCGAGATGGCGGATGGCCGCCGCGCGACGGCCCGGACGATCGTCGTGGCCAGCGGCGCGCGCTATCGGCGGCCCCCGACCCCAACCTCGAAGCGTTCGAGGGACGCGGGGTGTGGTACTGGGCCTCGCCCATCGAAGCCGTCTCTGCGGCGGCCAGCACGTTGCGGTCGTCGGGGGCGGGAATTCCGCGGGACAGGCGGCGGTGTTCCTGGCCGGCTTTGCCGCGAAGGTGTCGATTCTCGTGCGCGACCACGGCCTCGAGACGAGCATGTCCCGCTATCTCATCGACCGTATCGAGGCGACGGCCAACATCGAGGTTCTGCCTGGACGGAGATTACCACGCTGATCGGCGGACCGGGATCACAGCTGGCCCGGGTGCGCTGGCGGCGCGCTATCACGGGGGACGAAACCGAACTGCCGATCTGCCATCTTTTCCTCTTCGTCGGTGTCGAGCCCGCGACGGCGTGGCTGCGCGATTGCGGTATCGGGCTGGACCCGGAGGGCTTCGTGCGCACGGGGCCGCAGGATCACAGGCCGCGCCCGCTGCCGCTCGAATCGAGCATTCCGGGCGTATTTGCCGTCGGCGATGTCCGCTCTGGCTCCGCGAAGCGAGTGGGCGGGGCGATCGGAGAGGGCGCCGCGGTGGTGGCGCAGCTCCACACCGTGCTCGCGGACGCTCCCTCGCCGATGCCCACATTTCGTGAGGGCGCTCGATGAGCGACGACCTCGAGCGTGGCGGAAGACGGGCGCCGGTCACGGGCCGAACCAAGGGGGCCAGCAGAAATTCGGCTGATACATGGCGAAGGGCGCTCATGACCTCTTACGCGAAGGAAGGAGATGTTCCATGGCGACAACGCGGGTGAACGTCGTGCTTGTCCACGGCGGGTTCGTGGACGGGTCCGGGTGGGAGGGGGTCTACGGGATGCTCAGGAAAGACGGCTACACCGTGAGCATCGTCCAGAATCCCGACCATCTCGCTCGCCGACGACGTGGCGGCCACCAAGCGCGTGCTCGCCGCGCAGGATCGGCCCGGTCGATCCTGGTCGGCCACTCCTACGGCGGCGTCGTGATCACCGAAGCCGGCAACGATCCCAAGGTGGCCGGGCTCGTTTACATCGCCGCGTTCGCTCCGGACCGGGCGAGTCCGTGTCGCACGCTCATCAAGGACCCGCCGCCGGGCGCGCCCGTGCCGCCGATCCTCCCGCCGCAGGACGGCTTCCTGTTCCTCGACAAGGCGAAGTTCGCCGCGTCCTTCGCGGCCGACGTGGACGCGGACCAGCGCGGCGTTCATGGCCGACTCGCAGGTGCCGTGGGGCGTCGAGGCGCTCGGCGGGGCGATCAGTGAGCCGGCGTGGAAGAGCAAGCCGAGCTGGTACCTGGTGGCCACCGACGACCGGATGATCCCGCCGCCGGCCCAGCGCTTCATGGCGCAGCGCGCCGGATCGACGGTCGTCGAGGAGCGGGGCAGTCACGCGATCTACGTCTCACAGCCGCGGGCGGTGGCCGCGCTCATCGAGGCCGCAGCGAAGGGTGTCGACGTCGCCGCACGCTGAGCGGCGGTCTACGCGATCCGCGGTCTCACACCCGAGCGCATCGGGTCGGTCCTCGATGCGGGAGCCCACGGCGTCGGGGTTCGGAGCGCCATACTTTCCGCGCGGGAAAAAAAAAAAAAAAAAAAAAAAAAAAAAAAAAAAAAAAAAAAAAAAAAAAAAAAAAAAAAAAAAAAAAAAAAAAAAAAAAAAAAAAAAAAAAAAAAAAAAAAAAAAAAAAAAAAAAAAAAAAAAAAAAAAAAAAAAAAAAAAAAAAAAAAAAAAAAAAAAAAAAACCCGAGGCGCGCGGCGCGCGCGCTTGCCGACGCCCTGTCCGGCGTGTGACCCAGTCGATCACGGGATCCGGACGGGCCCTCCGGGCGCCCAGAGGATCGGGGGCACGCTCTCCGCTTCGCCGCTCGCGAGGCATGCCTCGCGAAGTAGTAGAGGGCCAGGAGGTGCCCGTTCAGCGTGCTGACCTCTAAAAAAAAAAAAAAAAAAAAAAAAAAAAAAAAAATCGCCAACCACGACGTTCACGCCCAGGTCCGGGCGATCGCGGGGCGAACTCGCGGGCCTGGAGCGCGCCCGCGATCTCGTCGTGGTCGGTGATGGCCAGAACATCGACGCGTCCGGTCGCTGCGCGGACGAGGTCCTCCGGCGACTGAGTCCCGTCGCTCCACCAGGAGTGCACGTGAAGGTCGGCGCGTCCCAGGCTCGGCCCGGACCCCCGCCCCGATCCAGCGATCGGCGTGACACCGTCCATCGCGTCCAGGATGGCCGACCTGGGGCGCGAAAGCGCAATGAAGCGTGCGTGACGATCGCTGAGCCGGGCCGGTATCGGAAGGATTACGAATCGACGACGCCCGCTGCGTGCGCTTCGCCGCCGCGCGGGCCTGCGCGGCCGGCCGCTAGGATCCAGATCCGGTGGGTTGAGGTGCAATCCGGGACGCTGCTGCGCGCTCCTGGTGGTGATGCCGGGAGACGACCTCCGCGTAGACTTCCTCCCACTCCAGCGCGAGCGGCTCGGGCAGGAAGCGCGCTGCGCGGGCGCGTCCGACCGCGCCGAGGGCGGCCGCGCGGCCGGCATCTCGGTGGAGCGCGAGGATCGCGTCGACCAGGGCGCCCGTGTCGCCGGGCTCCACGAGGATGCCGCACGAGGCGTCCACCCGCTCCAGGAGCCCGCGGGCGCGCGCCCCGATCACGGGCAGGCCGGACGCCATGGCCTCCAGGATCCTGAGATCCGGCGTTCCAGCCCGGCTCATCGTCATGAAGATGTCGCCGGCTCCGTACGCGTCGATCAGGCGCTCACCGGTGAGGTGGCCGGCGAAGCGCACGTGCGACATGACCTGCAGGTGCTCGGCCAGGCGCCGGAGCGCCGCCTCCTCCGGCCCGCGTCCCACGATCGTCAGCGACAGGCGAGGAATGCGCGTGATCAGCGAGGGAACGGCGTGGATGATCTCGTCGACGTGCCGCTCGGCGTCGAGGCGCCCGACGTGGAGCAGCGAGAAGCCGCTCAGGCCCAGCCGGCGCTTCCGGTCGGCGTGGCTCTCCGCGCGCGGTCGGAGGCGCAGCGGCAGCGGATGGCCCATGACGCGGGCGGGGACCCGGATACCTGCCTGCTGCATCGCCGCGACGATGGCGCTGGAGGGCGACGTGAGGAGGCGGCACTGGTCGTAGTACCACCGTGCGTACCGGTGAATCGCCGGAGTCAGGGACGACAGCGCTACTGGCCCGCGCCACATCAGCTCGCCGACGGCGCCGTGGCTCGTCCCGATCAGCGGGACGCGGAGGAGGCGCGCCGCCGCCATCGCCTCCAGCCCGGCCCCGAACGGCCCGTGCGCGTGAACGAGGTCGGGCGTCCAGGTCCGGCAGTGGAGCGCCGCGACGCCCGTCGGGACCACCAGGCGGCCGCCGACGTCCGCGCCGACGGGGAGGGAGGCCAGCCCGACGATCTCCACACCTTCAGCGACCTCGGAGGGCTCGGCGCTGTCGAATCCCTCGTCGCGAGGAATCCCCAGCAGCAGCGCGTGACCCCGCCGCGCGAGAGCGCGAGCGCCCGCCATGAGCGAATGGGCAATGCCGCTGCCCCCGCTGTCGAACCCATTTGCGAAGACGGCGATCCGCATCCAGGCACGACCTCCGCACTACCGCGATTCTCGGCAAGGGCCGCGGGGAGCGCCGCGTTAAGTTCCGATTACGAGGTCTCCGGCCGGATCGCCGACATGCGCGGCGCGAGCGCCTCCCGGCGGCTCGACAGCGCGGTGGCGATCGCTCCCAGGACCCGCCAGAGCCGCGGCTGCGGCTCGCGACGCGCCAGGAGCGCGGTGAATCGCACCAGGCTCCGCATCTGGATCGCGACGTGCCGGGGCATCTTGTCGGCGGTCCACCGCCAGCGGACCTGGGCGCGCGTCCGGGCGGCCAGGAGCGCTCGCCGGAGGTCCTCGGGGCGCCGTCCCTCGAACCGCGTCAGGCCGCTGCCCACGTACCACACGTCGTGCGCGTCGCTGCCGCCAGTGACCGGCAGCGCCCACTCGAGATTGCGGAGCGCCGCGATCGCGTCGTAGAGCCAGGAGAAGAAGCCGGCGTTGTTGACCGCCTCGATCCCGTCGAGCGGCAGATCGCCGATCAGGTGCGTAAGGCAGCGCGCCCCCCGGTCCCGGACGTTCATGGGGTGACAGGGGTGCGCCACGATAGCCAGGCCACCCTGGGCGTGAATCCGCTCGATCGTCGCGAGGGCTGTGAGGCCGGGCGGGATCCGCTCCTCGAGGAAGAGACCGAGGAGGTGGCCGTTCCGGGTGCTGATCTCCTCACCGATGACCACGTCGACGCCGAGTTCCGGTCGGGCGCGGGCGAACTGCCGCGCGACGAGCGCCCCGCGAATCTCGTCGTGGTCGGTGATCGCCAGGACGTGGAGCCGCCCCGCCGCCCGCTTCACGAGTGCCTGCGGCGATTGCGCCCCGTCACTCCAGTACGAATGGACGTGGAGGTCGGCCCGGCCGACGAGCTCCTCGATCGCCGGACGCGTGGCAGCGATGCCACGAGAGACCGGCGGCGGGAACAGCGCGAGCTGCGCGTCCGAGACCGCTCTCATCGGCTCCCCTCTGACTCGTGCGGATGCCGTGGCTCGGTGCGTCCGGCCCTCCAGGACGCACTCGTCCTCTCGAGTCGAGCGTACGCGGGGTCTGCTGCCCATGCGCGACCGGATCGTGAAGAGATGGCTACGGGCGCCGATCCGGCCGGCGCACCGCGTCTGCCAGCAAGACAGCCTCGGCGACCTTCACCATGGGGGTCCGGGTGTCCATGCTGGTCTTCTGGAGGCGGCGGAAGGCCTCCGGCTCCGAGAAGCCCTCCTGGGCCATCAGGAGATCCTTGGCCCGGTCGACCACCTCTCGCACCATTCGGGCGCGGTCGAGCGCCTGGCTGGTCCGGAGCGACGCGTCGATCGGAGGGGTCCGGTCGGGTGATCGCGTGGGGACGGGGTGGCCGGGCTGTCAGGCGAGCGGCCATCGGTCGAGTCATGTGACCCTCCTGGGCGCGCGGGCAAGCGTTCGCGCCGTTGGTACCGTACTGACCGGCTCTTACCGGTTGACGACGGAGCGATCACCGCTTCGTGACGCGCTGCTCACCCTCGAACGGTGACCTGCCGGGAGATGCCCTGGTGGTGCTCGCCTCCGAGCAGAGCGCGGCGACGAGGAATCGCCCGACACGATTGCCGCCATCGAGGCGATTGGCGCCAACAACGGCGTGGTGTTACCAGGGGGTACAGGAGCCCGAAGTGCGCCGTCGCGGAGTCCCGCATGCACCTCGACCGGAATTCCCACCGCGTGGCGCATTGACCGTGATGGGCGCCGGTGCCGACTGGGCGTCGCCGCCCCTGTGATCGCCGCCTGTGGCCGTGACGCTCGTCGCCGAGCGCCAGTCCGTAAAGATGTCCGCTGCTCTCGGTCCGCGGTACTCGAACGGGGGGCGGATTCGAGTGGGACGCGTGCTCGCGGGCGAGGCCGGGGAAGTCTGTGGCGCGCTGCTTGGCCTCAGCTATGCCGGCGCGGACGGCGTGGTGAGGCCGTGCTCGAGAGCGTAGCGGATCAGCTCCGCCGTCGTCTTGAGCCCCAGCGCCTCCATGCTCTGGTACTTGTGGGTCTCGACCGTGCGGGGCGAGACCCCGAGCGTGGCGGCGGCCTCCTTCATCGTGCGCCCCTCGGCGAGGAGCCGCACCACGTCGCGCTGGCGAGGCGTCAGCGTGCCGGCCCCGGGCGCCGGCGGCTCCGACAGCGTCGCGAGGACGTCCTCCGCCAGATCAGGGGTCACGTACCGGCGGCCCCGCAGCACCGCGTGGAGGGCGGCGATGAGCTCCTGACCGGCCGCGTGCTTGACGACGAACCCCGAGGCGCCTGCGCGGAGCACCTCGGCCGCCACGTGCGCGTCGGCGTGCATGGTCAGGACGACCACGCGCGCGGCGAGGCCGTCAGCCTTGAGCTGGCGGAGCGCGTCGAGGCCGTTCAGTCCGGGCATGGCGAGGTCGGTCACGATCAGGTCCGGCCGGAGGCGGCGCGCGGTCTCCACCAGCTGCGCGCCGTCGGCCACCGTGCCGACCAGGGCGAACTCGCCGCGGAGGAGGCTCGCGAGCCCCTCGGCGACGATGGCGTGGTCGTCAGCCAGCAATACGGTCGCGCGCGGCATCCTCGGCCTCGGTGATGGGTACCACGATGCGGAGCTCCGTCCCCCGCTGGGGTTTGGTGTCGATCGTCAGGCGTCCGCCCACCAGGCGGGCCCGCTCGTCCAGGCTGAGGAGGCCGAGGCCGCGACGGCTCCGCGCCGCGGCCTGGTCGAACCCGGATCCATCGTCCGTGATGGCGAGCACGACGTCGGGCCCGGCGCGCTCCACGGTCACGTGCGCCTCGCTGGCCGCCGCATGCTTGGCGACGTTGCCGAGCGCTTCCTGCACGACCCGGTAGAGACACAGTCCGACGTCGGCCGGCACGCTCTCGAGATCGCCCTCCGCCCGGAAGTTCACGGGGAGACCATGCGTCCGCGCGAACTCGCGGCAGTAGCTGCCAAGCGCGACGGCCACGCCGACGTGCTGGAGCAGGCCCGGATGGAGCTCGTGAGAGAGGTGGCGGATCCCCTCCGCGAGCGCGACCGCGCGCGCCTGCAGCCGCGCGACCTCCTCGCGCAGCCCGGGCGCCGAGTCGGGCGGCAGGCGGCCTCCGAGCGCGCTCAGGGCGATCGACAGGGCCGCCAGCTCCTGGTTCGCGTCGTCGTGGAGGTCTCGCGCGATGCGGCGGCGCTCCTCCTCCTGCGCGGACATCAGCCGGCCGGCCAGATCGCGGATCTGCGCGTTGCTCTCCTGCGCGGCGACGGCGGCATGCTGTCGCTCCAGGGCGTGGGCGAAGATCTCGGCCAGGAGCTGGAGGCGCGCCTTCAGGAGGTCGGACCACTCCCGTCCCTCGCGTGCGGTGCCGATCACGAGACATCCGAGCACGGTCCCGCCTCCGCCGCCGAGCGGGACCACGGTGATCGACCCGGTGCCGAGGTCCCGGAGCGTCTGGCGGTCGACGACCGCCTCATCGGGCAGATCGGTCAGCCGCGCCAGATGGACCACGTCACCCTGCCGGAGCCGCGCGGCGAGCCAGGGGCCCTGGATCGCCCGGATCACCGCCGGGCGGGCCGGCACGCCATCGCGAGTCCACGACTGCGCGAGCCGGGCCTCGTCGCTCCGCTCATCCAGCGTCCGGAGTGTGGTCCAGTCGACACCGAGGCCCTCCCCGATCAACCGGAGTCCTCGCCGGATGGTTTCCTCGGTCTCAGTGGGAGCGCTCGCCGCGAACCGGGCCGCGAGGTCGGAGAGGAGCGTCTCGAATCGCAAGCGCTCGGCCAGGCTCTGCTGGGCCCGGCGGCGCTGGGCCCGATGCACGAGCAGTCCCCCGATGAGCCCGCCCTGGAGGAGCAGCGCGGCGAGGCCGCTCAGCACGATGACCCGGTGCTGCTCCCACAGCGAGGGCACCCGGAAGCGGACGATGCTCTCGGCGGGCAGCCCGCGCACGTCGAGTCCCCAGCGCTCGATCTGCCGGGCGTCGAACATGGGTACGTTCGTGCCCATGTTCGTCGGCGGCGGGCGCTCTCCGGCGAGCATCCGAAGGGCCAGCTCCGCGGCCACACGTCCGTGCGCCTCGAAGCTCGCGACATGACCGCCGACGATCCCGGTGCCGATCGCGGCCTCGGTGAGGGCGTAGACGGGGACACTGGCGGCGGCCGCGATCCTGGTCAAGGCCTCCGGCGTCGAGAAGTCACGTCCCGTCGCGTCGCGGAAGAACACACCGACTAGCACGACCGTCCCCCTCGGCAGGGCCCTGACCTTCGCCACGATTTCGTCGAGGCTGAGGTCGATCAGATAGACGACCTCGATGGGGTTCCCGGGCGCCGAGAGCTGCTTGCGGGCTCCCTCCATCCAGACACGGTCGGTCGGTGAGACGCCGGCGACCACGACGACCTGCCGGGTCTCAGGCTGCAGGCGGCGAGCCGCCGTCAGCGTGTCCGCCCACCCCATGTGGAGCCAGGTCCCGGTCACGTCCCGATCGATGCGCAGGTCGGCGGCGGCCGTCGGGTCCACGCTGACGAAAACGATGGGGGCGTTGGAGAATAAGTCAGCCCGGTTGTGGAGGGCGATCCGGAGCACGCGGCTGCCGCCCGTGACGATCAGATCGATGTGGCGCGTCTCGTATTTGCGCCGCAGGAGCTCTCGCAGCTCGGGCAAGGGCACTGCCCCATGAAAGAGGTTGAGATCCAGGTACTCGGTGTAGAAGGTCACCGGGACCGAGGACCGGTCCGTCAGTACGGAGCGCAGGATCGCGTCCTGGGTCACGATGGCGGGAGTCAGGCGCGGCTCACCGTAGAGGAGCAGGATGCGGTGGCCCGGCCCGGAGTCCGGAGCCGGAGACGTCGCTTCGGTCGTGGGGCGTGCCGGCTGAGCGCTGGCCGGCGCCGGGTGGGTCAAGACCATCCCGAGCGCCGTCATCGCGGTGAAGAGCGCCTTCAGTGCGGCCCGCCGCGCCGTCGCCTCCGGCATCCGCCATCCCTCGAGCGGGCTCAATCTGGCCCTATGGCGTGACCGGGCTTGCGGCGAGGGCACCCCTCGGCACGAGCCCGAGCATGCCAGTGATGGTAGCCCGACGCGGGCGCCCGGCGTATTGGACCAAAGTCCTATGCGGGCCGGCCGGCGGCGGCGACCCAGCCCTGGCGGCGGCCTTCATCCAGCGCTTCCTGGGTGGGTGCCCCCTCCGGAGTTTTCCGGATCCCGCTCCGTAGTATTGCGAATAGCGCAGGACGCGGCTCCGCGCCGACACTCGGCGCATGGGTCGCCCGCGCGTGCTGTTGGCCGACGACCATCCGGCGGTGGCGAACGAGCTGCGCAAGCTGCTCGAGGCCGAGTTCGACGTCGTCGCCGTGGTCACGGACGGCAACAGCCTTCTCCGCGCCGCGGACCTGGTGCACCCGGACGTCGTGGTCACCGACATCGTGATGCCCGGGTGTGACGGGATCGCGGCCACGCGGACCCTCCTGGCGCGTCATCCGGGCACGCGGGTGGTGCTCGTCACGGTACACGACGAACCCGATCTGGCGGAGCGCGGGTTCGCGGCCGGTGCGCTGGCGTACGTGCTGAAGACCACCGCCCCCCATGAGCTGGTACCTGCGGTCCACGCAGCGATGCGGGGTGAACGGTACGTGTCCCCGCGAGACCGCGCGGCCCAGGCCTGAGTGCGGCCTCGAGGTGAGGGATCTCAGGTGAGCGAGATGATCCGCACACCCATGGGAAGGAGGGCGGCATGAGTCGAAGGGTCATCCGAGGCTGTGGGCTGATCACGCTCTTGCTGATGCTCGCGACAGGTTGCGCGGGTGGCGGCGGACAGTTCGGCCAGGACTTGAGCCAGAACAAGGGCCTGGCCATCGGAGGGCTGGGCGGCATGACGGCCGGCGGGCTGATCGCAGCGGCCGCGCACGCCAGCCCGGCAGGGATCGCGGCCGGTGTCATTCTGGGCGGCCTGACGGGCGGGCTCATCGGTCATCTGGTGGACAACAAGGACAAGGAGATCGCCGCCAAGACCACGCACCAGGCGCTCGAGTCGGCTCCGTCTGGCAAGGCCGTCGCCTGGCAGAACCCCGACAACGGGCATACGGGCACCGTGACGCCGCTTCACACGTACCAGACGGGGACGGGGCAGTACTGCCGCGAGTACACGCAAACCGTCACCATCGACAACAGGCCGCAGCAGTCGTACGGCACCGCGTGCCGCCAGCCGGATGGAAGCTGGCGGATCGTCAGCTAGACCGTGACTGCCACCGATCGAGTCCACGGTTCATGAGGAGGTCTGCATGAGCTTGCTTCAGAGAGGTCTCGGTGCTGTCGCCCTGTTCGGCGTTGCAGTGCTGGCGGGGCACGCGTTCGCCCAGACGGGAACGACATCGCGGTGCCGAGAGGACTTCGAGACCGCCGACCGGAACCGCGACGGCCGCCTCGACCGCGGGGAGTTCCACGAGCGGGTTGTCGAGCAGTTCTTCCTGCTGGACAAGGGCAAGAAGGGATTCCTCGTGCGGGAGGAGATCGTGGGAGTGAGCCAGGAGGTCTTTGCGACGGCCGACCGCGGGGGCGACGGCCGGATCACCCTGCAGGAGTTCGTGAACGCGCGGTTCGTGGACTTCGGGGCCGCCGACGGGAACGGAGACGGCGTGCTGTCAGTCGAGGAGATCCAGACCTTCAGTCGCTGCTGAGGCCGAGGTGCAAGAGAGCGAGGGGCGGATGAGGACCAGCTTCGCGGGGGCATCGATGCCGCACGCCTTCCACACAGCCATGCGGGGTGAACGGTGCGCTGCCGCGGCGGGGCCCGCGACCTCACGCCTGAGTGCGGATACATCCAGGCGAGCCGAAACGGTGAGGATCCGATGAAAAGGCTGAGCCATGCTGTTGCGATCGTTCTTCTGCTAGCGCTCGTGTCCTCGTGTGCTTCCGGGAGCGGGACGACCGGCCCGGGCCCGGGGACCGCCGGTCAGGTTGCTCAGGTTCCGGGCGGTGGGGGAGCTGGCCCCGGGGCGTCCCCGACGGGCACGGTCCCCCAGGCCGTGGTCGACGAGCACTGGCCGCGCGAGGCGTCGAGCGGCGGCGACCACGTGACCGTGTACCAGCCCCAGGTCGACTCGTGGGACGGGTCCCTCCTCCGCGCCCACGCCGCGGTGGCGGTGAAGACCGGCGATGCCAAGGCCGCGCCGACGTTCGGCGTCGTCTGGGTCACGGTGAGGACCGAGGTGGACCGGGACACGCGGCTCGTCACGCTCCGGAACGGCCTGGTCACCCGGGCTGACTTTCCCTCGTCTCCCGGCAAGCAAGACGCTTACGCCCGGACGATCGAACAGGCGGTGCTGCACGAGACGGTGATCGGACTCGACCGCCTCGAGGCGGCCCTGGGCATCCACCAGGAGGCGCAGAAGGGCGAGGCAATGCCACCGCGCAACAGTCCGCCCGTGATCGTCTTCTCGACGGTGCCGGCCATCCTGGTCTCCATCGACGGACCGCCCGCCTACCGGCCGGTGTCGGGCACGCGCCTCGAGCGGGTCATCAACACCCATCCGCTCCTCCTTCGGGCGCCGGCCGGCACGCACTACCTGCACGTCTTCGACGGCTGGATGGAGGCTCCCGCGCTCCAGGGCCCCTGGACGGCCGCGCGAGCGACGATCCCTGATCTCGCGACGGCCCTGGAGGCGGCCAGGAAGAGCGGGAGCGTCGACCTCCTCGAGGGCGGCGATCCGAAGGACCCGAAAACGCGACCCTCGCTCGCCAAGGGCCCGGTGCCCGGGATCCACGTGGCGACGACGCCCACCGAGCTCATCGTGACGGAGGGGGAGCCGGACTACGCCCCCATCCGCGGAACTCAGCTCCTCTACGTCAAGAACACCACCGGCAACGTCTTCAGAGACCTGCAGGACCAGATGATCTACGTCCTCGTCTCAGGGCGGTGGTTCCGCTCGACGGGGATGGGCGGGCCGTGGGCGTACGTACCGGGTCGGGAGCTCCCGGCGGACTTCGCCTGGATCCCCGACGACAGCCCCAAGGAGAACGTGAAGGCCTCGGTGCCGGGGACGCCTCAGGCCCGGGAGGCGCACATCGCCAACAGCATCCCCCAGACGGCGACGGTCAAGCGCAGCGAGGCGAAGCTGACGGGGCCGGTGATCGACGGCGCGCCGAAGATGGCGCCCATCGCGGGCACACCCCTCCAGTACGTCGTCAACTCGGCGACGCCGATCATCGTCGTCGATCCGCATTCGTACTACGCGCTCCAGAACGGCGTCTGGTTCGTGGGAACGTCCGTCACCGGCCCGTGGGTCGTGGCCACGTCGGTGCCGGCGGTGATCTACTCCATCCCGCCGAGCTCACCGGTGCACTACGTCACCTACGTGCGGGTCTACGACTGGACCGCCCAGGTGGTGTACGTCGGCTACACGCCCGGCTACTACGGCACCTACGTCGCCTCGGACGGCGTCGTCGTGTATGGCACCGGGTACTACTACACGCCGTGGATCGGCACGGTCTGGTACGGCCCGCCCGTGACATATGGGGTCGCGGCGGCGGTCACCTACACGCCCTGGACCGGCTGGGCCGTGGGCTTCGGCTTCGGCTGGGCCTGGGGGGCCTCGACCGGGGCCTGGGCGTGGGGCGCCTACCCGTGGTGGGGGCCGATGTACGGCGCCGCCTGGGGACCGTATGGTGCCGCGACGTGGGGGCCGGGCGGCTGGGCGGCCACGACGGGGAACGTGTATCACCACTGGGGATCGGCGACCGCCGTCACCCGCTCGTCGGCGGGCTTCAACGCCTGGACGGGGAACGAGTGGGCCAACCACGTCGGGGCGTCGTACAACTCCCGGACGGGCACGCTGGCGGCCGGCCAGCGGGCGGGGGTCGGCAACGTCTACACCGGCAACTACGCCTACGGGAGCCGTGGCGCGGCGGTCGACACGCGGACGGGGGCGGCGGCGTCGGGAAGCCGGGTCACGGTGGGGAACGCGTACACGGGCCAGTCGGCGTCGGCGAGCCGCGCTCAGGTTTACAACCCGCGGACCGGGCAGACGTCGACGTGGAATGCCGGGCACTCCGGGAACGACCTCTACGCGAGCCACGACGGCCACGTCTACCAGCGCGACGTGAGCGGGGACTGGCAGCAGCACAGCTGGGGAAGCGACGGCGGATGGAGCCACCTCCAGGACTCCGGTGCCAGCCGCTCGCTCGACGACGACTGGGCGAGCCGCTTCAACGGCTCCGAGCGCATGAGCGCCTTCCGCTCCAACTTCGGCGAGATGGGCGGGCGCTTCGGCGGATTCCGGCGCCGGTAGCGGCGCAGGAGGAGGAGCGATGATTCGGACGCGGATTCATCTGGTCGCGAGCCTGGCGCTGGGAGTGTGCCTGATCCTTTCGGGTCTGGCCGGGGCCCAGACAGATCCCCTGCCGTCCTGGAACGACGGCCCCGCCAAGCAGGGCATCGTGAAGTTCGTCCAGGCCGCGACGGACTCGTCCAGCCCGCAGCACGTCCCGCCCGCGGCCCGGATCGCCGTCTTCGACAACGACGGCACGCTCTGGAGCGAGCAGCCGATGTACTTCCAGGGCTTCTTCGCCTTCGACCGGGTGAAGGCGCTGGCGCCGAAGCACCCGGAGTGGAAGACCCAGCAGCCCTTCAAGGGCATCCTCGAGAACGACATGAAGGCGGTGGCCGCCGCCGGGGAAAAGGGCCTGGCCGAAGTCATCGGGGCGACCCACTCGGGGATGACGACCGACGAGTTCGCGCAGATCGTGAAGGACTGGGTGGCGCAGGCGCAGCACCCTCGATTCAAGCGGCCGTACACGGACCTGGTCTACCAGCCGATGCTCGAGCTCCTGACCTACCTGCGCGCGAACGGCTTCAAGACGTTCATCGTCTCGGGCGGCGGCGCCGACTTCATGCGGGTGTTCGCCGAGGAGGTCTACGGCATCCCGCCCGAGCAGGTCGTCGGGAGCGTGGGCGAGACGAAGCTCGAGATGCGGAACGGCAAGCCGGCGTTGCTGAAGCTTCCGAAGATCAACCTGGTCGACGACAAGGCGGGGAAGCCTGTCGGGATTCACCGATTCATCGGGCGCCGCCCGGTGCTGGCCTTCGGCAACTCCGACGGCGACCAGCAGATGCTCGAGTGGACGGCGGCCGGCGATGGCCTGCGGTTCATGGGCCTCGTCCGCCACACCGACGGCGAGCGGGAATGGGCGTACGACCGGCAGTCCTCGATCGGGCGCCTGGACAAGGCGCTCGACGAGGCGACCCAGAAGGGCTGGACGGTCGTGGACATGAAGCGGGACTGGAAGGTGATCTACCCGTTCCAGAAGTGAGGGAGGGCGTCGGGCCCCAATGGGCCCCGACGCCGGCAGGACGACAAGAACAGGCGAAGGCCTGGAGGGAGGCTGCGATGAACGGCAAGAAGGGTCTAGGAATCACCGGGCTGGCATTGGCCGGGCTGATCGTGGCGGGCACCGGGAGTGAGATCCGCGCCCAGGTCGCGGGCTCGAGCACGGTGGGCATCACCGTGGAGGAGATGAAGGTGGTCGCGCTCGGATGGAGCGCCAAGAAGAAGATCCTGGGGAAGGCGGTCTACAACGACAAGAACGAGAAGATCGGCACCGTCGACGACCTGATCATCACGCCGGACAAGTCGGTGTCCTACGCCATCATCGGCGCCGGCGGGTTCCTCGGCATGGGCAAGCACGACGTGGCGGTTCCGGTCGGGCAGTTCAAGGAAGACAAGGGCCGGATCGTCCTGGCCGGCGCGACCAAGGACGCCCTCAAGGCGATGCCCAAGTTCGAGTACGCGAAGTAGCCGGTGCGTGCCGGGACAGCGCTGCGCGGGGGCCATGCCGCGCAGCGTTGTCCCGACTTGCTGAAGACGTCGCGGCCCGGCAGCGCGGATGGTTCCAACGCCGGTGTCACGACACAGGGTAGGCAGATGGCGAAACCGATCCGGAGGGACGCATGAGGAGTACTGGGCGACGAGCGATGCGCCGCGTCGGGCTCGTGATCCTGCTCGGGCTGGTGCTCGCCTGCGCGACACGGCCTGGCTGGGCCGAGGACGATGCGGAGCTCGCCAAGAAGACGCAGAACCCGGTGGCGGACCTGATCTCCGTGCCGTTCCAGAACAACGTGAACTTCGGCGTGGGCCCGAAGGACGACGTCCAGTACATCCTCAACATCCAGCCGGTCATCCCGTTCCGTCTGACCGAGAACTGGAACCTGATCTCGCGGACGATCGTGCCGCTGATCTACCAGCCGGAGCTGGCGCCGGGCGTCGGCGAGGTGTTCGGGCTCGGGGACATCCAGCAGTCGCTCTTCTTCTCGCCGGCGAAGCCGGGAAAGCTGATCTGGGGCGTGGGGCCGATCTTCCAGTTCCCCAGCGCCACGGACGACTCGCTCGGCCAGGGGAAGTGGGGGGCCGGGCCGACGGCCGTCGCGCTGACGGTGCACGGGCCGTGGGTGCTCGGCGCCCTCATCAACAACGTCTGGTCGTTCGCGGGGGACAGCGACCGGCGGGACGTGAACCAGATGCTGCTCCAGCCGTTCGTGAACTACAACCTGCCGGACGCGTGGTACGTGGTCACGGCGCCCATCATCACGGCCGACTGGGAGGCGGACAGCGACGACCGGTGGACGGTGCCGATCGGCGCCGGCGTGGGCAAGATCGTGCGGCTGGGGAAGCTGCCCGTGAACGCGCAGGCCAGCGCCTACTACAACGTGGTGCGCCCGGACAATGCGGCGGAGTGGCAGCTCCGGATCCAGATCCAGCTGCTCTTCCCGCGATAGCCGTGGGAGGTGAAATGAAACGCCTACTGTTGCTGCTCGGCATGATCGGGCTGGTCGGGTGCGCCGCGGGAGCGCCGCAGCCGAAGCCGGATGATTTCCCGCTCCACGCGCACGACCAGGGCTTCTTGCTGGACTACCGGATCGACCGGCACCCCGATCGGGTCGAGGCCGTCGGACTGATCACGAGCCGGAGCACGACGACCTTCCGGTTCGCGGCCGTGAACCTCTACGGCGTGACGGCGGAGGACCGGGTCGTGAGCCGCGGCTCCTACGTGGTCAACGGGACCTGGGGCGGGCCCGTGTCCTTCACGGTGAGGCTCACGCCGGACGGGAAAGAAGCGACATACAAGCTCCAGGTCGGCAACTACTCTCTCGGGCGTGGCATGTGACCGCATTGGTGTGCCACGAGGGCGGCCGAGCGAGACGTCGCGCTCGGACACCGAGATCTACCTGGACTGGCTCCGCAAGAGCCTCGGGCCGGCTCGATGAGAGGGCGTGTCGGGATGAATCGCAGGGCCGCCGCGGTGCCACCTGGACAGTTGCCCTCGTGAGGTCTCCATGAACGGTCAAGCGCACGCCGTGCGCCACGAGTCGCGCTGGTCGCCCGCGCTCACGATTCTGGCCGTGCTCCTCCTGATGGCGGCGCTGCGCGGACACGTCTTCGTCATACCGGTCTGGGTGTCCTACCTGGCCGCGTTCGTGGCGCTGACGTCGATGGCGGCCGTCGCGATCACGAACGGGCACGCCCGGTGGCTCCGCATCGAGCGAGCGATCATCCTCTTCTGGGCTCTGGTCTACGTGGCGAACACCCTCGCGGAGCTCACCGACATGCTCGGGGTGACCACGTTCCACCCGTCGGGCCGGAACGCGTTCTCCCTGATGTCCTCCTCCGTGGCGATCTGGGTCGTCAATGTGCTGGCCTTCTCGCTGCTCTACTGGCAGATGGATCGGGGTGGCCCGGCCGCCCGCGCGAGCGCTACGAGCCCGAGGCCGGACTGGGTATTCCCCCAGCCCGCGGCGCCGGAGGACCTGCCCGCCGGCTGGCGGCCGCTCTTCCTCGACTACCTGTTTCTCGCCTACAACACGGCGACGTCGTTCAGCCCCGCCGATGTCTCGCCGCTCACGCACCGGGCCAAGCTGCTGATGATGGCCGAGAGCATGATCTCGCTCCTGACCACGGTCATCGTCCTGTCGCGAGCGATCAATGCACTGCCGAGCTGAAGTGCGTCACGTCTCCCACCGGCTGCGAGATCCCCCGTCTGAAGGGGGCCGTCTCACCAGGATGCATCACGGCCGAACCACCATCCACAGAGTGAGGGAATCATGCGGAAAGCCATAGGAGTCTTGGTAGCCATCCTGGTCGCGCTCGCCTGGAGCGCCGGCCCGGCGGCCGCGCAAGCGAAGCCCAACATCGTCGTCATCATGGGCGACGACATCGGCATCTGGAACATCGGCGCCTACCATCGCGGCATGATGGCGGGGCGGACGCCGAACCTCGACAAGATCGCCGCCGAGGGCATGCTGTTCACCGACTACTACGCCGAGGCGAGCTGCACGGCGGGCCGCGCCAACTTCATCACCGGCGAGCTGCCGATCCGCACCGGCATGACCACCGTTGGCCAGGCGGGTGCGCCGACCGGTATCCCGGCGGAGGCCGCGACCATCGCCACGGTGCTGAAGTCGATGGGGTACGCCACCGGCCAGTTCGGCAAGAACCACCTCGGCGACAAGAACGAGTTCCTGCCGACGGCGCACGGATTCGACGAGTTCTTCGGCTATCTCTATCATCTCGATGCGATGGAAGATCCCTGCCATCCGAACTATCCCGCAGGATCTCAGGCCACAGGTTGGCCCGCGCAACATGCTCCACTCGTGGGCAACCGACGCGGACGATGCCACCGTGGATCCGCGCTGGGGCAAGGTCGGCAAGCAGAAGATCGAGGACGCGGGCGAGCTGTGCCCGAAGCGCATGGAAACGGTGGACGACGAGATCCGCGACTTCGCCCTGAAGTTCCTCGACAAGGCGAAGGCCGACGGGAAGCCGTTCTTCCTGTGGCTCAATCCGACCCGCATGCACATCGTCACGCACCTGTCGCCAAAGTACCAGGCGATGCGCAATTCCAAGAATGGCTGGTCCATCCACGAAGCCGGCATGGCGCAGCTTGACGACGACATCGGCATCGTGATGCAGAAGCTGAAGGACATGGGTGTGGATGACAACACCATCGTCATCTTCACCACCGACAACGGCACCGAGGTGTTCACCTGGCCGGATGGCGGACAGACGCCGTTCGCGCAGAGCAAGGGAACGGTCATGGAGGGCGGCTTCCGCGCCCCGGCGATGATCCGGTGGCCGGGCAAGGTGCCGGCGGGCAAGGTCGAGAGCGGGCTCATCTCCGGGCTCGACTGGTTCCCGACCCTGGTGGCCGCTGCCGGCAACCCGAACATCGCGGCAGAGCTGAAAGCAGGCAAGCAGCTCGGGGGCACGACCTACAAGGTGCATCTGGACGGCTACGACCAGACGGCCCTGATCACCGGCAAGGGGCCGTCGAACCGGAACGAGATCTGGTACTTCGGCGAGAGCGAGCTGGGCGCCGTGCGGATCGGTGACTACAAGTTCCGGTTCATCGACCAACCCGGTGGCTGGCTGGGTGACAAGACCAAGCCTGACGTGCCGTACATCACGAACCTGCGCCTGGACCCCTTCGAGCGCACCGGGTGGCCGAATAGCGGCACTCGGGAAGGGGCGCAGCAGTACTTCGACTGGTTCAAGTACGAGTTCTGGCGCTTCGTGTTCGTCCAGGAGGAGGTCGTGAAGCTTGCGATGACTGCCGTCGAGTTCCCGCCGATGCAGAAGGGCGCGAGCTTCAATCTCGATGCCGTGAAGGCAAAGATCGAGGCGGCCCGAGCGGGAATGGGCAAGTAAGGCAGGCGAAGGTCATTCGCGCGGGCGGCCCAGCACGGGCCGCCCGCGCGAATGCGCGAGGCAGCCGTGCGAAGACCTGTACGAAGCAAGCGGACGTAGCTGAAGTAGCCAGGGGCCGGACAGTAGGGCCGACAGCGGGATGCGCGGATTCGAGGCGGCGAGAGTTACGGCGCCAGCCCGGACGATCGGCCGCGTCAAAGGAAGGAAACCCATGGACATTCACGGGATTCGGTTTTTCACCATCGGCCTCGTCCTGGCCGGCGGCACGTTCGCCGCGGCTCAGGCCCCGTCGGCGCCGCCCGCTGGCCCGTTCGAGGCGCTCCCGCACTTCGAGGCCAGCGCGATCCTGCCGGGAAGCCTGCTCCAGGGGCCGAACCACCGCGTGCAGGATCGTGTCAACAATGACGGCTACTACAACCACTACCGCATCACCACCTCGGAGGTCGGGGTGTTCGACGCGATTACAACCCGGATGCTGGAGATCCGGATCAGCGAGATCAACGCCCTCGTCACGCTGAAGAAGGCGAACGACGCCGCCATCCTGGCAGGTGGGGCGGTGGATGCCTTCGGTGACATGTTCACCGGCGCGGTGAACACCGTGACGAACCCCGTCCAGACCCTGGAAGCGGTTCCCGCGGGCCTGAACCGCCTGTTCGGTTTCGCGAGCCGGGAGGTGGAGCGTACCGAGGAGAAGATCGACGCGAACGAGGCGGCCACTCAGGCCGGCCAGGGCGCCAGCACGCTGAGCATGGTCGGTCAGGGCTCGGAGTCCGTGGCGCGGGGCGTCCTCGGCGTGAATGCCGCCGAGCGGCGGTGGGCCGAGAAGCTGAGGGTCGACCCGTACACGACCAACCCCGTGCTCCGGAAGGCCCTCAACCGCGTGGCCGAACTGGAAGCGGCCGGGCGCTTTTCGAAGGACCTCATTCCCGGCGGCGCGGTGCTGACGGCGATCTCCGCCGCGTCGAGCGTGAACGACCTGGTCTACAAGAACTGGGACGAGGTCGAGCGCCTGAACGAGGAGAGGCTGACGCGAATGGGCGTGAGTCCCCAGATCAGCCAGGCCTTCCGGCTGAACCGGGCGTACTCGGAGACGCGCCAGACCCGGATGATCGCGGCGCTCGACCGTCTCCAGGGACTGCCCGGCCGGGCGGGCTACGTGCAGCGGGCCGCCCGCGCGGATGTGGAGACGCGGGCGCAGTTCTTCCAGGAGGGCGCCGAGCTCATGGCGATCTTCCACCGGACGCAGGCCCCGCTGGCGCGCCTGGTGCCGGAGGTCGGCGGCGCCGGTGCTGCTCACGGCGGACAATCGCATCCTGCAGATCCTGAACGTGGACTACATGGTCTGGACTCAGGATCTGGCCGACCACGCGGACCACATCACCGCGCATGCGCGGACCGCATTTCCCGGAGCGAGGCCGGAGGTGTGGCTCACGGGCCAGATGTCGCCGCGGGCTCGGGACGAGCTCCGCGCGCGCGGCTGGACGGTGCACGAGCGCGGCCTCCGTCTCGATCCGCAGTGGCCATAGGGGTGAGCCGGGAACGCCACGAGCGCTGCGACTCGATGGCACCCGCATCCCGGGTGCTTCGTGCCCGAGTCGCCCGCCGAATGGCACTCGTGCTCACGGTGCTGGCCGCGCTCGGCTGGGACGGCTGTACGACGGCCAGCCTCGGCAACGCCCCGCTGGCTCACTGGGAGCCGAGCGCACCTGAGCCCGGTGGGCTCCCCAGGGCCTCGTTCGGATGAGCTGCTGCTGATCGTGGCGTTCTCGGGAGGCGGGACGCGGGCCGCGGCGTTCGCCTACGGCATCCTGGAGGAGCTCGCGGCCACGCCGGTGATGCTGGGGGGGCAGTCGCGCCGGCTTCTGGACGAGGTCGACCTGATCTCCTCCGTGTCTGGCGGGAGCTTCACCGCCGCCTACTATGGCCTGTACGGCGACCGGATCTTTCGCGACTTCGAGACCGACTTCCTCAGACGCCCCGTGGAGCGTGATCTGTTCCTGCAGCTGTTCCGCCCCCGCAACTGGGTGCGCCTCGCGTCGCCCTATTTCAACCGCAGCCGGGTCGCGGCGGAGTACTACGACGAGCACCTGTTCAGGGACGCGACCTTCGCCGACCTCGAGCGCCAGCATGGACCCGAGATCCTGATCAACGCGACGGATCTGTCGACCGGAAGCCGGTTCGCGTTCAATCGATTCTTCTTCGATCCCATCTGTTCGGATCTGTCGCGCTATCACGTCGCGCAGGCCGTGACCGCATCGTCGGCGGTGCCCGTCCTGCTGACGCCCGTGACGCTCGAGAACCGCGCCGGAGCCTGCGGGTACCAGGCGGCGCCGTTGCCGGTCGTCCCGAATACCTGGAGCGAGGCGGCGGCGCGGCTGCGCTCCATCGAGCGCAGCCGGGCCTCCTACCTCGACCGGGACCGGCGGCGTTACATCCACCTCATGGATGGCGGCATCTCCGACAACCTCGGGCTCCGGGGGCTGTACGAGCGGGTCCTGGTGGATGGCGGGATCGAGAACACCCTGCGCGCCACCGGCAACGCCAACGTTCGGGATGTCGCGGTGATCAGCGTGAACGCCCAGACCGAGCCGGCCTTCCACTGGGACCTCCAGAACGTCAGCCCGGATCTGCCGGCGGTGCTGGACGCCGTCACCAGCGTGCAGATCAATCGCTATAACTTCGAGACCGTGGCGCTGCTCCAGACGGCGTTCGACCAGTGGACGGCCGCGCTGTCGAGCGATGCGCATCCCGTTCGATTTCACTTCATCAGCGTGAGCTTCGGCGATCTCCGCGACGAGGGGGAGCTGCGCTACTTCAACGGCCTGCCGACCAGCTTCGACCTCGAGCCCGAGGCCGTCGATCGGCTGCGCGAGGTCGCGCGGCGCCTCCTGCGCCAGTCGCCGGAATTCCGTGCGCTCCAGGAGAGACTCAACCGGCATCCGGGCTCCCAGTGATGCCTCCCCGTGTCAGCTAGCCGCGAGTCGAGCGAAGGTCTTCGCGCCCGCCCGGACCCGGATTGGCCCGGTGGTCGCAGCGATGGCCATGCCCGGCTGAGCGGCCGGAGCCCGATCCCTGGCCGGAAACGTGACCGGCTCGGCACGGCCGCGTTCCACCTGGGCCCCTGCTTGTGGGTGGCGAGTACGGCGGAGAGGAGTTCTACAATCTCGCTGTCACCCATGGCTCCTGGTCACGGCCGACCTTCAGGTGATCTCGCCGGCGCTCGGTGACAGCCCCGGTCGTTCTCCTCGGGCTGCGCGCGCAGCTGAAGCTCTGAGCGCCGTGTGAACGGGACGGCACAACACAGAGGGGGTGACAGTCCATCCGGCCAAGCACGTGTTGCCCGGCAGTAGCGCGCGGAAGTACCGTAAGGTCGTGAACATCCAGAGCAGCCGGCGCGTATGAGCGGAGCGGCGCGCCCTCGGTACGCCGTGATCGGCCACGCGCTGCCGCGGCCGGACGCGTGGGAGAAGGTGCACGGGCGCCCCATCTACGCGGGCGACTTCGTGGTGCCGGGCATGCTGCACGGGCGGATCGTCCGGAGCCCGTACGCCTCGGCGCGCATCGTCGCCATCGACACCGCCGCCGCGGTGGCCGTGCCAGGCGTGGTGGCCGTCCTCACGCATGCCGACGTGCCCCGGAACGCGATGCGGATGGCGCTGCCGGGCCGGATGGCCGAGGCGACGGCGGAGGCGCGACCCGCGTTCCAGCCGGTACTGGGCGAAGACCGCGTGCGCTTCCAGGGAGAGCCCGTGGTCGCGATCGCGGCCGAGACGCCGGAGGCGGCCGCCCTGGCGGCGGAGCGCGTGCGCGTCGAGTACGAGGAGCTGCCGGGCGTCTACGACCCGCTGGAGGCGCTCGCCCCGGGCGCGCCGGAGGTTCACGCTGGCGGGAACCTCCTCCACCGCTGGCGCCTTCGTCGCGGCGATGTCGACGAGGGCTTTCGGCGGGCGGACGTGACGGTCGAGCACACCTATCACACGCCCTTCATCGACCACGCCTACATGGAGACCGAGACCGGCGTCGGCTGGATCGACGCCGAGGGCGTCGTCGTGCTGCGCGTCAGCACCCAGGTGCTGGAGCACTTCCGCGACGTGGCCGACGTGCTGGATCTCCCGCACAGCCGCGTCCGGATCGAGGGCGCGTACCTGGGCGGAGGCTTCGGCGGGAAGGAAGACGTCACCGTCGAGTGCCTGCTCGGCCTCCTCGTCTGGAAGACCCGGCGCCCGGTCCAGCTCGTGTTCTCGCGCGAGGAGTCGTTCATCGGCCACGGCAAGCGCCATCCGTACGTGATCCGCTACCGGACCGGCGCCACCCGGCAGGGAGAGCTCACGGCGATCGCCGCCGAGCTCACCTCCGACTCGGGCGCCTACGCCGCGCTGTCGCCGTGGGTCCTGCTCTACAGCCTGGTGACCGCGACCGGACCTTACCGAGTGCCCAACGTCGCCGTGGACGCCCGGACCGTCTACACGAACAATCCGATCGCCAGCGCCTATCGCACCTTCGGCTCCATCCAGACCTGCCTCGCCTACGAGGGGCAGATGGATGCGCTCGCCGCCGCCCTCGGCATGGATCCGCTGGAGCTCCGGGAGCGCAACTTCCTCCGCAAGGGCGACTCGATCGGCACCGGTCAGGTGCTGGAGTCCGAGCCCATGCTGGCCGAGACCATGCGCCGCGCCTGGGCCGCGCTCGGCCCGCCCCGACCGGGCTCGAGCCCGCGCCGGGTGGGGCGGGGCCTGGCCGCCTCGATCACCCCGTACGGCCGCATGTGCTGGACGCGCGACTCGGCGAGCGCCTGGGTCGGCATGGAGCTGGACGGGACGGCGGTCGTGCGGTGCGCCGCGCCCGACGTCGGCGGCGGGCAGACCGCGTCCCTCTGCTCGATCGTCGCCGAGGTGCTCGGACTGGCCCCCGATCGGGTCACCGCGATCGGCCGGGACAGCCACTTCACGCCGCGCGCCGGGACCACCACGGCCACCCGCCAGCTCTACATGTCGGGCAACGCCGTGCTCAAGGCGGCGCGAGCGGTGCGCGAGCACCTGGTGGCCCAGGCGGCCGAGATGCTCGAGGCCGCCGCGACGGACATCGATCTCGTGGGCGGACAGGCGGTCGTCCGCGGCACGACGCGCGGGGTGCCGCTGGCGACGGTGGTGCAGACGGCCTCGGCGATGGGCCGGCCGGTGCAGGTGCTCGAGAAGTTCGACGCGCCGGCGGCGGCGACGATCGACGCCGAGACCGGCCAGGGGAAGGCCTTCAACGATTTCACCTTCGGCACCCAGGCGGTGGAGGTCGAGGTGGACGAGGAGACCGGGCGCGTCCACGCGACCCGCATCGCGGCCTGCTACGACGTCGGCCAGATGATCAATCGCCACAGCGCGGAGGGCCAGGTCGAGGGCGGCGTCATCCAGGGGCTGGGGCACGCGCTCATGGAGGAGGTCGTGCTCGAGCAGGGGGTGAGCAAGAACCCGCACCTCTTCGACTACAAGATCCCCTCGACCCTGGACGCTCCGCCGGTCGAGGCCATCCTGCTGGAGTCGGGCCAGGGGCTCGGCCCCTTCGGCGCCAAGGGCATCGGCGAGCCCGCGATGACCCCGACGCCGGGGGCCGTCCTCAACGCGGTGTCGGACGCCATCGGCCGGCGGATCACCGCGTGCCCGGTGACCGCCGAGCGCGTCCTGGCCGCCTTGCGCCGGCCCGAGTAGCGCTCGATGCCGGTGTTCGAGGAGCGCTTCCAGGTGGAGGCTCCCGCGGAGACCGTCTGGGAGTTCCTGGTCGACCCGGCGCGCCTCGCGCCCTGCCTTCCCGGCTGCCAGGCGCTCGAGGTCGTGGATCCGAAGACCTATCGCGTGACGCTGTCGGTCAAGGTCGGGTTCCTGTCGACGACCCAGGACATGCGCATGACGCTCGTGGAGATGGATCGCCCGCGGCGCCTGGTGGCCGTCGGGCGCGGCGAGGACCGGCGGATCGGGAGCCAGATCGACGTGCGGTCGACCCTCGAGCTCGGTCCCGGCTCGGCGGCGGACACGACGGTCGTGCACTACCGGAGCGAGGTGAAGGTGCTCGGGCGCCTTGGCTCGGTCGGAGACGCGGTGATGAAGGTCAAGGCGGCCGAGCTTGCCGGCGAGTTCGCGACGCGGGTCCGCCGCGCCATCGAGAGCGGGGCATGACGCTCGCGTTCACCCTGAACGGACGACCGTGCCGCGCCGAGGCGCCGGATCACTGGACCGTCATCGATCTCCTGCGCGACGGCCTCGCTCTCTACGGCACGAAGTACGGGTGTGGAGAAGGAGTGTGCGGCACCTGCACCGTGCTCCTCGACGGGGCGCCGGTACGGGCCTGCCTCACGCTGGCCGCGCGGCTCGAGGGTCGCCAGCTGACCACGGTGGAGGGGCTCGGCGATCCCCGCACGGGCGAGCCGGACGCCCTCCAGGACGCCTTCGCGCGCCTGGGCGCGGTCCAGTGCGGCTACTGCACCCCGGGCATCCTCCTGGCCGCGCACGCCCTGCTGGCCGAGAACGCCACGCCCACCGAGGCCGACGTGCGCCGGGGGCTGGCCGGGAACCTCTGTCGGTGCACCGGCTACGTGAAGATCGTGGAGGCGGTCCTGGCGGCCGCTCGCCAGAGGGCCTGACCCCGTGCGCCTCTCTCCGTTCGAGCTCCACGCGCCCCGCTCCCTCGACGACGCGCTCGGGCTGCTCGGCGAGACCGGAGGCGACACCCGCGTCGTCTCCGGCGGCACCGCGCTCCTGTCCCTGATGCGGCTCGGCCTCGTGCGGCCCGATCGCGTGGTGTCGCTTCATGGGGTCGCGGGGCTCGACGAGCTCCGGGCCCAGACCGGCGAGCTCACCGTGGGCGCCATGGTGACCATGGGCCAGCTCGAGCGCGCCCCGGAGGTGCGTCGAGACTGGCCCCTCCTGGCCCAGGCGGCGGGGGCGGTGGCCACGCCGAGCATCCGGAACGCGGCGACGGTGGGCGGCAATCTCGGGTATGCCGAGCCGGCTTCCGATCCCGCGCCCGCGCTTCTCTGCGCGGAGGCGGACGTCGTGGTCGCGGGGCCCGACGGCCGGCGCACCGTCGCGATCACGGACTTCTTCACCGGCTTCTACGCCACCGCTCTCGCGGCCGGCGAGCTTGTAGTCGGGCTCCGTGTCCCGCGGCTCCCGGCCGGCGCGCGGAGCGGCTACGTGAAGTACTGCTCGCGCTCGGACGAGGACAAGCCGCTCGTCGGCGTGGCGGCCCTCGTGGTGCCCGACGGCTCGCCGGGCCGATTCGGCGAGGTCCGGATCGGGCTCGGCGGCGCCGCGCCGACGGCGGTGCGCGCCCGCGGCGCGGAGGCCCGGCTCCGCGGGCGTGTCCTCGACGAGACGGGCATCCGAGAAGCTGCCGAGACGGCGGCCTCGGAGTGCGAGCCGCTCTCCGACCTGATGGGCTCCGCCGACTACCGGCGGGAGATGGTCCGGGTCTGGGTTCGCCGGCTGCTCTCGAGTCTGATCGACGGCTCGAGCGCTCCGAGCTCGCGCTGACGCGCGTTCGGGCCGGCGCCGTCATCGTGGCGCACTCACGTCAGGCTGACAGGGCCGATGGGAGTAGCGAGCCACTCGCCGAGCTGACCTATCCCCACCGTGCATGTGACATCTGTCACACGACATTCGCTCGAGGCTCGATTACCGTAGCCGGGCACAGCGACCGAGCGCTTTGGCCTGATCTACAGCGGTCTTGGCACTCCGCTTGCGGCTCTGACTGAGCGACGCCGTTCGCCATGAGCGGCGGGTTCAAGGAGGAGTCAGATGCCCGAGAAGAAGACGATTGAGCGCGCGCGACGGGACAAGCGCCAGGGAAAGAGTACGAGCACCCAGGCCGGCGAGTTCGTTCGCGAGGAGATGCATCACATCCGCGAGGGGAAGCACGGCGCGCGGTCGACCAAGCAGGCGATCGCGATCGGCCTCAGCAAGGCTCGGCGGGCGGGGGTGAGGCTTCGCGCTCCCCGCAAGGGCCAGGTGAAGGCGGAGACGCGGCGAAGCGCCATCGCGGCCTTGCGGGCCGGCCGCCGCGGAAGGAAGCCTTCGCGCAGGCGCGCGGCGGCGACCGAGCGCGCGTTGAAGCGCGAGCCGAGACGAGCAGCGACCCACGAGGCGCTTGCCCGTCAGGCGCGAACCTCCGCGCGGCGCCGCGGTCCGATGGCCCGGAAGGCCGCGGCCAGGAAGGCGGTGGCCACGAAGGGGCCGGCTGGACGGAAGGCCGCGGCGCGCAAGGCCGCCGCGACGAGGCGAAGGGCGGCGTAGAGGAGAACTCGCCCTCGGGGCGCGGCCTCGTGGTTCCAGGGGCCCAGGGCCGCGCCGAGCGCCGGCCTACGAGCGTCCTCCGAGCCGCAAGCCGAGGTGACGGGCAAGCGGCAGCGCGCCCGGGCTCCCGGCCTCCGTCAGCTCACGCAAGAGGCCCAGCACCGCAGGGGTGTCCAGGTCCTCGTCGAGCATCCGAAGGGCGGCGCGCGGCACGGGAGCCTTCCACGCTTCCGTGCCGCTCCGTCGAGCCGCCCGCCTGAGAGCGCCCGCCAGCCGGTCCGCGGCCGCCATCCGTCGGCCGTCGTGGTCGAACGGCCGGCGGTAGTGCTCGGCCAGCAGGTACAGCCGAAGCCCGTCCGGGTGCGTCCGGCGGAGCGCGTCGCGCACGAAGATCATGTTGCCGGTGGACTTGGACATCTTCTCCCCGGCGAGCCGCATGGGTCCGACGTGGACCCAGAACCGGACGAACGGCCGATTCCACGCCGCCTCGCTCTGGGCCAGCTCCGCCTCATGATGCGGGAAGACGAGGTCAGCTCCGCCGCCGTGAATGTCGAGCGGCAATCCCAGATGGCGTTGCGCCATCGCCGAGCACTCGAGATGCCATCCCGGTCGACCCCGGCCGAATGGGCTCGCAAAGGTCGGCCCGTCGGTCACGCGGCGCCACAGCGCAAAATCGAGGGGATGGCGCTTGCGCGCATCGTCGAGCCGCGTGTCGTCCTGGGCGGCGAGGATCTTCCGCATCCGGGCCGGCGCGAGACGCGAGAGCGCTCCGTACCGGGGGAACCTTCCCACGTCGTAGTAGAGGCCGCCGCCGGGGAGCCGGTAGGCGTGCCGCGCCCGCAGGAGCCGACGGGCGAGCGCGCGCATCGCCGGGATCTCTCGCGTGGCGTGCGGCATGATGTCCGGCGGCCGCCATCCGAGGGTCCGCATGTCGGCGAGAAAGCCGCGCTCCTGGCGCCGGGCGAGGGCACGCCACGACTCCCGATCGCGAGCCGCGCGCTGGAGAATCGATTCGTCGACGTCGGTGACGTTCTGGACGTAGCGGACCCGATGGCCCGCGGCCTCCAGGTGACGGACCAGCACGTCGAACACCAGGAACGTGCGGGCGTGACCGAGGTGTGTCGTGTCATAGGGCGTGACGCCGCACACATAGAGCCTCACCGACCCTCGGCGAGGTCGGAAGATCCGACGGCGGCTTCGGCGGGTGTCGTAGAGGCTCAGCACCGTCGGTGGGCCTCACGAGTCGTCGCGAGCAGGACCTTCGACTGTGGCCTGCGTCCAGAGCGATTGGCTGGGCGGCGTTCCTTCTTCGTCATGATCAACCTCCCGCAATGCCGAGCGGTGGCTCGCGGGCCAACGGTGCACGGGTCGTGCCAGCGAGATGTCTGGAGGCGGCGCTGCGAGGAGGTCCCGTCGGTGCTCCGCCCTCGCGCCAGGCGCGAGGGCGGACCCTAGGGTGCGGACGTGGCTGAGCAGCGGTTCAGCCCGTCCAGGGCGGCGACCTTGTATACCTCCGCCAGGGTCGGGTAGTTGAAGACGGCGTCGCGCAGATACTCGACCGATCCGCCGTGGTCGGCGAGGTCGTAGCGGGGCACGTGATCAGTCCGGGCAGGCCCCGACCGTGCGGCGCGCCACGACGTCCCAGCAGCGAGGGCAGCGCTCCACGTACGCGACCACGGGCGGGACGCTCGCGAGCTCGCATTCCTCCGCGCTGACGGCACGGTCGCCGCAGCGCGGGCAGCGCGCGGGTCGCGCCAGGGCGAGGAGAGCCACGACCGCTCCGAAGGTCAGAACGAGGGCGCTACCGGCGATCGCGTCGACCATTTCGTGGAGAGTGCACCCCGCTCGTTGCGGCGACGTGACGAACGCGTGACGGGATCACGTCGGACCGGCGCCCGATGACACGAGATGGCAATCGCGCGGTAGCCGACACTTCATGCGCCGATCGGCACGCGCCCCGGCGACGATGTTCTCGCGCGAGCCATCGCATGTCAGACGACGGGCGGCCTCGGCACTCTCGATCGCGGTCCTACTGCATCGTCACCGAGACTTACCCGCCCGAGATCAACGGAGTGGCCATGACGCTCGGGCGTCTGACCGCGGCCCTCCGCGCGCGCGGCCACGCCGTCTCGATCGTGCGGCCGCACCTGCGGGCGAGCTTCTGGCTCGAGGTGGTCGGGGAGCTCGACACGACGTGGGTACCGGGCGCGCCGATGCCCGGGTATCGCGACGTTCGGCTCGGCTGGCCAGCCACGCGACGTCTCGGCCGAGCCTGGACGGCGCACCGGCCGGAGGCCGTGTACGTGGCGACTCCCGGTCCGCTCGGGTGGGCGGCGGTGCGGACCGCCCGGTGCCTCGGCATCAGGGTCTTCAGCGGCTACCACACGAACTTCGCCGACTACGCGTGCCACTACGGGGCGCGGTGGCTGGCGCGCGCCATCGGCGCGGGCCTCCGCGCGTTTCACAATCGCACGCTCGGGACGCTGGTGCCGAGCGTCGACCTGATGCGGCGGTTGCGCGCGGCGGGCTTCGAGAACCTGACGCTCCTCGGCCGCGGCGTCGATTGCCGGCTCTTCAGTCCGACCCGCCGCGACGCCGCGCTTCGCGCGCAGTGGGGGGCCCGGGGCGACGAGCTCATCGCGCTGTACGTCGGCCGCATCGCGGCGGAGAAGAACGTGGCGCTCGCGATCGAGGCCTATCGCGCGATGAAGCGCGCCGGCCTGGCCCGGCAGCTGGTCGTCGTCGGAGACGGACCGCTGCGCGAGACCCTCCAGCGGGCGCACCCCGACGTCCTGTTCTGCGGCGCGCAGACGGGCCTCGCGCTGGCTGCGCACTACGCGTCCGCCGACGTGTTCCTCTTCCCGAGCGAGACCGAGACCTTCGGGAACGTGGTCCTGGAGGCGATGGCGAGCCGGCTCGCGGTCGTCGCCTACGACTACGCGGCGGCCGGCGCGCACCTCCGGGCAGGCGATTCGGGCGCGCTGGTCCCGCGCGGCGCGAGTGGCGCGTTCGTCTCCGCAGCGGTGGAGGCGGCGCAGGCGCCGGCGACCGTGGCGCGCATGCGCGAGCGGGCGCGCGAGGCGGCCCTCGCGCTCGATTGGGACGCGGTGGTGGACGGGTTCGAGAGATTCCTGTCGGGTGGCGGGGTCGCGGGCGCGCGGGCGCGCCAGCGCGACGCCGGCGGTCGCTCGACGCGACAGCGGCCGAGGCGTGAGGCGGGCGGCGTGAGAGCGCGACCGGAGAAGGAGGCGTGGCATGGTGCTCACTGATATCTGGCGGACCTGGATGGGCTGCTTGCCCGGGAGTGAGGGGCCGTGCGCTCCCGGAGTTGCGGACTGGCTCGTGCTGCTCGCGATCGCCGCGGGTCTGGTCGCCGTGGTCCGCGCGGGCCGACGGGTCGTCGACGTCCTGCTGACGCTGCGGGCGACCGCCTGGAGCGCGATCCTGGCCCGCCGCCTCTCGCGCGTGGTCAGATCGCGCGACTACGATGCCGCCGCGTTCTTCGACGCGGACGGCGCGGGTGAGTCGTGGGCGACGCGCCGGCGAGAGGGGCTCGACCGGCTGGCGCGGCACCTGAATGCCCGGTATCCGCAGACGATCGCCTGGTCCGACGGGATCCGCACGGAGCTTCTCCGACCTCCGCTTCACCGACGCCACGCGCGTCCCGCTGGCGTTCGCGGGGCTCATGCGCGAGCAGTTCAACCTGGCCTCGGTGGTGACCGCCTCGGACGGGCCGCGTCTCCGTGACCTCGACGGCAACTGGACGCTCGACGTCGGCGGCTCCTACGGAGTCAACGTCGCGGGCTACACGCGCTACAAGCAGTGGATGTCGAAAGGCCTGGACCGGGTACGCGACGTGGGACCGGTGCTGGGGCCCCTCCATCCGCTCGTCGCCGAGAACGTGACGCTCCTGAAGGCCATCTCCGGCCTCGACGAGGTGTCCTTCCACATGAGCGGCACCGAGGCGGTGATGGCCGCCGTGCGGCTGGCGCGCTTCAACACCCGGCGGCGCCTGATCGTGTCGTTCGCGGGCGCGTACCACGGCTGGTGGGACGGCGTGCAGCCCGGGCTCGGCAGCGAGCGGCCTCTGGAAGACTGCTTGACGCTCCGGGACATGCACGCGGCCTCGCTGGACGTGATCCGCCGCCGGGCGGGGGAGATCGCGGCCGTGCTCGTCAATCCCGTCCAGTGCTTCCATCCGAACGCGCCGCCGCCCAACGATGCCGTCCTGCTGACGAGCGGCGTCCGGAAGATGGAGGAGTCCTCCTCGGCCTACGCGCGATGGCTGGAGGAGCTCCGGCGGGTGTGCGACGAGGCCCAGGTGCCCCTGCTGTTCGATGAGGTCTACAGCGGATTCCGACTGGCCCCGGGAGGCGCCCAGGAGTACTTCGGCGTGCGGGCGGACATGGTCGTCTACGGGAAGACCGTCGCGGGCGGAATGCCGATCGGCGTCGTGTGCGGGCACGCCGCGCTGATGCGGCGGTTCGACCCCGAGCGCCCCATGCGCGTCGCCTACGTGGTCGGCACGTTCTCGGCCCATCCGGTCGTCATGGGCGCCATGAACGAGTTCCTGCGGTGGGTGACGGAGCCCTCGACGGCCGAGCTGTACGCGGAGATGAACCAGCGCTGCAACGACTGGGCGCTGGCGACCAACCGCCGCCTGGCGGACGCGGCGCTGCCGGTGCAGGTGGCGCGGCTGGGAACCATCTGGACCGTGCTGTTCACGGAGCCGGGCCGCTACAACTGGCTCCTCCAGTACTACCTGCGCGCCCAGGGGCTGACGCTGACCTGGGTGGGCACGGGCCGGTGCCTCAGCAACATGGACTACACCGCGAAGGACTACGAGGAGCTCCAGACCAAGCTCGTGAACGCCGCCGCGGCCATGAAGGCCGACGGCTGGTGGCCGAGCGCAGCGGAACACCCAAGGAGGGAGAGCACCATGCGAAGACGTCTCGTGAGGGAAATGATCGGGCATCTCATCCAGCCTCCGGCGGCCGTGCGGAGCTTCTACGGGGAGGTCATGCGGCGGAAGCACGACGACCACCACGCGTCTCACAGCGATCTCGTGAACCAGGCCTTCCACATCGTCAGCTCGAGCGTGTTCCTCGGCTGCTACGCGCTGGCGTTCTGGGATCTCACCACGGCGATGTGGGCGAGCCTGGCGGCGCTGTTCCTGCGCCAGATCGGCCACGCGGTGCTGGAGCCGCCGTGCCACGACAAGGAGGCGCTCCTGCTCGGGTTCAACACGCCGAGCAAGACGGCCATCCTGGCGACGTACCTCCTGATCCCCGTCGCCCACCTGGTGGCCCGCATCTGGACCGGTCAGGAGTTCGGCCCGATGATGGCCGCGGTCGCGCGCGAGTGGTTCATCTGGACGGGAGTCGTGGTGGGCGGGCGCGTCGCGTACCTGGTCTGGCTGCACGGTATCCGGCTGGCGCTGGTCTGGCTGGTGAAGCTCGTCACGGACCCGGTGACCGACCTGATCGCGTACTCGCCCCGGTATCTCGGACGGGCCTAGAGCCGGCGGCGGCAGGGCCGTCGACAGGTGGAGGATCCATTGGCCCCCTGGTGGCCCCTCTTGGTCGCGGCCCTGCTGCTCTCGCCGGAGCGGATCTGCTACGTGTGGATCGCCCGGTATCCCCAGGCATTCCGCCGGGTCTGCCGGACACCGGCGGTCGCCTGGATCGGCGATCCCATCGTCGTCGTGGCGGTGCTGTTCGGCGTCTTCAAGATCGTCCAGTTCCTCGTCTTTCTCTGGTGGCTCTATCTGCACGCGCCGGGCGGGATCTGGCCACCGATGCCCGCGCCCGTGGTGCTCGCGACGGCCGGGGTCCTCGCCGTGGTCGGCCAGATTCTCAACTTCGGCGTGTTCTACCGGCTGGGCGCGATCGGCGTGTTCTTCGGCGACCGACTCGGGCACGTCGTGCCGTGGAGACGCGACTTCCCGTTCTCCTGGGTGGCGCACCCCCAGTACGTCGGCACTGTCCTCACGATCTGGGCGGGGTTCCTGATCGTCCGATTCCCGAATTCGGACTGGTATCTCCTGCCGGTGGTGGAGACGGTCTTCTACGCGGTGGGCGCGCATCTCGAGTCCGGCCGCCCGCGCACCGAAATGGACGTCCTCGGCGAGAGAAGTCGCGCCCCCGCTGATCGGGCGGGGCGCCCGGCGCGGCTCTGAGATCGGCGGGAGCCCGCGCTGCCGATCGCGTGCAACGGGAGACGGCCGCGGCGGCTCCGCTGCGGTGTGACGCCCGACGCCGCCAAACTGCCGCAAGAAATGCGCTATGGCTTTTTCCGTGCCACGTGGCACGATGCACGTCAGTCTGAGCCGAGGACCGAAAAAGGGGGGCAGGCGGGTGGACGACGCCAAGCGGAGTGACTTCGTTGGGAGGCACCTCATCATCGATGCGTCGACGACGAACCGGCGGAATCTGACGTCGACCGACACGGTGTTCACCCTGCTGGAGGCGCTGGCGCGCAACCTGGACATGACCCTCGTGCTGCCGCCCATCGTGTTCCGGTACCCCTTCGCCAACAGCGAGCTCGCGACGTTCTGCGACGACATCGAGATCGAGCTCAAGGCCAAAGCCAAGGACATGGCCGCGAACAACCACCCGGTCGACCTGAGCCTGGCGCCGGTCCGTGTCATGCGGGAGTTCCTGAGGAAGCGGCAGATGGAGGACAGCGGCGTGACCGGCATGAGCATCTGGGCGGAGTCGCACGCGGCGATTCACACCTGGGACGAGGACAACTACTACGCGTTCGACGCGTTCAGCTGCAAGGATTTCCGGCCGAAGGACGCGATCCGGCTCCTGCTGTCGCACTTCGACACGGACGTCCTCAACTGCGTCAACCTGCTGCGATTCCAGCGCTCGCTCCCGCGGGTGTCGAACTTCCAGGTCAACGAGAACTGGGAAGTGCTGGTCAACGGCGAGGTCATCGGCGAGCTCGACTCGGTGAACTTCGACGAGATCTGAGCCGAATCCGGGGGCTCAGCGGGCGGCAGTCTCGCGGCGTGGCTCCCGGGGCGGCGTCGCGGCCAGCACGGCCTCGATCAGATCCCGATGGTTGCTGGCCCGCGGGACCTTGTGCTGGTCGCCCAGCTTGTCCCGCGCGGCCAGCCAGCGATGGAAGGTGCCCGCCGCCACCGCCGTCACGCGCGGCGCGGCCATGCCCACGTCGCCGGCTCGCTTGGTGCGGTAGTCCGTGTTGAGCGACTGGAGCTCGGTGTCGACGGCTCGCGCGAAGCCGTCGAGACTCGACGGGTAGGACCGGAACTCGACGGCCCACTCGTGACGCGCCGGCTGCGCGGCGCCGCCCGGGTACACAGGCGCCACGGTGAACTCGACCAGCTCCGCCCGGGTGCGGACGCACGCCATCGCCGCCGCCCGCTCGATCTCCTCGACGATCACGTTCTCGCCGAACGCGTTGACGAAATGCCCGGTGCGGCCGGTGATCACGAGCTGGGGGGGATCCAGCGAGACGAAGCGGACGGTGTCCCCGAGCACGTAGCTCCAGAGGCCCGCCGGCGTCGTCAGGAGGATCACGTAGGGCTCGCCCACTCGCACCTCGCCGATGGTCAGGCGCCGCGGCGAGGCGGCGCCGAGCTCCGCCGCCGGAACGAACTCGTAGAAGATCCCGTAGTCGAGCATGAGCGTGAGACCGGGATCGCTCGCGCCCACCTGGATGGCCACGAAGCCTTCGGAGGCGGGATACACCTCGAGGTAGTGGAGGGGGCGACCGATCACGGCGTCGAGGACGGTCCGGTAGGGATCCATCCGCACCCCGCCGTGGACGAAGACCGCGAGGTTCGCCCACAGCTGCCCGAGCGGCATTGCAGGCGCGTCCGCCAGGGAGCGCACCCGCTCGAAGAGCACCAGCATCCAGGACGGCATGCCCGAGACGAGACGGAGGTCCTGGTAGCGCGCTCGCCGCGCGGTGGCGGTCAGGCGCTCCTCCCAGCCGGGGATCGCCGCGATCTCGGGGCCCGGGGTGTAGCGTCCCCGGATCCAGGCGGGCAGGCGTCGCGCCGCCAGGCCGGACAGGTCGCCGACCTCGGCGTGCCGGCCGAGCGGCTCGGTCCGGGTGGTGCCGCCGAGGAAGAGCAGGGGCCCGTCGAGCGCCTCCGCCCTCCCGACTCGATGGAGCGCGAGGAGGAGCGTGTCGAGCCCGCCCCGGCGGTGCATCCGGAACGCCTCGCGCGTGACGGGGATGTACTTGTCGCCGGCGGTCGTCCCCGACGTCTTGCAGTACTGGGCAGGGCGGCCCGGCCACAGGATGTCTCGCTGGCCGTGGATCCCCCGCTCGACGAGGGGCTTGAAGTCGAGGTAGGTGGAGACGGGCACCCGGCGCTGGTAGTCGGCGATGCTCCGGATCTCGCGGAACCCGTGCTCCCGGCCCCAGACGGTGTTCCCGGCATGGGCGACCATCGCCCGCAGAGTCCCTTCCTGCACCCGGAGAGGGTCTCGCCAGACCGAGTCCAGCTGACGCAGACGGCGGTCGACGAGCCAGTTGAGCGGGCGCTGGAGCCGCGCCAGGACGCTCACGACGCCGTGACGGACTCCGGCTCGAAGGTGTCGAGGAACTCGTCGACCGCGTTCGCGAAGGCCTCGGGGTGCTCCAGCATCGGCGCGTGGCCGCACTCGGGCACGAGCCGGATCGTGGCGGACGGAATGCCGTCGAGGAAGCGGATCGCCACGTCGCGCGGCGTGACCTTGTCCTCCGTGCCCCAGACCAGGAGGGTGGGGCACCGGATCTCTCCGAGCCGATCCTCCAGGTTGTAGCGCTTGGCCGAGCGGCTCACCTGCAGCACCCGCATGGCGTAGCTGCGCCGGCTGACGCGGTCCCGGATCTCCTCCACCCACTCCGGCGTGACCATGGCGGGGTTGTGGAAGACCTCGGTCATCTTCTCGCGCACGAAGGCAGCCGAGGGGCGATGCGGCACGCCGCGCGTGAAGCTCCGCTCGAAGAGCCCGGACGATCCGGAGAGCACGAGGCCGCGGACACGCTCCGGCGCGTGGAGCGCCAGGTCGAGCGCGACGTGGCCGCCCAGCGAGTTGCCGATGAGGACCGCCGGCGGGACGCGCTCGGCGTCCATGAACGCCTCGACGTAGGCCCGGAGTCCAGACACAGACAGGTCATCAGGCGGGGTCTCGAAGATCGGGAGGCTCAGCGCCATCGCGCGGCAACGGGGGGAGACGGCCTCGACGAGGCGCTCCCAGTGGTCGCTCGCGCCGAACAGCCCGTGGAGACACAGCACCGGCAGACCGCCGCCGGCCTCGATCCACCGGAATTCCGTCACGACGCTCGTTTCGTTCACGCCGTCCTCCTGCCCGCGAGGGGGCCTTCGCGTGGTCTCGGCGTCGACGGTCCGCGCCGTCGCGAACCGCATCCGCCTCGGACTGTATGCAGGACTCGTTGAGTCGGCGTGACGCGAGGGTCACATCTCGGCTACCACAACGAGGCGAGAGAACGACGCCGCGGGAGTGCGGCGATCAGGACAGCGCGCTGACGAGAGCGACGGTCGCGGCCCCGGCCAGCGCGACGACGACGTTCACCCAGGGATCCGCGAGCGCGAGATAGCCGCGCGGATCGCCGCGGTGCGTCGCCTGCCGGAGCCGGAAGCGCAGGAACGCCTCGAGGGGCCCGAGGAGCATCAGGACCACGAGAGCGTAGAGCGCCAGGTCTCGGAGCGCGCCGGCCAGACCGTCCATGTCCCCGAGACTAGCTGCCGAGTGTTACAGATCGATGACGCTCCGGCGGTGGGACTGCCGGGCCGGCCGATCTCAGTCGTTCTGCCCGTCGCCGATCAGCTGGTAGATCCGTTCCTGCGACCGGATCGTCTCCGCGCCCCGGGCCTCGGCGCGGATGGTGCTCCCGTCGGGCTGGAGCAGGCGGGCCTTCACCGTGTCCTTGAGCTGGACGTCCAGGGCCTCACGGACCTGCGCCTGGAGCCGGGGATCCAGGATGGGGAAGGCGATCTCGACGCGATGGTCGAGATTGCGGGGCATCCAGTCGGCGGAGGCGAGGTAGTACTCCGGGGCGCTGCCGTTCTGGAAGAAGTAGATCCGCGCGTGCTCGAGGAAGCGGTCGATGATCGAGACCACGCGGATGCGCTCGGACAGGCCCGGCACGCCGGGCCTGAGGCAGCACGTGCCGCGCACGATGAGGTCGATCTCGACGCCGGCCTGGCTCGCCTCGTAGAGCTCCTGGATGATGGGCCAGTCGACCAGGCTGTTGACCTTCGCCACGATGCGCGCGGGGCGCCCCGCCCGAGCGTGGGCGGCCTCGCGCCGGATCTTCTGCGCCAGCGCGTCCCTGAGCCCGGTCGGCGCCACCAGGAGGTGGTTGAAGCGCACCGGACGGGTGTATCCCGTCAGCAGGTTGAAGATCTCGGTGAGGTCCTCGCCGAAGGCCTCGCGGCAGGTGAACAGGCCGAGGTCCGCGTAGATGCCGCCGGTCCGCGCGTTGTAGTTGCCCGTCGCGAGGTGGCAGTAGCGGCGGATGCCGTCGGCTTCCTGGCGCACGACGAGGCACGCCTTGCAGTGCGTCTTGTAGCCGATGAGGCCGTAGACGACGTGGGCCCCCACTTCCTCCAGCGCCTGGGCCCAGCGGATGTTGGCCTCCTCGTCGAACCGGGCCCGGAGCTCGACCAGCACCGCGACTTCCTTCCCGGCCTGGGCCGCGATGGTCAGCGCCTTCGCGATGGGCGACGTCGGGCTCACCCGGTAGAGCGTCATGTTGATCGCCAGGACGCGGGGATCGGTCGCCGCCTCCTGCACGAAGCGCGTCACGACGTCGAACGGCTGGTAGGGATGGTGGACGAGGATGTCGCCCTCACGGATCGCGCTCCAGACATCCGGGGCGCTCTCGAAGGCCGCCACCGGGTGCGGGACGAGCGGCCGGTCCTTCAGGCGCGGGAGATCGATTGCGGAGTAGAGCTGCACGAGATCGGTGAACGCGGTGAATCCCTCGCCCGCATAGAGATCGGTGGACTCGAGCTCGAGCGCTTCCACCAGCCGCGAGAGGACCTCCGGCGGCAGGTCGGGCTCGTACTGGAGACGGACCGCGTCACCCATGCGACGCTCGCGGAGGCTCTGCTCGATCTCCTTCAGCAGGTCCCCGGCCGTCCGGCCCGCGACTGGCTGCACGTCGGCGTCCCGCGTCACGCGGATGGCGTGGGCCGAGAGGATCTCGTAGCCGTGGTAGAGCCGCGACAGGTTCAGCCGGACCACGTCCTCGAGCAGCATGAAGTTGTACTCGCCGGGCGCTCCGGGTAGCCGGATGAACCGAGGGACCACCTGGGCGGGAATGTGGATGACCGCCAGGGCCGCGCTCGGGAGGAGCGACGCCTCGGTGGGTCGTAGCGACACCACCAGGCACAGGGCGCGGTTGACGAGGTGCGGGAAGGGGTGCCCCGGGTCGATCGCGAGCGGGGTCACCACCGGCAGGAGGGTCTTGTGGAAGTAGGCCTCCACCACTCGGGCCTGGTCCGGGGTGACTTCCTTCGGCCGGACGATCCGGATGCCCTCGGCGACCAGCCGCGGCTGGACGTCCTCGAGGAAGGTCCGGTGCTGCTCCAGAACGAGCGCGTGAACCCGCTCGGAGACCGCCGCCAGCGTCTGGGCCGGCGTCAGCCCGTCGGCGGCGGCGCTATGGTCGCCTGCCCAGATGCGCTGCTTGAGATCGGCCACCCGGACCATGAAGAACTCGTCCAGGTTCGAGCTGAAGATGGACAGGAACTTGACGCGCTCGAGGAGCGGCACCGTCGGATCCTGGGCCTCTTCCAGCACGCGCCGGTTGAAATCGAGCCACGACAGCTCGCGATTGATCATGCGGTCGGACATGGTCGTCAGCCCTCTTCGGCGAAGGTCTCGCGAAGCAGGAGCGCGTCGCGCACTCCCTGCTTGCATATTGTCAAGCCGTAGTACCCGCCGAACGTCATGAGCTCCTCGATCACGATCGCGCCGGCTACGATGATGTCCGCCCGCTCCGCGCGGAGCCCCGGCACCTGGCGCCGCTTCCGGATCGGCAGCGACTCGAGCCGCACCCGGATCCGCGTCACATCCGGCTGCTGCAGGCGAAGGCCGTGCCGCGAGCGGTGCTCCTCGCCGCGGGCGGCGAGGTGAATGCGCCCCAGCGCGCGCACGGTCCCCCCCAGCGCCACGATCTCCTCTCCGCGCTCCGCCGGGGGGAGCGCCTTGACGAGGCGGCCGCGCACTTCCGTCCGCAGGTCGCGAAGCTCCCGCGGTGTGGCCGGGTCGCCACGGAGAAAGCGCTGTGTCATCCGCACCGCCCCGATCGGCACGGCCGACGTCGAGGCCACGTGCCCCTTCCGGAGCCGCGTCAGCTGGAGGCTACCGCCCCCCAGGTCGGCGACGAGGCCGTCGTCCAGGCGCATGCTGGACTGCACCGCGAGGGCGCCCAGGAGGGCCTCCTCGCGGCCGCTCAGGATCCGGACCTCGACGCTATCCCGCCGGCGGAGCGGTCCCAGGAGCCGCTCGCGGTTCGACGCGTCCCTCACCGCCGCTGTCGCGACTGCGATCACCCGGGGGTCTCGATCGCGGCGAGCTCGTGTAAGGAACTGATGCACGGCCGCGATGGTCCGCTCGATCGAGTCGGCCCGTAGCACCCCCGGCCGGCCGCTCCCCAGCCGCGTCTGGACCCGCTTTTCCTCGAGTACCTCGAATCCTACACCCGGGCCCAAGCGCGCGACCAGGAGACGGACCGCGTTCGAGCCCAGCTCCACGAGGGCGACTACATCACCGGCCACGGACCTCGATGCTAACCGGTCTGGTGCCGCTGGGACAACTCCCGCCCGGGACGGCACCGCCTGAGGGTAAGGCGGACGCGGACTTGCGTGCTGTTACGTTTACGTAACGGAGATATCCACCGCTTCATGCACCGTTATGGAAACTTTGGCCGCCCGTAATGCTGCGGCAACACGCCCCGGGCCAAATGTGACCCGGGTGGTCTGTATCCCTTCGCACCTCCGGGGTCGAGCGCGCCGTGAGGCCGCGGCCTTCTACCTTTCGCAGATCGCGCAGGGCCTCCTGGCAGGAGAGTTCGGGATCCTCACCGGGCACGAGACGGTGCCGGCGCGGCCCACCGATGCCCTGACCCTCGAGATCACATTCACGCGGAAGCCGCGCGCCGATCTCCTCTCCGTGCGGCTCCGGTGGTCTCGACCCGAGCCTGGAGATGCGGCAGCGGCCGCTGAACGGCGAGCGGATCAGCGGGCCAGGCAGGAGCGGAGGACGAGTCACCCAGAGTTTACCTCGCCGTCATTTGGTCGCAACACCCTGGGGCGAGACTCTCGCCAGGGAGATGCGGATGACGAACGACATGAGTGAGATGACAGCGCGCCGGACGGGTGACGGAGCCGCCCGGCGGCCCGCGGCCCGCGTGCTCATCGCCGAGGACGAGCGCGACGTTGCCGAGCTGATCCGGTACACGCTGGCGCGCGAGGGTTTCGAGGTCATGGTGGCGGCGAACGGGGCCGACGCGCTCCGGCAGGCCCAGGAAACCCGGCCCGACCTGATGCTGCTGGACCTGATGCTGCCGCAGGTCAACGGCTGGGAGCTCTGCCGGCGACTGAAGCAGGACCCCGCCACCCGCTCCGTCCCGGTGATCATGCTCACCGCCCGCTCCGAGGAGGGCGACAAGGTCCTCGGCTTCGAGCTGGGCGCCGATGACTACGTGACGAAGCCCTTCTCGACGCGCGAGCTGGTGGCGCGGGTGCGCGCCGTGGTCCGGCGGACGCGGCCGCCCGAGGTGGACGAACGGCGGCACCGGATCCAGGTCGGGGACCTGGTGGTCGACCGGCAGCGATTCGAGGTCACCGTGGGCGGGCGGGCGGTTGCCCTGACTCCCAAGGAGTTCGAGCTGCTGGCGACCCTGGCGGCCGAGCCCGGCCGGGTGTACGGGCGGGACGAGCTGCTCGACCTCGTGTGGGGCCGGGACGGGTTCGTCGAGCCCCGCACGGTAGACGTGCACCTCGCCCGGCTGCGGGCGAAATTCGTGGCCGCGCGCCTTCCCGAGCCTGCCATCGAGACGGTCCGGGGCGTCGGGTATCGCTACCGTGAGTCGCCCGGCTAGATCTCCGTAACACCGTTGTTACGCGAAGGTAACGTGAGCGACACGCGCGCAGTCAACCCTTAGATCCAGTGGAGGCATCAATGAAGGCTCGAGTGATAGTTGCGGCCGCAGCGGTGGCGGTCACCCTGGGGGTGGGACTCGCCGGCGCCCAGGTTCAGGTCGATCCGGGGCTGACCGCCTACAAGGCGGTCAGCGGCGTCAGCGGCAACATCTCCAGCGTCGGCTCCGACACCCTGAACAACCTGATGACCCTGTGGGCGGAGACGTTCCAGAAGTTCTATCCGAACGCGAAGATCCAGATCGAGGGCAAGGGCTCCTCGACCGCGCCGCCCGCGCTCATCGCCGGCACGGCCCAGCTGGGGCCGATGTCGCGCGAGATGAAGGGCACCGAGATCGACGGGTTCGAGAAGAAGTACGGCTACAAGCCGACGGCGGTCCGGACGTCCGTCGACGCGCTCGCCGTGTTCGTCAACAAGGACAACCCCATCAAGTGCCTCACCCTCGCGCAGGTCGACGCCGTGTTCTCCAAGTCGCGGCGGGCCGGGCACACCGAGGACGTGAAGACGTGGGGGCAGGTCGGCCTGACCGGCGAATGGGCGTCGAAGCCCATCAGCCTGTACGGCCGCAACTCGGCCTCCGGCACGTACGGGTTCTTCAAGGAGCACGTGCTCAAGAACGGCGACTACAAGGACGAGGTGAAGGAACAGCCGGGCTCGGCCGCGGTGGTCCAGGGGGCGACGGTCGATCGTTTCGCGATGGGCTATAGCGGAATCGGCTACGCTACGGCCGGGGTCCGCGCGGTGCCGCTCACCGAGAAGGCGGGCGGGAAGTGCGAAGAGGCGACGGCCGACAACGCGTACAGCGGCGCGTATCCGCTCGCTCGCTTCCTGTACGTCTACGTGAACAAGGCGCCCGGCAAGGCTCTGGATCCCTTGACCCGTGAGTTCGCCAAGCTCGTCCTGTCCAAGGAAGGCCAGGAAGTCGTCGTGAAGGACGGCTACTTCCCGATCCCGGCTCAGATCGCCAAGGAAGAGCTGGGCAAGATCCAGTAGATGGCCGTATCCGAACAAACTCTCCGATCGGGCGGGCCGGTCACCCCGGTCCGCCCGCTCGTCGTTTCACCGGCCCGGACGCTTCGTCGGATCGGCGTCGACCGCTGGACTTCGCGGCTGATCGTCATGGGCGGGCTCATCGTGATCGCGTCGATCCTGGGCATCCTCCTCGTGATTCTGGCCGAGGCCTGGCCCCTCTTCCGGTCGCCGTCGGCGCAACTCGTCACCACAACCGCTACGGGCCAGGACTCCGCGCCGTGGAGCGCGGCGGGGCCGGACTCGGTCGATGTCGACGAGTATCGCGAGCTGGCGTTCGCCATCACCGCGGATGGCGCGGTGAGGTTCCAGTCGCTGAGAGACGGTCGCCGGCTCCCACCGGTCCCGATCTCCGGATTGGACGGCGCGCGGATGACCTCCGTCGCCACCACCGGCAAGGGTCGCTACGTCGTGGGCACGTCGGACGGGCGCGTCCTGCCGGTCGAGGTCGCGTTCGACACGGTCTTCACGGAGGGCGGCCGGACCCTCACGCCGAAGGCGAAGTTCGGCGACGGCTCCGTCGTCGACCCTGATCGCCGGCGGCCCATCGTGCGACTGGCGATGGCCACCACGAGCGGTGGTCCGTTGTCCGTGGCCCAGGTCGCGCCGGCGGAGCTCCTGCTCCAGTCCGTGCAGGAGAAGAAGGCCCTGATCGGGCCCAGCCGCAAGGAAGAGAGCCGGCAGGTGCTGACACCGCCGGTCGAGGGCGAGATCACCGCGCTCAGGCTGGACGGCCGCGGCGAGGACCTGTTCCTGGCCACCTCGCGCGGGCAGCTCCTCCGGTACGACCTCCGCGACCCGTCGAACCCGGTGCTGGCCGAGACGATCGACGCCACGACGGACCGCGCCGGCATCGGCGTCCTGGGCTTCCTCATCGGGGACCGCACCCTCGTGACAGGCGATCAGACCGGGGAGGTATCGAGCTGGCAGGTGGTGCAGGATGCGAGCGGGCGCCGCTTGGCGCGCATCCACCGATTCACGCCCCACACCGCCCCGGTGGTCGGCTTTGGGGCGTCGCGACGCGACAAGGGATTCGTCACCGCTGACGCGAAGGGCGGCCTGCACGTGTCGTTCGGGACGTCCGGGCGGACGCTCCTGAACCTCGACACGCCCGGCGGGGATCCGATCCAGGCCGTCGCCTTCGCGCCCAAGGCCGACGGGCTCCTGACGCTGGACGGCGCGGGCCGGCTCCGGAGCTGGAGGCTCGACAACGCCCACCCGGAGATCACGCTCGCCACGCTGTTCGGGAAGGTCTGGTACGAAGGGTACCCGGCCCCCGCGTACGTCTGGCAGTCGACCGGCGGCACCGACGACTTCGAGTCGAAGTTCAGCCTGACGCCCCTCATCTACGGCACGCTGAAGGGCACGTTCTACGCGCTCCTGTTCGCGGTGCCGCTGTCCCTCCTGGCGGCGGTGTACGTGAGCGAGTTCATGCACCCGAGCATCAAGAACTACGTGAAGCCGGTGGTCGAGATCATGGCCGCCCTGCCGAGCGTGGTCCTCGGCTTCCTGGCCGGGCTGTGGCTGGCCCCGGTGATCGAGCGCATCGTCCCGGGCATCTTCCTGGCGCCGGTCGTCCTCCTCGTCGCCATCCTGGCCGCGCTCCTCGCCTGGCAGCTGGTGCCGCTCACCATCCGCGGCCGGCTCCGGGGTGGGACCGAGATCCTGCTGCTCGTCCCGGTCGTCGTGGGCGGGCTGTGGGCGGCGTTCGCGCTGGGCGGCGTGCTCGAGGCGGCCGCGCTCGGCGGCAGCTACCGGGAATGGCTCCAGACGGTCCTGGGGCTCACCTACGACCAGCGGAACTCGCTGGTGGTGGGGATCGCGATGGGCTTCGCGGTGATCCCGATCATCTTCACCATCGCGGAGGATTCGCTGTCGAACGTTCCCGGGCACCTGCGGGCGGGCTCGCTGGCCGTCGGCGCCACCCGCTGGCAGACGGCGGTGCGCATCGTGCTGCCCACCGCGAGCCCGGGCATCTTCTCGGCGGTCATGATCGGGTTCGGCCGGGCGGTGGGCGAGACGATGATCGTCCTGATGGCCACCGGCAACACGCCGGTGATGGACTGGAGCATCTTCAACGGGTTCCGCGCGCTCTCGGCCAACATCGCCGTGGAGCTGCCGGAGGCCCCGGAGGGCGCGACGCTGTTCCGCGTCCTGTTCCTCGCCGCGCTCCTGCTCTTCTGCCTCACCTTCGCCGTGAACACCGTGGCCGAGGTCGTGCGGCTCCGACTCCGGCAGAAGTTCCGCTACCTGTGAAGCGTCTCTGGCGGACCGGCGAGCCGTTCATCTGGATCACCGGGGGGGCGCTGTGCCTGGCCCTCCTGATGGTGGCGGGACTGATCGGCCTCATCCTGGTGAACGGTCTCGGCTTCTTCTGGCCCGCGGCCGTGACGCGGCTGACGCTGGGCGACGGGAAGGTCGTCACCGGCCAGCTCGTCGAGCGCGAGGCGGTTCCGGGGAAGGCGGGAGAGCACCGCATCAAGCTGAAGGTCGCCAACCGCGACCTCTACGGCGCTGATTTCGTGTGGATCGACGAGAGCCAGGTGAGCGGCCGAGCGACTCCGCCGGAGATCGCGGTCATCGAGCGGACCGAGTGGGGCGCGCTGATCGGCACCATCCGGGAGGTGCGCCAGGCGGGGGCGGTCGTCCTGGCGGGCCCGATCACCGACAAGGGGAAGCTCCGGGACCTCCTCGCGCAGGCCGCCCAGACCCGTCGCGAGATCCGGACGATCGAGACCGACGACATCGGAGCGATCAACTACCGGCAGGAGCGCATCCGGCTCCGGCTCCGAAAGCTCGAGCGTGACGGCGCGCTCGAGAGTCCGGAGGCGCGTGCCCTGGGCGAGGAGCTGGCAAGACTCGACGCCCAGTACCAGGCGCAGGCCGCGCGGCTCGGGGAGCTCCGCGCTCGGGAGATCGCCAGCATGGTGGTGACTGCGGACGGCGGCAAGCAGAAGGAGCTGCCGCTCGCCCAGGTCGTCGACCTGTACTTCCCGAACGCCATGGGGATTGGCGCGAAGGTGGCCCAGTACGCCCACAAGGCCTGGGAGTTCGTCTCGGAGGATCCGCGCGAGTCGAACACCGAGGGCGGCGTCTTTCCGGCGATCTTCGGCACGGTCATGATGGTCATGATCATGAGCCTCCTCGTGACGCCGCTGGGGGTGCTGGCCGCCTTCTACCTGCGCGAGTACGCGAAGCAGGGGACCTTCGTGAGCCTGGTCCGCATCGCGGTCAACAACCTCGCCGGCGTGCCCTCCATCGTGTTCGGCGTCTTCGGGGTCGGCTTCTTCATCTACCTCGTCGGCGGCTCGATCGACCGCCTCTTCTTCTCCGAGTCGCTGCCGACCCCGACGTTCGGGACGGGCGGGATCCTGTGGGCGTCGCTCACGCTGGCCCTCTTGACGGTGCCGGTCGTGATCGTGGCCACCGAGGAAGGGCTCGCCGCGATCCCGCGAGGCCTGCGCGAGGCGTCGCTCGCCCTCTCCGCGACGAAGCTCGAGACGACGCTCCGCGTCGTGCTGCCGGCGGTCATGCCGTCGATCCTGACCGGCCTCATCCTCGCGATGGCCCGCGCGGCCGGCGAGGTGGCTCCGCTCATGATCACCGGGGTCGTCAAGCTGGCGCCGGCGCTGCCGGTGGACGGGTTCTGGCCGTTCCTCCATCTCGATCGGAAGTTCATGCACCTCGGATTCCACATCTACGACGTGGGCTTCCAGTCCCCCAACGTGGACGCCGCCCGCCCGATGGTCTTCACGACCACCCTGCTTCTTCTGCTGATCGTCGTCTTCCTGAACCTCTTCGCCATCACCATGCGGAACCGGCTCCGCAAGAAGTACGCCACCTCGGCGGTCTAGGGGGAGCTTCGATGTCCGTCAACGTGACGATCGGCTCCAGTTTCGGCTCGGACGCGCGCCTGACGTCGGTCATGGAGATGCCCATGGTCGAGATCGAGCAAGTCAACCTCTGGTACGGAGAGAAGCAAGCGCTGAAGGGCGTCAACATGTCCATCCCGAAGCATCGGATCACGGCCTACATCGGGCCTTCGGGATGCGGCAAGAGCACGCTCCTCCGGTGTCTCAACCGGATGAACGACCTGGTGGACGGGGTGCGGATCACGGGCACCATCCGGATCGGCGGGGCCGACATCCACGATCCGCGCCTGGACGTCACCGACCTCCGGAAGCGCGTCGGCATGGTGTTCCAGAAGTCGAACCCGTTCCCGAAGTCGGTCTTCGAGAACGTGGCCTACGGGCCGCGGATCCTCGGCGTCAGCAAGCGGGCGGACCTGGAGGCGATGGTGGAGCGGAGCCTCAAGAGCGCGGCCCTGTGGGACGAGGTCTCCGACCGGCTGCACGAGAGCGCGCTGGGCCTGTCGGGTGGACAGCAGCAGCGCCTCTGCATCGCCCGCGCGATCGCCGTCGAGCCCGACGTCCTCCTGATGGACGAGCCGTGCTCCGCGCTCGATCCCATCGCGACGGCGAAGATCGAGGAGCTGATGCTGGAGCTGAAGGCCAGCTACACCATCGTGATCGTCACCCACAACATGCAGCAGGCCGCCCGGGTGTCCGACTACACCGGGTTCATGCTCCTGGGCGAGCTGGTCGAGTTCGGGGTGACCAAGGAGCTGTTCACGATGCCCAAGGATCCCAAGACGGAAGCCTACATCACGGGCCGGTTCGGCTAGGTCGCGGAGGACGGCGATGGAGCGACATTTCGAAGTCGAGCTTCAGGCGATCCGGGAGAAGCTGCTCGCGATGGGCAGCCTCGCGGAGAGCATGATCCACAAGAGCGTCCGGGCTCTCGTCGACCGGGACGAGGCGCTGGTGCAGGCGGTCCTCGCCCACGAGGAGGAGATGGATCTCCTCTGCATCGAGGTGGACGACCGCTGCTTCACGCGGCTCGCGCTCCAGCAGCCGATGGCCTCCGATCTCCGCTTCCTCGTGGCCAGCATCAAGATCAACAGCGATCTCGAGCGGATGGCCGACCAGGCGGTGAGCATCGCGCTGCGCGCGCGGTCCTTGATCAACGAGCCCCAGGTCAAGCCGCTCATCGACATCCCGCGGATGGCCACCCTGGCGCAGGAGATGGTGCGCAAGAGCCTCGACGCCTTCGTGCGGCGGGACCCGGAGCTCGCCCGCTCCGTGATCGAGGCGGACGACGCCGTCGACAGCCTCCGGGACCAGGTGTTCCGCGAGCTGCTGGTCTACATGATGGCGGACACCGCCACGATTCCGCGCGCCCTGGCGCTCATCCTGATCTCCCGGAACCTCGAGCGGATCGCCGACCACGCCACCAACATCGCCGAGGACGTGATCTACATCGTTCGTGGCGAGGACGTCCGGGAGCGTGGCGACAAGGAGCTCCGGAAGGGTCTGCGCGTCCCGGTGGCGCAGGCGCCAAACTCCCCGTCGTCGTAGACTAGAATGCGAGACACGGAACCCCAGGAGGATGTCGTGACGGCATAGAGGTCCGGGAGGCGAGCGCGGGAGCTCGGGGAACGCCGAGCTGAGAGGGCGGCCGGGACGCCGCCGACCGCTGGAACCTGATCTGGGTAATGCCAGCGTAGGGACGCCGAGCGACACGAGGGCGCCGGATTCCCGGCGCCCTTTGACGTTTCGGGCCCCGCGCGGAGGAGGATGAACCATGGCGAGCGAGGCGGCGGCAGCGAAGGGGCTCGAGCCGGTCTCGCGTGAAGCGCGGCAGCTGGGGGCCTGGGCGTACGCCGTGCTGTGGGGCGACCTGGGCATCGGGCTCCTGGTCCTGCTGGCGGGAAGCTTCTTGGTGCCCGCCCTCTCCCTCCCGCAGGCGCTTGGCGCCATCGTGGTGGGGAGCCTCATCGGGGTGACCCTCCTCGGACTCACCGGGATCGTGGGCAGCCAGACGGGGCTCCCCACGATGGTGTGCCTCCGGCCGGCGCTGGGCCGCGGCGGCTCGTACGTCGCGACTGCCTTCAACGTCGTCCAGCTCCTCGGCTGGACGGTCTTCGAGCTCGCCATCATGGGCCACGCGGCGAACGCCGTGGTCCGGGGCCTGACGGGCTTCGACGCCGCGTGGTTCTGGATCGTCGCGTTCGGCGCCGCGGTGATCGGGCTCGGGCTGTGGGGCCCGGTCGCGGTGGTCCGAGAGTGGCTCGGCAAGTTCGCGCTCTGGGCGGTGCTCCTGACCACCGCGTGGCTGACGTGGCGCCTCCTGGGCCGCGCCGACGTGGGAGCCCTCTGGAATGCTCCCGCGGCCGGCGGACTCTCGTTCTGGGCGGGGGTGGACATCGTGATCGCGATGCCGATCTCGTGGCTCCCGCTGGTCTGCGACTACAGCCGCTTCGCCCGGCGGCCGGCGCCCGCGTTCTGGGGGACCACGCTGGGGTACCTGGTCGCCAACGTCTGGTTCTACGCGCTCGGCGCGCTGATCCTCCTCGGAATGAAGACCAGCGCCGAGCCCAAGGCGTTCGTCGAGGCGATCGCGCTCCTGGCCGGCCCCCTGATCCTGCTGGTGCTGCTCGCGGACGAGACGGACGAGGCGTGGGCCGACCTCTACTCGTGCGCGGTCTCGACCCAGAACGTCCTGCCGCACGTCTCGGCCCGGGCCCTGGTGGCGGGGCTGGGCGCGGCGGCGGTGGTCCTGGCCCTCGTCTTCGACGTGACCCGCTACGAGGACTTCCTCCTCCTGATCGGCGCGGTGTTCGTGCCGCTCTTCGGCGTCCTGGCGGCCGACTACTTCGTGATCCGGCGGGGCCACTACGAGCCCGCCGCGGTCCTCGGGACCGGCGGACCGACCGCGATCGCGGCCGGCGTCCGCTGGCAGGGAGTGCTGGCGTGGGCGCTCGGCCTCTTCGCCTACCTGTGGATCGCGGGGCGGCTCGAGCCGTTCGGGCTGGCGGGTGCCCCGACGCTCGGCGCGTCGCTGCCCAGTCTCGGACTGGCCGCGGTGGTCTACCTCGGGGTGACGCGCCGCTGATCGTCCCCGCGCGGCCTCGGGTCCCGTCGGCGGATTGACGGGGGACAGGTCGTGTCGGACTGTGTACGATGCTAGGCATCCGACGGCCGAGTTCCGGCCCCGATGAACCCTCAATCCGAAAGGAGCGGAGCATGCGACGCGGCATGTGGCTCAGCCTTGCGTTGGCCGCCGCGGTCGGCGCCATGACGGTGGCGACGCCGCCGGCGCCCGCCCAGACGAAGAAGATCGTGTACTGGACCCACTGGGACCAGCAGCCCGACTTCAACAAGTGGTACACGGAGAAGAGCAAGGAGTTCCAGAAGAAGACGGGCTACGAGGTCGAGGTGGTCACGATCCCGTACCAGGGCTACGAGGCGAAGTACCTTGCGGCGCTGATGGGAAAGAGCGGCGCGCCCGACTTCTTCAACGGGATGACCCACCAGTGGTGCGGTCAGTACGACTTCTGCGACCCGATGCCCGCGGACCTGGTGAAGATCTGGGACGAGTCGATCCCGAAGTACATGGTGCCGATCGGGAAGTGGAAGAACGTCCGCTACGGCACGCCGCTCGAGCACGGGAACTTCCAGCAGATGTACATGAACGTCGACCTCTTCAAGAAGGCCGGCCTCGACGCGGACAAGCCCCCCAAGACCCTCGACGAGTGGCTCGCCGCCATGAAGAAGCTGACGTCGGGGGAGCAGCAGGTCGGCTTCGCCATCCGGCACAAGGGTCACCCGGTCGGGATCACCGACAAGTTCCTGCCCTTCGCCCACGCGTACGGGGCGCGCATGCTCTCGCCCGACCTCGAGAAGGCGACAGGCTTCGCCAACAGCCCCGAGATGGTGGCCGCTCTCCAGTTCTTCGGCGACCTGGTCCTGAAGGACAAGGTGGCCAGCCTGGCCCTCGGGAACCCCGAGGACGCCTTCGGCCAGAAGCGCGCGGCCGTGATCTTCCGGGAGTCCTGGTTCTTCGGATGGGTCCAGAAGAACGCGCCCGACGTGAAGTTCAAGGTCGCGGCGCTCCCGTGCGCGAAGACGTGCCCGGGCGCCGGCGCGCTCTTCCCCTGGACGAACCTCGTCTACAAGAACAGCCCGAACAAGCAGATGGCGTGGGAGTTCATCCGCTTCATCTCGAACGCGAAGGACGACCTCGACCAGCACCAGTTCGGCGGCTTCATGCCGGTGTTCAACGCGAACCTCGACTCGGCGTACGCGAAGGGCCGGCCCGACTACCAGTCGACGAAGGACATGCTGGCCCAGCCGGTGCCGCCGACGTACTTCCACCCGAAGTCGAACGAGCTGGCGACCGCATTCGGCGAGGCCGTCGTCGGCGTGCTCTACGGGAAGGGGCAGCCCAAGCCGCTCCTCGACGAGGCCGCGGCGAAGATGGACCGCATCCTTCAGGACTAGGCCGGACTAGGCTACAGGGCTCCTGGGAAGGACGAGGCGGATCGTGGGCCGCGTCGCCCGGCTCGTCCTTCCCCGGACCTACATGGACCGCCAGCGGCGGGTGGGACTGCTTTTCGTCCTGCCCGCCCTGCTGTACTTCACCGCGGTCTTCCTCGTCCCTCTCGGAGAGTCGGTCCTCGGCTCCTTCTACCGGACGCGCCCCGGCGGGGCGAGCCAGTTCGTCGGCTTCCGGCTCTACGAGCGCGTCCTGACCGATCCCACGTTCTGGCAGGCCGTCCGCAACACGGTGAAGCTCCTGCTCCTGTCGGCGCCCGCCACGGTGGTGCTGGCCCTCCTCGTGGCGCTGGGGCTCAACCGGTTCGCCCGGCTCCGCTGGCGCAGCGCGTGGGCCGTCCTCTACTTCCTGCCCTTCGCGGTGTCGCTGGTCGCGGCGGCCCTCGTGTGGCAGTGGCTCTACGAGCCGGTGTACGGCTTCCTCAATCACCTCCTCGGCCGGATCGGGATCGGCCCCCAGAAGTGGCTGTCGAGCCTCGAGCAGGTGCTGCCGTCCCTGGCGCTCATCAACGTCTGGGTACGCCTCGGCTTCGACACGATGATCTTCCTCGCCGCGCTGCAGGCGATCCCGGGGGAGTACTACGAGGCGGCGGCCATCGACGGCGCCGGCGCCTGGCGGAGCTTCTGGGCGGTGACGCTGCCGCTCCTCAACCCGCAGCTCGTGATGGTCTCGATCCTCGAGCTGATCTTCAACTTCAAGATCTTCGACCAGGTGTACGCGACCACTCAGGGCGGGCCGGCAGGGGCGAGCCAGACGGTGATCATGCTGCTCTACGACACCGCCTTCAAGTACTTCCGGCTCGGGGACGCGTCGGTGATGGCGGTGTTCGTGTTCGGCTGCCTTCTTTTGGTCACCCTCGGCCAGTGGTGGCTCTTCCGGCGCGAGGTCGAGCATTGAGAACCGGCTCCTGGCGCTGGGTGACGGCGGCGCTCATCGCCGCGGGCGCGATCACGGTCTTCTTCCCGTTCTTCTGGATGGCCGTGACCTCGCTCAAGACGGTCCCGGAGATCCAGCGGGTCCCGCTCCAGATCCTGCCCGATCGGTGGGGCAACCTGGACAACTACCGCGAGGTCTTCGTCCGCCAGCCGTTCGGGCGGTTCCTCCTGAACAGCGCTCTGGTGGCCAGCGTCTCGGCAGTGTCGAGCCTCGTCGTCTCGTCGCTGGCCGGCTACGGCTTCGCCAAGTTCCGGTTCCCCGGTCGGAACCTCATCTTCTTCGCGATCATCGGCATCCTGATGGTCCCGTTCCAGTCGGTGGTGGTCCCGCTGTACCTGTGGGTGAGCCGGCTCGGGCTTCTCGACACCTACCTGGGGATCCTGGCGCCCGACCTGGTGAGCGTCTTCGGCGTGTTCCTCATGCGCCAGTCGATCGAGGTCGTGCCGAACGACTACATCGACGCCGCCCGGATCGACGGGTCGAGCGAGCTCGGCATCTTCTGGCGCGTCATCCTGCCTGCCGTCCGGCCGGCGCTGGCGACGCTCCTGATCATCAAGTTCATGTGGACCTGGAACGAGCTGTTCTGGCCCCTGGTGGTCGTCAACTCGCCGACCATGAAGGTCGTGACCATGGGGCTGGTCAGCTTCACCAACATCTACTTCATCGAGTACAACCTCGTCACCGCCGCCGCCGTCCTGAGCATCCTGCCGATCCTGGCCGTGTTCCTCCTCTGCCAGCGATGGGTGGTCCAGGCGGTCGTCATGAGCGGGCTCAAGGGGTAGAGCCGGGCGACCCGCCGCTAGGCCTCGCCATGCACGACCTGCCCGCCGACCATGGTCGACGGGCCGTGGTCTCGGTCAGGAGGCCGAACATCATGACGCCGCCGAGCACGACCCGTGGAGTCGTCCTCAGGTGGTCATGAGCCGGCTCACGGGCTCGAATGCCGGCGCGGCTGCCGCCCGGTGGCGCCGGCGGCCTTCCGGGCGACTTTCCCCAGGGAGGGCTGTCCGGGCTCCCACGAGATCGTCCCGCCCCCGATGGCTGGTCTCCGAGGCGGGCCTTGGCCTGTCGAACAGGGAAGGTCTCGTACGACTATTGAATGAGGGGGCCGCCGTAGTCTCCGATGCCGGAGGGCGGCTGGGCCCTGGACATCGTGACGCAGACGCAACACAGCGCGACGAGGAAGGAGTCAAACTATGGCCAAGTCTATCCGGGATGGTTTCCGGACCGTCACGCCGTATCTGACCGTCAAGGGCGCCGCCCAGGCGATCGAGTTCTACAAGCGGGCGTTCGGCGCCCAAGAGGTCCAGCGGATGAACGGGCCGGACGGCAAGACCGTGATGCACGCCGAGATCAAGATCGGCGACTCCATCGTGATGCTCGCCGACGAGTTCCCGCAGGGGAGTCGCTCGCCGCAGACCCTGGGCGGCACGACGGCCGGGATCTTCCTCTACGTGCCGGACGTGGACAGCGCGTTCAAGAAGGCCGTCGACGCCGGCGCCAAGGCTACCATGCCTCCCGCGGACATGTTCTGGGGGGACCGGTTCGGCAAGCTCGCGGATCCCTTTGGCCACGAGTGGTCGATGGCCACCCACAAGGAGGACCTGACCCACGAGGAGATCGAGAAGCGCGGGAAGGCCTTCATGGCCTCCATGCCCAGGCCGGGTGCCTGAGCGACCCGCCGGTCGATCCGGTGCAACCGCAGGAGCAACGCGGCCGACGGGAGTCGATTCTCATGAGCTCGTTTCACCTACTGCCGGACAAGGTCTGACGCGATGACGCTCTTCTACGGATGGATCGTCGTCGCGGTGGGAATCGTCGTGACCTGCGTGGGATTCGGAGGGATGCTGTCTCTCGGCGTTTTCCTCCCGCCAATCTCCGAGGCCATGGGCTGGTCCCGCACGGCGATCTCGACGACCGCGCTGCTCAACTTCCTCAGCATGGGCGTCGGGTCCTTCGTCTGGGGCGCGCTCTCGGATCGGCTCGGGACACGCGCCGTCGTGCTGCTCGGCGGGGCGCTCCTCGGCCTCGGCACCGTGACGGCGAGCCAGGCGGCGACCGTCACTCAGTTCCAGCTGTTCTTCGGGGTGGTGGTGGGGCTCGCGGCGGGCAGCCTCTACGCGCCCATGACAGCCACGACCACCCGCTGGTTCACGCGCCAGCGGAGCCTGGCGGTGGCGCTCGTCTCGGCCGGGCTCGGGCTCGGCGCGTCGACGACGGCGCCGCTCGCCCGCTGGCTCATCACGGCCTACGACTGGCGGGTCGCGATGCTGGTGCTGGGCCTGCTTGCCTGGCTCGTCATCGTCCCCGCCGCGCTCCTCGTCCGGGAGCCGCCGGTCGCGGTGACGGGAGGGCGCCCGGAGGCGGCGGCTGGCGCCGGCGGCGAGCTCACGGTGGGTCAGGCGCTCCGGACACCGCAGTTCGCCGCCATCGCGGGGACATACTTCGCGTGCTGCGCGGCGCACTCCGGGCCGATCTTCCACATGGTCGCCCACGCGGTCGACCACGGCGTCCCGGTCATGGCCGCGGCTACGGTGCTCAGCACCGCAGGGCTGGCCTCGCTGGGTGGCAAGATCGGCTGCGGGCTCCTGGCGGACCGGATCGGCGCCAAGCGGGTCCTGGTGACCGGGCTGACCCTCCAGGCGCTGATCATCAGCGCGTATCTCCTCACGCGCGAGCCGTGGCACTTCTACGCCGTCGCGCTGGTCTTCGGGTTCGCCTACGGAGGCGTGATGCCCCTCTACGCGATTCTCATACGGGAGTACTTCGGCGCGCGGATGATGGGCGCCCTCTTCGGTGCCGCCGGGCTCGCGTCCACGCTGGGCATGGCGCTCGGGCCGCCGCTGGGCGGCTGGCTCTACGACGGGTTCGGGAGCTACGCCTGGCTGTTCATCGGGTCCTCGGCGATCGGCCTGGGCGCGGTGGCGATCGCCTCGACGTTCCGGCCGCCTCAGGCAGCGCCGACCGCGCGGCAGGTGGCAACGGCGACATCCTGACCCCTTGGATCGGGCAAGCGGGGTCAGGACCGCACTCAGCCAATGTGTCAGGTAGAACCCGACTTATTGGACCGGCCATCGCTGAAATGGCTCATTGGTATGGGGCGGCTTCTGGCGATTGGCGGTTGACGATGCCAGAAACTTGTCGAAAATGGCTGGCATGGCGCTCAACCTCCAGCTGGACCGTGAGAGCCCCGTCCCGCTCGCCCGCCAGATCCAGGAGCAGATCGAGCGGCTGATCCGCGAGGGGTGGCTCGCGCCCGGGGTGAAGCTGCCGGCGACCCGGGAGCTCGCCCAGATCCTCGACGTGAACCGGACGACCGTCGCCCTCGCCTACGAGGAGCTGGTGGCCGGGGGCCGGGCCCGGGCGCACGTGGGGCAGGGGACGTTCGTGGCGGACGCCCCCGACGGCGGTCCGGCGCTCGTGCCGTCGACGCCCGCGCGGGTTCCGCTCGACTGGTCCCGCTTGTTCTCCCGGAGCGCGCACATCGCGGGGGCGGCGGTGGAGCGCCGGGCGTCCGCCCCGCCGGGCGCGCGGGCGGTGATCTCGTTTGCCGAAGGCACGCCGGACAGTGGCCTCTTTCCGACCGACGCCTTCCGCCGAGTGCTGAACCAGGTCGTGCGCGCCGAAGGGGCGGCGCTCCTCCAGTACCCGCCGGGCGGCGACGGCTATCTGCCGCTTCGCGCGTACCTCGCGACGTACCTCCTGCGGTTCGGCGTGGAGGCGCGGGCCGACGACATCCTGGTGGTCAACGGCTCGCAGCAGGGCTTCGACCTGATCGCGCGGACCTTCATCGATCCCGGCGACGTCGTGGCCATGGAGCAGCCGACCTATCCGCGTGCGATCGGAGTGTTCCGGGCGGCGGGCGCCCAGCTCGTGCCCGTGCCCTGGGACCGTGAGGGGCCGTCGGCCGAGGCGCTCGAGCAGGTCCTGGCGCGCCACCGGCCGAAGCTCTTCTACTGCCAGCCGACCGCCCACAACCCGACTGGGGTCACGATGTCGCCCGAAGCGGCGCGGAGGGTGCTGGACGTCGCGGCGCGGCACCATGTCCCGGTCGTCGAGGACGGCTTCGACGGCAGCCTCTACTACGGCAACCGGCGGCCGCTTCCGCTTCGCGCGCTGGACCGGAACGGGCTCGTCCTCTACATCGGCACGTTCTCCAAGGTGCTCTTCCCGGGGCTCCGGCTCGGGTGGCTCGTGGCGCCGCCGCCCGTCGTGGAGCGACTCCGCGCGGCCAAGCAGCTCGCCGATCTCGGGACGAGCCCCCTCATCCAGGCGGCCGTGCACCGGTTCTGCGAGCGGCGCCTGCTGGACCGGCACGTCGCACGGATTGCCCGGGAGTACGACCGCCGCCGCACCGCGCTCCTCGAGGCGCTGGACCGCCACATGCCCGAGGGGACGAGCTGGACGGAGCCGCGTGGCGGCTTCTCGCTGCTCCTCACGCTGCCGGCGGGCTGCGACGCGGCGGGCCTCATGCCGCGGGCCCTCCGGCGCGGCGTGAGCTTTACGCCGGGGGCGCGGTTCTTCGTGGACGGAGGCGGAGACGGCACCGCGCGGCTGTCGTTCTCCTCGGTGCCCGTGCGGCGGATCGAGGACGGCGTCAAGCGTCTGGCCGAGGCGATCGCCGACTGGCGGCGGGGCGGAAGCCCCCGGCCGGCGCCCGAGCGGCTCGAGGCGCTGGTGGTGTGACCCGAGTCGTCGGGCGCGGTCCCGACGGGCGAAAAAGGAGCGATACCCGATGAGTGACGTGAGCGGCCTTAGGATCGCGGATCCCAAGCACATCGGCCTCGCCGAGATGTTGAAGGGCGGGGTGATCATGGACGTGACCAACGCGGAGCAGGCGCGCATCGCGGAGCAGGCGGGCGCGGTCGTCGGTGATGGCGCTCGAGCGCGTCCCCTCCGACATCCGGCGCGACGGTGGCGTGGCGCGGATGGCCGCCGTCGGCAAGATCCGGGAGATCCAGCAGAACGTCAGCATCCCGGTCATGGCCAAGGCGCGGATCGGCCACTTCGTGGAGGCGCAGATCCTGGAAGCCCTCGCCGTCGACTTCATCGACGAGTCCGAGGTCCTGACGCCGGCCGACGAGCACTACCACATCGACAAGCTCGCGTTCCGCGTGCCATTCGTCTGCGGCGCGCGAGACCTCGGCGAGGCGCTCCGGCGGATCGGCGAGGGCGCCGCGATGATCCGGACCAAGGGCGAGGCGGGCTCGGGGAACATCGTCGAGGCCGTCCGGCACATGCGCGCGCTGACGACGGGCATCCGCCGGCTGGCCTCGCTCGGGCCGGAGGAGCTCATGGCCGAGGCGAAGAACCTCGGGGCGCCGTACGACCTCGTCCGGTGGGTGGCGGCGAACCGGCGCCTGCCGGTGCCGAACTTCTCGGCGGGCGGGATCGCAACGCCGGCCGACGCGGCCCTGATGATGCAGCTCGGGGCCGAGGCGGTCTTCGTAGGCTCGGGCGTGTTCAAGTCGAGCGACCCGGAGCGCCGGGCGCGCGCCATCGTCCAGGCGACCACCCACTACAAGGACCCGGACGTGCTCGCGAAGGTGAGCGAGGATCTGGGCGACGCGATGGTCGGCCTCGAGACCTCCAAGCTCGCCGCCGGGGAGCTTCTCCAGACGCGAGGCTGGTGACCGGTGCGGATCGGCGTTCTCGCGCTCCAGGGTGACTTCGGGCTCCACGCCGCCGCGCTTCGGCGCGTCGCGGCGGAGCCCGTGGAGATCCGAAAGCCGGGCGCTCTCGACGACGTCGACGGGCTGATCCTGCCCGGGGGCGAGAGCACCACGCTGCTTCACCTGATGGACGCCTGGGACTTCGCGCCAGCCATTCGGTCGTTTCACGAGAGCGGCCGTCCGCTCTTCGGCACGTGCGCGGGCCTGATCCTTCTCGCTCGAGAGGTGGAGGGCCCGCGCCAGCGATCTCTCGGCCTGATCGACGTGACGGTCGAGCGCAACAGCTACGGGCGGCAGCGGGAGTCCTTCGACGCGGAGACGTCCGTGGACCTGGGTGAGGGGAGTGAGCCCCTCCGGATGGTCTTCATCCGGGCGCCCCGGATTCTGCGCGCCGGCCCCGGGGTAGAGGTCCTGGCCCGTCAGTCGGGCGATCCGGTCCTGGCGCGCGAGGGGCTCGTCCTCGTCGCGTCCTTCCACCCCGAGCTGTCCGGCGATCTCGCGGTCCACCGCTACTTCTGCCGGATGGCGGAGGCACGCGCGATCGCCGGCTGACCCGCGGGCTTTCCGGCTTCTCCGATCGCCCGGCCTGGCCCGACCCTCCCGGGCTACAATTCAGCCCGGGAGGACCGCGTGCCGGCGACAGTGCTGCTGGTGGAGGACGAGCGCGACATCGCAGACCTCGTCCGCTACCACGTCGAGAAGGCCGGGATGCGCTTCATCCACGCGGCCGATGGCGGAACCGCTCTGAGGCTCGCCCGTGCCGAGCAGCCGGACGTTGCCCTCCTCGACCTCATGCTCCCGGGTCTCGACGGTCTGGAGGTCTGCCGCCAGCTGCGCCGGGAAGCCGCCACGCGGCGCCTCCCGATCATCATGCTCACCGCCCGGGGAGAAGAGGTGGACCGGGTTGTCGGCCTCGAGCTCGGAGCGGACGACTACGTGGTCAAGCCCTTCAGTCCCCGGGAGCTCCTGGCGCGGATCCGCGCGGTGCTCCGGCGGGTCGAAGGGGCCGAGCCGCCGGCGATCGGTCGGGCGGCGGGGGCCCTTCGCGTCGACGAAGCGCGACACGCGGTGACTGTCAACGGGCGGTCCCTGGAGCTGACCGCCAAGGAGTTCGCGCTCCTGACGGCGCTCATGCGCGCCGACGGTCGCGTGCTCAGCCGCGATCAGCTCCTCGAGACGGTCTGGGGCTACGCGAACGCCGCCGAGGTGGAGTCGCGGACGGTGGACGTACACATCCGGCGTCTCCGCGCCAAGCTCGGGGCCGAGGCGCGCCGCATCGTGACCGTGAAGGCCGTGGGCTACCGCTTCGACGGCGAGGCGTGATGCCGCACACTCCGGTGCGCCGCCGCTTCGGTCTGGCCGCGCGACTGACCATCCTGCTCGGGATTGTGGCCGGGCTCGGCGTCCTGGTCATGTGGCTGTACGTGAGCCGTGCGCTCGAGGCCCAGGCCGTCGCCCGCCTCCAGGGCACGCTGGTGACACAGGCGGGGCTCCTCCACGACTCGTTCTCGCCGCTGCTCGACAGCCCCCCCGGAGCCCCCGCTTTCCAGGCGCGCGCACAGCGCTACGCCCGGATCCTCGGAGCCCGGGTGACCGTCATCGCGGGCGACGGCACCGTCCTGGCCGAGTCCGATCGCGAGTCGGTCCGTGAGATCGAGAACCACGCGGGCCGTCCCGAGGTGCGCCGTGCGCTCGACGGACAGGTGGGGAGCGACGTTCGGCGGAGCGCGACGGTCGGACGGGATCTCCTGTACGTCGCGGTGCCGCTCGAGCACCAGGGCCGGCCGCGCGCGGTCCTCCGGCTGGCGCTCCCGACGCACGACGTCGATGCGTCTCGGGCTCTCGTCCGGCGGACCCTCGCTGGCGGCGCCGTCCTCGCCATCGGCGTGGCGCTGGTGATCGGCCTGTTCGTGAGCCGGCGGGTGACGCGGCCGCTCCGGGGCATGGAGGACGCGGCGCGCCGCATGGCCGAGGGCGACCTCGCCCAGGCGGTGCCGGTCGCGGGCACGGATGAGATCGCCGCGCTCGGCATCGCGCTCAACCGGACCGCGGTGGCCCTCCGCGAGAAGATCGAGCGTCTCGGCGACGAGCAGGCGAAGGTCCGCACGATCCTCGACGGGATGACCGAGGGCGTGGTGGCGCTGGACGACCGCGGGCGCCTCCTGCTCCTCAACCCGGCGGCCCGCGCCATGTTCGCGGTGGCGAACGAGATCGCCGAGGGACGGCCCTTCCTGGAGGTCATCCGGCAGAAGGAGCTCCTGGACCTCGTGTACGAGGTGCGCGCCTCGGGAGCTCCGGCCCGGCACGAGCTCGAGCTCGGGCCTCCCGTCAATCGCGTGGTCGCGGCGCGCGGCGCGCCCGTCGGCCTCGGGCCGGAGACGCCCGGGGTGCTCCTGGTTCTCCACGACGTCACCGAGCTCCGAAGGCTCGAGCGGGTGCGCAGCGAGTTCGTGGCCAACGTGTCCCACGAGCTGAGGACCCCGCTCACGTGCATCAAGGGTTACCTCGAGACGCTCCTCGACGGCGCCCTCGACGACCGGGACCATGCGCGCCGGTTCCTCGAGGTAGCGGGGACGCATGCCGAGCGCCTCGACCGCCTCATCGACGATCTGCTCGAGCTGTCCAACATCGAGAGCGGCCGGGTCACGATGGTCCCGATGCGGCTCGACCTCGGCGAGGTCGTCGCGGGGGTCGCGGCCATGTTCGAGCGGCAGACGACGCAGAGCCGCCAGACGCTGGAGCGCGTGGTGCCGCCGCGCCTGGCGGTCCACGCGGACCGTGACCGGCTGGTGCAGATCCTGGTGAACCTGGTCGACAACGCGGTCAAGTTCACGCCCGAGGGCGGCCGGATCCGCGTCGAGGCCGAGACGGGGCCGGACGGCCGCGTGGAGGTCCGGGTCCGGGACACGGGCGTCGGGATCCCGTCGACGGAGCTTCCGCGGATCACCGAGCGCTTCTATCGCGTGGACAAGACGCGCTCGCGCGAGGTCGGCGGGACGGGGCTCGGGCTCGCGATCGTCAAGCACCTGGTCCAGGCGCACGGAGGGGAGCTTCACATCGAGAGCGCGCTCGGCCACGGCACGACGGTCAGCTTCACGCTGCCGGCCGGCAGGGGGGCCGCCACCTCCTGAGCGCCGACGCCTGGGGTATCGAAGACGGCTACATCGACACCCGCGGCGCGTGGCGGGCCACGACGCGGGAGGCGCGGTCTCGTCTCCAGTCGGCGATGGGAGCGACCGGTCTGGCTCCCGATGCCGCCGGGCCAGTCGTCCATCGCCGGGGCCAGCCGCTCCCTGCCGTCGAGTCCGGCACCGAGCTCGTCCTCGAGGACGGCGCCGTTCTGCGCCTGGAGCATGGCCTGCCGGCCGATCTGCCCCTCGGCTACCACGAGCTGCGGCCCCCGGGAGGTCGAGCGGCCGCGCGCTTCATTGCTGCGCCGGCTCGCTGCCATCTCCCGGACGGGCTCAGGGCCTGGGGCTGGGCCATCCAGCTGTACGCGGTTCGCTCGCGGGAGAGCTGGGGCATCGGCGATCTGGCGGACTTGCGTCGGCTGGCCGAGTGGTCGGCGAGCGCGCTCGGGGCGGGTGCCGTGGTCCTGAATCCCCTCCACGCCGTTCTCCCGATAGTCCCGCAGGAGCCGAGCCCGTACTTCCCGTCGAGCCGCCGCTACCGAAACCCGCTGTACCTGCGGGTCGAGGAGGTCCCGGGCGCGTCGGAGGCGGGGCTCGACGTCGCGCGACTCGCCGCGGAGGGCCGCGGCCTCGACGCGGAGCGCCGGATCGATCGCGATGCCGTGTTCCGGCTGAAGACGACGGCCCTCGAGGCGCTGTGGCGGCGACGTGGCCTGAACGTCCCCGAGCTGGTGCAGTACCGGGCGCGCGAGGGGCGGGGGCTCGACGAGTTCGCGACCTTCTGCGCGCTCGCGGAGCATCACGGGGCGGGCTGGCGGCGCTGGCCGGCCGAGCACCGCCACCCGGCGTCGCCCGGAGTCGCGCGCTTCGCGGCCGAGCGCGCGGGGCGGGTCGCGTTTCATGCCTGGGTCCAGTGCCTTCTGGACGAGCAGCTCGGCCGGGCCGGGCGCGCGCTCCGGCTGATCACGGATCTCGCCATCGGCTTCGACGGCGAGGGCGCTGATTCCTGGGCCTGGCAGGACGTGCTGGCCGACGGCGTGACGGTGGGCGCGCCGCCCGACGACTTCGCGCTCGACGGGCAGGACTGGGGGCTGCCGCCGTTCGTGCCGCACCGGCTGCGGGCCGCGGGATACGCTCCGTTCATCGAGACCGTGCGGGCCTGTCTTCGCCACGCCGGCGGGATGCGCGTGGACCACGTCATGGGGCTGTTCCGCCTGTTCTGGGTGCCCGGAGGCGCGACTGCCCGCGAGGGGGCGTACGTGCGTTACCCGAGCGATGACCTCCTGGCGATCCTTGCCCTCGAGAGCGAGCGGGCGGGCGCTGTCGTCATCGGCGAGGATCTCGGGACGGTCGCGCCGGGCGTGCGCGAGCGCCTCGCCGCCGAGCGGATTCTCTCGACGCGCGTCGCGTGGTTCGAGCCGGGGCCGCCCGCCAGCTACCCGCCGCTCTCGCTCGCGGCCGTCACGACTCATGACCTTCCGACCGTACGCGGTCTCTGGACCGGCAGCGACCTCCGCGAGCAGGAAGCGGTGGGCCTGGCGGCCAACGTGGAAGGGACGAGGGCACTGCGAGAGCACCTTCGCGCGCTGACCGGCCTTCCGGACACCGCGTCGTGGGAAGAAATGAGCCTCGCGATCCATCGGCGGCTCGCCGGGGCCCCCTCGGTCCTGATCACGGCGACGCTCGAGGACGCCCTCGGGGTCGCCGAGCGACCCAACCTGCCGGGCACGACTGGCGATCGCCGCGCGAACTGGTCCCTGGCGCTCCCCGAGCCAATGGCGGAGATCGAGGTGGACCCGCGTTCCCGAGCGGTCGCGGAGATCCTCGCGCGGCGAACGGCAAGCATCGGAGAAGCCCCGCCGCCCCCCTAACTAGGCCTCGTTCCGCGATCCACGCCGGATCCGAGCCCAGGGCCGGGAACGGCGTCTAGGCCCAACGTCCTATTGCCCAGGACCACGCCCCATGCCATCGTCTCCTCGCGAACCGCCGGGCGGAGCCCGGTCGGTGGGCCCGCGTCTGTCCGGACGGATTAGTGACGAGGAGGCGGGGGAATGAAGTGGCTTGGGGGTCTGGTCTTGATGATCGTGTGCCTCACGAGCCTCGCCGGGGCGCAGAGCCCGCCGCGACCGAAGCGCACCGAGCTGATGATGGTCACCGGTGACGAGTCCGGGGCGTACTACGCGATGGGGCGCGACATCAGGCGGCTCCTGGACGAGGTCGCGCCGGAGGCGGGCATCGATCTGGCCGTCCTGCCCACGCAGGGCGCCCTCCAGAACGTCATCGACGTGTTTCGATACAAGTCGATCCAGCTCGGCGTCACGCAGAGCGACGTGCTGAGCTACCTTGAGATCTACGCGCGCGGCGACCCGGAGGCGCGGAGAGTCGTCGGCGAGCTCCAGATTGCCGGCGGCCTGTACGAGGAGGACGTCTACCTCTTTGCCCGGCCCGGCATCAACGGGCTCGGCGACCTCGCGGGCAAGCGCGTCGACATCGGCCCGCCAGGGAGCGGGACGACGGTGACCGCGCTCGTCCTGCTGCACCTCGCGGGCGTGGAGCCGCGCGAGCTGGTGAACTTCTTCGAGACCAACCAGGTGATCACGGCGCTCCGCACGGGCCGGATCGACGCCTTCTTCCGCGTGGCCGGCACCCCGACGGAGTACCTGAGAGAGGGTATCTCGGCGTCCCATGGCTTCGTCCTCGTGCCCGTCCGGCTGAATCCCAAGCCCGGAGACGCGCCGCTGGCGCAGCACTACACGCCGACCGTTATCAAGGCTCACGCCTATCCGTGGCTGGATCGCCCCGTGGACACGCTGAAGATCAGGACTGCCATGGTGACGGCCGGCGCGCCCGTCGGCTCGCCCGCCTGCGACGCGATCGGGCGGCTGTTTCGTCTCGTGATGGACAACGTGGCCTGGCTCCGGCAGCACGGCCATCCGAAGTGGAGGGAGCTCGAACGCGGCCCCGCGGACGTCCTGGCCAATCCGCGGGTCAGCCCCTGCATCGTGCAGGCGTACCGCTGATCGCGGCCGTGGGTCGTCGCAACCATTGGCGTGCGCAGTGACGAGGCGCCTTCCACTGCTTGCCAGTCCTCGATGAGAACGAAATCGTGGTGGGCGGACTGCCCCGGGACGGTCGCCCTCGCCGTCATGCTGGCGACGCTCCTGTGGTCGGCCGGCGCAGAGGCCCAAAATGCCGAGCGTGTGGAGGCCGTGGACATTGGCCCGCGACGGCGAGTTCGACCGGGCGATCGCGCGCCTGCAGGCGCTCCGGCTCGCGTACCCGGGGGACATCCCGATCGCCTCCGACCTGACGGTCATCCTCGGGTGGGCGGGCCGCGATCGCGAGATGCTCGAGGTCTTCGAGACGATCGGTCCCGATGCGGCGTTTGACTACACGCTGTTCGCCGCGGCCCGCAGCGCGCGAGCCGTCGGCGAGCTTGACCGCGCAGACAGCGTACCTCAAGCGCGGCGCCGAGCGATTTCCCGACGGGCCGCGGTGGGCGTTGCTCCGAGCGCTGGTCTACGTGGACGGCGGGCCGTTTCGAGGAAGCGCGACAAGTCCTGACGGCGTCGTACGGGACGGATCCCTCAGACCTGGAAGGGCTGCTCGCGTGGGGCTATCTCACTGCGCAGGCCCGGGATCTGCCAGCGGCGCTCCGCTACTACACCGAGGTGCTGAAGCATCGGCCCGAGAACCGCGAGGCGCTCGCCGGCCGGACCATGGCCCTGGAAGCGCTCGGGGCTCCCTTCCGAGCCCAGGAGCTCGCCCGCGAGCCGGGCGGGTTGCTCCGATCAATCGGAGCAGGACCGCATCGCCGAGACCCAGGGCGCGATGATGCTCCGCTGGGGGAGGCTGCCGGTCGTCGATCCGGCTCGCCGCTTCGACGCGACCGACCGCGGCATCGCCGCCATCGAGCGGCAGGATCGCCGAGCTGGAGGCGCGGCCGGACGTGGCGAGCGTGGTCCTCCAGCGGGCCCGATTCGACCTCCTCGTCGCCTATCGCGATCGGTCCCGGATGCGGGACGCGGTGGCCGTCTACGAGCGCCTGCGTCAGGAGAACGTCAGGGTGCCGGCCTACGCCCGGCTAAGCGTCGCGTCCGCGTATCTCTATCTCGAGGACCCCGCCAGCGCCCGGGACCTCTACCAGTCGGTCCTGGACGAGGAGCCGAAGGAGCGCGAGACGCGCTTCGAGGCGCAGGCTGGGACTCTTCTACGCGTGGGTCGAGCTCGAGCGCTACGATCGCGCCTACGCGGTGATCGACGGGCTCGAGCGCGAGGACCCTCCTTTCGCGAGGTTCCGCGACACTGGCGGCGACCGTCGAGAACGAGCTCAGAGGTCGACAGCGGCCGTGGCGGCTGCCCTCGCCCGCTACTACAGCGGCCAGCTGGCCGGAGGCCTGGGACCGGCTGTCGCCGCTCGCGGCGGCGGCGCCGGCGGCGAGCTGGCTCCAGGCGGACCTCGCGAGCGTGGCGCGGGCGCGGGGCTGGCCGCGCCGGTCGCTGGCCCTGATCGAGCCGTGGCTGCGGTCGGCGCCCGACGACGTCGATCTCCATCTCGGCCAGGCCGCGACGCTTGCTCGCCCTCCGGCGCTATCCGGAGGCCGGCCTGCGATCGAGGGGCTCTACGCCGTCTAGCCCGAGAACAAGAGCGTGCAGGATCTGAAGAAGGACTGGGACGTCCACCGGATGTGGGAGTGGGTCACCCGGGTCGAGCCGAGCTACGGCGCCGAGCCGACGGCGCCTGGCGTGGGGATCGCAGTCACGACGCGTCTCTGGTCGCCGCCCCTGTGGGACTACTGGCACGCCACCGGCGCATATCGCTACGTGACGGAGGATCTCGCGGAGGGACGGGAGACGTGGAACCGCGCGGCGGCCGGCCTTGAGTACCGGGGCCCCTCGCTGCGGGCGTTCGCCGAGCTTACGTACAACGAGAGCACCGAAGACGGCCTCGGCGGGCGGGCGGAGATCGAATGGACGCCGACCGACCACGTGAGCCTGTCCGCGGCCGGGGAGATCTTCTCCCGGGAGACCCCGATACGCGCGCTGAAGAATGGAACCACGGCTGACGCGGTGGAGCTCGGCGCCGGTTATCGATTCCACGAGAGCCGCGGGCTGGCGCTCACGTGGCGACTGATGGACTTCAGCGACGGGAACGTGCGGAACGAGCTGTTCCCGCGTTTCGCGGAGCGAGTCCTCGATCGGCCCCTCTTCACGCTGACGGGGATCGTGGACCTGTACTACTCGACGAATTCCCGCACGGACGTCGCCTACTTCAGCCCCGAGTGGGTGTTCACGCCCACCGTCGCTGTGGTCGCCGAGCACGTCGCGTGGCGGCGGTACCGGCAGTCGTTCGTGCACGCGCTCACCGGCACCGTCGGCGGAACCTTCCAGGCCGGGCTTCGACGGTGAGCCGATCGGGAGCATCGCCTACGAGCACCGGTGGCAATTCGGACGCCAGATCGACGCTGTCCTATGGCATCCTCTTCGGAAGCCGCGTGTTCGACGGCGACCGCGAGGAGGAAATCGCCGGCTTCCTTCAGTTGAACGTGAGGTTCTGAGCGATGCGGCCGATCGTGTCCGTCCTCGTGCTCCTGGCCGTGATCGGCGGTGGGACCCCGACATGGGCGGCCGACACGGACTTCACGGTGCTCGCGTATCACGACGTCGTCGACAGCTCGGCCGCCCTGACCTACGACGGGATCACCCTCCGCAACCTGGCGGTCCAGCTGCGACTGGCTGCGCCAGAACGGCTATCGGGTCGTGTCCGTCGACGACGTCGTCGCCGCGCAGCAGGGCCAGCGGCCGCTGCCGCCCAAGGCGGTCCTCCTGACGTTCGATGACGGCTACCGGAGCTTCTACACACACGTGTACCCGCTGCTGCGGGCCTTCGACTACCCCGCGGTGCTGTCCGTGGTCGGGAGCTTCCTCGACGTCCCCCCCGGGCACAGGTCCGTTACGGCGACGGACCTGGTCGCCCGGGAAGACTTCGTGAGCTGGGAGCAGCTCCGCGAGATGCGGCGCTCCGGGCTCGTCGAGATCGGGTCGCACACCTATGGCTTTCACAGCACCGTCTTCACGAATCCCCAGGGAGGCGAGGCCCCCGCCGCGATCGGGCACGGGTTCATTCGCCGGCGGCCGGGGCTGCGGATCAGCGAGCGGGTCCCGCTCGAGATGCCCCAGCCCCGCTTCGGAGACCTCCGGTCGATCCTGACCTTTCGGTTCAGGCCATACCTCAGCCTCGCGATCGAGCTGGCCCAGGCGGCCATCGATTACGCCTACGATCCCCGGACGGGCCGGTACGAGACGGACGCGGAGTACGGGCGGCGGGTACGGGCCGATCTCGAGCGGAACTCCGACCTCCTCGCGGCCCAGCTCGGCGTGCGGCCTCGGGTCATCACCTGGCCGTACGGGCGCTGGAACGAGGTGACCGTGGCGGCCGCCCGGGAGGCGGGCATGCCCATCAGCCTGACGCTCGATCCCGAGCGCGCGAGCATCGGCGATCTGCGACGCATCGGGCGGTTCTACGCCGTGGAGAATCCGGGGCTCCGATTCGTCTCCGACGTCCTCACGCATCCGCCCGAGCCCGCCCTGCTGCGGGGCCTCTGCGTCAACCCGGACGAGGTGTTTGCGTCGTCGGAGGAGGAGCAGGACATTCGGCTCGGCCAGATCCTCGACCGGATCCTGGCGTTCCGTCCGAACATGGTCCTCCTGGCTGCGGCGTCGTCCGCTCCCGGCGGCGGGGTCGTACTTCTCGACCGACCGGTTGCCGGTCCGGGCGGATCTCTTCAGCCGAGCGGCGTGGCAGATTTACAGCGCGGACAGGCGCGGACGTGTTTGCCTGGCTGCCGACCGAGCAGGCGGGCCGTGATGCAGACACGGCCATCGCCGTCTACGGCGCGCTGGCGCGTTCGGTGCCCTTCCGTGGCGTCGAGCCTGGGTCCGAATCTTTCTGAGCGGCCGACCTGGCGCCGACGACGCTGGGCGCCGGGCGTGAGCCGCTGGGATCCGCGGACGCCGCGGCGGGTGCGGCGAGGCGCAGGAGCGGACGCGCCTGTCCGAGCGCGCGCCAGGGCGCGTTGCGCCTGCTCGACGCCGTGGCCCGCTACCAGCCGAGCGGTGAAGGTGCTCGACGTCGCGGACCTTTCGCGAGCTCCGCCGTCCCGACGGAGGTGGCCGCGGACGCTGTCGACTACCTCGCGGTGCGTTGGGAGGGGCGGCCGGAGGAAGCGCTCCGGAAGCTTGAAGGAGCCTGGGCTGGCTCGAGGGAGACAACTGGGGCCGGCTCGTGTACTGGAGCAGTCGGAGCGTGCCGGCGGAATGGCGTCGCGTACAGGCATGCCGGTGTCTTGAACAGCATCTACTGCCCCGATCGCCTCCTCGACCGACCCGGGGAGCTGACCGCCATGAGCGAGGTGATCGGCGGCGCGACGTTTCCGTTCCGACCCTGAGCGGCGATGCTCGAGCACATGCAAACCCTCGTCGACGCGCTCCAGCGGTTCGAGTTCGTCTATCCGTTCGTCATGGCGGGCGTATGGGTGGCCGGGGCCGTCTTCTTCTGGTGGTTCGAGGAGCGACGGTGCGGCGAGCTCGCTGGCCGTCTGCCGACACCGTGCCCTCGGGCGGCGGTCATCGTGCCCTGCCACAACGAGGCGCCTCAGATCAGGGAGACGATCCGCGCCCTCAGCGAGCTCCGCTACCCCGCCTACGAGATCATTGCGATCGACGACGGGAGCACGGACGCGACGGGCGCGATCCTCGAGGCGCTCGCCGCGGACGAGCCACGGCTCCGCGTCCTGCGGCTGCGGAGTGAATCGGGGCAAGGCCGCGGCCCTGCGTGCCGGGGTCCAGCTGACGGACGCGGAGTACGTGATCTGCATCGACGGGGACGCGCTTCTCGACGAGGATGCCGTCACCTGGATGGTGCGGGCGTTGGCGTCGAGCCCCGTGGTCGGCGGCGTGACCGGGAACCCCCGGATCCGCACGCGGTCGACCGCACTCGGACGGCTGCAGATCGGCGAGTTCTCGACCCTGGTGGGGCTCATCAAGCGGGCTCAGATGGTCATGGGCCACCTCTTCACCGTCTCGGGCGTGGTCTGCGGCTTCCGGCGGCGCGCGCTCGTCGAGGTGGGGTACTGGCGCACGGACATGCTTACCGAGGACGTCCACATCACCTGGCGCCTGCAGCTCGCAGGCTGGCACGTGCGGTTCGAGCCCCGAGCCCTCTGCTGGATCCTCAACCCGGAGACTCTGCGCGGTCTCTGGCGGCAGCGCCTTCGCTGGGCCACGGGCGCCGTCCAGGTGTTTTTCGAGCTGCCTGCCGGAGCTTCTCCGATGGCGGTCGCGCGGGATGTGGGTGATCGCGGCGGAGTACCTGGCCAGCGTCGCCTGGGCGTTGGTCGCCGTCTCGCTGACGGTCATCTGGGCCATTGACCTCGTGCCCGGAGTGGAGCTCCCCGTGTCGGTCGGCGGCCTCATTCCCGGCGAGTGGGGTCTCACGCTGGGCGCGATGTTCCTCTTCCAGGTGGCGGTCGGCATGGCACTCGACAGCCGCTACGAGCCGGGCGTGGGACGGTATCTCACGTCCGTCATCGGCTATCCCTTCGCGTTCTGGATCATCACGGCGCTGACAGTGGCCGTGGGCGTTCCCCGGGCGGTCTTCCGCGCCCGCGGGCGCCAGGCCGTCTGGGTCAGTCCCGACCGCGGGCTCCGGAGCATCCCATGACGGGTCGCGATCTGATCATCGACGCGCCGGGCCGGCGGTCGCGGCTACTCCGCTGGCGCGACCGGGGACTCACCCTGCTCCTCGGGAGCGCCTGGAGCCGTCCCGTGGACGCTCTCGCCCGGCTCGCCGTCGGCCCCGCGGCGGCCGATGGGGGACAGATCTGGGATACCTTTCTTCGCGATCTGTGCGATGCCTCGGGCACGGCGGTGATCCTGATCGCCGTCCTCTACGCCTGGGGTGGCTACGAGCGCGTGCGCCGCACCTTCACGAGGACGCGCTCCGGCTAGGCCTCGGAAGGCCCGCGTCGCTTGCGCCGCGGCGCCGGCGGGGCGGATACTAGCGCTCGTGATCGGGAAGCTTCACCGCGCTCGCCTGATCCAGGCGGCCGTCCTCGCGCTCGCGGTCTTCTCGGCCGCGGGCCCGGCCGACGAGCTGCTCCACGACTTCGTGTTCCGGCACTTCGTCTCGCACGAGGTTCGCATGCTCGCGAACGGCATGACGCTGCTCGGGGCGACCGAGGTGGCGACCGTCGGGCTCATCGGTCTCGCCGTCGTCGGCTACCGGACCGCCGATGCGCTGATGTGGCAGGCGGCGGTGGGCGGCGTCGCGGGGGTGCTCCTCGCGGGCCTCACGACCCAGGTCGCCAAGCACATCGCCTGCCGCGCGCGGCCCCGGCTCGTCGACGGGTGGGGCGTGGGCGCGGTCACGCCGCCCGACTCGCCGGCGCTTCGCGGGTTCTTCCACTGGCCGTGCTTCGGCGAATCGGGCTACCACGGCTTCCCCTCGGGCCACGCCGCGACCGCGTTCGCGACCGCGGCCGCGCTGATCGGATGGGTCCCTCCGCGGCGCCGGGGCTGGCTCCTGGCCGTCGCGTCCGCGGTGGCGGCGTCGCGGATCGCTCTCAACGCGCACTTCCTCTCGGACGTCCTCGGGGGCGGGCTCTTCGGCTGGTGGTCGGGCGAGGCGGGGCTCTTCCTGATGTCCCGCTATGTCGCCCCCCGCTGGAGCGCACGCAACACGGGGACCGCGCCGCGAAGTCGGGTGTCCGCGTGAGCCGACGCTGTCTCGTCGTCCATCCCGGCGCGCTCGGCGACGTCCTCCTCGCCGGCCCCGCGCTCGCGCGCATCCGGACGCTCGGCTACCGTCAGACGTTGGCGGTCGCGCCCCGCCTCGTCGCCCTGTTCGAGGGCTCGGGCCTCGTGGACGCGGCGGTGGACCTCGAGACCCTCGCACTTCATCGCCTGTTCGTCGAGGCGCCTCATCCGGATGCGCTACGCGTGCTGACGGCCTTCGACGCCGTCGTGTGCTGGATGGGGGCGGGGGATGCCGCGTTCCGGACGAACTTGGCCGGGATCGGCCGGCCCACGGTGGTCGCGCGCGCCGCTCCGCCGGCCGGGTCCGGCCGCCACGTGAGCCGCCATCTCCTCGAGACCCTGGCGCCGCTGGGACCGGCGCCGGCGGACCTTCCTGTCACGCCGCTTCGCGTGAGCGAGGAGGCCCGGACGACGGCTCGGAACTGGCTCGCCGCGCGCGGGATCGCCGTCGGCGAGGCCATCGTCCTCCAGCCCGGCGCTGGAGCTGCGACGAAGGTGTGGCCCGGCTTCCCGACGCTGGCCCGTCGGCTCCGCGAGGACGGCCTGCCTCTGGTCGCGCTGGCGGGTCCGGCCGACCACGCCGCGGTGCAGGCGCTGCTGGACGTCGGAGCCGTCCGTGAAGACGTTCTCGCACGAGACTGGCCGCTGGCGGACATCGCAGCGCTCCTTGCCCTCTCGCGAGCCGTCGTGGGCAACGATTCGGGGCCGACGCATCTCGCGGCCGCCGTGGGCTGCTCGACGGTGGCCCTCTTCGGCCCCACCGATCCAGCCATGTGGGCGCCGGTCGGCCCGCGCGTGCGGGTGATCGACGGGCGTGCCGAGGGCTCTGCCTGGCCCGACGTTGGCCGAGTCGAGGCGACGCTCCGGGCCCTGCTGGCGCCGCCCGCAAGGGAACTGCCGCGCGAGCCTGTCCAGGCCGAGTCGGTGGACGCATGGCGCTGATCGAGATTCGCCCCCCGCGCCAGGCCGACGCGCGCCAGTGCGCGGAGCTGGCGGCCCTGGTCGTCGGCCCCGATCGCGCGGGGCCGCTCATCAAGGCCCACCTCGAGCGCCACCACCTGATCGTCGCCGAGGCGGAAGGCGAGATCGTGGGCGTCTGCGCCTACCGGACTGACTGGTTCCAGTGCACGTTCGTCTCTCTGGTGGTGGTGCAGGAGAAGTACCGCCGCCGCGGCATCGCGCGCGAGCTCATGCTCTCGGTCGATGCGGTATCCCCGACGCCGCGAGTCTTCTCGTCGGTGGAGGAGACGAACGGCCCCGCCATTCGCATGCACGGCGCGCTCGGCTTCGTCCCGAGCGGCTACATCGACAACCTGCCGCAGGGGACCCGCGAGCTCCTCTTCTACCGGCGCGTGCCGCCCCGACGGCTCTGACGGTGCGCAAGAGACGGCCCGGACCGCCGCCCGCGCCGCGCGGGACCGGCCGAGCGCGCCGTGACCGGCGGGTCATGCGCCAGGGCGGTCAGGGTATGTCCGCCGAGCTGAACCGGGTCCTGAGCGGCTGGCTGGGCGTTCGCATCACGCCGATGTTCGGGCGGTTCGGTTACTTCGTTGGCGAGCAGCTGTTCGCGTGCTATCCCATACGGCCGCGCGAGCACGACCTCTGGGTGCGGCTCTCGCGCGGGGACCAGGCCCGGGCCCTCGCCTCGCCGGGGGTGCGGCCGCACCGCCGATTCGCGGGGCGCGGCTGGATCGAGTGCGACGTCGACAGTCCCGACGTGCTGTCGCGCGCGTTCAGCTGGCTCCGGCGAGGTTACGAGCACGCGACGCGCTCGGCGCCGGACAAGACGCCGTGAGCCTGGAAAGCCGATGACCCGCAGCTCCCACGCCTCCGTCTGCCCGCACGACTGCCCGTCGGCCTGCGCGCTCGAGGTCACGGTCGACGACGGCCGGATCGTCGACGTCGTCGGCGACCGGGCGCACCCGTTCACCCGCGGCGTGATCTGCGGCAAGGTGCACGACTACGCGGAGCGGGTCTACTCGCCGCTTCGGATCCTCCATCCCATGCGCCGCGTCGGGCCGAAAGGCACCGCCGAGTTCGAGCGCATCTCCTGGGAGGAAGCGATCGAGGAGATCGCGCACCGGTTCACGCGGGTGATCGCGCAGTGGGGCGGGGAGGCGATCCTGCCGTTCTCCTATGCCGGCACGCTGGGACGGATCCAGTACTACGCCGGCCACCCGCTGTTCCATGCCCTGGGAGCGAGCCAGCTCGACCGGACGATCTGCACGGCGACCGCCTATGCCGGCTGGCGCGCGACCCTCGGCGTGGTGGCGGGGAACGACTCGGAGCAGATGGTGGGATCGGACCTGGTGGTGCTGTGGGGCATCAACGCCGCCTACACGCACATCAACCTGATGACGCTCGTGAAGGAGGCGCGGTCGCGAGGCGCGCGCATCGTCTGCATCGACCCGTACCGCACCCGGACGGCCCGCCAGGCGGACCAGCACCTCATGATCCGCTCCGGGACGGACGGGGCGCTGGCGCTGGGCCTGATGCACGTCCTCATCCGGGAGGACCTCCTCGATCACGGCTACATCGAGCGGGCCACGCTCGGGTTCGAGGCTCTCCGGGAGCACGTGCGCGCCTATCCGCCCGAGCGCGTGGCCGCCATCACCGGGCTCTCGGCCGACGCGATCGTCGATCTCGCGCGGATATACGGCCGGACCAAGGCGAGCTACCTCCGCGTGGGCATCGGCCTCTCACGCCACGAGAACGGGGGCATGACGTGCCGGGCCATCGCGTGCCTCCCCGCGCTCACGGGCGCCTACGCCCATCCGCACGGCGGCGCGCTGCTCGGGAGCTCGGGCACGTTCGGCCCCGGGGACACGGTGCTGGAGCGGCGAGACCTCTTGCCCTCGCCCCCGCCGCGCACCATCAACATGGTGCAGCTCGGGCGCGCCCTCACCGATCCGGACCTCCGCCCGCCGGTGATGGCACTCTACGTGTACAACTCGAACCCGGCGGCGGTCTGCCCGAACTCGAGCCTCGTGCTGGAGGGTCTCGCGCGCGAGGATCTCTTCACCGTCGTCCACGAGCAGGTGCAGACGGACACGGCGGACTACGCGGATCTCCTCCTCCCGGCGACCACCAGCATGGAGCACACGGACGTCTACCGGTCGTTCGGCCACCTCTATCTCCAGCTGGCCGAGCCGGTGATCCCGCCCCGAGGGGAGGCCCGGACCAACTGGGAGGTCTTCGGCGAGCTGGCTCGTGCCATGGGGATGCGCGACCGCCACTACGAGACGGCTCTCCCGGCGCTCGTCGACGCGCACCTCCGTGCCGCGGGTCCGGTCACCGACGGCATCACCCACGCGCGGCTCCGTCGCCGAGCGACTCGGCGAGGATCGCCGTGCCGCGGCCGTTCCTGCCGTTCGCGGACGGGGCACCCACGCCGTCCGGGCGGGTGGAGTTCTACTCCGAGACGCTGCGCCGACAGGGGCTGCCCGGGCTGCCCACGTACGTGCCGCTCCGGGAGAGCCTGGACGACCCCGCCATCGGCTCGCGGTTCCCCCTCCGCTGCCACGTGCCGCCGAACCGGTTCTTCCTCAACTCGTCGTTCAGCCAATCGGCGCTGCTCCGGGCACGGCAAGGAGGGCCGACGGTGCTCGTCCATCCCGACGATGCGGCCGCTCGGGGCATCGGTGAGGGAAGCCTCGTCCAGGTGTGGAACGATCGGGGGCGGGCGCTCTTCACGGCCGTCCTGTCGGACGACACGCAGGCCGGCCAGGTGGTGGTCGAGGGGATCTGGTGGCACAAGTTCATGCCGGGCGGCCGGGGGGTCAACGCGCTCACCTCGGACGGCCTGGCCGACATGGGCGGAGGGCCGGCGTTCCACTCGACGATGGTCGACGTCGTCCCGGCCGACCCTTCGGAGGCCACATTCTCCGGACATGCCCAGCGCGAGGCTCGTTGGGCCGAAGCCCGGCTCCGGCGGGCCGGCCCCGCAGGGTGAGGCGACCCTAGACGGTTCGGGCCCTGTCAGACGACGTCGCAGAGGTTGATCGTAAACTATTGAAACAATGGACTGGATCTGCTCTACAGTTCGCGCGGTGGATTCGTTGACGCCACAACGTCATTTCACAACAGGACGGTTACGGGGTCTTTGGGGATGATGGGCGACCGGACGTTCGAGGCGCTGATGTCCGACCACCATGCCGAGATCTATCGGTACGTGCTCCGGGTGACGGGGCAGCGGCAGGATGCGGACGACCTCGCGCAGGAGACGTTCCTGCGGGCGTTCCGGGCGCACCGGACGCTTCCGCCGGACGCCAACTCGCGTGCCTGGCTCTTCGCGATCGCGACGAACCTCACGCGGAACCACTTCAGGTCGCAGAAGCGGCGCCGGCTGGCGTACGCCGCAGTGGGAGTCGCTTCACGGGAAACGGACGAGGAGCGGCCGGACACGGTGACCGTGTCGCAGGAGATCGGAACGGCCGTCGATCAGGTCGTCTCCGGGCTCCCGCTCAAGCAGCGCCTGGCCTTCCTCCAGCGGAAGGTCCATGGGCTCGACTACGAAGCGATCGGCCGGAGCCTCGAGTGCTCGGCCGAGACGGCCCGGGCCCACGTGTTCCAAGCTCTCCGGAAGGTTCGCCGTGCCCTCGAGGGGCGCGAGCTGATCGGGAAGGAGTTCGTGTCGTGAAGCGAAGGGGGGCCGGCTGCATCGAGATCGAGGCGGACCTCGTGGCCGCGGCGATCGGTGAAGCGGACACCGTCGCCGAGGGGCGCGTGGCTCAGCACGTCGCGAAGTGCGAATCCTGCCGGAACGAGCACTCGAGCTATCAGGCGATCGACCGCGAGCTCGGAGTGATGCGAGAGGCGCCCGTGGATCCCCAGGGCGTGGCGCAGTCCCGCGAGCGGCTCGAGGCGCGGCTCGACGACATCCGGAGCCGGATCGTGGCCTACCGGATCTTCGATTCCCCGCTCGGGCCGATCCTCCTGGCGCACTCGGAGCAGGGCGTGGTCCTCCTGGAATACCTTCACGGTCGGCGTGATTTCGGCGCGTCGCGCCTCGCGAGGCTGCGAGGAGTGGAGGCGGTCGAGGACGGCGGTGAGGCCGAGCACCTCTACCGGGACTTCCGCGCGTACATCGAGGGACGGGCCCAGCACCTCGAGTGGCCGCTGGACCTCCGGCTCGCCCGGAGCCCGTTCCAGCGGAAGGTGCTCGAGCGGACGGCCGGCATCCCGTACGGCGCCGTCGTGTCGTACAAGCGGCTGGCCAGCGATCTGGGACAGCCCCGGGCGGTGCGGGCGGTGGCGCAAGCCCTCCGCTGGAATCCAGTCCCGATCGCCATCCCGTGCCACAGGGTGGTCGGAGCCTCGGGCTTGCTGACGGGCTATGCCGGGGGGGAGACCGGCCGGAAGCGGCAGTTGCTCACGACGGAGGGAGTGCCGGTGGTGCCGGCGCAGGACGACTTCGCGATCGCGCGCGGCGCGATGTACATGCTCGCGCCCGGGGACAGCGAGTACTGCCTCCCGAGCTGCCCGTCGCCGGAGACCCTCAAGTCCGGGCTCCTGACCTACTTCGGGTCCCGGAATCGCGCCGAGGCCGTGGGGCTCAGGCCCTGCACGAGCTGCCGTCCGGACCTCCATCCGCTCCACGAGGTCAATTGAGCGGGCCCGGTCCCGCAAGCTCTGCAGACGCGGTGCTGTTTCCCGGATTCCGCGCCGAGCGGATCCGGACGCGCGAGACCGAGATCCACGCCGTCGTCGGTGGGCAGGGCCCTCCCGTTCTCCTGCTCCACGGATACCCGGAGACGCACGCGTGCTGGCATCGGGTCGCCCCCGCGCTGGCCGAGCGGTTCACCGTGGTCTGCCCGGACCTCCGGGGCTACGGGGATAGCGGGCGGCCCTCGAGTGACGCCGACCATCGCGCCTACTCGAAGCGCGTCATGGCCGAGGATCAGCGCGAGATCATGGCGCGCCTCGGGTTCGAGCGGTTCGCGGTCGTGGGCCACGACCGCGGCGGCCGCGTGGCGTACCGTCTGGCGCTCGACCACCCGGACCGGGTCACGCACCTCGCGGTGCTCGACATCGTGCCGACCCTCGAGACCTGGGCGCGGCTCGACCGCCAGGCGGGGCTCGAGACGTATCACTGGTACTTCCTCGCGCAGCCCCCCGACCTGCCGGAGCGCTTGATCGGGGCCGACCCCGACTATTTTCTCCGCTGGACCCTCGAGAGCTGGGCCGGGCGGGGCCATGCGTTCGACCCGCGGGCCCTGGCCGAGTACCGGCGGGCGTTTCGGGATCCCCAGGTGATCCACGCGACCTGCGAGGACTATCGCGCCGGCGCCACGGTCGACGTCGAGGACGACGCGGCCGACCGGGACCACCGCCGGATCGCGTGCCCCGTGCTCGCCCTCTGGGCGGAGGGCGACGAGGCGAGGGACGCCTGGGACTCCCTCGGCATCTGGCGGGCTTGGGCCGAGGACGTCGGGGGCCGGTCGATCCCCGGCGGCCACTTCCTTCCCGAGGAGTCCCCGGCCGCCGTCCTGGCCGCCCTCCGGCCCTTCCTGGCCCGGTAGTCCTCGTCCTTCCCCTCTTTCACACGCCCGGCCGAGCGGTGTCTCAAGGGGCAAGAAGGAGGACGCCCCAATGATGACCACCGCAATCGTGATCCTGACGATGTCCTCGCCGATCCTGGTTGTGATCGGGCTGCTCGCGCTCGCCGCATGGCGTGATCACCGCCGCGAGGCGATGGTGGCGCGGCAGGTGCGGCTGACCGATGCCCTGGCCGACGAGCTGGGGCCCGTCGTGGCCCCCCTCGTGGTCAAGCCGCTGGGAGGTCCGTGGCGGGTGGAGATCAGCGTCCCCGTGGGCCGTCCGGCGATCGTGAGCCGCATCGTGGCCATCGCCCACGAGACCCTGACGCGCTCGGGGGCGGCCCGCTACGAGCTCGTGCTGACGCCGCAGCTTGCGCCGAGCCGTCCGGTCGGCACCGCGGTTCGCCCGGCGCGCCGGCTGCAGGCTGCGTGAAGCGTGAAGGAGGATGAAGTGATGCTGGACCTGGTGTTCGCGGGAGGGCTGGTAGTGGCGATCGCGGGAGTGTTCCAGGCGGCGGCGCGGCGTCAGCGCCGTCACGCCTCGGCCGCGTCGCTCCTGCGCGAGGGCATGACCGGGTTCGATGGGGCCGACGCGGAGGCGTTCCGCGCGGAGTTCCGCCGGAGCGGGGTGGCCCTGCCGGAGCGAGACCGCCCGACCGGATTCGTCTAGATCCGCGCCGTCGGATCGAGCAGGAGAGGGGGCGAGTCACACCGGTGGCTCGCCCCCTCTGGCTTTTCCGGGACCGAGCCCGCGGTGACGCGGGTCTAGCGGAGAGACGTGCTCAGTCGCACGCGGACGCGGACGGCGGGTCCGGCTTGGGGAGGACGTACCGGAACGTCTTCCCCGCGTAGTTCCTGAGGACGACCTCCCGCTCGGTGACGGACTTCACGTACTGGGGCAGAAGCGGGATCTTGCCGCCGCCGCCCGGCGCGTCGATGACGAAGTGCGGGACGGCCAGCCCCGAGGTCCAGCCCCTGAGCGCCTCGATGATCTCGAGCCCCTTGGCGACCGAGGTGCGGAAGTGCTCTCCGCCGGCGACGAGGTCGGCCTGGTAGATGTAGTAGGGCCGGACGCGGCACCGCAGGAGTTCCTGCATGAGCCGCTTCATGACGGCCGGGTCGTCGTTCACACCCTTCAACAGGACGGTCTGGCTTCCGAGGGGACAGCCGGCGTCGGCGAGCATGGCGAGAGCGCTCCGGGCGGCCGGCGTCAGCTCGTCCGGGTGGTTGAAATGGACGTTCACGAACACCGGGTGGTGCTTCTTGATCGTCTCGCACAGCGCGGGCGTGATCCGCTCCGGGAGCTGCGAGGGGATGCGGGTGTGGATGCGCACGATCTCGACGTGGGGGATCGCGCGGAGCTTCCCGAGGAAGTAGTCCACCCGCCGGTCCGACAGCATCAGCGGATCGCCGCCCGAGAGGCTGACATCGCGGACCTCGGTGTGCTGCCGGATGTAGTCGAAGGCCGCGTCGAACTGGCCCAGCGGGATCTTCTCCGGATCGCCGACCTTGCGGCGCCGGGTGCAGAAGCGGCAGTAGGCGGCGCAGACGGGGCTCACGAGAAACAGCACGCGATCGGGGTAGCGGTGGGTGATGTTCGGCACCGGGGAGTCGGCGTCCTCGCCGAGCGAGTCGACGATCCCGTCCACGACCTCGTTCTCCGCGGGCGTTGGCACGTACTGCCGCCAGATCGGTCCGTCCGGCTCCTTCACGAGGTTGAGGATCTCGGGGGTGATCCGGAGATTGAAGCCGTCGATGGCTCGCTGGACGGCTTCCTGGTCGATGTGGTCGACCCCGAAGCGCTTGACGAGCTCGTCGACCGTGGTCACCGACTCGCGGAGGGTCTCTTGCCAGTAGGTCACGTCGACCTCGTCCCCTTAGGCTCGCGCCGGCCCACGGCCGAAGCGAGGCGCTGGGTGTAGGGCATGCCCTCCGCGAGGCGCCGGGCATCCGCGAGCGCAGCCGGAGGAGTTGGACCCGATCCGCCGGTCCGGTGCACGCGGGTGAGCGCTTCCTCGACGATCCGAGCGATCAGGTCGACGTAGCTCCACCCCGCGGCAGCCGCCTGGCGCGCTAGGCCAGCCCGGATCCCGAGGTCCGGGTTCGGGTTCACGTCGGTGACGAACGTCGTGCCCCGGCCGTCGACGCGGACGTCGATGCGGCCGTATCCGATGCCGTCCACCGCTGTCCAGACGCGCCGCGCGAGCTCGGTCAGGCGCGAGGCCAGGCGGGCGGGCAGACGGGCGGGGCACCGAGGCACCGTCCCTCGGTCCTCGGGGCTGCCGTGCTCCCATTTCGCCGCGTAGGTCACTACGGAGGGCAGTCCCGGATCGAGGCGGCTGAAGTCGATCTCCGCGTGAGGCAGGACGCGATCGCCCACGATCGCCAGGTTGAACTCGCGCCCGGCGACGAAGCGCTGGACCAGCATGCGGTCCCATTGCTGACACCCGCGGGCCGTGACCGCCAGCAGTGAGGTCCGGTCAGTCACCACGCAGTCGGAGCCGATCCCGAAGGAGCCGTCCTCGGCCGCGGGCTTCACGATCGCCGGGAACCGGCGCCACCGTCCGGGCGGCTGGCCCGGATCGCGCGACGATCCAGTCCGGCACCGGCACCCCGCAGGTGCGAAGCACGGCGTTCGCGCGGTCCTTCCGGAGACAGAGCGCCAGCATGTCGGAGGACGCCCCGGTCAGCGGGATGCCGAGGAGCTCCACGAGCCCCGCCGCGACGGGCTCCCCGGCCGCCAGGTTGCTCAGGCCCTCGCAGAGGTTGAAGGCGAGCTGGAAGCGGCCGGTCCGGAGCTCCGCCACCCACTCCACCAGATCGCCGTTGAACGGGACCAGGACCGCCTCGTAGCCGAGAGTCCTGAGGGCGGTCACCACGGGGGCGGGGTTGCCGGGCGCCGACGGCGTGCCGAGCGACTGCGCGGTCGCCTCCGACAGCGCGTCGGTGATCACCGCGACGCGGGGCCGGCCTCGCGTCCTCGACCGGGGCCTAGACCGCAATTCCATGGCGCACCGCGCCGGCCCGGAGGACGCCCCGGATCATGGAACCGTAGTCCATGCCGGCGGCGCGGGCGGCCTTGGGGAAGCAGGAGTTCATGGCCGGGTCCGGCAGCACGCCCGGGAGCGGATTCACCTCGAGGATGTGCGGCACCCCGCGGGCGTCCAGACGGATGTCGATGCGCGCCCAGTCCCGGCAACGCAGGGCGTGGTACGCGGCCAGGACCGTCTGCTCGATCTGCCGGGCGAGCCCGCGCGAGAGGGGGGCCGGGCACCGGAAGATCTCGAGGGGCTCCTCGGGCCTGTCCCACAGCCACTTCGCCTCGTAGGAGTAGATCCGCTGGGCGCCGCGCGGAAGCGCGTCGAAGTCGACCTCGACCACGGGCAGGACCCGGGCCCCCGCGCCGTTGCCGAGAACTGCGCACGTGAACTCGCGGCCCGGCAGCCAGCGCTCGACGAGGGCGGGCTGCCGGTACTGCTGCCAGACGCGGCTGACGGCGCGGCCCACCTCGACCCGGGTGCGGCAGAGCGAGGCCTGGGTGATGCCCTTGCTGGACCCTTCGTGGACCGGCTTCACCATCACGGGCAACCGCGGAGTCCCGTCGCGCCGCCGATCCTCGGGCGTCAGGACGACGAACTCCGCGGTCGGGATGCGGTGGTAGGCGAGGATCTCCTTGGTGCGTCCCTTGTCGAGGCAGAGGGCCAGGGTCAGGGGGTCGCTCCCGGTATAGGGCACGCCCCAGAACTCGCAGAGAGCCGGCACGTGGGCCTCTCGGTTCGGTCCCCAGAGTCCCTCGGCCACGTTGAAGACGATGTCGGCCTTCGCCTCCTTGAGGCGGAGCGGGAAGTCCTCCGTCGCCTCCAGGCGGACGACCTCGCCGGCCTCCGCCAGCGCCGCCTCGATCGCGGCGATCGTCACCTCGTCGTCCCACTCGGCGTAGAGGTCGGCCGCGCTTCCGGGGATCGGGCGGCCGGCCGATGGGGCGACCAGCGGGCTGTCCTGGTCCGGCTTCCGGTTGAAGGCGAATCCGATCCGCACGGCCGAGCGCGGCCCGCCATTGCGTTCTGACTCGTCCGTCGCGACAGGTCGGCTGCCCGCGCGAGGCGCGCGGCGGCCGGGGGCGGAGACCTGGACGCCGGCACGTTGGGTCATCGGATGGCGGCTACTCCCTGGCTGCCAGCCGGAGCTCGTCGAGCCCCTCGTTCCCGAGCACGTGACGCAGCTCGGTCTCGCAGACGTCCACGACCCGAAGGGGACCACCCGGGGTCGGCCGACAGCAGCCGCCCGGGGCCTCCAGACACAGCTCGTCGATCCACAGTGCGCCCCCGGAGACCGTGACGGGAAAGGCCGAGCAGAAGAACGGCTTGAGGTCGAAGCCCGGCCGGGCCTCCGCGATCGTCACGGACTGGAGCACGCACCGCCGCTCAGCGTCCAGGAAGACACAGCCGGTCTCGCGCACCTGGGTACCGACGCAGCGGCCGGACGGGAAGTCGGGATCGACCTCCTCCGTCTCCTCGAACCAACCGCTCGGATCCCGGTCCTGCTGGGGGCCCATCGCGCGCTGGACGAGGTCGGCGTTGGCGAGGATCTGGTCCCGGAGGGCGACGTCGAGCTTGACGCCATTGCTGCAGCACATTCCGTCGCAGTGGGCCGGGGAGGAGCCCGGTGCGTAGCGGGTTTCGAAGATGCTGGCGTTGACCTCGAGGCGAGGGAGGTGGGACAGGTGGTGCCGTCGCAGGACGACCCGGCGCTCGGTGGAGCGCGGCCCGGTGCGCGGCCCAGCGTCAGGAGGGTCCGATTCGCCGTCCACCGCCTCTAGCGCTCGAAACACCCGGGTGCGCGCGCCATCGTCGATGCGCGCGCCCAATACCGGACGAGGGAAGTGCAGTGCGTGCTCGCTTCATGGCTTGGGCTTGGCCGGATCCGCCGAGCGGAGGGCCTTCTCGATCTTGGAGAGGCCGTCCGCGGTCTCGCGGCGAAGGTCTTCGCGGAGAGACTCGACCTTCTTGGTGAGGTCTTTGGTGCCTCCGGCCTCCTGGTAGGCGAGGATGGAAATTCCAAGTGCCACCAGCGAGATCAGGAAGGCGAGCTGCGCCATAGCCTGCGATAGCTTCCTCCTAGCGGCAATCTAGCGTGTCACTTCGTCCACCGCAAGGAAGAAACCACGGGTCGGCCCGTACCGCCCGGACCGGACCAGCCGGCTTTCGCGAGGGGTCGGCGCCCGGAGTCGACCCTGGCTCACCCACGCGGGGAGCCCGGAGCATGGATGGCACGGTGGACGGGGTGGCGCCCCGAAGGGTAGCCTGACGGCCAGGAGGTCATCATGGCCGAGCGCGAGTGGATCCTGCTGAACCCCGGTCCCGCAAACACCAGCCGATCAGTGCGCGAGGCGCTGGTGATGCCCGACCTCTGCCACCGGGAGCCGGAGTTCTTCGAGATGATGCGCGAGTGCCGCGAGCGGCTTGTTCGGCTCGCGGGCTGCGCCGAGCGCTTCGCGGCCGTGCTCTTCACGGGCTCGGGAACCGCCGCCGTCGAGGCTGCCGTCTGCTCCGCGGTGCCGAGAGACCGCGCCCTCCTGATCGTGAACAACGGCGTGTACGGGGATCGCTTGGCCCGGATCGCGCGGGTCCACGGGATTCCCGCCGAGGTGCTCGCATACGACTTCACGACTCCCGTCGTGCCGGCCGACGTCGAGGCCGCTCTCCGGCGGCGTCCTGACGTGAGCCACGTGGCGGTCGTGCATCACGAGACGACCACGGGCCTCCTGAACCCGGTGGCGGAGGTCGCCCGGGTGGCCGCGCGGTCCGGCCGCCGGGTGCTGATCGACGCCATGAGCTCCCTCTTCGGAGAGCCCCTCGACGTGGATGCCGAGGGCGTCGACTTCGTGATGGCCAGCGCCAACAAGTGCCTCCAGGGGGTGCCAGGCGTCGCCTTCGTGCTGGGCCGGCGCTCGGCGCTGGAGGCGCTCGCGGCGCTGCCGCCCCGGAGCGTCTACCTGGACCTCCACGGCCACTACACGACGCAAGAGCGGGACAACACGCCCTTCACCCCGGCCGTCCAGGTGCTCCACGCGATGCGGCAGGCCCTTCTGGAGCTGGAGGTCGAGGGAGTGCCCAGCCGGATCGCCCGGTATGCGGAGAATGCCCGGGTCCTGCGGCGGGGGATGGCGGCGCTCGGCTTCGAGATCCTGGTGCCCGAGGGCGCCCGTTCCAGCATCCTCACCACCTTCCGGCTCCCGCCGGGGCTCGCATACGATCCGCTCCACGACGCGATGAAGCGCCGGGGGTACGTCATCTACGCCGGCCAGGGAGACATCCGCACCTACGCGTTCCGGGTGTCCAACATGGGGACGCTCACCCCTCGGGACATGGAGGAGGTGGTCGCCGCGTTCCGGGCGAGCCTCGCCGAGCTGCGGGTGGGGGTGCGGCTCTGACCGGCCCGGTGCTCTGGGGGCCAAGACCCATCGTGACCGTCAGGCGGCCAGAGCCTGACGCCGGAGGCCTGATTCCATGACGCGACCGAAGCGTGTCCTGATGTTCCTGGTCGACGGGTTCGATCCGGGCTACGTGCAGCCGGCCCGGATGCCGCGGCTGGCCGCCCTCATGAAAGCCGGCGCCTCGACCCTCGACGGGCGCGGGGTGCTGCCCAGCCTCACGAACGTCAACCACATCTCGCTGCTCACCGGGACCTACCCGGCTCGCCACGGCCTGTCCACGAACTTCTTCTACGACCGGCGCGCGAAGACCGACGTCTTCATGGAGCAGGTGTCGTTCGTCCAGGAGCCGATGCTCTTCGAGCACTTCAAGAAGGCCGGCTGGTCGACCGCCCTCGTCACCGCGAAGGAGAAGCTCACCAAGCTCCTCCGGCGCGGCCTCGACATCTGCGTCGACATGAAGACGCACCCGGAGACCCATCGGGCCGCCGCCGGCCCGCCGCCGGAGATCTTCACGCTCGACATCAACCTCTGGGTGTTCCGGATGGCGCGGGAGGTCGCGCTGCGGGAGCGTCCCGACTTCCTCTACGTGGCCACGACGGACTACCCCCAGCACATGCTGGCGCCCGACGAGCCGGCCATGCAGCGGTACCTGGAGGCGAGTGACGAGGCGCTCGGGCGACTTTTGGACGTCTACGACCCGGCGGAGAGCGTCGTCATCCTCACGGCGGACCACGGCATGAACGCGAAGCTCCGCTCCGTGTCGCCGGTGAAGGTGCTGGCGGAGGCCGGCATCCGGACCCACGGCGTGCCGCTCATCCGGGACGGCCTCTACGCGCATCACCGGGACCTGGGCGGGGCTCTGTACCTCTACTTCGACGACCCGGGCATGGCGCGGGAGGCGCGGGCCATCCTGGACCGGACGGCGGGCATCGACGAGGTCGTCCCGAACGGGGAGGCGCACCGCGACCATCTGCCGGCCGAGCGGGTCGGCGACCTGATCTGCTGGGCCGCGCGGGATGTCGCCCTCGGCGTCTGGGATGATGGACCCGCGCATCGTGACGAGTCGGGGCTGCGCTCGCACGGCTCCAAGCACGAGCAGCGGATCCCGATGCTCGTGACGGGGCCGGGGGTGCGACCGGGGAGCGAGATCCGGGGCGGGCGGACCATCGACCTGATGCCCACGCTCTGCCGCCTGACGGGCATGGACGCGGGGCATGTCGACGGCCGCGTCCTCGAGGACGTGCTCGCCTGATGCGATTCCGGCCCTAGCAAGGGGCGCGCGGCCGATGCGTGGCGAGGCGGCGGTCGTCGTCGTGGGCGGCGGCATCATCGGCTGCAGCATCGCCTATCACCTGACCGCCGCCGGGTGCCGCGACGTCGTCCTGGTCGAGAAGGGCGAGCTCACCAGCGGGACGACCTTCCACTCGGTCGGGCTGGTGTCCCACTTTCGCACCTCCGCCGCCGACATGCGGTTGATGACCGACAGCATCCGGCTCTACCGCAGGCTGGCCGCCGAGGTCGGCGATGTCGTCGGATGGCGGCCGGTGGGGAGCCTCCGGCTGGCCTCGAGCCCGGCCATGCTGAAGCGGCTCGAGCGGCGGGTGAGCCGGGCTCGGGCGCTCGGCCTCGACGTCGGCATGATCGGGCCGGACGAGGCGCTCCGCCTCTGCCCCGTCATGAGCGGCGCCGGCCTCCACGGCGCTGCGCATGTCCCGGACGACGGCTACATCGAGGCCACGGGCATCACCCGCGAGCTGGCGCGCCGGGCCGCCGCGGGCGGGGCCGCGATCGCCACCGGGACCCGGGTGACCGGGATCGGGCTCGATTCGCGGGGCGGGGTGCGGAGCGTGGAGACCACGGCCGGGTCGATCCGCACGGAGCGCGTCGTCAACGCCGCCGGCCAGTGGGCGCCACGCATCGCGGCCATGGTCGGCCTCGAGCTGCCGATCGTGCCTCTCATGCACCAGTACCTGATCACGCGGCCGGTCCCGGGGCACGAGCTCCCCCGCGAGACGCCGGTGGTGCGCGACCCCGAGAACCTCGTCTACGTGCGCGAGGAGGTCGGCGGGTACCTGGTCGGCGGCTTCGAGCCAGATCCGAAGGTGTGGCGACTCGACGACGTGCCCTGGGAGTTCACCCAGCAGCTGCTTCCGGCCGAGTGGGAGCTGTTCGAGCCACTCTTGGCGGGGGCCATCCGGCGGTTTCCCGCGGTCGAGAAGGCCGAGATCCTCCAGCTGATCAACGGCCCGGACGGGTTCACCCCCGACGGTCACTACGCGCTGGGGCCCGTGCCCGGCCGTCCGGGGTTCTGGGTCGCGGCCGGGATGTCGATCAACGGGATCGCGGGCGCAGGAGGCGTCGGGCGGGTGATGGCCGAGTGGATCCTCGAGGGCGCGGCCTCGTTTGACGTCTCCGAGCTGGACGTCCGCCGGTTCGGGGCGGACCTCCGGGACCGGCGCGTCGTCGCCGAGCATGCGCGCGAGGTCTACCGGTACTACTATGCGCCCCGGCCCGCCGCGGACGAGAGCGACCATGCCGAGGGCTGACGGGGAGCCTGCGCCCGAGCCGCCCGAGTACCGGGGCCGGAAGCTCCTGGTCCACCGGCAGCGCTACGCGCTGCCGGACGGGCGGCGGGTGGAGCTCGATGCGGTCCGGGTGCCCGCCGTCGCCTACATCGTGCCGCTGCTGGACGACGGCCGGGTCGTGCTGATCCGCCAGTACCGGCCGATCGTCAACGCCGAGATCTGGGAGCTGCCCGCCGGGACGATCGAGCCGGGTGAGTCGCCCGAGGTCTGCGCCCGCCGCGAGCTCGTCGAGGAGGCCGGATACGAGGCGGGCCGGCTCGAGTCGCTGGGGGAGGCCCTCGCCGACCCCGGCCTGACCGACGAGAAGATCTACCTGTTCGTGGCGCGCGATCTCCGCGCGGTCGCCCGGGAGCTCGACGCCGACGAGCTGATCGAGGTGGCCCCGAGTGACTCTGGCGGCGGCATACCGCATGGCGGACGCGGGGGAGATCCTCGACGCGGGGACGCTCGTCGCGCTCTACCGGTTCCGCGGGCCGCGCCGGGAGCTGAGCCGCCGGCGGCAGCGTCGTCAGGCCGGGTCCTGGAAGCGCGGCAGGACCTTCGTGCCCAGGAGCTCGATGGCGCGCATCACGTCGTCGTGCGACGTCTCGCCCGCCTGGATCATCAGGATGAGCTGGTCGACGCCGACGGTGGCCCACGACTCGACCACGCGCGAGCAGGTGTCCGGATCGCCGCCCACCACCATGCGGTCCCGAATGAGGGCGTCGTCCGTGTACTTGGCGAAGCGGGTGCGGTCGAAGTCCGGGCCGAAGCGCACGCGGTTCAAGGGCGCCGCGTTGTCGCCGAGATACCAGCGCGCCGCGGCGCCCGCGATGGCGCGGCCGCGGCGGTCGTCTCGGTCGCAGTGCGCGGTCATGAACGCGGCCACCTGGAAGTTGGGCGCGACGCCGTAGAAGCCCGAGGGGTCGGCGTCCCGCTGGGCGGCCCGATAGGCGTCGACCGCCGGGGCGAGCTCCTCGGGAGGCACCGCGGTGAAGCCCAGCACGCCGAGGCCCGCGCGCGCGGCGCTGGCGAAGGTGGCCTTGCTGGTCGCCGCCACCCAGAGCGGGGGATGCGGCTTCTGGACCGGCTTCGGCACGAGCTTCCGCTCCGGGATCTCGTAGTGCCGCCCCTTGTGTCCCGGGAAGGTGTCGTTGACGAAGAGGCCGCAGATCACGTGGAGTGCCTCGTCCCAGACCTCGCGGGACTGGTCGATCGGGACGCCGAACGCCTCCGTGTGGTACCAGGATGCGCCGCGTCCCGTGCCGAGATCCACGCGCCCGTTGGACAGGATGTCCAGTGTGGCGGCGCGCTCGGCGACGCGGATCGGATGGTTGCAGGGGAGGACGACCACGCCGTGCCCCAGCCGGATGCGAGACGTCCGGGCCGCGAGGGCCGTCAGGAAGATCTCGGGGGCGGAGCTGTGGGCGATCTCCTCGTAGAAGTGATGCTCGGTCGCCCAGTAGTAGTCGAAGCCGGCCTCCTCGGCGAGGACGGCCTCGGCCAGCGTGTCCCAGTGGATGCGGTGGTCGACGTTCTCGCCGGCCGGCCACGGCTTCGGCGCCTGCATCTGGGCGATGAGCCCGAACTTCATGGCAGCGCCGGCCGGATCACCGCGCGGTCGCGGGCACGTTCGATCGTCACCCGGGAACGCTAGCCTGCGACGCGCGGAACGTCAATCGGGGCGGCACGGCACCCGCGCTTGACAGTGGTGAAGAGGGGTCGCTAGAGTCACGCCCGTCGCCACTTTGCGTGGCGACGAGGGCGTCTGACGGCGATCGTCTCCCCATCGGCGACGCCCGGAACCGGAGGAATGCGGGTGATGTACTTTTCGCAGCTCGTCCTGTGCGATCGGCGCGAGGGCCAGTCGAGCCAGGAGCGTTACGAGCAGCAGCTGGCCGAGGTGCGCCTCATGGACCAGCTCGGCTACTGGGCCTGCTGGTTCGCCGAGCATCACTTCGCGGGGTACGCCCTGGTGCCGGACTGTCTCATGATGGCCGCGGCGGCGGCCCGCGAGACGCGCCGCATCCGCCTGGGGGCGGGAGTGGTGGTGCTGCCCTTCCAGCATCACCCGATCCGGGTCGTCGAGCAGGCGGCGATGGTCGACTGCCTGAGCGGCGGACGGCTCGAGCTCGGTCTCGGTCGCGGCTACCAGCCGCACGAGTTCCTGGGGTTCGGAGTGAAGCTCGAGGAGAGCCAGGCGCGCTTCGACCAGTCGCTCGGCGTGGTCCGCCAGGCCCTCGCCCAGCTGGACGGGCTCAGCTACTCGACCCCGCTGTTCCAGGGCCACGGGGCGAGCATCTGGCCGAAGCCCGTGCAGAACCCGATCCCGTGCTGGGGCGCGTCGATCAGCGAGGCGTCGTTCGCCCGGTACGGGGCGCTCGGGTGGCCGATCCTGACGTTCCCGGCGAACCAGAAGCCGGAGGTCCTCCGGTCCCAGATCGACACGTACCGGCGCGTGTACCGGGAGCACGGCCACGATCCCGCCCGGATGCGCGTGGCCCTGACGATGTTCTGCTATCTCGCCGAGAGCGGGGCCGAGGCGAACGAGACGTTCGAGCGCGGGATGGAGAAGTACTTCGGGTTCCTCGACAGCATCACCGTGAACGCCGAGAAGCAGCAGCACTCCCTCTACGACCGGATCCCGACGCTCGCGCGCCTCTCCGGGTCGCCGGAGGACGCGGTCAAGCGGCTCCGCGAGCTGATCGACTACTTCGACGTCACGGACTTCCTGAACATGAGCCAGTTCGCCGGGTACCTGAGCCACGAGCAGATCACGCGCTCGATGCGGTTGTTCGCCGAGCGCGTGATGCCGCACTTCCAGCCGGGCGCGCGCAACGGAGGGCCGTGATGCGACCCCGCCAGCGCGTGTCCTCCGGGGGGCGCTGGGAGCCCCTCGTCGGGTACTCGCGGGCGGTCCGGGTCGGCGACATGGCCTGGGTGTCCGGCTGCACGGCGGCGGGACCGGGCGGCATGGTCGTGGGCAAGGGCGACGCCTATGCCCAGACCGTCCAGGCGATCCGCACGATGTCGGAGGCGCTCGCGCAGCTGGGTCTCGGCCTCGACCACGTCGTCAAGACCGGCGTGTACCTCGCCGACATGTCCCAGTGGGAGGCCGTTGCCCGCGCGCACCGCGAGGCGTTCGGCGAGGTCCGGCCGGCCTGCACCTGGGTCGAGTGCGGCAAGATGATCAACCCGGACATGCTGGTCGAGATCGACGCGGTCGCCGTCGAGTAACCGAGGCGTGGAGTCGCTTCCCCCGTCCGCCTTCGATGCCGGCGCGGTCGCCCAGGCCGCGGCGGCTGCCCTCGAGGATGCGCGCCAGGCGATCGGCGTCAAGCGCACCGCGCTCTTCTGGCTGGACGACGCCCAGGGACGCCTCACATGCGTGGCGACGGCGGGGGCGGGGGACCGGGACCGGTGGATCGGTCAGACGCTGGCCACCAACCTGGGCATGGCCAGCCGCGCGGTAAGGGAGGGCCACCCGGTCTGGACGCCCGATCTCCTCGCGGACCCGCGCGTGCCGATCGCGCCTTGGCTCCGGGAGCGCCTGGAGGCGGAAAAACTCAGGACAGTCGCCGCGGCCCCCGTCCGCGTCGACGGCGCCATCTCGGGCGCGCTGGGCTTCCTGGACGGCCCGGGACGCACCTATGACGAGCGCGCGCTGGAGCGGCTCGGGCGGCTGGCGGACGAGGTGGCCGCGCGCGTGGCCAGGACGAGCCGCGGAGAGTCGTGAGGCGGCAGCGCACCGCCCCCTGACGGGCAGCGGTCGCCTTCAGCCCGAGCGGGCGCAGCTAGTCGCGCGTGCGCCGGGCGATCCGAGGCAGGATCTCGGTCTCCGCGGCGTGCAGGTCCTGCGGGAAGTCGATCTCGATCCAGGGAAGATCGCCCGTCGGGCTCATCGTGAACGCGTGCCGATCGAGCAGGCCGTCCAGAGCCACCTCGTAGTCCCCGTCGACCTGGGCCCGCTGGACCATCGCGTCGAGGGCGGCCGCCAGATCCCGACCCGCGGCGCGGCCCACCTTCGCGAATCCGACCCACTCCGCCCGCGCCTCGTAGGGGACCGCGGGCGGCCCGCTGACGCCGCGGCGGATCGCCACGACGCGCGGACCGGCTCGGTAGAGGTTGATCTCCTCGCCCGTGTCGACGAACTCGGGCTCGCCCAGGAACACGTTGTGCGCGGTCGCGCGCACGACGCGTTCGAGGAGGGGCGGGGCGAACAGGACATCGCCGTCTGCCAGGACCACGTCGTCCCGCAGGAACTCGGCGCGGCCGGCCCAGAGCGACAAGCGGGGTCCCTTCTCGAAGTCGGGATTGACGGCGTAGCGGAGCGGCATGCCTCGGTGGGACGCTCCCAGCGCGGCCCGGATCATGTCCTGCCGGTACCCGACGACCAGGAGGGTCTCGTGGACGCCGGCAGCCTGGAGGCCGTCCAGCAGGCGCGCGAGGAGGCTCCGCCCGCCGAGCTCGATCAGCCCCTTCGGGCGCTCCTCGGTGAGGGGGGCGAGGCGCTTCCCCAGGCCCGCGGCGAGGACGAGCCCGGTCACGGCTTCTTCGCCTTTCCCGCGGCGCCCTCGTCGAACTGGAGCTCCTCCTGCTTCGTCTTGAGGCGCTGGATGAGGTCGTTGTACCCGGACTGCTGGATGATCCGGTTGAACTGGGAGCGGTAGTTGGCGACCAGGCCCACGTTCTCGATCTTCACGTCGTAGACGCGCCAGCGATCGTCCACCTTCTGCATCTGGTAGTCGAGCGGGATCGAGGTCCCGCTCTTGGTGATGAGCTTGGTGCGCACCGCCGCCTGGTCGCCGTCGACCGTCTCCTCGCCGTAGACGATCTTCTCGCCGCTGTACGCCTCGATCTTGCCGACGTACGAGCGCTCCAGGAGGTCGGCGAAGAGCTTGGAGAACTCCTCGCGCTCCTGCGGGGTGCGGGCCTGCCAGTGCCGGGCGAGCGCGCGCTTGCCGATCTCCTGCCAGTCGAAGACCTCGTTCGCGATGGCACGGATCTTCTGGCGCCGCTCCTCGACCTTCCCGGGCTGCTTCAGGGCGGGGTCCTGAAGGATGGCCAGCACCCGGTCGACGCCTGCCTTGAGCTGATCGGTCGGCGCGCCGGCGTGGGCCGCGCGCCCGGCGACCAGCGCCAGGGCGATGGAGAGGAGGGGAATCACGAGCCGTCGCATGCGCAGGATCCTCCGGATGCAGTCTCTCACGGCTTGGGCGGCGCCAGCCGCTGAACCTCGGGCAAGTCCTGGCCCGCCGCGTGGGCGAGATGCTCGAGACCGTAGACGTAGGCGAACACGGCCTGGAGATAGTCGGCGCGCGTCCGGGCGTACTGGACGAACGCGTCCGCCAGGTCGTCCGGGTCCCCGACCCCCAGGTCCACGTTCGAGGAGCTCGCGACGAGCCACTGCTTGGCGTTGTCGAACGCCTCGGACAGGACCTTCGCGTTCCGCTCGGCCTCGACCACCGTGGTGTACGCGTCGCGGACCTGGAGTGGGATGCCATCGAGCGCGTGCTCGCGGAGGGCCTCGAGCTTCTGGACCTCGGCCTGGGCCTCCTTCACCTTTCCGGCGCGGATGCCGAAGTCGAGGTTGTACTTGAAGCCGATCACCGGGCCGATGGCGGTGTGGTACAGCGGGTCGATCACGTAGGGGTTCTCGAGCCGGTCGCGATTGTTCGCGTAGGCTAGGTCGCCCAGGAGCCCGATGAAGAACAGCGGGTAGCCCTGCTTGCGCTCGACCTCGACCAGCCGCCGCCGCGCCTCGATGCCCTCGCGGAGCTGGGCGAACTCGGGCCGGCCCGCGAGCGCGGTCTGGACGTACATGTCCACGGACGGGATGGACTTCATGTCCTCGGGCAGCCCCTGGTCGGCGGGGTCGACCGCCACCCCCCTCGGCTGGCCCGTCCACGTCCCGAGCGCCTGCGTCGCGATGACGATGGTCTTTTCGGCGAGGTTGATGTACTTCTCCAGCTCGCCGCGCTTGGAACGGAACCGGTACAGGTCGATGTCGGTCGCGAATCCGCCCTCCACCAGCCGCTCGGTGCGCGCGATGGCCTGGTCGACCTGATCGCGGACCTCGAGCAGGAACGCGCGGATCGTCTTGGCAGTCACGGCGCCCCAGTACGCCTGTTTGACGCGGAGGGCGACCTCGCTGTTCTTGGCGTCGACCCCCGCCTGCGCCGCCCGCACGCCGTGCTCGGCGGCCAGGCGCGCGTTCTCGATCAGCCCCCAGGTGAAGATCGGCTGGATGATGCTGACCGTCCCCCGCACGAACACGCCCGTGATGTCAGGGGAGTACTGGTCGTCGGGGGAGGACACCTGGTTCCCGCGCGCTCTCGGGGACGGGCCGAGCACCGTCTGGAGCTCGACCTGGGGCCGTCCGATCCCGAGCGCCTGGAGCTGCTTGCCGCGATAGCCCTCGAGCTCGGCGATCGCCTGCTTGGCCTCGGGGCTCCGCGCCAGCGTGGCCCGCAGGCTCTCCTCGAGGTTCATCCGGATCGTCGGCGGCCCGGGGATCGGCGCGGCCGGGGTGGGCGCCGGGAGCCGCGGGTGCGGGAGCGGTCGGCGGCGGGGCGGGGCTCGTGCCCTGGGCCCCCGCCGGGCTGAGCGCCGCGGTCACCGCCAGGGCGAGGGCGGCGCGGACGAGCCGCAGACCCCCGCGGGTACGGGACGGCCCTGACGTCAGGCGGGCTCACGAATGGATGCCGGCGCATGACCCTAAACCTTGCCGAAGACATACTTGGAGATCAACTCCTCGATGTCGACGGGAGCCTCGACCTCGGTCAGGCGCCCGCCGGCGGGCACGATCTTGTCCGATCCCCCGGGGCTGATCAGGACGAACTTCTCCCCGATGAGCCCCTTGGTCTTGATCGACACGATCGCGTCGGTCTGGAGCTTCACGTCGGGGTCGATCCGGAGCGTCACGCGCGCCTGGTAGTCCTTGAGCCCGATCGACTGTACGCGGCCCACCGAGACGCCGGCGATCTCCACGGCGGCCCCGGACTTGAGCCCGCCGACGGACGGGAAGTCCGCGTACACGACGTAGCCGCGCTGGCCCAGGATGTCGACCCTGCCCAGGTTCACGGACAGGTACGCCAGCGCGACAATTCCCGCGACCATGAACAGCCCGACTCCGAGCTCCATTCTTCGACCCATGGCGCCGCCCGTCCTCCTCGCGCTCCCGCTTGCCTAGACTGCTTGTTCCTCGACCTCGCCGTGGATGAACCGGCGCACGGCCGGGTCGGTCGAGGCCTGGATCTCCTCCGGCTGACCGACGGCGTGGATCTGCCCCTCGTGGAGCATCGCCACGCGGTCGGCGATCTGGAAGATCTCCGGGATCTCGTGACTCACCATGACAGCCGTGAAGCCGAACTTTCGATGAAGCCCGACGATCAGATGATGGATGGAGTTGACGAGGATCGGGTCGAGCCCGGTCGTCGGCTCGTCGAGGAAGACCACCTGAGGCTCGGTGACCAGAGCCCGCGCGATGGCAACCCGCTTGCGCATCCCGCCGGAGATCTCCGCCGGGTACTTGTGGCCCATCTCGGCGAGCCCGACCTGGGCCAGCGCCTCCTGGGCGCGCGGCAGGAGCTCGCCCGGGGGATACCGCCGACGCTCCCGGATCGGGAACACGATGTTCTCGAGGACGGTCGAGGAGTCGAAGAGAGCGCCGCCCTGGAACACCACCCCGAAGCGCTCGCGAACCCGGTCGAGGGCACGCCCGTGGAGGCGCGCCACGTCCTCGCCGTCGATGAGCACCCTCCCGCTGTCGGGCCGGACCAGCCCGAGCAGGTGCCGCAGGAACACCGACTTGCCGCCGCCCGAGCGCCCGATGACGACCATCAGCTCGGAGGGCGCGATCTCGAGGTCGACGCCGCGCAGGACCTCCTGGCTCCCGAAGCGCTTGCGGAGTCCCTCGACCCGGATGGCGGGGGCGGGGGAGCCGGTCACAGCACCGAGCCCAGGAAGTAGTCCACCACCAGGATCAGCACCGAGGCCAGCACCACCGCCTCGGTCGTGGCGCGCCCCACGCCCTCGGCGCCGTGACCGACGTGGAACCCCTTGTAGCAGGCCACCCACGTGATGACGAGCCCGAACACGATCGCCTTCCAGAAGCCGACCCAGATGTCGCCCGTGTCGAGGAAGGCTTGGATCTGGCCGAAGTACGTCCCCGACGACATGCCGAAGAGCTTCACCGCGACCAGGTAGCCGCCGTAGATGCCGACCACGTCGAAGACCCAGGCGAGGAGCGGGAGCGCGATCACGCCCGCCACCAGCGTCGGCACGACCAGGTACCGCATCGGGTTGAGCGCCATGACGGTGAGCGCGTCGATCTGCTCGGTGATCCGCATCACGCCGATCTCGGCGGCCAGAGCCGATCCCGCGCGCCCGGTCACCATGAGCGCCGCGAGCACCGGGCCGAGCTCCCGCACGAGCGCGATCGCCACGAGCGGCCCCACGAACGCCTCGGAGCCGACCCGCTGGAGCATGAGCATGCCCTGGAGGCCCAGCACCATGCCCGCGAACGCGCCGGTCAGGAGGATCACCGACATCGACCGGAAGCCCACGAACCAGACCCGCTGGAGCGCCTGACGGACCTTGAACGGCGGAACCGCCGCCCACCGGACGGCCTCGGCCAGGAAGACGCCGAATCGCCCGAGCGCCGCGAGCGTGCCGAGGCCGAACCGCCCGAGACCCTGAAGCGAGTCGAGGACGAGCGAACCGGACATTGGGAGGTGGACGGGCTCTGCCGGGCTCCCGCCGGGCTCTAGGGCGTGGCCCGGCGCCAGATCCCGAGCGCCCACAGCGGGAAGTACTGGGCGTAGAGGTGGTACTGCAGATAGAAGACTCGAGGGAATCCCGTCCCGTTCCACAGCACGTCGTCCCAGCCCCCGTCCGGGCGCTGGTTCCGGAGGAGGAAGTCCATCCCACGCTCGACGGCGGAGGTGCTCACCTGTCCCGCCGCCATCAAGCCGAGCAGCGCCCAGGCCGTCTGGCTGGGCCCCGACACGCCGCGCCCCTTGAGGTGAGGGTCGGCGTACGAGTCGCAGGTCTCGCCCCAGCCCCCGTCCGGATTCTGGCGGGCCACGAGCCAGCGAATCGCCCGCTTGACCATCGGGTCGTCGGCGCGGAGCCCGATCGCCTCGAGCGCGCGCAGGACCGACCAGGTGCCGTAGAGGTAGTTCACGCCCCACCGGCCGTGCCACGCCCCCTCGGCCGTCTGGGTCCGGCGCAGGAACGCGACGCCCCGCTGGATCGCCGGGTCGTCGCTCGACGCGCCGAGGCGGGCGAAGCACTCGATGCAGCGGGCGGTGAGGTCCTCGGTCGCGGGGTCGAGAAGGGCCCCGTGATCGGCGAACGGGATGTTGTTGAAGAGGAGCCGCGTCTGGTCCGTGTCGAACGAGGCCCAGCCGCCGTCCTTGCCTTGCATGCCCCGGAGCCAGCGCACGGCGCGCTCGATGGCGGCGCGCCGGCGGGCGTCGTCGGGGTGGTCGACCTGATGGAGACCCATCGCCACCACGGCGGTGTCATCGAGATCCGGGTAGAAGGGGTTGTCGAACTGGAACGCCCAGCCGCCCGGCTCGAGCCCGGGGCGCTTGATCTGCCAGTCGCCCGGGTCGGTCACCTGGCGGTCGATGAGCCAGTCCGAGGCCCGCAGGAGGGCCGGGTGGCCGGCGGGCAGGCCGGAGGCCAGCAGCGCGTTGAGGGCCAGCGAGGTGTCCCAGACCGGGGACACGCACGGCTGCACGTGGAAGCGGCGCGGCTCTTCGAGGCCGAGGGCCTCGATCTCCTTGAACTGGCCGGTGATCAGGCGATGGTCGTCCGGGTAGCCCAGGAGCCGCATCGCGAGGATCCCGTTCACCATGGCGGGGTAGATGCCGCCCAGGCCGCCCGGCACCGCCATGCGCGGCACCAGCCAGTCGTGGGCGGCGCGGATCGCGCGACCTCGCCACGGCCGCGGGCCGAACGCCTCCCACGTCTTGAGGAAGCCGTCGACGCCGATGAACAGGTTCTTCCAGGAGACGAGCCCGCGGCGGGCGTACGCCGGATCGTCGAGGTGGAGGTGGTGCGCCCACAGCTCGTCGATGCCGGCGTCGCGCGAAACGGGGTGGACCGGCCGGCGGTCCATGACGATCAGCAGCGGGATGAGGACCGTGCGCGACCAGTACGAGATCTCCCACACGTTGAAGTACGACCAACGCGGCAGGAGCATGATCTCGACCGGCATAGCGGGCACGCCGCTCCACGGATACTGGCCGAAGAGGGCGAGCGTGATCTTCGTGAAGACGTTGGCCTGAGGTGGACCGCCCCGCTCCAGCACCCACTCCCGCGCCCGGGCGAGGGCCGGATCGGTCGGCGGGACGCCGGCCATCTTCATGGCGAAGTAGGCCTTGATGGTCGCGGAGAGGTCGCCGGTCCCCGCCTCGTAGAGGTTCCAGGAGCCGTCGGCGCCCTGCCGCTCGCGGAGATAGGCGACGCCCTTCCACTCGAGGTCCCGGTCCCGGGTGCCCAGGAGATGGCGGAGCAGGAGGTATTCGGACGTGATGGTGGTGTCGGCCTCGAGCTCCCCGAGCCAGTAGCCGGCCGGGGCCTGGAGCCGTAGCAGATGGTCCCGCGAGCGCTGGAGCGCTCCGTCGACTCGGCTCGTGTCTAGCATGGTCGCTGGTTCGGCAGGCCGACGGATAGTGTAGCATGGGTGGCTCGGAGCCGATGAGCGGCGGCGATCCCCTCTTCATCGTCGAAGTGCTCGGGCGCGCGTGGGGCAGTCTCCTGTTGCGCCCGTACGTGTTCGGATTCCTCGCCGTCTACCTGCTGGCCGCGACCGCGGCGTGGGGCTGGCGCCGCGCGGCGGCGTTCACGGTGTGGGCCGGGAGCCTCGCGTTCGCCGCCGAGTGGAGCTCGACGCGCGTCGGGATCCCGTTCGGCCTCTACCACTACACGGGCGCGACCGCCGGCCGCGAGCTGTACGTGTCGAACGTCCCCTTCTTCGACCCCCTGTCCTTCACGTTCCTCGCGTACGCGAGCCTCGGTCTGGCGGGGCTGCTGCTCGGCCTGGCGGACGACGGCATCCGCCCCGGGGCCGTGTCGGCCACGGGCCGCGCGCGGCTCCAGGTGGCGGGGATGGCGGGGCTCCTGATGATGTGGCTGGACCTCGTGATCGATCCACTGGCGGTGCGGGGCGACCGATGGTTCCTCGGCCGGATCTTCTACTATCCGGACCCCGGCCGGTACTTCGGGGTGCCGGTCGCCAACTTCGTCGGCTGGGTGGTCGTGGGCGCCGCGATCGCGTGGGGCTGGACGTTTCTCGGCCCGCGGGTCGGCGGGGCGCCGCCCACCTGGAGCCGGCGCTGGCCCGGGCACGGGCGGCAGGCGGTGGTGATCTACTACCTCGTGCTCGCCTTCAACCTCGCGATCACGGCGGCGGTGGCGGAACCGGCGCTCTTCTGCGCCGGGGTTCTCCTGCACCTGCCGCTGGCCGGCTTTGTAGTATGCTCTCTACGATCCCGACCGGGGACGAGTCGGATGCCGGCGCGCGCCGGCGAAGCCGCGTGAAATCCGGCGGACGGAGCCAATGAGCGTACCCATCTCGCAGATGTGGACGGTGGCGAGCTACGTGCTCACGCAGCGGCTGCGTGGGCGCAAGCAGTACCCGCTCGTCCTGATGCTGGAGCCGCTGTTCCGCTGCAATCTCGCCTGCGCGGGCTGCGGCAAGATCCAGTATCCGGGCCAGATCCTCCGGAAGCATCTGACCGTCGAGCAGTGCCTGAAGGCCGTCGACGAGTGCGGGGCCCCGATCGTGTCGATCCCGGGCGGCGAGCCCCTCATGTACCCCGAGATCGGGCCGCTCGTGAAGGAGCTGGTCGCGCGGAAGAAGTACATCTACCTCTGCACGAACGCCATCCTCCTCAAGGAGCGGCTCGACGCCGGCGTCTTCACGCCCTCGAAGTACCTCTCGTTCAGCATCCACATGGATGGGCTGCGGGAGGAGCACGACGAGGCCGTCTGCAAGGACGGGGTCTTCGACCAGGCGGTCGAGGGGATCCGGGAGGCGCTCCGCCGGGGCTACCGCGTGACGACGAACACCACCCTGTTCGAGGGCGCCAGCCCCGAGCGGGTCCGGAAGTTCTTCGACGCCATGATGGAGCTCGGCGTCGAGGGGATGATGGTCTCCCCGGGGTACAGCTACTCGAAGGCGCCCGATCAGGAGCACTTCCTTCGCAAGCAGCGGGCGAACGAGCTGTTCCAGCGGATCCTGTCGAACCCGAAGCGGGGGTGGCGGTTCAACCAGTCCCCGCTGTTCCTTCAGTTCCTCATGGGGAAGCGCGACTACGAGTGCACCCCCTGGGGGAACCCGACCTTCAACGTCTTCGGGTGGCAGCGCCCCTGCTACCTCCTCCAGGAGGGCTACGCGCAGAGCTTCGAGGACCTGATCCAGGGCACCCGCTGGGAGCGCTACGGGAAGCGGAGCGGCAACGAGAAATGCCGCGACTGCATGGTGCACTGCGGGTTCGAGGCGACGGCCGTCCAGGAGACCTTCTCCAGCTGGCGCGGATTCCGGGACACGGTGGTGGCCACCGTGACCGGTCGCGCGTGATGGAGGACGAGAAGACCCTCGAGGGCTGGGCGCCCGAGCCGGACGCCGACCTGCCTCTCGCCCGGATCGTCGAGCTCGCCTTCGACTATCGGGGCAACACCACGGTCGTGAAGCGGGACGGCACGGAAGTCTACGGCTACGTGTTCAACCGCGACGCCGAGGCGGCGGTGCCGTACCTGGAGATGTTCGACGCCGACGGCGGCGGACCCTACCGCATCCCCTTCGCAGAGGTCCGGACGATCCACTTCACCGGGAAGGACACCGCGGCCGGGAAGTCCTATGCCGCGTGGCTCGCCCGGAAGCAAGCGGAGAAGGCCGCCCACGCGGCCGGCTCGCCGCTGCCGTGACGCGGGAGTCGAGCCCACGCGCGAGGGGGGGCTCCTCGTCGTCGCGGCCCTCGAGCTAGAGGCCCGTGGGTTGCTCCGCCGCCTCCCGCCGAGCCTCCGGCGGACCCTGACCGTCCGGACCGTGGGCCCCCGCGCCGCGCGTCTCGACCGCCTCGACCTGCCTCACGGGCCGCAGCCGTCGGCGCTTCTCGTGACGGGCCTCGCAGGTGGCTGCGAGCCCGGCCTCGCGCCCGGCGACGTGATCCTCGGGGACCCGGTGGCGGTCGCAGGGCCCTCCGCGCCGGGAGGTCGAGCCCGATCCCGAGCTCCGCCGCCGCGCGGTGCGAGCCCTCGACGCCGCGGGCCTCCGGTATCGGGCGGGCCGGCTCCTCACGGTGGACGAGGTCGTGACGGGCCCAGCCGAGAAGGCGCGGTGGTGGCGGAGCGACGGCGTGGCGGCCGTGGACATGGAGAGCGCTCACGTGCTCGACTGGGCGCGGCGCGCCGGACTGCCGGCACTGGCCGTCCGAGTGGTCGCGGACGGGCCCGGGGACGAGGTGCCCGCCGCCCTGCTCGGGGTGGTGGGGACCGACGGCCGCGTGCGCGCCGGGACCGTCGCGCGCCTTCTCGCGCGCCCGGCGCTGCTCGCCCCGGCCTGGCGCCTGGGGCGCCGATCGGGTCGCGCGCTCGAGAGCCTGGGCCGGTTCATGCGGGCCTTCCTGGACACGCCGGGCGAGCCCTGAGGCCTCTCGCTGCGCTCCTGGTAGTCTGCCTGCTCGCGCTGCCGGGTGCGGCAGCGGCCGACTATTCCTTCTTCCCCCTGCCTGCGTTCGACACCGACCCGAACGAGGGGGAGACGTACGGCGTCCTGCCGGTCTGGATGTTCAAGGACGACGTGGGCCGCATCCGGACCATCATCGCCCCGTCCATCACCTGGAACGACATCCGGGGAGTGACCGGCACCTTCCGCTACTTCCTGTACGCGAGCGCGCTGGAGCGTCTGGAGTTCATCGCCTCGTACTCGCAGCACATCGACCAGGAGCTGAAGCTCCAGTACAAGAATCTGAACGTGTTCGGCGGGCGGTTCCACACGGATTTCCAGTTCCTGCACGAGCGCGTGTCCTCGGTCCGCTTCTTCGGCATCGGCCCGTCGTCCAAGAAGGAGGACGAGTCGAACATGACGCTCGGGACGACCGGCGGCTACGCCCTCTTCGGGGTGAACATCACCCCGACGATGCGGCTGTCCCTCGCCGAGTCGATCCAGCGGTACCAGGTGGACCGCGGCGGGGTGCCCGGGCTGCCGTTCACCGGCGATCTGTTCCCCGATCTTCCCGGCGTCGAGGGCGCCTTCATCCACGCGCAGCGGGTGGCGCTGATCCACGACAGCCGCGATTCGCTCACCACGCCGACCGAGGGGCTCTACATCAGCATCTTCGCGGAGGCCTCGACCGAGCTCCTGGGGAGCGACGCCGACTACGTGAAGGCGGGTGTTGAGGGCATCTGGCTCAAGCCGTTCATGGACCGGCGCGTGGTCTTCGTCGCCCGCGGGCTCTTCGAGGGGACCTCGGGGGATTCGGACACTCCCTTCCAGGTGCTGCCCACCCTGGGCGGAGTGGATACCCTCCGCGGCTTCGGCGAGAATCGCTTCTACGGAGACGCCCTGCTCCTCTTGAACGCCGAGGTGCGGGTCAAGGTGCTCCGCATGCGCGTCTTCGGCGTGAACGCGGAGTTCGAGGTCGCGCCGTTCGTGGACATGGGCAAGGTGTTCAACTCGGCGGAGCAGTTCATGGACACGCGCTTCGAGGTCACGCCCGGCCTGGGCTTCCGGGGGCTGGCGCCCCCGAGCGTCGTGGGTCACATCGAGATCGCGTACAGCCGGGAAGGGGCCGCGATCTACGTGGGCCTCGACTACCCGTTCTGAAGCGATCGGAGGCGCGATGCGCGCGCTCGTCACCGGCGGGACCGGCTTCGTGGGGAGCCAGGTCGTGCGGGCCTTGGTCGAGGACGGCGTCGACGTCCGCGTCCTGGCGCGCTCCGGGAGCGACCGGCGCGCCCTGGCCGATCTCCCGGTCGAGGTCGCGACCGGAGACCTCGCCGACCCTGCCTCGTTGAAGGCGCCCCTCCAGGGCGTGGAGGTGCTCTACCACGTCGCCGCGGACTACCGCCTCTGGGCGCCCGACCCGGCGGTGCTCTACCGCGTCAACGTCGGCGGGACGCGAGCGCTCCTCCTCGCGGCGGGCGCGGCCGGCGTGTCCCGGATCGTCTACACCTCGAGCGTTGGCACCCTGGGGCTCCCCCCCGACGGCCGACCGGGCACGGAGGAGACGCCCGTCCGGCTCGAGGACATGGTGGGGGACTACAAGCGCTCGAAGTTCCTGGCGGAGCGCGAGGCCGAGGCGGCCGCCGCCCGCGGCCTGCCCGTGGTCATCGTGAACCCGTCGGCGCCGATCGGGCCCTGGGATTGGAAACCCACACCTACCGGGCGGATGCTCGTGGATTACCTGAAGGGCCGGATGCTCGCCTACCTCGACACCGGGCTCAACCTGGTGCACGTCCAGGACGTCGCGCGGGGACACCTCCTGGCCGCGGCTCGGGGCCGGCCGGGGGAGCGGTACATCCTGGGGCACGGCGAGGGGAACCTCCCGCTCCGCGCCATCTTCGAGCGTCTCGCGCCCTACACCGGCATCCAGGCCCCCCGCGTCCGCCTGCCGCACCGGGCGGCGCTCGCGATCGGGGCGGGCGCCGAGTGGGTGGCGCGCTTCCGCGGGACCGAGCCGGCCGTGGCGCGGACGGCGGTCCGGATGGCGGCCAAGCGGATGTTCTTCGATCCCTCGAAGGCGCTCCGGGAGCTGGGGCTGCCCCAGACGCCGGTCGACCAGGCGCTCCGGGACGCCGTGGACTGGTTCTGGGCGAACGGCTATGCGGTGCGGCGGCGCCGTGTATAATCGGGAACGCTCTGCCGGCCCGCGCCGCGAGCGTCACACCACGTCATGAACGCGGCTGACCTCTCCGCCATACTCACCCGCCGCAGCGGGTCGAACTTCTACTACTCGTTTCTGTTCCTGCCGAAGCGCAAGCGCCACGCCATCTACGCCCTCTACGCCTTCTGTCGGACGGTCGACGACGCGGTCGACCAGGGTTCCGCCACCCCGAGCGAGCAGCGCCGAGTTCTCGCGGACTGGCGCCTCGAGCTTGCCCGCGCATACGACGGGCACCCCTCGCAGCCGATCGCGCGGCATCTGGCCGAGGTGGTCCGGGCGTTCCCGATCCAGCGCCAGCACCTCGAGGCGATCCTCGACGGCGTCGAGATGGACATCGACAAGCGGCGCTACGCCTCGTTCGACGAGCAGTACGAGTACTGCTACCGCGTGGCGGGAGCGGTCGGTCTCTGCTGCATCGAGATTTTCGGCTACACGGACCCGCGGGCCCGCGACTACGCGGTCAACCTGGGCGTCGCGCTCCAGCTGACGAACATCATGCGCGACCTCCGCACGGACGCGGAGCGAGGACGCATCTATCTGCCGCAGGACGAGATCCGCCGGTTCGGGTACTCGGAGGACGAGCTCCTGCATGGCCGCTACACGCCGGCGTTCCTCGCGCTGATGCGCTTCCAGGCCGACCGCGCGCACGCGTACTACCGCGCCGCCCGGGCGGCCCGTCCGCCCGCCGACCGGCGCCGACTGATCGCCGCCGACATCATGGGCGGCATCTATCGGGCTCTCCTCCGGGAGATCGAGGGGCGTCAGTTCCGCGTCTTCGACGGCCGGATCCGGGTCGCCACTCCGAAGAAGATCGCACTCGCGCTCGGGGCCTACCTGCAGGGTCATCTCGCCTCATGAGGGCGGCCGTCCACGCGGCGGCCGGCGAGATCCGTCTCGAGACCCGGCCCGCCCCCCGGATAGGCCCGGGCGAGCTTCTGCTGCGAGTCCTGGGGTGCGGCCTCTGCGGCTCCGATCTGGCGAAGCTCCGCGGGCCCACGCCGCGACCCGCCGTCCTCGGGCACGAGGTGGTGGGCGAGGTGGCCGAGGCCGGCGACGGAGCGGGGTTCCGGCCAGGCGAGCGCGTGGTGGTCGCCCACCACGTCCCGTGCGCTGCCTGCCACTACTGCCGGCGTGGGAGCGTCTCGATGTGCCGCACCTTCAAGGCATCGAACCTCGATCCGGGCGGCTTCGCCGAGTACGTGCGCGTTCCCGCGGAGAACGTGCGCCATGTGACCTTCCGCGTCCCCGACGGGATGTCGGACGCCGTGGCCTCGTTCACCGAGCCGCTCGGTTGCTGCGTCCGGGCGATTCGGCGGACCGGGGTGGGGGTGGGCGACACCTTGGTTGTGGCGGGACTCGGCGCCATGGGCTGCCTGCTCCTCCAGCTCGCCCGCCTGCGCGGAGCGCGCGTCGTGGGGATCGACCCCCTGCCGGCCCGGCGAGCTCTCGCTGCGTCGTTGGGGGCCGAGGCGGCGGTGGAGCCGGAGGCAGCCGCCGGAGCGCTCGCGGGACCGAGCGAGGGCCGTGGCGCCGATGTGGTCGTGCTGGCGGCCGCGGCGCCGGCGCTCGTCCGATCCGCGATCGGCTGGGCGCGTGACGGCGGCGCCGTGCACCTCTTCGTCGGCGAGGGCGAGGCTTCGGTGCCGCTCGGCGAGATCTACAAGCGCGAGCTGACGCTGACCGCGACCTACTCGTCCTCCCCGGCGGACCTCGCGGAGGCCTTCGAGCTCATCCGGACCCGCGCGGTGCGGGTCGACGATCTCTGCTCGCACCGCGTTCCGCTGGAGCGCCTGGCCGACGCCGTCGGGCTCATGGAGCGCCGCGAGGCCCTCAAGGTCTTCGTCGAGGTGGGCCGGTGAGGGCGCAGGTCTTCTACGGCCCGGGCGACCTCCGGTTCGAGGACGCGCCCGTGCCGGAGCCGGCCCCGGGCGAGGTGGTGCTCCGGATCGAGGCAGCGCTGACCTGCGGCACGGACGTGAAGACGCTCCGCCGGGGCCATCCGGTGATGATTCCGCACGTCCCGACGGTCTTCGGGCATGAGTTCGCCGGGACCGTCGCCGCGGTGGGAGCCGGCGTGCGTGGCCTGCGCCCGGGCGATCGCGCGGTCGCGGCGAACTCGGCCCCCTGCGGGACCTGCGCCGCCTGCCGGCGCGGTCGACCGAATCTCTGCGACGACCTCCTCTTCGTCAACGGGGCGTACGCCGAGTACATCGCGCTCCCGCCGCGCCTGGTGGCCGAGAATCTCGTCACGGTGCCGCCGGCCGCCGAGGCGGCCAGGATCGCGTTCGCCGAGCCCGTCGCCTGCTGTCTTCGAGCCATGGATGCGGCCGAGATCGGGGCGGGGGAGACGGTGGCGATCCTGGGGCACGGACCGCTCGGCCTTCTCCTGGGCCTCCTCGCCCGCACCGCGGGCGCCCGCGTGGTCCTCGCGGGCAAGGCCGGCCCCCGGCTCGAGCGCGCGCGCCGGCTCGGCTTCGCCGCCTGCGTGGACGTGGCCGAGGCGGCCGATCCCGTCTCCGCCGTGCGCGAGGCCGCCGGCGGCGACGTGCGCTGCGTGCTCGAGGCCACCGGACGGCCGGAGGCGTGGGAGCAGGCCATGGCGGTCGCGGGGAAGGGCGCGACCGTGGTCTTCTTCGGCGGCTGCGCGCCCGGCACCAGCGTCCGTCTCGACACGAGGCGGGTGCACTACGAGGAGCTGCGACTGCTGGGCGTGTTCCACCACACGCCGGCGCTGATCCGGCGGGCGGTCGGGATGCTCGCCGACGGCACGCTCGACCCCACGCCGCTGGTCACCCACGAGATGGGGCTCGGCGACGTGCCGAAGGCTCTCGACCTGATGAGCCGGGGTCAGGCGCTCAAGGTCCTGATCCGTCCGTGACGGCGACGACTCGAGCGGGTTGACAGGCCCGAACGGGGGTCTCGCGTGGATGGCCGGGCTTCTGGCCGCCCTGGCCGCGCTCTTGCCCGTGCGCGTCGCGTCCGCGGGCGAACCGCTGTCGGCCGGGGCGACGCTCATCGGACTGGGCGGCGCCTTCTCGGTGAGTCACGGGGTCGAGGGCCTCGACACCATCAACGGTCTCCAGTTCTTGCCTCACGTCGGCTACGTGGTCGCCGACCGCTTCGGAACGGGCTCGCTGCGAGGGGCCCTCGAGGTCATGCTGGAGCCGACGCTGATGCACCTCAGGACCGGGGGACGCTCCTCCACGTCGGTCGGCGCCTCGGCGCTCGGCCGTTGGGTCATCGGCGAGTCGCGCGTCCGGCCGTATGTCGAGGCGGGACTCGGGGTGCTGCTGGGCGAGGGCGATCTCCAGCACAGCGACTGCTCGGTCAACTTCCTGCTCCAGGCCGGCCCCGGGCTGCTCATCGTCCTGTCTGACACGACGACCCTGGCCGCCGGGTACCGGTTCCAGCACGTCTCCAACGCGTCGATGTGCGACCTGAACGTCGGGCTGAACTCGAGCGCGCTCTACCTGGGCGTGAGCTACCGGTTCCGGTGACGGCTCGAGCGGGGGCGGCGTTGCTTGCGCCGGCCGGCCCGCGGCCTCTATACTGAGGGTCGATGCGAACCGCGGGCCCCCAGCAGTCCTCGACTCCTGCCCCCACGTCGCTCGCCGAGATCGTCCTGGCGGGACCGCGCGGCTTCTGCGCGGGCGTCGAGCGGGCGATCGAGATCGTGGAACGCGCGCTCGAGGTCGTGGGCGTGCCGATCTACGTCCGACGGGAGATCGTCCACAACCGCCACGTCGTCGAGGCCCTTCGCGAGAAGGGCGCCGTGTTCGTGGATGAGCTCGACGAGGTGCCGGAGGGTGCGACGGTCATCTTCAGCGCCCACGGGGTGTCACCCGCCGTGCGCGAGGCCGCGACGACCCGGCGGCTCCGGGTGATCGACGCGACCTGCCCCCTGGTCACGAAGGTCCACCTCGAGGCGATCCGGTACGCGAAGGAAGGGCGCACCATCGTGCTCGTCGGTCACGCGGACCACGACGAGGTGATCGGGACCCTGGGCGAGGCCCCTCGCCGCATCGTGGTCATCGACTCGGTCGAGGAGGCGGAGCAGCTCGTTGTCGAGGACCCCGAGAAGGTCGCTTACCTGACGCAGACGACCCTCTCGGTGGACGACACGAAGGCAGTCATCGAGGTGCTCCGTCGCCGGTTCCCCCGCATCCTCGGGCCGGCGCGCGACGACATCTGCTACGCGACGCAGAACCGTCAGGCCGCGGTCAAGCAGCTCGCCAACGACGTCGACCTGGTGCTGGTGCTCGGCGCGGCGAACAGCTCCAACGCGAACCGGCTGCGCGAGGTCGCCGAGGCGCTGGGCACGCGCGCGCGGCTCATCAACGACGTGCGCGACATCCGGGCGGAGTGGCTCCACGGGTGCTCGCGCGTGGGCGTGACGGCCGGCGCCTCGACCCCGGAGTTCCTCGTGCGCGAGGTCGTGGATTACCTCGGCGCCCGGGGTGGGCCGGCGGTGCGGGAGTTTCGCGTGGTGGAGGAGGATGTCCGCTTCGGGCTGCCCCACGAGCTTCTCGAGATCGCGCGACAGAAGCAGGCGGCATCGGCCGCCGCCTCGTAGCCCTCGCCGCTTGCCCGCCGGGCCTGGCCGGCGCCTCCCGGACATCCCGTGAGCCCCGCACGCGAAGCCTCCGCCGTCGTCGTGGGCGGCGGCATCTGGGGATGCTCGATTGCCTACCATCTGGCGCGCGCCGGCCTGCGCGACGTGGTGGTCCTCGAGCGGCGTGAGCTGGCGTCCGGCAACACTCCTCAGGCCGCGGGCCTCGTGGGGCAGCTCCGCTCCTCCGAGCTCATGGTCCGGTCCATTCGCCACGTCGTCGACCGTCTCGCGCACTGGACGACGGAGCAGGGGGAGGAGAGCGGGTTCCGGCAGGTCGGGAGCCTGAAGCTCGCGCTGACCGACGGGCGCGTCCGGGAGCTCGAGGAGCACGTCACCAACGCGCGGAAGTGGGGGCTCGAGGTCGAGCTCCTGACGCCCCAGGCGGCGACTGCCCGAGTGCCCTTCCTCGACACCGCTGGCGTGAAGGCGGCGGCGTGGATTCCGGGCGACGGCTACGTGGAGCCCTACACCCTGGCGATGGCGATCGCCCGCGCGGCCCGCCGCCTCGGCGTCACCTTCGAGACGGACCGGCCGGTGACGGCGATCCAGCTGGAGCGGGGCACCGTCCGCGGCGTGGACACGCCGGCGGGCCCTGTCCAGTCCCCGCGCGTCATCGTGGCAGCCGGACCCTGGGTGGAGCGCGTGGCGGGCGCGGTCGGACTCGCCGTCGATACCGTGCCGCTCCGACATCAGCACTGGACGACCGCGCCCATGGCCGAGGTACCGGCGAACCTTCCGGTGGTGCGCGTCCCGGACGCCTCCGTGTACATCCGGCCGGAGGTCGGAGGGCTGATGCTGGGTGGCTTCGAGGCGCGCCCGAAGGCATTCTCGATGACGGAGCTGCCGCTCACGTTCGAGATCGAGCATACCGAGAAAGACCTCGGCGTGCTGGAGGAGCTCGCCTCGGGTCTCACGCGCGCGTTCCCCGCGCTCGACGGCGCCCCGGTCCTGAAGGGATGCGCCGGTCTTCCGACCTTCACCCCCGACGGGAACTACCTGATCGGCGCCGTCCCGACGGTGCGCGGGCTCTGGGTGGCGGCGGGGTGCAACGCGATCGGGATCGCCGGCTCGCTCCTGATCGGGGAGTGGCTGAGCGAGCTGGTCCTCGAGGGACGCACGCGGGTCGACACGAGCAGCCAGGCGCTGGACCGGTTCGGTCCCCGCTATGCCGAGCGCCGGCGGCTCCGGGAGGCGTGCCAGTCGATCTATGGCAACTTCTACAGCCTCGACAAGGGAGCCTTCTGACGTGAGCGGCTCGGGAGCGGCCTGACCCGTGGCCCAGGAGCGCCTCGCCAAGATCGTCTGCACCATCGGGCCGGCGTCCCTCGCCGAGGGCATCATCGAGCAGATGGCGCGGGCCGGGATGGACGTCGCCCGCCTGAACTTCTCCCACGGCACCCACGCCGAGCACCTGCTGGCGATCCAGCGCATCCGGTCCGTCGAGGCCCGGATCGGCAAGCCCATCGCGATCCTCCAGGACCTCCAGGGGCCGAAGATCCGCCTGGGGACCTTCGCCGCGGACGGAGGCGTGCTGCTGCGGCGCGGCGACCCGTTCGTGCTGACCACGGAGAGCGTTGTCGGGACGGCCGAGCGGGCCAGCATCTCCTACCGGGGCTTCGCCCGCGACGTGAAGGTTGGCGACAAGGTCCTGATCGACGACGGCCGGATCGCGCTCGACGTCGAGGACGTCCGGGGCGACGACGTCGAGTGTCGCGTCGCCACGGGCGGCATGGTCAAGGATCACAAGGGCGTCAACCTTCCGCGCACCGCGCTCCGCCTCCCGATCCTGACCGAGAAGGACCGGGCGGACCTCGTGTTCGGCCTCCGGCACGGCGTCGACTACGTCGGCGTCTCGTTCGTGCGCTCCGGAGCGGACCTCCTCGAGGTCCGGGAGGTCATCAACGAGTTCCGCTCCGACGTGCAGGTGGTGGCGAAGCTGGAGCGGCCGGAGGCCCTGGGGCGTCTCGACGAGATCCTGAGCGCCGCCGGCGCCGTGATGGTCGCGCGCGGCGACCTCGGCGTGGAGGTGCCGCTCGAGGAGGTCCCGGTCGCCCAGAAGGAGATCCTGCGGAAGGCGCGCCTGGCGCGGACGCCCGTGATCGTGGCGACCCAGATGCTGGAGTCCATGATCACGAACCTCCGGCCGACCCGCGCCGAGGTCTCCGACGTCGCCAACGCGGTGCTGGACGGCACCGACGCGGTCATGCTCTCCGCGGAGTCCGCGACTGGCGCCTATCCCGTCGAGGCGGTGCGCGTCCTGGACCGCATCATCCGGCGGACCGAGGCCGCGTTCCCGCCGCAGACGATGGACCGACCCCGGCGCGGCGAGGTGTCGTTCCCGCAGGCGATCTCGGACTCGGCGTCGTTCGCCGCCCAGGAGCTCAAGGCCCGGGCGATCGTCGCCTTCACCCAGTCGGGCTACACCGCGCGGCTCATCTCGCAGGACCGCCCGCCGGTTCCCATCGTCGCGTTCACGCCCAACGAGCGGGTGCGACGGCGGCTGGCGCTCGACTGGGGTGTCATCCCACGGCTCATCAAGTCGCAGACTTCCATCGACCAGATGGTGACCGACATCGAGGCGAGCCTGCTCGCCGACCGGTCCGTGCGCTACAACGACATCCTGGTCATCGTGGGTGGGGCGCCCCTCGCCGTGCGCGGTACGGTCAACCTGCTGAAGCTCCACCGGGTCGGCGAGCACCGGTAGCGGCCCCTGCGGCCCGGGGCGCGCCGACGCCACGGACGGACGGGACGCGGATGAACGAGGTCATCACGAGCTACTTCGGAGTGACGATCACCCCCTGGAAGGTGGTCGGCTACCTGGGGGTGGCGCTGTTCGCGGGGCGCTGGCTCGTCCAGGTCTACGCGTCGCGCGCGGAAGGCCGGCCCACGCTCCCGCGGGTGTTCTGGTACATGAGCGTGACCGGCAGCGTGCTGCTCCTCGCGTACTTCGTCTTCGGGAAGAACGATTCGGTCGGCATCCTGTCGAATCTCTTCCCGGCGCTCATCGCGGGCTACAACCTCTACCTGGACATCCGCGGCCCCCGATCCGCGTCCGGCGCATCGGCGCGCTGAGCGCGCGACGCCATCCGCCCGGGCTCCCGGGGCTCAGGGGAAGATGCCGAGCTCCATGTAGGACGTCGCGACCTTCCGGAGTGCGCACAGGAAGGCTGCCGTCCGGAGGTCCTTGAGCCGGGCGTCCTGGCGCAGGAGATCCCGGACCTGCCGGTACGCGCCGATCATGGTCTCCTCGAGGCCCGAGTTCACGAGGTCGATCTCGTCTGCTCCGTGAGCGATCCGCCGGTGCTCCTCCGGGGAGAGGAGCCGCCCGGTGGCCTTCTCGATGGCGACGACCACCCGCTCGAACGCTGCCTCCTCGAAGCGCTTTCCGACGCGCCCGAACCGGACGTGGGAGAGGTTCTTGACCCACTCGAAGTAGGAGACGGTGACCCCGCCCGCATTGAGGTAGATGTCGGGGATCAGCATGATGCCGCGCTCGAGCAGGATCCGCTCGGCGTCGAACGTCGTGGGGCCGTTGGCGCCCTCCGCGATGATGCGGGCCCGGATGCGCGGCGCGTTCTCGACGGTGATCTGGCCCTCGAGGGCGGCCGGAACGAGGACGTCGCACTCGAGCTCGAGGCCCTCGGCCGTGGGCAGGTCCAGCGCCCCCGGGAACCCGCGGATCGATCCCTTCTCGAGGAGGTGCGTGTGCACCGCCTCGACGTCGAGACCGCCCTCGCGATAGATGGTGCCGTCGCGCTCCGCAACCGCGACGACGATCGCCCCTCCCTCCTGGCAGAACTTGGCGCTGTGGTAGCCGACGTTGCCGAATCCCTGGACGACGACCCGTTTCCCATCGAGGCCCGGTGAGAGCCCGAGTCGCTTCATGTCGTCCGCGTCGCTGCAGGCCTCGCGGAGCCCGAAGAACACGCCGCGGCCGGTCGCCTCCGTCCGGCCCCGGATCCCGCCCTGCGTGACGGGCTTTCCCGTCACGCAGGCCATCGCGTCGAGGTGCCCGGGATTGAAGGCGGAATAGGTGTCGGCGATCCACGCCATCTCCCGCTGGCCGGTGCCATAGTCCGGGGCGGGCACGTCGACGCCCGGTCCGATGAAGCTCTTCTTGATCAGCTCGGCCGTGTACCGGCGTGTGATCCGCTCGATCTCCTCGGGCTCGTACTGCTTGGCGTCGATCCGGATGCCGCCCTTGGCGCCTCCGAACGGAACATCGACGACGGCGCACTTGTAGGTCATCAGCGCGGCCAGCGCCTTGACCTCGTCCTCGTTCACCTCCGGCGCGAACCGGATGCCGCCCTTGACGGGGAGCCGATGATGGCTGTGCTGGGCGCGCCACCCCGAGATGACCTCGTACCCGCGGCGGGTGCGGACCGGGAACTGGAACGCGTAGACGCTGTTACAGACCTTGATCTGTTCCAGCAGGCCCCGCGGATAGTCGGTGAGGGCCGCCGCCCGCTCGAAGTAGAGGTTGACGGTCTCGAAGAAGCTGGGGGCGCGCCCGGCCGTCGCCATCGCTCAGTAGGACTGTCGCATCGCGGTGCGCGCGGCCTTGAGATCCTCCACCGTCACCCCGGGCTTCTGGCAGACGGCGATCATCTTGCGCTCGCGCGCTTCGATCTTGGCCGCCGCCTCCGGGATCTTGGCGGCGATCTCGGGGGGGACGACCACGACGCCGTGCTGGTCGCCGTGGAGGAGGTCGCCGGGCCGGATCCAGAGTCCGCCCACCTTCACGGGAGCCCCGAAGTCGACCATGTGGACGTACGCGTGTGAGACGGACACGTGCCCCGAGAAGAAGTGGAAGCCCACCGCCTCGGCCTCGGGCAGGTCCCGCACCGTCCCGTCGGTCACGACCCCGAGGCACCCGAGCGCCCGGTGGATGTTGGCCTGCACCTCGCCCCAGTACGCGCCTTGGCCGCGGGGCTCGTCGATATCGTGCATCACCACGACGCGGGGGCCGGGGCTCGCCGCGACGTGCTCCCACCAGGCGAACTCGTTGGCGCGGTGGCCCTCGATGGCCTGCGGCTCGGCGCGGATCAGCGCCGTCACCGCGTACCCGACCATCGCGGGGAGCTTCGGGAAGCGGCAGACGATGTCGGACGACACGAAGCCCGTGTTCCAGGGCTTCACGTTGAAGGTCTCGATCGCGTTGGCGATGGTGGGGGAGGAGATGCGCGAGAGCTCGGTGAGCACCTGGGGGTCGAGCGTGGTCATGCGTCCTCCATCGGTTGGCGTTGGTTGGTGTCCGGGCCTCGCGGCCTCGGTCGTCAGATTGACTGCTGGCGGCGCTGCCGCAGGACCTCCCGGATCCGCTCCAGGACGCCCTTCACCTGGACGAGGGTCGGGTCGACGGCCAAAGCCTTCTCGAAGTACTCCGCGGCCTTCGGCAGGTCCTCCTTCTGTAGATAGATCAGGCCGAAGCCGGACAGCGCGCCGAAGTGGACGGGGTTGCGCTTCACGACCTCCTCGCAGTCGGCCAGCGAGCGGTCCAGCTCGCCCATCATGTAGTACGCGGTCGCGCGCTTGTTCCACCCTTCGGCGAATCCGGGCGCCCTGGCGATCACGTCGGTGAACACGGCGACGGACTCCGGGAGCCGGCCGGCCTGCATGAGGGCGATGCCCTCGCCCAGGCGGATGTCGATGTCCGGGTCGCCCGATCGGTGCCAGATCGCCCACAGGGAGTCGTGCGCCTCGCTGCGCACGGTGACATCGGGGTCGCGGAGCGCCTGGACGAGCGCGGATGTCGCGCCGTCGTCACCGATCTGACCGAGCCGCTCGACCGCGATCCGACGCTCCTCGACCCCGCCGCTCTTGAGCTGCTCGAGGAGGGCCGCCTGCTCGGGCGGCGGCGCGGCCGCCATGACCAGGATCAACGCGGCGGCGAGCTTCAGCATGGGACGCCTCCTCTCACCCGGATCGGGCCGCGGTCAGGTCGAGGAACTCCGCCTCGTCGAGGACCTTCACGCCCAGCCGCTTGGCGTCCTCGAGCTTGGACCCCGCCTCGCCGCCGGCCACGACGTAGTCGGTTTTGCGCGAGACGGACGAGGACACGCGTCCGCCCAGCCGGGCGATGCGGGCCTTCGCCTCGTCGCGGGACATCTGGTCGAGCGCGCCCGTCAGCACGAAGGTCTTGCCGGCGAGCGGCTTCGGCCCGACGGGCCGGGTCGACTCCTCGAGCACGACGCCCACCTCGCGGAGGTGCTCCACCGCCTTCTGATTGGCCGGCTGATCGAAGAAGAGGCGCACCGACTCGGCGATCCTGGGCCCGATCCCGTGGATCTCGGAGACTTCCTCGATGGTGGCGGCCGCCACCCGATCGATGCCGCCGAAGTGCTCGGCCAGGAGGCCGGCGGCGCGCTCACCGACGAAGCGGATCCCGAGGGCGTAAAGGACGCGGGCCAACCCCCGGGTCCGCGACCCGATGATCGCATTCACCAGGTTCGTCGCCGATTTTTCGGCGAGCCGCTCCAGCTCGGCCAGCTGGGCGACGGTGAGGCGGTAGAGGTCGGCGAAGTCGCGCACCAGCCCGCGCTCGACGAGCTGCTCCACCACGGCCTCGCCGAGATGCTCGATGTCCATCGCGCCCCGTGACCCGTAGTGCAGGAGGGACTCCTTGAGCTGGGCGGGGCAGGCGGCGTTCGTGCAGCGGACCACGACCTCGCCCTCCGGACGAGAGGCGCTCGAGCCGCACACGGGGCACCGGTCGGGAAAGACGAAGCGGGGGATGTCGGGCGGGCGGAGGTCGGTCAGGACCTTGACGATGTGCGGGATCACGTCCCCCGCGCGCTCCACCACCACGCTGTCGCCGACGCGGACGTCGAGGCGCTCGATCTCGTCCGCGTTGTGGAGCGTGGCGCGGCTGATGGTCGCGCCGGCGATGAGCACCGGCTCGAGGCGAGCGGTGGGAGTGAGCGCGCCAGTCCGGCCGACGTTGACGTCGATGGCGAGGACGCGAGTGGTCGCCTCCTGCGCCGGGAACTTGTACGCGATCGCCCAGCGCGGATGGTGAGCCGTCGTCCCGAGTCGCCGCTGCTGGACGAGGCTGTCCACCTTCACGACCGCGCCATCCGCGCCGTAGCCGAGGCGCTCGCGCTCCGCCTCGAGCTTCTGGCAGTAGCGCCAGACGTCGTCGAGGGTCGCGCACGGCTCGCTGCGGGGATTGGTCGAGAGCCCGCCCTCCTTGAGGGCCGCCAGCACGGCCGATTGCGTCTCGAACGGGAACGGGTCGGCGAAGCTCAGCTGGTACAGGAAGATCCTAAGATCCCGACGCGCGGTCATCCCGGGATCCTTCTGGCGGACCGCGCCGGCCGCGGAGTTCCGCGGATTGGCGAAGGGTGTCTCACCCTGCGCTTCCAGCTCCCGGTTGAGCCGCTCGAAGGCGGCATGGCTCATGTAGACCTCGCCGCGGACCTCCACGCGCCGGCAGGCGGCGAGCTTGCCCGTCAGGCGCAGCGGGATCGACCGGAACGTCCGGAGATTCGGGGTGACGTCCTCCCCGAACCGGCCGTCCCCGCGCGTCGCGCCCCGTTTGAGCACGCCGTCCTCGTACAGGAGCGCCACACCGAGCCCGTCCACCTTGGGCTCGCAGACGTAGCGGAACTCCACGCCGGGCAGCGCGCGCTTGAGCCGCGCCTCGAACTCGCGCAGGTCCGCCTCGGTAGTCGCGTTCTCGAGGGAGAGCATCGGCGCCAGGTGCTCGACGGTCGCGAAGGCGTCGGATACCTGACCGGACACCCGCTGCGTCGGCGACTCGGAGGTGACCAGATCTGAATGCGTCGCCTCGAGGTCTCGGAGCTCGCGCATGAGCGCGTCGTACTCGGCGTCCGAGACCTCGGGCCGGTCGAGCGCGTAGTAGAGGTGGTCGTGGTGGGCGATCAGCTTCCGGAGCTCGTCGACGCGTTTCCGGGCCGCTGCGGGGACCGCCACAATGGCGAGGATAACACGCCCGGACGGGAGCAATCGGCGGCGATCCCCGTCCGCTTGGGCCGTGCTCGCGACGCGTCGCACGCGCCCTCCGTCCGCTTCCGACCTCCGGGCGACCTTTGCGCGGACCGCCGTCATTCTCTATGCTCTCCTTGCCTTTCGGGCGAGGCGGACTCCGAGAGCGGCATTGCTCGCGAGGCAATCGTGGTCTTCACGGGCCGAGCGCCGGGCCGCTGGCGACGACCGAGGGTCGAGCGAGGGACATGACGCAACTGGACGAGGCGAAGGCGAGGGCGGCGGCGACGTACAACGCGGCCGCGGACACCTACGACGATCCCGCGAACTCCTTCTGGGCTCGCTTCGGGCGTCGGACCATCGACCGGCTCGGGCTCCGGGCCGGCGACCGCGTGCTGGACGTCTGCTGCGGCAGCGGCGCTTCCGCGATCCCCGCGGCGGACGCCGTCGGGCCGGAGGGATCGGTGCTCGGCATCGACCTCTCGCAGAACCTGCTCGAATTGGCGCGCGAGAAGGCGAAGAGCCGGCGGCTCCAAAACGTCGAGTTCCGCGCGGGCGACATGCTGGACCCGGGCGTGCCGGATTCCCACTTCTACGCCGTCGTCTGCGTGTTCGGCATCTTCTTCGTTCCCGACATGCCCGCGGCGGTTCGCGTCCTCTGGCGCGCGCTCTGCCCGGGCGGGAAGCTTGCGATCACGACCTGGGGCCCGCGCTTCCTCGAGCCCGCCAACACGGCCTTCTGGAACTCCATCCGGGAGGTGCGGCCCGATCTCTACAAGGGCTTCAATCCGTGGGATCGCATCTGCGATCCTCCCGCGGTCGACTCGATGCTGCGGGAGGCGGGCGTGATGGGAGCGGAGGTGGTCGCCGAAGCCGGTCGGCACCCGATCGCCTCGCCCGAGGCATGGTGGGCGGCGGTGCTCGGCACGGGCTACCGGGGGACGCTCGACCAGCTGGACGCCGCGGACCGCAAGCGGGTCCGAGCCGCCAACCTCGGATACATCCGAGAGTCGGGTACCAGCGCCGTGGAGGCGAACGTGGTGTACGCGATCGCCCGGAAGGCCCGAGGGACCGCCTGACCGCCGTCGGTCCCGGCGCCGCCTCGACTGACCGCTGGCAGGCCGAACGAGCACGCACAGTCACGACCGGAGCGACGATGACAGCAGAGAAGCGGACAGGTCGAGCCCCCCAGCCCTCCACGCGCGTGAGCTTCGAGGTGCCGCCCGGCGCCTGCGACTGCCACACGCACATCCACGGCGACCCCGAGCGGTTCCCGTTCTTCGCGGGCCGCGTCTACACGCCCGAGACGGCGTTGCCGTCGGAGATGTCGACGCTCCACGAGGCGCTCGGTATCCAGCGCGTGGTCATCGTCACGCCGAGTGTCTACGGCACCGACAACTCGGCGTCGCTCTACGGAATGCAGGCGCGCGGCGCGGACGCTCGCGGCGTGGCCGTCATCGACGACTCCGTGGCGGAGAGCGAGCTGGACGCAATGCACCGGGCCGGGATGCGCGGGATCCGGCTCAATCTCGCGACCAGCGACATCCGCGACGTCGAGGTCGGCCGGCGCCGCCTCCGCGCCGCCGCCGAGCGGATGGCGAGACGCGGCTGGCACGTGCAGATCTACACAACCCTGCCGATGATCTCGGGGATCCGGGACCTCGTCGTCGGCTCTCCCGTGCCGGTGGTGTTCGACCACTTCGGCGGCGCGCAGGCGCAGCTCGGCGTCCAGCAGCCGGGCTTCGCCGACCTGGTGGAGCTGGTCCGCTCGGGTCACGCCTACGTCAAGATCTCGGGCGCGTACCGCGCGTCGACGCTCGCGCCGGACTACGCCGACGTCATGCCGCTCGCCAAGGCGCTGATCGGCGCCAACCCGGACCGCATCGTCTGGGGCACCGACTGGCCCCATCCGGATTCCACCCGGCCGCCCGGCGGCAAGGTGACCGACGTCTCCCCGCTCATGCCGATCGACGACGGCCGGCTGCTGAACCAGCTGCCGATGTGGGCGCCCGATCCGGCCGTCCGGAGGAAGATCCTCGTCGACAATCCCGCCCGGCTCTACGACTTCTGAGCCGCGGGTCGGCCCGCCGCCCCCGCCGGAAAACCAAAGTCGGGGTCGGGCCCCGGCCTTGGTTTTCAGGGCCGGAAGTCAAAGCACAGGCCTGACCCCGCTTTGGAGTTACCGGGGTCCGTGGCCGGCTACGGTCAGCCGGGGAAAGCCGCGCAGGAGGACCAGGACGCCCAGGCCGACGGCGAGCCAGAGCGTGGCGGCTCGCACGAGCAGCGTCGCGGCCGCGGCCTCCGGTAGCGAGGTCCCGAGTCCGGCGAGGAGCCCCGTCAGGCTCCCCTCGGCGACGCCGAGTCCGCCCGGCAGCATCGACACCGCCCCCGCCAGCTGGGCGAAGGCGTAGACGAAGGTCGTCGCGCGGAGCGGCAGCGTGACGCCGAGGCCGCCCAGGATCATCGCGAGCGCGACGCACTCGAAGAACCACGAGACGATCGACAGGCCGACGGCCACAGCCAGCGCGCGCGTCGACAGGAGCGCGCGCCCGCTGTAGACGAAGAGCCGGACGGGCTCGACGAGACGGCCGGGCAGGAGGCGCCGGGCCTGATGCCCGATCGCCGGCGTTCGGAGCGCCACCAGGGCCGCCAGGAGCACGAGCGCGATCCCGCCCAGGAGAAGCGGGCCGCGCGGTAGCGCGGTCACGCCGAGCGCGCCGAGCGCGACGAGCCCGGCCACGTCCGTCAGGCGCTCCGCCATCACGACGGACGCGGTGAGGCTCACCGGCGTGCCGACGAGGTCGCGGACCAGGACGGCCTTCAGCACCTCGCCCAGCTTCCCGGGCGAGATGGCCATCGCGAACCCCGCGAGGAAAACGCGAAGGCTCGTCCCCCAGGGCAGCGCAACATCCAGGCATCCGAGATAGAACTGCCACTTCGCGAAGCGCAGCGCCCAGTTCACGAGAACGGCCAGGACGATGAGCGGGGCGAGCCTCCAGCGGAACCGGCTCAGCGCCTCGAGCGTCGCCGAGAGATTGGCCGTGGCGGCGAGGCCGAGCGCCACCGCGGCGCCCAGGGCGATCGCGATCAGGAGGCTACGGAGGAGGCGGGGAGCCGGCACAGCGCCGGATTACAACACCGGGGTCGGCGACCGTCAATCGCGCGGTGGCTCGGGACCGCCGCCCGCGATGGCAGCGCCGGCCGCGACACGGACTGCGGACGGCGCCCGCCGGCCCGCCGGCCATAGTGCGAGCACGCCTCCCGTCAGCACGACCAGCCCGCCCGCCCAGATCCAGGCGATCAAGGGGTGAATCTGGGCCTTGATCTGTGCCCACTCGCCCTGACGATCGAACGCGCCGAGGATCACGTAGAAGTCCCGGAGGAACCCGTAGCGCACCGCGACCGACGCGAACGGCGAGCTGGAGCCGGGGTAGAGCCGCTGGCCGGGCCGGAGCGTCCCCGCGGGCCGCCCGGCCTCGGTTACCTCGAGCGCCGCCTGCACCAGGAGGTGGGTGGCCTCCTCGCCGGCCGAGAGGCCCGTGAAGCGGACGACGAACCGGCCGAGCTCGAGCGTCTCGCCTCGCTTCAGCGTGACCTCGCGCTCGATCTTGCCCACCGTCGACGTGGCGACGCCGATGGCGATGAGGACCACGCCGAGGTGGACCACCAGGCCCCCGTAGCGCCGATGGTTTTGCGCGAGGAGCCGCCACACGGCGGTCGGCCAGGGCTCTCCCGTCGCCCGCTGGCGGCCCCGGGCGCCCCGCCAGAGCTCGCCGAGCACGATAGCGGCCACGAAGTACGGCAGGGTGTACCCGAGGCCGATCAGACCGAGCGGCAGGCGGAAGATCAGCCAGGTCAGGAGGCTCAGCGCGAAGGCGACGACGGCGGGCCCGCGCAGGAGACGCCCGAGCACGGGCCAGGACCCGCGGCGCCAGGGCACCAGCGGCCCCGCCCCCATCAGCAGGAACATCACCAGGAGGATGGGAACGGTCACCCAGTTGAAGTACGGCGTCCCGACCGAGACCTTCGCCCCCGTCACGGCCTCCGCGAGCAAGGGGAAGATCGTGCCCATGAACACGGTGAAGCAGAACGCCACGAGCAGGACGTTGTTGACCAGGAACACCGACTCGCGCGAGAGCAGCGCGTCGAGCTCCGCGCGCTCGCCCAGGCGGTCCCAGCGCCAGACCAGGAGCCCGAGCGACGTCAGCAGGATCGCCGCCAAATAGGCGAGAAGGAACGGACCGATGGCGCCGCTCGCGAAGGCGTGGACCGACGCGATCACGCCGCTCCGGGTGAGGAAGGTGCCGAAGATCGTGAGCGCGAACGTGAGCGTGATCAGCGCCATGTTCCAGATCTTCAGCATCGGGCGCCGTTCCTGGACCATGACCGAGTGGACGAACGCCGTCCCCATGAGCCAGGGCATGAACGACGCGTTCTCCACCGGATCCCAGGCCCAGTAGCCGCCCCAGCCGAGGGTCCGGTACGACCACCAGCCGCCGTAGAGGATCCCGCTGGTGAGGAACAGCCACGCCGTGACCGTCCACCGGCGCGTCAGGGTGAGCCAGGCGCCATCGAGGCGCCCGGCCAGCAGGGCGGCCATCGCGAACGAGAACGGCACGACGAAGCCGACGTAGCCCGTGTAGAGCAGGAGCGGGTGCACGAGCATGTCGGTGACCTCGAGAAGCGGGTTCAAGCCCCGGCCCTCGAGAGCGGGCTGAGGCAGGCGCTCGAACGGGCTCGCGATCACGGTCATCATGACCAGGAAGACCGCGGAGACGACGAAGAGCACCGCCAGGGCATAGCCCGACAGCTCGCGGCGCAGCGCCGCCGCCCGGCGCGCCACCAGCAGGATGAAGAGCGCCTGGAGCCACTCCCAGAGGAGGATCGAGCCCTCCAGCGCTCCCCAGAGCCCGGCGATCCGGTAGCGCAGGGGGCTCGTCGAGACGCTGGTGCTGGCGACGTAGCGCACGCTGAAGTCGCTCGTGATGAGGAGGTACTCGAGCACGACGACGGCGAGGGTCACGAGGACGAACTGCGCCTCCGCCGCCCGCCGCGCGCTCGCGAGCGCGCCCACCGCGGCCCCGTGGCTCGCGCGCACGCCCCAGATCATGCCGGCGGCCGCGACCACGAGCGCCGCCAGGAGCGACGCGCTGCCGAGCTCGGGAATCACGGTCGAAAGGCTAGTCACCCGCGCGTCTCCCGGCGATGGCCGGTCCGTTCATGGCCGGGGCGCCGGTGCGGACGCCTTGGGTGTGGTCGCCAGCCGGGCTTTCGCCTCGCGGATCCGCTCCTGAGCGCGGTCGCGGTCGGGGCCCGGCGGCGAGACGCGCACGAACCGCTCCAGCGTCGCGACGGCGCCCGCGTGGTCCTGGAGCGCCTCCTGCGTTCCGGCCTTGTCCCACAGGGCGTGAGCGTAGCTCGGATCGATGGCGAGCGCTCGGTCGAACGCCTCCAGGGCGTCCGTGTGATGGCCCGCGATGGCCAGAATCACGCCGAGGTGAGTGATGGCGTCGACGTTCCGAGGCTCGCGCCGGAGGACGGCGGTGTAGGCCGCGATCGCTTCCTGGTAGCGGCCGGCGTCGAGGCTCGCGTGAGCCGCCTTCAGCATCCCCTCCAGCATCTCCTTCGAGATCGGGCGGGGCGGGCCGCCGCCGGCCGATCCCGGCCCCATGCCCGGGGGCATGCCGGGGGGCGGGGCCGTCATCCCGGGCTCCGGCGGCGCCGGGGTCGAGTAGCGCGAGACCAGGAGGCCGAGGACGACTCCGAACACGAGGAGCCCAGCTCCCATCGCACCGAGCGCCACAGGCTGCCGGGTCCAGGGCGTGGCGACTTCCGGCGGCGGAGCGGCGGCCGCGCGCGGCTCCTTCCTGGCCGGACCGAGCGCGTCGAGCTGGCGGAGCACCGCGACCGCGTCACCCTCGTACCGGGCGTGGAGGTCCTGGTAGTCCTCCTCGGTGACGTGGCCCGCAACCCGGTCCAGCTCCAGCTCGCGGAGGGCCCGGAGGGCGATGATCTTCTCGTTCTCGAGCCCGGCGCGCTCCTCTTCCTTCGCCGTGGGAGTGGGACCGATCCGGTCGGCCCGGCGCACGAGGGACGGCCAGACGGCGAAGACCAAGGCGGGCACCACGAGGGCAAAGGTCAAGAGCGCGGTCGTCATGATCCCCGCGTCCGCTAGTCCCCCAGCCGCTCGAGCTCGGCCGCCAGCCGGTCGCGATCGGCTTGCCCCACGGCCGGCGTCGCCGCGAGCTCGCGAGGCGCCTGCCTCCGCCAGCGGCGCACCAGCGTCGCGACCACGACGAGCCCGGTAGCCACGGCTCCGAACGGCGCGAGCCAGAGGATGAGGTTCAGTCCGCGGGCCGGGGGGGCGAGGAGCACCCAGTCGCCGTAGCGCTGGACGAAGTAGGCCTTGACCTCCGCGGGCCGGTCTCCCGCGGCCAGGCGCTCGCGGATGAGGTCGCGCATCTGGCGCGCCATCTCCGAGGGCGAATCGGCGACCGAGAGGTTCTGGCACACGACGCATCGGAGCTCGCTCGCGATCGCGTGGACCTCGTCCTCGCTGACAGGTGCGGCCGTCGCCGCGGGCCCGAGCAGGACGCCGACGGCGAGGACGAGGAGCGCGGCCGCCGTCAGCCGCGCTCCTCGGCGCGGGCGACCAGCGGTCTCGGAGGTCAAACGCTCTCCTTGAGGAGGGGTTCCACCCATTCCCGGAACACCGCCTCGGTGACGGCCCCGACGTGCTTCCGGCGGATCACCCCGCGCCGGTCGATCACGAAGGTCTCGGGAACGCCGTAGACCCCGTAGTCGATCGAGACCTTGCCGGCCGGATCGGGCGCGTTGGGGAAGGTGAGGCCGAATCGCTGGATGAACTCGAGCGACGCCGGATCCTTGTCCTGGATGGCCACGCCCAGCACCACCACGCCCTCCGGGGCGACGCGGCGCCAGTTCGCCTCGAGCACCGGCGCTTCCTCGTAGCACGCCGGGTAGCACCAGGAGGCCCAGAAGTTCAGGACGACCACCTTGCCGCGCTGGGCTTCCAGGCTGACAGCCTTGCCGTCGAACGTGGTCAGCGCGAAGGGCGGGGCCGGCCGCCCCACCAGCGGCGAGGGGACGGCGCGCGGGTCGGTGCGGAAGCCGTAGGCGAGGAGGCCCACGACCGGGAGGGCGGCGAGCGGGATCAGCCAGCGCGCGCGAAGCTTCACCGGGGCGTGCTGCTCGCCCCGCCGCTGCTGCCGGACGGGCGGAGAGTGCGGAGAAGCTCCTCGTGGCCGGGGACGGCGCCCGCCGGGGCCCGGTACTCCTCGGAGTGCTTGGCCATGATCGTGCTGGCGTGGAACGTTCCGTCGGTGCCGAGCTTGCCCTCCACCACCGCGCCGCGCCCCTCGCCGAAGAGGTCAGGAGGGATGCCTCGGTGGTAGACCGGGACGGAGGCCTTGCCGTCGGTCAGGAGGAAGCGCTGCTCGTGCGCGGCCGGGTTCTGCTGGAGCGAGCCCTGCACCACCATGCCGCCCAGGCGGTAGGCGCGCCCGGCGCTCTTGTCCTGCGCCTTGAGCTCCGACGGCGTGACGAAGTAGACGACCGACTGCCGGACCCCTGTCAGGATGAGCGCGCCCAGCGCGAGAACGATGACGGCAGCGCCGAGGAGGAGTCGGCCCCGCCGGGTCATCGCCGCTCGCTCGCCGGATGTGCCGCGGCCTCGAGCGTCCGGATGCCGGATTCGACGCGCCGCCAGTAGATGAGGAGCACGCCGAAGACCAGCGCGTAGGCGGCGAGCACGAATGTCCAGTGATCCATCGCCGCTAGTATACCCGCGGCTCCGCGACGCCGGCCCGCGTACAATCGAGATGTGAGCCCGTCTGCGGTTCGTGGCTCTCTGCCGGCCTCGGACGTGGAGGCCCTGGTGGCGGGACGGCATGCCGATCCGTTCGCCGTCCTGGGCCCCCACGTCGCCCGTGAGGGCGGGACGACGGCGGTCGCGATCCGCGCAATCCTTCCCGGGGCAATCGCCGCCGAGGTGCGCCCCGAGGATCCAGGCCTTCCCCCGCGCGAGATGGACCGTCTCCATCCGGACGGCATCTTCGAGGCGACGTTTCCGGGCCGAGCCGCGCTCTTCCGGTACCGGCTATCCGTGACCGATGCGCCGGGGAGCACGCGGGAGATCGAGGACCCTTACCGGTTCCCATCGACGCTCTCGGACTTCGATCGCCTCCTGCTGGGGGAGGGCACGCACTACAAGGCGTACGAGAAACTCGGCGCCCACGCGACCGTCCTCGACGGGGTGGCGGGCGTGGTGTTCGCCGTGTGGGCGCCGAACGCTCGGCGCGTCAGCGTCGTGGGCGACTTCAACGGGTGGGACGGCCGGCGCCACCCGATGCGGCGCCATCCCGGTGCGGGCCTCTGGGAGCTGTTCGTCCCGGGGCTGGGCGAGGGGGCCCGCTACAAGTTCGAGATCCTCGGGCAAGACGGGGCGCTCCTGGCCCTCAAGGCGGACCCGTTCGCCTTCGAGTTCGAGGTCGAGGAGCCGCGCACGGCTTCGGTCGTCGCCTCGCTCGACGGGCACGTGTGGGGCGACGGGGCCTGGATGGCGGAGCGGGCCAGCCGGAATGCCCTCGACGCCCCGATCTCGATCTACGAGGTTCACCTCGGGTCGTGGCGGCGCGTGCCCGAGCAGGGGAACCGGTTCCTCTCCTATCGCGAGCTCGGCGAGGCGCTCGGGGACTATGTCCGAGACCTCGGCTACACTCACGTGGAGCTCCTGCCGATCGGCGAGCACCCGTTCTACGGATCGTGGGGCTACCAGCAGATCGGCGCCTTCGCCCCGAGCCGGCGATACGGGACGGCGACGGAGTTCATGAGCTTCGTGGACGCGCTCCACCGCCGGGGCATCGGCGTCCTCCTCGATTGGGTGCCTGCGCACTTTCCCCGGGACCCGCACGGCCTCGCGTACTTCGACGGCACTCACCTCTACGAGCACGCGGACCCCCGCCGGCGGGATCAGGCCGACTGGGGCACGCTGGTCTTCAACTACGGCCGGCACGAGGTCGCGAACTACCTGATCGGCAACGCGCTCTACTGGCTCGACCGGTATCACCTCGACGGGCTGCGCGTCGACGCCGTCGCGTCGATGCTCTACCTCGACTATTCCAAGCGGCCGGGGGAGTGGCTGCCGAACGTTCACGGCGGCAACGAGAACCTCGAGGCGATCGCCTTCCTCCGGCGCTTCAACGAGGTCGTCTACCGCTATCATCCGGCGGCGATGACGATCGCCGAGGAGTCGACCTCCTGGCCGATGGTGTCGCGCCCCGTCTACGTCGGAGGGCTCGGGTTCGGGTTCAAGTGGAACATGGGCTGGATGCACGACATCCTCGACTACATGTCGCTCGATCCCGTGTACCGGAAGTATCACCAGAACAAGCTCACCTTCGGGCTCCTGTACGCCTGGCACGAGAACTTCGTGCTCCCGCTGTCCCACGACGAGGCGGTCCACGGCAAGGGCTCACTCGTCGCCCGGATGCCCGGCGACGACTGGCAGAGGTTCGCCGGTCTCCGGGCGCTCTACGGGTTCATGTACGGGCACCCGGGCAAGAAGCACCTCTTCATGGGCGGGGAGCTCGGACAGGTGCGCGAGTGGAATCACGACACGAGCCTGGACTGGCATCTCCTGGACCAGGGGCCCTACCATCGCGGCGTCCACGCGCTCGTCCGGGACCTGAACCGCCTGTACCGGGCCGAGCCGGCGCTCCACCGGGTCGACTTCGAGCCGGCCGGGTTTCAGTGGATGGACTGCTCCGACGCCGAGCAGAGCGTGGTGGCCTTCGTCCGCCGCGCCCGCGATCCCCGGGACCTGGTGCTGGTCGTGTGCAACTTCACGCCCGTTCCGCGCCAGGGTTACCGCGTCGGGGTGCCCGTCGGGGGGTTCTACCGGGAGCTCCTGAACACCGACGCCGGGTACTACGGCGGCAGCAACATGGGCAACGCGGGCGGGGTCCAGGCACAGGCGCGCCCGTGGACCGGCCAGCCGTGGTCCATTGCGCTCACGCTGCCGCCACTGAGCGTAGTGATGCTCAAGCCGGGCGCGCCTTGATATACTCCGGGGCGCAAAGTTACCCGGATGCCCGGGACCCAGAGGGCCCATCGATGCCGCGAGACCGCGTTCTCGCCCTGATCCTCGCCGGGGGCAAAGGCTCGCGTCTGGAGCCCCTGACCCGCGAGCGCAGCAAGCCCGCGGTGCCGTTCGGCGGGCGCTACCGCATCGTCGACTTCGTCCTCTCGAACTTCGTCAATTCCCGGATCCTGTCGCTCTACGTCCTCGTCCAGTACATGTCGCAGTCGCTGATCGAGCACCTTCGCGTCGACTGGCAGACCAGCGGCCTGGTGCCGGACCACTTCATCGCGGTCGTGCCCCCGCAGATGCGGATCGGGGAGGTGTGGTACCGCGGCAGCGCCGACGCCGTCCTCCAGAACCTGAACCTCATCGACGACTTCGACCCCGACCTGGTTGCCGTGTTCGGAGCGGACCACATCTACCGCATGGACGTGAACCAGATGGTGGCGTTCCACCGGGAGCACGATGCGGACGTCACGGTGGCGGCCCGTCCGGTGCCGCTGTCCGAGGCTTCGAGCTTCGGCAACCTGGCGGTCGACGCGACCGGGCGCGTGGTCGACTTCGTCGAGAAGCCGACGACGCCGCGGCCCATGCCGGGCAACCCCAAGGTCGCGCTCGTGTCGATGGGGAACTACCTGTTCTCCCGCCGCGTCCTCGTCGACGCGGTGCTGGCCGACGCGCGGCAGAACACCGATCACGACTTCGGGAAGAGCATCATCCCGGCCCTGGTGCCCGCCGCCCGGGTCTTCGGCTACGACTTCCAGACCAACGTCGTGCCGGGGATCAAGCCGTACGAGGAACCCGGATACTGGCGCGACGTCGGGGAGCTCGAGACCTACTGGCGCGCGCACATGGATCTGCTGGGTGAGACGCCCGCCTTCGACCTCGACAACCGGCGGTGGCCGATCCACGCCGAGCGTTACGACGGTCCGCCGGCACGAATCACGGGCGGCGAGTTCGAGAACGCCCAGGTGGGGGAGGGTTCTCTGGTCGTGCGAGCCACGATCCGGAACTCGATCCTGGGCCGCGGCGTCTGGGTGAACGAGGGCGCCGTGATCGAGGACTCGATCGTGATGGACTTCACGTCGGTCGGGAAGGGGGCGCACCTTCGACGCAGCATCGTCGATCGGTACAACATCATCCCGGCGGGGCATCAGCTGGGCCTCGACCCCGTCTCCGATCGGGACCGCTACCGCGTCGATCCCTCAGGCCTCGTCGTCGTTCCGCGGGGCGGCCGCCGCGAGTTCCTCTGGAACACCGAGCCGCCCTGAGCGGCCGGGGCGGCCCGGCGGCTCGTGGCGCGCCCGCCATCAGGGGCCCGGTCCGCAGGTGGCCGCGGCCCGCTGGAGCCGGGAGTCGTTCGGCGCCAGGGCCAGACCTTCGCGATCAGCGGGCGGGCGTCAAACGACGGCGCGGGCTGCGACCCGGGCGTCGGGTCGGCTAGATGCGCCCGATCGCGCGCGCCAGCGCCTCCGCGCGGAGGGTCAGGAGACGGTAGCGCCGCGAGACGAGATACGCGAAGGTCGCGAGGAAGGCGGCGACGTTCACGAGGAGAGCCCGGAGCATCACCGGGTCCATCGAGGGCGCCTGGGGCTTCAGCACGGTGGCCGGCTGGTGAAGCGTGCGCCACCACTCCACGGAGAAGTGGATGATCGGGACGTCGAGGGCGCCCACGATCCCGAGCACCGCGGCGTAGGTCGCGGCGCGTTCCGGATCGTCGACGACGCTGCGCAGGAGCAGGTAGCCGAGGTAGATCACGAAGAGGATCGCGGTCGAGGTGAGGCGCGCGTCCCAGGTCCACCACGTCCCCCACGTGGGCTTGCCCCAGATCGATCCCGTGGCGAGCGTGAGGCCGACGAAGCAGACGGCGAGCTCCCCCGACGCGGCCGCCACCCGGTCCCAGGCCGCCCGCCGGGTCCAGAGATAGGCGACGCTCGCGAGCAGGACGAGCCCGATCGCGACGTACCCGGTCAGGATCGAGGGGACGTGGACGTACATGATCCGCTGCACGTTGCCCTGCATCGCGTCCCGGGGGGCGACGCCCAGGCCGAGCCACAGGCCGATCGCGAGAAGGGCCACCGCGAGGCCGCCCAGCACTCGGTGCACGCTCACGCCTCCAGGACGAACTCGAACGTGAGGAGGCCGGCGACCACGAAGACGACGTCGAAGCCGAGCAGGAGCTGCCACCACGGCCACGCCGGGCCCCAGCCCTCGCCGGCCAGGGCGAGCTCCGACAGCTTCACCGCGGCGAGCAGGACCGGCACCGCCAGGGGCAGCAGGAGGACCGGCAGCAGCACCTCGCGCGCGCGAAGGTGCGCGGTCATCGCCGCGAACAACGTGCCGACCGCTGCGAATCCGATGGTGCCGGCTACCGCGACCAGGAGCAGTCTCGGCACCGCCGCCCAGATGTCGAGGTTGTAGAAGATTCCCGTGGCGACGACGAAGATCACCTCCATCGCCACCATCAGGGCGGTCGTGCCGGCGAGCTTGCCCAGGTAGATCGCGGCCTTGTCGGCGGGCGCCAGGATGAGCCCGTCCACGCAGTCGTTCTCCCGCTCGAGCGCAAAGGCGCGTCCGAGCCCCAGTACTCCCGCGAGGATGAAGGCGAGCCAGAACAGCCCGGGGAGGGCGGCGCGGATCCGGTCACTGTCCGGGCCGAGCGCGAAATAGAACAGGAAGAGGAGGAGGATCGCGAAGAACCCGAGCGCGTTGGCGCCTTCCTTCGCCCGCCGCTCGACCAGGAGGTCCTTCCAGAACACCGCCCAGGCCGCCCGGAGGAACGCGCTCATGGCGCGGCCCGCCGCCTCACGCGCTCGCGTCCGTGGCGGCCAGATAGAGCCGCTGGAGCGCCTCCTCGGTCAGGCTCGCGCGGGCAGTCTCCGCCGCGATCCGCCCGCCGACCAGGATGGCCACACGGTCCGCGATGGCGAGGGCACGGCCCAGGCTGTGCGTGACCACGATCGCGGCGCCGCCCGTCGCCTTGAAGGCGTGGAGGTAGTCCTCGAGCCGCTTGGTGCTGTCCTGGTCCAGACCGGAGAAGGCCTCGTCGAGCAGCAGGACCCGGGGGTCGCGGAGGATCGCGCGCGCCAGGGCGACGCGGCGCCGGAGGCCGCTCGACAGCGCGCGCACGCGCGCGCCGGCCTGTCCGTCCTCGAGCCCCACGCGCCCGAGGGCCGCCTCGATCCGCTTCGCGTCCGGCCGGCGTCCGGCCAGAACCTCGGCGAAGGCGAGGTTCTCCCGGGCCGTGAGGTCGTCGTAGAGGTGCGTGCTGTGCCCCACGAGGGCGACCACGCGGCGCACCTGGTCCCGCCCGCCGACGAGGTCGTGGCCGGCGATCTGACCACGCCCGGCGGTGGGCCGAGCGAGCGTGGCCAGGAGGCGCACCAGCGTGGTCTTGCCGGAGCCGTTGTGCCCGAGGATCGTCAGGATCTGCCCCGCCGGGACCTCGAGGGACACCCCGCGGAGCGCCGCGTGCATCCCGTAGAGCTTCACGAGCCCGTGGGTCTCGATCATCGGAGCCTAGGGTACGGCTGACCTACGTCCCGGTCACGCGGGAATCTCGCCCCTGAAACACAGCGGCCGCGGGCCCCGCCGGTGGGGACCCGCGGCCACACGGACGAGCTTGGAGGCGGTGGGCTCAGACGGGCCGCATCCGCCGCAGCCGCTCGATGCGGTCCTCCAGGGGCGGGTGCGTCGAGAACAGGTTCATGAGCGCCCGCCCGTTCAGCGGATTCACGATGAAGAGATGGGCGGTCGCCGGGTTGGCGTCCATGGGGATCATCTTGGTCGCCTGGCCCAGCTTGCCCAGCGCCGACGCGAGCGCATTCGGATCATGGGTCAGCTTGGCGCCGGAGGCATCGGCCTGGTACTCGCGCGAGCGGGACACCGCCATCTGGATGAGCATCGCGGCGAGTGGCGCCAGGATGATCGTCGCCAGCAGAGCGATCGGGTTCGAGCTCCGCCCCTCCTCGTCCCGCGAGCCGCCGAACATCATGCCCCAGTGGGCCATGTTCGCGAGCATCGAGATGGCGCCGGCGACGGTCGCGGCGATTGTCGAGATCAGGATGTCCCGGTTGAGGACGTGCGACAGCTCGTGGGCCAGCACGCCCTCCAGCTCCCGCTCATCCATGATCCGCAGGATGCCCTCCGTCACCGCCACCGCGGCGTGCTGCGGGTTGCGTCCCGTGGCGAAGGCATTCGGAGACTCCGAGGGCAGCAGGTAGAGCTTCGGCATCGGGATGTTGGCCTGCGTGGCCAGCTTCCGCACGATGCGCTGCACAACCGGGAGATCCCCCTCGCCGAGGGGCTTTGCCCCGTACATCTTCAGGACGATCTTGTCCGAGAACCAGTACGACACGAAGTTCATGATCAGCGCGAACACGAGGGCCATGACCATGCCGCTCCGGCCGCCGAGGAGCCCGCCCACGGCGATGAACAGGCCGGTCAGGAGCGCCAGGAACACCGTCGTCTTCAGCATGTTGCTCATCGTCGATTGCCCTTTCGCTCGCAGACAGGGGTTGCCCCGCCCGCTCGTCAGGTGTCACCTGGAAAGCTAGCAGACGGTCCCCGCACCGTCAACGCACGGGCCCTTACGAGACGGCTGCGGAGTTGCCTTATTCGCTTGACACCCCTGGAGGGGGCCCGTATACTGCGACCGCTTAGAAAACTCTATTTAATCGACACTTATCCGTCCACTGGTAGCTCAGGCGAAACAGGCATGCAGATCCGCGTCTCCGAGATCCCCGATGAAGGCCTTCGACTGCTCGATCCGGCGGCCATCGGGGGGGTCTATTCCGAGCCGGGCTGGAGCCTGGACGCCGTCGATCTCACTGTCGAGCGGCAGGCCGAGAAGGTCGCGATCACCGGGGGCTTCCAGGCGACCGTCCACCTGGCGTGCAGCAGGTGCCTCGAACCCCTCGTGACCCAGATCGAGCCCGAGGTCGACCTGGAATTGGTGCCGCAGCCCGGCAGCCGCCACGCGCAGACCGAACTCGGCCGGGACGACCTGGGAGTCGACTTCTACCAGGGGGATGTTCTCGACGTCGGAGGGCTCCTCAGGAGCGAGACCGACCTCGCGTTGCCGATGAAACCCCTCTGCCGCCCCGAGTGCCGCGGGCTCTGCCCGATCTGCGGCGGCAACCGAAACGTCACCGAGTGCCGGTGCGAGACCCGCGAGATCGATCCGCGGCTGGCACCGCTCGAGGCGCTCCGGCGCCTCCAATAGGAGATCGGACCGATGCCGCTGCCCAAGCGCCGACACTCGCGCACGCGCGGTCGGAAACGCCGCACGCACTACAAGCTCGACGCCCCGACGCTGTCGACCTGCCCCCAGTGCCGCGAGCCCAAGGTTCCGCATCACGTCTGCCCCCACTGCGGGTACTACAAGGGGCGAGAGGTCGTCTCCACCGAAGGCGCCTGAGAGCGCCGCGCTAGATGCCCCCGGCGCCGCCGGGTGATCGGCCGATGAGGATTGCCGTCGACGCGATGGGCGGGGACGGCGGCGTGCCCGTCAACGTCGAGGGCGCGATCGCGGCCGCCCGGGAGTACGGCCTCGACGTCATCCTGGTCGGGGAGCAGACCACCATCGAACGTGAGCTGGCCCGCCATCGGGTGGGGAAGCTGCCGATCACCGTCCGGCACGCCTCCCAGGTCGTGGAGATGGGCGACCAGCCCTCCCACGCGCTCCGGCGCAAGCGCGACTCGTCCATGCGGGTTGCCGCGTCCCTGGTGCGGGATGGAGAAGCGTCGGCCTTCATCTCCGCCGGCAACACCGGGGCCGCGATGGCCATCGCGATGTTCACGATGGGCGTGCTCCCCGGCGTCGACCGTCCGGCCATCGCGGTGGTGCTGCCGAACAAGCGCGGCCGGACGATCCTGCTCGACGTCGGCGCCAACATCGATCCGAAGCCCTGGCATCTCGCGCAGTACGCCGTGATGGGCCACATCTACGCCCGGGACATCCTGGGCGCGGTCGAGCCCCGCGTGGGCCTCCTCTCCGTCGGCGAGGAGGAAGGGAAGGGCAACGAGCTGGTTCGCGAGGTCTTCAAGCGGCTCGAGGAGTCGCCGATCAACTTCGTCGGCAACGTCGAGGGCCGCGACGTCTTCAACGGCAACGCGGACGTGGTCGTGACGGACGGATTCACCGGCAACGTGTGCCTGAAGGTCTCGGAGAGCCTCGCCGACATGCTGATCCACTTCCTCCGCGAGGAGATGAGTCGGTCGCTGTCGACCAAGCTGGCCGCGCTCCTCGTCCGCCCGGCGTTCCGCCGTTTGTGGAAGCGGGTCGACTACACGGAGACGGGCGGCGCCCCGCTCCTCGGGATCAACGGCGCCTGCATCATCGGGCATGGCGCCTCCCCCGCCCGCGCCGTCAAGAACGGGATCCGGACGGCCGCGGAGTGGGTCAAGGCCGACCTGAACGGACACATCCGGGCCGCGCTGGCCAGCGAGCTGGGCCAGTCCCTGACCGAGGCCCGCCGTGGCCGCTCGGACGAGGGCCCGACCGAGCCCAACGCGCCCCGTCGCTATTGACAGCCCGCTCGGACATGTGCGCATCTATCGGCGTGTCCGCTGACGCGCGCCTGGCATTCTGCTTTCCGGGCCAGGGCTCGCAGGCCGTGGGGATGGGGCGAGCGTTCCACGACGCCTCGGCGGCGGCGCGGGCGGTCTTCGAGGAAGCGAGCGACGCACTGGGCATCGACATCGCGAAGCTCTGCTTCGAGGGTCCCGAGTCCGAGCTCCAGCTCACCGCCAACACGCAACCCGCCGTGCTCACGGTCAGCGTCGCGGGCGCGCGGCTCCTCGCGGAACGGGGCCTCAGTCCCGCGATGGCCGGCGGGCACAGCCTCGGCGAGTACAGCGCGCTCGTGGCGGCAGGGTCCCTCGCGTTCGCCGACGCGGTGACGACCGTCCGGCGCCGGGGCCAGTTCATGCAGGAGGCCGTGCCGGTCGGCACGGGAGCGATGGCCGCGATCCTCGGCGTCGATCTGCCGGTCGTCGAGGAGCTCTGCCGCGACGCGGCCGAGGGCGAGATTCTCGACGTCGCCAACATCAACTCCCCGGGACAGATCGTCATCGCGGGCCATCGCAGCGCGATCGAGCGCGCGGTCGCGCTTGCGCCGGCGCGCGGGGGGAAGCGGAGCGTCCTGCTCCCGGTGAGCGCGCCCTTCCATTGCCGCCTCATGGCGCCCGCGGCCGAGCGGCTCACCGAGGTGCTCGCCGGCGTGCGGACCGGGGACCCCCGGCCCCCGGTCGTTCGCAACGTGGACGCCGAGCTCAGCACGCGAGCGGACGACGTGCGGCCCTTCCTGATCCGCCAGGTGACGGCGCCTGTCCGCTGGACCGACTGTGTCGCGCGCATGGCCCGCGAGGGGTGTCGGACGTTCCTCGAGGTGGGGCCGGGGAAGGTGCTGACCGGGCTCCTCAAGCGGATCGACGGCAGTTTGACGGGCTTCGCGGTCGAGGATGTGGCCGGTCTCGACAAGGCCCTGGCGGCGCTGGGGAGCTGAGTGGCGAGCGACGCGGGAGCCCCGGGACGACCCCTCGAGGGCCGAGTCGCCCTCGTCACCGGCGGGACGCGCGGGATCGGCCGCGCCATCGTGGAGGCCCTCCTCGACGACGGCGCGACGGTTGCGTTCACGGGGCGTGATGCCGCGAAGGTCGAGGAGGCCACCCGGGCGCTCGAGGGCCGGGCGGGGAAGCCCGTCGGCCTCGTGGCCGAGATGGGTCGGGTCGAGGACATCCAGCGCATCGTGGTGGAGACCGACAAGCAGCTCGATCGGATCGATCTGCTGGTCAACAACGCCGGCATCACGAAGGACGGCCTCCTGGTCCGGATGAAGGACGCGGACTGGGACGAGGTCCTGGGTGTCAACCTGCGCGCCGCCTTCCAGATGACGCGGGCCGTCGCGCGCCTCATGATCCGGCAGCGATCTGGCCGGATCGTGAACGTGACCTCGGCGGCGGGCGTCATGGGCACCGCGGGCCAGGCCAACTACGCGGCGGCAAAGGCGGGGCTGATCGGGCTCACCAAGTCGACGGCACGGGAATTGTCCCATTGGGGTATTCTGGTCAACGCCGTCGCGCCGGGTCTCGTCGAGACGGACATGGCGGCGGCGCTGTCCGGAAAGATGCGCGAGGAGTACGTCGCCCAGGTCCCGCTGAAGCGAATCGGGACGGCGAGCGAGGTGGCGGCGGTCGTCCGGTTCCTGGCCTCGGAAGGCGCGGGATACATCACGGGCCAGGTCATCCACGTCAACGGTGGGCTGTACATGTGAGGAGGTGAGAGAAGGAAATGGCTACGAGCGACAAGCCGGTCGAGGAGCGCGTCAAGGCGATCATCGTGGAGCAGCTGGGTGTCGAGGAAAACGACGTGATCCCGGCGGCGAAATTCATCGAGGATCTGGGCGCCGACTCCCTGGACACGGTGGAGCTGGTGATGGCGTTCGAGGAAGAGTTCGACATCGAGATCCCGGACGAGGACGCTGAGAAGATCACGACGGTGGGCGACGCGGTCCAGTACATCAAGGAAAACACCTAGACCCCGGGGCGTCCGAGGCGAGACACTAGGCGGAGGCGGGGCGATGGTAGCGGACGGCGGCAAGACACGGGTCGTGGTGACGGGACTGGGGGCGATAACGCCCCTGGGCAACTCTGTCCCCGAGTACTGGCGCGCCATCTGCGAGGGCCGGTCCGGCGTCGGGCCGATCACGAGGTTCGACCCGAAGCGCCTCGACTGCCGTATCGCCGCCGAGGTCAAGGGCTTCGACCCTCTGAAGGTGATCGAGAAGAAGGAGCTGAAGAAGCTCGACCTCTTCATCCAGTACGCGATCGCCGCAGGGGTGGAGGCGGTCGAGAGCGCCAAGATCGACTTCTCCCAGGTGGATCCGACCCGGGCCGGAGCGCTCATCGGCTCCGGGATCGGCGGCATCCTCTCCGTCCTCGAGTGGCACAAGGTGCTCCTGGAGAAGGGGCCCAGCCGGGTCTCCCCGTTCTTCGTTCCGTCGCTGATCGTCAACATGGCGTCCGGGCAGCTCTCCATCCGGTACAAGCTCAAGGGGCCGAACTCCTCCGTGGTGACCGCCTGCGCCACGGGCAATCACGCGATCGGCGACGCGCTCCGGATCATCCAGCGGGGGGAAGCCGACCTCATGGTGGCCGGCGGCTCCGAGGCGATCATCGACGAGCTGCCGATCGGCGGGTTCGCGCAGATGAAGGCGCTGTCCACCCGGAACGACGAGCCGACGCGGGCCTCGCGACCCTTCGATGCCGATCGTGACGGGTTCGTGCCCGGCGAGGGAGCCGGAGTCGTGGTGCTCGAGAGCCTCGAGCACGCGCGCCGTCGCGGTGCGCGCATCCACGCCGAGATCGTCGGGTACGCCATGACGGCCGACGCCTACCACATGACCGCGCCCGACCCGGACGGCGACGGGGCGGTGCGGGCGATGGCCGGCGCGCTCCGGGACGGTGGGCTCCGGCCCGAGGACGTGGGCTACATCAACGCGCACGGCACGTCGACCCCGTACAACGACAAGACGGAGACCCTCGCCATCAAGCAGGTCTTCGGAGAGCACGCCCGGCGCCTGGCCGTGTCGTCGACCAAGTCGATGACGGGTCATCTCCTGGGCGCCGCGGGCGGCATCGAGACGATCGTCACGGTGCTCGCCCTCCAGCACGGCCTCCTGCCCCCGACGATCAACTACGAGACCCCCGACCCCGAGTGCGATCTCGACTACGTGCCGAACGCGGCGCGGAAGGCCGAGGTCGACGCGGCCATCTCGAACGGCTTCGGGTTCGGCGGCACCAACGCCACGCTCGCCTTCCGGCGCTGGCGCGACTGAGCTTCGCCGCGTCGCGCGGCGAGCCGGCGCCTGCCCGTAGGCGCGAGGTTCTTCGAAAGGCGCCGGACCACGTCCTCGACGGCGGAGCCCGGCATCGAAGGTCCGGGGCCGGAAGGCGCGCGTCCTGACGCCGTGGCCGCCCTGGCGGCCGGGGTCGGGCTCCCCGCGGTCTCCGACCTGCTGATCCGGGCGCTCACGCACTCGTCGTTCGCCCACGAGCACCCGCCGGCCGGGCACAACGAGACCCTCGCCTTCCTGGGCGACGCCGTGCTCGGCCTCGCCGTCACGGACCTCCTGGTCCGCCGCGCGCCGGGCGCCGCGCCGGGGACGCTGACGGTCCAGCGGGCGGAGATCGTCTCGACGGGAGGCCTGGCGGCCTGGGCGCGGGCGCTCGGTGTCGGCGCGTGCCTCCGGCTCGGTCGCGGGGAGGCCCAGCACGGAGGACGGGACAAGGACTCGGTGCTGGCGAGCGCCTTCGAGGCCGTGGCGGGCGTGCTGTATCTCGCCGGCGGGCTGCCGGCGGTCCTGCGGCTCGTCGAGCGGCTCCTCACGGATGAGGTCGCGCGGCCGGAGGCGGACGAGACGCCGTGATAGGCTGTGCATGAGGAACGCCCAGTGCCCTTCTGGTCTCGCCGCCCTCCCGAGGAACCCCCGAGCTGGGAAGAGATGTTCCCGCTCGAGGCGATGCTCCGGAGCCATCTCGACGACGTCCTGATCGTCCGGGAGCGCCGGCTGGTCGGTCGCTCGGTGGTGTTCGGGGGAACCCTCCTGGTCGAGCCCTCCGCGGCCGTGGAGCGCCTGCGCCCACGCCTGGCGCGGCACGGGTACACGCCGTTCCTCCGGGAGGATGCTGGGCTCGCGTGGGTGCACGCGATCGCCCAGGCGGAGGTGGCCGAGCCGTCGCGGCCGCTCCTCCACCTCGGACTCTTCCTCGCCACGGTCGTCACGACGCTCCTCGCAGGGACGCTTCTCCTGGGCGGGGTCCCGCTCGCCGAGCTGTGGCAGCACCCGGGAAGGATCGTCGTCGGTCTGCCCTTCGCCGCGTCCCTCCTCGGGATCCTCGGCGTCCACGAGTTCGGCCACTACGCGCTCGGTCGCCGCCACGGCTTGCCCGTGTCGCTGCCGTACTTCATTCCGGTCCCGCCGATCCCGCCGTTCCTCCTGGGGACCATGGGCGCGGTGATCCGGCTACGCGGGGCGATCCGGGATCGACGGGCCCTGTTCGACATGGCCGTGGCGGGGCCGCTGGCGGGGCTCGTGGTCGCGGTCCCGATCTACGTGCTGGGCCTCAAGCTGTCGTCGGTCGTTCGGGTCCCCCGGGGGCGGCCGAGGGCGGGTACGTCCAGTTCGGCGATGCATTGCTCCCGAAGCTCCTCGAGCGGCTTACGCTCGGCGCCCTGCCACCGGACTTCGACATCCTGCTCCATCCCGTGGGGGTCGCCGCCTGGTTCGGGTTCTTCGTCACCGCCCTGAACCTCATTCCCGCGGGCCAGCTCGACGGCGGCCACATCGTCTACGCGCTGTTCGGCGGCCGCCACGCCCTGGTCTCGAAGCTCGCCGTCGGCGGCCTCGTGGTGATCGGGCTCGCGTTCGGCAGCATCAATTGGCTGGTGTGGGCGGCCCTCATCGTGGGCCTGATGGGCTTCCGGCACGCCCCGACCATGGACGACATCACGCCGCTCGACGGCCGGCGCCGGGCCCTCGGGCTGTTCGCCCTTCTCCTGCTCGCCCTTCTCCTGCCCCCCGTTCCACTCTCCGTGCGCTGATCCGGCCGCCCGGGGCGGCCTGGCGGCGATTTGCTCGGACTGCGTTAGGATGGGAGCCGCGCCCGCGCTCCGGGCGACGATCGGAGGGTAACGCCGTGCGTGTCGCTTTGGTCCAGATGAACAGCCGGGACGAGAAGGCCGAGAACCTCGAGCGGGCGGAGATGCTGATCGCCCAGGCCGCCGCCTGGGGCTCGGACCTGGTGGTGCTGCCGGAGCTCTGGACCTACCTCGGTCCCCGGAAGCGCCACGCGGAGATGGCGGAGCCGATTCCCGGGGAGACCACCGAGTTCCTTGGCCGCCTCTCCTCGCGCTACGGGTTCTGGCTCGTCGGCGGGTCGTTCCTCGAGGCCGTCGAGGGGCAGGAGCGCGCGCACAACACCTCGGTGGTCCTGAACCCGGACGGCGAGCTGGTCGCCCGCTACCGGAAGCTCCACATGTTCGACGTCGAGGTCGAGGGAAACACCTACGAGGAGTCGGCCACGATGGCGCCGGGCGAGGAGGTCGTGGTGGCCTCGCTCGCGGGCGCCCCGGTCGGGCTCACGCTGTGCTACGACCTCCGCTTTCCGGAGCTCTACCGGCGGCTGGCGGCCTGGGGCGCGCGCCTCGTGACGGTGCCCGCCGCGTTCACGATGGAGACGGGACGGGACCACTGGGAGGTCCTGCTGCGGGCTCGCGCCATCGAGAACCAGGTGTACGTGCTGGCGGCTGGCCAGTGCGGCACGCATCCGCCGGGACACGCCTGCTACGGGAACTCGATGATCGTCGATCCCTGGGGCACCATCGTGGCCCGCGCCGGCTACCGCGAAGGCGTGGTGGTGGCGGACGTCGACCTGGGCCACGCGGAGCGCATCCGGAAGACCCTGCCCGCGCTGGCCCATCGGCGCGGGGACCTCTTCACGTTCTAGACCGGCCGCCCGCCCCGGTCTCGGGCGGGCTCGCGCCGGGGACCGAGGGAGCCATGCCCGGGAATCTCGACCTCAAGGAGCTGGAGGATCTCGTCCGGAAGGACGAGATCGACACGGTGCTGACGGTCTTCCCGGACGTTCAGGGCCGCTTGATGGGCAAGCGCGTGGTCGGGCGCCACTTCCTCGGCCACGTCGCCGGCGAGGGCGTTCACGCGTGCGCCTACCTCCTGACCGTCGACGTGGACATGGAGCCCTTGCCCGGCTACAAGTTCGCCTCCTGGGCCACGGGCTACCAGGACATGAAGGTGGTCCCCGACCTGGGGACGCTCCGCCGGATCCCGTGGCTCGAGAAGACCGCGCTCGTGTTCTGCGACCTCTACACGGAGGAGGGCGAGCCGATCGAGGTGAGCCCGCGCCGCATCCTCCAGCGCCAGGTCGAGCGCGCCGCGAAGCTCGGCTACCGGCTCATGGTCGCGTCCGAGCTCGAGCTGTACCTGTTCAAGGAGTCGTTCGCGGAGGCGCGCGCGAAGCGCTACCACGGGCTGACGCCCGTCTCCCAGTACCTGGAGGACTACCACATCCTCCAGACCACCAAGGAGGAGGGACTCGTCCGCGCCATCCGCAACGGGATGGAGGCGGCCGCCGTGCCCGTCGAGTTCTCGAAGGGCGAGTGGGGGTGCGGGCAGGAGGAGATCAACCTGCGCTACGCCGAGCCCATCGAGATGGCGGATCGTCACACGCTCTACAAGCACGGCGTGAAGGAGATCGCCCACGGGCAGGGGAGCTCGGTCACGTTCATGGCGAAGTACGACATGGGCGCGGCCGGCTCGTCGTTCCACCTGCACTCGAGCCTCTGGGATCGGACGGGAAAGAAGAGCCTCTTCTACGAGAAGGGCAAGCGCTTCGGGTCGGCCCTCTACGGACACTGGCTCGCGGGACAGATGGCGATGGCGAAGGAGTTCGCGTACTTCTACGCGCCCTACGTCAACTCCTACAAGCGCTACCAGGCCGGCTCGTTCGCGCCGACCCGGATCGTGGCGGGGTGGGACAACCGCACGTGCGGCTTCCGGATCTGCGGCGAGGGCTCGGGGTTCCGGGTGGAGAACCGGATCCCGGGCGCCGACGCCAATCCATACCTCGCCTTCGCCGCTACGATCGTGGCCGGACTCCACGGCATCCAGAAGAAGCTCCCCGCGCCCCGGGTCTACGAGGGGAACGCCTACGAGGATCCGAAGCTCCCGCAGGTCCCGAAGACGCTGCGCGAGGCCATCGCCGAGCTCGAGCGCTCCCGGGTGGCGCGGGAGGCGTTCGGGGACGACGTGGTCGAGCACTACCTCCACACCGCGCGGCTCGAGCAGCAGACCTACGACCAGGTCGTGACCGACTGGGAGCTGATGCGGGGTTTCGAGCGCATCTGACGGCCTCCGTCGCGGTCATCGTCAACCCGATTTCGGGCGCCCGAGGGCCCCGCACCGGGGAGCGCCGGCGAGCCATGGCCGAGGCCGCGCTGGCCGCGTGCCACGCCGAGGGCGAGGTGCGGCTCACCGAGGGACCTGGCCACGCGCTCGAGCTGGCCCGGGCGGCGGTGGTCTCCCGGGCCACGCTCGTCTGCGCGTGGGGGGGCGACGGGACGGTCAACGAGGTCGCGTCCGCCCTGGCAGGGAGCGGGACGGCGCTCGGCATCGTGCCGGCCGGCTCCGGCAACGGCCTCGCCCGCGAGCTCGCCATTCCCTGGGACCCCGCCGCGGCGCTGAACGTTGCCCTCGGCCGCCGCGAGCGGGTGATCGACGTCGGGGACATCGAGGGGCGCCTGTTCGTGAACCTCTGTGGCGTCGGGCTCGACGCCGCGGTCGCGGCGCAGTTCAACCGGCGCGCCGGCCGGCGGGGGCTCTTCCCGTACGTGGCGCTGGGCGCCCGCGAGATCCTGCGCTACCGGGCCCGCGAGTACACGCTCCGGGCCGGCGCCGAGGCGTGGCAGGAGCGGGCCCTCCTGATCATCTGCGCGAACGCGCGGCAGTACGGGGGCGGCGCCGTCGTCGCCCCCACCGCGCGGCCCGACGACGGGCAGCTCGATGTCGTGACCGTGGCCGAGCGGCCTCCGTGGACCGCGCTTCGCGATGCGCTTCACCTCTTCCGGAACACGCTGGACCGGGCGCCCGGGGTGAGCACGCGCCGCGCGCCGCTCGTGGAGATCACGGGACCCGAGCCGATCCTCTTCCACGTGGACGGGGAGGCCGTGACGGGCGGCCCGACCGTCACGGTGCGGATCCGTCCGGCGTCGCTTCGAGTGCGCGTGCCCTGACCGCTCACGGGTGTCCGGCCGCGCCGGGCCGCGGCCAGGATCGGCCGGCGCCTGCCGACTGATGTAGCATGGCCACGTCGCTCAACTGGACCGATCGAGGGGAGGACGCGTGATGGCGGTGGACGGAGCTGGCCTCGGACCGAGGCTCGCGGGGAAGGTGGCGTTCATTACCGGGGCCGGCATGGGAATGGGCCGCGAGGCCGCCGTCCTCTTCGCCGAGCACGGCGCCCGGATCGGGGTGGCCGACATCAACAAGGCGGCGGCCGAGGAGACGGCGGCGCTCGTCGAGGGTGCAGGAAGCCAGGCGGTGGCGGTGGCAGGGGACGTGGCCGTCGAGGCCGACGTTCAGCGGATGATCGACGAGACGGCGCGGCGGTTCGGCGGGCTCCAGATCCTCTACAACAACGCGGGCGTCCTCTGGAAGGACCGCGACCGCTCGGTGCTGGAGACCGACGACGGCTGGTGGGAGCGCGTCATGGCCGTCAACCTGAAGTCGGTCTTCTGGGTGACCAAGCACGGCATCCCGCACCTCCGGAACGCGGGCGGCGGGTCGATCGTCAACGTGGGCTCGGTGTCGGCCCTGGTCGGCTTCACGCGCGCGCAGGACGCCTATACGTCGGCGAAGGGCGCCCTCATCTCCCTGACCAAGTCGCTCGCGATCCAGTTCGCGAAGGACCGGATCCGCTGCAACATCATCCATCCCGGCATCGTGGACACGCCACTCCAGGCCCCGTACTTGACCGACGCCATCCGCAAGGAGTTCGAGACCGGCATCCCGCTCGGGCGGATCGCGAGGCCGCGGGAGATCGCGTTCGCCGCGCTCTTCCTCGCCTCCGACGAGTCGTCGTTCATGACGGGGGCCGAGCTGGTCGTCGACGGGGGCTTCACCGCCGGCTAGCCGGGGGTCACGGCGGGCGACGGAGCCGGGAGCGCTCGTGGAGCCGGCGGGAGTCCTGTTCGACGTCGGCTATTGCCTGATGGACGAGACTCCCCGGCTCGAGCATGCGCTCGCCTGGCTCGCCGAGGCCCTGGCCCCATCCGACCGAGGCCCGAGTCCGGCGGAGCTTCGCGAGGCCTACCTGGCCGCCTGTCGGCAGCCGGATCCGGGGGAGCCGAGCCTGCTCGTGCAGATGCTCCGGAGCCTCGGCGTTCCGGCCGAGGTTACCGCGGGTCTTCGACGTCGGGTGCCCTGGGACGCCGTTCCACTCGAACCGTATCCCGAGGCCGTCGCGGCTCTGCGTCAGCTTCGAGGCGCCGGCTTTCGCCTGGGCGTGCTCGCCAACCAGCCCGCGTCGACCCGGGACGAGCTGGAGCGGGCGGGCATCGCCGACCTGTGTGACGGCGTGTGGCTATCGGCCCTCGTCGGGCTGGCCAAGCCCGACCCCGCCTTCCTCCGCCTCGCGCTCGAGGCCTGGAGGCTCGAGCCTCGCCGGATCGCCTACGTGGGCGACCGCCCGGACAACGACGTCGCGCCCGCCAAAGCGCTCGGCCTGACCGCGATGCGCCTCCGCCGGGGCCCGCACGCGCGGCAGGTCTCTCGGAGCGAGGCGGAGCGGGCCGACCTCGAGGCTCCGGATCTTGCGGAAGCGGCGGGGCTGCTGGTCGCATGGCGCGCCTCGCTGGCCGTTTCTGCACGGCAGCGCCGGCCGGAGCCGGCGCCCTCGGAGGAGTAGGTGGATCCATTCGGTCGTGCTAGCGTGCGGGGCCAAGGCTGACCATGGACTCCGGGCGCGGCCGAGAGCGCGAGTGCAGCGTCGTGGTCCCCGTCTACAACAGTCAGGCGAGCCTGCCTACCCTCATCGAGCGTCTCGCCGCCGTGCTGCCCACTGTCGCTGACCGCTTCGAGGTCATCCTGGTCAATGACGGCAGCCGCGACGAGTCCTGGGACGGGATCTGCCAGGCGGCTCGCAAGCACGCCTGGGTCCGCGGCATCAATCTGATGCGCAACTACGGTCAGCACAACGCGCTGCTGGCCGGGATCCGCGCCGCGCGCTTCGGGGTCGTCGTCACGATGGACGACGACCTCCAGCACCCGCCCGAGGAGATCCCGCGCCTCCTCGAGGCGATCAGCCAGGGCCACGATCTCGTCTACGGGACTCCCGCGTCCACCGAGCATGGGCGGTCGCGGACCGTGTCGTCGCGCCTGACGCGACTGTGGCTCCACCGGGTGCTGGGCGTGGCGATCGCCTCCCGCGCCAGCGCCTTCCGGGCCTTCCGGACGGTGCTCCGCGAGGGATTCGCCCACTACGAGGGGCCGGCGGTCGCCGTCGATGCGCTGCTCGCGTGGACGACGACGCGGATCGTCTCGGTGGAGGTGCGCCACGACCCGCGGCGCCACGGCCGGTCGCAGTACAGCTGGCTCAAACTGGCACGGCTCGCCATCGACCTGACGACCACCTTCCGCACGTGGCCGCTCCGCCTCGCGAGCCTCGTGGGATTCGTCGTGATGCTGCTGGGGCTCGCGGCCCTCGCCTTCGTGCTGGGGTCCTATCTCGCCACTGGTCAGCCGCTGTCGCTCTTCCGGTTCTCGGCGTCGATCATCGCCATCTTCTCCGGCGCGCAGCTGTTCACGCTCGGCATCCTCGGCGAGTACGTGGCGCGGATCCACCACCGCGTGCTCCGGGAGCCGTCGTACGTCGTCCGGGAGCGGGTGGGGGAGGGCGTCGACGGCGATGGCTGAGGTCGCGGCCGAGCCGCTCGACCCGAGCCGCCCCGAGTGGGGCACGGTGTACGTGGTGCCGTGGGACACCGACACGTTCGGGTTCCCCGTCGGCGCCTACACGCCTGGAGAGCCCGCGGCCATCGGGTCAGAGCTTCGCGCCATCGGCGAGCGGCTTCGAGCGTGGGCGGCCGCCCAGGCGGTCGAGCTCGTGTCGTGCACCGTGCCGGCCGACGACCGGGCGTGGCGGACCCTCATGCCTGCGCTCGACTTCACGTGCGTGGAGCAGACCCTCGGCCTCACGTTCCGCATCCAGACGTACCAGGCCGAGCCCCCGGCGCGCCCCGTGCGCCTCGCCACCGTCGACGACCACGCGCAGATCGAGGAGATCGCGGGGCACACGTTCCACCACGGGCGGTACAGCGCCGACCCGCGGTTCCCCCTCGACCTCGCGGACCGGCGCTACCGCCACTGGGTCCGCAACGCCTGTACCTCGACGAGCCCGGCGGACCTCGTCTACGTCGTGGGGGCGCCGGGCAACGTCAAGGGCTTCTTCCAGCTCCGGCTCGCCGAGGATCGCGCCGAGGTCGGCATCATGGGCGTGACCGCGACGGCGAAGGGTACCCCGGCCGCGTTCGATCTCATGACCGGGATGCACCTCGACCTCAAGGCGCGCGGGACTCGGTGGCTCACGGCCAAGATCTCCGCCGGGAACACGCGGGTGATCAACCTCGTCTCCCACTTCGGCTACCGGTTCCGGGACGCGCAGGCGACCTTTCACTGGCACGCCGACCACGCCCCGCACCTCCTGCCTCCCGCGGGGGCGTCTCGATGACGGCGCTCAGGACACCCAGTACCAGTGGGTGTAGAGGATGGTGAGGAGCGCCAGCAGCAGCGTCGAGAGCGTGGTGACGGCGGCGAGCGCGAGCCGTCCCTCGAGCGCGAGCGCCCAGGCGAGGAACACGGGGAAGGCGGGCAGCACGTAGCGGCCCCAGCCACCCGGCTGGAGCACCCCGGACGCCACGATCAGGAGCGCGAACACTCCCCAGGCGAGCGGCTGCCGTCGGAAGACGGAGACCAGCGTTCCGAAGCAGAGCGCCGCCGCGAGGAGGTTCAGGTCAAAGACCACCGGGAACTGACCGGTCCGGAGGTTCTCCACTGAGCGGAGCGCCCGGATCGCCCGCTCGGCAGGCCGGAGGTCGAACCCGCCCTGCCACCAGCCCGGCACCCGCGTCGCCTTGAACGCGAGCCACGGGTCGCCGAACTGCACGTTCAGGTACGTGTAGAAAAGGAAGGGCCCGAGCACGGCGAGTCCCAGCCAGAGGACGTCCGGTCTCAGCTTGCGCAGGTCGTATCGAATGCGTTCGAGATAGAGGAGCCCGAGCGCGGGCGCGAGGGCGAGCCCGGGCGCGCGCGTCGCGCCGCAGAGGAGCGCGCAGACGGACGCGCCGGCCCATTGCCCTCGCTCACCGAGGAACAGCGCGGCGACGGCGAGCAGCAGGAACAGGCTCTCCGAGTAGACGGCGCTGAAGTAGAACGAGAAGGGAAACACGCTCATCAGCAACACGCACCGCGATGCCGCCTCGGCGCCGAAGCGGGCGCGCGCCATCCGGTGGATCAGCAGCAGCGCGGCCAGGAGCGCGAGGTTCGAGATCAGGATCCCTGCCAGGAGCGGCTCCAGCCCGGCCAGGCTCAGGATCCGCATGGTCAGGGGATACAGCGGGTAGAACGCGAGATTCCGCTGGCCGGCGGGCCCGACGGCCTGGTCGACGTAGCCGTGCTTCGCGATGTGCTCGTACCAGCCCGCGTCCCAGCGGGCCCAGCCGTCGAGCCACAGGTTGGTGGGGAACCCGCGCCACGGGCCGCCTGCCGGAGTCGCGACGCTGGGATCCGGATTGAGCGGCAGGACGGCCAGGCTCAGGTAGGCGAGCAGGAAGAGCGCGGCGCGCGTCGCGAGGAAGATGAGGATCGGCTCGCGGCTCTCGCGGAGGCCGCGGCCGAGACGGGCGAGGAGCGACGTCATCCGGCCTGACGCGCGGCGCCCGCCCGGCCGGTCAGCGCGTCAGCCCGCGAAGGCGTGCAGGCTCTCGATCACGTAGGCCTGCTCCGTCTCGCCGAGGTCGTTGTAGAGGGGCAGGCGGAGCACGCGATCGCTCAGGTCCTCGGTCACCGGGCAGTCGCCGGCTTCCCACCGAGGCGCTGGCCCATCTCGGAGAGATGCAGCGGCAGGTAGTGGAAGACGGCCAGGATCCCGCGCTGCTTCAGATGCGCGATGAGCCGCGTGCGCTGGTCGAGCGACGCGGTGACGAGGAAGAACAGGTGGTAGGGCTGCTCGCAGTGCTCGGGGACGGACGGCAGGCGGATGCCGAGGCCCCGGGCCCACGACGGGAGCTCCCGCGCGTAGCGCTCCCATATCCGGCGACGCTTCGCCTGGATCGTGGCGCGGGCCTCGAGCTGGGCGTAGAGGAACGCCGCCAGGATGTCGGACGGCAGCGCGCTCGAGCCCACGTCCACCCAGGTGTACTTGTCCACCAGGCCCCGGAACATGCGGCTCCGGTTCGTGCCCTTCTCACGGAGGATCTCGGCGCGCTCGGCGTAGCGCTCGTCGTTGATGACGAGCGCACCGCCCTCGCCGCAGCTGATGTTCTTCGTCTCGTGGAAGCTCTGGGCCGCCAGGCCGCCGAGGCTGCCGAGCGGCCGCCCGCGGTACGCGCCGAAGAGGCCGTGGGCGTTGTCCTCGATCACCTCGAGGCCATGCCGGCGGGCCACCGTCAGGATGGCGTCCATCTCGCAGCCGACACCGGCGTAGTGCACGGGCAGGATCGCCCGGGTCCGCGGCGTGACGATCGCCGGAAGCAGGCGCTCGTCGAGGTTCAGCGTGTCCGGGTGGATATCGGCGAACACGGGCCGTGCGCCGCGCAGGACCACCGCGTTCGCCGTGGAGACGAAGGTGAACGCCGGCATGATCACCTCGTCGCCGGGGCCGAGGTCGAGGAGGAGGGCGGCGAGCTCGAGGGCCGTCGTGCAGGAGGTCGTGAGCAGGACCTGGCGGGCGCCGAGCAGCTCCTCGAGCAGGCGGCGGCACTTCTCGGTGAAGACGCCGTCGCCGGAGATCCGGCCCGAGTCGACCGACTCCTGGATGTAGCGGAGCTCGTTTCCGGCCAGGCCGGGACGGTTGAACGGGATGCGATAGCTGGCCATGCGCTCTAACAGGAGACTACCGCAACGGCCGCCGTGACTACCATGGGCCGATTCGTCCAGGTCGGGATCTGCTCGTCAGATGGTGGCGGCCCCTTCAATTGGGGCCGCCACCAGCGCGATGATCCTACGCGGTAGAGGCGCGGCTGCTCGACGGACTGGTCACTGCTTGACTAGAAAGAAGGTGCTTGCTCGCATCCCGGTGGCGAGGCGCAGACGGCGGAGGAGGCGCCGCCGGTGCCCGCCGTGCGGCGGGCTGACGGTCAGCGGACGGCGATGGTGGGGACGACCGACATGCCGGGGACGAGGGCGTGCTTGGCCGTCTCGCCCGACTCGAACACGAGCTTCACGGGCACCCGCTGGACCACCTTCACGAAGTTGCCCGAGGCGTTCTCCGGGGGCAGCAGCGAGAAGACGGCGCCCGATCCCGCCTGGATCGAGTCCACCCGCCCTCGGAAGACCACGCCGGGGTAGGTGTCGACGGTGATCGTGGCCGGCTGGCCGGGACGCACCATCGTGAGGTCCGTCTCCTTGTAGTTGCCGACGACCCACAGATTGGTGAGGTCGACCACCGCGAGCAGCAGCTGCCCGGGCTGGACGACCTGGCCCACCTCGACCGTCTTCTTCGTCACGCGCCCGCTCATGGGCGCGCGGATGGTCGTGTAGGCGAGATTCAGCTCGGCCTGGGACAGGTTGGCGAGGGCCTGGTCCAGTCGACCGCGGGCGGCGTCGACCTGCGTCTGGCGCACGCCGACCTGCTGGCGCTGGCTGAGCGCGCTGGACAGCGTCGCGCGGGACTCGTCGACGCGCCGCGTGGACTGGACCAGGGCCGACATCTGACTCTCCACCGCGGCCGCCGCCTGCTGTGCCTCGCCATTCGCCTGGCCCAGGCGGTCGCGCGCCGCGTCGGCTGCCGCCCTGGCGCTCTGGAACGCGGACTCCGCGTGGTCCACGTCTTGCCGCGCGACCAGCTGTCCGCGGAAGAGCTCGACCAGCCGGTCGCGATCGAGCCGGGCCCGCTCGAGGTCCGCGGCGGCCGCGCGGACGCCCGCGTCGGCGGCGGCGACCGCGGCCTGCTTGGCGCGGAGGTCGCTCCGACGCTGCTCGAGATCGTGTCGGGACATCTCGGCGCCCTGCTCGACCGCGGCGAGCGCGGCCGCCGCCTGCGTCGCTGCGCTGCGCGTGGTGTCGTCGGTCAAGGGGACGTTGAGCGTGGCGTTCCGGAGGTCGGCGCGGGCAGCCTCCGCGGCCGCTCGCGCTTCGGCCAGGGCGACCTCGAAGTCGCGTGCGTCAAGGCTCACCAGGAGGTCGCCGGCCTTGACCTCCTGGTTGTCGTCGACCAGCACCTTGCCGACGTGGCCCGAGACCCGCGCGCTGATCGGGGAGATGCGCCCCGTGATGTACGCGTCGTCCGTCGAGACGTGGTCCCGGAGGTGGCGCCACCAGGAGACGCCGTAGATCCCGCCGATGACGACGACGACCGAGATCACCGCGATGAAGAGGGTTCGCTTCAGCCTCCGGCGCGACCGCCGGGGTCGCGTGAGTGCGTCCAGCTCGGGATCGATGCTCATCGCGAGGGCTCCCGGGCCGATCCATCGGCCAGGACGCCGTAGAGCAGGATGTCGAGGAGCGCATCCCCTTCCGCCGTGAAGTCGAGCCGCCGCTCCCGGAGCCCGCGCCGGATCACCGCGTGGATCAGGCCGGCCAGCGTGACGGCCAGGCGGCGCGGCGGGCGCGCGGCGAGAGCTCCCGCGTCAACGCCACGCTTGAACACCGCCGTCAGGACGGCGAGGTAGCGCTCGTAGCGGGCGTCGATGCGATCGCCGAAGCGCTGGCGGGTCCGCGTGTCGTACCCGATCCAGCCCGAGAGATACAGGCGCAGGATGTCGGCGTTCTCGCGGGCGAAGGTGAGGTGAGTCTCGACGACGCGCCGGAGCTGCTCGCGGACGTCGCGCTCCCCGTCGACGGCGGCGCGCACGCGTGTGATGAGGTCGTCCATCCGCTCCTCGAGGAGGCCGCGGAGGATCGCCTCCTTCGACGGGAACAGCTGATAGAGCGTCCCGACCGCCAGCTCGGAGGCCCGCGCGATCTCCACCATCGCCGTCTGCTGGTAGCCCTTGCGCGCGTAGAGCCGGCGGGCGGCGAGCAGCACGTCGGCGCAGCGGCGCGCGCGCTCGCGCGCCTTGCGCCCGTTCGCGCGGGATGCCGCAGCTCGGGCTCGAGAGATCGCGGTGCTCGATTTCACACTCACGTTCACGTATTGTAATGTGATTCATATGGAAGGGAAAGCGGGCGACGGCCAGGCTCCGGAGCCGACGCCGCCGGCCGCCAGCCCGGCGGAGTGGGCGCCGCGCTTCAACCCGTGGCTCATCGCCGTCTCGGTGATGCTGGCCACGTTCATGGAAGTCCTCGATACCGCCGTGGCGAACGTCTCCCTGCCGCACATCGCCGGCAGCCTGTCGGCCACGCCGGAGGAGGCGACCTGGGTCCTCACGAGCTACCTCGTGTCCAACGCGATCGTCTTGCCGATGACGGCATGGCTGGGGAGCCGGTTCGGACGCAAGCGGTTCCTCATGACGTGCATCGTCGTGTTCACCCTGGCGTCGGCCCTGTGCGGCGCGGCGACCAGCCTCGGGATGCTGGTCGTCGCGCGGATCGTCCAGGGGGCGGGAGGCGGCGCGCTCCAGCCGATCGCCCAGGCCGTGCTGATGGAGAGCTTCCCGCCGGCGCGCCGCGGAACGGCGATGGCCGCGTTCGCGATGGGCGTGATCGTCGCGCCCATCCTCGGCCCGACGCTGGGCGGCTGGATCACGGACAACTACTCGTGGCGGTGGATCTTCTACATCAATCTGCCGGTGGGCGTCCTCGCCATCCTGATGGTGCAGGCCTTCATCGAGGATCCGCCGTACATCCAGGTCGGGCGCCAACGTCGCGTCGACTACCTCGGGTTCGGGTTCATGGTCGTGTTCCTCGGAATGCTCCAGCTGGTGCTGGACAAGGGGCAGGAGGTGGACTGGTTCGCCGCGCCCTGGGTGCGGTGGTGCGCTTTCCTCTCGGCGGCCGGGTTCGTGGCGTTCGTGTTCCGTGAGCTCACGACCGACGCGCCCATCGTCAACCTCCGCGTGCTCGGGAACCGCAACTTCGCCATCGGCACGACGCTCATCACCGCGCTCGGAGTCGTGATCTACGGCACGACGGCGATGCTGCCGCTGTTCCTCCAGACCCTCCTGGGATACCCCGCGCTCCAGAGCGGCCTTACGGTCAGCCCGCGCGGCCTGGGGGCGCTGACCGCGAGCATCGTCGTCGGACGGCTGATCGGCAGGGTGGACAGCCGCATCCTGATCGCCGCGGGCTTCAGCGTGACCGCCGGCTCCGCCCTGGTGTACAGCCGGATGAACCTCGACATCGCGCAGCGGAACGTCGTCTGGACGAGTCTCGTGAACGGCTTCGCGGGGCCGCTGATGTTCGTTCCCCTGACCACGACCGCCATGGGCACGCTGACGCGTGAGCAGATGGGGCAGGGGACGGGCATCTTCAACCTCATGCGGAACATCGGGGCAAGCGTCGGCATCGCCACCATCACGACCCTCCTGACGCGCGGCACGCAGGCGCACCAGGCGCGCCTGGTGGCGCACCTCACGCCCTACGACCCGGAGTACCAGCGCTGGCTGGAGGACGCCCGCGCCCGCCTCGCTCCGCAGGTGGGCTCGGCTGCCGCCGGTCCTGCCGCGCTCGGCCTCCTGTATCGCACGCTGGTGCGTCAGGCGACTCTCCTGTCCTTCCTCGACACGTTCCGGCTGCTCTCGTTCCTCGCGATGATCTGCATCCCGCTCGTCCTGCTGTTCAAGCGCGTCCGCACGCGGCCGACGCCGGCCGTCGTCGACTGAGCGGCAGGCGCCGGGGCCCGTATCGCGCGGCCTCGTTACGCTTCGATGACGGTCCGCTCTTCTCGCGAGTCTGTCCTTGGGCTAGAATGGGCGCGCCTTGCTCGTCCTTCTCACGCTCATGCCGTGCCCACGCACATCCGGAGGGAGGTCACGATGAAGCGAAGCGGGTGGCCCACGATGCGATCCGTCGTGCTGGCTGTCGTCGTCGCGGCGAGCCTGATCGGCATGGGCGCCGCCGGCGCCTCGGCCAAGACGACCCTCACCGTCTACACGGCGATCGAGGCTGACGACCTCAAGAAGTACGCCGCGCGCTTCAACGAGGACCATCCGGACATCGAGATCAAGTGGGTCCGGGACTCCACCGGCATCGTGACCGCCAAGCTCCTGGCCGAGAAGGCCAACCCGCAGGCCGACGTGATCTGGGGCCTGGCCGCCACCAGCCTCCTCGTGCTGAAGCCGGAAGGGATGCTCCTGCCCTATGCCCCGAAGGGCGTCGAGAAGCTCGACCCCAGCTTCCGCGACAAGGAGAATCCACCCGCGTGGGTCGGGATGGACGCCTGGGTGGCCGCCATCTGCTTCAACACGGCCGAGGCCGCCAAGAAGAACCTGCCCAAGCCGACGTCGTGGAAGGACCTGACCAAGCCCGTCTACAAGGGGCAGGTGGTGATGCCGAACCCGGCCTCCTCGGGCACCGGCTTCCTGGACGTGTCGAGCTGGCTCCAGCTCTTCGGCGAGGCCGAGGGCTGGAAGTACATGGACGGCCTCCACCAGAACATCGGCGTCTACACGCACTCGGGCTCGAAGCCGTGCACGATGGCGGGGCAGGGCGAGTACCCGATCGGCGTCGCCTTCGAGTTCCGGGCGGCGCGCGTGAAGACGCAGGGCGCGCCCATCGACATCGTCTTCCCGGAGGAGAAGTCGGGCTGGGACATGGAAGCGACCGCGATCGTCAATGGGACCAAGAACCTCGAAGCGGCGAAGACGCTGGTGGACTGGTCGGTGAGCGAGAAGGCGATGAAGCTCTACAACGAGGGCTACGCCGTGACGGCGATCCCCACGATCGCCAAGCCGGTCGAGCATCTGCCGGCCAACATGACCCAGCACATGGCGAAGAACGACTTCCAGTGGGCGGCGACCAATCGCGCCCGCATCCTCGCGGAGTGGGAGAAGCGATACGGCTCGAAGTCCGAGCCGAAGAAGTAACCGGAAGGCGCGCCACGGTTCCGTGAAGGGGTCGGCCGCCCCGGTGGCGGCCGGCCCCGCCGGAGCGCGCGGACGCCGCGCTGACCCCTCGCGATGACGGTCGCCCCCGCCGCCGCGCCCACCGCGTTCCTCCGCATCCGCGAGCTCTCGAAGAAGTTCGGTGAGTTCACGGCCCTCGACCGCATCTCGCTCGACATCCACGAGGGCGAGTTCGTCTGCTTCCTCGGGCCTTCCGGATGCGGGAAGACCACGCTCCTCCGAGCGATCGCGGGCCTGGACCCTCAGACGAGCGGACGCATCGAGCAGGCCGGCCGGGACATCTCCAGGCTGCCGGCCGCGAGGCGCGACTTCGGGATCGTCTTCCAGTCCTACGCGCTGTTCCCGAACCTGACCGCGGCGAAGAACGTCGCCTACGGGCTCGAGAACGCGCGGATGGGGCGCGCGGCGGTCCGGGCCCGCGTGCGGGAGCTCCTCGAGCTGGTCGGCCTGCCCGAGCAGGGCGACAAGTACCCGGCCCAGCTGTCGGGCGGCCAGCAGCAGCGCGTCGCGCTCGCGCGCGCTCTCGCGACCTCGCCCGGCCTGCTCCTGCTGGACGAGCCCCTGTCGGCCCTCGACGCGAAGGTGCGCGTCCACCTCCGACACGAGATCCGGCAGCTCCAGCGCCGGGTCGGGGTGACCACCATCATGGTCACCCACGACCAGGAGGAGGCGCTCACGATCGCCGACCGCATCGTGGTCATGAACCACGGCGTGATCGAGCAGGTGGGAACGCCGGTCGAGGTCTACCGCCGCCCGGCCTCCGCGTTCGTCGCCGACTTCATCGGCGTCATGAACTTCATGCCGGCCACCCTGGTGCGTCCCGGCGTCGTCCAATTCGCCGGGCTCGAGCTGGCCTGCGACATCGACGGGCTCCCCGACGGCACCCGCGTGACCATCGCGATTCGTCCCGAGGACATTCGTGTCCAGGGCGTGACGGGCAGCGAGGAGAACGCGGTGACGCTCCACATCAAGGCGATGGAGTTCCTGGGCGCATTCTTCCGGGTGGACCTGGCGGGCGACGCCATCGATGGCGTCACGCTCCGGGCAGACCTTGCGGTCGATCTCGTCCGGCGCCTGAACCTCGCGGAGGGCCAGAGCCTGCCCGCCGTGCTCCCTCGCCGGCGACTGCGCGTCTATCCGGGGCCGACGCCGCCTCTCGCCTGAGGCCGACTCGGGGAAAATGGCTCCCGGAACCCGACCAGAAGCGGCCCTTTACAGGGGCCACCCCTCCGCCGATAGTCTCGTGTCGATGGCCGAGACCGGTCCGCGCCCCGCCCGGGGCGCCGAGGGAGGGCGATCCGCGTGACGACGGTGATCCGTACGGTGTGCGCTCACGACTGCCCCGACATGTGCTCCATCCTCGCCCACGTCGACGAGGGGCGCCTCGTCCGCGTCGAAGGCGATCCCGACCAGCCGTTCACCGCCGGCTTCGTGTGCGCGAAGGTGCGCCGGGAGCCCGAGCTGGTGCACTCGCCGGATCGCGTGCGGACTCCGCTCCGCCGGACGGGGCCGAAGGGATCCGCCGAGTTCCGGCCGGTGAGCTGGGACGAGGCGCTCGACCTCCTGGTGGATCGCTGGCAGGCCATCCGCCGGGAGGACGGGCCGCTCGCGATCCTCGGCTACTGCTACAGCGCGCACCAGGGGCAGTTCAACCGCTGGATCCCCATGGCCCTCTTCCACGCCCTCGGCACCACGCGGCTTCAGCCGGGGACCATCTGCGACACGTGTGCCGACGTCGCGTGGGAGACGACGTGCGGTCCGGTGGGCGGCGCCGATCCGGAGTCCATGGCGGACTCCGATCTGATCGTCTCCTGGAGCGCCGACCTGGTCACGACGGCCGTCCACGCGTGGGCCAAGGTCGAGGAGGCGCGCACGCGAGGCACGCAGCTGGTCGTGATCGATCCGCGCCGGAGCCGCACCGCCGCCCAGGCCGACTGGCACGTCGCCCCCCGGATCGGCACCGACGCCGCGCTCGCGCTCGGCATGATGCACGTGCTGGTGCGGGACGGGCTCGCGGACCGGGAGTACCTCGAGCGCCACACGGTAGGCTTCGAGCGGCTCGAGCGCGAGATCCTTCCGCGATTCGGGCCCGACCGCGTCGCCGCGATCACAGGGCTGCCGCGCGCCGACGTCGAGCGGCTCGCGCACCTCTATGGTCGGGCGCGGGCCCCCTACATCCGGATCGGATTCGGGATGTCCCGCAGCAGCCAGGGCGGTCAGGGCGTGCGGGCCGTCGCCTGCCTGCCGGCGGTCGTCGGGGCCTACGGCAAGCGGGGCGGCGGGGCCCTGCTCGCGACCGTCGGCGGGTTCGGCTTCTCGTTCGAGGCCGTGCGGCGCCCGTCCGGGCCCGCCGCCACGCGCCTGGTGAACCACTCGCGGCTGGGACAGGCGCTCCTCGAGATGCGCGACCCCCCGATCCGGGCGCTGTTCGTCTCGGCCAACAATCCCGCCGTCACGTGTCCCGATGTCGGCCGCCGTCCGCCGAGGTCTCATGCGCGAGGATCTCTTCACGGTGGTCCACGACCCGTTCCTCACCGACACCGCGCGCTACGCGGATCTGGTGCTGCCGGCGACGACCTATCTGGAGACGGAGGACCTCTTCCGGGCCTACGGCGCCTACTACGTGCAGTTCGCCCCGCAGGCGGTGCCGCCCCAGGGCGAGGCGTGGTCGAACGTCCGGCTCGCCCAGGAGCTGGCCCGCCGCCTCGGCGTCCGCGACGCCGTCTTCTCGATGAAGACGCCGGAGCTGGTCCGGACCGCCTTCGTCGGCGCCACCGGGCCGGCCGCGGCCCTCGATGCCGACGCGCTCAGGGGCGCGGGGCCCATCAAGATCGATCCCTATCCGGACGGCCAGCGGTTCGGGACCCCGTCGGGGAAGCTCGAGTTCTACTCCGAGACCCTCGCGTCCCAGGGGCTCGCGCCGATGCCCGACTGGCGCGAGGACGCCGAGGAGACGGCGCTCGGGCATCGATGGCCGCTCCGATTGCTCACGGCGCCCGGGTACTTCCAGAGCCATACCGCCTTCACCGGCAACCGGGCCCTCCGCCGTCGCGAGGGCGCGCCGGTGGTGATCCTCCATCCGGCCGAGGCGGGTCGGCGCGGCCTGTCGCCGGACGACGAGGTGGAGCTGTTCAACGACCTCGGCAGCGTGTCCATGCGGCTCCGGGTGTCCGACGAGGTCGCGCCGGGGATCGTCCTGGTGCCCGGCCAGCGGCCCGCCGGCGAGGCCGTGGCGGGGACCGTCAATCTCCTGTGCAGCGACCGGCTGACCGACCTGGGCGAGGGCGCGACCTACCAGAGCACCTTCCTGGACGTGAAGCGCGCCGCGCGCGTCTGACACGATCGCCGGGCGCCGTCGTCGCGGCGCCCGGCCGGCCTCTCCGCCGACCCCGTCGTCGCGGTCACCGACGTTCCTGGTGCGGCCCGCCTCTGTCCCGCCGGCTCCGACCAAGGGGGGTTGAGCGGCACTCGCGCTTCTGATAGACCGGAGCGCGCGCGATCGCGCGGGGAGGGCTCATGCGCTGGAAGCGAACGCTGACCGTGGTCGGGGTGCACGCCGAGGGCGAATACGCCAAGGTCGTGACGGGCGGTGTCGTCGACGTTCCCGGCCGGACCATGTTCGACAAGATGCAGTGGCTGCATCGGCGCGAGGACGGGCTGCGCAAGTTCCTCCTCTACGAGCCGCGCGGGGCCGCGGTCCACAGCGCCAACATCGTCCTGCCGTCCCGCAACCCGAAGGCGGCGCTGGGCTACGTCATCATGGAGTCGACGGAGTACCCGCCGATGTCGGGCTCCAACACGATCTGCACCGTCACCGCGATCCTGGAGACCGGCATCCTCCCGATGCGCGAGCCGGAGACGCGGCTGACGCTGGAGGCCCCCGCCGGGCTCATCGAGGTGACCTGCCGGTGCGAGGGCGGGCGAGTCCTCCAGGTGAAGTTCCGGAACGTCCCGGCCTTCGTGCAGCACCTGGACGCGCCCGTCGAGGTCCCCGGCGTGGGCACGGTGAGGCTCGACGTGGCCTATGGCGGCATGCACTACGCGCTCGTCGACGCGGCGCAGCTCGGCTTCAAGATCACCCGGGACGAGGCGCGGGACATCTGCGGGGTAGGGGAGAAGATCCGGGAGGCGGCGAAGGACCAGCTCCGAGTCGTGCACCCGGAAAACTCGAAGATCCGGGATGTTACGATCACTGAGTTCATGGGCCCCCTTCGGCGGAAGGGCCGTGGCCTGACCGCCCGGAACACGGTGGTCGTCTCGCCGGGACGCCTGGATCGCTCGCCGTGCGGGACGGGCACCTCGGCGCGCCTCGCCGTGATGCACGCGCGGCGGCAGATCCGGAAGGGCCAGGCCTTCGACCACGAGTCCGTGATCGGGAGCCACTTCCTGGCCGAGATCGTCGGCACGACCCGCATCGGCGGGAAGCCGGCGGTGATCACGACGGTCGCGGGCCGGGGCTGGGTCACGGACATCGGGCAGTACGGCTGCGACCCCGAGGATCCGTTCCCGGAGGGCTACACGCTCTCGGACACCTGGCTCAAGGCAATCTGAGGCCTGGCCGCAAGCCGCGCGCTGGCGGCGGCGCGCACCGCGCGCCTTAGCTCACCGGAGCGCCGTAGGCGCCGAGGTGCGCCGCGTAGCGCTCGGTCGACGCCAGGCCGAACGGTGTGGGCGGCAGGGCCGGCGGGCGGTCGTGCACCTCGCTGAGCCCGAGCCGGCGCGCCGTCAGCCGCTTCCCGTAGCAGAGGAAGTTCTCGAGCGACTGCATGAGGAAGACGAGCAGCGGCAGGATGCCGCGGTAGAGGCGCTCGGCCTCGGCCTCGTCCGCCGCCTGCCCGCTCTGCATCAGCTCGAAGATCCGCACCTGGACGTCGAAGCACTCCGGCGCCGGGATCATCCCGACGCAGCCCGCGCGGAGGTTGTCCGGCAGCTCGAGGCCGCCCCGTCCGTTCAGGACCCGGAAGACGCCCTGGGTCTCCTCGATCAGGCGGCGGATCACCACGGCCGGCCCCTCGCCCTTCAGCAGGCACACGTTCGGGTGCTGGCGGGCCAGCTCCCGGAGCCCGGCGTTCGAGAGGCTCACGCCGAGATATCCCGGCGCGTTCTGGATCGCGACCGGGACGGACACCTTGTCGGCCACCGCGCCGAGGAACCGCACGTACTCCGCCTCGGGGAGGCCGGCCACCGCCGGCGGCTGCAGGATCACCCAGCCGGCTCCCAGCCGCTCCGCCGCGCGCGCCATCTCGACCTGCCCGTGAACGCTCGGCTCGGCCACCGTGACCACCAGGGGCTTCCGGCCGCCGAGATCCTCGGCGACCCACTCGAGGAGCTCCCGCCGCTCGCGGATGTCCAGCTTGCCCACCTCGGTGGCCAGGCCCATCACGGCGACGCCGTGGGCGCGCCCCGCGACGCAGGCGTCGATCTGGCGGCGCATCGCGGCGCGGTCGATCCGCCCGCCGGCGTCGAAGAAGGCGTACATGATGGGCCAGATGCCGGCGATCTTGGACGGATCCATGCGTCGAGCCTCCCGTGTAGGTCGATGCGGCCGGGCTCCGCCGCTCCGCGACGCCCGGCACCTTGCGGGGCCGAATTGTAGCACCGGGCGGGATGGTGGCGCCGCCGAGGGCGGGATTGCGACGCGCGTCGCGCCTCGGGTATGGTGGCGCCATGCCGGGAGCCCCACGGGGAGCCGTGCCGTGGCTCACGTGAGCGCGACGGAGGCCGTGGGCCCCGCCCGCGTGCCTGTCGCCGTCGTCAAGCAGCAAGCCTCCCGGGACGACCGCTTCATGGGCGCGATTCTCGCGCTCCTCGGCCTCTACCTGGTCGTGACCCTGGCGCTGCCGCTCGGGATCATGCTCGCCAAGAGCGTCCAGGACTCGAAGGGGGCCTTCGTCGGCCTTGCGAACTACGCGCGCTACTTCGGGACGCCGGCGCTCGCCCTGTCCATCACCAACAGCCTCTTCGTCGCGCTCCTCAGCACCGCCATCACCGTACCGCTCGCATTCCTGTACGCGTACGCGCTGACGCGGAGCTGCTTGCCCTGGAAGCCGCTCTTCAAGACCGTGGCCATGGTGCCGATCCTCGTGCCGTCGCTCCTGCCCGGGCTGGGGCTCGTGTATCTCTTCGGCAACCAGGGCCTCGTCAAGGGCCTCCTCCTGGGCCACTCGATCTACGGCCCGATCGGGATCGTGATGGCCGAGGTCTTCTTCACCTTTCCGCATGCGCTCCTGATCCTGGCCACGGCCCTGTCGCTGGCGGACGCCCGGCTGTACGAGGCCGCCGTGGCCCTGCGGGCGAGCCCGCGCCGGATCTTCTTCACGGTGACGCTGCCGGGCGCGCGCTACGGGCTCATCAGCGCCACGTTCGTGGTCTTCATCATGGTGATCACGGACTTCGGCGCGCCCAAGGTCATCGGGGGGCAGTACAACGTGCTGGCGACCGACGTGTACAAACAGGTCATCGGCCAGCAGAACTTCGAGATGGGCGCGGTGGTGAGCGTGCTGCTGCTGGTGCCGGCGGCCCTGGCGTTCCTGGTCGACCGGGTCGTCCAGCGCCGACAGGTCGCCCTGCTGACGGTGCGGGCCGTGCCCTACGTGCCGAAGCCGAGCCCGCTGTTCGACGGCGCGATGCTGGCGTGCTGCGCGGTCATCGGCCTCTTCCTCCTGGGGATCATCGCGATCTCGCAGTTCGGCGCGCTCGTGAAGTTCTGGCCGTACAACCTGACGCTGACGCTCGCCAACTACGATTTCGACCGGAAGGGCGGCGGCGGATGGCAGTCCTACTACAACTCCATCCAGCTCGGGCTCCTGACCGCGGTGGTGGGGACGGCCATCGTGTTCGTGGGCGCCTATCTCGTCGAGAAGGGGCGGGGATTCCGGGGGATGCGGGTGGCGTTCCAGCTCCTCGCGATGCTGCCGATGGCCGTGCCGGGGATGGTGCTCGGGCTTGCCTACATCTTCTTCTTCAACGACCCGCGTAATCCGCTGAACGGCCTCTACCGGACGATGGCCATCCTCGTGATCAACACCGTCGTCCACTTCTATACGGTGGCGCACCTCACCGGGCTGACGGCGCTCAAGCAGATGGATCCCGAGTTCGAGACGGTGGCGATGTCGCTCCGTCAACCGGCGTACCGGACCTTCTGGAAGGTCACCGTGCCCGTCTGCCTGCCCGCCATCCTGGACACGGGCATCTACCTGTTCGTGAACGCGATGGCGACCGTGTCCAGCGTCGTGTTCCTGTACGGGCCGCAGACGGAGCTCGCCTCCGTGGCGGTCCTGAACATGGACGACACCGGGGACATCGCGGCGGCGGCGGCGATGGCGATGCTGATCTTCTACACCAACGTGGGCGCCCGGGCGGTGCACGCGGTGATCGCCCGGTGGCTGGACCGAAGAACCCAGGCGTGGCGGCAGCGGTGAGCGGCAGGTCCCGCGCATCCGCGGGACCGAGCGTGACCTCAACGACGAGGAGGAGAGCATGATCACGCGGCGGGCGTTGCTGGTCGTGGTGATGGGGGTGGTGGCGGGCGCTCCGGGCGGCGCGCCGGCCGCGGACTACCCGGTCCGTCCGATCGAGATCGTGGTGCCGTACGCGCCGGGGGGCGGGACGGACATCATGGTGCGGCAGATCGTGAAGGTGATCGAGGACCAGAAGCTCGTGCCGGTGCCGGTGACGGTCAACAACCGGGTCGGCGGCAGCGGGATCGTCGGCAAGTCGTACGCCATCAATAAGCCCGCCGACGGCTACACGCTGGTCGCGGTCGACGCCGGCAACTGGCAGCAGGAGCTCCAGGGCAACGCGTCGTGGAACTACCGGAAGGACTTCACGTACATCGCGCGCATGGTCACGGACGTGAACCTCATCATCGTCCGGAAGGAGTCGCCCATCAACAGCCTCCAGGAGTTCATCGCCGCCGCGAAGGCCAAGGGCAAGGGCGGCCTCTCGGTGGGCGGCACGAACGTCGGCCAGGTCGATCACATTGCCAACATCAACCTCAGCAAGGTCGGGAAGACCGATCTCACGTACGTGCCCTTCAAGAGCGGCGGCGAGGTGATGACGAACCTCCTGGGCGGCCACGTCGACGCGGCGTGGGCGAATCCCAACGAGTGCATCGGGCAGCTGGAGGCCGGGCAGGTGCGGGCCCTCGCGGTGGGAGACGAGGAGCGGCTCAAGGGGCTGCCGAAGATCCAGACGATGAAGGAGCTCGGCGTGTCGATGGTGAGCAACCAGTGGCGCGCCGTGGGCGGGCCCGGCAACCTCCCGAAGCCGGTGGTCGACTACTGGGTCAATGTGCTCGACAAGGTCCGGAAGACCGACTTCTGGCGGAAGGACTTCCTCGAGAAGAGCGTTCTCGAGGACGGCTGGCTCATCGGCGACGCGTTCCTCCAGTCGGTCGACAAGGAGCAGGAGGTGGACAAGGCCGTCTTCGGCGAGCTCGGGATGCTGAAGAAGAAGTGAGGTCGCCGTTCCGGCTCGCGGCGGCGAAGGCCGCGCAATGAGGGTCGGGCGTGAGCTGGGACGGCAGCCGGATCATGGGCGCGGCGGCGGCGGTCGTCGGGGCCGTCGCCGTCGCGCTCGCATGGGGTCTCGAGGAGGGGACGGCCACCGGAGGCCCCGGTGCCCGATTCCTGCCGATGCTTCTGGGCGGCCTGATGATCCTGCTGGGGGCGATGATCGCGTTCGGCCCCGACGGCGGCCGGTCCGCCCGCCCGGCGTCCGAGGCGGAGGCCGATCCCGGGAACGCGGCCGTCGCACGCTGATGACGGTGGGCGCGATGGCCGCCTACACCCTGCTGCTGGATCGGCTGGGCTTTCTCCTGGCCACGAGCGCGCTCCTGGTCGTGCTGGTGCGCGCGTACGGGGAGCGTCGCTGGGTTGTCGTCCTGAGCGTCGCCCTGTGCGCGACCGGGGCGACGTACGGGCTCTTCGCGGGCTGGCTCAAGGTGCCCTTGCCGCCGGGTCTCCTCGCGCCCTGAGGACCGTGTGACCGACCTTCTCCAGCACCTCGGCATGGGGTTCGCGGTCGCGCTCACCCCCGTGAACCTGCTCTACTGCCTGATCGGCGTCGTCGTCGGCACCGCCATCGGCGTGCTTCCGGGCATCGGCCCCGTCACCACGGTCGCCATGCTCGTGCCTCTGACCTTCGGCATGAATCCCACCGCGGCCCTCATCATGCTGGCCGGGATCTACTACGGGTCCCAGTACGGCGGCTCCACCACGGCGATCCTCATCAACACGCCGGGAGAGACGTCGTCGATCATGACGTGCCTCGACGGCTACCAGATGACCCGGCAGGGACGGGCGGGGCCCGCGCTCGGGATGGCCGCGATCGGGTCCTTCGTGGCGGGGACGGTGAGCGTGGTGCTCCTCATGCTGCTGGCGCGGCCCCTGATTCGCGTGGCGCTCCAGTTCGGCCCGGCGGAGTACTTCGCGATCATGGTGCTCGGCCTCCTGACGCTCGGCGGGCTCACGGGCGAATCCGTCGCCAAGGGCCTCCTCATGGGCGTGTTCGGCCTCCTCCTCGGGACCGTCGGCGGCGATCCCCTGACGGGGACCGCTCGGTTCACCTTCGGGGCGCCGAGCCTGCTCGACGGTCTCGAGTTCCTGCCGGTCACGATGGGGCTGTTCGCGGTGGCCGAGGTGCTCTCGAGCGCATCGCGCCTCCTGGCGCCGGGGCCGGCCACTCCCACGATCCGCGGGCTGTTCCCGAGCCGGGCCGACTGGTACGCGTGCCGGTGGACCTTGCCCCGGGCGACGCTCATCGGCTTCGTGGTGGGCGTGCTGCCGGGCGCCGGGCGCCACGCTCGCGTCGATCCTGGCCTACCTCGCGGAGAAGCGGGTCTCGCGGTATCCGGAGCGCTTCGGCACGGGCGTCATCGAGGGCGTGGCGGCGCCGGAGACGGCGAACAACGCCGCGAGCGGCGGCGCGATGGTGCCCCTCCTGACGCTCGGCGTCCCCGGCTCGGGGACCACCGCCGTCATGCTGGGCGCTCTCATGCTCTGGGGGCTCCGGCCGGGCCCGCTCCTGTTCGAGAAGAACCCGGAGCTCGTGTGGGGGCTCATCGCGAGCATGTACATCGGCAACCTCGTGCTGCTCGTCCTGAACCTTCCGCTGGTGGGACTGTGGGTCCAGCTCCTGCGCGTGCCGCCCCGCATCCTTCTGCCGATGATCCTCCTCTTCTGCATGACGGGAACCTACGCGGTCGGAGGCAACCTCTTCGACCTCTGGATCATGGTGGTCTTCGGCATCCTCGGCAGCCTGCTGCAGCGCTACGGGTACCCGGTCGCTCCGATCGTGCTGGGGCTCATCCTCGGGCCCATGCTGGAGACGCACTTCCGGCGCGCGCTCATCGTGTCCCGCGGCGACTACAGCATCTTCCTTCAGCGCCCGATCGCGGCGGCGCTCCTCGCGGTCGCGATGGTGTACCTCTTCCTGCCGCTCCTCACCCGGGCCTGGCGTCGCCGGCGCGAGGTGGTTCCAGCCCAGGGCTAGGCGTCCCGCGTCCCGGCGGCGTCGGTCCGGCGGCCGTCGTCGGCCTTCCGCCTCGCGTCCTGAGTCGAGCGAGCCTCACCCCTCCGTCCGAGCTGGCGTCGGTGCCGCTCCCGCATTGACGGGCCACGCCGCCGCGGGAAGAATGGACCGGTCGTTCGAGAGGCCCGCGGGGCGCCAGGAGGCGTGTGAGAGACCAGGCTCGGGTCGTGATCATCGGCGGGGGCATCGCCGGCTGCAGCATCGCGTACCACCTCGCGCAGAAGGGCTGGACCGACGTCCTGCTCCTCGACAAGGGCGAGCTCACCAGCGGGTCGACGTGGCACGCGGCGGGAATGGTCACGCACTTTCACACCTCCCCGACGATCATGCGCATGCGTGCGTACTCGATCCGGCTCTACCGGAGCCTCCAGGCGGCCCCGGGCTCGCCCGAGCACTGGCACGAGGTCGGGAGCCTTCGCGTCGCCTCGAGCCGGGATCAGTGGCTCTTCCTGCGGCGGCAGGTCGGGACCGCGCGGGCCCTCGGTCTCGACGTGGACACGATCTCGCCGGCCGAAGCGCTCCGGCTGTTTCCCGCTCATGTCTCCCGACGACCTCCACGGGGCGATGTACCTGCCGGGCGACGGGTGGATCGACCCGAGCGGCTCGACGACCGAGCTGGCGCGCCGCGCGCGGGCGCTCGGCGTCGCCGTCGAGACCGGCGTGCGCGTGACCGGCATCGAGCGGTCGCCGGACGGCGCCATCGCGGGCGTGGTGACGGACCGGGGCCGCGTGCGCGCCGAGATCGTCGATCAACGCCGCGGGGATGTGGGGCCGCCAGGTGGCGGCGATGGCGGGCGTCAGCCTGCCCATCACGCCGCTCGTCCATCAGCATCTCGCGACCAAGCCCATCCCGGGCCACGAGCTGCCGCGGCAGACGCCGTGCCTCCGCGACCCGGAGAACCTCGTCTACCTTCGCGAGGAGGTCGGCGGCTTCCTCATCGGCGGCTTCGAGCGGGAGCCGGTGGCGTGGTCGGTGGACGGCGTGCCGTGGGACTTCACGCAGCGGCTCCTCCCGTCGGACTGGGAGCTGTTCGGCGAGATCATGGAGGGCGCGATCCGCCGCGTGCCGATCCTCGGCCGGGCGGAGATGGCCCATCTCACCAACGGGCCCGAGGGCATCACCCCGGACAGCAAGCCCCTGCTCGGGCCGGTCCCGGGCGTCCCCGGCTTCTGGGCGGCGGCCGGGCTCTCACACACGGGGTTCGGCGCCGGCGCCGCGATCGGCGACATCATCGCGGAATGGCTCGTCGAGGGCGAGCCGCCGTACGACGTCGGCGAGATGAACGTGCGGCGCTTCGGCCCCGTCTACGAGGACCGCGTCTTCGCGGCCGAGCGGGCGCGCGAGTCGTACCGCTACTACTACATGCTGCGCTACCCGCACGACGAGAACCAGACGGTCCGCGAGCGTCGCCTCTCGCCCCTCGACGGCCGCGGCCTGGCGCTGGGCGGCGTGTTCGGCGAGAAGAACGGCTGGGAGCGGGTGAACTACTACGAGCTCGGCCGGACCGGCCGCCGCGCCGGCGCCGATCAGCACGCCTGGGGCTGGGGCCGTCCGGCCTTCTTCGACCGGGTCGGCGAGGAGCACCGCGCGGTGCGGGAGCGCGCCGGCCTCCTCGACATGACGTCGTTCGGGAAGCTGGAGCTTCGCGGCCCGGGCGCCCTGGCCCTCCTCCAGCGCCTTTGCGACAACGACGTCGGGAAGCCGCCGGGGAGCGTCGTCTACACCCAGTTCCTGAACGCGCGGGGCGGCATCGAGGCCGACCTCACCGTCATCCGCCTCGGCGAGGACCACTTCCGCGTGGTGACCGGCTCCGGCTTCGTGCCCGGCGATCTCGGCTGGATCCGCATGCACCTCCCGAGGGATGGCTCCGTCCGGGTCCGTGAGGTGACGGACGAGCTGGCCGTGGTCGGACTGTGGGGGCCCGCCGCGCGCCAGGTGCTCGAGGCCACGACGCGAGACGACGTGTCGAACGCGGCCTTTCCGTACATGAGCGCGCGGGCGATTCGGATCGCCACCGCCGACGTGTGGGCGCAGCGTGTGACCTACGTCGGCGAGCTGGGCTGGGAGCTCTACGCGCGGGTTGCCGACGCCGGCGCCGTCTGGGACGCGCTCCTCGCGGCCGGGCGCCCGGCCGGTCTCGTGCCCGTGGGCTACAAGGCTCTCGAGTCGCTCAGGCTCGAGAAGGGGTACCGGTACTGGAGCGCCGACATCACGCCCTCCGACAACCCCTACGAGGCCGGGCTCGGATTCTGCGTGCGCCTCGGCAAGGGCGATTTCATCGGCCGGGACGCGCTCGCGCGGGTGAAGGCCGAGGGCGTGACGCGACGCCTCGCGACGGTGACGATCGATCCCGCGGCGACGATCTACGGCGGGGAAGCCGTCTGGCGCGACGGCCGCGTGCTCGGGCGGCTCCGGAGCGGGGGCTACGGCTACACGGTCGGCCGCAACATCGGGTTCGTGTACGTGCCCGCCGAGCTCGCCCAGGCCGTGGGCACGCCCCTCGAGGTCGAGGTCTTCGGGGAGCGCGTTTCCGCCGAGGTCGCCCCCGACGTGCTGTACGACCCGCAGGGCGCGCGCATCCGCGCCTGAGCGAGCCCGGGACCGTCTCCTCAGGCTCGCGCGGCCGCCGGCCCCCCGGCCCGGACACGCGCGAGGAGCACCAGGCCGGCGATGAACATCAGGCCGACCGCCGAGGATGGCGACCCGCTGGTTCCCGCCGGTGAGCAGCGAGGCCGTGCCGAAGATCACCGGGCCCATCACCGCGGCGGTCTTGCCGCAGAGCGAGTAGAAGCCGAAGAGCGACGCCTCCTGGCCCTTGGGGATCAAGCTCGCCATGAAGGTGCGGGCGGCGGCCTGGACGGCGCCGAGCCCGGTTCCGGCAAAGACGGCGACCCCGTAGAACTGGCCCTTGGTCGTGACGAAGTACGCTGCAAGGACGACCAGGCACCACTGGACGAGGGTCGTCATTACGACGTTCTTCGGGCCCCACGTGTCGATCGGCCTGGCCCAGAGCCAGGCGCCCGCGAGGGCCGAGATCTGGACGACGAAGTAGAGCCCGATCACCTCGGCGGTCGTGAAGCCGAGGGTGTGGCCCGCGAACACCGCCGAGAAATAAACGACCGTGTTGGTGCCGTCCTCGAAGAACAGGTAGGCGAGGAGGAACCCGCGGAGCTCGGGGATTCGGACGATCTTCCGCAGGTTCTCGCGCGTGTCCCTGAAGCCGACCCGGATCGCCTGTCCCGTCGTGAGGCCGCCCGGGCGGTCGGCTGGCAGGAACAGCATGGCGGGTAGGGAGAAGAGCCCGAACAGCGCCGCGGCCGTGAGGAAGGCGCCGCCGTAGGAGCCGCGCAGCGCGAACGGCAGGGCGGCGGCCAGGGCGAGCGCCGAGCCCGCGTAGCCCGTGGCGAACCCGTACGCGGATAGCCGGCCCCGCCACGTCTCGTCGGCGAGGTCGGGGAGGTACGCGTTGTAGTAGACGATGGCGGCTTCGAACCCTACCGTCGCGATCACAGCCAGCACGAGGCCCCACAGGACGTCGCCCGGCCCCACGGTGGCCATCAGCGCGGTCGCGCCCACGGACAGGTACGTAAGGAGCCCGAGGAAGCGCTTGCGGACTCCCGCGTGATCGGCGATCGCGCCCATCGGGGGCGACGCGATCGCCACGATCACCATGGAGATCGTCACCGAGAGCCCCCACCAGAAGTCGCCCTCGCCGTGCTCGTTCCCGACGACCGCGAGCGCGTAGTACTTCGAGTACACGGTGGCCGGGATCACCGCCACGTACGCGGAGTTGGCAAAGTCGTAGAGCAGCCACGCGACGATCGTCCGGCGCGGCGGAGGGGTCACGGCTGGTAGGATACGGGTCCGGGCAGGAGAACGGAAACAATGCCAGACACGACGCCGGTCGAGATCCGCCGAGTCGACGACCGGGAGATCCGCGTCACGTGGTCCGACCGGCACCTCAGCGTCTTTCCGAACAAGACGCTGCGCGAGCGGTGCCCATGCGCCGGGTGCGTCCACGAGCTCACGGGCCAGCGCCTGCTCGACCCGCGCTCCGTCCGCGAGGACATCCGAGCCGAGGCGATCGAGCTCGTCGGCCGCTACGCGATCCGCGTCCGCTGGAGCGACGGCCACGGTACGGGCATCTACACGTTCCAGCGGCTCCGCGAGTGGTGCCCCTGCGAAGCGTGCCGGGGCGGCTTCCCGGCTAGCGGGGCGCCCGCGCCCTAAGGCTGACGCCGGCCACGGCCGGCAGCGGACCCTTGCCCGGCCGCGACGTGTCGCTTCGGGACTGGCTCCGCCAGCTCGCGGACGCCATGGTCGAGCTCGCGCGCGAGGTCGAGGAGCGCATAGGTGTGGCAGGCGCGCCCGGGCGTCTTGTAGCGGCACATGCACATGAGATAGACGTCGCGCTCGCGCGCCTCCTGGATGAGCGCGCGGAGCGCCGTCAGGGCTTCCGGGCGGGCCTTGATCTCGGCCAGATAGCGCTCTCGGTAGCCGAGCAGGCTGTGGGCCTCGGCGTGGGCGGCGTCGGCGGTCTTGCCGACCCGCATGAGGGCGCGCTTCTTGGCCTGGAAGTCGGCCAGGAGCTCGGGCGACGGGGCGAGCGCCTTGATGCCGGCGGTGCCGGCGCGCATGACACTCACGCGGCGGGCGCCTTCCGGGAGCGGCGCGAATCGGGTCGTCCGTCCAAGCCCCACGGCCCGAGTGTGCCACACGAGCGGCCGGTCCAGCTCGGTTGACACCGCCGGTCCCGCCGCCTACCGTGCTGGAGATCGTGATCGCGCGAGGGCAGCGTTCCGATGTCGCGAGGGTAGATGAGGCGCCGGCGGCTCCCGCCGGGCCGGACGACGTGACCGACCCTGCTCGCGGCTTGGAGCTCCGCACCCATCTTCGGCGCCACGCGCCGGCGGATCCCAAGGAAGCGTCGGACCTGGCCGAGATCCTCGCGTTCGTCGACCGTCATCCCGATCCGTTCGACCGGCGCATCGTCGAGGGGCACATCACGGGGAGCGCAGTGGTCCTCTCGGCGGCGGGCGACCAGATCCTTCTGCTCCACCACCGCAAGCTTCGCCGATGGCTCCAGCCCGGCGGCCACGCCGAGGCGGGTGAGCGGAGCGGCGAGACGGTTGCGCTGCGGGAGGCCCGCGAGGAGACGGGCATCGAGGGGCTGACGCTGCATCCGACGGCGCCGCGGCCCCTCGACGTCGACGTCCACCCGATTCCGGCCCGCGGGGACGAGCCGGCGCACCGGCACCTGGATCTGCGCTACCTGGTGATCGCGCCCCGCGACGCGAGCCTCCGCCGCCTGGCGGCCGAGGCCCGGGCCCTCCGGTGGTTCACGTGGGAGGAGCTGGCGGCGATCGACCTCGATCCCGGCCTCCGCCGCGCGCTGCGCACGGCGCGGGCCCTCACGAACCCTTCGCTCACCGCGCATCCCGAGGAGGCGTCCGATCGATGATCTACGAGCTGCGCAGCTACGACATCGTGCCGGGCCGCATGCCGGCCATGAACGCCCGGTTCCAGAACCACACGATGGGTCTCTTCAAGAAGCACGGCATCGAGGTCGTCGGATTCTGGGAAGTGATCGTCGGCACCTCCAACGTGCTGCACTACATCGTCAGGTTCGCGGATCTGGGCCATCGCGAGCGGGCCTGGGCTGCCTTCGGCGCCGATCCCGAGTGGCTGCGTGTCCGGGCCGAGTCCGAGAAGGACGGCCCCATCGTGGCACGCATCCGGAACGAGATCTGGCGGCCCTCGGCCTATTCCCCCATGCAGTGAGAGCGTCGCACGGCGTGGCGCCCGGGATCGCCGCGCTCCGGGCCGCTGGTGGCGCCGGGGGCCTCGGTGCGGGAGCTCCGGCACGGAAGGCCCGCGGGTGACCGGCGATCTGGTGAGATTTTCCGGCGATCCGCGGGAGGGCCGGGCGCCGGCCCGCCTGGAGGGTGTCCTCTCGCTGCCGGCGGGCGCGGGACCGTTCCCGGCCCTCGTGATGCTGCACGGCTGCACGGGGCTCCGCACGGGGACCGGTGCGATCCAGGGCAAGCTCCGCTTCTGGGCGGGGCATCTCCGCGAGCTCGGCTACGCCACGCTCATGGTCGACAGCTTCACGCCCCGCGGCATCGACGAGGTGTGCACGGGCCGCCACATGCTGTCGCCCGTGCGGGACCGTGCTGACGACGCTCGCGGCGCGCTGCGGTATCTCCAGGGGCGATCGGACATCCGGCCCGACCGGATCGGGCTTCTCGGATGGTCCAACGGCGCGGCCGCGACCCTCAGCGTGCTGTTCGACGAGGGGCGCATCGAGCGCGACTTCCGGGCGGCGGTCGCCTTCTATCCGAACTGCACCCGGAAGTACCCGCGCGGGCCGGTCTTCCAGCCCTACGCGCCGCTCTACATCCTGATCGGCGCGCTCGACGACTGGACTCCGGCCGCGCCATGCACCGAGATCGTCGAGCGATCGCGCGCGGCCGGGGCGCCCATCACGATCAAGGTCTATCCGGACGCTCACCATAGCTTCGACGCGCCGGACACGCCCGTGCGGTACCGGCCCGAGGTGAAGAACCACAACCGGCTCGACGGCGATTGCGGGGCGACCGTCGGGACGGATCCGGCGGCGCGGGCGGACTCGATCACGGAGGTGACCCGGTTCCTCGCGGCCCAGATCACGGCGCCCCGCTGAGCGCGGCGCGCCGGAGGGTCAGGCGAGCGCGAACGCCTCCCGGGCGAGCCCGGCGATGTGGCGGCCGATGGCGAGCGATGCCGTGGCGGCCGGCGACGGCGCGTTCAGGACGTGGATCGCGTCCTCGGACCGGGCGATACGGAAATCGTCCACCAGCGATCCGTCCTCGGCGACGGCCTGAGCGCGGACCCCGGCGCCGCCGGGCGTGATGTCGGCGGGCCCGATGGCGGGGAGCAGCCGCTGGAGCGCCTGGACGAACGCGGCCTTGCTCAGCGAGCGGTACATCTCGTAGCTGCCCATCCGCCAGTAGCGGCGGGCCATGGCCCAGAATCCCGGGTAGCCGAGGGTCCCCCCCAGCTCCCGCAGGTGAATCCGCCCGAAGCGGTAGCCCTCGCGCGCGAAAGCCAGGACCGCGTTGGGGCCCGCCTCGACCTCGCCGTGGACCGTCCGCGTGAAGTGGACGCCCAGGAACGGGAACTCGGGATCGGGAACCGGGTAGATCAGGCCGCGCACGAGGTCGTGCCGCTCCGGCCGGATCATGTAGTACTCGCCCCGGAACGGGATGATCCTGACGCCCGGACGGGCGCCGGCCAGCCGCGCTACGACGTCCGAGTAGAGGCCCGCGCAGTTGACGAGATGGCGCGCCTGGACGGATCCCGATGCGGTCGCGAGGTCGAATCCCTCGTCCGTCCGCTGGATCCCAGTGACGCGGGCGCCCGTCCGGATGACGGTGCCCTGCGTCAGGAGCTCCCGCGCGATGGCCTGGGAGACCTCGCCGTAGTCGACGATCGAGGTGGTGGGGGAGTGGATCGCCCGGATCGCCGCGGCGTGCGGCTCGATCTCGCGCAGGTCGTCCTTGTCGATGAGCCGGAGCCCTTCCACGCCGTTCGCGGTGCCACGCTCGAAGAGCGTCTGGAGCCGCGGCAGCTCGGCCTCGGAGGTCGCGACGATCACCTTGCCGATGGGATCGACACGGATCCCGTGCTCCGCGCAGAAGGCCTTCATCAGCCGCGCGCCCTCGACGCAGAGCCGCGCCTTGTGGGAGCCGGGCTTGTAGTAGATGCCGGAGTGGATGACGCCGCTGTTGTGCCCGGTCTGGTGGGAGGCGAGCCGCGCCTCCTTTTCCAGGATGACGAGCCGGAGGTCGGGGCGGTCGGCGAGGAGGGCGCGCGCCGTCGCGAGCCCCAGGATGCCGCCGCCCACCACGGCCAGGTCGAATCTGTCGCTCACATGCACCATCCGGGAAGCAGTCGGGTCAACGGCACCGTCCACACAAGGCCCCATAGATACGGCCAGGGCGGAGGCGTGTCAAGGCGCGCGACCACGCGCCGCCACCCGGCTCTCGTTGGCCGCGGTGGTCGACTGGGAAGCGGTCAGGCGCGAGCACAATGCGGGAAGAGCGCCTGCCATCCGACTCGTCGGCTGGGCTTCGCGGGAGGCTGAACCCCCAACCTGGTCGCGAGCCGGCCAGGCCCTGGCGATGGCACCCCAAAGCCGTCCGCATCGCGTCCGGGATGTGACGATCTTCGTCTCTCGGGGCGGCATTTCGTCACACGCCAGATTGTCAGTATCGTTCAGCACATTCGAGGCCTTCCTGCGGCCCTTTCTGAGGGTGGCAAGGGCCATTGAGTGCCGAAATACTGGAGGTCACCCCCGTCAGAGGGCCGATTTCTCAGGCACGAGACTTGCCTCAACCCCGCACGGTGCCCGGCGGGTCCGGGAGCACTCAACCTCTGCGTGGGAGAGCCTGTGAAGGGGAGACTCCGCAGTTGGCCGTTGCGAGGCTTCCGGTCCCGCTCGAAGGCGCGGCCTGCGAGCGCCGACGCCACGGCTGATTCCCGGCGGCCCGACGGGAGCCGGCCCGCCCGGAATGGCGACCTGTTGGCTCGGCTCGCCCTGATCACGGCGCTCTCCATCACGATCCTCTCGGCGGCCGGCGGCATCCTCCTCGTGCAGCAGACGGCGGCGCACCGCCGCGCCCTCCTTCTCATGTCCCAGGTGGAGGAGCGGATCGGGCAGGAGCACGTCATCAAGCGCCAGGCGATCCTCGAGCCGCGCCGGGGCCAGGAGCTGATCGCTCGGTTGCGGGAGTCACGGCAGCAGCTCACCCTCGACCTCGAAGGGCTCGGGCGCGACGAGCGACGCATCGGCGCGTTCGATCGGATCCTCCGTCTGGACGCGGGATCGAACGCGTCGGCCCGGGTGGTCGCCGCCGTCCAGGCGCAGCAGGCCGCCGTGGACGAGGCCTTCGCGCTGCTTCTCGCGGGGCGTCTCGATCAGGCGCGCGCGGTCGCGCCGCGAGCCGGACTGGAAGAGGTGAGCCAGGCCACCGGCCTCGCCGCCGGCGTGTATGCCGGAGTGCTCGAGCGGACCCACCGCGCCCTGGCCGGGGCGGTCGTGGCCTTCGCGATTCTGGGCGGGGCGGCGGTGGGCTGGCTGGGCTTCCGGGTTCGTCCGTCTCGGCCGCGCGTACCGGCGGCTCTCGGCCGACGAGCAAGGGCTTCGCGCGAGCGAGGAGCGCTTCCGGGCGCTGGTGCAGCACGCCGCCGACGTGATCCTCGTGCTGGAGGCGGACGGCACCGTCCGGCACGTCAGCCCCGCCGTCCAGGCAGTCCTCGCATACGAGCCGGACCGGCTGGTGGGCACGCGAGGCTGGGCGCTCGTTCACGAAGGCGATTCTCAGAGCGCGCAGGCCTTCCACGCTCAGCTGCTCGAGCAGCGCGGCGTGTCCCGGTCGATCGAGCTCCGCTGGCAGCACCGCGACGGCTCGTGGCGCTGGCTCGAGGTCAAGGGAACCAACCTGCTCCACCAGCCGGGGGTGCGGGGGATCGTCCTCAACGCCCGGGACATCAGCCGGCACAAGTCGCTCGAGGCGCAGCTGGTGCAGCGCGCCCTCCACGACCAGCTCACGGGGCTGCCGAACCGGATGCTCTTCATGGACCGGCTCGAGCAGGCCCTCGAGCGCTCCGCGCGCCGGGGTAAGTTCGCCGCGGTCCTGTTCCTGGATCTCGACCGGTTCAAGCTGGTCAACGACAACCTCGGGCACGACCACGGCGACCAGCTCCTCGTCCAGGTGGCCGAGCGCCTCCGCAGCTGCCTCCGGCGCGTCGACACGATCGCGCGAATCGGCGGCGACGAGTTCACGATCCTGCTCGAGGACGTCGGCACGACCCCGGACGCCGCCCTCGTGGCCGAGCGGATCATCGAGGCCTTCCGCGCGTCGTTCCGGCTCGAGAACCAGGAGATCTTCGTGGGCACCAGCATCGGGATCGCGCTCGGCGGAAAGGACCAGGGGACGACCGCCCAGGGGCTCCTGCGCAATGCCGACATCGCGATGTACCGCGCGAAGGCGAACGGCCGCGCCTGCTTCGAGGTGTTCAAGTCCAGCATGCGCGAGACCGTGAAGGGCCGGCTCAAGATGGAGACCGAGCTGCGCCGTGCGCTCGACCGCGGCGAGCTCCGGCTGCACTACCAGCCCCAGGTCGACCTCCGCTCGGCCCGCATCGTGGGCCTGGAGGCCCTGGTCCGCTGGGAGCATCCCGAGCGCGGCCTGGTTCCGCCGGGCTCGTTCATCCCGATTGCCGAGGAGACGGGCCTCATCCTGCCGATCGGCCGGTGGGTGCTCGAGACGGCCTGCCGGCAGGCGTCCATCTGGCGCGCCGACTCCGAGATCGGCCTCGATCTCGTCATGGCCGTCAACCTCTCCCCGCGCCAGTTCCGCCACCCGCGACTGGTGCAGGACGTGGGACAGGTGCTGGCGGAGTCCGGGCTCGATGCGTCGGGGCTCGAGGTAGAGATCACCGAGGGCACCGCGATGGGCGACGCCGACGCCACGGTGAAGACGCTCGAGCACCTGAAGTCGATCGGGATCCGGCTGGCCATCGATGACTTCGGGACTGGCTACTCGAGCCTGGGCTACCTGAAGCGCTTCCCGATCGACGTGCTGAAGGTGGACCGCTCGTTCGTCGCCGGCCTGCCCGCCAACCGCGGGGATGCCGCCATCGTCCGCGCCGTGGTCGGCCTCACCCGCGCGCTCGGGCTGAAGGCCGTGGCCGAGGGCGTCGAGACGCCGGAGCAGCTCGCCGAGCTGCGCGGCCTCGGCTGCGATCAGGGGCAGGGATACCTGTTCGGCCGGCCCACGCCGACGGAGGTCGCCGACATCATGCTGCGCCGCTCGATCGCGGAGCCCGTTCCCGCCTGACCGCCGCCAAACTCCGGGGTCAGGCCCCGAACTTTGGCTTTTGCGTCGCCGCGGCGTCGGAAGCCAAAGTCGAGGCCTCATCCGGCCGTGGGACCCGGGCGCTTCGTCAGCCTCCCTGGCTCCTCGCGCCGCGTTGCCAAACTCCGGGGTCAGGCCCCGAAGTTTGGCCGTTGCGTCGCCGCGTTGTCGGAAGCCAAAGTGGGGGCTGACCCCCGACTTTGGCGACTGGCCGGCAGTTCGAGGGTCCCTCACCTCACCCGAGATCTGTCGCGCGCGTCTCCGGCCAGGGGTGGCGCCGCGGCCGGCGCGCGCATATCGTGGAGGCGGCTGGCCCGAGGCCGGCGGGAGGCGACGACCATGGATCTGAGCTACTCGCCCGCGGACGTCCAGTTCCGCGAGGCCACCCGGCGCTGGCTCGAGGCCAACGTTCCCCGCGCCGAGCCCGCGACGCTCGAGGAGCGGCGAGCCTGGCACCGCCGGCTCTACGACGCGGGGTACGTCGGGATGGGCTGGCCCGTCGCGTACGGCGGGCGCGGCGCGAGCCCGCTCCAGCAGGCGATCGTCGCGGACGAGATGGCGCGCGCGGGCGCCCCGTCGCCCATCAATCCCCTGGGGCTCGCGATCGTGGGGCCGACCATCATCGTGCACGGCACAGAGGAGCAGAAGCGGCGCTACCTCCGGAAGATCCTGACGGCCGAGGAGCTCTGGTGTCAGCTCTACTCGGAGCCCGGCGCGGGCTCCGATCTGGCGAGCCTCCGCACGCGCGCGGAGGACCGGGGCGATCACTTCGTGATGAACGGCCAGAAGATCTGGACGAGCGGCGGCCTCGTCGCCGACTGGGGTCTCCTCCTCGCCCGGACGGACACCGGCGCGGCGAAGCACAAGGGTATCTCCTGCTTCCTGCTCTCGATGCGCCAGCCCGGCGTCGAGGTGCGCCCGCTGCGCCAGATCACCGGGAGCGAGCACTTCTCCGAGGTCTTCATGACCGATGCCCGCGTCGAGAAGACGGACCTCGTCGGGCGCCTCGGCCAGGGCTGGGAGATCGCGCAGACCACGCTCTCCTACGAGCGCGGCGGCAGCTCGCTCGCGCGCGTGACCCGCTACGCCGCGGCCTTCCGGCAGCTGCTCCGCGCCGTGCGGAAGCTCCGGCGGGACGGGCGGCCGCTCCTGGAGGACCCCGCGGTGCGCGCCAAGCTCGGCCGGATCTTCGTGGACCTCGAGGTCCAGCGCTACGCCGCCCTGCGGATCCTCTCCGCGCTCGAGAAGGGCGAGTCGCCGGGTCCGGCGGCGTCGATCACGAAGCTCTCGTACAGCGAGTTCGAGAAGCGCTACCACGAGCTGGCGCAGGAGATCCTCGGGCCGTGGGGCCAGGCCATGGTCGGCGGGCCCGACGGCTTCTCGGAGATCGACACGTCCTCGGGTGAGCCGGGCACCTGGGCCACGGCATTCCTGTGGTCCCGCGCGGGGACGATCTACGCGGGCTCCTCGGAGATCCAGAAGAACATCATCGGCGAGCGCGTGCTCGGGCTGCCGAAGGAGGCCCGGGCCGACCGGGTCCGGACCTAGGCGGGCGCCGTGGACTTCGCGCTGAGCGACGACCAGCAGCTCCTGCGCGGGACCGCGCGCGCCTTCCTCGACGAGCGCGTGACCCCGGCCGTCGTCCGCGCGCTGTGGAGCGATCCTCGCGGCGAGCGCGACGACCTCTGGAAAGAGCTCGCCCGTCTCGGCTGGCTCGGCCTCGCCCTGCCGGAGGCGCACGGCGGGAGCGGCCTCGGCATGGTCGAGACCGCCGTCGTCCTGGAGGAGATGGGGCGCGCGGTGTTCCCGGGGCCGTACCTCGAGACGGTCGTGGCGGCCCGGGCGATCGAGGCGGCGGGCAGCCCGGCCCAGCAGGCCCGGTGGCTTCCGGGCATCGCCGCGGGGGACGTGCGGGCGACCGTCGCGCTGCTCGACGCCGATCTCGACTGGCGGCCCGAGTCGACGCGGACCCGGGCCGAGCCGACTCCGGGCGGCGCCGCACGGCTCACCGGCACGAAGCAGTGGGTGCCGTGGGCCAACGTCGCGGACCTCATCCTCGTGCCGGCGCGGGGTCCGGACGGACTGGCGCTCTACCTCGTGGAGAGCGGGGCCGAAGGGCTCGGCGTCGCGCCGGTGCTCGCCATGGATCCGGGGATGCGCTGGGCGACGGTCACGCTCGACGCGGTGCCGGCGCCGCAGGGCGCGCGGCTGGGCGAGGCGGGGGCGGCGGCGGCGATCCTCGGCGACCTCCTCCGCCGCGGAGCGGTGGGCGCGGCCGCCGTGATGCTGGGCGCCGCGCGGCGGTGCCTCGACATGTCGGTCGAGTACGCGAAGGTCCGCGAGCAGTTCGGGCAGCCCATCGGCTCCTTCCAGGCGATCCGTCACCGCTGCGCCGAGATGCTCCTCGAGGTGGAGAACGCCCACTCGGCGACGTACTACGCGGCGTGGGCGCTCGACGCGAACGCCGAGGACGCTGCGCTGGCCGCGTCAGTCGCGAAGGCCTACGTGAGCGAGGCGGCCCGGAAGGCGTGCGGCGAGGCCATCCAGGTCCACGGTGGCATCGGGTTCACGTGGGAGTACGACCTCCACCTCTACTTCAAGCGCGCGAAGGCCCTCGAGGCGACCTGGGGCGACGCCGACTACCACCGGGAGCTCGTCGTCCGCCAGGTTGCGGGCTGACGCGTCCCGACGAGCTCAGGGCTTGACGGCGGAGGAGAGCACGGCGGGCATCGGGAGCTCGATCCCGTCGCCCCGCCGGTAGGGAAGGACCGCTTCCCGGATCTCGGCGCGGATCGCGTGCTGCGCTTCGGGTGTCTGCGCGCGCAGGATCCCGGCCGTCCTCACCGTGCCGTCCCGCATCACCTCGAACAGGGCGTCGCCGGACGCGAGCCGCCACATCTGCGGCACGACCATGATCTCGGGCGCCTTGAACCCGAGGCCGACGAGAACACGGCTGGCCTCCGCGGGGTCACTGAAGCGGAAGAAGGGCGGCCCCGGTGGCAAGGGCACGTCGAGCCGGCCGTGTCGCTCGACGGCGCGCAGGACGATGCCGAACGCCACCGCCTCCTCCGGTCGGGCCCAGACGGTGAAGCCGATCCGGCCGCCGGGCCGCAGCACGCGGTGCGCTTCGGCGAGGGCCTGGTCCGGGCGCCCGAGGTGCAGGAGACCGAAGCTCATCACCACGGCATCGAAGGTGGTGTCGGGGAAGGGAAGCGCCTCGGCGTCGCCCGCCTGGAACTCGATGGAGGGGTGCTGCCGGCGCGCCTCGGCCAGCATCGCCGCGGAGAAGTCGACCCCGACCACCGCGGCGCCTCGTCGCGCGGCGGCGGCGGCGACGTAGCCGGGCCCCGTCGCGACGTCGAGCACGCGGACGCCCGGGCCCACGCGCGCGGCATCCAGCAGCGGGCCGACGGCCTGGGTCGTGAGGGTGCCGAACGCGTCCTGGTAGGCCTGCGGGATGCTCTCCCATCCGGCCCGTTCGAAGGCGTGGAACGCCGAGGGCTCGCCGGTCGCCGCGGCCACGGTCAGACGCCCGGTCTGGGGAGGATCTCGAACGACGACTGGAAGTCGATGTCGGACCGGAGGCTGTGGAGCACCGAGCAGTAGCGCTCACGCGAGAGCTCGATCGCCCGCTCGACGCGGTCGGCGGGCACGTCGCCCGTCACCACGAAGTGGAGGGTCACGCGCCTCACGTAGCGGGGCGGCTCGGCCCGGCGCTCGCTCTCGAGACGCGTCTGCACGCCGTCGAGCTCGAACCGCCCCTTCTGCAGGATGTCCACGACGTCGATCGCCATGCACCCGGCGAGGCTCACCGCCAGCGCCTGCGTGCGGCGAGACGCCGGCATGGCGATCGCTGTCCAGGGTGAGGGTGTGCTCGCCGACACGCGCCTCGAAGCGCATGCCGCCTTGCCACGTGAGCTCGACCACCTCGCCGAAGCGCTGCGTAGTCATCGGATCCGAGGAGGGCGATGGTATCATCACTGGCCGTATGAGCAGCCTGTCCCGAGGCCATCTCGATCGACGACCTGCGCCGTCTCGCCCGTCGCCGGCTGCCCCGCGCGGTCTACGACTTCATCGAGGGCGGGGCCGGCGACGAGCTGACCGTGACGCGGAACCGCGCCGCGTTCGAGCGCCTCCTTTTCGAGCCGCGGGTCCTCGTGGACGTCTCGAAGCGGGAGCAGTCGACCGTCGTGCTCGGCGAGCGCGTGGCGACGCCGGTGATCCTGTCGCCGACCGGCATGGCCGGTCTCAGCTGGCCGAAGGGCGAGGTGGCGGCGGCGCGCGGCGCGCACGACGCGGGGACCATCTACACGCTCAGCACCCACTCGAGCTGCTCGATCGAGGAGGTGGCGGCGGGGGCGCCCGGGCCCCTCTGGTTCCAGCTGTACGTGTGGCAGAACCGCGACCTGACGCGCTCCTTCGTCGAGCGGGCCCGCGCGGCGGGATACCGCGCGCTCCTCCTGACCGTCGACGTGCAGGTGATCAGCCGCCGGGAGCGGGACCTCCGGAACGGGTTCACCGTTCCGCCCCGCGTGACGGCGCGGAACGTCGTGGACACGCTGCGGCGAGCGGGATGGGTGCGGCGGGTGCTGATGGGCCAGCGGCGCCTCACGCTGGCGAATCTCGTCGGCGCGCCGGGCGCCCCGCGAACCGACATCGTCACTCTCGCCGGCGTGGCCAACCGGCAGGTCGATCCGTCCATCTCCTGGGCCGACCTCGCGTGGTTCCGCTCCCTCTGGTCGGGTCCGCTCCTCCTGAAGGGTGTGATGACCGCCGCGGACGCCAGGCGAGCGGCCGAGCACGGCATCGACGGCCTGGTCGTGTCGAACCACGGGGGCCGCCAGCTCGACGGGACTCGCGCGACCATCGAGGCGCTCCCCGAGATCGTGGACGCGGTCGGCAATCGCATGGAGGTCCTGCTGGACGGCGGCGTCCGCCGAGGCGCGGACGTGGTCCGCGCCCTCGCCCTCGGAGCGCGGGCCGTCATGGTCGGCCGCCCGTACCTCTACGGTCTGGCGACGGGCGGGCAGGCGGGTGTCCGGCGAGCGCTCGAGATTCTCGCGAACGAGGTCGATCACGTCCTGGCGCTCACCGGCGTGCCGCGGGTCGCCGACCTCGAGCCGAGCCTCGTCCGCCGCGCCGACGCCACCTGAGCGTCCCCGACCCGTGGCGCCTACCGCGGGACCGTCGATCGCCGCACTCCCCCGGACCGGACGCGTGAAGTGAAACTAGGTAGAAGTACTGCTCCCGAAGAGAAAAAGAAGAGAGATCCAGTACAGCGACAGATCGACAGTCCCGAGGACGAGGACCGGTGGACAGTGAAGCCCGACGCCACCCCAGAGTGCCGTCGCGACTGGCAAGAAAGCAGCGGTCGAGCCGGATGATGAACGAAGCACCCTCAGAAAGGAGCTACGACGAGAGAGAGCGAGAAGTCAGGGGCAGCCGTACGGGCCAGACGGACGACGGCGAGCGAGTGCCGGACGCAAAGAGACGACGGCCACGGCGGACGGGCCGATCCCACGAGCGCGGAGCGCCGGCCCGACGCCAGCGACGAGTGATCGCGGGCGCCGCGAGGGTGACACGACGGTCGTCGAGACACACCACACCGACGGACAGCGCCGAAGGCAGATGGCGTCCGAGACACACGCGCACGATGAAGCGGCTCACCGCGCGCCTGGGATCTGCCCAGAGCACGACCGCGATAGGGCGCGCAGCGTGGCGCGACGGGTCTCGCGCGCGCAACCGCACGGCGACGCTGCGAGCGAGCCCGAGGAAGGGAGCGCGCAGACACGGATGCGACAGCTCACCGGGGGCGCGGACACGCGGAGCGTCCCCGGCAGGCGAAGCACGAGAGAAGAGTCGCTCCCAACCGGGCTCGCGGTACGAGAGCTCCGCGAGAGTCTCCGCGCGACGGAAGGTCTCGTCCGCCGGGTCGTGGCTCAGACCCGAGCGCGGGTGCTGCGCGGCGACAGCGACACGGGACAAAGTGCCAGCGTCTTCGAATCCCACACCGAAGCGATCCGCAAGGGCAAGGCGAAAAAGCTGACAGAGTTCGGCAAGCTCGTCAAGATCCAAGAGGCAGAGGCCCAGTTCATCACCGACTACGCGGCGTGCGACACGGGTGCCGGATCAGACGCTGTGGGAACCCTCGCTGGTCCGACGAGCAGCTCAAAGGCCGACCGCCGCGGCTGGCGGTCGCGGATGGCGGATTCGCCTCGCGAGCGAATGAGCAGACGCGCGCGACCACGGAGCGCGCACGTGGTCCTGCCGCGACAACGCCGAGAGGAAGCGCTCGCCGCGATCGAGCGCGCCACATGGCGCACCGGCTCGGCAGGCCTATCAGCGCTGAAGCGCCGCCACGGCCTTCGTCGCTGCCGATATCGCGGCCTCCGGATGTAGCGTGGGTGGGCAGTCGCAACACTCTGTGCTCGGCCGAGGAGATCGAACGCGTGACAAAGATCCAACGAATAAGTGAAAAAGAAAAAGAGCTAGGAGCGCCGGAGCGTGCAGGTCGACATCCGGGTTCCCGTCGGACGCAGCATTCCGGAGGTAGCCGACGTCATCACGCGCTGCGAGGGCGCCGGCTTCGACGGCGTGGGCGTCCACGACCATCCCCACACCGGACGCGACGCCTATCTGGTTCTCGCGCTGGCCGCCGAGCGGACACGGCGGATCCGGCTGTATCCCGCGACGTCGAGCCCCGTCGTCCGCCATCCGATGCTCCTCGCCTCGCTGGTCCACAGCCTCGACGAGCTCGCGCCCGGACGCGCCTGTCTCACGGTGGCGCCGGGCTTCCTCTCTGCGCGGAGCGTTGGCCGCCCGCGGGCTACGGTGGACATGATGCGCGAGGCCGTGGTCGCGATTCGCCAGCTTCTCGCCGGCGGCTCGGTCACCTTCGGCGACCCGCCGAGCCGGCTCCGGAACCTGAGCCCGACCCCGCCGCCCGTCTACCTCCTCGCCGCGGGTCCGCGCATGGTGGAGCTCGCGGGGGAAGTGGCCGATGGGGCCTTCCTGATGGTCGGCCTCCACCCGGACGCCGTGGCCTCCGCCCGTCGCCACCTGGAGGCGGGCGCCCGGCGCGCCGGCCGCTCCCTCGACGGCTTTCGCACGGTGTTCATCGTCACGATCGGCATCGAGACCGATGCCGAGGCCGGACGGCGGTGGTCTCGCGAGTGGTTCGCTCCGGGACATCCCTGGCTGACCTACCCGAGCGCGTCCAATCTCTACTGGCTCCGCGAGGCGGGGCTTCCCATTCCCGATCCGCTGACGCCCGGCGGGATCCCGGACGACCTCGCCGCGCGCATCGAGGACGCCTTCGGGCTGTTCGGGCCACCCGAGCGCTGCGCGGACCGGCTGATCCGCGCCCGCGAGGAGGCGGGGGTGGAGCACGTCTTTCTCTTCCCCGCGCACACGCTGGCGGGCGGCTATGACATGCCGGAGGGCGAGATCGAGGCGTTCGGCCGCGTCATCCGGCCGCGCCTCGCCTGATCGCGGCGCAGCCCGCCAATCCCCGCGGGCGGCCCCAGCCAATGGCGCGCACGTCTGCGGTCGCGCCTCATGCCTGTGCTAGGCTGACCGCGCGTGGCAGGGTGCTCCTGCCGGCGTCTACGGAGGGCGACATGACGGAGCGAGGGGCGATGGCGAGGACGGGGATCGGGCGGCGGGACTTCGTGGGTCGCGCGATCGGCGCCGCGGCCGCGGCGGCGGGGTTCGCGGCGGCGCCGCGCCGGGCCAGGGCCCAGGGCGGCGAGGTCGTCGTCTGCACGTGGGGCGGCACCTACACCGAAGCCCAGCGGAAGTTCTTCTTCGATCCCTTCGAGCGCGAGACCGGTATCCGGGTCCGGACGGTGGGCGTCCCGGACATCGCCAAGATCCGCGCGATGGTGCAGGCGCGGGCGGTCGAGTGGGATCTGGTCGACGCCGAGGGCCAGATGATGCTCCGCCTCGCGGCCGACGACATGCTGGAGCGCGCCGACTTCTCGGTGATCCCGCGCGGCGACCTGCTCCCCTCGGCGGCGAGCGACTGGGGCATCGGGTCCGTCGCGTACGCGTACTCGCTCGGCTGGAACAGCCAGAAGTTCCCGGCGGGGAAGCAGCCTCGCACCTGGAAGGACTTCTTCGACACGAAGGCGTTCCCGGGCCGACGCGCGATGTACGGGCAGCCGGTCCCGGTGCTGGAGTTCGCCCTCCTCGCCGACGGCGTCGCGCCGGGTGCCCTCTACCCGCTCGACGTGGATCGCGCCTTCCGGTTCCTCGAAAGCCGGAAGGACGTGGTCAGCGTGTGGTACAAGAGCCCCGCCCAGATCCAGACCCTCTTCCGCGGAGGCGAGGTGGACATCGTCGAGGGGTTCAGCGGGCGCCTCATCGACCTCAAGAAGGCCGGAGCCGACGTCGACTGGACGTTCGAGAACGGGGCGTGGATGCAGTCGTTCTGGATCGTGCCCAAGGGCGCCAAGAACCGGGAGGCGGCCATGCGCCTCATGGCCCACTACACGCGGCCCGAGCCCGAGGCGCAGTTCGCCGAGCTGTTCCCGTACGGGATGCCGAACCGCCTCTCCTACCAGAAGATGTCCAAGGAGACGCTGGCGCTCCTGCCGACGGCCCCGGGCAACGTGGAGCGCCAGATCCAGGTCGACCCCGCCTGGTGGGCGAAGAACATCGACGCCGTCCTGAAGCGCTGGCTGACCTTCATCGGCTGACGAGCGGCGCGAGAGCCCGGGGCCCGTCGCGCCCGGGAGCGCGGGCCCGCCGAAGCGGCCGGCCGGACGCATGAGGCCCGACGGCTCGGCACGGCGGGCGCTCTGGCCGGTCCTGCCGCTCCTCGCGTTCCTCGCCGTCCTCTTCGTGGGGCCGATCGCGCGAGTCCTCGTCTGGGGGCTCGTGCCGGCGCTGGCGCCTGGTGCGCCCACCCAGGCGCCGTGGCGGGAGATCCTGGCCACGCCGCTCTATCGCGACGCCCTCCTCCGGACGTTCCGGCTGAGCCTCACGGTCACGCTCGCGTGCCTCGTGCTGGGCTATCCGGTCGCCTACGCGCTCGCCCGTGCCCGAGGGTGGCGCGGGCAGATCCTGCTCGCCCTGGTCGTCGCGCCCTTCTGGATCAGCGTGCTCGCGCGAAGCTTCACCTGGATGGTGCTGCTGCAGCGGCAGGGCGCCGTCAACCGTCTCCTGCTCGGTCTCGGCGTGGTCAGGGAGCCGATGCCGCTCGTCTACAACGAGATCGGCGTCCACATCGCGATGATCCACGTCCTCCTGCCGTACATGATCCTCTCGCTCTTCGGCGCGATGCGCGGCATCGATCCCGGCCTCCTCCGCGCGGCCGCCGGGCTCGGGGCGAGCGAGTGGCAGACGTTCCGGCGAGTCTGGTGGCCCCTGTCGCGGTCCGGGGTCGCCGCGGGCAGCCTCCTCCTCTTCGTCGTGGCGCTCGGGTTCTTCATCACGCCCGCCCTTCTCGGGGGCGGGAAGGTCACGACCCTCGCGATGCTGATCGAGGCCCACGTGAGCCAGACACAGGACTGGCCGTTCGCATCCGCGCTCGGTCTGGTGCTGCTGGCCGCGACCGTCGTCGCGCTGGTGCCGGCGCAGCGGGCGCTCCGGCTGGACGCGCTCGTCGGGGCAGGGAGGCGCTGACGTGGCGTTTCGCCTCGCGATCGGGGGCGCGGCCGGGCTGAGCCTGGCGTTCCTCCTCTTGCCCATCGCCGCCCTCGTTCCGATGTCGCTTTCCCGGACCACCTGGCTCGCCTTCCCTCCCGACGCCCTGACGCTCGAGTGGTACGGGCGGGTGCTCGCGGATCGCGAGTGGCGCGAGGCGGCGGTGACGAGCCTCGCGGTGGCCGCCCTCGCCGCGCTGCTGGCGGCGCTGCTCGGCACGCCGGCGGGACTCGCGCTCGGCCGGGGCCGCGGCGACCCCGGGCTCCGCCGCGCCATCCGCGCCGTCGTCCTGTTGCCGGTCATGGTGCCCGTCGTGCTGGTCGCGATCGCGCTCTACGCGGGCTTCGCGGCGGTGGGCCTCGGGGGCACGCTCGGGGCGCTGGTGCTCGCCCACGCGACGCTCGGCGTGCCGTACGTCGTGCTGAGCGTCGAGGCGGCAGCGCGCGGACTCGATCCCCGGCTCGAGCGCGCGGCGCGGAGCCTGGGCGCGACGGCGTGGCAGGCGCTCCGGCGGGTCACGCTGCCCCTGGTCCGGCGCGGCGTGCTGGCGGGCGCCCTCTTCGCGGCGATCGTGTCCTTCGACGAGGTCGTGGTCGCGCTCTTCGTGGGCGGCCCGGCCGACGACGACGCTGCCGCGGAAGATGTGGAGCACGATCACGCAGGACGAGTTCAACCCGCTCCTCACGGCCGTCGCGACGCTGCAGATGATCGTCGCGCTCGGCCTCCTCGGCGTGGTGGCGCGGCTCGCCGCGGCCGGGCGACCCGGGAGACGGCCGGGCGGCCGATCCCGGCGGCGGTGACGCGCCGAGCGCGTGGACCTACGTCTCGCCGTCGGGAGACGCCGACGTCCCGGCCCGCGACGGCGCCCGCCTCCGCCTGACGGACCTCACCAAGCGCTTCGACGCGGTCACGGCCGTGGACCGGCTCACGCTCGAGGTCGAGCCGGGCGAGCTCATGACCCTGCTCGGGCCGTCGGGGTGCGGCAAGACGACCGTCCTGAACCTGATCGCCGGGTTCGAGACGCCCGACGAGGGGGCGATCCAGATGGACGGCGCCGACGTGGCGGCGCGTCCGCCGCACCGCCGCGAGGTCGGGATGGTGTTCCAGGACTACGCGCTCTTCCCGCATCTCACCGTCCGGGAGAACGTGGCCTTTCCGCTCCGCGTCCGCGGCATCTCCGGAACCGAGCTGACCGGGCGGGTGGACGCGATGCTGGAGCTGGTGCGCCTCCCCGGTTACGGCGACCGGTTTCCCCGGCAGCTGTCGGGCGGGCAGCAGCAGCGGGTGGCGCTGGCCCGGGCGCTGGTCTTCCATCCCCGCGTCCTGCTGATGGACGAGCCCTTCGGCGCGCTCGACCGCGCCCTGCGCGAGACGCTCCGGGCGGAGCTCCGCGAGCTCCACCGGACGCTCGGCATCACGGTCGTGCTCGTGACCCACGACCAGGACGAGGCGCTGGACCTTTCCGACCGGGTCGCGGTCATGCGGGCCGGCCGCGTCCAGCAGGTCGCGACGCCGCGTGTCCTCTACGAACGCCCGGCCAGCGCGTTCGTGGCGGGCTTCATCGGGGAGTCGAACCTCCTCGACGCCGTGGTGCTCTCCGTGGACGGTGAGACTGCCGTCCTCCGGACCGCGGGAGGGCGTCGGCTTCGGGCCGCCGACCGCTCCGTCCGGGTGGGGGACCGCGTCGTCGCGCTGCTCCGCCCCGATGCGGCGGTGATCGGGGAGGCCGGCCCCGGGGACGACGGGCTCGCGGGCGTCATCGAGGAGGTATCGGAGCCCGGTCCGAGCGAGCGGGCTCGCATCCTTCTCGACGGGGGCGAGCGGGTCACCCTGAGCCGGCCGCGCCGCGCGGGAGGCCCCGCGCTCCTGCGGGGTGCGCGGATCGCGCTGTCGTGGCCCGCCGCGGAGGTCCGCCTGCTGCCGCCGGAGCCCTGAGCCGCGCCGGCCGCGCCGCGCGACGAGGTCCGGCATTGCGCGTCCCGGGCCCCGCTGCTAGGGTGAGCCCGTCATGGGCCTGCGGGCGCTCGCCCTTGTTGCGGCGCTGGCCAGCCTGGCCGCGTGCGCGTCCACGCAGGGCCCTCCGAAGCCTCATGAGCTCCCGGCTTCCCAGCGCGCGGGCGTGTCAGGAGCGCTCGAGCCCCTCCTGACGGCGGCGATGCTGTGGCGCGGGCCGGACGACGGATGCGCCGCCGCGTACGGCGTGGTGGAGGGGGACGTGATCGGCGCGGAGGTCACGCCGCACGCGCCGTGCCGGGTCCGGCTGGTCCTCACCGAGGTCACCCTCACGACGCTCGATCCCGCGATGCTGCGCGCCCTGCTCGCGCACGAGATCGCCCACATGCAGCTCTCCCACCCCGAGGCGCGGCAGGCGCGCGCCGACGCTCAGAAGGCGACCGAGAAGAACGTCAAGACGGCGAGCAGTGCGGCGTCCAAGGCGGCGAGCTTCATCCCCGGCGTCGGCGGTCTCGTCTCGAAGGGGATCGGCACGGCGAGGAAGGGCGTCACCGCCGCGATGGAGCTGCACGGCACGCCCTACCTGCCCGAGGAGGAGCAGGCGGCGGACGCGATGGCCGTCACGCTCCTCAATGCCGCGCAGGCGTCGAACTGTCACGCGCTGATCGGTCTCCTCGAGGCGCGCCTCCGGAAGCCCGACGAGGAGCCGTGGGCGCCTTGGGAAGACGCCCACCCCGTCACCGCGGAGCGCATCGCGGCCCTCGCCGGACCCTGCCCGGACCCCGCGGCGCGGTAGGGCGCCGCGGGCTGAGATCCGAAGAGTGCGAACCCGGTCACCGATTGGCGAAGGTCTCAGCTAGCTGCAGACCTGGACGTATCTCCTCGTCGCCGGATTCCAGACGACCCGGCACGTGCTTCCTTCGTGGATCAGAGAGACGTACTCTCCCCGGGTGCCAGCAACCTCGATCTGCGCCGCCGCGTGCTCGATCTCCTCTGCCTGGTCAAGCTTAATGCGGAGATCGCTGACGGGCCGGACGTCTGATCGCCCCGCACCTCCATCGCGCGCCCATGTCTGGTTTGCCGTGTTGATCGTATAGCGCTGGAACTGACCTTTGCCCTGGTACGCCAGGATGGAGACCACGTCGAAGCTGATCGGACGCGCATCCACGATGGGCATCGCATGCTCGTCACCCGCTGCCGACAGGAGCATGTCCTCGTAGTCACCTCCGCGGTTGGTCCGGCCGAAGCCCTCCATGACCAGCGGATCCTCGCCTCGGGTTCGGTACGTGAAGGTGACTCCGTGGATTGTTTCCTGTAGCTCGTAGGTCGACGGCTCGTTCATGTGCGGTCTCTCCCTGTCTGACGTGAAGGACTAGCGGTTGGCCGATGACCAGGCGTGCTTTGGCCTGGAAGGTTGACTTGCTCGATTGTAATAGGTCGACCTGTCGGTGTCACCTGGTTGGTCACGATCAGAGCGCCGCGGGTTGTCGAGGACCGAAAGGACTGTCCTGGAGAGGCATCGCTCGCAAGACGTCGGCGGCGGCCGACTACCTGGCCGCCGCCGCGCAGTTCGAACGATCTTGTCTTTGATGCTATGAGTCGCCGTTCCAGCGTGCCGAGACCGCTACTGACACACTCGCTGATATCTTCTCGTTGCTGGATTCCAGACGACCGTGCATGTGCTGCCCTGATGTGTGATCACGGCGAAGTCCCCTTCGGTGCCGCCGAGTTCTATCTTGTCGAGACGGTGAGGGACCTCGCCTCCCTCATTGATTCTGATCCATAGATTCGTTACGGGTTGCGCAGACGACCAGGCGGCGTCGTTCTTCTTCCTTCGCTTGAAACTCTGGTTGTCTACCCTGATCTTGTACTTCCACCAGTCGTTCTTTGATACGCGAGCCAGGATCTTGATTTTCTCATCGCCGGCATCAACGTCCATGACTACATATGCTTGAGTAGTGTCCCCGTCCGCCCAAACGAAATAGTCCTCGTAATCTCCTTCCTTTGTCGTTCGCCCGGCTGCCTGCGAAACGGTTGGATCCTGCCCCCGTTCAGTGTAGCTAAACATTACGCCATTGATCGTCTCCTGGAGTTGGTATTGGTCACCCATGATTCTTCCCTTCTCAAGTTGGCTGTCACGGTCTCCTCGAGGTGGCGGACACTAGCGCGCTACCTCCTTTCTGTAGGTCGCTCGAGCCCGTCTAGTACGCCAGGGTCAGTCGCAACAGGATCAGGCGCTCTGGGTTAAGGGGAACCGCCGCGGTCGCTGCCGAAGATGGCCTTCTCAAAAGCTGAAGCAATCCTCCTTCTGCCGGTAGATCGGTGGTTAATCAAAAGGCGAGGGTCAGTCGCAAGAGTATCAGCCGCTCCGGATACAGCGTCGGGTGCCCGAAGTCGTTGTCGTTGTAGTGGAACTGGTGGTCCAGGAGGTTCCGCCCCTCGAGGGTGATGAGACCGAATCGCTTGGGGAGCCTGTATCCGATCGACGCGTCGAGTACCCAGAACTGGTCGCTCCCCGAATTGACCCCGGTTATGGCGTCTCCGAACCGCCCGCTCTGGTTGACGTAGGTGCCGGTCAGTCTCGCCTGGAGCCCCGAAGGGTGAAAGAAGGCGACCGACAGAGGCACTCGGTGCGTGTCGCTTTCGACGACTCCCGTTACGCCAGAGTTCTCAGGGTCGCGCTCGAGTCGCTCGTAGAGGTACTCGACACTGAGCGCGATCTGATCTGTCGCGGCCCAGTAGCCGTAGGCTCGAACAAGATACTCTTTCCAGTCCGCCGTGGCTTTACCGGTGGCCCCCGTATCAATGTCAATGGTCTCGAAGGGTACGTTGGCGTCACGGTGGGAGGCTTGGACGCCCACGTACACCGAGCGAGGCAGCCTTTGATCCCACGCCAGCCCGTATCGCCAAGAATCAGCGCCGAGACCGGCATCGTCGAAGAGCTGATTGAAGCCTGAGACTTGCGTTGGCTCGATCGATCGGCCGGAGAAGAGCGGCTTTTCAAGCGCCCGGAAGGCTGCGGCGCGGAGCGTTGTCGTGGGGGCCGGATTCCAGATGATCCCGAGCTTGGGGTTGAACTGTGTGGTGTCCTTGAGGCTGGAGGACAGGACGTCCACGCTCGCTCCAAGCGTTAGATCCACCTTCCAGGGCAGATGGACTTGGGGATAGAGGTAGACATTGCCATGGCGGGTTTCGAAGTCACCGAAAACGGAATCGGTGCCATCCGCCGTGAAATACCCGGTGCCGGCGACGAGGCTGAACCTCGGCGCGCGGTACAGGAACTGCAACTCCGGATGGTATCCGGTCTGATCGACCGTGCTGTGAGTGCCAAAAATGTCCAGCGTCGTCCGGTCATCCTCGAAGATGAGCGAGCCGATCAGCAGCAACGCTGGCGTCAAAACCTGGCGCACTCCGATGCGAGCGGTGTCGGAGTCGAAGGTCTGCCGAAGCGTCGGTTCGAAATCGTCTGGATCGAATCGCAGGGGGAGGTCGCCCTGCTCGTTCTCGCGGTGCCGATACTCGACCTGGACGCTGGTCTTCGACGAGAACTGATACTGGGCGAAAATCTGGTAGATATTCTCTTCGAGGTCGTTGTTGGGCCGGAAGCCGTCGGTCTCGTAGTGCAGCTGGCCAATGCTGACGGAGAGACGGTCCCAGATCCCCGCGACCACCACCTGGTCGCCGTAGGTGCTGTTCCCGCCAACCAGGCCATTGCCGAGCACGTGGACACCGTTTCGGGTGAACAGGGAGTTCCACTCACCGAAGCCGGGGTCGGCCGGACCGGTTCGAGCGAAGATGAACGAGTTGTTCAGCCCGAGCTGCGGTTGGATGGGCAGCACGTTGAGGGGCTGGAGAAGCTGGGACTGTAGCAGTTCACTCACGCGGGCCGTGTCGTGGCGCGGCATGGCCGAGTAGGTGTCGGCCAGCATCCGGTGCGCCGAGTCGCTGGCCGGATCGGCGTTCACCGACAGCCCACCCTCGACCAGGGCGCGCTGCTGGAAGCCCAGGTCGTCGTAGATCCTCGCCAGGCTGGCGCTCCGAGCAGCCCTGTCTTCGTCCAATAGCAACCGGGAGCGGTAGACCGCGCGGTTGTCGTTCAGCTCGATGGAGCGCTGGAGGGACTCCAGCGCTTCGACCGGCCGATTCACGCTCTGCAGCCGGATGGCGTCGTAGAGCCAGGGCGTCGGATCGTTCGGATCGAAGTCCTGGGCGAGCTTGAACTGGTCAGCGGCCAGGACCGGCTGCCGCTCCTCGTAGTAGGCCTTGCCGACGTAGCTGCGCAGGAGAGAGTCGCCGGGGTCGAGGCTCACCGCGACCTCGATCTCCTGGCGCCCCTCCTCGAGGTCGACCGCGGCGGATCGTAGCCAGGCCTAGGCCAAGCCGCGGCAGGGGTGCCGCAGGATCCAGCGCGATAGATTTCTGGAAAGCCTCGGAGGCTTGAGCGATTTCGGGCGCGCCAGGGCAGCGAAGCCGAGGACGGCGTGCGTGCGGCCGAGCCCGGGCGCCAGACGAACCGCTTCCTCGGCCTCGGCAAGCGCTCGGTCCTGGCGGCCCTGGGCGAGCCAGAGCTCGGCGAGGCGTGCTCGCACGGGCCCACTGTTCGGATCCTGGCGGACCGCAGCGTCCAGGCTCTGCTGGGCGCCGATGAGGTCGAACGATGCCTGACGGGCATAGGACTGACTGACCAGAGCGGCGACCGATGCCGGGTCGCGCGCTACCGCCTCGTCGGCTAGCCGGACGGCCTCATGGCGCTCGTTCCGTGTCACTGCGAGGATCGCCAGGAGCGCGCGAGCCGACGCGTTGTCAGGATCAACGGCAAGGGCGCGCTCGATCTGAGGTCGGGCCTCTTCCACGCGCCCGACGGCGAGAAGCAGGCTGGCGCGGTAGAGGGAGACCCGCGGATCCGGTGACGGATCCGGGAACTGTGCGAGGCTGGCGAAGGCCGAGTCGAGATCCCGCGGCTGGGCGGCCTCGATCGAGCGCCGGAGAACGCGGCCAGCTCTCACCGGCACGGTCGGGGAAATCGTCGGGGCGAAGGTCGAGGACCGGCGGGTAGTAGAGAGCCCAGGCCACGGCGTCGGCCGGCCTGACGGTGATTGGGCGGACCGTCGGCGCCTGCCCGGCACGCGCCGCTGCGGATTGCCCCGCCCTGAGCTCCACGGACCCCTGCGCGTTCTCCGCGAGGACCCGCCCCTCCCACACCGAGATGCGCGCCTCGGCCACCTCCACCTCGATCAGGAACTCGGTCCCCTCGACCGAGCCATTGACGAACGGCGTCGTGATTCGGAGACGTCGCGGCGCGCGAGTGAAGAAGTGTGCCCCGCCGGTGAGGACGTCGAGCCAGGTGCCGGCGCGCTCCGGCGGCGGTGTGAAGGTGATCGTCGTGTTCTGATCGAGGCGGACGACGCCGCCTTCGCGAAGGACGATGGCCGCGCGGCTGAGCGTGCCGAGACGGACCGCGTCACCCAGGCAATGCGCGGCGCCGATCTGGACCGGGAGCCACTGAGACTCGCCGGCGCGGCGGGTCTCGACGCGGCCCTGGACGGAGACGGTTCGCGCCACCCAATCCTGGCAATCGGCGGCGGCGGTGGGAGGAGGCGTGGCGGCGAGGACCAGCAGGATCAGGCACAGGCCGAACAACAGCCTGTGCCGATTCACGCCGCCCTCTGACTACTTCTGGTCCATGCGCACGACCCCATCCCAGTTGGCGGGACGTGAGTCGGCGGCGTGCGCTTCGCACCACCGGAGGTAAAAGCGGCTTGGCCCATCCTCGCCTCCGCACGATCGGAGCGATTCTTCCCAGAGCCGCACTGCGTCGGACCAGGCTCCGCGCCGGAAGGCGTCGAGAGCCCCCGCAAAGATAGCACAACGCTCCCGGTCGGATGCGGTAGCTTCTGCGGCCTTGCCCAGCAGCTCGTGGACCACGATCGGCTTCGACTTGCCTGCCAGGAGGAATGATCCAAGCTCTCGAGTAGTAAGGTCTTCCAGGCGGTCGAGCACCTCGGCGCTCACCAGCAGCCGAGTCCCGAGATGCTTGTTGAGGCCCTCCAGGCGGGTGGCCGTGTTCACGATGTCGCCGACCGCCCGGTACTCGTAGTGATCGATCGCGCCGACGCTTCCCAGGAGAAGCCGGCCCGAGTGGAGGCCGATTCGCGTCGGGAGAGCGAACCGGCCCGACGCGGCGTTGAAGCGGTCCACGGCCGTGGCGATGTCGAGGGCAGCGAGACATGCCCGGCTCCGCAGCGACGCATCCGGCTCGGTGGTCGCCCAGATGGCCAGCATGGAGTCTCCGACGACGTCCTGGACGAGACCACCGTGTCGCTTCACGGGCTCGAACAGGACGCCGTAGTAGCGATTCATCAGAGCGCCGAGCTCCGCGGGCTCCATGGTCTCCGAGAGCGTCGTGTACTGGTGCGCGTCCGTCGACAGGCACGTGCCGAATACGAGCTGGTCCGCGGCGCGGACGTCGCCGATCTCGCGAGCCAGCTGCTCGGCGATCTTCGGCGGGAGGTAGTGGGCGAGCGCGGTCGACAGGTGCTCGCGCTCGCGGCGGGTGTCGCGATGCTTCCACAGCGCGGTCGTGGCCACGGCCGTCCCGATCTGGATGACAAGCGGGCAGACCAGCGGCAGCCACAGCCCGGCCGCTCCGAACCGGTTTCGCGCGCCGACGAGATAGACGATCCCGGCGACCGGGAGCAGCAGCGCCGAGGCAAGCACCGGCAGACGCCACGCGAGGAAGCCCAGCGTGACCCCCCAGCCGATCGCCAGGAGGAGCTCGCCCCCGATGGACAGGGGCTCGACCGACCGCGCCTCCGCGAGATTGGCGAATGCCGTCGCCGCGACCTCGACACCGCTCAGGTCGAGCCCGTTGGGCTCGGAGAAGACGGTGTTGACGCCGTCCCGCTGCTCGGCTCCGCTGTACGCGGACAATCCGATGAAGACGGCCTTCCCGCGCACGTCCAGGCTTCCGTCACGCCCGGCCAGAAGGGCGAGCGCCCGGTCGTACGGGATGGTCGGGATCGTGCGCGGCGGGCCGTAGAAGTCGAGGTAGGGGGAGTCCGGTCCCGTGTACAGTCGAGTCAGTCGCTCGAGGAGTCGTCGCACGCGCGCGTCCATCCCCGGGGTCGGGGACCGTGCGAGCGCGTCGGCGAGCCGCACCCGCGTTTCCGGATCCTGCTCGAGGGTTTCCCGCAGGGCGCGCGCGACGTGTTCCGTGCCGGATCGGGGCAGCGCGGGGTCGCGCGACAGCGACTCATCCGGTGGCTGGGCCCCCGCGGTCTTCAGCAACGAGACGAACGGCTCGTGCGCGTCGCGCGCGTAGACGTGGAACGCCACGACGGGCAGGCTCGGCGCATTCCCGGCGCCGGCCTTGAAGGTCCAGTACCGGCTGACCTGCACCGGGACTTTCGGAAGCGGGAATGGCGCGAGCCCCGCGGCGGCCTCCGCCAGCAGGGGCAAGGGGGGCGCCAGTCGCTCCAGGTGGAACGGATCGGCCGACGCCCGGGGATCCCCCCCGCGCAGGGGGACGTTCTCCTGCATGAGTTGCTGGGCGAGCACGACGGTGCCGGCCCGGCGGATCGCGTCGGCGAAGGTGCGGTCGTCGAGAGGCGCGCCGGGCTCGTCGAAGACCACGTCGAAGACGACCGCCGCGGCGCCGCCGCGATGGAGGGCATCGACGAGATCGGCGTGCTGGATGCGCGGCCACCGGTTGGGGTTGGCCGGAAGCCCGAGCGCTTCGGCGGCGGGGCGGTCGATGGCGACGATGAGAACGTCGGGCGGCGGCGGGCGAGTGCCCCGGAGCCTGAACAGGAGGCTGAGCCCGACCGATTCCTCCAGGGCAGCGCCGAGCGGGAGGAGCAGGAACAGGATGCCGACCGTGGCCGTGAGCGCGCCGATGCCGAGCGGCCGGCTGAGCGCACGCCCCAGACGGAGACCGCGAAGCCGCGACTTTGTCGTGTTGGGCACCCCTCCTGATGGCGTCCGAGGTCAGGGAGCTTGCCGCTCCCGGCTCCTCCGCATCACGGCTCGCTGGGCCAGCCGCGACGAACCGTGCGACGCCGCGTCGCGCGCGTGGCGCGAGTGTAGGGGGGCCGAAGTGGCGGTGTCAACGACCCGCCTCCGGAGCCTGCTGTTATCTATAAAATGTCCTCCCCTAACTGCGCTGTGGAAATGTCCTCCCATGGAGCCATGGGAGACCGTCACGATGAGTCGCAAGGAGGCCCGCCGGCCGGGCTTGGTGCAGCGGGCGGTGGCCGGGCAGGATTACCGTGGGCGCCGGGGCCTCTGCCCTCGACATGACCCCACGGCAGTTCCGGCGCCTCACGGCGCGGTATCGGGCCGAGGGCGTCCGGGGGCTGGTGCATCGCTTGCGGGGCCGGCCCTCGCCCCGGGCGCTGGAGAGCGAGCTCCGGGATCGCGTGCGGGCACTGATCCAGACCACCTACCGTGAGTTCAATGACTGTCACGGCACCGAGAAGCTCCGTGAGGTCGAAGGCCTCGCGGTCGGCCGCGAAACCGTCCGCCGCCTCCGGCGGGCCCTGGGCCTGCTCCCGAAGCGGCGCCGCCGGCCCCCCCAGCACCGAACCCGCCGCCCCGGCACCCGACCATGGGTCACCTCGTCCTCATCGATGGCAGCCCGTTCGACTGGCTGGGCACGGGGACACCCCGGCTCCTGCTTGGCGCCGTCGACGACGCCACCCGCACCGTCCTCGCGCTCCACCTCCGGCCCGCCGAGGACCTGCATGGCGATCTCACGCTGCTCCAGCAGCTGGCCGCGCGGCACGGCCTGCCCGTGACCCTCTACGGGGATCGCCTCGGCGTCTTCGTCCGCAACGATGCCCACTGGAGTCTCGAGGAAGAGCTGCAGGGCCGACAGCATCCCACCCAGTTCGGCCAGGTCCTGCGGGATCTCGGCATCGGCGACATCGCCGCCCACTCGCCCCAGGCGAAGGGCCGCGTCGAACGGCTCTGGGCCACCCTGCAAGATCGGCTCGTCGCCGAGCTGCACCTCCACGGGATCCACACCGTGGACGCGGCCGAGGCCTACCTGCCCACCTATCTCGCCGACCACAACCGCCGCTTCGCCCACGCCCCAGCCGAGCCCGTGGCCGCGTGGCGCCGGCCCCCCCGCGATCTCGCGGACCGGCTGAGCGGCCGCTATACCCGCATGGTGGCCCGCGACAACACCGTCCGGCTCGGCCCGCGGTGGGTCCAGATCCCTCGCGGTCCCCACGGCCGGTCCTACGCCCGGTGCCGCGTCGACGTGCGCGAATGTCTCGATGGCCGGCTGTTCGTGGACTATCAGGGGCACCGCCTGGTCACCGCCGCCGCCGCGGCGAGCGACTTCGTCCTCATCCCCCGTCGCGGCGCCACGCCGACGCGCCTCCCAGAGCGCGGCTGAGGCGGGGGGCCGCCCTCTCCCCCCTTGGCCAAAACGGACGATCTTCGGCGATCGCCGCCCTCACGGCCTTGGCCCGCGACCTACGCCGTCCGGCACGCCCCCACCCCTGGCGGCGAACCTTCTCGCGCCGCCAACGCGAACGCCCGCGTCAGGAGACCCTCACCACCTGATGGGCGGACATTTTCACGGAGCAGTTACGCGGACATTTTCACTGGACAGCGACACGACCGCCCTCCGGAGTGCCCTCCGGAGGCGGCAGGCTCGGCTACGGCAGGGCGCGGAAGCGGTCCGTGGCCTCCACCAGGCGATCGACGGTCCCGGGCTCCATGGCCGAATGCCCGGCGTCGGGGACGACGTGGAACTCGGCCTCCGGCCAGCGCTGGTGGAGGTCCCACGCCGAGACCATCGGGCACACCACGTCGTAGCGGCCCTGGACGATCACGCCCGGGATGTGCCGGATCCGCTCGACGTCGTCCAGCAGCTGATCCGGGCGGCGCAGGAACGACCCGTGCGCGAAGTAGTGGCACTCGATCCGGGCGAAGGTCTCCGCGAAGGTGTCGCCGCCGAACCGCGCGATCAGCTTCGGATCGGGTCGGAGCTTGCTCGTCGAGCCCTCCCAGACGCTCCAGGCGCGCGCCGCGCGGGCGCGCACCGTCGCGTCCGGGCTGGTGAGCCGGCGGTAGTACGCGGAGACCAGATCGCCGCGCTCCTCCGGCGGGATCGGCTCGAGGTACGCCTCCCACGCGTCGGGGTAGATGAAGCTCGCGCCCTCCTGGTAGAACCACGCGATCTCCTTGGGGCGGACCAGGAAGATCCCGCGGAGGATGAGCCCGCGCACGCGCTCCGGGTGGGTCTCGGCGTAGGCGAGCCCGAGCGTGCTGCCCCACGACCCGCCGAAGACCACCCAGCGGTCGATGCCGAGCTCCTCGCGGAGCCGCTCCATGTCGCTGACGAGATGCCAGGTGGTGTTGTCCTCGAGGGAGGCCGCGGGCCGGCTCTTGCCGGCCCCCCGCTGGTCGAACAGGACGATCCGGTAAGCCGCAGGGTCGAAGAAGCGTCGCTGGAATGGCTCGGTCCCGCCGCCCGGGCCGCCGTGGACGAACACGACCGGGGTCCCGTCCGGGTTGCCGCTCTGCTCGTAGTAGATCTCGTGGACGGACGAAACCTTCAGGTACCCCTGCTGATGGGGCTCGATCTCCGGGTAGAGCTCGCGCACGGGCGGGCTAGCCCTCGAGCCGCTTCAGGTACTGGGCGACGAAGTCGTAGTCGACCATGCGGCAGTACGCCTCGATGATGCGCTGGGTGACCGGCCCCGGCACCCGGCCGCCGCCGACCTCCACGCCGTTGAAGCTCCGCACCGCGCACACGCAGAGGCTGGTGGAGGTGAGGAAGGCCTCGTCGGCGTTGTAGGCGTCGAAGAGATCGATGTCCCGCTCGTGCACCGGATAGCCGAGCTCGCGCGCCAGCTCCATGGCCGTCTCCCGGCTGATGCCCGGCAGCACGAACTGCTCTCGCGGCGTGTAGATGGCGCCGTCGCGCACGAGGAAGACGTTGCTCCCGATGCCCTCGGCGAGGTTGCCGTTGACGTCGAGGAGGATCGCCCAGGCCTCGGGGTCGCGCGCCTTGGCCTCGAGGTCGCCCATGACCACGTTGAGGTAGTTGTTCGTCTTGGTGCGGGCGCTCAGGCTGTCGGGCGGCGCGCGCCGGACGGACGGCACGACGACGCGGATGCCGTCGCGGTAGAGGGTCGCGCGCTCGCGGAGCGGCAGGGGAAGGCACTCGACGATCACCGTCGGCCCGGACTGCCCGAAGGTGGCGCGATCGCCGGGGTCGAGCCCTCGGGTCACGCGCTGGGTCACCCAGTAGTCGTCGTCCGGCTCGAGGAGTGGGAGGTTCCGGTGGAGGACCTCCTCGGTGATGCGCTTGAGCTCGGGGAGCCCGATGCCCGGGTCGATGCGGAGGTAGCGGAGCGAGCGGTAGAGGCGCTCGAGGTGCTCCTGGAGCCGGAAGACCCGGTGCCCGAAGGTCCGGGTCGTGTCGAACACCGCGTCGCCGTACTTGAAGCCGCGGTCCCTGAACGGGACGCGGACGTCATGCTCCGGAACGATCTTTCCGTTGTAGTACGCGACGCGCTCGCCTGCCGCATGTGCCATCGCCGGGCCTCCTGACGTTCAACTGCCGTGAGTATGGGCGGTCGCTCCCCGCCATCGCCTCGCACAGCGAGGGTAGCGGAGGGGCCACGGTGGGTCAACGCGGGGGCCGGCGCGGCCGCGGGCCGGGCGGTCGACCCGGCCGGCGGATGCCGGGACGCCCTGGAGGCCGGGCGGTCCACCCGCGGTTACTCCCGGGCTCGCGAGCGGCTCGATCCCGCGCGGGCGGGGGGGACGGTGCGGGACGCCCTGGAGGCCGGGCCGTCCACCGCGGTTACCACCGGGCTCGCGAGCGGCTCGATCCCGCGCGGGCGGAGGGGACGGCGCGGGGCGGGCTGGAGGCCGGGCCGTCCACCCGCGGTTACCACCGGGCTCGCGAGCGGCTCGATCCCGCGCGGGCGGAGGGGACGGCGCGGGACGGCCTGGAGGCCGGGCCGTCCACCGGCGGTTACCACTGGGCTCGCGGGCGGCTCGATCCCGCGCGGGCGGGGCAGACGGCGCGGGGCGGGCTGGAGGCCGGGCGGTCCACCCGCGGTTACTCCCGGGCTCGCGGGCGGCTCGATCCCGCGCGGGCGGGGCAGACGGCGCGGAGCGCTCTGCCGGCCGGCCCACGCTCGCGAACGCCGCCGGCGGCGCGCTGTTGAACTCGACGGGCGCCCCGGTGTCGGGATGGCGGAAGCCGAGTCGCGTCGCGTGAAGGCAGAGACGCCGGAGCGGGTCCCGGCGGGCGCCATGCCGGACGTCGCCGACGACCGGATGGCCGAGCTTCGCCAGCTGGACCCGGATCTGATGCCGCCGGCCCGTGCCGAGCTTGATCCCGAGGCGCGTCACATCGGCGCGCCGCTCGGTCACGCGGTACCACGTGATCGCGATGCGGGCGCGGCGCCCCTTGGGCGGCGGCCGGCTCGGATCGGCCGGACGGACGCGGAGCGAGCGCTCCTCGATGAGGACGTCCCGGAGCATGCCCTCGTCCCTCGTCACCACGCCCTCGACGATCGCGGCGTACCGCCGCTCCGCGTTGCCGGCGGCGAACTGCCCCTGGAGGCGGGCCTGCGCCTCGGGTGTCTTCGCGACGACCAGGAGGCCCGACGTCTCGCGGTCGAGGCGGTGGACGATGAAGGGCCGGCGCGGCGGCCGCGCGCCCTTCAGATACGCCCACACCATGCGGTACGCCGTGCGCTCGCGCTCGTGCTCGGTGCCGATCGTGAGGAGGCCCGGGGGCTTCTCGATCACCAGGATCGAGTCGTCCTCGTGGATCAGGCGGAGCGGCGAGGCGAGGGCGGGGGGCGGCGCCGGCCCGAGCGTGACCCGGTCGCCCGCGGCCACGGGGGTCCGGGGATCACGGACGATCTCGCCGCCCACTCGCACCCGGCCGGCGACGAGCCAGGTGCGCAGGCGTCGGCCCGAGGAGTCCGGGAACTCGTCGCGCAGCCGCTCCAGCAGAGTCATGGGGTCAGACTTCGCCTTTCGGACAGTCTCCGCTGCTCGACGGCAGACCGGCCATCCGGATTGTCCGGAAGGCGAAGTCTGACCCCGTCGCCCGCGCGAATTGTCTGGAAGTCAAAGTCTGACCCCGAGCGTATCATCTCGCCGACGTGGAGCAGCCCTGGCCGGTCGAGCGCACGCCGTTCTTCGAGTTCCAGGCGCGGAATCGCCGCGCGACCTGGCGTCTCACGGCGGCCTATGCCCTGGTGGTGGGAGCGTGCGGGTTCGTGTCGTCCATCGGCTTCTTCGCCAACGTGTTCCTCGTCCTCTTCGCCATGGTGTTCATCCCCGCGGTCCTGTCCATCGGGGTCGGCGCGCTCTTCCTTCTGAGCCCCGCGACGTCCGGTCTGGCCAGCGTCATCTGGGACGTGGGGCTCGCCCCGCTCGGCGTCGTGGGCAACCTGCCGAAGCTCTTGCCGGGCGACGGCGCGGCGATCTGGGTGGTCGGGCTCGTCGTCCCGCTCGCGTGCTGGCTGAGCGTCCGGTCCGTCTGGCTCGCGGCCGGGGTCGGCCACACCCTCCTCGCGATCGGCGCGCGGCCTCCGCGGGACGGGGATCTGGAGGAGCGCCAGCTCGTCAACGTGGTGCAGGAGATGGCGATCGCCGCCGGGATCCCCGCGCCGGAGGTGCGGCTCCTCGATGCCAAGGTGGCGAATGCCGCCGCCGTCGGGACGGACGCGACGGCGAGCTACGTGGTCGTCGGCCGGCGTCTCCTCGACGAGTTCGACCGCGAGGAGACGGAGGGGCTCCTCGCGCACCTGATCGGCTCGATCGGCAACGGCGACCTCCGGGGCGCGGCCCAGATCCACTCGCTCCTCTACGTGCTGGAGCTCGTGATCGTCATCGTGCTGGCACCGTTCGCGCGCTACCCGCGCCGGGTGGCCTGGCGGTGGCTCACGTTCCCGCTGGTCGCAGCGTTCGGCTCCCCGGAAGCGCGCGCCGAGCGGGCGCGGGGCTTGATGGCGCTCCTGATGGAGCACCGGAAGCGCTTCGGCGCGGGCGGCGGAGGGGACGACCCGGTGGGCGGGCTCGGCCGCGACTACTTCGGCCGGCCGGGCGCGATCCTCGTCCGCGTGGTCCCGCCGCTCATGGCGCTCCTCGCCTTCGCCACGGCCGCGACCGGCTTCCTCCTGCTCTTCGCGAGCCTGCCGGTGGGGCTTCTCTGGCGGAGCCGCCGGTATCTCGCGGACGCGACGGCGGTCGAGCTGACCCGGAATCCCACGGGGCTCTACCGCGGGCTCCGGCACCTCGGGGAGGCCGGGGCGGTGATCCCGGGCGGCGAGTCGGTCGCGCACCTCTTCATCGTGGGTCCGACCGACGAGCAGGCTCAGCGTGGGACGTTCACCGAGCGCGAAGGCCTCCTGATGGGCATGCACCCCTCGCTCAAGCGCCGCCTCGCCCGCCTCCAGCGCATGGGCGCCCGGCCCTGAAAGCCAAAGTCGGGGTCAGGCCCGCCTTTGATTCTCCGGCGGGGAAATCAAAGTCAGGGCCTGACCCCGTTCTTTGATTTCGGTCAACGTCTGATCCCGAAGAGGGAGTGGCCGAGGCGGTCCTCGAGGGCGTGGGTGACCGCGGAGAAGTCCTCGCCGCCGGAGCCGCGGCGCTGGCCCTCCCGGTAGGCGCCCAGCGTCTCGCGGAGGATCGGGAGGTGGGCGAGGAGCGCCCCCGCCATCTCGGTCGCGAGGGTGACGTCCTTCAGCATGAGCTCGAGCGTGAACGTCGGGTCGTAGTTCCCCTCGACGACCCGCAGCACCCGGCGGTCGAAGTAGGTCGAGTACGCCATCCCGCCGCCGTTCTTCACGACCTCGTAGTAGGTCCGCGGGTCGACGCCGACCGCGTCGCAGAGGGCGAGCGACTCCGCCACCGCGACCGCGTTCACCGCGCCGAGCGCGTTGTGGAGGAGCTTGATCCGGTTGCCCGTCCCCGAGGGCCCCACGTGCATCGTGAGCCGCCCCATCACGTCGAGGAGCGGCTGGATCACGGGCATCTGGGCCGCGTCGCCCCCCACCATGAAGAAGATCTCGCCCGACTCGGCCTGGGGCGTCGAGCCGAGCATCGGGGTGTCGAGATGGTGGATCCCGCGCGCCGCCGCCGCCCGGTGGACCTCCAGCGTGGCGCCGGGGCTCACCGTCGAGCAGTCGCACGTGACGAGGCCTGCCCGGCCGCCCGCGAGGAGCCCGGTCGGGCCGAGGTAGGTCTCCCGCACGATGGCGTCGTTCGGGAGGGCCGTGAACACGACGGTCGCCGCCGCCGCGACCTCGCGCGCCGACGCGCGAGGCGTGATCCCGGCGACACGGCCCCCGCGCTCCATCGCGCCCGCGGCGACGTCGTGGACGTGAACATGGTAGCCGGCCTGGGCCAGGTTCCGCGCCATCGGGAACCCCATCCGGCCCAGCCCCACGAAGCCGACCTCTCCCTTGCTCATCGGGCTCCCCCGCTTGGCGGCGAGACCGAGCGGAGCGCCCCGATCCCTCGAGGACGCCCCGCTCGCCGGTTGCTCGCCATCCCTTCAAGTTTCACTTCAAGTCGCGTCACCCGACCGACTCCGCGCCGAAGCGGGCCCGCGGGTGCACGAGCGCATCCTGCGCGGCGACCAGCGGCAGCTCGTCCGCGTCGGTCCGTTCCGCGACGGCGAGCACTCCGTCCAGCGCCGCGACGGCATGCTCCAGCGCGGCCCGCGCGTCGCGACGGGGGAGATAGGCGCCGAGGAACAGCCCGGCGAAGGCGTCTCCCGTGCCCCAGACGCGCACGACTCGACGCGGGTGGCGGACGAGCCACGCCTCGTCGCGCGTGAGCGCCAGCACGGCAAGCTGACCGGGCGCCTCCGACAGCTGGAGCCCGGTTGCGACGACCAGGCCGGGCCCGCGGCCGAGGAGGGCCCGCGCGGCGGCCTGCGCGGCCGGGAGATCCGCGGGCGCGACGCCGGAGAGGAGCTCCAGCTCGAACGGGTTCGGCGTGACGATGTCGGCCAGCGGGACCAGTCGGTCGCGGAATGCTTCCGGAACCCCGGCGCGGACGTACGCCCCGCGCCCCACCTCGCCGATGACCGGATCGCAGCAGTAGAGCGTGCGGGGATTGGCGGCGCGCACGCGCGCGACCGCGTCCTCCACCACGGCGCCGGTGGCGGGGTCGCCGAGATAGCCGGACAGGACCGCGTCGCACCGCGCCAGCACGCCGCGCGCCGCGAGGCCCTCGACGAGGTCGCGCACCTCGGCCGCGGGCACGATCCGCCCGCGGAACGAGCCGTGCGCGGGATGGTTCGAGAAGGCGACGGTGTCCACCGGCCAGACGTCGTGGCCGAGCCGCTCCAGCGCCGGCACGGCGGCGCGGTTTCCCACGCGCCCGTAGACGACGCTCGACTGGATCGAGAGGACGTTCACGGCGGTCGAGCGGCCGCGGCGCCGGTCAGTAGCCGCGCGCCCGGTCGACGACGTGGCGGAGCGGCTCCCCGTCGAGGAACCGCCGGAGGTTGTCCACGAAGAGGGCGGCCACCTGCTCGTCGCGGGTGGGGTGGAGCCCGCCGAAGTGCGGCAGCACGGTGATGCCCGGCGTGGTCCAGAACGGATGATCGTCGGGCAGGGGCTCGACCCGGAAGACGTCCAGGACCGCGCCGGCGATCGTGTGGCGCTTGACGGCGTCGACCAGATCCAGGTCGACGACCAGCTCGCCCCGCGCGTAGTTGAGGAGCCACGCCGTCGGACGCATCCGCACGAGCCGCCGCGCGTCCATCAGGTCGCGCGTCGCCGGCGTGACGGGCAGGAGCAGGAGCACGAAGTCCGACGCGCCCAGAATCTCGTCGATGCCCTCGGGTGGGACGACTCGCGTCACGTGAGGGACGGGCACCGGCTCGCGCCGGGTGCCGATCACCGTCAGCTCGAGGGCCGCCGCCTTGCGCGCCACCTCCTGGCCGATCGCCCCGAGCCCGAGGATCCCGAGCGTCTTGCCCGCGAGAGGCTCCGACACGCGGCGCGTCCAGCGGCGCGCCTCCTGGTCGCGCTCGGCGGCGGCGAAGGGCTTCGTGAGATGGAAGAGCGCGCCAAGAATGTTCTCGGGCATCTGGACGCGGTGCGTGCCGCGCGCGCAGGTGAGCGTGAGCGCGGCCGGCAGGTCGGCGCGCGCGAGCCACCCCTCGACGCCCGCCGTCAGCGTCTGGACCCAGCGGAGTCGCGGTGCCGCCGCGAACGAGCCCTTCGGGATGCGCCACGCGAGCGCGGCCTCGGCACGGCCCAGGAGCGCCGGCTCCGCCGCCGCGCCCGTCGGGACGGCGGCGAACTCCACGCGATCCGAGAGGCCTGCGCGCTCCGCGGCGCCCGCGTAGACGTCCGCCGCATCGGTCCACAGGAGGACGAGAGGGCGCGCCACGCGGGTACGATACACTAACACCTGCGAGGTCGCGTGGCGCCTCGAACCCGTCCCGTTCCGGAGGAGGCCCTCATGTCGTCGACTCACCGACTCGACTCGAGCGTCGTGCACTACGAGTGGAACAACGCGATCCCGCCGCGCCTCGTGGTGGACCCCGGCGACACCATCGTCGTCGACACGCGCGACGCCGGCGACGGATACTACACGCCGACCTCGACCAGCCGCGACACGGCCGCGCGCGGTCCCTTGAAGGGACACCCCCTCAGTGGCCCGATCGCCGTGCGCGGCGCCCGGCCCGGCGACGTCCTGGTCGTCGAGATCGTCGCGATGGAGCCGGCGCCGTTCGGCTGGACCCACATCCGCCCGGGCCGCGGGCTGCTTCCGGAAGCCGAGTTCCCGGAGTCCTTCCTCCAGATCTGGAACCTCGAGGACCGGGCCGTCGCGCGGATGCGCGCCCGCTCCGGCGCGCGCGTGGCCGTCCCCCTCGCGCCGTTTCCCGGGGTCCTCGGGACCGCGCTCGACGAGCCCGGCGGGCACTCCACGGCGCCGCCCCGGAAGAACGGCGGGAACATGGATATCAAGCAGCTCACCGCCGGCGCGACCGTCTACCTCCCGGTCTGGGTCGACGGCGGGCTCCTGTCGGTCGGCGACGGCCACGGGGCCCAGGGCGACGGCGAGGTCTGCATCAGCGCCGTGGAGATGTCCGCCCGCGTGACGCTGCGGGTCGGGCTCCGCCAAGGCCGCCCGCTTCAGGAGCCTCAGCTCCGGACGAGCGGGTCTCACCCGAGCCGGGGCGCGGAGTTCGCGACGACGGCGCACGGTCCCGACCTGTTCCTGTCCGCCCAGCAGGCCGTTCGCTACCTGGTCGACCACCTGGTCGCGGAGCGTGGCCTCACGCGCGAGGAGGCCTACGTCGTGGCGAGCGTGGCCGCGGACCTTCGGATCAGCGAGATCGTCGACGCGCCGAACTGGATCGTCTCGGCGTTCATCCCGGAGTCGATCTTCGGGTAGGCGCGCTCGACCCGCGCCGCCGCGCGGCGCTACGCGGGCACGGCGCCCGGCCGTCCGGACTCGACGACGAAGCTGCGGAGTGTCGAGAGCGTCGCGCGGGGATCGCGGACGTCCGACACCGTCCGGAGGTGGGCCGTCAGCCGCTCCGCCGTGAGCTCGACGGAGACGTAGCCGCGCTGGCGGCTCTCGAAGAAGCGCACGTGCGGGTTGTCGGGCAGCCAGGCCGAGAACTGCGAGTAGGACGGACCGATGGACGAGACGGACGTTCCGATGAATTCCGTCGCCACGGTCGGGGAGCCGGGATCGTCGAAGTCGCGCTTGAGATCGTTGACCCAGAAGGAGTGAAGGTCCCCGCCGATCACGACGGGGTTCGGGACGCGGCTTGCCTCGATCTGCCGGAGGAGGCGGCTCCGGCTCACGGGGTACCCGTCCCAGGCGTCCGTCCAGAACGCGAGATCTGGATCCATGCGGTACTGCGCGTACCGGTTGCGATAGGTCGGGAGCGTCGCTGCCTCGACGTTGTCGCTGTGGCGCCGGACCGTCGGACGGACTCGGTCCACGTACTCGTAGATGTAGTCGCCGAGGAAGAGCACGAGATCCGGCTCTTCGTCGGCCAGATGGCGGTAGGCGGAGAAGAACCCGTGCTCGTAGTTGGCGCAGGACACGAACGCGAACCGGAGCCGCCGCAAGGGGGTGCGAGGCTCGGGCCCAGTCCAGGCGCGGCCGATCCGGCTCTGCGCGTCGCCGTGGGTGAACCGGTACCAGTACGGCCGCTCCGCGGCGAGACCCTTGACCTCGAGGTGGACCGAGTACGCGTAGGCGGCTTCCGCCACGGCCGGGCCGGACTGCACGATGGTCCGCATGCCGGGATCCGCCGCGATCTCGTAGGTGAGGGTGACGTCCCCTCCGACGAGCCCGCCGGGCGCCGCGGGATCGCTCCAGAGCGGCACGGGGGCGAGCCGCGTCCACAGCACGAAGCCGTCCGGGGTCGGCTCGCCCGATGCCACACCGAGGCTGAACGGATCGCGTCCCGCCACCTCGGGGCGCGCGGGTGTCGCACAGCCTGTCAGCGAGGGGCCGGCGAGCGTGGCGGCGAGCGCCCCGCGGAGAAAGGCGCGCCGGCCGAAGAGGCTCGGGTTCAGCGGGTCTCTGGGCCGACTCGGCACCGCCCCATGATCGACCCGCCGGCTCAGCGGATCAACGACGGTCGTGTCTCGAGCGGACGGTCGGCCAGGCTCGGCCTCGGCCACCGGGGGCGGCCGCGCCGGGCCGCGTCGAGCGAGAGCACCGGCATCGCCCGCCTCTCGACGCCTTGCGGTCGAGGGTCGGCGCCCGCGGCCGTGACCGCGCGATGGATCGCGGCCGCCACCCCCGGGGCAGGGAACGTCGGCGGCAGGGCGGACAGCGCTCGCGTCGCCATGGGTGCCTCCTCCGGCCCGCGGGCCGGCATCCCAAGCGTCGCCCGGCGCGATGGCGATCGGATCAACGCGAAGTGAATTTTCCGTGACGACCCGCCGGCGGCGTCCGCGCTACACTCGCCTCGACGGAGGGCGGCATGGCTGGGCTGAACTTCCTCGATCCCGCGTTCCTCGAGGATCCGTATCCTGCCTACCACCAGCTGCGCGCCGAGGACCCGATCCACCGCCACCCGCTCGGGTTCTACGTCCTCACCCGGTACGACGACGTGGCGGGTTTCCTCCGGGACCCGCGCTTCGGCAAGAGCGGATACCAGGCGCTCTTCGAGGCCCGCTTCGGCAGCGGGCCGAACGGCCCGTGGCTTCCGGCGTCGATGCTGTTCCGCGACCCGCCCGACCACACGCGGCTCCGGGCGCTCGTCAGCAAGGCATTCACGCCGCGCGTCGTCGAAACCCTCCGCGGGCATGTCGAGGCCATCGTCGAGCGTCTGCTCGACCGCGTGGCCGACCTACCGCGGGTGGACGTGATCGAGGCCCTGGCCTATCCCTTGCCGGTGACGGTGATCTCGGAGCTCATGGGCGTGCCCGCCGACGACAACGAGATGATCAAGGAGTGGTCGCGGGACGTCGCGCGGGCTCTCGACGCGATCGCGCTGCCCGTCGGGCCCGAAGTGATCGTGAGGGGGAGTCGCGCCACCGAGGAGATCGCGGGCTACTTCCGCGCCCTCGCGGAGGAGCGCCGCCGGCGACCCGGGCCCGATCTCCTGAGCGGGCTCGTCGAGGCCGAGGAGGCGGGCGACCGCCTGTCCGAGCGCGAGCTCCTGGCAACTTGCCTGCTCCTCTATGTGGCGGGCCACGAGACGACGGTCAACCTGATCGGCAATGGGCTCCTCGCGCTCCTGCGTCATCCGGAGGAGCAGCGTCGCCTCCATGCTGATCCCGCGCGGCTTCCGGCCGCGGTCGAGGAGCTCCTGCGCTACGACTCGCCGGTTCAGCGGACGGGCCGGATGGCGGCCGAGGACGCCGACATCGGCGGCGTGCCGATTCCCAAGGGCACGCTCGTCCTCGGGCTCGTCGGGGCGGCCAACCGAGACCCCTCACACTTCGCCGAGCCCGACCGGCTCGACCTCGGGCGAGACCAGCCGCGTCATCTGGCGTTTGGCGCGGGGATCCACTACTGCCTCGGTGCGTCGCTCGCGCGGCTCGAGGCCCAGGTCGCGATCGGCGCGTTGCTGCGACGTTTTCCGGCACTCACCCTGGCCGTGGAGCGCCCTGTCTGGCGCCCGTCGAGCACGCTCCGCGGCCTGGACACCCTGCCGGTGACCCTCGGGCCGACCCGGGGCTAGTCAGCTCGCCGAGTACCCCCGGCGGAAAGTTCTGTCAGGACAGAGGGATCGGTGACATGGCCGGCGACGACCCCGCAAGTGGCGGCCGCCCGAGTCTGCGCGGCGGCCCTCCGCTCGGGGCGGCACGGGCCCTGCATGGGATAATCGCCACCATGGCAAGACCCAGGGATCTTCACGCCCAGATCGCCCGACTCGAAGCCAATCTGTCACGTGCCCTGGTCGGGAAGGCAGACGTGGTGCGTCTCGCCGTCGTCGGCCTCGTGGCCAGGGGACATCTCCTGATCGAGGACGTGCCCGGGGTGGGGAAGACGACCCTGGCGGCTGCCCTGGCCCGGTCCATCGGCGCCGGCTTCCAGCGGATCCAGTTCACATCGGACATGCTGCCGTCGGACGTGCTCGGCGTCGCCGTCTACGAGCCTGACAAGCACGAGTTCGTGTTCAAGCCCGGTCCGATCTTCACGAACATCGTGCTGGCGGACGAGATCAACCGGACGACGCCCAAGACCCAGTCGAGCCTCCTCGAGGCGATGAACGAGGCGCAGGTCTCGCTGGATCACACGACGCACGCCTTGCCGCGGCCGTTCATGGTGCTGGCGACGCAGAACCCCTTGGAGCACGCAGGGACGTTTCCGCTGCCGGAGTCGCAGCTTGACCGCTTCCTCCTGCGGATCCGCATCGGCTATCCGAGCGAGGCGGACGAGCGCACGATCCTCCGCGGCGCCGGCTCGCCGGTGGTTGACACGCTCGAGACGGTCCTCGACGCCGCCGACGTCGTCGAGCTCCAGGAGGCCGCCGAGCTCGTCCGCGCGGACGACTCGGTCGTGGACTACGTCCTGTCGATCGTGACCGCGACGCGCCGCTCGCGCCTGCTCGCGCTCGGCGTGAGCCCGCGCGGCTCCCTGGCCCTCCTCCGGGCGGCGCGCGCGCATGCCCTGGCCGACGGGCGCGACTTCCTTGTGCCCGACGACGTCAAGCGCCTCGCGGTGCCCGCGCTCGCCCACCGCGTCATCATGGCCGGGCCGGCGCAGGACGGGTCGGGCGCGGGCGCGGAGGCGATCATCCGCGCGATCGTCCAGGACGTTCCGGTCCCCCGCTGACGGGGGGCACGACGCCCAGCCGGCCCACGGCCCGGGTTGAATGATCCGCCTGGCGCGGCGACTGGCGAGCTGGTGGTGGCGGCGGACGAAGTCGATCCGCCCGACTCGTGACGGCTGGTGGTGCGTGTTCGCAGCCGTCGGTCTGGGCGTGGCCGCCGTCAACACCGGGAACAACCTGGCGTATCTCCTCTGCTCGATGCTCCTGGCGCTGATCATCGTGTCGGGGATGCTGTCCGACCTGACGATCCGGGGCCTCCACGTGACGGTGACCCTGCCCGACGCGATCCACGCGACCCAGCCGGCGCTCGTCACGATCGTGCTGGCAAACCGGAAGCGGCGGCTCGCGTCCTACTCGGTCACCCTGGAAGGGCTGGACCGCCCCCTCCCGGGTCGCCGCGGCTTCTTTGCCCGGTGGATGCCGCGCCGCACCCTCGATGACCGGCTGCGCAGCGTCGGCTTGAAGGACCGCCGGGGCCTCGGGTCCCCGCGGCGCCTCGCCTATGCGTCGCGCATCCCGGCCGGGACCGAGCGGGTGGTGGGGTGGGAAATCACGCTCGGCGCGCGCGGCCGGCGGCGCCTACCCAGGCTTCGCGCCGCCACCGCGTTTCCCTTCGGGCTCTTCGTCAAGGTCGGTCCGCCGCTCCTCTACGACGAGGAGGTGCTCGTGTACCCGGCGGTGCACCCGGTGCGGTCCCGGACGATCCGCGAGGCGACGCGCGGAGAGGCGCTGGCGCGCCGGCGAGGGCGGGGACACGACCTCTACAACCTCCGCGCGTACCGGGCAGGCGACGAGCCGCACCTGATCCACTGGCCCACCACCGCCAAGTCGGGCAACCTCATGGTGCGGGAGCTCGAGGAGGAGGCGACCGAGGATACGCGGATCGTGCTCAGCGGCTCCGGCGGGGCGGACCCCCAGCATCTGGAGCGCGCGCTCTCCGAGGCGGCGTCGTTCGCCGTCCATCTCCTCCGGCGCGGCACCGGCGTGGAGCTCGCGGGGGCCGCCGGGGCTGTGCCTCTTGATCGGGGTCCGGCCCAGGAGCGGCGGATCCTGACGGCTCTGGCGCTCTACACGCCGCCGGGCCGCGACGCCGGTTCCGCCTCCGCCGCGGAGGGTCTCCGAGAGATCCGCATCAGCCTGGACGCGCCCCGATGACGCTGCCGATCGTCCTGCGGCTCGCGCTCTATGCCCTCGTCGCGGACGGCGTGTTGGCGCTCTACGTGGCCGACTTCCTCGGCGCGCGCGGGGCGCTCCTGGTGGGAGCGCTCCTGGCGGCCGCGTGGTGCCTCCAGCCCCGCACACCCGGCGGGGCCGGGCGGCTGGCGAGCGCGCGCCTTCTCGTGCCGCTCGCGGCGCTCGCCTCGGTGGTGGACATCGCGTACCTCACGGAGAGCGTCCTCGACGCCTTGGTGCGGCTCCTTCTGTTCCTGATCCTGTACAAGCTGGCGACGCTCCAGACCGTCCGCGACTCGCGCACGGTCGCGTTCCTCGCCTTCTTCATGCTCGTCGCGGCGTCCGGGTCCGCGTTCGGCGTGGGATTCCTCTTCGCTTTCGTGGGCTTCGTCGGGTTGCTGAGCTGGATCGCGCTGCTCCAGCACTTCGTGGGCGAGACCGCCGCCGGCTACGGCGGCGGGAAGCGAGGCGGTGCCGCACACTCGCTACCTCCTGGGGCTCGCGGGCGCGGGAGGCGTGGCGGTGTTCCTCGTGGCCGCCGGCCTCTTCTTCGTGCTTCCCCGCGTCGGCATCGCGACGCTGCCCCTCCGCGCGCGGCTCGGCCAGATGATCACGGGATTCTCCGAGCGCGTCGAGCTCGGCTCGTACGGAAGCATCCTCACCGACTCCAACGTCGTCATGCGCGTGCACCTGCCGGACGATGTCCAGCCCGACCGCTACCCGAACCTCAAGTGGCGCGGCATCGTGCTGGACACGTTCGACGGCCAGGCGTGGAGCCTCCGCTACCCCCGGCAGATCCGGCTGGTCCGGCCGAGTTCGGGCGGCTTCGACGTGGGGCTTCTGGGAGGCAGCGGCCAGTTCCTGCGGCAGGAGATCTTCCTCGAGCCCATCTCGTCAGAGGTGGTGTTCGCCGCGCCGCGCGTCCTCCGCCTGACGATGGCGACCTCGATGTTGGCGATGGACGACATGGGCGCGGTGTCCGTCTCGGCTCCGGGCGCCCGGCTCCGCTACACCGTGGAGTCCGAGGTCGAGGGCCCGTGGGTCAAGGGCGCGACCCTGCGGCGGTCGGTGCCGCCGCTCGACGCCAACCAGCTCCAGCGCTACCTGCAGCTGCCGGCCCTGGCGCCGGCGATCCCGGCGCTGGCCCGACAGGTCGCGGGCCCGAGCCAGACGCCCGAGGAGATCGCGCACAGCGTGGAGGAGTTCCTGCGGACCAAGTTTCGCTACACGCTCGACATCGAGCGGGTGAGCAAGCTCGACCCACTCCAGGAGTTCCTCTTCGTGCGGCGGGCCGGCCACTGCGAGTACTTCGCGGCGGCGATGGCGGTGATGCTCAGGACCCTCGGCGTTCCATCGCGGGTCGTGAACGGGTTCCAGCGGGGGGAATGGAATCCGTACGGACAGTACTACATCGTCCGGTACTACGATGCCCACTCCTGGGTCGAGGCGTTCATGCCCGGCGTCGGCTGGGTGACCTTCGACCCGACGCCCCGGGCGATGGTGGACACGCGGAGCAGCCAGCGGCCCACGCTTCTGTACCTCGATTCACTCCGGCTCCAGTGGCACCGCTACGTGGTGAACTGGACGCTCCGCGACCAGATCCGGGCCGTGCAGTCGGTGCAGTTCAGGCTGGCGGGCTTCCGGAACTGGTCGGCCGGGCTCGACGCGGAGACGCGCGGCCGGCTGGGCCGCACCGGCTCGCTCGCGCTCGTCGGGGCGCTCGCGCTCGTCGGGGCCTGGGCCGCATGGCGCCACCGTCGAGGCGGATTCGGCGCCGGGCGGGGCCGCACTCCCGCCTTCTACCGGCGCGCCCTTCGGGCCGCCGCGCGCCGAGGACTCCGTCCGACGGCCGGCGAGACCGCGCGGGAGTTCAGCGGCCGAGTCGCCGACCTCGGACCAGCGGCGGGCTCGGCGTTCACCCGCGTGACGGCGCTCTACGAGCGCGCGCGCTTCGGCGGGACGCCACCGGACGCCGCGGACGTCGCGGAGGCAGAGGCCTCGCTCGCCGTCCTCGGCCGCAAGTCGCGCTGACCGTCCCCCCGCCTCTCCCGCGCAGCATCGACCATCGCGTTCGGCCCGCCGCGGATCCGATCCCTCCGGTATGCTGGACGGCAGACGACTCACTCGTCGAGCGGCCGCGATCAGCGGCTCGAGCTCGGCTGCCGTCCGGCACATGGAGGGACAGGGGACCGCATGAAGGCTCGGGCTGGTGTCCGGATCACCGCGCTCATCGGCTTGCTCGTTGCCGTCGCCGTCCTGGCGGCGGACCTCGTCGTCGTGGAGGACTGGGCGGCCATCCCCGCCGGGACGAGGGGAATCCCGCCCGGCTGGTCGAAGCAGGACTGGGGAAGCCCCAAGTACGACTTCACGGTGATCGAGCAGGACGGCCAGCGGGTGCTGCATCTCAAGAGCGCGGGCGACAGCTCGAACATCAACAAGGACATCCGGGGCAAGGTGCGTCTCGCGGAGACGCCGATCCTCGAGTGGACCTGGAAGGTGACGGCGCTTCCGAAGGGCGCCGACGCGCGGCAAGGCGCCACCGACGACGAGGCGGCGCAAGTCTACGTGGTATGGCCGCGATTTCCCCAGGCGATTCGCTCCCAGATCATCGGTTACATCTGGGACACCACCGCGCCGGCCGGCTCCGTGTTCAAGAGCCAGCGAACGGGGACGGTGACGTACGTGGTGATGCGCTCGGGGCCGGCCGAGCTCGGCAAGTGGCTCACCGAGCGCCGCGACGTGCGCGAGGATTTCAGGAGGATCTACGGCGAGGCCCCGGAGGACCCGGGCGGTATCGCCATCGGCATCGACTCCGACGACGTCAAGGGCACCGCCGAGTCGTTCATCGGCCGGATCGCCTTCCGGAAGCCCTGATGGGCGCGCGACGATCCGGCAGCCCGCGCCAGCCACGGCCGGTGAAGACCGGGTGGGACTGGCGGCCGCCCCGCAAACCCGATCCGCCCCGGAAGCCGAAGGCGTCCCGGTGACTAGTCCGGGCTCCAGGCTCCGCGGCCGGGTGGTCGTCGTCACCGGCGCAACGCGCGGCATCGGCCGGGCGATCGCGCTCGCGTGCGCCCGGGAGGGCGCCTCGGTCGTCGTCAACGGTCGGGACGAGGCCGCTGGCCGCGCGGTCGTCGCGGAGGTCGCCGCGCTCGGCGAGAAGGCGTCCTGGCACGCGGCCGACCTCGGGCAGGTGAGCGAGGCGCGGGGTCTCGTCGACGCCGCGGTCCGCGCCTTCGGGCGCCTCGACGTCCTGGTCAACAACGCGGGCCTGTTCGAGCGCCGTCCCGCCCTCGAGATGCAGGAGGGTGACTGGGACCGGCTGCTCGACGTGAACCTCAAGGGCGCGTTCTTCTGCGCCCAAGCGGCGGCGCTCGCGATGCGCGAGCGCGGACAGGGCGGGGCGATCGTCAACGTCGCCTCGGACGCCGCGTGGAGCGGCGGCATCAACCCGTGCGCCCACTACGCCGCCTCGAAGGCTGGGATGGTGTCGATCACGCGCTCGCTGGCCAAGGAGCTGGCGCCCCTCGGGATCCGCGTCAACGCGGTTGCCCCCGGCCTGATCACGACGGAGATGGGCGGCACCGCCGGCTCGACGCTGCCGGACCTCCGCATCCCGCTGGGCCGCGAGGGCACGCCGGACGAGGTGGCGGCGTGCGTGGTCTTCCTCGCCTCCGACGAGGCGAGCTACGTCACCGGCGCGAACCTGAACCTGAGCGGCGGCCTGTTCCTGGACCGGTAGTCTCCGGCCTGGGCTCGGCCGGGGGACAGCCTCAGGCCACTCGGTAGCGCTCCACCACGTCGTCGTTCAGCGTGATTCCGAGGCCCGGGCCCTGGGGGACGGCGACGGTCCCGTCCCGCTCGATCCAGAACCGCGGCTCGGTCAGGTCGTGGGCCAAGGGCGAGTCCCAGACGCAGAACTCGAGGAACGGGGCTTCGGGCAGGGCGGCCAGGAAGTGGAGGGTCGCCGCCTTGAGGATGCCCGTCTTGAACGCGTGCGGCACGGTGAGGACGTCGCGGAGCCGGGCGAGCTCCGCGATGCGGCGCGTCTCGGTGATCCCGCCGGCGTGCGCGAGGTCGGGCTGGATCACGTCGACCCGGCCCTCGTCGAGCAGCTGGACGAAGTCCCAGCGCGTGACCGACTGCTCGCCGGCCGCGATGCGCGTGTCGACGGAATCGGCCAGACGGCGGTAGCCGGCGAGGTCGTCGGGAGGGAGCGGCTCCTCGATCCAGTAGGGGCGGAAGGGCTCCATCCGCCGGACCTGGTGGATCGCGGTCGCGGCGTCCCACACGAGGCCGATGTCGAACATCAGCTCGACGCCCTCGCCCACCGCGGAGCGCGCCGCCTCGACCAGCGCGACGTCGTTGGCGAGGGAGCGGCCGAACCCGCCCCATCCGAGCTTCACCGCCGTGAAGCCCTGCGCCGCCCACTTCTGGGCCTCCCGGCCCGCTTCCACCGGCGTGTTCGGCATCAGCGTGGACGCGTACGCTCGGACGCGGTTCCGGTAGGCGCCGCCGAGGAGCCGCCACACGGGCTGGCCGGCGGCCTTGCCCGCGAGGTCCCAGAGGGCGATGTCGATCCCGCTGAGAGCATGAACGCCCGCGCCGCGTCGCCCGAAGTAGAGAGAGCCGCGGTAGCACTTCTCCCAGAGACGGCCGACGTCGCGCGGGTCCTCGCCGAGGAGCAGTTGCCGGAGCCCGCACGAGGTCAGGTGCGACTTCGGCGCCTCGATCGCCGCCTTGACGACCTCGGGGGAGGAGTCGACCTCGCCGATCCCGACGAGACCGTCGTCGGTCGTGATGCGCACGATGCAGGCGTCCTGAGTTCCGTCGGAGATGTCGCGGGCGGGCTCGTGACGACGGAGGACGATGGCCTCGACGTCCGTGATCTTCATTCGCGGTCCTGATTCTCCGTTCGGCTGGAGGCGCGGCGGCCGCGAGGGGGTCCGGCGACCGCGGCGACGCTAGCACGCGCCCCCCGAGGGGTCAACACGAGGGAGCCCCCGTCAGGGGCGCCCCGGCGGCGCCGGTACGGGGCAGCGCGGGGCCTCGCCCGCCAGCACGCGGGCGACGTCCTCCGCCAGGAGACGCTGAAGATCCTTCATCGCTTGCTCCGTGTACCAGGCTGAGTGAGGCGTGGTGATCACCCGCGGATGGCGGAGCAGGGGATGGTCGGCGGCGGGCGGCTCCACCGCGAGCACGTCGAGCCCCGCGCCGGCGAGGTGCCCGGCCTCCAGGGCGTCGAGAAGCGCGCGCTCGTCCACGATGGGCCCGCGGGCCGCGTTGATCAGGTAGGCGCCGGGCTTCATGCGCGCGAGGGCGACCGCGTCCAGGAGCCCGCGAGTCTCCTCGGTCAGGAGCGCGTGGACCGTGACCAGGTCCGACTCGGCGAGGAGGCGCTCGAGGCGGCGCGGCTCCGCCCCGTGCTCGGCGAACACCGCGGGACTCACGTAGGGATCGCTGGCCAGGATCCGGAGCCCGAAGCCGCGCGCTTTGTCCGCGACGCGCCGCCCGATCCGCCCGAGCCCGACGATCCCGAGGGTCCGGCCGCGCAGGCGGTGGAGCGGCCCCGTCTGCCGGTAATCCCACTCGCCCCGGCGTGTCGCCGGCGCGAGGACGCCGAGCCCGCGCGCGCAGGCGAGCATGAGTGCCATCGCGTGATCCGAGACCTCGTCGACGCCGTAGTCGGGGACGTGGACGACCGTGATGCCACGGGCCGCGGCGGCGCCGACGTCGATCTGGTCGTAGCCGGCGCCGTAGGAGCCGATGACCCGGCAGTGGCTGAGCGTCGCGATGACCGCCGCGTCGGCCACGAAGTACTGGCAGAGGATCGCGTCGGCGTCGCGCACGGCGGCGCGGCACGTCTCGGGATCGAGCGCGGAGCCGTCCACGACCTCGATGCCGCGCGGCTCGAGGACCGCGCGCTCGGGCGCGAGGTCGTGGAAGATGTGGGACGGCACGACGACACGAGGGCGCCTCGCCCCCGCGATCATGGCGCGCCGCCCCGAGCGCGGTCGCGCGCCGCGACGGCGTCGGCGAACCGGAGGACCCGCTCGGCCAGCGCCTCGTACTGGGGGTCGATGTGCTGGCCGTCGACCCAGTACTCGCCGTTCGGCTTCGCGCCGGGCCGCGCCGCGATCACCCGGCGGGCCCAGGCCACCTCGTCCACCGTGGGCCCGTAGGCCTCGTTGGCCACGGGGATGAGGGCGGGGTTCTCGAAGACCTTGCCGTCGAAGCCGAGCTCCCGGCTGGCGAGGCACGCGTCGCGGAAGCCGGCCGGGTCCTTGGCGTCGCGAAAGGAGCTGTCCAGCACCGCCAGGCCGTTGGCGCGCGCGGCGAGGACGATCGCCGCGAGCGCCGGCACCATCGGCCAGCGATGGGGCGCCGGCCGGCGGAACGCGTTGAGCCCGCGCGAGAGATCGCCGAGCCCGACCGTCATGCCCGCGAGGCGAGGGGTCGCGGCGGCGATCTCCTGGGCGCGCGCGAGCCCAAGCGGCGTCTCGATCATCGCCCAGAGGCGAAGCGAGGGCGGCGCGCCGTGGGCGGCGAGGAGCGCGTCCGCCTCGCGGACCGCCTCCGGAGTCTCCGTCTTCGCGAGCACGACGCCGTGGAGCGGAACACGGGCGAGCGTGGCGAGGTCGTCGCGGCCCCACGGCGTGTCGAGGCCGTTGACGGTCACGAGGAGCTCCTGCTGGTGGAAGCCGCCTTTCGCCAGCGTGCGGGCCACGCGCTCGCGCGCCGTCGCCTTGTCCCCCGGCGGCACGGAGTCCTCGATCTCGAAGAGAAGCACGTCCGGATGGAACGCCGGCGCCGACTCGTAGGCGCCGGGGTCCACGCCCAGCCGGTACAGTACGCTGCGACGCGGCGGCGGCACCGGAAGCTCGGGAGGGGGCACGCGGGCTACGCGGCCTGCGGGGAGCCGGGAGCGAGCGCGCGCTGACGGTCGAGATGCATCGCGTCCTCCTCGGACCGGTGGTAGCAGCCTTGACAGCCTCCGACCGCGTGGCTAGCGTGAGGCTGTCCAGCGAGCATAGTACACGCGCGCGCTCGCGGACGGATCGGCTCCCTCACTCATCCGAGGCCCGCGCGCGAGCACGCCATGCGGCGAGCGTCCGCGGAGCCGCGACAGGCGGGGACGACGTGGGACGCTACCGGCTCGGCATCGACATCGGCGGCACCTTCACCGACTTCAGCCTGCTCCACGAGGCGACCGGCGAGCTCTCCGGCTTCAAGTCCCCGACCGTGCCCGGCGATCCCGGCCGCGGCGTGCTCGCGGGCCTCCGCGCGCTCGTGTCCGAGCGGGGGCTCGATCCGGGCGACATCGGCTATCTGGTCCACGGGACCACGATCGCCGTCAACACGGTGATCCAGCGGAACGGCGCCACGCTGGGCCTCCTGGTCACCGCCGGGTTCGGCGACGTGCTCGAGATCCAGCGGCTCCGCCTCGCCAGCCCGGTCAACTTCACGGCGACGCGCCCCGCGCCGCTCATCCCGCGCTATCGCGTCGGCGAGGTGACCGAGCGCATCCTGGCCGACGGCACCGTGGACACCGCGCTCGACCGGGAGGAGCTTCTTCGCGAGGCGATCCGTCTGGTCGAGCGTGAGGGCGCCGAGGCCCTCGTCGTCTCGTTCATCAACGCCTACCGGACGCCGGCGCACGAGGCGGAAGCCAAGAAGGCGCTCGCCGAGCGCTTCCCGAAGTCTCCACGTGACGTGCTCCCACGAGGTGTGGCCGCAGATCCGCGAGTACGAGCGGACGATGGTGGCGATCCTGAGCGCCTACGTGCGCCCGAAGGTCGACGGCTACCTCGGGCGCCTCGAGCAGGAGCTGGGGCAGGCTGGCGTGGGGGTACCGCTCTACATCACGAAGTCGAACGGCGGGGTGACGACCGCGCGCGACGCGCGCCGGGCGACGGCGGAGACCATGCTCTCGGGTCCGGCGTCGGGCGTCATCGGGGCGACGGCGGTCTGCGTGCGCGCGGGATACCGGGACCTGATCACGTTCGACATGGGCGGCACCAGCGCCGACATCGCGCTCGTGCGCGACGGCCAGCCGGTGTACTCCACCGACGAGACGGTCGGGGAGTTCCCGATCGTCATGCCGGTCGTCGGCGTGTCGTCGATCGGCGCGGGCGGCGGCTCGGTCGCGTGGCTGGATCCGGTCGGGCGTCCTCAAGGTCGGGCCGCGGAGCGCGGGCGCCGACCCGGGGCCGGCGTGCTACGGCCGGGGCGGCGCCGAGCCGACCCTATCCGACGCCTTCCTCCTGTGCGGCTTTCTCAACCCCGACAACTTCGTCGGCGGGCGGCTCCGGCTCCACCCCGACCGGGCAGCGGCGGCGATGCGGCCGCTCGCCGACGCGCCTCGATCTCGGCGTCGACGCCGCCGCGGAGGCGGTGATCGAGGTCGCGACCGCGAACATGTACGTCGCGTTCTCGAACGTCCTCGCGCGCCACGGCCTCGATCCTCGCGACTTCGCCCTGGTGGCCTTCGGCGGCGCCGGCCCGGTCGAGGCCTGCTTCCTGGCGGAGGAGTTCCACATCCCGCGCGTCATCGTGCCGCCGTCGCCTGGGACGCTTTGCGCCCAGGGGGCGATGACCGCGGACGTCAAGAGCGACTACGTGAAGACGCTCCACCGGCGGCTGTCCGCGACGTCCGGGCGGCTCCTCGCGGACGAGTGCGCGGAGCTCGCGGCGCGCGCCCGGCGCTGGCTGGCCGAGGAGGCGCCCCCGGTCTCGGCGAGCGCGCTCGCCTTCAGCGCCGACCTCCGCTACGTGGGGCAGGCGTTCCAGGTCGAGGTGCCGATCGCCGCCGCCTGGCTCGAGGATGGCACCACCGACCATCTCCGCAGCGCCTTCCACGACCGGCACGAGCGGCTCTACGCCCACGCCGACCGCGCGGCCGACGTCGAGCTGATCGACCTCCGCGCGACGATCACCGGAACGACGCCGAAGCCGACGCTCGATGGCGGTGGCGACGGGCGACGGGGCCCGCGACGCCGGCGGGCCGGCGGCCGATCCACTACCGGAAGCAGCGGCACGACGCCGCCGTGTTCCACCGGCAGGACCTACTCGCAGGCCAGCACCTTTTCGGCCCGGCCATCGTCGAGCAGGACGACACGACCACGCTGGTGCCGGCCGGGTTCCGCGCCCACGTCGATCGCGCTCGGCAACCTCGTGATCGAGCGGGGCTAGGCGATGGCCATCGATCGGGTGACGCTCGAGATCCTGCGGAACCACTACCAGGCGGTCGTGGAGGACATGGCGCGGATCATGGAGCGCACCGCCTACACGACCTTCGTGAAGGAGACCGCGGACTTCTCGACCGGGCTCGTGTCCACCGGCGGCGAGTACGTCGCCTACCCATGGGCGCTGGGCGCCTCGTCGTACCTCGGGCTGAACATGATCCAGACCTTGAAGTACTTCGACCGCTACGAGGACGGCGACATCGTCATCTGCAACGACGCCTACCTGTCGGGTCCGCTCTGCACCCATCTGCCGGACGTCCACATCCTCCGGCCGATCTTCCACGACGGCCGGATCATCTGCTGGGGCTACGCCTTCGTCCACTCGTCCGACATGGGCGGCGCGGTGCCGGCCAGCGTGTGGCCCCGCGCGACCGAGATCTTCCAGGAGGGCCTCCGGCTCCGGCCGACCAAGCTCTACCGCGCCGGCGTGCTCCAGGAGGACGTGAAGAACCTGATCGGCGACAACTGCCGGATCCCCGACATGAACTGGGGCGACATCAAGGCCATGGTGGCCACCGTCAGCTCCTGCGACCGGCGCATGCAGGAGATGGTGCGGAAGTTCGGGCTTCCCACGGTGACCGAGGGGATCGACGCGGTCCTCGACTATGCCGAGGCGCGGTCGCGCGCGGCGATCCGCAAGATCCCCGACGGGACGTACCGGTTCACGGAGTACATGGAGGACGACCTCCGTTCCGAGGTGCCGATCCGCCTGCAGGTGGCCCTGACCGTCTCGGGCGACTCGCTCCACCTCGACTTCACCGGCTCCGATCCTCAGGTGGGCTCGGCGCTCAACATCGCGAGCCACGGCGTCGACGCATCCGTTCCTCTGCCAGGCCATCAACGCCTACCTCGTCACCGAGGACCCGGGCATTCCGAAGGCGTCGAGCATCCTCCGGCCGGTGCGGGTCACGGCGCCGCCAGGGAGCGTGGTCAACGCCCAGTTCCCGGCGCCGATCGGCGTGCGGTACGGGACCGTCCTTCGCGTGTTCGACGCCGTGCTCGGCGCCCTGGCCCAGGCGCTGCCCGGGCGCGTGCCGGCGGCGCCGGCCGGCGCGATCTCGCCGATCGTCGCGTCGGTCCAGGACCTGCTGACCGGCCAGCGGCACGTCCAGGTGGTCGAGCCGATGCTGGGTGGCGGGGGTGGGCGCCCCGGGATGGACGGCCTCGGCGGCGCCGACTCGACGTCGGGCTTCCTCCGGAACACACCGGTCGAGAGCATCGAGGCCGAGGTGCCGATCGTCATGCGGCGCTACCACCTCATGGCGGACACCGGCGGACCCGGAGAGCACCGCGGCGGCCTTGCCGTGCGGCTCGACTTCCAGGTGTATCACCCGCACGCCATCGTGACGGCGCGCGGGATGGAGCGCTTTCGCCTGGAGCCCTGGGGCGTGGCCGGCGGGCGCGCCGGCACATCCGGCAGCTGCGTGGTGAACCGCGACACGCCGCGGGCGCGCGACATCGGCAAGGTCGACGTGCTCCACCTCGAGCCCGGCGACGTCGTCAGCATCTTCTCGCCGAGCGGCGGGGGCCACGGCGATCCGCGCCGCCGGGACCCGGAGCGGGTACGCGAGGACGTGCGGGCCGGCTTCCTGACCGCCGAGCCCGCGCGCGAGGAGGGCTACGGCGTCGTCCTCGTGGATGGAGTCGGTCGACCACGCGGCCACCGCGCGGCGGCGTTCGGCCATGTCCGCGCCGCCCTCGGGCGGCTTCGACTTCGGCGAGCGTCGCGCGGAGATGGAGCGTCGCTGGCCGCCCGTCGTCCAGGATGCGGCGCTCCGGGTGCTCGGAGAGCGTCCCCGCCGCCGTCCGCGACTGGGGGAAGCACCAGATCTACGAGCGGATCCAGGGGATCGCGGCCGAGCGGCCGCCCCGGCCCGCGGACGTCGAGGCCGCGTGGGCCGAGATCCGCGCGCGCCTCAGCCGCGCGCTCGGCGAGGGATGAGTCCCTCGATGAGCGGGCCTCGCGCCGACCGCCGTTGCGACGTGGTCGTGGTGGGCGGCGGGATCGTCGGCTGCGCCACCGCGTATTACCTTGCCCGGCGCGGTGTCCGCGTGATCCTGCTCGAGCGCGGCGAGGTCGCCGGCGAGCAGTCGGGGCGCAACTGGGGCTTCGTCCGACAGCAGGGCCGGGACCCGGCCGAAGTGCCGCTGATGGTGGCGGCGAACCGGACCTGGCGCGGCCTCGAGCAGGAGCTCGACGCCGACCTCGAGTGGATCCAGGGCGGCAACCTGGCGCTCGCGTCGACGCCAGAGCGCCTGGCCCTCTTCGAAGGGTGGCTGCCGACGGCGCGGGAGAACGGGGTCGACACGCGCCTCGTCACGCCGCGGGAGATCCAGGAGCTCCTGCCGGGCATGGTCGGAGCCTGGGTCGGCGGTCTCTACACCGCGAGTGACGGGCACGCCGAGCCCGCCAAGGCGACGCAGGCGCTCGGGCGCGCGGCCGTGAAGCTCGGGGTCGAGCTCCACGAGGGATGCGCGGTCGAGGGTATTGCGACCGAAGGCGGCCGGATCGGCGAGGTCCGGACCGAGCTCGGGGTTATCCGGGCAGGAACCGTGGTCTGTGCGGCCGGAGCGTGGTCGGCCCGCCTCCTCCGTCCTCTCGGGCTCCACCTGCCGCAGCGCTGGGTCCGGGCCACGGTGGCGCGCACGACGCCGGCGCCACCGCTGACGCGCGCGGGGGTCTGGGGTCCGGCGGTCTCGTTCCGCCAGCGGCGCGACGGCACCCTGAACCTCGCGGCCGCGGGCGCCGCGGACCACGACGTCACCCTCGATTCACTGCGCGACGCGCGCCTCTTCTGGCCGAACTACTGGAAGAACCGGAAGCTCTTCCGCTTCCATGTGGGCCGCCCGCTGCTCAGGAGCCTCGCCGGGCTCCTGCCGGGATCGGCGGCCCGGCGCAACCCGCTGACCTGGGATCGCGGCCTCGGGCCCGCGCCGAACCCGGCCAAGGTCAACCGGAGCCTCCAGGAGCTCCGCCGCCTCTATCCCGCGCTCGGCGAGCTCCAGGTCACGCGGAGCTGGGCGGGCTACATCGACGCCACGCCGGACGCGATCCCGGTGATCGGCGAGGCGGGGCCGTCCGGCCTCGTCGTGGCGACCGGCTTCACGGGCCACGGCTTCGCGATGGGGCCGATCGTGGGCCGTCTGGTCGCCGAGCTCATCACCGACGGAAAGCCCTCGATCGACCTCCGCGCCTTCCGATTCTCGCGCTTCGCCGAGGGCGCGGTCGGGAAGCCTCGCAGCGTCCTCTAGTCCCCGACAGTCAAAGGCGGGGCCTGACCCCGGAGTTTGATTTCTGCGGAGCGCTAGACGCGGCTCATTCGCGGGTCGAGCGCGTCCCGGAGACCGTCGCCGAAGAGGTTGAAGCCGAGGACCGCCAGGAAGATCACGAGGCCCGGGTAGGTGGTGAGCCCCGGCGCGCGGAAGATGTACTGCCGGCCCTCGCCGAGCATCGTGCCCCACTCCGGTGTCGGCGGCTGGACCCCCAGGCCGAGGAAGCCGAGCCCCGCCGCCACCAGGATCGCGAAGCCGAGCGACAGCGTCGCCTGCACGATGACCGGCGCCATCGCGTTCGGCAGGACGTGCCGGAAGATGATGAGGGCGCGCCGCTGGCCGATCGCGTCCGCCGCCTGGACGTAGACCTGCTCCCGGATCGAGAGCACCGATCCGCGCACCAGTCGGATGAACGACGGCACCGCGGAGATGCCGACGGAGATGATGACGTTCTGGAGGCCGACCCCGAGGATGGCGACCAGCGACAGCGCCAGGAGGAAGCCCGGGAACGAGAGGAGGATGTCGGCGAACCGCTGGATGACGAGATCCGTGAACCCGCCCTGGAAGCCGGAGACCGCGCCGAGCGGCACCCCGATGGCGACGCCCAGCCCGACCGCCAGGAAGCCGATCATGAGGGAGAGGCGGCCGCCGTAGAGGAGCCGGGCCAGGATGTCGCGCCCGAGATGGTCGGTCCCGAGCGGGTGCGCCCACGAGATGGGCCGGAGCGCCTGCGACAGGCTCTGGCGCTCCGGATTGTACGAGGTGAGAAGCGGCGCGGCGAGGGCGAGGACCAGGAGCGCGACCAGCAGGATCAGCCCCGCCATCGCGGTCCGGTGGCGGCGGAAGCGCTGCCAGCTCTCCCGGAGCCGGCGGAGCCCGGGGCGGCCCCGCGGCGCCGTCTCGACGAGGACGCCCTCAGGCGTAGCGGATTCGAGGGTCGATGGCGACATAGAGGAGATCGACAACCAGGTTCGTCAGGATGAAGAGGGTCGAGAAGACCAGCACGATGCCCTGCACCATCGCGTAGTCGCGCGAGAAGATCGAGTCGATCAGGAGCAGCCCCATGCCCGGCCACCCGAAGACCGATTCGGTCAGCACGGCGCCGCCGAGCAGCGCGCCGAACTGGAGCCCGATCACGGTCAGGACGGGGACGAGGGCGTTCCGGAGCGCGTGGCGCGCCACGACCAGGCTCTCGCCGAGGCCCTTGGCGCGGGCGGTGCGGACGTACTCCTGGCCCAGAACCTCCAGCATGGTCGCCCGGGTCATGCGGGCGATGAGCGCGACGGAGAAGGCGGCGAGGGTGAGCGAGGGGAGGATCAGGCTCGCGAGCCCCTCGGAGCCGGCCGCGGGCAGCCAGTTCAGGTGGACGGCGAAGACGATGATCAGCATGAGGCCGAGCCAGTACGTGGGCATCGAGACGCCGAACAGCGTCGCCAGGGAGAGCAGGTAGTCGAAGCGGGAGTAGGGGCGGGTGGCCGCGAGAGCGCCGGCGGTCATCCCGGCCGCGGTCGCGAGGGCCGCGCTCACCACGGCCAGCGTGAGGGTGGCGCGAAGCCGGGGCTTGAGCTCCTCGAGCACCGGCTGGGACGTCCGGGCCGAGCGGCCGAGGTTCCCGTGGAGCAGGCGCTCGAGGAAGACTGCGTACTGGACGTGGAAGGGCCGGTCGAGACCGAGGTCGGTCCGGAGCCTCGCGACCTCTTCCTCGCTCGCCAGGAGGCCCGCGAGCACCTGCGCCGGGTCGCCCGGCAGCACGCGGACCATGAGGAACACGATGACGGAGACCCCGAGGAGGGTGACGGCCGAGGCCAGGAGCCGCTGCGCCAGATACTGGCGGAAGAGGCTCATGGCCCCGGCCGCGCCTTCGGGGCCTTCCCTCAGTTCGTCGGGCGAGCGTAGATCGCGGCGAACTTCTCGTTCGGCAGGGAGCCGACGTCGGCCACCTTCGCCGAGTAGACGATGGGGAACCGCTGGACGTAGAGGAAGAGCCAGGGCGCGTCCGCCCAGACCTGCTTCGCCATGTCGCAGTAGAGCGCCTTGCGCTTGTCCGCGTTCGTCTCCTTCTCGGCGGCGAGGATCAGCTCGTCCACCGAGGGGTTCTTGTAGAAGCTCGTGGCGAGCCCGGCCGGCGGGTGATAGCCCGACCAGAACTGGAACGCCTGCATGGCGCTGTCGAGGAACGCCGGCGCCCACCCGAGATAGGCGAGCTGGTGGACGGTCTTCTCGGCCGGCCCGGCGTTGATGATCGAGACGTACGTGGGCCAGTCCATCGTCTGGAGCTCCGGCTCGATGCCGACCTCGCGGAGGTAGCCGGCGACGGCCTGGGAGGCCTCCTTGTCCTGGACGTAGCGCCCGGTGGGGTGATGGAAGCTGATCTTGGTGCCCGGCTTCACGCCGGCCTCGGTCAGGAGCTGCTTGGCCTTGTCGGGGTTGTAGTCGTAGTTGCCCGCCTTGCAGTAGCCGAACAGGCTCGGCGCCATCGGCGCATCCATCTCGTCCGCGGCTCCGAAGAGGACGTTCTGGATGATCGCCTTCTTGTCGACCGCGTAGTTCAGAGCCTGGCGGACCTTGACGTCCCCGAGGGGGCTCTTGGTCGTGTTCAGCGAGATGAAGATCGTCCGGTCGCTCGGCGCCAGCAGGACCTTGAGCGCCGAGTTGCGCTGGAGCGCCGGGAGGTCCGCGATGGGCGGCAGGACGATGAGGTCGACCTGGCCGGCCAGGATCAGGCTCTCACGCGTCGCCGCCTCGGGGACGATCCGGAAGACCACGGTGTCGTAGGTCGGCTTCTTGCCCCAGTACTTGTCGTTGAGGGCGACCGTGAAGCTCTCGCCCTTCTTCCGCTCCTTGAAGACGTAGGGGCCGGTGCCGACGGTGTGGACGATGTTCTTGTACTCGTTGCCCTGCTTGTCGACGGAGGCCGGCGAGACGAGGGCCGAGGTGGTCCACGACAGCGCCGCGATGAACGGCGCCGAGGGCTTCGTCAGCGTCACCTTCACCGTGGAGGCGTCCACGACGTCGGTTTCCTTGATCGGGAACGGCGCCCGGATCGGGACGCGGACCTGCGTGTCCTTCAGCCGGTCGAAGTTCCACTTGACCGCCTTGGCGTCGAACGGCGTCCCGTCGTGGAAGGTGACGCCCTTCCGGAGCTTCAAGGTGTAGGTGAGGCCGTCCGGCGAGACCGTCCAGCTTTCCGCGAGCCAGGGACTGACCTTGCCGTCTGGGCCGAGCGAGGTGAGGGTCTCGGCCACGTAGTCGACCATGTTCGCCACGGTGGTGGTGGTCATCTGGGCGGGATCCACCGTGTCGAGGTCGACCCCCACGGCGACCCGGAAGGTCCCCGCGGCGCCGACAGGCCCCGCTCCGACCGCGACCCCGAGCGCGGCGAGAGCGATGAGGCCGAGTGAGGAGAGGAAGCGGCGCGTCCGGTGTGTGCGCATCAGGTTCTCCTCCATCATGAGCTAGAGGGTCGCGCGTCGCGGCCGACGCAAAATCATACCGTTCTCGTCCCAGCAAGGGCAACGGCGTGGAGTCTCCGAAGGTGCTCGAGCCTTCCGGCCCTTCGCGACGCCGATCGGTGTGTCGCGAGTCCGCCCACTACGGTTGTGTGCGCCACGCGTGCCTGTCCCTACGCCTCCCGATGCCAGTAAGGGAGCCGCCAGAACGTCGAGTCCCAGCCGCTCAGCTCGACCCCGCGGATCTGGCTGGAGCCCGCCGCAACCCAGTTGCGGTGAACCAGCGGGATCACCACGTTGGCCTGTATCACGATGTCGTTCATCCGGATGAACTGGGCCGCGCGCTTGACGGGGTCCAGCTCCGCTTCGGCCGCCTTCCACAACCGGTCGTACTCGTCGTTCACGAACCGCGTGTTGTTCCGACCCTGCCAGCGGTTCTGTTTGGACGAGACCTCCCAGGAGGCGAATTGCTCCATGAAGCTCTGGGGGTCCGGCCCGTCCAGGGTCGTCGTGTACATCTGGATGTCGGTAAAGCCGTGGAGGTAGGTGTCAGGATTGGCGGGGTCGGTCGAGAAGTAGACGGAGCCGACGACGGACTTCAGCTCGACCTCGATGCCGGCCCGCGCCATCGCCGCCTTGAGAACCGCCTGCACCGACTGCCGCGCGGCGTTGATGGACGTCTGGAAGACGAGCTTCAGGCGCTTGCCATCCTTGGCTCGGATCCCGTCAGGTCCCCGCTTCCAGTCCGCACCCTCGAGGAGCTGGTTGGCCTTGTCGACGCTGAACTCCCAGCGGGTGGCCTTCGACTGGAAACGGCTGGGCGCGTTGAGGAAGTTCGCGGTGGCCTGGCCCTGGCGGCCGTAGATCTGCTCCTGGATGGCGCCACGGTCCGCCAGGAGAGCGAGCGCCGAACGGACGGCGGGATCGGTGAGGAGGGGATGCGGCGCCTTCAGGCTCGCGCGCTCTCCGTCGACCTCGCGCCAGGGATCGGCGAGGTTGCAGCCGATGAACTCGACGCCGCCCCAGGTGGCGATCTCGACGCGGCCCTTGCCGCCTTGCTCGAGGCGCTTCAGGACGTCGTCCTCGGCCTGCATGTTCCAGGCCCAGTCGTATTCTCCCGTTTGCAGCACGGCGCGGGCGGCCGACACGACGTCGCCGCCGCCCTTCACCTCCACGGTGTCGAAGAACGGCCGGTTCGGGACGTGGTAACCCGGGTTGAGTTCCGCCCGGATCGAGTCGCCGGGCTTGAAATCCACGTACCGGTACGGCCCGGTGCCCACCGGCTTGAGATTGGCGGGCGCCTCGCGGGACTTCGCGCCCCGGAAGGCCTCGAACACGTGCTTGGGGAGGATCATGCCGCGGTTGCCGCAGAACGCGTCCGACCAGAACGGGGCAGGCTTGGCGAAGCTGAGGCGCACCGTGTGGCTGTCGAGCGCCTCCGCGCGCTGGATCGCGCGGTAGCTGCCCGCGGTCACCGCGGCCGTCGCGGGGTCGGCAGCGTACTCCCAGTTGAAGATGACGTCCTCGGCGGTGAACGACTTCCCGTCATGCCACTGGACGCCCTTCTTGAGCCGCCACGTCACCGACCGACCATCCCGGGCCACGCCGCCGTTCTGGACGCTCGGCAGCTCCTCGGCGAGGATCGGTACGAGGTTACCGTCGGGATCGAAGGCGGCCAGGGGCTCGTAGAAGAGGCGGGACCCATCGGCGTTGGTGAGCCCGGCGGCGAAGTGCGGATTGAGCAGGGTGGGGCCCTGCCACCAGAGCGTCCTGAGATGCCCGCCGCCGCCGCGGCGCGTGGGGGCGAAGGCCGGTCGGGCGGGGGTCTGAGCGAGGCCCACGGAGGCCAGCATTTGGCTGACCAGTGGCGCCGTCAGGCCGGCGCCGACCATCATGCGCGTGAACTGCCGGCGCGAGACGGCGCCGTCCCGCACCCGGTGAAGCCAGCGTCGCAGCTCGTGCTCGTCCATCGGGGTTCCCCTTCGGCACGCTCCGGAGGTGGACAGGACGAGGCGGACGGGCCGGGGCGCGCTGCCCCGAAGGTATCACGTGCGCGCATTGTCAACCCTGGCCGGGATTGCTACTCTCCTGGCATGCGCACCGGGTCCTCGCGCTGCCATCGCCCGACGAGTTTCGCCGGCGTGGGCGCGACCCTGGGCCTCCTCATCTATCTGTTGCCGCTCGCCGCCGTCGTGCCGCGGCCAGGGTGGGGCGGTGCCGCCGATCGCTCCCCCGGAATCGTCTTCGTGCGGTATCGCCAGGCCCAGACCGACGTCGCGGCGGACGATGGCCCCGTGCCGCAGCCGGCTGCGCCGGCGCTCCCGTCCGCGTGCATGCCGGCCGTTCTGGCGGCTGGTCCCACCGGCTGCTCAGGCGTGGGAAGCATCCGAGACGATCGCGCGTCACGGCCACTCCCCGCGGGCGCTCCGCGGAGTCCGCCCGTCCTCTAGCGTCCCTGGATCGGCCGGCGATCGGCCGGCGCCTGAATCCGGTCCGTCCACCGGCGAAGCCCCGGCGGCCGGAAGCGTCTTCACAGTCAACCAATGGCGGTCGGGGTGACTCGGGTCGTCCCTTCCGAGAGGACGAGGGGAGCATGCCAAGAATCGCCGTACTCGTCGGGATGGTCGTCCTGTTCATGGTGCTGCCGTTTGGCCGGCAGGCGGTCGAGCTCTACACCGACTGGCTCTGGTTCGGTGAGGTCGGCTTCTCGGGGGTCTTCTCGAGCATCCTATCGACGAAGATCCTCCTGGGCGTGGTCACCGGGGTGCTGGCGTTCCTGGTGCTCTACCTCAATCTTCTCGCGACGCGTCGGGGACACGGGCCGCTCATCGAGCTCGCCGGCGAGGATGACCTGCCGCAGCTCCCGAGCTGGCGCCAGGTGGAGCCCCTCTACCGGCGCTTTCTGCTGCCGGGCTGTCTCGTGATCGCGTTCATGCTGAGCGGACAGGGGACGGCGCAATGGGAAACGATGATCCGGTTCCGGAACGCCGGGATCTTCGGCGTGACCGAGCCCCTCTTCGGCCGGGACGTGGGGTTCTACGTCTTCACGTACCCGCTCCTCCTCGCCACGTTCCAGTTCCTGACCCTGCTCGTGTCGGTGACCCTGGCGGCGGTCGCCGCCGTGTACGTGCTGTCTCGCGGCGCGCGGCTGTCACCCCGGGGCCTCGTCGTCGTCCCGTGGGCCAAGGGGCACCTGCTGGGGCTGGCCGCCGCATTCCTCGTGGTCAAGGCGTGGGGGTACTCGCTGGACGCCTTCGGTCTCCTCTTCTCCGGGGGCGGGGCATCGTTCGGGGCGAGCTACGCGGACGTCAACGCCAGCCTGCCGGCGCTCTACGCCATGATCGCCCTGGCTGGCCTCGCGGCCGTCTTGTGCCTGGTCCAGATGACACGACCGGGCCTGCGATTCGCCTTCGTCGGGCTCGGCCTCTGGATCGCCGGGGGCCTGATCGGCCTGGCCGCCTATCCCGCGGCCGTCCAGCGGCTCCGGGTGGCCCCCAACGAGATCGTGGCCGAGCGGCCCTACATCGAGCGGACGATCGCCGCCACCAACCGCGCATACGGGCTCGACCGCATCGAGTCGCGTCCCTTCCCGGCCGAGGAGAACCTCACCGCCGCCGTCCTGCGCAAGAACGACGCGACCATCAAGAACATTCGGCTTTGGGAGCATCGGCCCGCGCTCGACTCCTACGGCCAGCTCCAGGAGATCCGCCCCTACTACAAGTTCGTCGACGTGGACAACGACCGGTACCAGCTCGACGGGGAGGCCCGGCAGCTCATGCTCTCCGTCCGCGAGCTGTCGCACGCTCACCTCCCGAGCCGCATCTGGATCAACGAGCACCTCGTGTACACGCACGGGTACGGCGCCGTGGTGGGCCCGGTGAACCGGGTGACGCGGGAGGGGCTGCCGGAGTTCTTCGTCAAGGACATCCCGCCCGTCACCACCACGGCATCGCTCAAGGTCGATCGGCCCGAGGTCTACTACGGCGAGGTCGCCAACGCGTACGTGCTCGTCAAGATGCGCGCGCCGGAGCTGAACTACCCGCAGGGTGATCAGAACGTCTACACGACGTACTCGGGCACGGGCGGCGTGAGCATCGGGTCGCTCTGGCGCCGCATCGTCTTCGCGGCGCGCTTCGCCGAGCTCAAGATCCTCCTGTCCGACGACTTCACCCCCGAGAGCCGGATCCTCTACCACCGGCAGGTCGCCGAGCGCGTGCAGAAGATCGCGCCGTTCCTGCGGGTGGACCGCGACCCGTACCCGGTCCTCACCGCCGCCGGGCGGATCGTCTGGCTGGTCGACGCCTACACCACGACCGACTACTTCCCCTACTCCCACCGGACCCCAGGGGTGGGCAACTACATCCGCAACCCGGTGAAGGTGGCCGTGGACGCCTACGACGGGACGATGGCCTTCTACGTCGTCGAGCCCGACGAGCCGCTGATCGCCGCGTACGCGCGTGCGTTCCCCGGCCTGTTCCGGCCCTTCTCGGCCATGCCCGAGGACCTGCGCGCCCACATCCGGTACCCCCAGGACCTCTTCGGCATCCAGGCGCGGATGTACGCGCAGTACCACATGCTCGACCCGCAGGTCTTCTACAACAAGGAGGACCTCTGGACGGTGCCGATCCGGAAGGCGGAAGGCCGGGACGCGGAGATGGAGCCCTACTACACGATCATGCGGCTTCCCGGTGAGAAGCGCGAGGAGTTCATCCTGCTCCTCCCGTTCACTCCCGTGCGCCGGGACAACATGATCGCGTGGCTGGCGGCGCGCTCGGACCCGCCGGACTACGGAAAGCTCGTGCTCTTCGAGTTCCCGAAGGGCAAGCTCGTGTTCGGCCCGCGGCAGGTCGAGGCGCGCATCGACCAGGACGCGTTCATCTCCCAGCAGCTCTCGCTGTGGGGCCAGGCCGGCTCGCAGGTGATCCGGGGCGGCCTCCTCGCCATCCCCATCGAGGAGTCGCTTCTCTACGTCCAGCCCCTCTATCTGGCGGCGGAGCGGGGGCGCCTGCCGGAGCTGAAGCGGGTGATCGTGGCCTACGGAAACCGGATCGCCATGGACGAGACGCTGGAGGCCTCGCTCCAGCAGCTCTTCGGCGCCCGCCCCGCCGCGGCGGTGGCCGGCGCTCCCCCTGCGGCTAGCGCGCCGCCGCCTCCCGGCGGGATCCCGCCGCGGCTGGCGGCCGAGGCGCTCGAGCATTTCACCCGGGCGCGCGAGCGCTTCGGCCGAGGCGACTTCGCGGGCTTTGCGGAAGACCTCCGAAAGCTGGAGGAGACGCTCAAGCGCCTGGAGACGGAGAGCCGCCGATAGCCGCGTCGGCGGCGTTTCTCGCAAGCCCTCTTGTCCCTCGCCGCGGGGTGGGGTATCGTCCCGCCCGGGCCGCGTGCGGCCTCTACGGGGCCGGACGCGGTACGGGCGGCGCGATGCCTCGGCAGTGCGGCGAGACTGCTTACACCCACTCACGAGGAGGGAGCACACCATGAAGCGAACCGCAGCCCTGCTGGCAAGCGCAGTCTTCATGCTGGCTTCGGGGTCCGCGTGGGCCCAGCAGATCTCGCTCCGGATGGGTCACGACCAGCCCGTCGGGAGCATGTACGACGAAGGCCACAGCATGTTCAAGAAGCTGGTCGAGGAGCGCAGCAACGGCCGCATCAAGGCGGCCGTCTTTCCCGCCGCCCAGCTCGGATCCGAGGTCGCCATGGTCGAGGGCGTGCGTCTGGGCTCGATCGACGTGATCTGCGCGAACGCGCCCAATGCGGCGGCCTTCGTGCCGGAGCTCGGCCTCTTCAGCGTGGCCTACCTGTTCAAGGACATCCCGCACTTCGAACGGGTGGTGACCGATCCTCAGTTCATCAAGCGGGTCGACGAGATCATCGCCAGCAAGAACCTCGGCATCAAGCGCATGGGCTTCTATGCGGCCGGCGTGCGCAACATCTACAGCCGCAAGGGCTCGGTGGCCGGCCCCGAGGACCTGCGTGGGGTGAAGATCCGGGTGCAGAACAACCCGATCGAGGTCAAGGTGTGGAAGGCCTTCGGCGCGATCCCGACGCCGATGAACTTCGGCGAGGTCTACCAGGCGCTGCAGTCGGGCGTGCTCGACGCGGCCGAGAACGGGCTCGCCGTGATCGAGTCGAACAAGCACTACGAGGCGGCCAAATTCATCTCCCAGACCGAGCACCAGCGCAATCTGTCCGCCCTCTACATCAACGAGAAGAAGCTGGCGAGCATGCCGCCTGACCTCCAGAAGATCGTCCTGGACGCGGCAGCCGAGGCGGCCACCTACGAGCGCAAGAAGGACGCCGAGCTCGTCGCCGCCGCCGCCGAGCGCCTGAAGGCCAAGGGCGCCACCCTCACCACCCCCGACAAGGCGAAGTTCATCGCCTTGATTGCGCCGATCCAGGACGAGGTGGCGAGCGAGCTGAAGACGGCCGATCTGCTGCAGCTCATCCGCACCCACGCGAAGTAACACCCGATTCCACGGGTGGAGCGACTCTTCGACCGGCTCGAGCGCTGGCTCGGGCCGGTCCTCGCCGCGCTGCTGGCGTTCATCACCATCGGAGTCTTCATCCAGGTTGTCCTGCGCTACGTCTTCGCGATGTCGTTCCTGTGGGGCGAGGAGATGTCCCTGTTCGCCTTCATCTGGTGCATCTTCCTCGGCACCGCGATCTGCTCAGTGCGACACAGCCACTTCAGCTTCGACATGTTCCACGGACTTCGTGGCCGCGCGGCCGGGGTGCAGCGGCTGATCGTCGACCTGTGCGTGCTCGTGACCACGATCGTGATCCTGGTCACCGGTTGGCAGTTCTCGAAGCTCAGCGTGGCGCGGCTGTCGCCCGCGCTCGGCATCACGCTCTTCGTGCCGACGATCGTGATCCCCCTGAGCGGTCTCCTGATGACGATCGTCTGCCTCATGGACATCCTGCGGGACTGCCGGCAGATCGCGACCGGTGAGAGCCACGATCCCCGGGATGCGCCGCCGCCGATCGACTATTCCGCATGACGCACCCGCTGACCATTCTGCTGGTATCCATGTCGGTGTTCATGTGCATCGGCGTCCCGATCTCGTTTTCCCTGATCCTGTGCTCGCTGCTGGTGATCTGGGTGGCGGACCTGCCGCTCATGGTGGCAGTCCAGCAGATGTTCACCGGCGTCAACGCGTTCACGCTGCTCGCGCTGCCCTTCTTCTTCCTGGCCGGCAACGTGATGACCGAAGGCGGCATCTCGGAGCGTCTGGTCAAGCTAGCGATGGCCCTGGTGGGGCATCTCCGCGGCGGGCTGGCGCACGTGAACGTGGTGGTCGGCATGTTCCTCTCGGGCATCTCGGGCAGCAGCACCGCCGACGCGGCCGCCATCGGCTCGATCTTTCACCGGGCGATGGTGCGGCGCGGCTACGACGAGCGCTTCGCCGTCTGCCTGACCGCGTGCACCGCGACCATGGGCGCGGTCATCCCGCCGTCCATCTTGATGGTGATCTACGGCGCGACGGCGGGCGTCTCGATCGGCGCCTTGCTGATCGGCGGCATCCTGCCGGGCGTCCTGATGGGCCTCAGCCTGATGGTGCAGTCGCACTTCTTCGCGCTGAAGTACGACTTTCCGCGGGAGCATCCGAAGTTCCTCGGTTTCCGGGCCATCTGGGACGGTATCCGCACCGCCGCCTGGCCGCTCGGCGTGCCGGTCATCATCATCGTCGGCATGGTCGGCGGCGTGTTCACCCCCACGGAGTCCGCATCGATCGCCGCGGTGTACTCCCTCTTCGTGACGCTCGTGGTCTTCCGGAGCCTCAAGCTGAGCCAGATGCCGAAGCTCTTCGCGGAGACCACGATCCAGTTCTCCCAGGTGCTGTTCTGCCTCGGCGGCGCTTCGATCTTCGGCTGGCTGCTCGCGTTCTACCAGGTGCCGGAGATGGTGACGGCCTTCATCGTCGGATTCACGCGCGACCCGATCGTCATCATGGTCCTGATCGTCATCGCGAACGTGCTGTTGGGAACGTTCATGGACGCCTTGCCGGCGATCCTAATCTTCGTGCCGATCATCCATCCGCTGGCGGTCGCGGTTGGCATCCACCCGGTGCACCTGGGGGTCATCGTGGTGATGACGCAGTCCTTCGGGCTGCTCACGCCGCCGCTCGGCATGGTCGCGATGACGGCGTGCGCGGTCGCGGGCGTGCCGATGGTGAGGATCCAGATGCTGCTCCACCTGATGATGATCCCGCTGCTGATCGTCATCATCCTGTGCGCACTGGCGCCATGGACCGTGCTGCTGCTCCCGAGGCTCCTTGTGCCGAACTGGCTGTGACGGGCAGGGGTACCGTCGAGCGGTGGCAGTATCCGCGGCTTCGGCGCTCGCTCGCTTAGGGTCGGGGCGTCACGCTCGGTTTTCCGACGCCGGGCGATCAGGCACGCAGCGCGGCAGAGGCCGCGAGCACGGGAGCGGGAACGACCTCTACGTGTGATCCGACGTCGAGTTGCACGAGACCCACCATGTGGATCGTGCCGGCGTGCGTGCGGGCGGGTGCGCTAGCAAGGTCGGGGACGGGGTGTACGAGCCCCGCGATTGCACTCGTGACCACGCGCCGGCCGGCCTTGGTGAGGAGCTCCTGCTCGTGTTCGATCGGCTCGTGGCGCGGCGGCCGCGGCCACGGTTCGTCCTTGGTCGCTACGCCCCGGAGCCAGTGGTGATGAGCGGCCTGATCGCCCAGCGCACCGATGTCCGTGCCGGCGGCGGGTGGGATGCTACCCGACGACGTTCTGGGGACGTCCCTCCAGGAACGCGATCACGTTGTCGACCACGCCGGCATTGAGGATGTCCATGCCCTCCGGCGTCTGGTCGGCGTTGTGCGGGGTGAGGACGATCTGCTCGCAGGCGAGCAGCGGGTGGCCGGCCGGCAGGGGTTCGGTGTCGAACACGTCGAGCCCCGCGCCTCCCAGGCGCCCGGCGTGGAGCGCGGCCACCAGGGCCTCGGTGTCCACGACGGGCCCCCGCGCCGTGTTGACCAGGATGGCCCCGGGCTTCATCAGCCCCAGCTCCCGCTCGCCGATGAGGCCGCGGCTCTCCGGCGTCAGCCGGACGTGGAGGGACACGACGTCCGACGTTCGGAGGAGCTCGTCGAGCGGGACGTAGCGGACGCCGAGCTCCGCGGCGCGCGCCGGCTCGGGGTGGAAGGTCCAGGCCACGACGTCCATCCCGAGTGCCCGGCCGAGCCGGGCCATCACCCCGCCGATCGCGCCGGTGCCCACCACGCCGAGCGTCTTGCCCTGCAGATAGACGTTGTCCACGCCGCCCCACCGGCCGGCCTTGAGCCGGGCCGTCTGGTAGTGCGCGCGCTTGGCCACGGCCAGCATGAGGCCGAAGGCGTGCTCGGCGACGATCGGCGCGGTCTTCCCGGGAATGTTGCAGATGACGATGCCCCTCTCCCGCGCCGCGACGAGATCGAAGGAGTCGGTGCCGATCCCGCAGACGGTGGCCATCTCGAGCCGCGGCAGGGCGAGAAGGGCCTCGCGCGGCCACTTGATCGCCCCCCGCGTGTTCACGAGACAGACGGCGTCGCGCGCCCGCGCGAGCTTCTCCTCGGGAGTCGCGGGGCGATCCGTGTAGAGGCGCACCTCGCCGTGACGGCGGAGACGCTCGAGATGCGGCGAGCCCTGGATCTGCGGGGGATCGTCACCGGGAATCACGATGACCACGTCGTTCCGATCGACCATGCGGCCTCCGACGGGACCTGGCCCGGCTTTGGCTGTCGACCCATCGGCAGCGTCGGAACCCAAAGCGGGGCCTGACCCCGGGTTTGACTTCGCTTGCGTGCGGGCAGTATCGCACGAGCGGCGCGCGGACTGCCGGTTCGCGAACGGTCGTGTTACCCTTTGTGTTCGTGGCTCACGGCGTGGTCGATTCGCATCTCCACGTGTGGGACGGGACCGCGGCCGGCCTCGACGCGGGCCCGATGAAGATCGGCTACAGCGCGCAGGCGACGGCCTCCGTCGAGCTGTTCATGGACTACATGGACGAGGCCGGCGTCGACCGCGCCGTCTTCGTGCAGCCGTGGTTCTATCACTGGGACAACCGGTACATGGTCTCGTGCCTGCGGCGCTTTCCTGACCGCTTCCGGGGCGTGTGCGTGATCGATCCCCGAGGGAAGAAGGCGCCGGCGGAGCTCCGGCGGTGGCGGGACGAGGGCGTGACCGGCATCCGGCTCCGACCGCTGCGGCGGGGCGAGCGGCCTGGCCGCGGCCCGTGGCTCGGGGCCGACGACACGATTCCGCTCTGGGAAGCGCTCGCCGAGACCGGCACGATCGTCTGCGTGCTCCACGCGGGCACGGACCTCGGGCGGCTCGTCCCGCTGCTGGGCCGCTTCCCGTCGCTCCGGGTCGTGGTCGATCATCTCAACAACCCGGTGCCGGCCGACGGGCTCGCACAGCCTGCGTTCCGGGCGCTGCTCGATCTCGCCCGCTACCCCCAGGTGCACGTGAAGCTCTCCGGCTTTCACCACTGGTGCGGGGAGCGGTACCCCTATCGGGACGGCCTGCCGTTCACGGAGGCCGCCGTCCGCGCCTTCGGAGCCTCGCGGTGCATGTGGGGCTCCGATTTTCCCCACGTCCTTGCCGGCTGCGGCTACGTCCGCAACCGTCACCTTCTCCCCCGCGAGGCGGGGTTCCTCTCGAAGGAGGAGCTCGGTCTCGTGATGGGCGGGACCGCCGACCGTCTCTGGTTCGGCTAGGACATCGGCGTACAACCACAGCCATTCCTTCAGGAGGAACTCTCGATGAGCATCGCGCGCTACAAGGTCGGGCCCCGGATCGCCGCTGCTGCCAAGCTCGGAGACACCATCTACGTGGCCGGCACGGTCGCCGACGACGCCAAGCTCGACGCGAAGGGCCAGACCGCGCAGATCCTGCGGAAGATCGACGAGGCGCTCGCGCACTTCGGCAGCACCAAGGCGAAGATCGTCTGGGCGAACGTCTGGGTGTCGGACATCCGGCACTACGACGCCATGAACGCGGCGTGGGACGCGTGGCTGGACAAGGCGAACGCGCCCGCGCGCGCCACCGTCGAATCGCGCCTGGCGACCACGGACTACCTCGTCGAGATCGCCGTCGTCGCCGGCGCCTGAGCCGATCCCTCGTAGCGAGGAGGCATCGATGGGGAGCACGACCGACCGGGTGAGCGCCCGGGCGCGCGCGGTGCCCGTCTCTCCCATCCGCCGCATGTTCGACCTGACGCCCCGGGTACCCGGGGCGATCAGCCTCGCGGTGGGGGAGCCGGGCTTCGCGACGCCGCCCCACATCGTCGAGGCGGGCTGCCAGGCGCTCCACGACGGCTTCACCAAGTACTCGCCGAACCCGGGCTACCTGGAGCTCCGGGAGGCGATCGCGGAGAAGCTCGAGCGGGTCAACGGGTACCGGGTCGACCCGGGCTCGGAGGTCTTCGTGACCGTGGGCGCCATGCAGGCCCTGGCGCTCACGTTCATGGTCGGGATCGACCCGGGCGATGAAGTTCTCGTGACCGACCCGAGCTACACGAACTTCGACGCGACGATCACGCTGGCGGGGGGACGGGCGGTCTTCGTGCCCACGGATCCCGAGCGTGGATACCTCCCGCACGTCGAGGACGTGGCGGCCGCGATCACCCCGCGGACGCGCGCGATCCTCGTCAACAGCCCGGCGAACCCGACGGGCGCCGTCTACCCGCGGGATCTCCTGCACGCCATCGCCGAGCTGTGCGTCCGCCACGACCTCCTGCTGATCTCCGACGAGACGTACGCGGCCCTGACGTACGGCGACATCCGGAACGTCAGCCCGGCCTCGTTCCCCGGCCTCAAGGACCGGACCATCTCCATCTACTCCTTCTCGAAGGAGTACGCGATGACGGGCTGGCGCATCGGCTACCTCACGGGGCCGGCTCCGATGCTGGAGGTCATGGCGCCCGTCCAGGAGGCGATGGCCTCCTGCGTCCACTCGGCAACCCAGCGGGCGGCTCTCGCGGCGATCCGCGGGCCGCAGGACTGCGTCGAGACGATGCGCCGGGCCTACCAGCGGCGGCGCGACCTGGTGGTCGAGCGGATGAGCCGGGTTCCCGGCGTTCGATGCCCGCGGCCCGACGGGGCCTTCTACGCGTTCCCCGACGTCCGGGCGGTGACCCACGACACGCAGCGCCTCGCCGAGCGGCTGCTCTTCGACCACAAGGTCGTCGTCTCGCCGGGCGAGGCGTTCGGCCCGAGGTCCGCCGGCTTCCTGCGGCTCTCCTACGCCGCCTCCGACGACGATCTGGCGGAGGGCCTGAGGCGCCTCGAGGCCGGCCTCGAATCCGCCAGGCAGCGCTGACGCGGCGAGCGGCATGGCCCCGGGCGCGGGCAGCGACGCGCCGTACCACCTCGAGTGGCGAGACGGCCTCGCCGTCGTCCATCTCACCTGCGGGAAGGCCAACGCGCTGAACCCCCGGACCCTGGCCGCGATCGAGCGCGCGCTCGACGAGGCGAGGGCCGGGGATGCGCGCGGACTCGTCCTGACCGGCTACGATCGCTTCTTCTCGGCCGGGCTCGATCTCGTGGCGCTCTACGGGCTCGAGCGTGGCGCCATGGACGAGTTCATGGCCCGGTTCGACGCGGTCATGCTCCGCGTCTTCGCCTATCCGCGCCCGGTGGTGGCCGCACTGACTGGCCACGCGGTGGCCGGCGGCGGCATCCTGGCCCTGGCGTGCGATGCGCGCGTGATGGGCGCGGCCGCCGGGCGCTTCGGCCTGAACGAGATCCGGCTCGGCGTGCCGTTTCCCGCCTCGGCGCTCGAGATCGTGCGGTACTCGGTGCCGGCGCGGTCGGTCGAGGAGGTGCTCTACGGCGGCGAGCTCTTCGACCCCCGCGCCGCCCTCGCGCGTGGACTCGTCACCGAGATCGTCGACGGGGACGTCCTGGACGCGGCGCGCCGGACGTGCGATCGGCTTGCGGCCGCCCCGTCGAGCGCGTTCGAGAGTATCAAGGGCGCGCTCAAGGCGCCGGCTGTTGAGCGCGCGCACGCGACGCTCGAGCCGCTCCGCCGCGCGTTCGTGGACGCGTGGTACGCACCCGAGGCGCGCCGGCGGATCGGCGAGGCCCGCGTGCGGCTGGGGGGCTGAGCGCGTCGACGCGCGCGGCCGGCCATCAATCAACGGAGGAACTGCGAGATGGACATCGAGGCGGTCACCGAGTCGATGTGGCAGCACACGCTCCGGCGGAGCTACTTCCCGGCCGAGTGGAAGGGCCGGCTGACGATCGAGCAGGCCTACCGAGTGCAGCTCGGGCTCCTCGACCGCTGGATCGCGCGGGGCGAGCGACTGGCGGGGTGGAAGGTCGGGCTCACCGCGCCGGTGATCCAGAAGCAGTTCGGCATGCACGAGCCCGTCATGGGCTTTCTTCTCGAGAGCGGCCACCGTGACGGGGGCGCTCGGTACCGGCACGACGACCTCATCCAGCCGGGCTTCGAGAACGAGCTGTGCCTGACCGTCGGTTCCCGACTGGAAGGACCGAACGTCACGCAGAGCGCAGGCCCGGGCCGCCATCACCGCGGTCCAGCCTGCTTTCGAGCTGATCGAGACTCGAGGCGACTTCCGGGCGGACGTGACGCAGGCGCTCACCGACAACTGCCAGCAGAAGGCCTTCGTGACCGGCCCGGCGAGCATCCTGCCGCCGGGCTGGGAGCCAGCCGCACACGACGGTGGATGTCTTCATCAACGGTCAGCGGGTGGACCACGCCCTCGGCAGTGAGGAGACCGGGCACCCCCTCGGGGCTGTCGCCTGGCTCGCCAAGAAGCTCTCCGAGTTCGGCCGGCGAATCGAGGCCGGACACCGGATCATGTCGGGCTCCTTCACGAAGCAGTACCCGATCTCGCGAGGGGACAGCATCGAGACCCGCTTCACCCCGTTCGGCGCGGTCAAAGCGTTCTTCGATGAGTGAGTTGACTCGTAAGTACCTGACTAATTTGGCGATCCAGACCACGTAGCTCGCCCGGCGGAAGCCCTTGACACCGAGTCCCGTGATGCCGCACCTTAATAACACTAATCCCGATCGACAATACTCACACAGCGAGGATCTGGAGATGACGGCGCGACTGGCGGGACCCATCGGCATCTTGGACGAGCACCCGGAGTGGTCTCGACGCCTCCTCGACGAGCTCGATCGGCGCGGGCTCCCATGGGAGAAGATCGACCACGCGAGCCACCGGTTCGACCCCCGCGATCGCCGCGCGCGGTACTCGGTCATCGTCAACCGGACGAGCCCCTCGTCGCACACGCGCGGCCACAAGGCCGTCCTCTTCTACGCCGAGGCGCTCCTCGCCCACTACGAGTCCCTCGGGATTCCCGTCGTGAATCCCGTCGCCGCCTACCGCTTCGAGAAGTCCAAGGCCCTACAGCTGGGGCTCTTCGAGCGCGTGGGCGCGCGCTATCCCCGTAGCCTGGTCGTGAACCACCCGATCCAGGCCCTGGCGGCACTGGACGCTCTCCGGCTGCCGGTGGTGGTCAAGCCGAACGTGGGCGGATCGGGGGCCGGCATCGTGCGGGTGGACTCGAAGGCGCAGCTGGAATCGGCGCTCGATCGCCTGGACCTCGGCCCGGACGGCACGGCGCTCGTGCAGGAGTACGTCGAGCCGATTGAAGGGGCGATCGTCCGCGTCGAGGTGCTGGACGGGCAGTATCTCTACGCGATCCGCATCGTGCGCGACGCCGGGGCCGGGTTCAACCTCTGCCCGGCCGACATCTGCCAGACGCCCGAGGGCGCGTCCACGCCGAGCGCCGAGCTCGGCGCGTGCCCGGTGAGCCCGCCGGCCGGGCTGACGGTGACCCGCTTCGACGCGCCGGCGGAGGCGATCGACACGGTCATCCGCCTCGCCCGCGCAGCCTCCATCGACGTGGGCGGCGTCGAGTACCTCATCTCGAAGGCCGACGGCCGGATCTACTACTACGACGTCAACGCGACGTCGAACTTCGTCGCCAACGCCGAGGCGGTCGTCGGCTTCGACCCGACCGCGCGCTTCGCGGACTTCATCGTCCGCCGCGCGCGCCGCGAGGCCCGAGCCGCCGCGGCGTAGGCGGGAGGGCATCCCCACCCGACGCTTCCCGGGGCTGCCGGGCCATCTCCCGGGCGGCCCCGGTTCCATGCCCGGGGCGCTACTTCGTGCCCGGCGCTCCTCCGCTGATGAGGGTGCGGAGCTCCGGATGTCCCCAGAGGCTGTCCGCCGTGTCGTAGTGCTCCACCTGCCAGGTCGCCTCGTCGATCATGCGGGCGCCCCAGCCGTACTCCAGGGCGAAGCCGGACGGATTGGCCATGTAGAAGGACACCATGTGGTCGTTCATGTGGCGGCCCAGATCGATGGCGACGGGCACGCCGTGGCGCTTGCAGAGGTCACGGCCGGAGCCGACGTCGTCGAGGGAGTTGCACTCGAGCATGATGTGGTTGATCCGCTTGGGCGCGCCGGGCGTCTCCAGGATGGCGATCGAGTGGTGTCGAGGATTGCAGTGGAGGAAGGCCAGGCGAGCCACGCCGCCCGGCGTGCGCACCTCGGTGAAGTCGGAGACGCGGAAGCCGAGGAGATCGCGATAGAAGCGGACGGTCTCCTCCCGGTTGCGCGCGTAGACGAGGATGTGGCCCAGCCCCATGTCGCCGGTCTTGAAGCCCGTCATGGCGCGGGTGGACTGGAACGGCCGCGGGTTGACCGGCCGGCCACAGAAGACCTCGGTCGGGATGCCGTTCGGGTCCACGCACTTGATGAGGTCGATGACCCGTCGCCCGTCCGCCTCGTCACGGGTGCCCGCGGTGACTTTGACGCCGCCGTCCTCGAGCTGCTGGGCCACCCGGTCGAGGGTCGCGCGGTCGGCGACCTCCCAGCCGGCGAACTCGATATCGTCCCGGCCGCCCGTGCGCAGCTCGAATCGGTGATGGTACTCGTCCATCCGCAGATAGGACGTGGCGCGGTCGTCGCCGGGAACGACCTCCATGCCGAGAATGTTCGTGGCCAAGTTCTGCCACGCCTTCGTGTCGCTGGTCCCGACGCCCACGTATCCGAGCTGGGAAACACTGGCCATGATCGACTCCTCCGAGGTTGTGCCGTGCTGTGCGTGCCGCCTGTGCCTTCGGATTCTACGCCATGCGGCTCCGGGATGACTCGCGTCGCATCGCGGCTCAGCTCCTGCGCCGGCACGGCGTGGAGCCCCGCCGCCCAGTAGGCGTGCTCGACGAGCCGTAGCGTCTCCAGGTTGTCGGCGGGCCCCGTCTCGAAGGGCGCGCCGGTCTCGAGGCAGTCGACGAAATGGGCGATCACGCCGTCGAAGCTCGCCTGGTACCCCGCGTCCGGGTCGTAGCGCTCCGTCTGCGGGGACGGGCCGAGAAGTCGCAGCTCGTTGTCCGCCAGCACCGCGCTCGCTCGCCGCCCGACCAGCTCCAGCCGGTCGGGCGGGCGGGGCGGGTAGCCGGGCGCGGCCATCGTGCCGATGACCGTCGCGGGCGCGCCCTTGGCCGTCTCGAGGAAGATCGCGGCGAAGGTCTCGCCCGTCACGTCGGCGAGGGTGCGGCTCGCGCGGGCGCCCACGACGCGCAGGGGGCCGCAGAGGAACCGCATCGTGTCGAGGTGGTGGATCAGCACCTCCGCGATCATCAGGCGGGGCTCCCGTGCCATGAACGGCTGGCGGAGGAGCGCCGGTCGCCGGCCCTCTCCGTCGGGCAGGAAGCCCGAGGAGATCGTCGCGAGCCGGGCGAGATCGATCTCGCCCAGCATCCCGCCGGCGATCCACCGGTGGAGCGCACGATACCAGGGTCGGAACCGCCAGTTCTCGTGGATCATCAGGCGCACGCGAGTGCCCACCCGTGCCACGAGCGCCTCGGCCTCCGCCAGCGTCGGCGTGAGCGGCTTCTGGCAGAGGACGTCCACGCCTCGCGCGGCGGCCGCCTCCACCCAGGCGGCGTGGGTCTCGCGAGGCGACGCGACGTCGAGCGCGTCGAGCTCTTCCTTGCCGAGCATCGAGTCGGCGTCCGCGTAGACGCTCGGGATGCCGAACTCGTCTGCGCGCGCCCGCGCGCGGGCCGGGTCCGGATCCGCCACCGCGACGACCCGGGCGCGCGGGCCCACGTTCCGCCATGCGGTGAGGTGGTACCAGCTGATCATGCCTGCGCCGGCGAGCGCGACGCGAAGCGGCGTGGATCGAGAGGCGCGTGCGGTTGCCATCTCCGTCTCCGAAGCGGAAGAGCCGGTGTGGGTTGTCCTTCGCTGCGTCGTCGGCCGATTCTCGGCAGCGCCTCCTGGCAAGTCAACGAGGGCCGGCGTCAGATCCCCGCTCGGGCTCGGCGCCGTCCGGAGCCTGCGGGTGTCGGCCGAGCATGCCGCGATCGAGCTCGCGGAGGCCGCCGCCGCGCCGCGCGTGGGCGACCGCGTCGAGTTCGTCGCGGGTACTGCGACTCGAGGCTGTTCCTGCACGACGAGCTCTACGGCGTCCGCGAGGCCGGGTCGAGGCCGTCTGGCCGATCGCGGGGCGGGGAAGACCCGGTAGCCGGCTCAGCGGCTGGCCGGCCGGACCGTCAGTAAGCGAGCGCCCAGCCGTCGCGGCGGGGATCGGAGCCGGCCAGGAGCATGCCCGTCGCGGCATCCCGGCGGATGATCTCGACGGAGCACGGGCCGTCGAGGTCGCCGAGCCGGACCACCGCGTGACCCCGTCCGGCCAGGTCCGCCTGGACCTCCTCCGGGAACCGTCCCTCGAGGTTGAGCGCGTCGGGACAGTCGTGGGGGAAGTTCGCTTCCTGCCCGGGCTGGGTGCTGGACCAGCGCGGCATCTCCGCCGCCTGCTGGGGATCGAAGCCGAAGTCGATCATCGCCGTGAGCACCTGGAGGTTCACCTGGACCTGGTAGTCGCCGCCCGGTGTCCCCAGAACGGCCCACAGCTCCCCGTCCTTGAACACCATGAGCGGGTTCATCGTGTGGCGCACCCGCTTGCCCGGCGCGAGGCGGTTCGGATGGCCCGGCTCGAGGTGCCAGGGGGTCATGCGGTTGTTGAGCACGATGCCCGTCTCGCCGGCGGTCACGCCGGATCCGAAGGCGCTGTTGATGCTCTGGATGCCCGACACCGCGTTGCCGTCGCCGTCGACCACGCAGAAGTACGTGGTGTCGCTGGGCGCGGCCGCCGCGCCGGCCGGCGCCGCGCGCTTCGGATCGATCTCCGCCGCGCGACGCGCGAGGTACGCGGGCGAGAGGAGCTCGCCGAGCGGCGCCTCCAGGAACCGCGGATCGCCACTCCACCGCTCCCGGTCGGCGAAGGCGAGCTTCTTGGCCTCGACGAGCGTGTGGACCAGGTCGGCGGAGAGTGGGCCCATCTCGCCGAGGTCGAAGTGCTCGACGATGCCGAGCTCCTGGAGCAGCACCCAGCCCATCGAGTTCGGCGGCGCTTCGCGGACCGTGTAGCCGCGATAGCGGAGCTCGATCGGCGCCTGCGTTTCCGGCTGGAACGCGGCGAGGTCGCGGGCCGTGATCAGGCTGCCGGCCGCCTGGCACCCCGCGGCCAAGGCCCGCGCGAGGTCGCCGCGGTAGAAGTCGTCGGCCCCGGCCTCGGCGAGCCGCCCGAGGCTCTGGGCGAGGTCCGCCTGGACGATCGGGGTGCCGACGTCGGGCGGGAGGCCGTCGCGGAGGAACACTCGCCGCGCTGCGCTGATCGGCGCGAAGAGCGCCGACCTGCTCGCCGGTGAAGTGCCGGTAGGCCCGGGTCGCGCCGAACCCGTCGCGCGCGTAGTGGATCGCGGCCTCGAGGAGCGAGGCCCACGGCCGCCGGCCGAAACGGGCGTGCATCGCGCCCCAGGCGCCGACGGAGCCCGGGACCGAGGCGGCCAGCGGCCCCGACGCGGGGATGCCGGCCGCGTACCGCTCCGGAGTGGCCGCGCCCGGCGCGGGGCCGGTCCCGTTGACGACGACCGACTCGCCGGTCCGCCGCAGGTAGACGTGGTAGAAGCCGTCGCCCCCGAGCCCCGACATGAACGGCTCGACGACGGAGAGCGTCGTCGCGACCGCCACCGCCGCGTCGACGGCGTTGCCGCCGGCCTGGAGCGCGAGGAGCCCCGCCTGGGTGGCGAGGGGATGGTTGGAGGCGACGGCGCCCCGCCGCCCGATGATCAGCGGTCGGTGGGACCGGGGTCCTTCGTACGCCATGGGCGGCCTCCGGGCGTCACGCCGGCCGCCGCTCGAAGATCCGACGAGCGGAGGAGGTCGGGACGCCGGTCAGATCAGATCGCGACGGTCCAGCCGCGCGTGTCCGGCACGCGCGCGTACTGGATGTCCACGATCGCGTCGTACAGCTTCTGCGTGAGCTCGCCGGTCTTCCCGCTGCCGATGACGAGGCGCTCGCCCTTGTAGGCCAGCTCGCCGACGGGGGAGATGACGGCCGCCGTCCCCGTTCCCCACACCTCGCGGAGCGTGCCCCGGTGCGCCGCCTGGATCACCTCGTCGATCGCGATCGGGCGCTCCGAGACCCGGATGCCCCACTCGCGGAGAAGCGTGAGCACCGAGTCCCGCGTCACGCCCGGCAGGATCGTGTTCGTGCTCAGGGGCGGCGTCAGGACCTCGTCGCCGATCCGCATCATGATGTTCATGGTGCCCACTTCATCGACGTACTTCCGATGCGCCCCGTCGAGCCACAGCACCTGGGTGAAGCCCGACGCGTGGGCCTCCTCGGCGGCCAGCAGGCTGGCCGCGTAGTTCCCGCCGGTCTTGGCGCCGCCCGTGCCGCCCTCCGCCGCGCGGACGTACTTGTCCTCGACGCGGATCTTCACGGGGTTCATCCCTTCCTTGTAGTAGGCGCCGACGGGCGACAGGATCACGAAGTAGAGGTACTGCTTGGCTGGCCGGACGCCGAGGAAGGGCTCGCTCGCGATGACCGTGGGCCGGATGTAGAGCGCGGTCCCGACGCTCGAGGGCACCCAGTCCTGCTCGAGCTGCACCAGCTCCACCAGCGACTGGAGGCCAAGCTCCGGATCGAGCTCGGGGATGCACAGACGCCGCGCCGACATGTTCATCCGCTCGACGTGCTTCTGGGGCCGGAAGAGCCTGACGCGGCCGTCCTTGCCCCGGAAGGCCTTCAACCCGTCGAAGATCGCCTGGGCGTAGTGGAGGACCGCTGCCGCCGGCTCCAGGGGGATCGGGCCGTAGGGCTCGATTCGCGGGTCGTACCAGCCCTTCTCTTCCTGGAAGTCCGCCAGGAACATGTGGTCCGTGAAGACGGTGCCGAACCCCAGCTCGTTGTCCCGCGGCTTCGGCTTCTTCTGGGTGGCGCGAGTGATCCGGATCGGCTGAGTCATCGTCGTCCTCGCTGACGCTAGTGTCGGTCCGGCGGCGGCCGGCCCGGCCCGCTGCCCGGGGCAAACGCCAGTCTAGCACGGCGCGCGCCGGCGGAATCGCGCGGGCCTGGGCGCGCGCGAGCGTTCCGCGCCCGGAATCGGCGCGTCGCCGATTCGGTTGCGCCGGGTCGCGCTCGGGACGACGTGCTATCATCCGCGCGTGCCGAGGTCACCCCTGTCCCGAGGAGGGCATCCATGAAGGGCGCCGCCGCCGTCGCCGAGATCCTGAAGCGCGAAGGAGTGCAGTTCCTGATCGGGTATCCGGTCAACACCGTCATCGAGGCGTCCGCCCAGGCGGACATCCGGACGATCATCGTCCGTCAGGAGCGCACCGGGATCCACATGGCGGACGCGGTGAGCCGGGTCACCTCCGGCGATCGCATCGGCGTGTTCGCGATGCAGCACGGCCCGGGCGTCGAGAACTCGTTCGGCGGCGTCGCCCAGGCCTATGGCGACTCGGTCCCCATCGTGGTCATCCCGGGCGGCTACCCGCGGCGGCTCACGAACGTGCCGCCGAACTTCAACTCGTTCCTGAACTACCAGCACATCACGAAGTCGGCCGAGCAGGTGATCATGGCCGACGCGATCCCGGACGCGATGCGACGGGCGTTCACCCAGGTGCGGAACGGGCGGCCCCGCCCGGTCCTGGTCGAGATCCCCGTGGACCTCATGACGGAAGAGGTGCCGGAGCCGCTCGACTACGTGCCGGCGCTCCGGACGCGCGTCGCGCCCGATCCGGTCGCGGTGAGCGAGGTCGCTCGCGTGCTCGTGGCGGCGGAGCGCCCGGTCATCTACGCCGGTCAGGGCGTGCACTACGCCAAGGCCTGGGAAGGCCTCCGGGCGCTCGCCGAGCTCCTCGAGTGCCCGGTCACGACCAGCCTCGAGGGGAAGAGCGCGTTCCCCGAGACGCACGCGCTGTCGCTGGGCTCCGGCGGGCGGTCGGTCCCGAAGGCGGTGCGCCAGTTCTTGGACGACGCCGACGTGATCTTCGGCCTCGGCTGCAGCTTCTCCACGACGAACTACGGCGTGAAGATGCCGAAGGGCAAGCGAATCATCCACTCCACGCTCGACCCGGCCGACCTCTCGAAGGATGTGCGGGCCGACCATGCGCTGATCGGCGACTCCGGCCTGGTCCTGGACGCTCTCCTCGTGGAGATCAAGGATCGGCTCCACGGCAAGGCGCGCGGGCGGTCCGGGTCGGTGACCGAGCGCATCCGTGAGACGAAGTCGGCGTGGCTCGCCCAGTGGATGCCGCGCCTCACGCAGGCGACGAAGCCGCTCTCGCCGTACCGGGTGATCTGGGACCTGCTCCACACCGTGGACGTGGCCCGGACGATCATCACGCACGACGCCGGCAGCCCCCGCGACCAGCTCTCGCCCTTCTGGGAGTGCGTGACGCCGCTCTCCTACATCGGGTGGGGAAAGACGACGCAGCTCGGCTACGGCCTCGGCCTCGCGATGGGGGCGAAGCTGGCCCATCCCGAGAAGCTGTGCGTCAACCTGTGGGGCGACGCCGCCATCGGGTTCACCGGCATGGACTTCGAGACGGCGGTCCGCGAGCGGATCCCCATCCTGTCGGTCCTGCTCAACAACTTCTCGATGGCCATCGAGCTGAAGATCATGAAGGCGTCGACCGAGAAGTACCGGAGCACGGACATCTCCGGGAACTACGCCGACATGGCGAAGGCGTTCGGCGGATACGGCGAGCGCGTGACCGAGCCCGCCGAGATCATTCCCGCCATCCGTCGCGCGATCAGGAAGACGGAGGACGGGGTGCCGGCCCTCCTCGAGTTCATCACGGAGAAGGCCGAGGACTTCTCGATCCACTAGGACGGCGCGCGGCGCCGTGGCCGGCGACGGCTCGCCGCTCGCCTCGGTGGCCTTCGGGCTCGCGTCGGCGGCGAGCTGGGGCGCGGGGGACTTCAGCGGCGGCCTCGCCACCCGGTTGGCGCCCGCCGCCGGCGTGGTGATCGCGTCCCAGGGCGTCGGCATCGTGCTGCTCGTCGTGCTCGCCCTCGCGACGGGCGAGGCGGCCCCGTCGGCCGGCCAGCTCGGGTGGGCCGCGCTCGCGGGCGCGAACGGCGCCTTCGGACTCCTCGCCCTCTATTCGGCCCTCGCATCCGGGCGCATGGGCATCGCGGCGCCGATCTCGGGCGTCGTGGGCGCCGTGGTGCCGGTACTGGTGGGGATGCAGATCCACGGGCCGCCGGGGATCGATTCGGCTCGCGGGCTTCGCGCTGGCCCTGGTCGGGGTGTGGCTGCTGACGGCAGCCGGAGGGTCGGCTCACGCGGCCCGCCCGCGCGAGCGCGTGCTTCCGTTCCTGGCCGGAGTGAGCTTCGGTCTGTTCCTCGTGTTCATTCACCGCGCCGGCGGGGCGGGGATCCTCTGGCCGCTCACGACCGCGCGGGGGACGTCGATCGCAGTGCTGGTCGCGATCGGCCTCCTGACGAGGACGCTCCGGCTGCCCGGCCGCTCGGCGCTCGCGCTCACCGCGCTCGCGGGCTTGCTGGACACCGGGGGCAACGCTTTCTTCGTGCTGGCCGCCCGGGCGGGCCGGCTGGACGTCGCGGGGGTGCTGTCCTCGCTCTATCCCGCGGCGACTGTGGTGCTGGCGTGCCTGTTCCTGGGAGAGCGGCTCACGCGGGCGCCAGACGGCCGGCGCGGTCGCGACGCTCGCGGCGATCGCCTGCGTGTCCTGGTAGAGGAGGAAGGCAGATGACATCCGGCGTTGCGTTCGTCGGCGCGCCGTACGACGGCGCCGCGACCCTCGGCTGGCCCGGCGCCCGCTACGCGCCGGACGAGGTCCGCCGCCACCTCGCGTGGATGCGGATGCGCGTCCAGGACGGGCACATCTACTGGGTCGACCAGGACCGCGTCGTGCCCTGGCGGCCGGAGCAGCTGATCGACGCGGGGGATGCCGCGGTCGTGCCCCACGACATCGTCGCGACGCTCGCGGCCGTGCGGGCGAAGACGCGTGAGGTGGCCGCCGCCGGGCTGGTTCCCGCGGTGGTCGGCGGGGACGACTCGATCCTGTTCCCCGCCGTGGCGGGCGTCCACGACGCCGTGCCGGGCAGCGTCGGCATCGTGCATCTCGACGCCCACCTGGACCTTCTCGACGAATCGCCCGCCCAGGGCCGCTTCAGCCAGTCGAGCGGGATGCGCCGCGCGCTGGAGCTGCCGCGCGTCAGGGCGCGGCACTCGGTGCAGGTGGGGACGCGGAGCTTCAACTTCCCGAGCTCGAAGCGCTTCATCGACGAGGCGGGGCTGACGGAGCTGCCGGCCGCGCTCATGGCCCGCCGCGGTCTCGACTGGACTCTCGCGCGGATCCAGGAGGCGGTCGCGGGCGCGGACCACGTGTTCCTGAGCGTGGACCTGGACGTTCTCGACCCCGCCCACGCGCCGGGCGTCGGCTGGCACGAGCCCGGCGGGCTCACGAGCCGGGATCTCCTCGACCTGGTCGTCGCGCTGGCGCCGTCCGTTCGCGGCTTCGCGCTGAACGAGCTCAACCCGATGACGGACAGCCGGGCCCAGTCGAGCATCCTGGCCGCGAACGTGATCTTCCAGTTCGCGGTGGCCGCGGTCCAGCAGGCCGGGTAGGTTCAGCTGACCATCTGGTAGGCGCGCTCGATGTTGGCGAGGACGAGCGTCCGCCACGGCCGGTAGGTGCCGCCCTCCCGCGTGAGGGCCGCCTCGTACTTCGGCGCCAGCGCGTCCCGCACGCGGTCCTTCGTCTCCTCCAGCGTCGCCCCGGCCCAGACCTCGCGCCGCACCGCTTCCACCAGCTCCTCGACGTAGCTCCGGAACGTGCGGAGCCAGTCGCGCCCCGCCACCTGTCCGTGGCCGAGGATCATCCGGTCGAAGTCGAGCTGCTCCAGCCGGCGGAGCGTCTCCGGCCAGTCCTGGGGATAGCCGTCGCCCATGAACGGGGTCCAGCCGATCACCGCGTCCCCCGTCACCACGATCCGCTCCTTGGGGAGATAGACGAACACGTCGCCCTCGGTGTGCGCGCGCCCGAGGTGGAGGAGATGGATGTCGCGGCTCCGCTGGAGGAGCTGCATGCTGCGCTCGAAGGCGATGGTCGGGAGGGCGGGCTCGAGGGCGCGGACCTCGGCGAAGTACTCCTCCGCCTGGCGGAGGCTCGAGCCGAGCTCCGCGCGCTGATCGGCGCTGGTGGCGGCCGCGAGCTGGGCGCGGAGCCCCTCGATCTCGGCGGGCATCTGCCGCACGTGGTCCTGGATGCGCTTGAGGCTCTTCCGGACGATGGCCTCGCGGGTGATGTCGTTCGTGATCACCTCGACGTGCCCGTAGGCGGCGGGGTAGGCCTCGTTGCCCTGCCAGTGGTCCCAGTGGAAATGGGTGTTGACCACGTAGCGGACCGGCTTCGACGTGATCGCCCGGATCTGCTCGACGACGACGCGCGCGGCGGAGGGCTTCGAGTGCGAGTCGACGACCAGGACCCCGTCGTCCGTCTCGATGAGCGCGGTGTTGCAGTTCACCTTGTACGCCCGCGCCGCGACGGCGACGTGGACGCCGTCCGCCACCTTCTGGACCTCGAACAGGGCGTCGCTCCCGCCCGAGCAGCCGTCGATCATGACCGAACCTCCGGAGGCGTGTGTGGACACCGAGGCGATGACGCCGACGGCCTTCCCGTCGGGCAGGCGCCGGGGCCAGTATAATCGCGCGGAGGCGCCTAGAGACTCATGGGAGAGGCTCAGAGCCCCGCATCCCTCAGGACGCGCCTCGTGCTGCCGCTGTCGCTCCTCGTCGGCGTCGTGGCCGTCGGCACGATCGGCTACCGCTGGCTCTGGTCGGCCATCGGCGGCACCTGGCTCGACGCGCTGTTCATGACCTTCACCACGATCACGACCATCGGGTATGGCGAGGTGAAGCCGCTCGACTCGGCCGGGCGGCTGTTCACCATCGCGGTCGCGCTGGCGGGGATCGGGGCTTTCTTCTACACGTTCAGCGTCGTGCTCGACCACCTGGTCGCGACCGGCGTGACCGGCATCCGGGGGAGGCGCAGGATGGAGCGGCGCATCGCGGAGCTCGAGGGGCACGTGATCGTGGCGGGATTGGGACGGGTCGGGCGGCAGGCGGCGACGGAGCTGGCCGAGGCGGGGACGCCGTTCGTGGCGCTCGACCCGGGCCCGGCGGGGGCGCGCTTCGCCGAGGACCGGGGCTACGTCCACCTGGCGGGCGACGCCACGGAGGACGCCGTCCTGGAGCGCGCCGGTGTGCGCCGGGCCCGTGGCCTCATCGCCACCACGGCCAACGACGCCACCAACATGTACATCGTGCTGTCGGCGCGCGTCCTCAACCCGTCGCTGCGGATCGTCGCGCGCGCCGCCGACGAGACCAGCGTCCCCAAGCTCCTCCGCGCCGGGGCCGATCGCGCCATCAGTCCCTACGCGATCGGCGGACACCGGCTGGCCCACCTGATCCTGAGCCCGGCCGTCGTCGACTTCTTCGAGACGGCGCTCAAGCGCGGCAACGAGGCGCTGGCCATCGAGGACGTCGCGCTGCCCAGCGGGAGCGGCGCCGTTGGCCGCACGCTCGAGGCCCTCTCGGTGCGGCAGGCGACCGGCGCCTCCGTGCTGGCGGTCCTCCGAGAGGGCGCGCCGATCCCCAACCCGCCGCCGGACCTCACGCTCGCCTCTGGCGACCGCTTGCTCGCGCTGGGAACGGGCGATCAGCTCGAGCGCCTGGAGAAGCTGATCGCCTCGAGCTGAGACCGGGCCGGACGGCGCCCGCTTCCACCCCGAGACAGACAGGAGAGAGATCGATGGAGTATCGCGAGCTGGGCCGGACCAACCTTCGCGTGTCGGCCCTGGGATTCGGCTGCGGCAACGTCGGAGGGCTCATGATCCGGGGCACCCGCGCCGAGCGCGAGCGGGCGGTGGCCCGGGCCCTCGACCTCGGCGTGAACTTCTTCGACACCGCGCCGCTCTACGGCGACGGCGTGTCGGAGGAGCACCTGGGCGAGGCCCTCCAGGCCGTCAAGGCGCACTGCCTCGTGGCGACGAAGGTACGCGTCGGCCCGGGCGGGCTCGACGACCCCGCGGGGACGGTGACGCGCTCACTCGAGACGAGCCTTCGCCGGCTCCGGCGAGACCGCGTCGACCTGCTGCAGCTCCACGATCCGGTGCGTCTCGCGCGCGCTGATGGCCAGCCGTCGACGCAGGAGGTGCTGGAGCGCATCCTGCCGGCGTTCGAGAGCCTGCGCCGGGCGGGGAAGATCGGGTTCGTCGGGATGACGGCCATCGGCGACACCCCGGCGATCCACCGGGTGCTGGCGTCCGGCGCGGTGGACTCGGCGCAGGTGCCCTTCAACCTCCTGAACCCGACGGCCGGCTTCGCCGTGCCGGCGGGCTTTCCCGGCCAGGACCACGACCGGCTCCTCGACCGGACCCGCGCGCAGCGGATGGGGGTGATCGTGATCCGGGTCCTCGCCGCCGGAGCGCTGTCGGGCGAGCTCGCGCGGCACCCGATCGCGGTTCCGGAAGTGGATCCGATCGCCTCCGGTCCCGACTACGCGACCGACGTCGGCCGGGCCCGGACGTTCCGCGCTCTGGTGCAGGAGGGCCACGCCGGGAGCGTGGTAGAGGCTGCGCTCCGATTCCCGCTCAGCTCGGACGCGGTGTCGACGGTGCTCCTCGGCTACTCGAGCCTCGAGCATCTCGAGGGCGCCGCGTCCGCCGTGGCGAAGGGCCCGCTGCCCGCCGCGGCCCTCGCGCGCCTTCAGGCCTGCTGGGCCGAGATGGCCGGGTCGCGCTGACGGCGCGTCCCGGATGGTTGACGCCTCGAGGCCCCCCGCCTACGCTTCCGGCGTGGAGCCGCGGCCCGACGATTCGCGCGGAGCCCCCGCCGCCGCACGACAGGACGATGCCGTCACCGCGGTCTCGTCGGTGGCGTACGGCTTCATGGGCTCGCAGGCGCTGTTCGCGGCCCTCGAGATCGGGCTGTTCACCGAGCTCGCGGCGGGTCCGGCATCCGCCGCGGAGCTCGCCCATCGGCTCGGCCTCGATCCGCGTCCGATCCTGGCGCTCCTCGAGGCGTGCGCGGCGACGGAGCTCCTGGAGCGTGAAGGGGACCGCTACCGGAACAGCGCGGCCGCGAGCCGCTACCTGGTTCGCCACGCCCGCGGCTACATGGGCGACTACTACCTGCGCCAGATCGCCGCCACGCTGTACGCCCAGGTCCCGGCGGCCGCCGGGGTGATCCGGGGACACGCCGCCGGCGTGACCTACGCGGGATTCCTGGACGACCCCGCGCGGACCGAGGAGTTCATCCGGGGCCAGCACGCGGGCTCCTCGGGTCCCGCGTACCTGCTCGCGCGAAGCCACGACCTGTCGGGGTTCACGCGGCTCCTCGATCTCGGGGGAGGCTCGGGGGCCTTCTCGATCGAGATCGCCCGGCGGCACGGCCTGTCGGCGACGGTCGTCGACCACCCGTCCGTCGTCGCCGTGGCCCGGAAGATCGTCGCGGAGTCGGGCCTCGCGGACCGGATCCACTGCGTGCCGGGCGACGCCGTCGCCGGGCGGTGGCCCGAAGGGGCCGACCTCATCCTGCTCTCGTACGTGGTCAGCTCCTACGGCCCCGAGGTGCTGCATGACCTCCTCGCTCGCGCCCACGCGTACCTCCCGGCGGGCGGGGGCCTGGTCATCCACGACTTCGCCCTCCACGAGGGGCGGCCGGGGCCGCGCAACGCGGCGCTCTGGTACTTCGCGAACCTGGCGATCTCCGCCACGACGTACCCGCACACGGTGGAAGCGATCACGCGCGCGATGGCGGGGGCGGGCTTCGTCGGAGTGACCGCCCGCCCCCACGTTCCCGACATCACGTTCGCGTTCGTGGGCCGCCGCGCGGCTTGAGGTGAGCGTCCTGTCCGCGCCAGGCCGGGAGATCCCGCCGTTACCCTGACGCCATCGTTCCGTGAGGGTGCGTCGTCGCCGCGCCGAGCTACGTGATCGGTGCGGCGGGCACGGTCGCCTTCGACTACGACCGCCTCGACGTCCAGCTCGAGGAGACGGTCGACCAGGTGACGCTCAAGTTCCGGTGGGCGCCGGGGCTCGTGAGCGATCCGCCGCTCGCCCTCGAGCCGGTCGAGGTGCTGCCGGGCGTGCGCTTCATCCGGGTGCGGACGGGTGGAGCCCGCGTGTTCCGTATCGGCTACGTCGACTGCTGCCCCTGGCACCCCGTGGAGATGTGGGCCCGCTGGCGGAGCGCAAGGCGGTGACCGCGGGACCACTCCCGCGCCGTCAGGAGCTTCGATGCTTGCCTGGATCGAGCCACCTGATCGCGAACCAGACGAAGCCGACGGCCACCGCCAGGAGCCCGATCCACGCGAAGGGACGCAGGCGCCCGGGCAGATCGCGCACGAAGAAGCCGGCGAGCGGGATGCCGAGCGCCAGGAGCCCGATCAGGACGACGATCACGTAGCCGCGCCGGACGATGGCGATCTGAGCGGTGGCGGTCTCGTGTTCCGCTGCGTCGGTCGCAGTCTCCGCCGCGGGCCCGCCGGACGACGTCCCCCGGGAGAGCGATTCCGCGGACAGCACGTGCGCCACGGGTCCCGCCAGGTAGTAGACGCGGTACTCCTGACCCGGCTCGAACGCCCCAAGGGCCGCCGCTCCGGGCAGGCGCAGCGACGTCCGCCCGAACCGCACCCGGCAGTCGTTCTCGGAATCCGAGACGACCTCGGCCGGACCCTGGGCCGCGCTCAGCTTCCGGGAGCCGGCGGCCGACAGGTAGCGCCGGCTCTGGAGGTAGCCGGCGACGATGACGACCAGAGCGATCCCGGCTGCCACCGCGATGCCGCCCTGGCCTCCCGGCGTCTGGAGCTGCCGGTCGAAGAATGCCACGAGCCCCACGCTGCCGACCATGACCGCCGCGAAGACGGCGAGCGAGAGCAGCATTCCGCGGCGTCCGGCCCCGAGGAGCGCATCCTGGCGCGGGGAGATCCGGCCCGCCCGGTTCGCGGCGAGGTCGCTGCCGTCGAACCGGAAGGCCTCGCGGAGCGCGCGGTCCCGGTCGCTCGTCGCCATCGCGGGAGGGCTGGCGCGCCGGGCGCGGTCAGGCGTCCGCGTAGAGCCGGGCGAAGTAGTCGCGGACCATGCGCGCGGCGGAGAAGCGCTCGGCCGCCATGCGGACGGACGCCCGCAACATGGCGAGCCATCGCGGGCGGTCCGCGTAGGCGGGCAGCATCTCCGTCTCGATGATGCGGAGAAGCGACGCGTGGTCGCGCGCGTCGATGTCCTCGGCGCCCTCGCCTTCCACGCCGTTGCCGATGGCCCAGCCCGTCACGCCGTGCTCGCACCCTTCGGGCCACCAGCCGTCCAGGGTGGAGCAGTGGAGCACGCCGTTCAGCGCGGCCTTCATGCCCGACGTGCCGCTCGCCTCGAGCGGCGGCCGGGGGGTGTTGAGCCACACGTCGGCGCCACGCGTCAGGAGCCGCCCCAGTCCCATGTCGTAGTTCTCCAGGAACACGGCGGCATCCGGCCACTGCCGGATCGTCCGGACGATCCGCGTCACCATGGCCTTGCCCGCGCGGTCGGCCGGGTGCGCCTTCCCGGCGAAGACCAGCTGGAGCTGCCGGTCCTTGAGGAGGCGCCCGATCCGCTCGACGTCGCGCAGCACGAGATCAGGGCGCTTGTACGTCGCCGCGCGCCGCGCCACGGCCACGATCGGCACCTCGGGCACGAGCCGCACGCCGGTGCGACCCTCGATCGCGGCCACGAGATCGGTCTTCAGCTCCCGACGGACGGCCTCCAGGGCGGCGTCGCTCTCGAGCGCCGCGGGGACGCGGGGGTCCTGCCACGTCGGCACGTGCACGCCGTTCGTGATGGCCACGATCGGCGCCGCGTCGGGAACCTCGGACCACATGGCCCGCGCGGTCCGGCCGTGGAGCTCCGACACCGCGTTGGCCCGCCGCGCGAGCCGGAGCCCGGCGGCCGTCATGTTGAACGGGTCGCCGCCCAGCTGGCGCAACTCGGCCGCGACCAGCTCGCAGCCCGCGCCGAGGCGCAGGAGGTCGCCGAGGGAATGCATCTCGTTCCCCGCCGGGACCGGGGTATGCGTGGTGAAGACCACCCGGGCCCGCGCCGCGCGCCAGGCGGCCTCGAAGCTCGCCCCGTCCTCCATCGCGCCGGCGATGAGCTCGATGCCGGCGAAGACCGCATGGCCCTCGTTGAAGTGATACGTGCTGACGTCGGGGTGGAGGAGCCGCAGCGCGCGCGCCCCGCCGATGCCGAGAAGCATCTCCTGGGCGATCCGGCAGTCGGGTCGGGGATCGTAGAGCCGCCGCGTGATCCACAGGTCCCGGGGCTCGGTGGGCTCGAGGAGGTAGAGCGGCACGATCGCGTATCGGCCCACGCGCCACACGCGGCACTCGACGCCGCGACCGGCGATGCGGACCGTCACGCGGACGCCCGTGTCCTCCAGGAAGTCGGGACGGTGCTCGTGCCATTCGTCCACGGGCTCGCCCGCCGCATCGAGGCGCTGGGTCGTGTACCCCTCGGCCCACCGGAGCCCGACGCCGACGACGGGCAGCCCGAGGTCGTGGGCGCCCTTCAGGAAATCTCCGGCGAGGACGCCGAGCCCTCCCGAGTACGACGGAAACTCCTCGTGGAGCGCGAACTCCATCGAGAAGTACGCCACCTTGAACATGTCGGGGTCTCTCAGGCCGGGCGAAGCCGCCGGAGAAGGGTGGGGAGGAGGAGCACGGCCAGCGCGAGCGCGAGGAGCGTTGCGGACAGCGGCGACTCCACGAGCGTCCACGGCGACCCCTGGCCGATGGCCAGGGCGCGGCGCAGCTGGGTCTCCGCCATCGGACCGAGGATCATCCCGAGGAGCGCGGGCGCGATAGGAAAATCGTAGACCCGCATCGCGTAGCCGGCCAGGCCCACCAGGACCATGAACGCCAGGTCGAGCTCGGAGGCGCCGAGCCCGTACACCCCGACGATCCCGAATACCATGATGCCGCCGTAGAGCCAGGGGCGCGGGATCAGGAGGAGCCGGACCCAGATACCCACGAGCGGCAGGTTGAGCACGAGCAACATGACGTTCCCGATGTAGAGGGACGCGATGAGCCCCCACACGAGGTCGGGGTTGTTCAGGAACAGGTAGGGACCCGGCTGGAGTCCGTAGTTCTGGAACGCGGCGAGCAGGATCGCCGCCGTCGCCGAGGTCGGCAGGCCGAGCGTGAGGAGCGGGACCAGGACCCCGGCCGCCGCGGCGTTGTTGGCCGCCTCGGGGCCGGCCACGCCCTCGATTGCGCCCTCGCGGCCGAACTCCTCGCGCTTGGAGGACAGCCGGCGCTCGACCATGTACGAGAGGAAGGTCGGGATCTCCGAGCCGCCGGCGGGCAGGGCACCGATCGGGAAGCCGAGGAGCGTGCCCCGGAGCCACGGCTTCCAGGACCGCGCCCAGTCCTCGCCGGTCATCCACGCGCCGCCCGCCAGCGGGTTCAGGAGGATCTGGCCGCCGCCGTAGCGGCTCGCCACGTAGATCGTCTCGCCGATCGCGAAGAGCCCGACCAGGACGACCACCAGCTCCATCCCGTCCAGCAGCTCGGGCGAGCCGAACGTGAGCCGCGCCTGCCCCGTCTGGGCGTCGATGCCCATGACCCCGAGGGCGAGCCCCGCGAAGAGCGACACGAATCCCCGGACCCTGGAGGCGCCGAGGACACACGACACCGACGTGAACGCGACCACCATGAGCGCGAAGTAGTCGGCGGGCCCGAACACGAAAGCCAGCTCGGCGACCGTCGGCGCCGCGAAGGTCAGCACGATGGTGGCGAGGGTGCCGGCCACGAACGAGCCGATCGCCGCCGTCGCGAGGGCGGCGGCGCCCCGGCCGCGCCGCGCCATGCGGTTGCCCTCGAGGGCCGTCATGATCGCGCCGCTCTCACCGGGCGTGTTCAGCAGGATCGACGTCGTCGAGCCGCCATACATGGCGCCGTAGAGGATGCCCGCGAACATGATGAACGCACCGGTCGGGTTCATCTTCGTCGTCACGGGCAGGAGCAGCGCGATCGTCAGCGCGGGACCGATGCCCGGCAGGACGCCGATGGCCGTACCCAGGACGGAGCCCGCGAACGCCCACAGGAGGTTGATCGGCGCGAGCGCGACCAGGAACCCGCTGGCCAGGTGATGGAGGGCGTCCACCCTCAGCTCACCCCGAGCGGCGGGAAGCCCGGCAGGGACAGGCCGAGGAACCGTGAGAAGAGGAGCCAGCAGGCCAGGCCGAGCCCGAGCCCCACGGCCAGATCGAGGAGAATCCGCCGGGACCCGAACGCCCGCGCGGTGAGCGCGAAGGCGAGGGCGGCCGCGACCGGGAAGCCGAGCGGGCGAATCACGAAGATCGGAACCACGCCGGCGGCGACCGTGGTCCAGAACGAGGCGCGCGAGGGCGGGCGGCCCAGGTCGGCGTCTTCCGCCTCCTGGGGCTCGAAGCGCTCCCCGCGCGCGACGGCGACGAGGAGGAGGAGCCCCAGCACGACGAGCCCGGCGCCGATCGCCGCCGGGAAGAAGCCGGGCCCGACGACGGCGTAGGTGCGCGGCCTGAGGGAGGGAGAGGGCGCCGTAGAGCCACACGAGGCCCCAGACCACGACGGTGGCGCCGAGCCACCACGGCCGGGGCACCGCCTGGCCGCCGGCGGCGGGGGACGTCGGCGCGGGGGCCCCGGCGAGACCGCTCACCGGGTCAACCCCGCGCCGTCACGGAGACGCCGAGCCCCGCCTCGCACGGAGCCGATGCCGCCGGAGCGCGGGCATCGGGACGAGGCGGGCAACGGCGGCTACTTGACCAGGCCGACTTCCTTGAGCACGGCGGCGATCCGGACGTTCTCCTCCTTCAGGAATCCGCCGAACGCCTCGCCGGAGAGATACGCGTCGTCCCAGCCCTGCTTCTTGAGCGTCTCCTGCCAGGACTTCGAGGGGTGCATCTTGTCGAGCATCCCGACCAGGTTCGCGCGGCCGGCCGCCGACATTCCGGGCGGGCCGACGAGCCCGCGCCAGTTGCCGATGACCACGTTGACGCCGGACTCCTTCAGCGTCGGAGCGTTCACGCCGGGGAGACGCGCGTCGGAGGTGATGCCGATCAGGCGGAGGCGCCCCGAGTCGACGTACTGCTTGAACTCGGACGCGCCGGAGATCGCCGCGGCGAGCTTGCCGCCGGCGACCGCCGCGATCATCTCGCCGCCGCCCTGGAAAGGCACGTAGTTGAGCTTCGACGCCGGGACGCCCGCCGCCTGCCCGATGAGCGCCAGCGTGATGTGGTCGACGCCGCCGGCCGATCCGCCGCCCACCGCCACCTTCCCGGGGTCGGCCTTCAGCGCGTCGGTGAGGTCCTTCACCGTCTTGAACGGCGAGTTCGGCGCGACCGCGATCGCGTTGTACTCGATGGTGAGCCGGGCCAGCGGGACGACCTCGTCGAGCGTCACGGGCGACTTGTTGGTGAGGATGCCGCCGACCATGATCGCGCCCATGACCAGCACGGCGTTGTCGTTGCCCTTCATCGTGCTGACGAACTCGGCCAGCCCGATCGTGCCCCCCGCTCCGCCCTTGTTGGTGACCTGGGCGCCGGCCTTGTGGAGGCCCTCGCTTTCCAGCGCCGCGAGGACGGCCCTGCCGGTCGAGTCCCATCCGCCCCCGGGGTTGGCGGGCACCATCATCTTGATGGGCTCCGCCGCGAGAGCGAGGAACGGGGCCAGGACCGCGAGAGCCAGGAGCGTCAGCGTTGCTTTTCTCATGAGGTGCCCCTCCGTTGGAGTCGATCGAATCGCGTCCGGGTCGCCCGCGGAGCCATCCGGGTTTTTTCCGGGTTCATTCTACCCCAGGCCGCCGAATCGTCGCGCGCGGCGGACGATCCTGCGGCCCGATCCGGCTAGAAGATTCCGCGCCCGTCCGGACGATCCGGCATGACCGCGCCCGGCGCGAGGGCCGGATTGAGCCGCCGCACCTCCTCGGGCGCGAGCCGACCGAGCCGCGACGCGAGACCGAGGAGCTCCTCGCGGGCGTCCCTCGCCAGGAGGCCGCCGGTCAGCCGCGCGAGCTTCTCCGCGTAGTCCGGCCAGCGCCAGGGATTCAGGCCGTTCGGGTGGGCGTCGGCGACCAGGCGCTCCGCGCTCACTACGCTCCCGTCGTCCAGCGTCAGGTCGACGCGCCCCCCGAACGCCCTCCGCGCGGGATCGGGATCGTGGTAGCGCCCGGTCCAGACCGGGTCCTCCACGGTCCGGACCTTCCGCCAGAGGGCGATCGTGGATTCGCGGTGCGCCCGTTCGGGCCGGTAGGAGTCGACGTGGTGCCAGTGGCCGTCCTCGAGGGCGACCGCCAGGATGTACATGATCGAGTGGTCCAGGGTCTCGCGCGAGGCGTCCGGGTCGTACTTCTCGGGATCGTTCGAGCCGGAGCCGATCACGGCATGCGTGTGGTGGCTCGTGTGGACGACGACCTCGCGGACGCGCGCGAGGGCCCCGGGCGGGAGCCGGCGCCGGAGCTCGAACGCGAGGTCGATCAGCGCCTGGGCCTGGTACTCGGCCGAGTGCGCCTTCGGGTAGGTCTCGAGGATCGCGCGCGGCCGCTCGCCGGGGGCGGGGAGGGGTACCGCGTACTCGGCGTCCCGGCCGGCCAGCATCCAGGCGATCACACCGTCCTCGCCCTCGTAGATGGGATTCGGCGCGCCCTCGCCGCGCATCGCGCGGTCCACGGCCTCGATGGCGAGCTTCCCGGCCCACGCCGGCGCCGAGGCCTTCCAGGACGTGATCTGGCCCTTCCGCGACTGCCGCGTCGCGAAGGCGAGGTGCACGGCCTGGTTGAGGGCGTGGTACACGACGGGGATCTCCAGGCCGAGCAGCGCGCCGAGCCCGGCCGCGATCGCGGGCGCCAGGTGGCCCACGTGGTCCTTCTTCTGCGCGTGCAGGCCGATGCCCTTGACGAGGCCGACGTGGACCTCGTAGGCCGCGGCGATGGCCGCGAGGAGCCGCGCGCCGTCCGCGCCCTTCTGCTGGGCGACCGCGATCAGCGGCGGGATGTTGTCGCCGGGATGCGCGTAGTCGGCGGCGAGGAAGGTGTCGTGGAAGTCGAGCTCGCGGGCCGCCGTGCCGTTCGCCCACGCCGCCCACTCCGCGTGGACGGTGGTCGATGCCGGGAGCCCGAAGAGGGTCGCTCCGCCCGTGCGCGGGTGGGCCAGCGCCATCGCGCGCGCGGCGGCGACGGGCGGCCGATCGATCGCGGCCAGCGCCACCGCGGCGTTGTCGACGATGCGGCAGGCGACCATGTCGGCGACGTCCGCGTCGACGCCCGCGTCGGCCGCCGCCACGGCGAACGCGGCAAGCTTCCAGGTGAGCTGGGCCTCCTGCGGCAGGCGCGCGGCCGCGGGGTGGACCCGGACCCTATGGACCTCCATGCTCCGGGTGGCGGCCGTCGTGGCGCTCGTCGGGGAGCGTGCTCCGGGCGATGGACTCGTCGAGCGCCTCGTAGTCGTGGTAGCCGATCAGCTCGTACAGCTCTCGGCGCGTCTGCATCCGGTCGAGCCACTCCGCCTGGGAGCCGGCGCGGGCCAGATCGCCGTAGAAGGCCGTCATCGCGCGCGCGGACACCCGGAGCGCCGAGACCGGCCAGATGACCATCTTGTAGCCGAGCCGCGCGAGCTCGGCCGCGGGCAGGAGCGGCGTTCGCCCGAACTCCGTCATGTTCGCCAGGAGCGGGCCCGGGACGTCCGCGGAGAAGACGCGGAGCTCCTCGGCCGTCCGGAGGGCTTCCGGGAAGATCACGTGCGCGCCGGCCTCCTGGTAGAGCCGTGCCCGGGCGATCGCGCGGTCGAGGCCTTCCAGCTCGAGCGCGTCGGTCCGGGCGACGATCCGCAGGTGGCGCGCGGCCCGCACGGCGGCCGCCACCTTCCGCGCCATCTCCTCGGGGCTCGCCAGGCGCTTGTCCGAGAGGTGCCCGCACTTCTTCGGCAGGACCTGGTCCTCGATCTGGACGGCCGCGGCGCCCGCGTCCTCCAGTTCGCGCACCAACCGCGCGACGTTCAGCGCCTCCCCGTAGCCCGTATCCCCGTCGACCAGGACCGGCAGCCCCGACGCGCGCACGATCGCGCGCGTGAAGTAGGCGAGCTCACCGAGCGTGAGGATGCCGAGATCCGGGAGGGCGAGCGTGGCCGAGATCCCGGCCCCCGAAACGTAGAGCGCTCGGAAGCCCGCGCGCCGGGCGAGCAGCGCCGCCAGCGGGTCGTGGGTCCCCGGCAGACCGAGAATGCCCGGCTCCTCCAGGAGGGCGGCGAGGCGGTCCCCCGCCGGTCTCGGGTCCCGGTCCGTCTCCGTGAGCCAGGTCATGGGGTCGGGCGTTGACTTCTAAACATTTCGCTGTCGCATTGTGCGGCCTCGGGCCGGAATTGTTAAGAAGTCAAAGTCTGACCCCGCGGCGGTGAGGAGGGCGGCGAGGTGGGCGAGCGCGGGCTGGCGGTGGGCGGCGGCGCGCCAGACCAGCGTCACGGGGAGCGGCGGCACCCCCGCGGGCTCGCTGACGACGCGGTCCCCCGGGGCCTCGCTGAGCGCCAGCGCGGGCACGAGCCCGATCCCGAGCCCGCCCGAGACGTAGGAGAGGAGGAGCGACACGCTCGGCACGTCGATCGTCGAGACGGGCCGGATCCGGGCGTCGGCGAGGTACCGGTCCAGCACCGCGCGCCCGCGGCTCTCGGCGGCCAGGCGCAGGATCGGCTCGCGCCGGAGGCGCTCGGTCAGCGTCGCCCGCTCGCCCCGCCGGCGCCGCGGGCCCACCCAGGCAAAGGGCTGGTCGAAGAGATGCCGCTCCTCGAGGCCCCGCGGGGTGTCCTGCCCCGTCACCACGGCGAGGTCGACGTCCCCGCGCGCGACGAGGCGCACGCCCTCGCGCGAGTGCGTCGTGACGATCTCGAAGCGCACCGACGCTTCCTGGTCGAGAAGGTTCCGCAGGACCGGCGCCAGGAGCGCCTTGCCCAGGTAGTCGCTGACCGCCACGCGGAGGGTGGTCGCGGGATGCCCGGTCAGCTCGGCGAGCTGGGCGAACGCCGCCTCGGCCCCGATCCAGAGCTCCCGCACGACGGGGAGCGCCGCCTCGCCCCGGGCGCTCAGGCGGAGGCCGCGGCCGGCCCTCTCGAAGAACTTGATGCCGAAGTGGGCCTCGAGCCGCCGGATCTGCTGGCTCACCGCCGAGGAGGTGATGTGGCGCTGCCGCGCCGCGCCCGCGACCGAGCCCGTGCGGGCGACGGCCAAGAGCGTCTCGAGGGCGGGGAAGAGGGCGGCGTTCATCATGAAGTAGATCTTAACATTCGCTTCAGAACGTTTCACTGGACTACATGATGAGAGTGGCGGAGGATACAGCCCGCGGGGCCCTCCGCCGGCGCGGTGCCGCCGGCTCACGCCCCCGCGGAAGGACGAGGAGCTTTCATGGCGCGCACGCTGCTCGACAAGGTGTGGGAAGCGCACACGGTGCGGACGCTGCCCTCGGGGCAGACCCAGCTCCTGATCGGGCTCCACCTGATCCACGAGGTGACCACCCCGCAGGCCTTCCAGTGGCTGACGGACGCGAAGCTCAAGGTCCGCATGCCCGAGCGCACCTTCGGCACCCTCGACCACATCATCCCGACCACGGACCAGAGCCGTCCCTACGCCGACCCCCTGGCGGAGGAGATGGCGGTCCACATGATCCGCAACGCCACGGACTTCGGCGTGCCGCTCTTCGACATGGCGTCGGGCAAGCAGGGGATCGTGCACGTGATCGGGCCCGAGCTGGGCCTGAGCCAGCCGGGCATGACCATCGCGTGCGGCGACAGCCACACCTCCACCCACGGAGCCGTCGGCGCCATCGCGTTCGGCATCGGCACCACGCAGGTGCGCGACGTGCTGGCCACGCAGTGCCTGGCCATGGCCAAGCCCAAGCTCCGCGAGGTGCGGGTCGAGGGCGCCCTGGCCAAGGGCGTCTACGCGAAGGACGTGATCCTCTCCATCATCAACCAGCTCGGCGTCAAGGGCGGCGTGGGCTACGCCTACGAGTACACGGGTCCCGTGATCGAACGGATGACGATGGAGGAGCGCCTCACCGTCTGCAACATGTCGATCGAGGGCGGCGCGCGGTGCGGCTACGTGAACCCCGACGCCACGACCTTCGAGTACCTCCGCGGCCGACCCTACGCGCCGCAGGGGGCGGCCTTCGACCGTGCGGTCGCCTGGTGGAAGGGCATGGCGACCGAGCCCGGCGCCGCGTTCGACGACGTGGCGCGACTCGACGGCGCGGCCATCGAGCCGGTCGTGACGTGGGGCATCAACCCGGGCATGTCGGTGGGCGTGAGCCAACGCATCCCGACGCCCGACTCCGCGCCCGAGCCCGACCGCCCGACCTTCCGCGAGGCCCTCGCCCACATGGGGTTCTCGGCGGGTCAAGCCATCAAGGGCGCCAAGATCGACGTGGCCTTCGTCGGGTCCTGCACGAACGGCCGCCTCTCCGACCTGCGCGCCGCCGCCGAGGTCGCCAAGAAGGGCAAGGTGGCGAAGCATGTGCGCGCGCTCATCGTGCCGGGCTCCCAGCAGGTGGCGAAGGCCGCCGAGGCCGAGGGGCTCCACGAGATCTTCCAGGCCGCCGGCTTCGAGTGGCGCAAGGCCGGCTGCTCGATGTGCCTCGGGATGAACCCCGATCAGCTCGTGGGCCGCGAGATGAGCGCGTCGTCCAGCAACCGGAACTTCATCGGCCGCCAGGGGAGCCCCACCGGGCGGACCCTGCTCATGAGCCCGGCCATGGTCGCCGCGGCCGCCCTCGCCGGGGCCGTCGCCGACGTGAGGGAGATCCTGCGATGACCGACTACGCGCGCCGCCACATCGCTGGCCGTGGCATCCCGCTGCCCGGCAACGACATCGACACCGACCGCATCATTCCCGCGCGCTTCCTGAAGGAAGTGACCTTCGCGAGCATGGGGGAGCACGTGTTCGAGGACGCGCGCAAGCAGAACCCCGAGCACCCGTTCAACTCGCCCGCCTACCAGGGCGCGTCGGTGCTGGTGGTCGGGCAGAACTTCGGCTGCGGGTCGTCGCGCGAGCACGCGCCTCAAGCGCTCATGCGCTGGGGCATCGACGCGATCGTGGGCGGCTCTTACGCGGAGATCTTCTTCGGCAACTGCACGGCCAACGGCATCCCGTGCCTCACGGTCGAGCCAGCCGACGTCGACTGGCTCCTCCGCTCGGTGGAGAGGAATCCTCGCGAGGTTCTCGACGTCGACGTCGAGCGCCAGGAGGTCCGGTTCCAGGGCCGGACGATCCGGGCCCGAGTTCCGGACGGCGCCCGCAACCAGCTCGTCTCCGGCGCCTGGAACGCGATGGGCGTGCTGCTCGATGCGGGCGATGCGATCGAGCGCACCGCGCGGGCGCTGCCGTACGTCTCGGGCTTCTGACCTGACCTCGCGCGGGCGCCGTCGCCGTCGGGGCGCGCCGGCGGCGTGATCCGCCGTTGACGGCGCCCCGCCGCGTCCTGTTCCTGCCCGGCGCGTCCGGGGACGGGCGCTTCTGGCACCCCGTGGCCGAGCGCCTGCCGGCCTCGTGGACGAAGACGTTCTTCGACTGGCCCGGGCTCGGCCGGATCCCGCCCCGTGCCGACGTCGCCGGCCTCGCCGACCTCGCGCGGCTCGTCCTCGAGCGCGCGGGCGAGGGACCGGTCGACCTGGTGGCGCAGTCCATGGGCGGCGTCGTCGCCATGCTGGTCGCGCTCGCGCGGCCGGAGCGCGTGCGCCGGATCGTCCTCACCGCCACGTCGGCCGGGATCGACATCACGCCGTTCGGGCCGGAGGACTGGCGGCCGGAGTACACGCAGGAGTACCCCGGCGCCGCCTCGTGGATCCTGACGGAGCGGCCGAACCTCGCGGCACGGCTGCCGACGGTGACGGCCCCGACCCTCCTCATCTGGAGCGACGCCGATCCGATCAGCCCGCCCGGCGTCGGCCGGCGCCTCGCCGAGCTCCTGCCGCGGGCGGAGCTCGTCCTGATTCCGGGCGTCGACCACATGTTCGCCCGGGACCGAGCGGACGCCGTCGCTCCGCACATCGAGCGCCATCTGTCGGGGTCAGACTTTGACTTCTAAACATTTCGGGGCGCTGCGTCAGCGCCTGGACTTCGTTAAGAAATCAAAGCCTGGCCCTGGCCGGTGTCTCGCATCGAGGATTGTTTAGAAGTCAAAGTCTGACCCCGGTGTGCGACACTGGCGGCACCTGGGAGAGCTGCGGATGAGATTCGCGCCCGACCACGACGTCCCGATCCCCTACATGCAGCGCACCCGCGACTACTACCTCCGGCTGGGCTTCGACAAGCCCGTACCGCTGGGCGCACTACGACGAGGTGCCGTTCACGCCGCTCGCGAAGCCGCTCGGACAATCGCGCCTGGCGCTGATCACGACCGCGGCGCCCTATCAGCCCGGCATGGGCGACCAGGGTCCGGGCGCGAAGTACAACGCCGCCGCCAAGTTCTACACGGTGTACACGGACTCGACCGACTCCGTGCCCGACTTGCGGATCTCCCACGTCGGCTACGACCGGAAGCACACCCGCGCCGAGGACGCGAACACGTGGTTCCCGCTCGCGCGCCTCCGCGAGGCGGTCAAGGCGGGGCGGCTCGGCGCGCTCACGCCGCGCTTCTACGGCTCGCCCACGAACCGGAGCCAGCGGGTCACGATCGAGCGCGACGCGCCGGAGCTCCTGGCGCGCTGCCGCGAGGACGGGGCGGACGTCGCGCTGATCGTCCCCACCTGACCCGTGTGCCACCAGACCGTCGGTCTGGTCGCCCGACACCTGGAGGCGAACGGGCTCCCCACCGTGATCATGGGCGCCGCCAAGGACATCGTCGAGCACTGCGGGGTGCCGCGGTTCCTCTTCAGCGACTTCCCGCTGGGGAACTCGGCCGGCAAGCCGTTCGACGTCGAGTCCCAGGCGGCCACGCTCGAGCTCGCGCTGCGCCTGCTGGAGTCGGCGCCCGCGCCGCGGACGACCGTGCAGTCGCCGCAGCGCTGGAGCGAGGATGCGGCCTGGAAGCTCGACTACTCCAATCCGCGACCGCATGACGGCCGACGAGATCGCCGAGAAGCGCCGGGAGTTCGACGCGGTGAAGACGGTCATCGCGAGCAAGCCGGACCGGAAGTGAGCAAGCCGTTCGCCGGCGTCCTGATCCTCGACTTCACGCGTTACCTGGCGGGGCCGTACGGCACCTACCAGCTCGCGCTCCTCGGCGCCGACGTCGTCAAGATCGAGTCGCGAGACGGAGACGAGACGCGCGCCCAGCCCGTGGCGTCGGAGCTGGCCGCGCGCGGGATGCCGCCCGCCTTCCTTGCGGTGAATGGCAACAAGCGGAGCATCACGCTGGACCTGCGCCGGCCGGAGGCGGTCGAGGTCGTGACGCGCCTCGCGGCGACCGCCGACGTGGTCTGGGAGAACTTCCGACCCGGCGTGATGGACCGGCTGGGGCTCGGCTACGAGGCGCTCTCCCGGCTGAACCCGCGGCTCATCTACTGCGCGGTGTCCGGCTTCGGTCACACCGGCCCCGAGCGGACGACGGCGGCGTTCGACGGGAAGCTCCAGGCGATGTCGGGGATCATGTCCATCACCGGCGAGCCGGCCGGTGGCCCGATGCGCGCCGGGTTCGCGATCTGTGACACCATCGGCGGCATGACCGCGGCGCTCGCCGTGGCGAGCGCGCTCTACCAGCGCACGAACACGGGGAAGGGTCAGTTCGTGGACGTCGCCATGCTCGACGCCGCGCTCGCCTTCATTCCCGGGCCGGTCTCGGAGTGGACGGTGGCCGGCATCGAGCAGAAGCAGATCGGCAACGGCTCGGTGAGCCGGAAGCCGACCGCCAATCGCTTCCGGGCGAAGGACAGCTTCCTCGTGCTCGCGGTCCTGACCGAGCCGCAGTGGGTCCGCCTCATGACGGCCATCGGGCGCGCGGACGCGCTCGACGATCCGCGCTTCAAGGACTGGGTGTCGCGGACGACCAACTTCCCGGCGCTCCGCGAGCTCATCGAGGGCGCGCTGGCGAGTGACGACGCCAAGACGTGGGAGGAGCGGCTCACCAAGGCCGACGTGCCGTGCTCCTCCATCTGGCGGATCGACCAGATCGTGGAGCACCCGCAACTCGAGCACCGCGACGTGCTCCAGACGGTGGACTCGAGGTTCGGCCCCATGCGGCTGGTCGGATCGGGGTTCCGCCTCGCGCATGGGAGCCCCGGCATCGACCGGCCGCCGCCGACGCTGGGCGAGCACACCGATGAGATCCTGCGCGAGGCGGGCTACAGCCCGGCCGAGATCGAGTCCCTCCGCGCCCGCGGCGTCGTCTGAGCGCGGGCCAGGGGCGCGCGGCCGCCGGCTCCCGGCGGGCTACTTCTTGAAGAGGTTGTCGAACGCGCGGCGGATGTCCGCCGCGCTTTTCCCGTCGGGCGACGCGTTTTTCTCGACGCTCACCCGGAGCGTGAACGAGGCGCAATCGTTGCGCGCGGCCTTGTCCTCGATCCGCTGGGGAATCGGTTGCGCGCACTGGAAGCGCTGGCTCGTGTCGAAGTGCGCGCACTGGCGGCACGCGTGGATGTCGGCCCGGCAGCTCGGGCACTGCTCGAGGGACGCCGTGGCGATCGGCAGGAGGTCGCCGCAGGCCCCGCACCGCGACACCGTGCGGGACGCGAGCATGCTGCCGCGCGGCGCGTCCGACCGCGGCGGTTCCGGCCCCCGCGGCCCGGGATCCTGCTTCCGGTACCCCTGGTAGCCCTGCTGCCGATACTTCCGGTCCGCCATGGTCTGATCCTTTCAACCCCTCAGCTGGGGACGCCGGAATCGGGAACCGAGTCGTACGTCAGCCGCACCCGGTGGACGATGCCCTGCGCCGGATCGTAGATGTCGCACTCGTCATAGGGCTTGACGTAGACGTGCAGGCTCACGGCATCCTCGCCGACCGTCTCCACCGCGTGGATGTCGGCGGGGCCGTCGACGTGGCCGGGCTTGCCATCCAGCGGCCGGCCGATCGGCTCGAGGCGGAGGGGCTGCCGCGACAGCTCCCGGTAGCTCGTGAACCGGAGCAGGCCGCGCTCGACGCGCGCCCAGCACAGCTCCCCCTCGTGGCCGTGGATCGGCGCCCGGCTCCCGCGTGGCCAGCACAGCACGAGCAGCTCCACCGCGGGGCTCTTGAAGACGAGGTGGCGCGTGTAGCGCTCGGGCGCGAACCGGAGGTAGGGCGCCAGCGAGTCCGGATCGATGAGATGCGCGTTGAGGAACGCCTGCACGCCGCTCGGGTCCACCGCGGGCTCCGTGAGGCGCCTCATTCGCGCCACGAAATCCGGCATCGCGAGGCGGTCGGCCATAGGGATGTCCGAGGTCCCTCTCACCCTGCCAGTGGGGCCCGGTCCACCACATCGCCGATCAGCGTGGTGTCGGTGACCCGGGCCACGCGCGCCAGGACCAGCTCACCGATCAGCGCGTCGGGGCCGTCGACGACGACCGTCGTGTTGCGGCGACTCTTTCCCATCAGCTGGCCGCGCCGGTTCCGCTCCTCGACCAGCACCTCCACCTCGCGGCCCACCCACGTTTCGAGCTGCTCCCGCGAGATCCGCGCCTGGAGCTCGAGGATGGCCTGGTTCCGGCGCTCCTTCACGGTCTGCGGCACGTCGTCGATCCAGCCTGCCGCCTCGGTGCCGGGGCGGGGCGAGTACTTGAAGACGAACGCGCTGTCGTAGCGCACGCGGTCCATGAGGGCCTGCGTCGCCTCGAAGTCGGCCTCGGTCTCGCCGGGGAAGCCCACGATGATGTCCGTCGACAGGGCGACGTGGGGGACCAGGGCACGGAGGCGCGCGATCTGCTCGAGGTAGCTCTCCGCGGTGTAGCCGCGGCGCATCGCGCGGAGGATCCGATCGGATCCCGACTGGACCGGGAGGTGCAGGTACTCGCAGACCGAGCGGCACTCCGCCATCGCCCGGAAGAGCTCCTCGTGGGCGTCGAACGGATGGCTCGTGGTGAATCGCACCCGCTCGATGGAGGTCTTCGCGTCGATCGCCCGCAGGAGAGCAGGGAAGTCGACCAGGCGCGGCGCGTCGGCGACCGCCGCCTCGGGACGGTCACCGAGCTGGAGCAGGGTTCGCCGCCGGCCCGGGCCGACCCAGCCGGTCCCATCGGGGAAGCGCTTGCCGTAGGAGTTCACGTTCTGCCCGAGGAGCGTGACCTGGCGATAGCCCGCGCGCGCCAGCTGCTGGATCTCGTCGAGGATCTCCTCGAGCGGCCGCGAGACCTCCTGGCCACGCGTCGTCGGCACGATGCAGTAGGCGCACTTCTTGTCGCAGCCTTCCATGATCGTCACGAACGCCGTGATGCCGCCCGCCGCGGTAGTCGGTCGCCGGCCGGCGGTCGAGCGGCCGCACCTTCCGGTCGATCGCGAGGACCCGGGCGCTCGCGCCGAGCCGCCCCTGCTGGCGGCGCTCGGCGACGCCGGCCAGGAGCTCCGGCAAATCGTAGATCTCCGCCGGCCCCGCCACCAGGTCGACCTGCGGCAGGCGGCGGAAGACCTCCTCGCGCTGCGCCTTGGCCATGCAGCCGAGGATGCCCAGGACGAGGCCCGGGCGCTCGCGCTTGAGCTTCTGCATGAGCCCCATCTTCCCGAACGCGCGCTCCTCGGCGTGGGCGCGGACCGAGCAGGTATTGAGGAGGATGACGTCCGCCTCCTCCTCGCGTTCGACGACGGCGTAGCCCTGGGCCACGAGCATTCCGAGGATCTCCTCGGAGTCCCGCTCGTTCATCTGGCAGCCGTAGGTCTGGAGGTACACCGCCTGGGCCATGGCGGCCCCGATTGTACACCCCGGCCCGTGGGAGAATGCCCCGCGGGAGGGCTCCATGGCGAGACGAATGACCGTGCTCGTGACCGGCGCGAGCGGCTACGTGGCCGGGCAGATCCTGCCGGATCTCCGCCGCCGCTACGCGCTCCGGCTGGTGGACGTGCGGACGACGGACCGACGCGGGCGCCGGGTGCCCGGCGTCGAGGTGGTCGACCTCATTCACCCCGATCGTGACCGCTACGCGCGCTTCTTTCGCGGCGCGGACGCCGTCCTCCACCTCGGCTACCGGCCGCCGGACGTCAAGACGACGGGCGTCTGGGGCGCGGATCCCGGCGCCCTCGAGACCTTCGACGCGGAGCTCGCCAACGTCCGCATGGCCCAGAACGTCTACCGGAGCGCGCTGGACGCCGGGGTGCGGCGCGTCGTGGCGGCCAGCTCGAACCATGCCGCCGACTGGTACGAGCACGCGCTGGTCCACGCGGGCCGGCGGGACCTGGTCTCGCCGGCCGATCTGCCGCTCTCCGACAACTTCTACGGCTGGTCGAAGGCGGCGTACGAGCTCCTCGGGTTCGTCTACGCGTCGGGGAGCCTCGGCCGGAAGCTCGAGGTGGTGCTGCTGCGCATCGGCGCCCCCCGCGACGTGTCGGGGCGGCGCTATCGCGGCAAGCTCGTCGAGCAGCACGTCGCTCCCGGGGCGTCCGGGCTCGCGAACTTCAAGCGCGACCTCGGCGCGTGGCTGTCCCCGCGCGACCTCCGGCAGCTGGTCCGGCGCGCGATCGAGACCCGGGACGTCCGGAACGCCGACGGCGTGCCGTGGGTCGTGGCCTACGGAACCAGCGGCAACACGCGCGCCTTCTGGTCGCTCGAGAGCGCGCGGCGCGTTCTCGGCTACGCGCCGGCGGATGACAGCGAGGTGGTGTACGCGAAGGACGTGCGCCGGCTCCTCACGGGACCTCAGGCGCGCGCCCGAGGAGGGCGGCTCGGCGCGTGACGTCGGCGGTCAGCCGACGAGGCCGATGCGAATCCGCCGGTTGTGGCGCCCCTTGTTGTCGACCTTCAGGATGCGCACCGGAGGCGACTGCCCGGTCGATGAGAGGTGGGTGCCACCGCAGGCCTGGCGATCCAGCCCGGCGATCTCGATCACCCGGATCGTCCCATCAGACTGGGGCGGGGGCGAGACGGACCGGCTGCGGAGGAGCCCGCGCTCGGCAGCCGCGGTGTCGGCCGGCACGTAGAGCTGGCTGACGGCGAGGTCCTGGCGGATCGCGTCGTTGATCGCGGGCTCGAGCGCCCGGACGCGGTCGCTGTCGGCGCCGGGCAGGTCGAGGTCGATCCGCGCGGTGCCGTCGTCCCCGATCTGGGCGCCCGTCACCAGCGCGCCGTCGAATGCCTGGAAGGCGAGCGCGTTCACGATGTGCAGGTCCGTGTGGAGCTGGCACATCTGACGCCGGAACGCCGCGTCGACAACGCCGAGGACCGAGGTCTCGATCAGGACGGGCTCCGCCAGCGCGTGCCAGACGAGGTCGCCGTCGGCCTCGATCCGCTCGACGCGCACCTCGCCGCCCGCCCACCGGAGAACCCCCCGGTCGGCCGGCTGCCCGCCACCGCCGGGGTAGAAGGACGAGTGGCTCAGCCGCACCCGGCCGGGCTCGGCGTCGAGCACGCTGGCCTCGAACTCGAGCAGGTCGGGGGCCTCGTGCCAGAGGGAGCGGATCGACCCGCCAGTCACGGCTTTCGCTTCCGTTGCTCCAGCTCGAGGTCCAGGCGCTTCAGCCGCTCCAGCTCCTGGGTCCTCCGCTCGAGCTCCGCGTCCACGCGCTTCAGCCGCTCGAGCTCCTGCGTCCGCTTCTGCAGCTCCCGCGTCCGGCGCTCGAGCTCGAGGTCGACGCCCTTCAGCCGCTCGAGCTCCTGCGTCTGTCGCTCCTGCTCGATGGCCGTCTGCTCGAGCTCCATGGTGCGGCGCTCGAGCTCGCGACTGCGCGCCAGGTAGCCCAGGAGCAGCTCCCGCCACGCGCGGGCCTCGACGGCATACTGCGAGGCCGGATACTCGCGCACCAGGCGATCGGCGACCAGGAAGGCCTGCCGGTAGTCGTGCTCGGCGTACTCGGGGTTGCAGAGGCTCCGGGTGAGCCCGAGAAGCGCCCGGTCCGCGACCGGCGAGCTCGGATCCTTCGCGACTTCCTGGAAGAGGGCCACGGCCTTGTCGTGGGAGCCCGACTCCGCCCAGCTCTCCGCGAGCCGGACGAGTCCCTCGCCCGCATCCGGCGGCGCGGCCCTCGGCGCGGCGGGCGGCGCCGGCGGCGCCTTCGGCGCGGCGGCGCAGGAGGCGAGGACGAGCGCCAGCGGGACGAGGAGCCAGCGCCTCATCTGAGCGCGCTCTGGAGCGCCGGGGTGGCGATGGGGAGCGTGAACATGAAGCGGCTGCCCCGACCCTCGTCCGACTCCACCCAGACGCGCCCCCCGTGCGCCTCGACCAGGCTTCGCACCACGGTCAGGCCGACACCGCTCCCGCCGCGGCCGCGATGCGCCTGCTCGTAGGGATCGAAGATCTTCGGCACCAGGTCCGCGGGGATTCCGACGCCGGTGTCGGCCACGCGCACGAGCACCTCGCCCTCCTCGAGGGAGACGCTCACCTGGACGCTTCCGCCGGGCGGCGTGAACCGCACGGCGTTCGCGAGGAGATTCACGAAGATCTGCTGGACCCGCTCGGCGTCGGCCGCGACCAGGGGGAGGCTGTCAGGCACGGTGACGTCGAGGCGGAGGCCGCCACGCTCGGCGAGCGGGGCGATCTCTTCCAGCGCCTGCGCGATGGCGTCGTGGATGTCCGTCGGCCGGAGATCGAGCTGCAGCCGGCCGGCGCGGAGCCGCCCGAGCTCCACGATCTGGCCGACCAGCGCGAGGAGCCGCCGGCTGCTGGACTGGATGGTCTCGACGAGCCGCATCTGCTTCGGCGTCAGCGGCCCGAGGGCCCCCGTGTGGAGCAGGTCCGCCGACCAGCGGATCGAGGCGAGTGGGGTGCGGAGATCGTGGGAGACTCCCGTGAAGAACTCGTCCTTGAGCCGGTCGATCTCTCCGAGCCGGACGGCCATGCTGTTGAAGGCGCCCGTGAGGTCCCGGATCTCGCTGGGCCCGGCCGTGTCGAGCGGCTCCGAGAACTCGCGCGCGGCCACCGCCTGGGTCGCCGTGCGGAGCTGATGCAGCGGGCGGGCGAGGCGGAACACCGCGAAGGCCCCGAGCCCGAGCCCGATGAGGCTCGCCGCGACCAGCGCCGTCAGGCCGAGGGCCCGCGTCCGGCTGGCCAGCGTCTCGAGTGCAGCCTGCCGCCGCCACAGCTCGGTCGCGGAGGCCTGGTAGAGGCGGTCGAGCATGTCCTCGAGCTCGATGGCGGGATGCGGATGGCCCGGCGGGAGGGTGCCCGCTTCCACGAACCGCCGGTACTCGTCGAGGCACGTGCGGACCTCTCGCAGGAGGTCCTGCTCGACGGGCGTGCCGAGGAGCCCCTCCAGCCGCTTCACGTCGACCGCCGTGGCGCTTATCCGGTCCCGGAAGATCCTCAGGAAAGCGGGATCCTTGAGGATGGCGTACCGCCCCTCCATCCGCTTCATGGCGGCGACGTGCTCGAGGAGGCCGACCTCCAAGCGCACTGCGGGAATGACATTGTCCACGAGGCTCCGGTGGGCCTCGGTCAGCTGGCGCGTCACGACGAGGTTCCAGCCCACGAGAGCGCCCACCACGAGGAGCAGGCCTCCCACAGCGAGACCGAGCTGATATCCGAGGCGCACTGAAGGCATGCGGGGACGGCTCATGCGACGTACAAGAGCGGTGCCAAGCGTGTCATCATTTCGAGATGGCGCTGAGACTGTCGTAGCTAAGATAGCGATTCGACGGCATATCTGTCCACCATCTCGATGAAGTGGGCCGGTATCGCGTCGATTGGGCCCCGGCTCGAACCTTCCCGGAAAGATGGAAACGAGTAGGCGATGCCCGGGATCAGATGCAGCGCCCGCCGTCGACCTCCACGCAGGCGCCCGTGATCATCGCGGCGTCGTCCGACGCGAGGAACAGCGCGGTCCGGGCCACGTCCTCGGGCGTGTTCAGTCTCCCGAGGGGAATGGTCGGGAGGTATTTCCGCATGAGCTCGTCGTCGACCCGCTCCTTGCCCGAGAACCGCGGCAGCATCGGCGTCTCTGTCGCCACGGGCGCGATCGCGACGGCGCGGACCCCGAATGGGGCCAGCTCGAGGGCCAGGCTCTTCGTCAGGGTGACGACGGCGCCTTTCGAGGCTGAGTAGGACTGGACGCCGGGCCGGGGCCGGAGGGCGGACGTCGATGCCGTCACCAGGATTACGCCCGACCGCTGACGCTTCATCACCGGGGCCGCATGCTTGGCGCCCAGGAACACGCCCCGGACGTTGACCGCCATGATGCGATCGAAAGTCGCCTCGTCGACGTCCTCGATCGGGGTCGGCGCCTGGGGAACGCCGGCGTTGGCGTAGAAGACGTCCAGTCGTCCCCACCGGGCAAGCGTCGCGGCCACGGTCGACTCGCTGTCCGCGCTCCGGCTGACGTCCGCCGTGAGCGCCAGCGCCTCGCCCCCGGCACGCTCGATGGTCTCGGCCGCCTCTTTCGCCGCATCCTCGCGGAGGTCGACCACGGCGACCCGGCTCCCTTCGCGTGCGAAGAGCACCGCGGCCGCCCGCCCGATTCCGGATCCGGCGCCAGTGATGAGCGAGACCCGGCCCTGGAGCTTCATAGGGAGTCCCTTTCCGGCGGCGAGAGGTGGGACGCTGCCGCCACACGAGGCAGCGTAGCACGAGGGCGCGGGCGGGATGCCGGCGCCGGAGCCGTCGGCGAGGGCGTGATCCGCCCGAGGGGACGCCTGGAAGCGGTTGCCAGGCCCGGGGGCCTGCCATATCCTGCGTCTGGCTTCGCCGCGCTGACCGGGATCTCACCGGAGCCGAATCGCAGCCGAGGAGGACCCTCTTGCGAACCGCCGTGTGGAGCACCTTGCGTGTCACGGCCGCGGCCCTGATCGCGGCCGCGGCCGCCGTCGTCGGGCTGCCCATGCCGGCGTCCGCGGTCCTGGCGCGCTTGAGCGATGACACTCACGCCTCCTCGTCCGCTCGGACGATCGAACTTCGGCTCGGCCCCGACGCTGCTCGTGCAGGGGCCGGGCCCGACGGCGGCCCAGACGTACATGCGCTTCGACCTCACGACGCTGCCCGCCGGCACCCGTGGCGCCGACGTCGCGCGGGCCGTCCTGCGGCTCTGGGTCGCGAAGGTCACGCGGCCCGGGATGTTCGACGTCCATTCCGTGCGCGGCGGCTGGAGTGAAGACGCCCTCACGGCCGCCAATGCTCCTGGCCGGGGTCGCGACGAGCTGCTCGGGATTCAGGTCTCCGGGCAGGACCGGAGCCGCTTCGTCCTGGTCGACGTGACGGAGCTCGTCCAGGAATGGCTCGACCGGACGCTCGAGAACAACGGTCTCGTCCTGATGCCGAACGCCGCCGGCGTGTCGGTCGAGTTCGACAGCAAAGAGAACGCCACGACCAGCCACGAGCCCCAGCTCGAGATCACGCTCCGAGCCACGGGCGCCGCGGGACCTCCCGGGCCTCCGGGGCCGCCCGGTGCCGAGGGCGCGCGAGGTCCGGCGGGCGAGCGTGGGCCCGCGGGCCCGCCTGGTCCCCCCGGACCCGCAGGTCCGATCGGGCCGTCGGGTCCGGCAGGCGTCGCGGGTCCCATCGGTCCCGCTGGGCCTCGCGGCGCCGCCGGGGCGCCAGGGGCGATGGCGGCCGCCCCGACCGAGAGCGCGGTGATGGCTCCGATTCCAGGCGTCCGGATCGGCGGGCTCCGTGAGTATCGAGCGAGCGGAACGTGGACGGCGCCCGCGGGCGTCACGTACCTGCTGGTCGAGGCGTGGGGAGCGGGTGGGGCCGGCGGACAAGGCTCGTCGGGCAATCAGGGCGGCGGGGGCGGCGGTGGCGCGGGAGCATATCAGCGCGCCGTGCTCGGCGTCGTTCCCGGTACCACGTACGACCTCGTGATCGGGGACGGTGGGCAGCCGGACCCGAGCGGGGGCGGCGACGGCCGCGAGACGCAGTTCCGCGACGCCACGACCGGAACGGTCCTCCTGTCGGTGCGCGCCGGTCGTGGCGGCCGCCCGGCGCAGCCGGATGGCGGCCCCGGTGCGGGCGGCGCCGGTGGGCGCGCCGAAGCCACGCTCGGCGTCGGCCGCGATGGACTCGAGGGCGCGGCGGGCGAGGCGTGCCGCCCCTCGCCCCTGTCGCCCGGGACCTGTCTCGGACCCGGTCGCGGCGGCGCGAGCGGCGTGCCCGGGCGGGGGAGCGTGGACCCGCCGCCCCGCGCGGGCGCGGGTGGCGCGGGCGGTAACGGGGGGCGTCCGGGGCTCCCGGGCGGTCCGGGGTACGTCATCCTTCTCTGGTGAGGCTCGCGGGGGCGCGTACCTGACCGTCGCCGTCGCGAGCGGGTGCACGCTCGTCCTGGAGCTCGTGGCCGGCCGGGTCCTCGCTCCGTTCGTCGGGGTGTCGATCCAGACCTGGACCAGCATCATCGCCGTCGTGCTCGCCGGCATCTCCCTCGGAAACTACGCGGGCGGCGTGCTCGCGGATCGGACGCGATCCGACCGCGTGCCCGGAGCTCTCCTCGCCGCCGGCGGGCTCGCGAGCCTCGCCGTCATCCCGCTCACGGCCGGGGCCGGCGCGCTCGCGCCGCGGAGCCTTCCGTTCGTCCTGCGCATCGTGCTGCTGACGACGCTGCTCTTCTTCGTGCCGTGCCTCGTGCTCGGGACGATTCCTCCGGTCGCCATCAAGCGTGCCCTGACCGGACTGGAGCGGAGCGGCAAGGTCGTGGGGCGCATGTACGCGGCGTCCACCGCCGGCAGCCTGGCCGGCGCCTTCCTGACCGGCTTCGTCCTCATCGCCCACTTCGGGACGCGAGCAATCATTCTGTGCGTCGGCCTGACGCTGATCGGCCTGGGCGCCGTCGCGGTTCTGTTGAGCCGCGATGCGGCTCCGCGTGCGGTAGCGCAGGCCTGACGGGGGGAGAGAGATGCGAGACGTCCTCCGGACCGCGCTGTGCGATCTGCTCGGGATCGAGTACCCGATCATCCAGTCCGGGATGGCGAACGTCGCCGGGCCCGACCTCGTTGCCGAGGTGTCGCGGGCGGGGGGCCTCGGAATTCTCGCGGGCCTCGGCGTCCCGCCGGACGAGCTCCGCGTCCGGATCCGCCACGTGCGCGAGCGCACGGACCGGCCCTTCGGCGTCAATCTGTGGCTTCACACGGAGCTCCGTCCGCCCGCGGATCCGGCGAGTATCTCAGACGAGCGGCTTGCCGCCGTGCAGGGAGTGCTGAACGGGTTCCGCGCCGAGCTCGGGCTGCCCGCGCAGAGCGGACGACCGCCGGCCATCCCGGACCTCATCCCGGCGCAGATCGAGATGCTCCTGGAAGAGCGTCCGGCGGTCTTCAGCGTCGGGCTGGGCGACCCGGGCTCGGAGGTCGTGGACCGCTGTCACGAGCGCGGCATCAAGGTGATCGCCATGGTGGCGACAGTCGAGGACGCGCGGACGGTAGCGGCGTCCGGCGTCGATGTGGTCATCGCCCAGGGCAACGAGGCCGGCGGCCACCGCTCGACGTGGGTGAAGCGGCCGTACCCGGACCTCGCCAGCGTCGGGACCCTGGCGCTGGTGCCTCAGATCGTGGATGCGGTGTCGGTGCCCGTGGTGGCCGCGGGTGGCATCGCGGACGGCCGTGGGCTGGTGGCGGCACTCGCCCTCGGGGCGGTGGGCATCCTCCTCGGGACCCGCTTCGTGGCCACGCGGGACTCGATGGCGCCGGAGTTCTGGAAGAAGTCGTTGCTCGAGCAGGAGGGGGACAACACGACGTTGACCGACGCCTTCTCGGGCCTGTGGCTGCGCGCGCTCCGCAACGGCTACACCGAGGGGTACCGGGGCTCGGGGGCGCCGGTCCTGCCGCCACTGCTCCAGACCCGGGCGGCCCAGGACGTGGTCGAGGAAGCGCGGCGGCGGGGCGATGGAGACTACTTCCCTCTGCTGGCGGGGCAGGGCGTCGGGCTCGTCCACAATCTGCCGGGCGCCGCCGAGGTGGTGGAGGCGATCGTCCGCGAGGCGCGCGTCGTGCTGGCGGCGCTGCCGCGGAGGGCGCGGACCGCGTGATCGGCCGCCGGGCGTGGGCGGCCTACGCCATCGTCTTCGTGGCGAGTGCCGGCACGCTCGTCCTCGAGATCGCCGCGGGACGCCTCCTCGCGTCGTACTTCGGGGTCTCGCTGTACACCTGGACCAGCATCATCGGCGTCGTCCTGGCCGGGATCTCCGTCGGAAACTACCTTGGAGGGACGGTCGCGGATCTGGCCGGCACGCGGCGGACCCTCGGGCTCGTCCTGGCGACCGCCGGAATGGCCAGCCTCGCGATCCTGCCGTTCACCACGATCGACCTGCTCGGGCTGGTCCCGCGGGGGCTGCCGCTCGTCGCCCGGATGGTCCTCGCCACCGGGATCCTCTTCTTCGCGCCGAGCGCCCTCCTGGGGATGGTGTCGCCCCTGGTGGTCAAGCTGACGCTCGCGAGCCTCGGACACGCCGGCCATGTGGTCGGGCGCATCTACGCCTGGTCGACCCTCGGCGGCATCGCGGGGACGCTGCTGACGGGCTTCGTGTTGATCCCGTGGGTCGGCACCCGGGCCGTCATCTTCGGTGTGGGCGTAGTCATGCTCGCGCTGGCCGCGGTGACCGGCGAGTTCTTCCGCCGGGCCGGATGGCCGCGGATGGTCGATTTCGCCCTGGTTCTCCTCCTGCTCCTGAACCTCGCGCAGATCCACGTGGGCGGCGCGCTCCAGAACTGGTGCTACCGGGAGACCAGCTACTACTGCATCCGCGTCACGTCCGAGCTCGACGAAGACGGCCACGAGTACCGGGTCCTGTCCCTCGACCACCTGATCCACAGCTACAACTCCATCGAGGACCCGACGCGCCTCAACTATCCCTACATCCGCACCTACGCCGCGCTCACGGCGTACGCCGCCGAAGGGACGCCGCACCTCCGGGCGCTCTTCATCGGAGGCGGCGGCTACACCATGCCGCGCTACATGGAGGCGACCTACCCGGACGCGGTGCTGGAGGTCGCCGAGATCGACCCCGGCGTCACGGCGACGGCGACCGCGATGATGGGACTGAGCCCGGCCACGCGGGTGGTGACCTACAACGGGGACGCTCGGGAGGTCGTGGAGGCGAAGCAGGGGACCGGCACCTACGACCTCGTGTTCGGCGACGCCTTCAACGACTACCAGATCCCGTATCACCTGACGACCCGCGAGTTCGCGCAGAAGGTCCGTAACCTCCTGACGCCCCGGGGCCTGTATCTGGCGCTGGTCATCGACCGCATGCGCGGGGGCCGGTTCATGGCGTCCGTGGTCCGCACGCTGCAGGAGGTGTTCCCCCACGTGTACGTGCTCTCGGACGTGCCGGGGACGCTCGTTACGCGGCCGCGGACCTACGTCATCGCGGCCAGCGCCACCCCGCTCGACGTCGAGCGCGTCCGGAGGCTGCCGTGGCAGGGCCCCGACGGAGAGATGACGGTGGGCGTCATGCCCGCGGACGCGATGACCGAGTGGCTGCGGGCGGCCAATCCGGTCCTCCTGACCGACGACTACGCGCCGGCCGACAACCTCCTGGCGCCCATCTTCCTCGAGCGAGGCTTCTGACGGAGGGCGTCGGCGCGAGGCCCCGCGTTGCCTGGCGTGGTAGCCTGAGGGTGCCGGAACCCTGCGCCGGCGCGGGGTTCCGAGCGAGACAGGCGACCATTGCCCGCGCGGGGTCGCGTTGGAGGCGTCATGGACCGGGTGACCTCATCAGCCCCGACCCGTCACCAGCTGGCCCTGCCCACGACGGCCTTCCCGTACGGGCGTGAGCTGAGCCTCGATCCGCTGATCGCGGCGTGGGAAGCGGCGGCCGCCGAGCCCGGTGTCGCGGGCGACGTGGCCCGCGCCGTGTGCCGGGGTCTCGAGTCGGCGCCAGAGCTTCGAGGGCGGATCGACGACCTGTCCGTCATCGAGAAGCATCACGAGCTGGTCTCGGTCCTCATGTCCCGGGTGTTCCCGGCCGGCACCTGGGACCGTGACTACATGGCCGCCACCGTCCCCTTCCAGCTCCGCGCCGTTCACGCGACGCCGAGCTTCCGGCGTCTCCTGCTCGATGCCGACGACGTGCTCCAGGGGTGGGTGAACATGAGCGCCGAGGGCAGTGCCCACGGGCGCCTCCTCTACGCCTACGACGCCATCCTGCGCGCCCACTACGGCATGACGCTGGAGGTCGACTACCCACTGATCGTCTCCGCACGCGACCCTCAGTCCGGCCTCGAGCGGTACTTCCGGATCCAGTTCGACGCGCGCTTCGTCGAGGTGCGGCTGCTTCGCCCGCTGCCGCCGCTCGACGAGACGACGCGAGGGGAGATCCTCCGGCGCGCGGCCGTCCACGAGATCCTCGCGGAGCGGCTGCCGGCCGACGCGTTCGAGTTCTCCGGGTTCGTCGTCGTGCGGGCGACCGACGTGACGGACCAGGAGGTGCTCTCCGCGATCGAGCGGGACCTGATCGACAAGGAGTCGATCGTCTCGAGCGAGCGCTTCCGGGAGCTCGAGGACAAGCTGCGGACGCTCCTCCGGCGCCCGGCGCTCCGCCTCGGCCTGGCCGCGTTCCAGGACGGGCGCGTGTTCGTCCTGAACTACAACTGCGAGATGGAGCACGGCTGCATCTTCGCGGACACCGAGCACCTTCGGATGAGCGACTTCCAGGGGTCCGTCCATGAGCGCGCCGTCACCCAGGGCCGGCCCCTGGTGATGGACGACCTGATCGACGACCCGCGGCGGACCGCGTACGAGGACTCGCTCCTTGGCCAGGGGGTCCGCAACATCCTGGTCGCGCCGCTGCACTACCAGGACAAGGCGATCGGCACGCTCGAGCTGACCTCGACGAATCCCGGGGATCTGGGGCCGGTGAGCCTGATCAAGCTCCGCGAGGTGCTCCCGCTCTTCTCGATGGCTGTCCGGCGGAGCCTCGACGAGCTGGAGGCCCGTGTCCAGGCGGTCATCAAGGAGAAGTGCACGTCGATCCATCCCTCGGTCGAGTGGCGGTTCCGGCGTGCGGTCCTCGACAGCATCGAGGACCACGAGGGCGAGGAGGCCCCCGAGCTCGAGCCGATCGTCTTCCGGGACATCTACCCGCTCTACGCGGCGACGGACATCCGCGGGTCGTCCGTCCAGCGGAGCCTCGCGGTCCAGGCCGATCTCGGCGTGCACCTCCGGCTGGCCCTCGACGTCGTCGAGGCCGCACGCGCCGTCCGGCCTCTCCCGGTCCTCGACGAGATGAGCTACCGCATCGAGCGGCACGCCCGCCAGATCGAGCAGGTGATGTCCTCGGGTGACGAGGTGACGGTGCTCGCCTTCGTGCGCCAGCACGTCGAGCCGCTGCTCGAGCAGGTGGTCGACTTCGGGCCGGGGGTACGGGACAAGCTCGGGGCGTACCGTGCTTCTCTCGAGGCCGATCTTGGCACCGTCTACCAGCGGCGCCGGGAGTACGAAGAGAGCATGACGCTCGTCAGCGACACGATCTCGGCCTACCTCGACGCCGAGGAAGAGCTGGCGCAGGGGATGTTCCCGCACTACTTCGAGCGGCAGCGGACGGACGGGGTCGACCACACGATCTACATCGGCCGCAGCCTCGTCGAGGACGGCCGCTTCGACGAGATGTACCTGCGCAACCTCCGCCTCTGGCAGCTGATGGTGACGTGCGGGATCGCGCGCCGGACGGAGTCGATCCTGCCCCGCCTGACGGTGCCGCTGGTCACGACGCACCTGGTGCTCGCGCACCACTCGCCGCTCTCGATCCGGTTCCGGTTCGACGAGCGACGCTTCGACGTGGACGGTGCCTACAACGTCCGCTACGAGGTCATCAAGAAGCGGATCGACAAGGCGCTGGTGCTCGGGACCCACGAGCGGGTGACGCAGCCCCGCCAGCTGGCGATCGTCTACTCGCAGCCCGCCGAGGCGATCGAGTACCGAGGCTACCTGGAGTACCTCGGGGCGCGGGGCTACGTGACCGGGGAGGTCGAGGACCTCGCGCTCGAGGAGCTCCAAGGTGTCAAGGGACTGCGCGCGCTGCGGGTCGCGGTCGACGTCTCGGCGCCGGCGCCCGAGGTCGGCGAGGCTGTTCGGGAGGCGGGCTCCGCGTCGCTCAGCCGCTGAGGCTGCCGCGGGCGGCGCGCCGGCGGTCGCCTGTCGCCTCGGACGGCTAGTCTCGCGCGAGCTGGCTCGGTCGCACGAGGATCCGGTCACCCCACCAGGACTGCCTGCGCGCGTTGTTCAAGTCTCGCCGGCCGACGCCGGGAGGCGTCTTCTCTTCCTGATGCGTCAGGGAGAACCACATGTGATCCCCCGAGGCGAAGTGTGTCGAGTGACGCTCCCAGTCGGTCCACTGCGTCTGGCTCGCGCAGCCGGTGCCGAGAAGGGTCGCGCCGACCAGGGTGAGGAGCACGGAGGTCATACGCCGCATCGCCGCCTCCCTTCGGTAGGGGCGCCCCGCCGGGCAGCGCCACTCCCGACTGTACACCCGAGGGTCGGGCCTTGAGGTTCCGTACAGTCGCTCGCTGCCGAAGGCCATGGTCTGGAGATCCTGTGCTGACGCCGTTGACCGACACTTCGGTCCGTGACACGGTGGGCGGAGGCAGCCGGCGCCGGATTGCGCGCCGGCAGGCTGGAGGTGCCCGATGAAGGGACACACCGCCCGCACCTGTCTACTGACGTCAGGCCTCGCGATCGCCGCCGTGCTCCTGACCGGCTGCCCCAAGACGCCCGTCTTGGTGCCCGAAAGTGGCCCGGCGGTACCGAATCGTGGACCGCGCGTCCCATCGGGGTCGGCGTCGGCGACCGGCTACGTCGCCTCGACGCTCCTCGGTGACCTTCACTTCGATGTGGACCGTGCAGACATCCTGCCGGCGGATCGGCGCGTCCTCGACGCGAACGTGGGCTGGCTCAGGTCGAACGTCGAGGCGCGTCTCCTGTTGCAGGGCTTCGCCGACGAGCGCGGCAGCACGGCATACAACCGCGAGCTCGGCGAGCGACGCGCGGCGGCCGTCCGCGACGCGCTCATCGCGCGCGGAATCGACGCCTTCCGGATCAGCATCAGGAGCCACGGTGAGGGACAGCCACTCTGCGCGGAGCAGACGGACGCCTGCTGGGCGCGAAACCGCCGGGTGCAGTTCCTGGTGAGCCGGTAGCGGGCGGTCGGTCGACCTAACACTGCGGCCCGCTGACTCGCGCGGGCGATCGGGGTCTGGCCGGGCCCGCTCTCAGCAGGCGATCGGGTAGCTCTCGAGGGGCGTCGCGAGGAGCGCCGCCGCGAGGATGCGCCCCATGCCGAGCGTGCGCTTCGCCTTGTAGATCCGGAACAGAGCGAAGGTGGCCCGGGACCGCCAGCGCGGGCTGGCCATGGTGAGATCGACGAGAGGCGTCAGACTAACCGGGAGGGTCCTTTCCATCAATACCCGGCGATTCAGCTTCGGGAAGCCCGGTCGAAGGGATGGAGCGAGGGTCAGAGGCGGCCGCGAGCCCGGTAGAGCCGGGCAGGGCTCGAGGCGTCAGTCGACGATGAACAGGCGGGCGCCGGTCTGGGTGGACGACCGATGCGCCTCGTGGCCGTCGGCGACCTGGTAGGTCATCCCGGGGCGGAGGAGGAAGCGCCGCCCGTCCTGGAGCTCGGTCTCGAGCTCACCCTCCAGGACCAGCAGGACGTGGCCCTTCCGGCACCAGTGGTCCGCGCGGTAGCCCGGCGAGTACTCGACCATCCGCACGCGGATGCCGCCGACCTCGCGCGTCCGCCAGGTAGCCGCGCCCGTCTCTCCCGCGTGGTGGGTGGGCGCGACCGCGCTCCAGTCGGTCGTGTCGAACGGGATCGACTCGATCCTCACGGGGTCCGTGCCGCGAACATCAAACTCCGGGGTCAGGCCCTGACTTCGATGTTCCGGCGGTCGCGCCGGCGAAAGTCAAAGGCAGGGCCCGACCCCGGTTAGAGAAGCGACTTGATTGCGGCGACGATGTCTTCCTTGGACGGGATCGTCGCGCGCTCGAGGTTGTCGTTGTACGGCATCGGGACGTTGCGGGCGGCGACGCGTGCGATCGGAGCGTCCAGCTCGTCCAGCGCCTTCTCGCAGACCATGGCGGCGACCTCGGCCCCGAAGCCTCCGCGCTTGACCGCCTCGTGCGCGATGACGAGCCGATGGGTCTTGCCGACGGACTCGAGGATCGTCGTCTCGTCGAGGGGCGCCAGCGTGCGGGGGTCGATGACCTCGACGCTCACGCCCTCCTTCTCCAGGTCGCCGGCCGCCTGGAGCGCGCGGCTCACCATCGCCTGCGTGGCGACGACCGTGACGTCCCGGCCGGCGCGCTTGACGTCCGCCTTGCCGATCGGGATCGCGTACGGCTCTTCCGGCACCTCGCCCTTGAGGGGATAGAGCGCCTTGTGCTCGAGGAAGATCACGGGGTTGTCGTCGCGGATCGCCGCGGTGAGGAGCCCCTTGGCGTCGTACGGCGTCGAGGGGGCGATGACGACCAGGCCCGGCACGTGGATGAACCACGCCTCGAGACTCTGGGAGTGCTGGGCGGCCAGGCGGATCCCGCCGCCCTGGGGGCCCCGGATCACGAGGGGCACGGTCGGGGTCCCACCGAGCATGTAGCGGAACTTCGCCGCTTGGTTCACGACCTGGTCCATCGTCATCGCGATGAAGTCCCAGATCTGGATCTCGACCACCGGCCGCATCCCGGCCACCGCCGCGCCGACGCCGGCGCCCACGAAGGTCGCCTCCGAGATCGGCGTGTCACGCACGCGATGCTCACCGAAGCGGTCGCGGAGGCCCTTGGTGACCTGGAAGATGCCGCCGATGAGCCCGACGTCCTCGCCCATCACGAACACGCGGGAGTCCCGGGCCATCTCCTGGTGTAACGCCTCGTTCAGCGCCTCGTTCATCGCGAGCTGGCGCGTGCCGAGTGACGCGGGCTCCTTCTCCGGCGCATGGGGCGCGTAGACCGACGCCTCCATGAGCTCCACGCTCGGCTCGGGGCTCCCCATCCCGAAGCGGACCGCCTCGTCGAGCGACACCTCGACGGCCTGCTCGAGCTCCTTGAGCCGCATCGACGTGACGGCCTTCTTGTCGACCACGTGGTGGCCGAAGCGCACGATGGGGTCGCGCTCGATCCACTCCTTCTCCTCTTCCTTGGTCCGGTAGTCGGGGAGGTTCGCCCGCATGCTGTGGCCGCCCCACCGATACGTGACCGCCTCCACGAACGTGGGCCCGTCCCCGCGACGGGCGCGCGCCACCGCCTCCTTGATCGCCTCGTACACCGCCAGGACGTCGTTCCCGTCCACCCGCGCGTACGGCATGTCGTATCCCGCGGCGCGCTTGGCGATCTCGCCGGCCGTCGTCCGCTTGGTGTCCGTGGAGAGGGCGTACTTGTTGTTCTCGCAGAGGAAGATGAACGGGAGCTTCCAGACCGACGCGAGGTTCATGGTCTCGTGGACCACGCCCTGGTTCGCCCCGCCGTCGCCGAAGAACGTGAGCGCCACCCGGTCCGTGCCCTGGATCTTCGCGGCGAGCGCGGCGCCGGCGCCGATCGGCACCCCCGCCGCGACGATGCCGTTGCAGCCGAGAATGTTGAGGTCGAGCGCCGCGATGTGCATGGAGCCGCCCAGCCCGCGGCAGTACCCGTCCTCGCGGCCCATCAGCTCGGCCATCATCCGGTCCATCCGGGCGCCCTTGGCGATGGTGTGGCCGTGGCCGCGGTGGTTCGAGACGATGAAGTCGTCCTCGCGGAGGTTCGCGCAGGCGCCGGCGGCCACCGCCTCCTGGCCCACGTAGCTGTGCGCCGTGCCCTTGACGATGCCCTGCTGGAAGAGCTCGGCGACCTTCTCGTCGAATCGCCGGATCTTGACCATCGTGCTGAAGACACTCTCGCAGAACTCTCCCGTGAGCTTCATGGCGGCTTCCTCTCGCGCGGGCTTGGGATGAGGCCCGGGCGCCGGGGTCGGACGGGCCCGGCGCGGGGGCGGGTTCGGCTTTCCGGTCGGCATGCTCCGGCCATTATACGGGGAGCGGCGCGTCCAGGGCAGGGCGCCGCCGGCCTGGCTCGGCCCGGTGGCGAGTCCTCTCCGGGAGGTGCGGGCCGGTCGGGGGCCGGAGGTCGTCGAGTCACGCGGGAGGATTCCGGGTACAATGCGTGAGCGCACTCATGTCAGGGAACGCCCCGACGTGACACGCGGAACCCTCTGCCTTACGGTGCGCCGAAGCGCGCGCGTCGAGCCCAACCGTCGAGGCGCGCGGTCGAATGGCGGCTCCCGGGACGGTGCTGGCTGAATGACCTCCAACGCTTCACGCAGGAAGGACGGGCTGATGAAACGTTCCCTTACTCTCGCTGCTCTCGCTCTCTCCCTCGCGGTCCTGATCGGCGGAACGTCTCCATCCGCGCTGGCCCAGCCGGCCGGCGGGAAGACGCTGATCATGGCGCTCGACCAGTCGGACGTCAGGACGCTCGATCCGGGCCGGGAGTTCGAGTTCGGCGCGGCCTTCGTCGACCTCAACGTCTACGACACGCTGGTCGCGCACAAGAGCCCGAAGGAGCTGAACACCTACCTGCCCATCCTGGCCACCGAATGGAAGGTGTCGCCGGACGGCAAGGAGTACACATTCAAGCTCCGGCCCAACGTGAAGTTCGCCAGCGGCAATCCGTTCACGGCCGAGGACGTGAAGTTCAGCCTGACCCGGCTCAAGAACCTCAAGGGCAACCCGGGTTGGATGATGGACCCGCTGAAGGAGGTCATCGTCATCGATCCGATGACGGTGAAGACCGTCCTCAACGAGTCCTTCGCCGACTGGTTCCCGGTCCTGTCGGGACCGAACGCGGCCATCCTCGACTCGAAGCTCGCGAAGGAGCACGGGGCCAGCGACTCGGCGACCGCCGACAAGGATGACAAGGCCGAGGAGTGGCTGAACCAGAACTCGGCCGGCTCCGGCCCCTTCATCCTCAAGGGCTGGCAGAAGAACAACGTCATCATCATGGAGCGGAACCCGACCTACTGGAAGGGCCCGGCGAAGATCGCGAAGATCGAGGCGCGGGACGTGCCGTCGCCCGCCACCCAGAAGCTCCAGGTCGAGAACGGTGACATCGACGTGGCGCTCAACATCACGCCGGACCTCACCGCCGCCATGAAGGGCAACAAGAACGTCAAGATTCTGATCGGCCAGTCGCTCGACAACATGTACATGGGCGTGACGGCCGATCCCGCGCTCCACCCGGCGCTGGCCAAGAAGGAAGTTCGCCAGGCGCTCCGGCACGCCGTGGACCGCGCCGGCATCATCAAGCTGACCAACGGCCGCGCGGTCATCGGCCCCGCCGTCTATCCGATCGGGGTCCTGGGCCTCGAGACGCAGGCGGACGCCGACAAGCTGAACCCGAAGTTCGACGTCAACCTCGCCAAGGAGCTCCTCGCCAAGGCGGGCTTCCCGAACGGCTTCAAGTACCCGCTCAAGTACGGAACGGGCCCCTCGCCGGCGGGCATCACCTACGAGTCGGTGGCCCAGAAGGTCCAGTCCGATCTGAAGAAGATCGGGGTCGAGGTGCAGCTCGTCCCGCAGGAGTTCTCCGTGATGCTCACGCAGTACCGGGCGAAGGGCGAGATCGCCGTCATCTCGTACAACCAGCCCGACTACATCGGCCCGAGCGACTTCACGGGCCAGATGATCCTCCACACCTGGGCCCCCCGGCTCCGATGGGACGATCCCAAGGCGAAGGAAATGGCGAAGCAGGCCGACGCCGAGGTCGACGCGAAGAAGCGCTCCACGATGTACAAGGAGACCCTGGCCTACCTCGTCGAGAACGGCCCGTACGTGAACCTCGTCCAGGGCAAGGCCGAGGTCGTGGTGCGCCCGAACATCGAGGGCTACGAGTACCTGCCGCTCGGCGCCGCGCGCATCTACCCGGTAGACAAGAAGTAGCGTCCGGACCAGTCCCGGACGTCAAGGAAGATGTCGCGGGGACCGCAGCACTGCGGTCCCCGCGTCTCATCAGGCCATGGCCAAGTACGTTGCGCGACGCCTCGGGTTGATGCTGGTGGCGCTGGCGGGGGTGACCCTCATCTCGTTCCTCATCGCCCACGCCGTCCCGTCCGACCCGATCGTGTCGAATCTCGGGCAGCAGGCGTCCCAGCGGCCCGAGATCGTCCAGGCGTTCAAGGAGAAGTGGGGGCTCGATAAGCCCCTTTACGTGCAGTACCTGACATTTCTCGAGAATCTGACCCGCGGAGAGCTGGGCAACTCGATCAACACCCGGCGAGCCATCACCAAGGACCTCAAGGCGTTCTTGCCGGCGACGATCGAGCTCTCCACCTTCGCCGTCTTCCTGGCCATCGTGATCGGCGTACCGCTCGGGGTCGCTGCCGCTGTTTGGCGAGAGACCCTCATCGATCACGTGGCGCGCCTGGTGTCGCTGATCGGCGTCTCGATCCCGACCTTCTGGTTCGCCACGGTGTCCCTGGTGGTCTTCTACGCGACGCTCCACTGGACGGTCGGGCCGAGCCGGCTCGGCCCCCAGATAGACTCCCCGCCGTTCGTCACCGGCTTCTTCACGGTGGACAGCCTCCTCGCCGGGGACTACGGGACGTTCCGCGACGCGCTCGCCCACCTGGTGCTGCCCGGGTTCGTCCTCGCGAGCTCGGTCATGGGCCTCGTGACCCGCGTGACGCGCGCGTCCATGCTCGACGTGCTGTCGCAGGACTACGTGCGGACCGCGCGGGCGAAGGGACTGCGGGAGAGCGCCACGATCGCACGCCACGCGCTGCGCAACGCGCTGATCCCGACGGTGACGGTGCTGGGCCTCGCCTACGGCGGCCTGCTCTCGGGCGCGGTGATGACGGAGACCATCTTCGCGTGGCCGGGGCTCGGGCGGTACGCGTTCCAGTCGGCCGTGACCAACGACTTCCCGGCCATCATGGGCGTGACGTTCGTGATCGGGTTCATGTACACCGTGGTGAACTTCGCGGTCGACCTGTTCTATGGCTGGCTCGACCCGCAGATCCGGTACTCCTAGATGGCGACGGCGTCGGCCACGGGGGCGGTGGCGGTCGGGAAGGACGCCCTGATCGACGTCGCCGCGGCCCCGTCGCGGAGCGAGGGTCGCCGGGTCCTCCTGCAGCTGATCCGGAAGCCGATGGTCGTTCTCGGGGCGCTCGTCATCCTGGCGTGGGTGGCCGTGTCGGTGCTCGCGCCGGTGCTCTCCTCGTTCGATCCGACCGAGGTCAACGTCGACAACCGCCTCGACCCACCCTCGGCCGAGCACTGGCTGGGCGTCGACGGGCTCGGGCGGGACGTGTTCACGCGGGTCCTCTACGGCGGACGGGTCTCACTGCCCGTGGCCGCTGTCGTCGTGGTCATCGCGTCAATCTTCGGGACGCTGTACGGCGCGCTGGCGGGCTACCTCGGCGGTTGGTTCGACGAGGTGACGATGCGGATCGTGGACATGGTGCTCGCGTTCCCCTCGCTGATCTTGGCGATGGCGATCGCCGCGGCCCTTGGCCCGAGCATCGAGAATTCGATGCTGGCCCTGCTGGTCGTCTGGTGGCCGCCGTACGCGCGTCTGGCCCGGGGCCAGGTGCTGGCGCTCAAGGCGCGTGACTTCGTCAGCGCGGCGGCGGCGCTCGGGCTCCGCGATCGCCGTATCCTGCTCCGGCACGTCCTCCCGAACTCAGCCGCCCCCTCGATCGTCCTCATGGCCATGGACTTCGGCAATGCCATCATCATCACCGCCGCGCTGTCCTTCCTGGGTCTAGGGGCGGTGCCGCCCACGCCGGAGTGGGGCGCGATGGTGTCCGAGGGGCGGGAGCTGACCGCCCAGTGGTGGATCTCGACCTTCCCCGGGGTGGCGATCCTCACGGTGGCCCTGGCCGCGAACTTCGTCGGCGACGGCCTCCGCGACGCGATCGACCCAAAGCTCCGCCTGCGCTGACCATCCAGCCCCAATGGCCGGCGCCCCGTGCCGGCCGATGGCCGTTGACGGGTCGCCCGGCGCGGTTGACCCTCTGGCGCATGGACGCGCCCCTCCTTGCGTTCCTCGGCATCGCCGCGCTGGTGATCGTGACGCCGGGGCCGGATACCGCGCTGACCATCCGCAACACGCTCGGCGGAGGGCGATCCGGCGGCTTCGGCACGGCGCTCGGCGTGGCGGCGGGACAGGCCGTCTGGACCGTCGCCGCAAGCGCCGGCCTGGCCGCGCTGGTCGTCGCCTCGGCTCCGGGCTTCACGGCGCTCCGGCTGGCCGGCGCGGTCTACCTGGTGTGGCTCGGCGCGCATTCGCTGTGGGCCGCGCTCCGGGGCGGGGGCGGACCGGTGCGGGCGGGCAACCCTGTCGGAGCCCGGAGGCTCGGGGCGCGGGCCGCCTTCCAGCAGGGCGTCCTCAGCAACCTCGGGAACCCGAAGATGGCGGTCTTCTTCACGAGCCTGCTCCCCCAGTTCGCGCCGACCGGGGGCGCCTCGTTCACAATGCTCCTGGCCCTCGGCTTCCTGTTCTGCGGGATGACGCTGACCTGGCTGGCGGCGTATGCCGTGGTGGTGGCGCGGGTGGGCGACGTCTTGCGGCGCTCCGGCGTCCGCCGCGTCATCGAGGCCGTGACCGGGCTCGTGCTCCTGGCCCTGGGCGCTCGCCTCGCGTTCGAGCGTCGCTAGATCTGGGGTCAGACTTCGCCATCCGGACATTCGCAGGGCAACCCCTCCGCGTGTGGGAAGTGTCCGGAAGGCAAAGTCTGACCCTAGATTGACCGCGCTCTGCGGGCGGGATACGCTCGGCCCGTGACCTCGACGTCCTGATCGACCATCCAGCGGAATCCGCACAGCCTGACGAGGGGAGAGGCATGCGACATCGCATCGCGGTGATCCCGGGCGACGGGATCGGCAACGAGGTCGTGCCCGAGGGACAGCGGGTCCTCGAGGCGGCGGCGCGGCGGTTCGGCTTCGAGCTCGCCTGGAGCGAGTTCGACTGGAGCTGCGAGCGCTTCAAGAAGACCGGGCGCATGATGCCCGAGGACGGGCTCGACCAGCTCCAGGCCTGCGAAGCGATCTTCCTCGGCGCGGTCGGCGCCCCCGGCGTTCCCGACCACGTCTCCCTCTGGGGCCTTCTCATCCCGATCCGCCGGACCTTCCGCCAGTACGTGAACCTCAGGCCCGTCCGGCTCCTCCGGGGCGTGCGCTCGCCGCTCGCCGACCGGTCGCCGGCCGAGATCGACATGGTCATCGTCCGGGAGAACAACGAGGGCGAGTACTCCGAGATCGGCGGCCGTCTCTACAAGGACACCGACGACGAGCTGGCCGTCCAGCAGGCCGTCTTCACGCGGAAGGGCACGGACCGGGTCATGCGCTACGCGTTCGAGCTGGCCCGGAAGCGGCAGAGGCGCCACGTCACGTCGGCGACCAAGTCGAACGGCATCATCCACAGCATGCCGTACTGGGACGAGCGCTTCGCCGCGATGGCGAAGCAGTATCCGGACGTCAAGACCGCGCAGTACCACATCGACATCCTCACCGCCCACTTCGTGCAGCATCCGGACTGGTTCGACGTGGTGGTCGGGTCCAATCTCTTCGGCGACATCCTGTCCGACCTCGGCCCGGCCATCGCGGGGTCGATCGGCCTGGCGCCGGGCGGCAACATCAACCCGGAGAAGGAGCATCCGTCGATGTTCGAGCCCGTGCACGGCTCGGCGCCCGACATCGCGGGGAAGGGGATCGCGAACCCGATCGCCCAGATCTGGACCGGCGCCATGCTGCTCGACCACCTGGGGCACGCGCAGGCTGCCCAGGCCATCGTGAAGGCCATCGAGACCGTGGTCGCGGAAGGGAAGACCGTGACGCGCGACCTCGGCGGCAAGGCGTCGACGCGCGAGGTCGGCGACCTGCTGGCGTCCCTCATCTGATCCACGCATCTGACCGCGCGTCCGCGGCCGACGCCGCGGGCGGCGCATCCGGGGAGGCCGTCGTGGCGGAGCGCTCCGTGTTCAAGGCGAGGCGGGTCGCGAACGCGACCGTGTCGGGCTGGCTGCCCGACCACGCGGTCCTGACCGAAGGCGGGAGGATCAAGGCCGTGGTGGCGCAGCGGGAGCTGCCGCCCGACGTCGCCGCGACCCACCGGGTGCACGACCTCGGCGACGTCTCGCTCCTGCCCGGCCTGGTCGACGTCCACGCCCACATGCACTGCTCCGCCACGCCCGACGCCTACCACCTGGTCACGACCGAGTCCCACGAGGCGCTCCTGCTCCGATCGGCGGCCAACGTCCGCACGGCCCTCATGAGCGGCGTGACCACGCTGCGCGACATCGGCAGCAAGAACGAGATCGCGTTCCCGATCCGGGACGCGGTGCGGCGCGGGGTCATCCACGGGCCGCGCCTGATCCTGACCGGCACCCCGATCACCACGACCGCCGGGCACTGCTGGATGTTCGGCACCGAGGCCGACACGGTGGACGAGGTCGTCACCGCGGTCCGCCGGCAGAAGAAGCTGGGCGCGGACTGCATCAAGATGATGGCCACCGGCGGCATGTTCACGCCGACCGCGAACCCGCGGACCGTCCAGTATCCGGCCGCGACCCTGCGCGCGGCGGTCGTGGAAGCCGAGCGGCTCGACATGCAGATCGTCGCCCACACGCTGTCGGCCGACGGCGTGCGGAACTGCGTCGAGGCGGGCATCCACCATCTGGTGCACGCGCGGTGGCTCTCGTCGAACCCGCAGAAGGGCCTCGACTACGACCGCGACGTCTCGAGCCGGATCGCCGCCAACGGCCAGGCCGTCGACGTGACGTTCGGGCTCCACCTCCTGGGCCACGAGGCGGTCGAGGCGGGGGCGCCGCCGCCCAAGCCCCACTGGTCGGTGGCGGCCGCGCCGGTCTCGATGGAGGAGCACGTCGAGGTCACCCGGGACATGCGGGCGCGCGGTGTGCGCTTCATCAACGGGCTCGACATGGGCATGGCGCACGCGCGGTTCGACGCGTCGTCCGCGAACGCGCGCGCCTTCGTGAAGTGGTTCGACTACACCCCTTGGCAGGCGCTGGCGGCCTCGACCGTGGAGTCGGCGGAGGCCATGCGCCTCGGCCACGAGACCGGAGCCATCCGGCCGGGACTCGTCGCCGACCTGATGTCCGTCGCCGGCGACCCCGCGGTCGACATCGCGCGCCTGGGCGACGCGGTGGATGTGGTGCTCGCGGGACAGCCGGTCAAGCTGGGGCGGCGTCCCCTCGTCTGAGAGGCGGCCCGGCCGCCTCATTCCCGGCCGGCTCCCCGCCGGCTCTCACGCGGAGGTCAGCATGGCGTTCCGGATCAATCACATCCACCTGAAGTCCCCGGATCCGCGCAAGACGGCGGACTGGTACGTGACGGCCTTCAACTTCAAGATCGTCTCCGACGAGACGCGCGTCTTCGGCGACCGGTTCGTCCGCTGCATGAGCGAGGACGGCGGCATGGCGGTGAACATCTCGGGCGCGCGGACCGGGGAGAAGCTCGGCCCGGGCGACGCGACCCCGCACCACGGGATCGAGCACTTCGGCTTCGACTCGGCGAACCTGGACGCGGACATCGCCCGGCTCGGGAAGCTCGGCGGCGCGCTCCTCGAGGGCCCGATCCAGGTGCCCAACGGCCCGCGGATCGCCTTCGTCCGCGGACCCGACGACGCGCGGATCGAGCTGATCGAGCCACCCAAGAAGCCGGCTGTCTCCGGGGGCTGCTGCTAGATAGGGCTCGGAATCTCTGGGCGCGCGCCCGGCCGCGTCAGGCGCGGCGGGCGCGCACCATCATGAGCCGGACGCCGACCGCGACGGCGACGAGGGCCGCTCCACTCGCGCCGAGCGCGGCGGCGACGCCGAGCCAGGAGACCAGCGCCCCGATCTGGAACTGCCCGACGGGGCCCACTCCGATGGCGACCACCCACGCGCCGCTCGCCCGCCCGCGCAGCGCCGGCGGCACCGCCTGCTGCATGAGGCTCTGTCCCAGGACGTCGCAGGTCGCGCCGACCGCGTTGACCAGGGTCAGGACGAGCAGGACCGAGCCGTAGCCCGGAGCCAGGCCGAGGGCGGCCACCCCTACGCCGAAGACGCCGAGCGCGGTCACGAAGACGGAGGTGAGGCCGCCCAGCTGGCTCAGGCGGCCCACGCACAGCATCGCGACGATCCCGCCTGCCTGGCGCGCGGCGCTCATCGCGCCCAGCCCCTCCGGTCCCACGTGCAGGATGTCGCGTGCGAGGCTCGGCAGCACGGCCTGGTGCGAGAAACCGAGCACCTCGCCCGCGGCCGTGAGCGCCATCAGGGCCGGCAGGCGACGCTCAGCGCGCGCGGCCTGGAAAAAGCTCGACAGTCCCTCCCAGACCGACGTGGCGCCGGCCGACGCGTGGACCGGATGCGCCGAGCGCCGGGGGAGGACCAGCGTCGCAACGAGGCACGCACCGGCGGCCGCCAGGTACGCCACACCCGGACCGCGATGTCCGATCAACCAGCCGGCGAGAAGGGCACCCGTGAGCCCGCCGAGACGCTGCGCGATCCCGAGGGCACCGAGCGCGTGGGTGAGCCGCGCCGGGCCGACCAGGTCGTGGGCGTGGGTTTGCTGGGTCACTTGCTGGAGCGCCCGCGCGCAGCCGACGAAGAACGTGATGGCGAGGATGGACTCGACGGTCACGCGCCCGAGCACGGTCAGGGTGCCGAGCAGCGTGAGGGCCAGCGCCATCGTCGTGTTGGCCCCGCGGAGGAGGACGATGCGGTCGCCGCGGTCGGCCAGCACGCCGGCGGGCAGCCCGATGAGGAGGAGGGGGGCCATTCGGAGAGCGAGCGCCACGCCGACCAGGAGCGGCGAGTTCGTGAGGTCGAGCACGAGCCAGCCGAGGACGACCTGCTCGCCCGAGAACGCGATCGTGTTCAGCAGGGCGGAGCTGGCGAACCGGAGGAAGCCCGGCAGGCGGAGGAGCGACGGCTCGGCGGAATCCATCGGCGCCCAACCGTAGCACGGCGCCCCCGGGAAGCGGCCGAGCTAGGGGACGCCTCGGGGCGGCGAGGGGCCGTGTCGGGTACGCCGCGGACCGACGCTCAGGCGACGTTCAGGGCGATGTCGAGACCCTGGACGTAGAGCTCCGCGACGTAGCGCGCCACGCCGGTTCCCGCCGCGCCGAGCTCGAGCGAGACGATGCCGCACCCCACGAGGGTGACAGTGCCGAGTATCTGCTTGAGGCTCGGGTCGAGGAGCTCGATGGTGCCGCTCTTCTCGTTGCCCGCGCCGCTGTTGCCCTTGATCACGAAGTCGTCGAACCAGTCCTGCCACGGCTTCGCGTCCGCCGCCGCGAAGGTGACCGTGAGGTTCGGGATCTCGAGGGTCGTCGGCTGCTTCGTCCTGACGGGGGAGCTGCCGCTGGCGACCTCGACGATGTGCTGCTTGACCGTGAATGAGTCGATCTTCGCGACGCGCTTGCACGCGTCCTCGAGACCGGCGAGACGGAGGCGGAAGTTGGAGCAGACCCAATTCTTCTGCTTGGCCCCGACCGTGGTCTTGAGATCCGCTCCGTCGCCGGGCGCATGCGCGATCTCGGCGGGGGAGAGCGTGATCGCGAAGAGCGCGGCCTCCTTGTTGCTCGCGTCGAGCGCGGGGAACGTGACCTCCTCGACCAGGGCGTCGCGGAAGTTGCGATACGCCTGGGCCTTCCCCTGGGCGTTCGCCAGAGCGACGGAGCCGCCCTTCGGCACGGGCGAGCCGGTGATCATCGCCTTGATCCAGTCGTAGAGAGGCTGGCCCATCCCCATCCCGACGCCGAGCCGGAACGGCTCGTACTTGACGCCCGAGATGCGCTTGACGGGGAGGGTCCCGGTGCCCGTCCGGAACGTGACAACCTCGCCCCTGATCGCTCCGCCGGCAAGCGTCGGAAGGGCGACGAGGGTGCCGTCCAGATTCAGCAGGAAGCGACCGGCGGCGTAGGTGTTGGGAGGCATGGCCAGTCTCCTTGCCGTGTCACGGCACGGCGGTCGGGCGATGTCGGCGGCCCGGGAGGTCCCGGCGAGGGCCGTAGGCCAGGTGGACGGCGCGGCGGCGATTCACGTCGATGCTTCGCTCCGGCGCGGCGCGATCATCCTAGCACGCGCCCGGGACCTTGACGGGGAGCGCCCCATGGCATGCAATTGAGACAGGCGATCCTCGCGGATCGGCCCATCATTCCTCAGCCATGACGGACGCCGAGCCTTGCCGGAGCTACCAGACGTCGTCGCGTACCTGACGGCCCTCGAGCCTCGCGTCGTCGGTCAGCGGCTCGAGCGCATCCGCCTGGCGAGCCCCTTCGTCCTGCGCTCCGTCGATCCGCCGGTGGCCGAGGCGGAGGGCCGCACGGTCGCGGGGCTCCGCCGCCTTGGCAAGCGCATCGTCTTCGCCCTGGACGGCGGCATCTTCGTCGTCATCCATCTGATGATCGCCGGCCGCCTGCACTGGCGTCCTGCGGGGACGCGCCCGCCGGGGCGGGTGGGCCTCGCGGCCCTCGAGTTCCCGAACGGCACGCTGATGCTCACCGAGGCGGGCACTCGGCGCCGGGCGTCGATCCACCTGGCGCGGGGGGAGGCCGGGCTCGCCGCGTACGACCCCGGCGGGCTCGACGTCTTCAAGGCGACGACCGCCGAGTTTCGCAAGGCGCTGACGGACGAGCGCCACACGCTCAAGCGCTCCCTCACCGACCCCCATCTCCTCGACGGCATCGGCAACGCCTACGCGGACGAGATCCTGCACCGGGCGAGGCTGTCGCCCGTCCGGATGACGGACCAGCTGAAAGGAGAGGAGATCGCGCGGCTCCACGCGGCGGCGCGCGACGTGCTGACCGAGTGGGTCGAGCGTCTCTCGGCGACGGCGCGCCTGACGTTCCCGGAGAAGGTGACCGCCTTCCGCGAGGGCATGGCGGTCCACGGTCGTTACGGCCAGCCGTGTCCCGACTGCGGGGCGCCGGTGCAGCGGATCGTCCACGCCGAGAACGAGACGAACTACTGCCCGGTGTGCCAGACGGGCGGACGGCTCCTCGCGGACCGCGCGCTCTCGCGCCTCCTGCGCCAGGACTGGCCGCGGACGCTGGAGGAGCTCGAGGAGCGCTTCGCCGGCGGAGCGCGCGAGGCGGGCGACGGGCCCAGGCGGGCGGACCGGAAGCGGTCCGGGCAGCGCGGCAAGGCGCGACAGAGTCGATGAGCGCGATCCCGTCAAACGGTCCCGACTAGCCTCTGCTCGGACACACCGGTGGCATCGCGCCCGTCGACGGCGTAGGGTAAGCGGCATGACACCGCTCCTGTCCGTCCTGCTCCTCGGCTTCTTTCTCGGCATGCGTCACGCGACGGATGCCGATCACGTGATCGCCGTCACCACGATCGTGAGCCGTCAGCGCTCGATGTGGGCCGCCGCGTGGATCGGGGCGCTCTGGGGCGTCGGGCACACGCTGACGATCCTGGGCGTGGGCGGCGCGATCATCCTGTTCGGCATCGTCATCCCTCCGCACGTGGGCCTTGGGATGGAGTTCTCCGTCGCGATCATGCTGGTGATCCTGGGAGTCCTGACGCTGACGGGGGTCACCCGCCGGATCCAGGAAAGCTTGGCCGGGGGACCCCCTGCCTCGCACGGCGACGGGCGCCACGCCCACCCGCACGCCCACGGCGACTACGTCCACTCCCACGTGCACGGTCACGCGCCCGAATCCCACGGCCATGCCGAGGAGGCGACGCCACAAGCCCGGCTCGATCGCGCGCTGGGCCGGTTCGGCACCTATCAGGTCTTGCGCCCCCTCATCGTCGGGCTGGTGCACGGGCTTGCGGGGTCTGCGGCGGTCGCCCTCTTGGTCCTGGCGGCAATCCGGGATCCCTGGTGGGCGACGGGCTACCTCCTGATCTTCGGCCTGGGGACGATCGCGGGCATGATACTCATCACTGCCGCGGTCGCCGTGCCATTTGCCGTGACGGCCCGCCGCTTCACGTGGCTCAATCGCCGCCTCGCGACGGCCTCGGGCCTGCTGAGCCTGGCCTTCGGGCTCTGGCTCGCCTACCAGATCGGTTTCGTGGACGGTCTTTTCAGCGCCGCGCCTCACTGGTCGCCGCAGTAGTCAGACGTTCCGCACGAAACGAGGCGGTCCAGGAGATCTCGACCAGGCGCGGATGCTCGCCCTGGGTCCGGCGGCGGACGGGGCTACCGGCGCGGCGCGACGATAGCCGATCGATCGGGGTGAGTGCCAGGCCTACCAGAGCCCGCGCGTCATCGCCGACGCGACGAAGACCATCGCGACGACGATGGACATCTGGATGTGGCTGACCTGGAAGAGGGCGCGCGCCGAGCTGGTGTCGATGCGGGCGCCGCGTCGATGAGCCTGCCGCCACTTCATGAAGGTGAGCATCGGGCGCACCTCGAGGATCACGACCGCCAGGAACAGGCCCATCTTCAGGTAGAAGCCGCTGGCTCTGGAGGTAGAAGGCCGAGCCCTTCTCGAGCCCCGCGAAGGCGCGCAGGAGTCCGGTGGCCAGCCAGAGGGCGGCCGCCACACCCCACATCGAGTCCGCGGCGAAGAGCCGCCGCAGTCCCGCGTCGTCGAGCGTGCCCTTGAGGGCGCGTCCCCGGAGGAAGATCGCCGGCAGCCCGACGGCGAGCGCCAGGTAGTGGAGCGACGCCACGATCGAGGACGACCACATCGATGACGCCGGTCAGCCGCGGGCGGCGGGCGCCGCGCCGAAGCGCGTGTCGACGTAATCCTCGAGGATCTTGAGGAACTCCGCGACGATCGCGTCGCCGCGGAGCGTGGTGAGGAGCTTCCCGTCGACGTAGACCGGCGCCTTCGGCTCCTCGAACGTCCCGGGGAGCGAGATGCCGATGTCGGCGTGCTTGGACTCACCGGGCCCGTTCACGACACAGCCCATGACCGCAACCCTGAGGGCCTCGGCGCCGCGGTAGCGCTCGCGCCAGCGTGGCATCTCCGTGCGGAGGTAGCCCTGGATCTCCTCGGCCATCTCCTGGAAGAACGTCGAGGTGGTTCGGCCGCAGCCGGGGCAGGCGGTCACCTGCGGCGCGAAGAGCCGGAGCCCGAGCGACTGGAGGATCTGCTGGGCGACCTGGACCTCCTCGGTCCGGTCGCCGCCCGGGCGGGGCGTGAGGGAGACGCGGATCGTGTCGCCGATGCCCTCCTGGAGGAGGATCGACAGGCCCGCCGTGCTCGCCACGATGCCCTTCATTCCCATGCCCGCCTCGGTGAGGCCAAGGTGGAGCGGGTGGTCCGAGCGAGGCGCGAGCCGCCGGTACACGTCGACCAGGTCCTGCACGCCCGAGACCTTCGCCGACAGGATGATGCGGTCGTGGCCGAGCCCGGTCGCCTCGGCCAGATCGGCGGAGCGGATCGCGCTCTCCACGATGGCGTCCAGCATCACGTCGCGCGCGTCGCGGGGCGCCGCGAGCTTCGCGTTCTGGTCCATCATCTCGGTGAGGAGGTGCTGGTCGAGGCTGCCCCAGTTGACGCCGATGCGGACGGGCTTGCCGTTGTCGACGGCGATCTTCACGATCGTCGCGAAGTTCTCGTCGCGGTGCTTGGCCCCGACGTTGCCGGGGTTGATGCGGTACTTGGCGAGCGCCCGCGCGCACGCGGGGTACTTCGCCAGGAGGATGTGCCCGTTGTAGTGGAAGTCGCCGATGACCGGGACATCGACCTCGCGGACGATGTCGGGCACCGCCCGCGCCGCCTCGTCGTTGTTCACGGTCACCCGGACGAGCTCGCTGCCCGCCTCCGCGAGCGCCCGCACCTGTGCGATGGTGCCCGCCACGTCGGCGGTGTCGGTGTTGGTCATGGACTGGACGATGACCGGGTGGCAGCTGCCCACCTGGACTCCGCCCACGTCCACGGTCGGCGTGCGTCGGCGCTCGATTCCCGTCATGGGGCTCTCCTGATGGTCCACTCTACCATGCCGGCCTGGCCGACCCGCGCGCCGGCGCCGTCAGAGATCGAGCTCGGTCCAGACCGGCTGGTGATCCGACCCCGCTGCGTCGTCGTCGATCCAGCACGCGCGGAGACGCGGCAGGAGCGGCGTGCTGACGAAGCAGTAGTCTAGGTCACGAGGCGCATGGGATTCTCGGCCGGCGGCCCTCAGCGGGTCGCGACGATGAAGAGGCGGCGGAAGGGCAGGAGGGTGCGGCCGTCCGGACCCGGCGGATAGGCGCGCGCGATCCGGCCCGAGTACTCGGCGAGGAACGCCGAGCGGTCGGGCTCCTCGAGGCCGTCGAGGAGGGGCTTCAGAGCCGAGCCCCGCGTCCACTCGACGACGGGATTGTCCCCTTCGAGGACATGCAGGTATGCGGTCTCCCAGATGTCGAGGCGCGAGACGTGGGGCGCCAGGATGCCGTGGTAGACGGAGGACTCGGCGACCGGGCGACCGCGGAGCAGCGGGCGCAGGCGCTCGCGCCAGGGGCCGGCCTCCGCCGCGGCGACCATCTCGGTGTGGGAAGGCGCGCCGTGGTTCCGCGGCATCTGGACGGCGAGGACGCCGCCGGGCGCGAGGTCGGCGACCAGGCGAGGGAAGAGGCGGGGATGGTCGTCGAGCCAGTGGAGAGCCGCGTTGGAGAAGAAGAGCTCGGCGGGGCGGGGCGGATGCCAGGTCGCGAGATCCGCCTCCACCCAGGCGATCGCCGGCGCGGCAGCGCGGGCCGTCGCGAGCATGGCAGGCGAGCCGTCGACGCCGGTTACCGTCGAGCCCGGCCAGCGCTCGGCGAGGAGCTTGGTGACGTTGCCGGCGCCGCAGCCGAGGTCGTAGACGGTCGCGGGCGCCGGGAGCGGGACCCGGGCGAGGAGATCCAGCGCCGGGCGCAGCCGCGGCCCCGCGAACTCGAGGTACTTCCCCGGATCCCAGCCCGGGGTCAGGCCTTGACTTCCATACACTACGCTCACGATCGAGAGACCCCGGTCGCCGGATCCCAAAGCGGGGTCAGGCCCTGACTTTGATGTTCCCGCATCAACGCCCGGGGCGCCCGGCGGCGAGCCGAAGGAGCCGAAGGAAAGCCAAAGTCAGGGCCTGACCCCGAGTTTGATCTAGAGGCGCTCGTAGAGGAGGTGATGGCGGTTTCGAGTGAACGCGCGCACCTCGGTCGGCCAGCGGCCGCGCTCGACCGCGCGCGCCCACGCGGACGTCAGCAGGACCTCGGGCGACTCCAGCTCGTAGAGCGCGTTGTACCGGGGCGCGCCCTGGGGATCCATGGTCTTGCGCTCCCCGCCGATCATCATCGTGAGGTCGCGGAGCTTGAAGCGCGACGCCGAGACCACGCCGGGCACCTCGAGCAGCGCCGGGATGTGCTCCTTGTCGTAGACCTCGTGGAAGAGCGCGTCCTTGCTCGGGTCGACGTCCATGGCGGCGGAGAAGAGATAGCGGGTGCGGAGCGACATGGATCCTCCTCGTGTCGTGACTGCCGGTACCTCGGGCGCGCGCCCGCCCGCGGCTAGGGGGCGCCGGCGCGCGGCCCGTAGTCTCGGCGCCAGAGCGCGACGTACGACGTCGCGTTGCGCCGGATCTCCTCGAGCTCCTCGGGGGCCATCTGGCGCACGGGCTTGGCCGGGACCCCCATCACCAGCCAGCCGGCCGGCACCACATTGCCGGGCGGGACGACGGCGCCCGCGCCCACCTGGGCGTTCTCCTCGACGACCGCGCCGGTCAGGACCACGGCGCCGATCCCGATCCGCGCGTTGTCCTTGACGTGCACGCGTGGACGACCGCCCGGTGACCGATCGTCACGCCGTCCCCGACGATGCAGGGGAACTCGGGCGTGACGTGGAGCACGGACCCGTCCTGAACGTTCGAGTTCCGGCCGAGGCGCACGTAGTTGTCCTCGTCGCCGCGAAGCACGGCCCCGGGCCAGACGCTCGCGCCCTGCTCGATCGTGACGTCGCCGATCACCTCCGCGGAGGGATCGATCCACGTGTCGGGATGGATGCGCGGCTTCCGGCCGGGGACCTCGCGGATCATCGCGCCGCCCGCCCGGCGGCCGCGGGGACGGCCGCGATCTGCGCGAGGATGGCGCGGCCGAGCGGCGTGCCGGGAGCGCCGAGCTCCGTGACGATGGAGAAGTGGTCGTGGCCCGTCATGTCCATCACCTCGACGCGACCGCCGCGCCGGCGCCAGGCCGCGGCCAGCGATTCGGTCTGGCGGTGGTACTCGTCCCCCTCCTTCTCCCCGACGGGGAGGAGCAGGGGACCGGCGGCCGCCGGGACCAGGTGGACCGGGCTGTTCCGGCGCGCCGTCTCCATCGTGAGCCCGAGGGTCTGGTTGAGGTAGGAGAGCCGGATCGGCTCGAGGTCGTAGAGCCCGCTGATGCCGCAGCCCGCCTTGACCACGTCGGCCGGGAGCCCGGCGAAGGCGGGCCAGTCCGTCGACATCAGCATCGCGGTGAGGTGGCCGCCGGCCGAATGGCCGGAGACCGTGATGTTGGCGGAATCGCCGCCGAGGGCGGCGACGTTCCGGTGGAGCCACGCCACCGACGCCCGCACCTGCCGGACGAGCTCGTCCATGTCGACCGTGGGAATGAGCGCGTAGTTGACGACGGCGACGAGCACCGCGGCAGGCTGGAGTCCGCGCGCGACGAAGCTGAAGTCCTGCTTGTCGAGCGACCGCCAGTAGCCGCCGTGGACGAACACGTGGACGGGCCAGGGACCGTGACCCTCCGGGAGGAACACATCGAGCGTCTCGCCGGGCCGGGGGCCGTACCGGAGGTCCAGGCGGGCGGGGAGCGTCTCGCGGGTGCGGGCGCTCTCCCCCGGGTACCACGCGAGATACTCGGCGGTGTTCGCGATCTTCCCGCTGTTGTTGTACTCGCGGTCGAGCGCCGCCTGGTCGTAGCCGAGGAAGACGGTCTCGCCCATGTCGCCCCGCGGCATTCTACACCGGTCGGCCGCGCGGACGCCGCGGGGATGGGGTCGGTCCGACCCCGGTGGGTC
>CAVXVV010000043.1:0-100834 GCA_963765195.1 uncultured Candidatus Rokubacteria bacterium
ATGGGTCGGGTCTGAGAGATACAAGGCGGGCTCCGGCGAGGGTCTCGCGTGTGGGCTGCGGGGCTAGCCTTGCGCGGCGCCCCCGAGGCGGCGGCGGGTGAGCGTGAGGACGACCGTCACCAGCTCCGCCGGGTCGAGTGGCTTGGCGACGTACGTGTCGAAGCCGGCCTGAAGGGCCCGGACCCGCACGTCCCCGCGCGCGTGCGCGGTCAGCGCGATCGCCGGTATGCGCCGCAGCGCTGGTAGCTTCCGTATCTGCCGGATGAGGGCGTGTCCGTCCATCCCGGGCATGGCGAGATCGCTGATGAGGATGTCTGGAGCCTCGCGCTTCATCGCTGCCAGGGCCTCGGGCGCAGACCCGGCGGTCGTGACCCGGGCGCCGCACTGCTCGAGCAGGATCTGGACCAGCTTCCTGCCGTCCTCGTCATCGTCGACCAGGAGGACGTGGATCCCGTCGCACCGGCCGAGGTCCGTCGACACGATCTCCCCCGGCTCGAGCACCGGTCCCTGGATCGCGCTCGGCCGGAGGGTCACGGCCATCGTGGTGCCGCGTCCCTCGCCCGGGCTCGCCGCCTCGACGCGACCTCCATGCATCTCGACGAGCTGCTTCGCGATGGCCAGGCCGAGCCCGAGCCCTCCGTGGGACCGGGTGATCGAGCTGTCTGCCTGGCGGAAGCGCTCGAAGATGACGGGGAGGACGTCCGGGCGGATGCCGATGCCGGTATCGGACACCCGGACCACCGCGCGGTCGGCCGCTAACTCCAAGGTCACGTCGACGCGGCCTCCGGCCGCGGTGAACTTGACGGCGTTGGAGAGGAGGTTCCAGAAGACCTGCTGAAGCCGCTCGGGATCGCCGCGCATCGATCCGGCCGCCGGCGTGAAGCGGGTGCCGAGCTGGATGCCCTTGGCGTCCGCGGCGGGACGAACGCTGTCGAGGGCCGCGGTCAGGAGGGCTTCCAGGTCCACCGGACGGATATCGAGGCGCAGCTTGCCGCTGAGAATGGCCGAGACGTCGAGGAGATCCTCGATCAGGCGCGCCTGCTGCTTGGCGTTGCGCGTGATCGTGTCGACGGCGCGGTCGATCATCTCGGGGTCCCGCCGCGCCGTGCTGAGCACGTGGGTCCAGCCCAGGATGGCGTTCAAAGGGGTCCTGAGCTCGTGGGACAGGGTCGCCAGGAAGTCGTCCTTCGCACGGTTGGCTCGCTCGGCGTCCGCCTGGGCCCGCTGCGCGCGCGCCAGGAGTCCTCGCGCTCCTGCTCGATCCGCCGCCGCTCGGTGATGTCGCGCGCGATCTTGGACGCGCCGACGATCCGTCCCGAGCCGTCGCGGACGGGCGAGACGGTGATCGAGACGTCCACGAGGCTCCCGTCCTTCCGCTGCCGGACAGTCTCGAAGTGGTCGACCCGCTCGCCGCGCCGGAGGCGGGCGAGCACGTCTTGCTCCTCGCTCCACCGATTCTGGGGGATGATCAGCGTGATGTGCTTGCCGACTGCCTCGTCCGCGGTCCAGCCGAACAAGCGCTCGGCGGCACGGTTCCAGCTCTGGATGATGCCGTCGAGGGTCTTGCTGACGATGACGTCGTCGGACGAGTCAACAATCGCGGCCAGCTGGGCCCGGTAGGTCGCGGCCTCGTCGTCGCGCCCAAGGGAGAAATCAGCCATCACGATCGATTATGGCACGGTCCGGGGAGCGCCCCGGCGCGCCGCTTTCTTCCTCGATCGCGGGGCCGTATCCTCACATCCGTGCGCGTCCACCTGGTCGATGGCACCTACGAGCTGTTCCGCTACTTCCTGTCCCCGGCCGCCCAGTTCGACCGGAAGGGGCCGGAGGAGCTCCGAGCGGTCCGCGGCGTCGTCGGGTCCGTCCTGGGAATGCTCGAAGGCGGCGCGACCCACCTCGGCGTGGCCACCGACCACATCATCGAGTCGTTCCGGAACCCGCTCTGGGCGGACTACAAGACGGGCGAGGGCATCGACCCGGTGCTCTACGCCCAGTTCGAGCCGCTGGAGGACGCGCTCCGCGCCCTCGGGGTGGTCGTCTGGGCCATGGTCGAGTTCGAGGCCGACGATGCGCTGTGCGCGGCGGCCGAGATGGCCGCGGCCGACGCGCGGGTCGAGCAGGTGATCGTGTGCACGCCGGACAAGGATCTGGCGCAGTGCGTGCGCGGCGATCGGATCGTCCAGCTCGATCGCCGCACCAGCGAGCATCGCGACGAGGCGGCGGTGCGCGCCAAGTTCGGCGTCGATCCCGGGTCGATTCCGGACTGGCTCGCGCTCGTCGGCGACAGCGCCGACGGTTATCCGGGCCTGGCGGGGTGGGGGAAGGCGTCCGCGGCGGCGGTGCTCGCGCGCTACGGGCACCTCGAGCAGATCCCCGAGCGAGCGTCCGACTGGGCCGTGCCGGTGCGCGGCGCGGCGCGCCTGGCCGCGACGCTCAGCGAGCAACGCGAGCGCGCGCTCCTGTTCCGGCAGCTGGCGACGCTGCGGGCCGACGTCCCGCTCGGCGTGGACGTGGACGCGCTGCGCTGGACCGGCCCGCGCCCAGAGCTCCTGGTCTGGTCGGAGAGACTCGGCGCGCCGCAGCTTCGCGAGCGCGCCGCCGCCCTGGCGACCTCGCGTGCCCGTGGCTGACCTGACCGGTCACGCGCTGCGGACCCGGGGTCACCGGACTCCCGTCGGGGCACGGTCGTAGACGATGGCGCTTGACGACGAGCGCTGCTGCTTCTGCCGGCGGCCCGTGGGGGTCCGGGAGTGGACCGCCCGCCCGGGCTGGCTCGAGATCGAATGTCCCGTCTGCCGCCTCTACCGGGTTGAGCGGCAGTTCTGGGTCACCTCGCACTTCAAGAAGGCGAGGCAGCCGGTGCTCTACCGCCGCCTGGCGCGATGGCTCGAGGAGCCACGAGAGGGAACCGATCCGCCGGAGATCCCGTTCGAGGGCTGGGAGACGCTGGCGGCCGAGCTCCCGCCGCCGCGCCAGGCGTGAGCGACTGCCCGGGCGTCGAGCGGGCTGCCATGGCCGGTGATCGCGGAGCATGGCGTCGAGCACGGTCAGGACGCTTATGAGGCCGACGCGGAGAACGGAATCAAGGGTCGCGGCCTGGCCGCGGGCCGCCTCTCTGGGGCCGCGTGGTCTCCGGACAGTAGCCGACGAGCGCCACCGTCGCGGCACGACTGGGCATCCGGGCTGGCTGAGCTTCCTTGACGCTCCCCGCGCGGGCGGCGCAGGATTGGGGTCGCGTGAAGCGGTCGAGCGGAACGCTCGCCGGCCCTCGCGCCATCGACGCCCAAAGGAGAGCCCAGTGGCCTGGATCCGAGAGTTCAGCCCGGAGAACGACCCAGTGGTCCGGGAGATACATACCGCCTGGCACGAGAAGCGGGGCTACGTGCCCAACATCCTGCGCGTCTTCTCCCTCAAGCCGGCCCTCATGCGCGCCTTCGACGATTTCTCGCGGGTCGTGACCTTCGGGGGCACCAGCCTCGGGCGCCGTCGTGAGGAGCTCATCTCGTTCTACGTCTCGAGCCTGGTCGACTGTCGTTACTGAACGACCGCCCACGGAGCGTTGCTCCGTGAAGCGGCCGGTGGCGACGGCGAGCTCGTGCGGCAGCTGCGCGACGATCGGGAGGCCGTCCCCCTGGATGCGGGCGACCGCGCGCTGCTCGACTTCGTGACGAAGCTGACGTTCAGCCAGCAGTCGATGGAGCCCCGGGACCTGGACGCGCTGCGGGCACAGGGCTTCGCGGACCTCCAGGTGCTCGAGATCGCCACGCTCGCCGGGTTCTTCAATTTCATCACGCGCGTCGCCGACGCCCGGGCGTCGAGTCGAACCCGGAGCGCAAGGAGTGGGAGGCGTTCCTGTTCCGGGACTGAGCCGCTCGGTCAGCCTCGCGTGATGCGGGCGCCGAGGGCGCGCAGGCGCTCGTCGATGCGCTCGTAGCCGCGGTCGATCTGGTGCGCGTTGCGGATGACCGACGTGCCCCGCGCGCAGAGGGCCGCGGCCAGGAGCGCCATGCCCGCGCGGATGTCCGGGGAGACCATCGCGGCGCCGTGAAGTCGGCTGGGCCCGGCGACGACCGCGCGGTGCGGGTCGCAGAGGACCACGCGCGCGCCCATGTCGATCAGCCGGTCCACGAAGAAGAGCCGGCTCTCGAAGAGCTTCTCGTGGATGAGCACCGTTCCGGCGCACTGCGTGGCCAGGACGAGCGCGGTGGGCGTGAGGTCGGCCGGGAAGCCGGGCCACGGCGCGTCGTCGACCGTCGGGATGGCGCCGCCGAAATCGTCGCACACGGTGAGGCGCTGCCGGGCGGGCACGACGAGCGTGGAGCCCTCGACGTCGTCTCGAGCCGAGCCGCGCGAAGACCAGTCGGATCATCCGCAGGTGGTCCGGCACCACGTCGAGGATGCGCAGCTCGCCGCCGGTCATGGCGGCCAGCGCGACGAGGGAGCCGATCTCGATGTGGTCGGGGCCGATGCGGTGCGTGGCGGGACCGAGCTCCTCCACGCCCTCGATCTCGAGCGCGTTCGTTCCGATGCCCTGGATCCTGCGCGCCCATCGCGTTCAGCGCGTGGCAGAGGCCCTGGACGTGCGGCTCGCAGGCCGCGTTGAGGAGGCGCGTCTTCCCGTGGGCGAGCACCGCGGCCATCACCGCGTTCTCGGTCGCGGTCACGCTCGCCTCGTCGAGGAAGACCTCGGCGCCCTTGAAGCGGCCCGGCAGGATCAGCCGGTAGTCGTCGTCGCGCAGCTCGATCTCGGCGCCGAGCTGGCGCAGCGCGAGCACGTGCGTGTCGATCCGGCGCCGGCCGATCTGGTCCCCGCCCGGGCGGGGGAGCACGGCTTCGCCGCGGCGGGCCAGGAGCGGGGCCGCGAGCAGGAACGAGCCGCGGATGCGCGACGCGAGCGCGGGATCCGGCGCGCCGCTCGCGAGGCCCGACGCATCGATGCGCACCGCGCTGTCGCCGACGCGCGCGACGTCCGCGCCGAGGCGACGCACGGCTTCCAGCAGTGTCTCGACGTCCCCGATCCGGGGCAGGTTCTCGAGGACGACCGGGCCCGACACGAGCAGCGAGGCGGCGATGACGGGCAGCGCCTCGTTCTTGTTGCCGGCGGGCCGGATCTCCCCCTGGATGGGCCGTCCGCCTTCGACCGTGAACTGATCGCCGGGAACCGGCTCGACGAATATGGGCATGGGTCCATGCTACCTGCAGAACGCGTCCGGGACCGTCAACAACTTGCTGGCGGGCGGGCGGGGGACCGCCGGAGCATCCGTTCGGCTGGTACGCCCGGCGGGCTTCCTGATAGGGTCGAATGAGAGGTCCCGTCCGCGACCTGGGCGCGGGAGGGCCACCGACGACCGGAGGGGAGAGACCTCCATGAGACTACCGAGGGGCGCGCCGCTCGTCCGCCGAGGCGGTCGATCCCGATGACGGGAACGAGACGCTACCGGTTCACGCTGTTCTGGGCCTCGGTCCTGGTGGGGCTCGGCGTCGGCGTGATGGCGCTCGGCGTCGTGACCGCGGGCCTCATCGTGTTCCTGCCGAAAGGCATCCCCATTCCCTACGGGCGCCCCCCGCTGCTGGTCGCGGCCGTCGCGCTGGTCGCCGGCTTTGTCGTGGGCGCGCCGCTGGTCATGATCGGCCAGCTGGTCCAGGTGTTCCTCGACCAGCGCCGGCTCCTGGCGAGCGTCCAGCGGAGCCTCCGCCGGTGGGAGGACGAGCGGGAGGCCGATCGGAACCACCCCATGCGGGGGCCGGTTCGCCCGTCCTAGCGGAGGGGGCACCCCTCGGGGGCGGCCCTGGCGGTCCAGGGGTCCCTCAGGGGCTGTCCCACCTCCGGGTTTCGCGGGGGCGGGGCTCCAGCGTGGCCCGTCCCGGGACCGGGCTGGCGGCCCCTGTGCCTCGACTCCGCCCCGGACCGTCGTCCAGGGGCCTCGGGATGCCTTCCAGGCCACGCCGGATGGGCTTCCGTGCTAGGCTGTCGCCTATGATTCCGCGCGGTTCCGCGCCGTGGTGGCTTTCGTGGGAGTTCCGGGGTCTGACGATGGCGGGCCCGAGCGCGTCCCCGGCCAAAGGAAAGGCGCAGGAGAGCGGTGGCACGCTCAAGCGGGCGTTCGCCGTCGCGGCGGCGCTGACCGCGATTCCCTTCCTGCTCCTGATCGCCTACCTGGTCTGGGGACACATCAGCCGAGAGCACAGCCGGATCGAGCGCGAGGCGTTCGCCCAGGCGAGCCTCCTGAGCGCCCAGGTCGAGAAGCATCTCGGGGCACGAATCGAAGCCCTGGCCAGTGCGGCGACCCTGCTCGGAGCGAGCGGGGGAAGTCCCGCCGCGGCCGCGGCTCAAGGACGCCGGTTGAGGCAGGCGTTCCCGGACGTCGACCGGGTGGTTCTGTTCGACGAACTCGGCGTCGCGGTCGCCGCGGTGCCGTCCCTCGGCGAGGGCAAGCGCCTGGCCGTCGGGGATCAGGAGGGGTTCAAGCGGGCGGCCACGTCCACGGATCCGTTCGTGGGCACCCCGTCGCGGGCCGGTCCGGAAGTCGTCGTGGGATCTTACACGCCGGTCCGGACGAAGCAGGGGCAGCTCGCGGGGTGCTGGCGCTGGACCTCCTCCTGAAGCGCATCCAGGATCTCCTCGTCGTGCGGAACCTCGCGTCCGGCAGCGCGGCCGCTCTCGTCACGGACCGCGGGATCGTCGTCGCACGGCAGCCAGCGCTCTTCCTCATGTCGAGCGTCGCCAGCCTCGCTGGCTACGGTGAGCTCCTCTCGGGGGGCGGCACCGGCGAGGCGGTGTTCGAGGACGGTGAGTCGCGAATCGCCGGGGCCGTCCGGATCCATCCTCAGGGGTGGACGCTGGTGGTGGGTGTCCCGTCGGCCGAGGTCACGCGCGAGAGCCGGAACCACTGATGGGTCGGGTCTGAGAGATACAAGGCGGGCTCCGGCGAGGGTCTCGCGTGTGGGCTGCGGGGCTAGCCTTGCGCGGCGCCCCCGAGGCCGCGGCGGGTGAGCGTGATGACGACCGTCACCAGCTCCGCCGGGTCGAGTGGCTTGGCGACGTACGTGTCGAAGCCGGCCTGAAGGGCCCGGACCCGCACGTCCCCGCGCGCGTGCGCGGTCAGCGCGATCGCCGGTATGCGCCGCAGCGCGGGTAGCTTCCGGATCTGCCGGATGAGGGCGTGTCCGTCCATCCCGGGCATGGCGAGATCGCTGATGAGGATGTCTGGAGCCTCGCGCTTCATCGCTGCCAGGGCCTCGGGCGCGGACCCGGCGGTCGTGACACGGGCGCCGCACTGCTCGAGCAGGATCTGGACCAGCTTCCTGCCGTCCTCGTCATCGTCGACCAGGAGGACGTGGATCCCGTCGCACCGGCCGAGGTCGGTCGGCACGATCTCCTCCGGCTCGAGCACCGGTCCTTGAATCGCGCTCGGCCGGAGGATCACGGTCATCGTGGTGCCGCGTCCCTCGCCCGGGCTCGCCGCCTCGACGCGACCTCCATGCATCTCGACGAGCTGCTTCGCGATGGCCAGGCCGAGCCCGAGCCCTCCGTGGGACCGGGTGATCGAGCTGTCCGCCTGGCGGAAGCGCTCGAAGATGACGGGGAGGACGTCCGGGCGGATGCCGATGCCGGTGTCGGACACCCGGACCACCGCGCGGTCGGCCGCGAACTCCAAGGTCACGTCGACGCGGCCTCCGGTCGCGGTGAACTTGACGGCGTTGGAGAGGAGGTTCCAGAAGACCTGCTGAAGCCGCTCGGGATCGCCGCGCATCGATCCGGCCGCTGGCGTGAAGCGGGTGCCGAGCTGGATGCCCTTGGCGTCCGCGGAGGGACGAACGCTGTCGAGGGCCGCGGTCAGGAGGGCTTCCAGGTCCACCGGACGGATATCGAGGCGCAGCTTGCCGCTGAGAATGGCCGAGACGTCGAGGAGATCCTCGATCAGGCGCGCCTGCTGCTTGGCGTTGCGCGTGATCGTGTCGACGGCGCGGTCGATCATGTCGGAGTCCCGCCGCGCGGTGCTGAGCACGTGGGTCCAGCCCAGGATGGCGTTCAAAGGGGTCCTGAGCTCGTGGGACAGGGTCGCCAGGAAGTCGTCCTTCGCACGGTTGGCTCGCTCGGCGTCCGCCCGGGCCCGCTGCGCGCGCGCCAGGAGCTCCTCGCGCTCCTGCTCGATCCGCCGCCGCTCGGTGATGTCGCGCGCGATCTTGGACGCGCCCACGATCCGTCCCGAGCCGTCGCGGACGGGCGAGACGGTGATCGAGACGTCCACGAGGCTCCCGTCCTTCCGCTGCCGGACTGTCTCGAAGTGGTCGACCCGCTCGCCGCGCCGGAGGCGGGCGAGCACGTCATCCTCCTCGCTCCACCGATTCTGGGGGATGATCAGCGTGATGTGCTTGCCGACCGCCTCGTCCGCGGTCCAGCCGAACAAGCTCTCGGCGGCACGGTTCCAGCTCTTGATGATGCCGTCGAGGGTCTTGCTGACGATGACGTCGTCGGACGAGTCGACAATCGCGGCCAGCTGGGCCCGGTAGGTCGCGGCCTCGTCGTCGCGCCCAAGGGAGAAATCAGCCATCACGCATCGATTATGGCACGGTCCGGGGAGCGCCCCGGCGCGCCGCTTTCTTCCTCGATCGCGGGGCCGTATCCTCACATCCGTGCGCGTCCACCTGGTCGATGGCACCTACGAGCTGTTCCGCTACTTCCTGTCCCCGGCCGCCCAGTTCGACCGGAAGGGGCCGGAGGAGCTCCGAGCGGTCCGCGGCGTCGTCGGGTCCGTCCTGGGAATGCTCGAAGGCGGCGCGACCCACCTCGGCGTGGCCACCGACCACGTCATCGAGTCGTTCCGGAACCCGCTCTGGGCGGACTACAAGACGGGCGAGGGCATCGACCCGGTGCTCTACGCCCAGTTCGAGCCGCTGGAGGACGCGCTCCGCGCCCTCGGGGTGGTCGTCTGGGCCATGGTCGAGTTCGAGGCCGACGACGCGCTGTGCGCGGCGGCCGAGATGGCCGCGGCCGACGCGCGGGTCGAGCAGGTGATCGTGTGCACGCCCGACAAGGATCTGGCGCAGTGCGTGCGCGGCGATCGAATCGTCCAGCTCGATCGCCGCACCGGCGAGCGTCGCGACGAGGCGGCGGTGCGCGCCAAGTTCGGCGTCGATCCCGGGTCGATTCCGGACTGGCTCGCGCTCGTCGGCGACAGCGCCGACGGCTATCCGGGCCTGCCGGGGTGGGGGAAGGCGTCCGCGGCGGCGGTGCTCGCGCGCTACGGGCACCTCGAGCAGATCCCCGAGCGAGCGTCCGACTGGGCCGTGCCGGTGCGCGGCGCGGCGCGCCTGGCCGCGACGCTCAGCGAGCAACGCGAGCGCGCGCTCCTGTTCCGGCAGCTGGCGACGCTGCGCGCCGACGTCCCGCTCGGCGTGGACGTGGACGCGCTGCGCTGGACCGGCCCGCGCCCCGAGCTCCTGGTCTGGTCGGAGAGACTCGGCGCGCCGCAGCTTCGCGAGCGCGCCGCCGCCCTGGCGACCTCGCGCGCCCGTGGCTGACCTGACCGGTCGCGCGCTGCGGACCCGGGGTCACCGGACTCCCGTCGGGGCACGGTCGTAGACGATGGCGCTTGACGACGAGCGCTGCTGCTTCTGCCGGCGGCCCGTGGGGGTCCGGGAGTGGACCGCCCGCCCGGGCTGGCTCGAGATCGAATGTCCCGTCTGCCGCCTCTACCGGGTGGAGCGGCAGTTCTGGGTCACCGCGCACTTCAAGAAGGCTCGACAGCCGGTGCTCTACCGCCGCCTGGCGCGATGGCTCGAGGAGCCGCGAGAGGGAACCGATCCGCCGGAGATCCCGTTCGAGGGCTGGGAGACGCTGGCGGCGGAGCTCCCGCCGCCCCGCCAGGCCTGAGCGACTGCCCTGGGCGTCAAGCGGGCTGCCACGGCCGCCCGCGGCTGCGTTGGCGTGATAGGACACGATGAGGCCCGCCACGCCGGACAGCGCGTTCGATCGCGGCGTTCAGCCCGAGCATCGCCGGCAGTCCCGGGAGCGCCAGAGTCGCGGCCGCTTGGGCATCAGGGTTGGCTGAGCTTCCTTGACGCCCGCCGCGCGGGCGGCGCAGGATTGGGGTCGCGTGAAGCGGTCGAGCGGAACGCTCGCCGGCCCTCGCGCCATCGACGCCCAAAGGAGAGCCCAGTGGCCTGGATCCCAGAGTTGAGCCCGGAGAACGACCCGGTGGTCCGGGAGATACATACCGCCTGGCACGAGAAGCGGGGCTACGTGCCCAACATCCTGCGGGTCTTCTCCCTCAAGCCGGCCCTCATGCGCGCCTTCGACGATTTCTCGCGGGTCGTGACGTTCGGGGGGACCAGCCTCGGGCGCCGTCGTGAGGAGCTCATCTCGTTCTACGTCTCGAGCCTGGTCGACTGTCGCTACTGAACGACCGCCCACGGAGCGTTGCTCCGTGAAGCGGACGGCGGCGACGGCGAGCTCGTGCGGCAGCTGCGCGACGATCGGGAGGCCGTCCCCCTGGACGCGGGCGACCGCGCGCTGCTCGACTTCGTGACGAAGCTGACGTTCAGTCAGCAGTCGATGGAGCCCCGGGACCTGGACGCGCTTCGGGCACAGGGCTTCGCGGACCTCCAGGTGCTCGAGATCGCCACGCTCGCCGGGTTCTTCAATTTCATCACGCGCGTCGCCGACGCCCTGGGCGTCGAGTCGAACCCGGAGCGCAAGGAGTGGGAGGCCTTCCTGTTCCGGGACTGAGCCGCTCGGTCAGCCTCGCGTGATGCGCGCGCCGAGGGCGCGCAGGCGCTCGTCGATACGCTCGTAGCCGCGGTCGATCTGGGGCGTGTTGCGGATGACCGACGTCCCCCGCGCGCACAGGGCAGCGGCCAGGAGCGCCATGCCCGCGCGGATGTCCGGGGAGACCATCGCGGCGCCGTGAAGACGGCTCGGCCCGGCGACCACCGCGCGGTGCGGGTCGCACAGGACCACCCGCGCGCCCATGTCGATCAGCCGGTCCACGAAGAACAGCCGGCTCTCGAAGAGCTTCTCGTGAATGAGCACCGTTCCGGTGCACTGCGTGGCCAGGACGAGGGCGGTGGGCGTGAGGTCGGCCGGGAAGCCGGGCCACGGCGCGTCGTCGACGGTCGGGATGGCGCCGCCGAAATCGTCGCACACGGTGAGGCGCTGCCGGGCGGGCACGACGAGCGTGGACCCCTCGATCGTCGTCTCGAGCCCGAGCCGCGCGAAGACCAGTCGGATCATCCGCAGGTGGTCCGGCACCACGTCGAGGACGCGCAGCTCGCCGCCGGTCATGGCGGCTAGCGCGACGAGGGAGCCGATCTCGATGTGGTCGGGGCCGATGCGGTGCGTGGCGGGCCCGAGCTCCTCCACGCCCTCGATCTCGAGCGCGTTCGTTCCGATGCCCTGGATCCTGCCGCCCATCGCGTTCAGCGCGTGGCAGAGGCCCTGGACGTGCGGCTCGCAGGCGGCGTTGAGGAGCCGCGTCCTCCCGCGGGCGAGCACCGCGGCCATGACCGCGTTCTCGGTGGCGGTCACGCTTGCCTCGTCGAGGAAGACCTCGGCGCCCTTGAAGCGGCCCGGCAGGATCAGCCGGTAGTCGTCGTCGCGCAGCTCGATCTCGGCGCCGAGCTGACGGAGCGCGAGCACGTGGGTGTCGATCCGACGCCGGCCGATCTGATCCCCGCCGGGGCGGGGGAGCACGGCCTCGCCGCGGCGGGACAGGAGCGGGGCCGCCAGCAGGAACGAGGCGCGGATGCGCGAGGCGAGCGCGGGATCCGGCGCGCCGCTCGCGAGGCCCGACGCATCGATGCGCACCGCGCTGTCGCCGACGCGCGCGATGTCCGCGCCGAGGCGACGCACGGCTTCCAGCAGTGTCTCGACGTCCCCGATCCGGGGCAGGTTCTCGAGGACGACCGGGCCCGACACGAGGAGCGAGGCGGCGATGACGGGCAGCGCCTCGTTCTTGTTGCCGGCGGGCCGGATCTCCCCCTGGATGGGACGTCCGCCTTCGACCGTGAACTGATCGCCGGGAACCGGCTCGAGGAATATGGGCATGGGTCCATGCTACCTGCAGAACGCGTCCGGGACCGTCAACAACTTGCTGGCGGGCGGGCTGGGGACGGCCGGAGCATCCGTTCGGCTGGTACGCCGGGCGGGCTTCCTGATAGGGTCGAACGAGAGGTCCGGTCCGCGACCTGGGCGCGGGAGGGCCACCGACGACCCGGAGGGGAGAGACCTCCATGAGACCACCGAGGGGCGCGCCGCTCGTCCGCCGAGGCGGTCGATCCCGATGACGGGAACGAGACGCTACCGGTTCACGCTGTTCTGGGCCTCGGTCCTGGTGGGGCTCGGCGTCGGCGTGATGGCGCTCGGCGTCGTGACGGCGGGCCTCATCGTGTTCCTGCCGAGAGGCATCCCCATTCCCTACGGACGCCCCCCGCTGCTGGTCGCGGCCGTCGCGCTGGTCGCCGGCTTTGTCGTGGGCGCGCCGCTGGTCATGATCGGCCAGCTGGTCCAGGTGTTCCTCGACCAGCGCCGGCTCCTGGCGAGCGTCCAGCGGAGCCTCCGCCGGTGGGAGGACGAGCGGGAGGCCGATCGGAACCACCCCATGCGGGGGCCGGTCCGCCCGTCGTAGTGGAGGGGCTCCCTTCGGAGGCGGCCCTGGCGGTCCAGGGGTCCCTCTGGGGCTGTCCCACGTCCGGGTTCGCGGCCGGGGACTCCAGGGTGGCCCGTGCCGGGACCCGCCTGACGGCCTCTGCGCCCTAGACTCCGCCCCGGACCATCGTTCCAGGGGCCTCGGAATACCTTCCAGGCAACGCCGGATGCCCGGGGCTTCCGTGCTAGGCTGTCGCCCATGATTCCGCACGGTTCCGCGCCGTGGTCTCTTTTTTCGCGGGAGACGCGGGGCTGACGATGGCGGGACCGAGCGCGTCCCCGGCAAAAGGCAAGGCGCGGGAGAGCGGCGGCACGCTCACCCGCGCGTTCGCTGTCGCGGCGGTGCTGACCGCGATTCCCTTCCTGCTCCTGATTGCCTACCTGGTCTGGGGACACATCAGCCGCGAGCACAGCCGGATCGAGCGCGAGGCGTTCGCCCAGGCGAGCCTCCTGAGCGCTCAGGTCGAGAAGCATCTCGGGGCACGCATCGAGGCCCTGGCCGGAGCGGCGACCCTGCTCGGAGCGAGCGGGGGAAGTCCCGCGGCGGCCGAGGCTCAAGGACGCCGGTTCAGGCAGGCGTTCCCGGACGTCGACCGGGTGGTTCTGTTCGACGAGCTCGGCGTCGCGCGTCGCCGCGGTGCCGTCCCTCGGCGAGGGCAAGCGCCTGGCCGTCGGGGATCAGGAGTGGTTCAAGCGGGCGGCCACGTCCACGGATCCGTTCGTGGGCACCCCGTCGCGGGCCGGTCCGGAAGTCGTCGTGGGGATCTACACGCCGGTCCGGACGAGCGAGGGGCAGCTGCGCGGGGTGCTGGCGCTGGACCTCCTCCTGAAGCGCATCCAGGATCTCCTCGTCGTGCGGAACCTCGCGTCCGGCAGCGCGGCCGCTCTCGTCACGGACCGCGGGATCGTCGTCGCACGGCAGCCAGCGCTCTTCCTCATGTCGAGCGTCGCCAGCCTCGCTGGCTACGGTGAGCTCCTCTCGGGGGGCGGCACCGGCGAGGCGGTGTTCGAGGACGGTGAGTCGCGAATCGCCGGGGCCGTCCGGATCCATCCTCAGGGGTGGACGCTGGTGGTGGGTGTCCCGTCGGCCGAGGTCACGCGCGAGAGCCGGAACCAGACGCTTCTGGTAGGAGGCGGGGCGCTCCTGGTCACAGCGCTCGCCATCTTTGCCGGGGTGCGGATGGCCGGCCGTCAGGCCGAGGGATTCGGGCGGCTCCGCCAGGCGATGGGCCGGCTGGAATCCGGTGACCTGCCTGCGACCCTTCCCGTCACGGTGGGTGGGGAGGCCGGCGCCCTGACCGAGAGCTTCAATCGAATGCTGAGCTGGCTCCGTGGAAAGCTGCGCGAATACGAGGTTGTGACCCAGCTGGACGACGCCGCGACTCGGGTGGCGACCGGCGAGCGCTCGGGAGACCATGCCTTCGGAGGTCTGCTCCGACGGGTCGTCGGTGGCGTCGGGGCGGACGTGGGGGTCCTCGTGCTGCCGGACGAATCTGGCCTGGTGACCCGGGCGGCAGTGGGTTTCCACGGGATCCAGGTCGAGGGCGTGCGCCTTCGCCGGGGTCAGGGGATGGCGGGCGCGGTGATGTCTACCCGCGAGTCCATGGTCGTTCCGGACGTGGAGGCGGACTACCGCGTGGAGGAGCCGTATCTGAAGGACGGCTCCGTGCGCTCCGTGGCGGCCTTTCCGCTGCTGGCTGGGGAGGAGATCCTGGGAACGGTCGCCGTCGGGTACCGGATGGCGCACGCGTTCTCCCCGGGCGAGGTCTCGCGGCTCGAGGCCATCGTGCGGCGGACGGCGCAGGCCGTCGAGCGCGCGCGCGCCCTGGAGTCGGTGCAGCGCAGCACCCAGGGCCTGGAGGCGCAGCTCGCTCAGCAGGTGGAGGCCCTCCAGAAGGCGGCCGTCGAGCAGGCGGAGGCCAACCGCCAGGCGCAGGAGGCGCGCAAGCAGACGAAGGAGCTGGAGCAGCGCATGAAGCTCCAGGCTGCCCAGGCGCCGCAGATCAAGGAGGTCATCGTCGAGCGCGAGGTGGTCCGCCAGGACCCGGCGCTCGAGCAGGCCGCGCGCTTCCGCAGCGAGATGCAGAAGACGGTGAGCGAGGAGCTGCGCGCGCCCCTCACCGCGCTCCTCGATCTTCCGCGGCTCCTGGTCGACGGTCTCCAGAAGCCGCTCAACGACGCCGAGCGCGGCCAGCTCGAGATCCTTCAGGAGCGCGGCCAGGAGATCCTGGAGCTGATCGAAGGGCTCACGGCCATGAGCGGGCTCCAGGCCGGCGGGCTCAAGCTCACCAAGGCTTCGGTCGACTTGCCCACGATCGTGCAGCGAGTGGTGCGCACGCTCCAGCCGCGCGCGGCGGCCCGGGGCAACCGCATCGAGACCGACATCAAGCCCGGCATCGCGCCCGTGGTGACCGACGCGCGCCGCGTCGAGCAGGTCCTCGGGAACCTGATCCTTTCGGCCGTGAAGTACACCGAGGTCGGGGAGATCCGCGTGACCTGCTACCAGCGCGACCGCGAAGTCATCCTCACGGTCGCCGACGACGGGATCGGCTTCACGCCGGAGGAGCAGGGCCGGATCTTCCGGCCGTTCTGTCCGGTGGGTCCGCGAGGCGGGCGCGCGCTCCCCGGCACGGGCCTCCTCCTCACGGTGGCCGAGCGGCTCGTCCTTGCCCTCGGCGGCAAGATCAAGATCGAGAGCGAGGTGGACCGGGGCACGTGGGTCACCGTCACGCTGCCGGTCCAGGGGTAGAGCCGGAGGCCATCGACCGCGTGTCCCGCCGAGCGATCCGATGGAGTAGTCTGGAATGGCGGCAAGCCGGCGGCCGGTCGGGGCGCCGGCGGACCTTTCCGAGGAGGCGGATGACATCGTGACTTCGTCCACCCGCAGCCCGGCGACTCTCGGGCACGTGCTGATCGTCGACGACGACCTCCTGGTCCGGGAGACGATGCGGGACTACATCGAGCACCTCGGGTATGCGGTGCGCGACGTCGGCTCGGCGGAGGAGGCGCTCACCGAGATCGCCAAGGAGGCGCCGGACCTGGTGCTCCTCGACGTGCGCATGCCGAGGATCACCGGGATCGATCTCTGCCGCCAGCTCAAGAGCGACCCGATGACGCACCTCATCCCCGTGGTGCTCCTCACGGCGGAGCGGGAGCTCGACTCGCGCGTGGCGGGTCTCGCGGCGGGCGCGGACGACTACTTCACCAAGCCGGTGCACCCGAGGGAGCTGGACGCGCGCCTTCGCGCGCTGATCCGCCTGAAGCGCGTCCTCGAGGAGCTGGAGGAGGCCGAGAGCCTGATCACGAGTCTCGCGCTCACGATCGAGGCGCGGGACCCGTACACGTCCGGGCACTGCGTGCGGCTGGCGGCCTGGGCGATGGGATTCGGCGAGCGGCTCGGGCTCGGCGAGGAGGAGCTGAAGGCCCTCCGCCTGGGCGGGTTCCTCCACGATCTCGGCAAGATCGCGGTGCCCGACAACGTGCTCCTCAAGGCCGGTCCGCTCAGCGCCGACGAGCGGCGGCTCATGGAGGAGCATCCCGCGGCGGGCGACCGGCTCGTCGTGCCGATGCGGACGCTCGGCCTCGTCCGTCCGATCATTCGGCACCACCACGAGCGCTGGGACGGGCGCGGCTATCCGGATCGACTGGGCGGGGAGGAGGTGCCGCTCCTCGCGCGCCTCATGGCGATCGTCGACGTCTACGACGCCCTCTGCACCCAGCGCCCGTACAAGTCGCCGTTCGACGAAGAAGTCGCGCTGAAGAGCCTCCGCGAGGGAGCCCGGACCGGCCAGTTCGACCCGGATCTGGTCCGCGTGTTCCTGGAGCTCCGGCAACCCTCGACGGACCGTCGTCGCTGAGTCTCCGTCCCCGCCCATGGCCGACTGCGTCTTCTGCGGGATCGTTGCTGGCCGGAATCCGGCGGCCATCGAGTACGAGGACGACGAGATCCTCGCCTTCCCGGACATCTATCCCAAGGCGCCGATCCACCTCCTGATCATCCCGAAGCGCCACGTCGCGTCCGTCATGGCGCTCGAGCCAGCGGACGCCCCGCTGGTCGGCCGGCTGGTCCTGGTCGCCAAGCGGATCGGCGAGGCGCGCGGGCTCGGCGAGCGTGGTTACCGGCTCGCGATCCACTGCGGGCCCGAGGGCGGCCAGGTCGTCTACCACCTCCACCTCCACTTCCTCGCGGGACGGCGCGAGGAGCGGAAGGTCGAGCGGCGATGACGTCACCGGGACGCCCGGGCAACCTCCATCCGACGCCGGAGCGCGTGCGCCTTCCAAACGGCCTCACCGCGGTCCTCCAGCCGCACGACGCGGCGGAGGTGGCGGCAGTCCAGCTATGGGTCCGCGCCGGCGCACGCGACGAACGGCCGGACGAGGCGGGGCTGTCGCACTTCATCGAGCACCTGCTTTTCAAGGGGACGCCGACCCGCGGGCCGGGCGTGATCGACGAGACGATCTCGGGCCTCGGGGGCGAGATGAACGCGGCCACGTCCCAGGACTGGACGTACTTCCACGTCGTCCTGCCGGCCACGCGCCTCGAGATGGCGCTCGACATCCTCGCCGACGCGGCCCAGCACGCGGCGTTCGACCCGGTCGAGGTCGAGCGGGAGCGACACGTGGTGCTGGAGGAGATCCGGCGCGCCGAGGACACGCCGAGCGCGGCGCTCTGGCGCATCCTGTCGCGTGGCCACTTCGGCGAGCACGCGTACGGGCGGCCGGTCCTGGGCACCGCCGCGTCCATCGCCGGCGTGCCGCACCAGACGATCCTCGACTACTTCCGTCGCTCGTACGTGCCGAACAACTCGACGGTGGTCGTCGCCGGCAGCATGCCCGTGGCCGAGAGCCTCGACGCCGTGATCCGCGTGTTCGGCGGCTGGGCGCCGAGCCCGCTTCCGGCGCGCCCCCGTCACTCGCCCGCTCCGCCCGGCGCGCCTCGCCGGCTCCGCGAGTCGAAGGCGCTCCACCAGACGTACCTCGGCATGGCCTGGAGCGGGGTCATCCCGCCCGACCCCGACGTCTACGCGCTCGACCTCGTGACGACCGTGCTGGGGCAGGGGCGCGCGTCGCGGCTGACGCAGTCGCTGCGGGAGCGGCTCGGCCTCGTGTCGGGGATCGGCAGCAGCTTCTATCTCCAGCACGACTCGGGAACCATCGCGGTGACCGCGCGGACCACGACGGCCCGGTATCCGGAGATCGAGGCGGCAGTGCTCGCGGAGGTCGAGCGTCTCTCCGAGGAGCTCGTCAGCGAGGAGGAGTTTGCGCGGGCGCTCACCGCGGTGGAGGCCGAGCACGCGTTCAGCGGGGAGACGGCCGAGGGCTCTGCGTACACGCTCGGGACGGCGGACACCGTGTGGACGCTGGAGTTCGAGCTGGACTACGTGGACGCCGTCCGCCGCGTGACGCGCGAGGACATGCGCCACGCGGCCCGGCGCCATCTCCGGGCCGACCGCTTCACGGGCGCCGTCATCGGCCCCGAGGCGGCCGGGGGAGGCGAGTGAGCGTGGACGAGGGCCGCCCGGGCGCCGCGCCCGTCCCGCGCGAGCCGAGCCTCCGTCCGCCGGGGAGCCAGCCGAGCGTCGCCGGCCTTGGCCCCGTGACGCGTCTGGTCCTCCCGAACGGCATGACGGTGCTGGTGCGCGAGAACCGCGGGGCGCCGGTGGTGGCGGCCGCCCTCCTGTCGCGGGGCGGCTCGGCGGAGGAGCCGCCGGAGCTGAACGGGCTCACCGCGCTCCTCGGCCGCGTGATCCTGAAGGGGACGCGGTCGCGGAGCGCGCTCGACGTCGCCCGGTCCGCGGAGGACGCGGGCGGCGGCCTCGAGAGCGGGGCCGACCAGGAGTACGGGGAGCTCCGGACCTGGGGGCTCGCGCGACACTGGCCGCGGCTCCTCGAGCTCCTCCACGAGGTCGCCACCTCGCCGCGCTTCGCCGATGACGAGATCGAGCGCGAGCGCGCCGTGCTGCTGGCGCAGATCCGCGGCCTGGAGGATCAGCCCGCGCAGGTCGCGAGCCGCATCCTCAGCCGCGCCCTCTTCGGCCCGCGCGGTTACGGTTTGCCGACGAGCGGGGACGAGGCGACCGTCGCGCGGATCACGCAGGCGAGCCTCGTCGACCGGTTCAGGGAGACCTACGCCGCCGACCGCCTCGTCCTCGCCGTGTCCGGGGCCGTCGCCGTCGACGACGTGCTGGCCGAGGTGGGGCGGCTCTTCGAGGGACTCCGCCCGGGCTCGGCGGCCGCCGCGGCGCCCGCGCCTCCCGACCGGCCCGTGCGGCTCCGCGAGACCGAGACGTCGCCGACGCAGCAGGCCCACGTGCTCCTCGGCTACCTCGCGCCGTCCGTGTCGGCGTCCGATCACGTGGCCCTCAAGGTCGCCAACGGCGTCCTGGGCGGCGGGATGTCGAGCCGGCTGTTCCGGACGCTCCGGGACGAGGACGGTCTCGCGTACTCGGTGGGGTCCTCCTATCCCACGCGCCGCGGGGCGGGCCGCGTCGTGCTCCACATCGGAACGGCGCCCGAGAACGTGGCGGCGGCCGAGGCCGGCCTCCGGCGCGAGGCCGAGCGCCTCACCGGCGAGCCGGTGGGCGAGGACGAGCTCGAGCGCACGAAGGCCTATCTCTCGGGCTCCTTCGTACTGGACCGCCGGACCAACGGACGCCAGAGCTTCTACCTGGCGTTCTACGAGGTGATGGGAGTCGGAGCCGAGTACGTGCTCCACTATCCGAGCCTCCTCGAGGCGGTCGACGCGACCGACGTGCTGGGCGCCGCGCGGCGCCACCTGATCGAGCCGGCAGCGGTGGTCGTCGGCCCGGCCTGAGAGCCGGGAGGCCGCCGTGCTGCCCATCAAGGACAACGTCCCCGCCAAATCCTTTCCGGGGGTCTCGGTCGCCCTGATCGCCGTCAACGTTCTCATCTACGTCTACGAGTTCTTCCTGTGGTTCGATCCGGCGACGCCGGGCCACCCTTCGATCGGCGGACGCCTCTACGACCAGTTCGTCGTCGAGTTCGGGCTGATCCCGTGCCGGTTCAGCGACATCTGCCCGCCGCGGATGGACACGGCCCTGGCCGGCGCGCCGCCCCCGATGCTCACGGTCTTCACCTCGATGTTCGTCCACGGAGGGCTGCTCCACGTCGGCGGGAACATGCTCTACCTCTGGATCTTCGGGAAGGCCGTCGAGGACTCGATGGGGCACGGGCGGTTCCTCGGCTTCTACCTCGTGTGTGGCGTCGTGGCCGCGGGCGCGCAGTACCTTCAGGACCCGGCCTCGGCGCTCCCGATGGTCGGCGCCAGCGGAGCCGTCGCGGGAACGCTCGGCGCGTACCTGCTGCTGCATCCCAACGCCCGGATCTGGACCGTGGTGGTCTTCGGCTACTTCGTCCGGACGGTTCCCGTGCCGGCGATGGTCGTCCTGGGATTCTGGGTGGTCCTGCAGTTCGTCAACAGCATCTTCACGTTCGCCCGGGGCGGCGCGGGCGACGTCGCGTTCCTGGCGCACGTGGGGGGCTTCCTCGCGGGGCTCGCCCTCATCGGCGTGTTCCGGCGGTCACCCGTCCCGCGTCGCCGCCGATGGGCCTGACGCGCCGATCCGGGCGGCCGGAAGCGCCGCGGCGCGCATCGCCATTCGGCGTCCGGCAGGTTCCCGGCGGGAGCCTATAATCGAGCGGACGGGACACGGGTGATGGACGGGCTCGATCCGATCAAGTTCGGGACCTCCGGGTGGCGCGCGCGGATCGCGGACACGTACACGTTCGCGAACGTGCGCCGTCTCACGCGCGCGATCGCCGACCACCTGAAGGAGACGGGGGAGGCGGCGCACGGCGCCGTCATCGGCTACGACACGCGCTTCCTCTCCGAGGACTTCGCGGCCGAGGCCGCGGGCGCCCTCGCGCAGGCGGGCGTCCGGTGTCGCCTCGCGGTGGCCGCGGTCCCGACGCCGACGGTGGCGCACGCGGTGCTGCACCATCATGCGGCGGCGGGGATCACGATCACGGCCAGCCACAACCCGGCCCCGGACAACGGGCTCAAGCTGTCGGGCCCGACCGGCGGGCCCGCCCTGCCCGAGGTGACCCGAGCGGTCGAGGCCCGCGTCGCGAGCCTCGCCGATCCCGGCGGCATGGCCATATCCGAGGCGCGCGCCGCGGGCCTCGTGGAGCCGGCCGACTTCGCGCCCGCGTACCTCGACCAGTGCCGGCGCATGATCGACCTGGACGCCCTCCGCCGCGCGCGCCTCCGCGTCGTGGTGGACGTGATGTACGGGCCCGCGCGCGGCTACCTCGACCGCCTGCTCCAGGAGGCGGGCTGCGACGTGACGCTGCTCCACGGGACCCGGGACGTCATGTTCGGGAACCATCCGCCGGAGCCGGCGGAGGAGCACCTCGGCGAGCTGATCCGGACGGTGCGCGATCGGGGTGCTCACCTGGGCCTCGCGACCGACGGCGACGCCGACCGCTTCGGGGTCGTGGACCGGGATGGGACCGTGCTGGCGCCGAATCCGATCCTCGCCCTCGTACTGCGCCATCTCCTCGGTCACCGCGGCTGGCGCGGCGGTGTGGGCCGGAGCGTGGCGACCACGCATCTCCTCGACGCGCTGGCGAGCCGCCACGGGGTCGAGCTCCACGAGACCCCCGTGGGGTTCAAGTACCTGGGCGATCTGATCACCCACGGGCGCGCGATGTTCGGCGGCGAGGAATCCGGCGGCATGAGCCTGAAGGGCCATCCGCCCGAGAAGGACGGCGTCCTCGCGTGCCTCCTGGCGGCGGAGGTCGCGGCGGTGGAAGGGGTTGCGCTCGGCGCCGTGCTGGAGCGGCTCTACGGCGAGGTGGGGCGCCTCCTGTCCATTCGAGTGAACGTGCCGCTCTCGGATGCCGTGCGGCACGCGTTGCCGGCGCGGATTGCCGACCCCCCGCGGACGCTCGGGGGGCGGGCCGTCAAGCGCGTCCAGACCACGGACGGGCTCAAGCTCCACCTGGACGGCGGCGCGTGGGTGCTGGTCCGGCCCTCCGGCACCGAGCCCGTCGCGCGGCTCTACGTCGAGGCGCCCGACGGCGCGACGCTCGACGCCCTGCGCGACGCCGCGCTCCGCCAGTTCTTCTCATGAGCGCCGCCGGGACCACGCGCGGGGCGCGGCTCCGCCTGGACGAGCTCCTCGTGGCGCGGGGACTCGCCTCGAGCCGTGCCGAGGCCGCGCGGCTGATCCTCGCCGGGCGTGTCCGCTTGCCCGGCGGAGTGCCCGCGAAGGCAGGGCGGCTGGTCGCGCCCGACGTCGAGGTCGAGCAGGTGGCCGCGGCCCCGTTCGTCGGACGCGGCGGCGAGAAGCTGGCCGGCGCGCTCGACGCCTTCGGGGTGGAGGTGGCCGGCCGCGTGTGCCTCGACGTCGGCGCGTCCACGGGCGGATTCACCGACTGCCTGCTCGCGCGGGGCGCGCTCCGCGTCCACGCGGTCGACGTCGGCCACGGGCAGCTCCACCAGCGTCTCCGCGAGGATCCGCGCGTCGTGGTATCGGAGGGCGTGAATGCCCGTCATCTCGATCCCGGCCGGTTCACGGACGGCCCGAATCTCGCGACGGTGGACGTGTCCTTCATCTCGCTCGAGAAGGTCCTGCCCGCCGTGGCCGCGTGCCTTGCCGATCCGGCGGAGATCGTGGCCCTGGTGAAACCGCAGTTCGAGGTGGGGCGAGCCCAGGTGGGGAAGGGCGGGGTGGTCCGCGCGTGGGACGCCCGCCGGGACGCGGTGCGCGGGGTCGCGCTGGCCGCGGCCGGCATCGGCCTCCGCGTCGGCGGTGTGGCCGCGTCGGTGCTCCACGGGCCGAAGGGGAACCGCGAGGTCTTCCTCCATCTCGCCCGCGACTTCGGCTCGCGCCCCGCGATCGAGGGCTCGGCCCTGGAGGAGGCCCTCGCGGCGGCGATCGAGGCCGAGGGCCGCTCGACGTGAGCGCTCAGGCCGGCGAGGGAGGCGGGAGGGGACGCATGCGGCGGATCGGCATCGTCGCGCGGCCGGACCGGGCGGAGGCCCGGGAGGTGACGCGGGGTCTGGTCCAGTGGCTGACCGCGCACGGCCGCGAGGTGGTGCTCGACACGGAGACCGCCGGCGCCCTCGGGCTTCCGGGCGTGACGGTTGCGGAACGCCGGGCCCTTCCGGGCAAGGTCGATCTCATCGTGGTTCTCGGAGGCGACGGCACGCTCCTCTCGGTGGCGCGCCTGGTCGACGGGCTGGGCGTGCCGATCCTCGGGGTGAACCTCGGGGGTCTCGGCTTCCTCACCGCCACCACGCTCGAGGCGCTCTTCCCCACGCTCGAGGCCGTCCTCCGAGGCGAGTACGAGGCCGAGGAGCGCCTCGTCCTGGTGGCGGAACTGATGCGCGGCGGCACCCGGGTGACGGAGCATCTCGCCCTGAACGACGTCGTGGTGGCGAAGGGGGCGCTCGGCCGCCTGATCGATCTCGACGTCCGGGCCGACGGGGAGCCGATGACGGCCTACCGGGCCGACGGGTTGATCATCGCCACCCCCACCGGCTCCACCGCCTACAACCTCTCGGCCGCCGGGCCGATCCTCTTCCCGACGATGGACGCCGTGGTCCTGACGCCCATCTGCTCGCATACGTTGACGAACCGGCCGATCGTCCTGCCGGCGTCCACCCGCCTGGAGGTGACCCTCCAGACCGCCACCCCCGACGTGGTCCTGTCCGTGGACGGTCAGGCGGGCCCGCCGGTCGGGGAAGGGGACGTGGTCCACGTTCGCCAGGCCAGCGCCCGGATTCGCCTCATCCGGGACCCGCGGAAATCCTACTTCGAGGTGCTCCGCACGAAGCTAAAATGGGGCGAACGTTGACCCCGCTGGAGGCGGCCGCGAGTGCTCAGAGAGCTCAGGGTCCGTAACCTCGCCGTCATCGAGTCGCTGACCGTCCCGTTCGGGCCGGGCCTGAACGTGCTCACCGGCGAGACGGGGGCGGGGAAGTCGATTCTCGTCGACGCCTTGACGCTGCTGCTCGGCGAGCGGGCGCAGCCCGCCGAGACGATCCGGACCGGCGCCGAGACCGCCACCATCGAAGCCGTCTTCGACGCTCCCCGGAAGAGCCCCGTGGTCACGCTTCTTCAGGACCACGGCATCACGCTCGAGAACGGCCAGCTCATCGTGCGGCGCGAGCTCGTGCGGGGCGGCCGCGGGCGAGTGTTCCTGAACGACGCGAACACGACGCTGGCGCTCCTCGAGAAGCTCGGCGAGGCGCTGGTCGAGGTCCACGGCCAGCACGAGCACCAGGCGCTCCTCCGGCCCGCCCGCCATCTCGACCTCCTGGACGCCTTCGCGGGGCTCGGCGTCCTTCGCGAGCGCCTCCGCCAGCGTTACGAGGAGTGGCGGAGCGGCACCGCCGAGCTCGAGGCGATCCGCGCGTCGTCCCGGGACGAGGCGTCGCGCAGCGCGCAGTACCGGGAGTCCATGGCGGAGATCGACGCCGCGCGGCTCCGGGCGGGCGAGGAAGAGGAGCTTCGCGAGGAGCGCCGGCGCCTCATGAACGCCGAGCGTCTCGCGGAGGGAGCGACCGGCGCCTACCGGGAGCTCTACGACGACCCCGCCTCGGCCGTGGAGCGAGCGGGCCGTGCGGCGAGCGCGCTCCGGGACCTCGCCCGGATCGACCCGGGCGCCCAGCCGACGCTCCAGGCGCTCGAGACCGCCCTCGTCCACCTCGACGAGACCGCGCGCGTCCTCCGGGGTTACCGCGACGGCGTGGTGTTCGACCCGCCGCGCCTCGAGGCCATCGAGCGGCGGTTGGACGAGATCGGTCGGCTCAAGCGGAAGTACGGCGAGAGCGTCGAGTCGGTCCTGACCCTCCGGGCTCGGCTCGAGACCGACCTGGAGAAGCTCTCGCAGGCCGGGGAAGACGAGGGCCGCCTGGCGGAGCGCGTCGAGCGACTGCGGACGGAGCTGGTGACGCGCGCCTCGGATCTCGCCGAGCGGCGCGAGCAGGCCGTGGGCCGGCTCGAGACCTCCGTGCTGACCGAGCTCGGGGCCCTGGACCTCGAGACCGCCGCGTTCCGGGTGCGCCTCGCGCGGGACCGCGCCGCGCAGGGGGACCTCGCCGTCGGTCCCGAGTCGTGGCGGCTCGGGCCGAAGGGCGTCGATCAGGCCGAGTTCCTGTTCTCCGGCAATCCGGGCGAGGAGGTCCGCCCGCTCGCCCGCATCGCCTCCGGCGGCGAGCTCTCGCGGACGATGCTCGCGCTCAAGGTCGTGCTCGCGGCGACGGATGCGGTGCCCGTCCTGATCTTCGACGAGGTGGACGTCGGTATCGGGGGCAAGACCGCCGACACCGTGGGCAAGAAGCTTCGCCAGGTGGCGCGCGCGCGGCAGGTCCTGTGCGTGACGCACCTGCCGCAGATCGCGGCCTACGCCGACCAGCACTTCCGGGTCGAGAAGCGCGAGGAGGACGGGCGCACCGCCACCACGGTCGCCGCCCTCGTGAAGAACGACCGGGTGCGCGAGGTGGCCCGCATGCTCGGCGGCGAGTCCGTCACCGACACGAGTCTCCAGCACGCGCTCGAGCTCATCACCCAGGCGCGGGGGAAGTGAGCGCCTGCCCGATCGGGCTCTCCGCCGGCCCCGCTTGCTCCGCGGGAGTACAATAGGCCCGTCATGATCGATCTCGTCCTCCGCAAGGTCTTCGGTTCCAAGCACGAGCGCGACGTCAAGCGGATGCGGCCCCGGGTGGCCGCCATCAACGAGCTGGAGGCCGAGGTCGGACGCTGGCCGGACGAGGCGTTCCGGAAGCGCGCCGACGAGCTCCGCCAGAAGCTCCAGGAAGGGACCGAGCTCGACGAGATCCTCCCCGAGGTCTTCGCGATGGTGCGGGAGATCGGCCGCCGGCGCCTCGGCATGCGCCACTTCGACGTCCAGCTGATGGGCGGCATGGTGCTGCACGAGGGCACGATCGCGGAGATGGCCACCGGCGAGGGCAAGACCCTCGTCGCCACCTTGCCCGCGGTGCTCAACGGCCTCACCGGGCGGGGCGTCCACATCGTCACCGTCAACGACTACCTCGCGCGGCGCGACGCGGTGTGGATGGGCCCGATCTACCACCAGCTCGGGCTCTCGGTCGCGGTCATCCAGCACGAGGCGTCGTTCCTCTACGACCCGGCCTACGTGCCGTCCGACTCCCGCCTCGCGGGGCTCCGGCCCTGCCAGCGCCGGGAAGCGTACCTCGCGGACATCACGTACGGGACGAACAACGAGTTCGGCTTCGACTACCTCCGCGACAACATGCGCTTCTCGCTCGAGGAGCTGGTCCAGCGCGAGCTCCACTACGCGATCGTCGACGAGGTCGACTCGATCCTGATCGACGAGGCGCGGACGCCGCTGATCATCTCGGGCCCGACCGAGGAGTCGACCGATCTCTACTACAAGGTCGACCGGATCATTCCCCGGCTCACGCGCGCGGCCACCATCACCGAGGGCAAGCTTCACGAGATCGAGGAAGTCCGCCAGGGCGACTACATCGTCGACGAGAAGGCGAAGACGGTCACGCTGACCGAGTCGGGCATCGCCCGGTGCGAGCAGCTGCTGTCGGTCGGCAACCTCTACGACCCCCAGCACATCGACACGCTCCACCACATCCACCAGGGGCTTCGCGCCCACGCCCTCTTCCAGAAGGACGTGGACTACGTCGCCAAGGACGGCCAGATCGTCATCGTCGACGAGTTCACCGGCCGCCTCATGCCGGGCCGGCGGTGGTCGGACGGCCTCCACCAGGCCATCGAGGCGAAGGAGGGGCTCCGGATCCAGCAGGAGAACCAGACTCTCGCCACCATCACCTTCCAGAACTACTTCCGGATGTACGACAAGCTCGCCGGCATGACGGGCACCGCCGACACCGAGGCCGCGGAGTTCGCCAAGATCTACAAGCTGGACGTCACCGTGGTCCCGACCAACCGCGCCCTGGTCCGGGTGAACAACCCGGACGTCGTGTACAAGACGGAGCGCGAGAAGTTCGACGCCGTGGTGCAGGAGATCAAGGAGCTCCACGAGAAGGGGCGGCCGATCCTCATCGGGACGGTGTCCATCGAGAAGTCGGAGCGGCTCTCCAAGCTCCTCAAGAAGGGCGGGGTGCCGGACCACCAGGTGCTCAACGCGAAGTACCACGAAAAGGAAGCGGAGATCGTGGCCCAGGCGGGCCGGATGGGCGCGGTGACCATCGCGACCAACATGGCCGGCCGCGGCACGGACATCCTCCTCGGGGGCAACGCGGACTTCCTCGCCCGGGAGATGATGCGCAAGCGCGGCATCGACCCGGTGACGGCGTCCGAGGAGGAGCGCGCCCGTGCGCTCCAGGAGGCCCGGCGGACCACCGAGAAGGAGCACCAGCACGTCGTCGAGCTGGGCGGGCTCCACATCCTCGCCACCGAGCGCCACGAGTCCCGGCGCGTCGACAACCAGCTCCGCGGCCGCTCGGGGCGCCAGGGCGACCCCGGCTCGTCCCGCTTCTACCTCTCTCTCGAGGACGACCTCCTCCGGATCTTCGGCTCCGAGCGGATCCAGAAGATCATGGACCGCCTGGGGATGGAGGAAGGGGAGCCGATCGAGCACGGGCTCGTGTCGCGCGCGATCCAGACGGCCCAGAAGCGCGTCGAGGCGCACCACTTCGAGATCCGGAAGCACCTCCTCGAGTACGACGACGTCATGAACAAGCAGCGCGAGGTCGTGTACGGCATGCGCCGCGAGATCCTCCAGGGCGAGAGCCAGGAGGAGACGGTCCGCGAGTGGATGGACGAGGCGCTGGACGGGATCGTCGAGACCTACGCCGGCGAGGCGGTGCACCCGGAGGACTGGGATCTCGGCGGGCTCGGCGAGGCCCTGCACCGGCAGTTCGACGTGAAGGTTCCCGCGGCGGTGGCGGCGCGCGAGGTCGCCTCCCGCGAGGCCCTGCGCGAGGTCCTGGGCGAGGCCGTGCAGGCGCGGTACGCGGCGCGCGAGGCCGAGCTGTCCACGGACCTCCTGCGGACGCTCGAGCGCTGGGTCATGCTCCACGTGATCGACAGCCAGTGGAAGGATCACCTCCTGTCGATGGACCACATGAAGGAGGGGATCGGCCTCCGCGGCTACGGGCAGCGTGATCCGCTGACCGAGTACAAGCGGGAGGCCTACGACCTCTTCGAGGCGATGGTCGACCGGGTGCGGACGACGGTGACCGAGCTCCTCTTCAAGATGCAGGTGGCGCGAGAGGGAGCTCCGGAGCCCGCGCACCGGCCGGCGCCGGCGCCGCTCGCGACGCCGCAGCCCCGCCCGGCGGCGGCGGTGTCGCTCCCCCGCGGGACGCCCGAGCGGCGGCCCGAGGCCGCGCGGAGCGGACAGAAGGTCGGCCGCAACGACCCGTGCTACTGCGGCTCCGGAAAGAAGTACAAGAAGTGCTGCCTCGCGAAGGGCGGCTGAGCGCGCGTCTCTCCGTCTGAGCGCCGGCCGGGCGCCGGGTCCGGTCTCGGAGTCAACCGGTAGGGCCTCGAGCGGCCGGAGCACCCACCCCTAGTATTTTTTTTCTTGGACGCACCAGGCCGCCGTGCTATCAGTCTTTGACGGTCATGCGGCTTCAGGGAATCACGCTGTTCGGGTTCAAGTCTTTTGCGGACCGCACCGACGTGCGGATCCTCCCCGGCATCACCGCCATCGTCGGCCCCAACGGCTGCGGGAAGTCGAACATCTCCGACGCCCTCCGCTGGGCTCTCGGCGAGCAGAGCCCCAAGGCCCTCCGCGGCCACCGCATGGAGGACGTGATCTTCCACGGGTCGACCTCGCGCCGGCCCCTCGGCCTGTCCGAGGTCCTCCTGACGTTCTCGAACGACGGCGAGGTCTCCGTCCCGTGGAGCGAGATCGGCCTGGGACGGCGCCTGTATCGCGACGGGGAGTCCGAGTACCTCCTCAACAAGACCGTGTGCCGGCTGAAGGACATCCACGACCTGTTCCTCGGCACCGGCGTGAACCCGAAGGCCTACGCGCTCATGGAGCAGGAGCGGCTGGCCCACATCCTCACCGCGAAGCCGCTCGACCGGCGGGTGTTCGTGGAGGAGGCGGCCGGGATCACGCGGTACAAGCAGCAGCGGGCCGAGACGCTCGCCAAGCTCGAGGGGACGCGCCAGAACCTCCTGCGCGTGCGCGACGTGATGGACGAGGTCAAGCGCCAGCTCACGTCCCTCGAGCGTCAGGCCAAGAAGGCCCAGCAGCACAAGGCGCTCCAGGCCGAGCGGCGCGGGATCGAGGTGGCGCTCCTCGCCGCGGAGCACGCGACCCTGGCCGGGGAAGAGGAGCACCTGGGAGTCGAGGAGGCGGCCGAGCGGAGCCGGGTCGAGACGGGGCAGACCCGCGTGGCCGCGCTCGGGGCGGCGCTCGAGCTGGCGCGCGCCGAGGTCATGACCGCCGAGCAGCGCGCCGCCGAGTCGCGCCACACGCTCCAGCGCGCGGAGCTCGAGCTCGAGGGGTGCGTGGCGCGCGCCGAGCAGCTCCGGATCACCGAGCGCGACCTCGGCGCCGAGGTCCACCGGCTCGGAGAGGAGGCGGAGGCGCTGTCGCTCCGGCTGAAGACGCTCGCCGAGGAGCGGCGCGCCAAGGGCACGCTGCTCGAGGCCGTCCGCCAGGAGTTCCAGTCGCTCGAGGCGCGGGCCGCGGCCGAAGAGGCCGCGCTCGAGGAGCTCCGCGTGCGCCTCCGCGGCGCGCGGGAGGCGGCGGAGACCCTGCGCCACGACCAGGTGGGCATCGCGGGCCACCGGACGGAGCTCGGCCAGATCCTCGGCGCGCTGGACGAGCGCCGGGAGCACCTCCATCGCCGGCTGGATCGCCTCAAGGCGGAGCGGGCCGAGGCCGACGCCGAGCGCGCCCGCATCGAGGAGGCGCGCGGCTCCGCCAGCGCCCGCGTCGGCGCCGCCGCCGCGCGCGTGGCCACCCTCGAGGTCGAGCTGCGCGAGCTGGCCACCGACGCCGGCGCGGCGGCGGCCGAGCGCATCGCGGCGACGGAGGCCGCGGAGACCGCGCGCGTGACGCTCGCGGCCCGCCGGTCGAGCCGCGCCGCGCTGGAGGAGCTCGAGGCCCAGCGCGCGGGCTACGCCCAGGGCGTGCAGGCCGTCTTCGCCGCGGCCGGAGAGGCGCGCCTTGGCGGCGTCGTGGGCACGGTCGCCGACCTCCTCGACGTGCCGCGAGAGCTCGAGCGCGCGGTCGAGGCGGCGCTGGGCGAGAAGCTCCAGTGGGTCGTGATGGAAACCTTCGAGACCGCCAAGGCGGCGCTCGGGTATCTCGGCCGCAACGGGGGCGGGCAGGCGACGTTCCTGCCGCTCGACTGGCTCAACGGCACGCCGGAGACCCACGTCGGCACCGATCCGGGCGTCGTGGGCCTGGCGGAGGCGCTCGTCGCGTCGGGCCATCCGCGCCTGGTCGCGAACCTCCTCGGCTCCGTCGTGGTGGTGCGCGACCTGGGCTCGGCGGAGCGGCTGTACTCCCAGAATGGTCACGACACGAGCTTCGTGACCGTGGGCGGCGAGGTGCTGAGCCCTCCCGGCGCCCTCGGCGGCGGGCGGGCCACGGGCGGCGGCGATGCCTCGCTCCTCGCGCGGAAGCGCGCGATCCGCGACCTCGGGGCCGAGATCTTGCGTCTCGAGACGGAGGTCGAGGAGGCTCAGGAGCGCGGGCGCCGGGCCGAGGAGCGCGTCGCCGCGCTCGACGACACCCAGCGCGCGCGCGCCACCGCCCGGGAGGCCGCGGAGGCGGATCGGCTGAGCGCGTCCAAGGACCTCGAGCAGGTCGTGCGCGAGGGCGAGCGCGTGGGGCTGATGCTGGAGGCGGTCCGCTCCGAGGTCGCCCAGCTCCGCGGGGACGCCACCTCCGTCGAGACGGAAGCCCGGACCCAGCGCCAGATGCTCGCCGACGTCGAGGCGACGGCGGCGCGCGTGGCGTCCGAGATCACGGAGCTCCTGGGGCGGATCGAGGTCGACTCGCAGGACGAAGGCCGGCGCTCGCAGGCCTTCCTCGACGCCCAGGTGGAGCTCGCGGCGCTGGCCGGGCGCATCGACACGATCGAGTCCGATCTCGTGCGGAACCAGAGCGACGAGGCGGAGGCGCAGGACCGGATCCGGAGCGGAGAGGAGCGGCTCGAAAGCCTGCGGGCGCGCCTCGAGGAGGGTTCGGCGGAGCGGCGCAGGCTCGACGCCCGGGCCGAGGCCGTCCGGGCCGAGCGAGACGAGATCGAGGCCGTCACGCGGGTCGCGGCGGAGGCCATGCGGGAGCGCGTGGACGCGGTCACGCATGCGTCGGACGAGCTGCGGGCGTCCGAGTCCGACCTCAACCGGGCGAGCCGGGCGGTCCAGGAGCACGCCATCCGCCTGGCCGAGCTGCGAGTCCGCCGGCAGGATCTCGAGGCCGATGCGCGGCGCCGGTTCGAGGTCGACGCCGACGCGCTCCGCCTGGCCCACGATCCCGAGCGCGACATGGACGAGGCGCGGGCGCGGCTCGAGACGGTGACGCAGCGGATCAGCGCGCTCGAGCCGGTCAACCTCATCGCGGACGACGAGTACCGGGAGCTCGACGAGCGCCTCGGGTTCCTCCGGACCCAGCACGACGACCTCTCCTCGTCGATGCGGGACCTGGAGAAGGCTCTCCGCGGCATGACGCGGACCGCGCAGGAGCGGTTCATGGAGGCGTTCGAGGCCATCAACCGGAACTTCCAGGAGCTCTTCACGCGGCTCTTCGAGGGCGGGCGCGCCGAGCTGCGCATGGTCGAGGCGCCGGAGGGGGAGGACCCGCTCGAGACCGGCATCGAGATGGTCGCCCAGCCGCGCGGCAAGCGCCTCCAGGCGATCTCGCTCCTGTCGGGGGGCGAGAAGGCGCTCACCGGCCTGGCGCTGCTCTTCGCGATCTTCTACTACCGGCCGAGCCCCTTCTGTCTCCTCGACGAGGTGGATGCGCCGCTCGACGACGCGAACATCCACCGCTTCACGCGGGTCCTGCGGGAGCTCTCGAGCCAGACCCAGTTCATCGTGATCACCCACAACCGGAAGACCATGGAGGCCGCCGACGTCCTGTACGGCGTCACCATGGAGGAGCCGGGGCTCTCCCGGATCGTCTCGGTCAACCTCGCGTCAGCGCGAGCTCGATCGCCTCGTGCCGCTCGGCGCCGGTGAGCCGCCGTCCTGACGCGGCCGACGCGCTGACCAGAGGGCATGGATCGACCGGACAGCCAGGCTGGCCATGAGCCCGGTCCCGACCAGGATCGACAGGGGATGGAGGGCGTGCCGCGCCTGGTGCTTCCGGTAGTAGCGGTACGCGCTCACGTGGAAGTCCCGGATCGAGCCGAGCCGCCGGCGGGCGCGGCTCACTCCGACGAGGTGGGTCCCGCTGGCGCTCGGCACGTAGTAGACGTGCCAGCCTGCCTGACGGAAGCGGCGACACCAGTCCGCGTCCTCCCAGAACAGGAAGAAGCGCTCGTCGAGGAGCCCGACCTCTTCCCACGCGGTCCGGCGCGCGACGAGGCAGGCGCCGGAGATCCAGTCGACCTGGATCGGCGCGCCGTCCTCGACGGCGAGGGCCGGGATCTCGCGCTGGCTCACGGGGTTGCTGGGGAACAGGCGGGTCAGGGGAGCGGAGCGCCCGAACAGCGCGGTCCACGCGGAGGGATCCCGCCGAGCGGAGCCCTGGAGCGCGCCGTCACGATCGAGGAGGCGCGGCCCCGCGACGCCCGCCTCCGGGTGCTCGGTCATGAACTCGATCAGGCGGAACAGGGCGTACGGCTCGAGGACGACGTCGGGGTTCAGGAGGACGGCGAACTCGCCGCGCGCGGCCAGCAAGCCCTGGTTCACCGCGCGCGCGAAGCCGACGTTCCGCGAGTTCTGGATGACCTCGAGCGTCGGGTACGTCGCGGTCAGCCCGTTCTGGCTGCCGTCCGTCGACGCGTTGTCCACGACGATCACCTGATCGCGATCCACGCCGTCGCTCGCGAACACGGCGGCGAGGCAGTCGTGCAGGGCCGCCCCTGCGTTCCAGTTCACGATGACGATCGAGGCGCGTTCCATGGACGGAGGGTAAGGGCTCCGGCGCGATCCGGCGACCCTCGCCGCGCTGATTCTAGTCCAGTTTGGCCATGATGTCGCGCTGCGTTTTCCCTGTGTCTATCGTCCTTTGGCGCGCCCTCGGACTCGACCGCTATGCTAAACTACGCACCGAACCGAGCCCATGAGCGCGAAGCCAACCCTGGGAACCTATCTCCGCCGCGGCCGCGAGCAGTCCGGCCTCTCCATGGAGGCGGTCTCGGCCGGCAGCCGGATCGTGCCGCGTCTCGTCGAGGCGCTGGAAACGGACCGGCAGGACCTCTTGCCCGCGCCGGTGTACGTCCGCGGGTTCATCCGCGCGTACTGCCAGCAGATCGGCGCCGATCCCGAAGAGGCGCTGCGTCTCTACGACGAGCCGGCGGCGCCGCCTCTGCCGCTGACCGTCCGCCCGCCGACCCCGGAAGCCCCGAAGGTCCCGCCCACGCGCCGCTGGGCCCGCGTCGCCGGGCTCTCGGCCGTGAGCGTCGTGCTGGGTATGGCCGCGTTCGTTCTCCTCGGGCGCCGCCACCCGGATGCCGTCGCCAGTCGGGAGAACGGCGCCGTGGCCACCGCCGCGAGCCATCCGGCGCCGACGTCGCCGCCCCCGACTCCGGTCGCCCCTCCCGCAGAGGCCCCCGCGCCCGCCCCGCCGCCTCCGTCAGCGCCAGCGACAGCGCCGGCCGCACCCGTGTCCGGCGCCCCGAAGCCGGCGGACCGCGTCCTGGTCATGCGCGCGACTGACACGACCTGGGTGCGCGTCCAGCCGGACGGTGGTCCGGTGACCGAGGAGACGCTCTCCCCGGGCGCTGTGCGTGAGTGGCGAAGCGCCGGGCGCTTCCGCGTCACCCTCGGGAACGCGGGCGGCGTGGAGCTCGAGCTCGACGGTCGCGCGCGGCCGGCGCTCGGGTCCGCCGGCCAGGTGGTGAAGGACGCGACCATTCCCCGGGAGCTCCAGCCGTGAAGTTCCTCTCGGGTCTTGCCGATCGCCTCCGGGACGGGCTCGGCAAGACGCGCGCCGCGTTCGAGGATGGCTTCGCGCGCATCTTCCAGGGGCAGGAGCTCCAGGGCGACACGGTCGAGGATCTCGAGTCGCTCCTCCTTCAGGCCGATCTCGGGCTCGACACCGCCGAGGCGTTCGTGGAGAAGGTCCGGGAGCAGTCCCGCGCGGGCCGCCTCACCGACGGCGACGCGCGCCGCGCGCTGCGGGACCATCTCCGCGAGGCCCTGGCTGGCGCGGGGGCGCCGCTCGATCCTCGACGCGCGCCCGGCGGTCGTGCTCGTCGTCGGGGTCAACGGCTCGGGCAAGACGACCACCTGCGGGAAGCTCGCGTGGCGGCTCCAGCAGGAAGGGCACACGGTCGTCCTCGGGGCGGGCGACACGTTCCGCGCGGCCGCGATCGAGCAGCTGGAGCGCTGGGGCCAGCGGATCGGCGCCCCGGTCGTCAGCCAGGGCCCCGGGGCCGACCCCTCGGCGGTGGCCTTCGACGCCGTGAAGGCGGCGCAGGCGCGCGGCGCCGAGATCCTGATCGTGGACACGGCCGGCCGGCTTCACACGAAGTCGAACCTCATGGCCGAGCTGGCCAAGGTCAAGCGCGTGATCGGCCGGCAGTACCCGGGCGCTCCGCACGAGGTGCTCCTCGTCCTGGACGCCACGACCGGCCAGAACGGCATCGCGCAGGCGCGGGTCTTCAACGAGGCTCTGGGGCTGACGGGGCTCGTCCTGACGAAGCTGGACGGCACGGCCAAGGGCGGCATCGTCATCCGCATCTACCGCGAGGTCGGCGTGCCGATCAAGCTCGTGGCCACGGGGGAGAAGCCCGACGATCTCGCAGCGTTCGACCCCGACGCGTACGTCGACGCGCTGGTCGGAGCCTGACGTGCGGTGGCGGGACCCGGTCGCGGCCGCCGACCGCGACGCGCTGTGGATGGACCGCGCCCTCCGGGTGGCCGAGCGGGGTATCGGTCTGACGTCTCCGAACCCGGCCGTCGGCGCCGTCCTGGTCAAGGACGAGCGCGTCGTGGGCGAAGGCGCCCACCTCCGGGCGGGAGGCCCGCACGCCGAGATCGTCGCGCTGGACGCCGCCGGCCCCGCCGCGAGCGGCGCGACCTGCTACGTCACGCTCGAGCCGTGCGCTCACTTCGGGCGCACCGCGCCGTGCGCGGACGCCCTCGTGCAGGCGGGTATCGCCCGGGTCGTGGCGGCGGTCGAGGACCCGCACCGCGTGGTCGACGGCCGGGGCATCGCGCGGCTCCGCGCCGCCGGCGTGGCGGTCACCGTCGGCGTCCGCGAGGCCGAGGCCCGCCGGCTGAATCGCGGGTTCTTCAGCGTCATGACCGAGGGCCGGCCCCACGTCACCCTCAAGACCGCGATGACGCTCGACGGCAAGATCGCCGCGGTCGACGGGGTGTCCCGCTGGATCACCGGCGAGGCGGCCCGCCTCGAGGCGCACCGCCTCCGCTTCGTCGCGGACGCCATCCTGGTCGGCATCGGCACGGTGCTGGCCGACGATCCTCAGCTGACGGTCCGGCACCCGGCGACTCCCGCCGAAGGAGCCGCTCCGCGTCGTCGTCGACAGCCGGTTGCGCATTCCCGTCGACGCGCGCGTCCTGCGTGCGGGCGATCCGGCGCGCGCCGCGGCTCGCCTGCGTCGCGCCGGCCCGCTCGGACCGGTCAGCGGCCCTGCGCGCCCGGGGCGTGCACGTGCTCGAGCTGCCGGGCGACGCCGGACGCGTGGACCTGCGCGCGCTCCTCGACGCGCTCCGCTCGATGAGCGTGAACGCGGTGCTCGTCGAAGGAGGCGGGGAGCTCGGCGGAGCGCTCGCGGAGGCCGGACTGGTCGACCGCGTCGCCTTCTTCGTGGCGCCCCGGCTCGTCGGGGGCGCGGCCGCCCCGGGACCGCTCGGAGGACGCGGGCGGCCTCTCAAGGAAGCCTTGTCGCTCGTCGACGTCACCACCCGCCGCATCGGCGACGACCTGCTGGTCGAGGCCGACGTCCTGCGCTAGGCCATGTTCACGGGACTGGTCGAGGCGCTGGGCCGCGTCGGGGCGGTGGAGACGGTCGGAAGCGGGCGGCGGCTGCGAGTCGTCGTGCCGGACGAGCCGGCGTGGCGGCTCGAGCTCGGCGAGAGCGTGGCGGTGAGCGGCGTCTGCCTCACCGTGGTCGAGGCGGGGCCGGGACGGCTCGCCTTCGACCTCGCGGAGGAGACGCTCCGCGTGACGACCCTGGGTGAGCTCGGGGCCGGGGATCCGGTGAATCTCGAGCGACCGCTCCGGTTCGACGGGCGGCTCGGCGGGCACCTGGTCCTGGGCCACGTCGACGGGATCGGCCGGGTGACCGGGATCCGCCCGGAGGGGGACGGGGTGTGGCTCGAGGTCGAGGTGCCGCGGGGCCTCCGCCCGCTTCTGATCCCGAAGGGCTCGGTGACGGTCGACGGCGTGAGCCTCACGGTGGCGGGCCTCGAGGAGAGCGTCTTTGCGGTCGCGCTCATCCCGCACACTCTGGCGGTCACCACGCTGGGGCGGCGCCGCGCCGGCGATCCGGTTAACCTGGAGATGGACGTCATCGGGAAGTACGTGCGAGGCTTCATGCAGGAGTGGGAGCGGCAGGGAGCGGCAAGGAGGCTGTCATGATGCACGGCGAGCGGGCCGGATTCGCGACGATCGAGGCGGCGATCGATGACATCCGCCAGGGCCGGATGATCCTCGTCGTCGACGACGAGGATCGCGAGAACGAGGGCGACCTCGTCATGGCCGCCGACCGCGTCACGCCCGAGGCCGTCAACTTCATGGCCAAGCACGGGCGCGGCCTCATCTGCGTTCCCATGACCGGGGAGCGCCTCGACGACCTCCGCATCAGCATGATGGTGTCGGACAACACCGCCCCGATGGGCACGGCCTTCACGGTGACGGTGGACGCGAAGCGCGGCGTGACCACCGGCACCTCGGCGTACGACCGGGCCCTCACCGTGCGCGCGCTCGTCGATCCGGCCACGCACCCGGAGGACCTGGCGCGCCCCGGCCACATCCTGCCGCTCCGGTCGATGCCCGGTGGCGTGCTGCGGCGAGCGGGGCACACCGAGGCCGCCGTGGACCTCGCGCGGTTCGCCGGCTGCTCACCGGCCGGCGTCATCTGCGAGATCATGGACGAGCAGGGCGAGATGGCGCGCCTGCCGGAGCTGACCGAGCTCGCCAAGCGATACGGGCTTCGCATGATCACCATCAAGGACCTGATCCAGTACCGCATCCAGAAGGACAAGCTGGTCCGCCGGGCCGCCACCACGCTCCTGCCGACGGCATACGGCGCCTTCCACGCCATCACCTACGAGACCACGGTGGACGACCGCGTGGTCCTGGCCCTCACCATGGGCGAGATCCGCGGCGACGACCCGATCCTGGTGCGGATGCACTCGGAGTGTCTGTCGGGCGACGTGTTCCGGTCCCAGCGCTGCGACTGCGGGGATCAGCTCGCCAAGGCGCTCACGATCATCGCGGGCACGGGGCGCGGCGTCCTCGTCTACCTCCGCCAGGAGGGACGCGGCATCGGGCTCCTGAACAAGATGCGCGCCTACGAGCTGCAGGACCAGGGAAAGGACACGGTGGAGGCGAACGAGGCGCTCGGCTTCAAGGCCGACCTCCGCGACTATGGCATCGGCGCCCAGATCCTGGTGGACCTCGGCATCCGCTCCATGCGGCTCCTCACCAATAACCCGAAGAAGATCGTGGGGCTCGAGGGCTACGGCCTGAGCGTCGTCGAGCGGGTGCCGATCGAGGTGCCGCCGTCGGACGCGAACCGCTTCTACCTCCGGACCAAGCAGGACAAGCTGGGTCACCTGTTCTCGGACCGGCCCTAGGCGCCGATGGCTGGTCGCGCGCCCGCCCTCGCGCCTCGCCTGCCCGCTGCCGGGCGGCGCGTGGCCATCGTGGCGTCTCGCTTCCACGAGGACATCTGCGGGCGTCTCGTGGAGGGCGCGCGCGGCGCGCTCCTCGGTCACGGCATCCGGGCGGGGGACGTCCGGGTCGTCTGGGTGCCGGGCGCTTTCGAGCTCCCGCAGGCCGCAGCGCGGCTGGCGGCGGGGGGCGGGGTGGACGCGCTGGTGTGCGTCGGCTGCGTGATCCGCGGGGAGACGCCGCACTTCGAGTACGTGGCGGGCGAGGCCGCGCGCGGCATCTCGGAGGTGGGGCGCACGAGCGGCGTGCCCACCACGTTCGGCCTGATCACGGCCAACACGCGGGAGCAGGCGGAGGCGCGGGCGGGCGGCGCGGTCGGCAACCGCGGCGAGGAGGCCGCCCTGGCGGCGCTCGAGCTCCTCGCGCTCTACGCCGATCTCCCGGGTCCGAAGGGCCGTCCGCGCCGCGCCGCGCGACGGCGCGCGCGGTAGCACCGTGGGGCGCCGGCGTCAGGCTCGGGAGTGCGCGCTCCAGCTCCTGTACGAGCTCGACGTCCGGGGTGACTCCGATCCGGGCCCGGCGATCGACGCGTTCTGGCTGCGGCAGCCGCCGGCCTCCGACGAGGTGCGGACCTTCGCCGACGGCCTGGTCCGCGGCGTCAAGGCGCACCAGACCGAGATCGACGACCTGATCGCGAAGTTCGCCGAGCACTGGGACCTCGACCGGATGGCGGTCGTCGACCGGAACCTTCTCCGGGCCGGGATCTGGGAGCTCCTGTGGGGCGTCGACGTCCCGCCCAAGGTCGCCATCAACGAGGCGCTGGAGATCGCGCGGCGCTTCTCGACCGAGGAGTCGACCCGCTTCGTGAACGGGCTCCTCGACCGGGTACGGCGGGAGCTCTGCCCGTAGCGCCGTCGTGGTGACGGGCCTCGATCCCGTCGCGTCGGGCGACGGGCCCGCCGAGCGCTGGCGGCGGCTCGCGGTCGCGGTGGTTGCCGGCGCCGCCATGCACCTCGCGTTTCCGCGGCCCGGCTGGGACCTCCTCGGATGGGTCGCCCTCGCCCCGGTGCTCGCGCTGGCGGCCACGGCCCGCACCCCCGGGCGCGCGTTCCTCGAGGGCTGGGTGGGGGGCCTCGCGTTCTTCCTCCTGCTGATGCGCTGGCTGACCCACACGATGACGACCTTCTCCACGATGCCGATGGCGGTCGCGGTGCTCGTCGTCGTCGCGATGGCGGCGTACCTCGGCCTCTTCTGGGGCGGGGTCGCGTGGGCGGTGGCCTGGCTCGGACGGCGGATGGGCCCCCGCGCGCTCTGGCTCGCGCCCGCGCTCTGGGTGACCGGCGAGCTCCTGCGCACGTACCTCCTGAGCGGGTTCCCGTGGGGGCTTCTCGGCTACATCCCGTCGCGGCGTCTCCTCGTGATCCAGATCGCGGCGTGGACGGGCGTGTACGGCGTCTCGGCCCTCCTGGCGCTGGTCAACACCGCGCTCGCGTGGGCCGCCGTCGAGCGCCGTGGGCGCGCGACGGCGGGGGCGCTCGTCGTCGCGGGTGGTGCGGTGGCCGGGGCGCTCCTGGTGGGGCGAGCCCACCTCGCCCCGATCGACGCGCCGACGGTGCCGGTCGCGGTGGTGCAGGGGAACATCCCGCAGGACGTGAAGTGGAACGCGGCGTTCAAGGCGGAGACCCTGTCCATCTACGGCGCCCTGACCCGCGCCGCCGCGCCGGGGAGCCGGCTCGTGGTGTGGCCGGAGGCCGCCATGCCGGCCTACGTCCGCTTCGAGCCGGGCGCGCTCCGCTGGCTGACCGATCTCGCGGCCGACGCGCGGGTCCCGCTCCTGGTGGGCGTGCCCGACGCGGAGACCGACGGGAAGAAGGTGAGCTACCTGAACAGCGCGTTCCTCGTGGAGTCGGGGGGCGTGCGCGCACGCTATGATAAGATGCACCTCGTGCCGTTCGGGGAGTACGTGCCCCTGAAGCGGCTCCTCTTTTTCGTGGAGGCGATCGCCGCCGAGATCGGGGACTTCACGCCGGGCCGGCAGGTGGCGATCCTCCCCCTGGAGGGCGCGCCGTTCGGCACGGTCATCTGCTACGAGGTCATCTTCCCCGATCTGTTCCGGCGGTTCGTCGCGGAGGGCGCGAGCTTCATGACCAACATCACCAACGACGCGTGGTTCGGCGACTCGGGCGGGCCCGTGCAGCATCTCGCGATGGTGCCGCTCCGCGCGGTCGAGAACCGGATCGCGATCGCGCGCGCCGCCAACACGGGGATCTCCGCGTTTGTGCTCCCGTCGGGCGCGATCCAGGGCACGCTGCCGCTCGGGACGCGCGGGACGCTCCGCGCCGACCTGCCGCTCCGCCGGGGGCACACGTTCTACACCCGGTTCGGCGACGTCTTCGCCTACGCCTGCGCCGCGCTCACGGGCGCCGCCCTCCTCGGCGGCGTGGCCGCGGGTCGCCGGGCCTAGCGCCGTGCTGAGCGAGCTCCGGCGCGAGTTCTCGGACGTCGAGCGGCGGCTCGACGACCTTCGGGGGCATCTTTGACCTCTCTTCGAAGGAAGTACGCATCGCCGCCATCGACGCGGAGATGGCGAATACCGGGTTCTGGGACGACACCCGGCGCGCGCAGGGGCTGGTCCGGGAGCGCAACGATCTCTCGCGCCTAGTCGGGCGGTCCGGCGATCTCTCGCGGGAGCTCGCGGACCTCCACACCCTCTGGGAGATGGCGATCGAGGAGGCCGATGAGAGCCTGGAGCCCGAGATCCAGGCGAGCATCCAGCGCCTCCGCAAGGAGCTCCAGGAGTTCGAGCTGACCGTCGTCCTGTCCGGGGACCACGACCGGAAGAACGCCATCCTCTCCATTCACGCCGGGGCCGGGGGCACCGAGTCCCAGGACTGGGCGCAGATGCTCCTCCGCATGTACACGCGCTGGACGGAGCGGCGCGGCTACAAGGTCGAGGCGGTGGACCTCCAGCCCGGCGACGAGGCGGGGATCAAGTCGGTCACGCTCGAGGTCACGGGCGAGTACGCCTACGGCTACCTGAAGGGCGAGACCGGCGTCCATCGGCTGGTGCGGATCTCGCCGTTTGACGCGGCGAAGCGCCGGCACACGTCCTTCGCGTCGGTGGCGGTCATGCCCGAGGTCGAGGACATCGAGGTCGTGGTCCGCGACGACGAGCTCCGCGTGGACGTCTTCCGCTCCTCGGGCCCCGGCGGCCAGGGCGTGAACACCGCCGACTCCGCGGTGCGGATCACGCATCTCCCGACGGGGATCGTGGTGTCGTGCCAGAACGAGCGGTCGCAGCTCCGGAACCGCGACACCGCGATGCGCGTGCTCCGGGCCCGGCTCTACCAGATCGCGGACCAGAAGCGCAAGACGGAGCTCGACCAGCTGACGGGGGACAAGAAGGAGATCGCGTTCGGGAGCCAGATCCGGTCGTACGTGTTCGCCCCCTACCAGCTGATCAAGGACCACCGGACGAACGTCGAGATCGGCAACGTGGACGCGGTCATGGACGGCGACATCGACCCGTTCATCGAGGCGTTCCTCTTCACGGGGCGGAGGTAGGAGCGATCGTGTCGGGCCAGCCACCGGGAGTCGCGGGGGAGTCGGCGGGCGGAACGCCGGTCAGCGGGAACGAGCTCGTCCGCCGCCGCCACGAGAAGCTGCGCGCTCTCCGCGCCGCGGGGGTGGACCCGTTCGGGACCCGCTTCCCGGTCTCGCACTGGGCGGGCCCGCTCCACGCCCGCTGGGACACCGGGCCGGAGGACGAGCTTCGCGGGGCGGGACCGGTGAGCATCGCCGGGCGCGTCATGTCGATCCGCCATCACGGCAAGTCCTGCTTCGCCCACGTCCTCGACCAGACGGGCACGATCCAGCTCTACGCCCGCGCCGACGTCCTCGGCGAGGGCTACGCGGGGTTCACGGACCTGGACGTGGCGGACTTCATCGGGGTGACCGGGGACCTGATGCGCACCCGCACTGGCGAGCTCACCGTCCAGGTCAAGGCCTGGACGTTCCTCTCGAAGTCCGTGCGGCCGCTGCCGGAGAAGTGGCACGGGCTCAAGGACGTCGAGACCCGGTACCGCCAGCGCTACGTCGATCTCCTGGTCAATCCCGGCGTGCGCGACGTCTTCCGGCTCCGGAGCCGCCTCATCCAGGCCGATCCGCGGGTTCCTGGACGCGCGCGGGCTTCCTGGAGGTCGAGACTCCCGTCATGCAGCCGCTCCCGGGCGGCGCGACTGGCCCGCCCGTTCGCGACCCACCACAACGCGCTCGACATCCCGCTGTTCCTGCGCATCGCGCTCGAGCTGCACCTGAAGCGCCTGGTGGTGGGCGGGTTCGACCGCGTCTACGAGATCGGTCGCATCTTCCGGAACGAGGGCGTCTCGACCCAGCACAACCCCGAGTTCACGATGCTGGAGTTCTACCAGGCGTACGCGGACTACGGCGACCTGATGGAGCTGACCGAAGTCGCTCTTCGCCGAGCTCGGCCAGACGCTCTGCGGGCGGGCTCCAGCTGACCTACCAGGGCGAGACGGATCGACCTGACGCCGCCCTGGCGCCGCCTCCGGCTATCTCGACGCGGTGGCCGAGGCCGTCGGGCTTCGCGCGCCGCGGAGCTCGGACGACCGGGACGGGCTCCGCGCGGCGGCGCGCGAGGCGGCCGGCCGGGCGCGAGAACCTCGACGCCGGCGCCTGGGACTGGGGCGCGGACACGCCGACCTACCAGATGTGGAAGGACGTGTTCGAGACGTTCGTCGAGCCGACGCTCGTCCAGCCGACCTTCGTCATCGACTTCCCGACCGAGCTGTCGCCGCTGGCGCGCCAGAAGCGCGACGACCCGAGCCTCGTCGATCGCTTCGAGCTGTTCGTCGCCCGGATGGAGATGGCGAACGCCTACTCCGAGCTGAACGACCCCGTACGAGCAGCGCCGCCGCTTCGAGCAGCAGCTCGAGGGCCCGGGCGAGCGGGCGACGACGAGGCGCAGTCAGCTCGACGAGGACTACATCCGCGCGCTGGAGTACGGCCTGCCGCCGACGGCGGGCGAGGGCGTCGGGATCGACCGGCTGACGATGCTCTTCACCGACCGCGCGTCCATCCGGGACGTCATCCTGTTCCCGTTGCTGCGCCCCGAGAGCTTCCGACGAGGACGAGGGCTGAGCCGATGGGGCGCGGGCTGCCCTTCGAGCTCCTGATCGGCCTCCGCTACCTCCGGTCGAAGGGCGGCCGCGGCTTCCTCTCGCTGCTCACGGTGATCGCGATGGCCGGGATGGCGATCGGTGTGATGGCGCTGATCGTGGTCCTGGCCGTCATGTCCGGCTTCGAGGACGAGCTCCGGAGCAAGATCCTCGGGACGACCTCGCACATCCTCGTGATGGACGTGAGCGGGCGTGGCATCCAGGATCCCGCCAAGGCCGTGGAGATCATCCGCGCCGACCCGGAGGTGCGGTCCGCCGCGCCCTTCGTCCTCCAGCAGGTGATGCTCTCGCGCGGGGAGTCGGCGACGGGAGTCGTGCTGCGCGGGATCGACCCGGAGGCGGAGCGGCGCGAGCTCCAGGTCCGGGTCAAGCAGGGGAACCTGGGCGACCTCGCCGGCCCTCAGCCCGCGATCGCGCTCGGTCGGGAGCTCGCGCGGACGCTGGGGGCGTTCATCGGAGACGAGGTGGTGGCGATCTCGCCCCGCGGCGCGGTGACCGCGGTCGGCACGATCCCGAAGATGCGGCCGCTCCGCGTGGTCGCGGTCTTCGAGATCGGCCTCTACGAGTACGACTCTGCCCTCGCGTACACCTCCATCGAGACCGCGCAGCAGTTCGCGGAGATGGGCGGGCGCGTCTCCGGCATCGAGGTCCGGCTGAACGACGTGTACCAGGCGCGCCGGGTGTCGCGGGAGATCGGCGCGAAGCTCGGGATGCCCTACTGGACCCGGGACTGGACGGAGATGAACCGGAACCTCTTCTCGGCCATCCAGCTCGAGAAGACGGCGATGTTCGTGATCCTGACGCTGATCGTCTTCGTCGCGGCGTTCGCGATCATCAGCCACCTGATCCTGATGGTGGCCGAGAAGCGCCGCGAGATCGGCGTGCTCCGGGCCCTCGGGGCCTCCGGCCGCAGCATCACGCTCGTCTTCATGGCCGAGGGCGTGCTGATCGGGCTCGTCGGGACCGTCGTGGGCACCGTGCTCGGCGTCACGATCGGCCTGGTCCAGGACCGGTACCACATCGTGACGATCCCCGGCGACGTCTACCAGCTCTCCGAGCTGCCGATGAAGATGCACCCGCCCGAGCTGATCCTGATCGCCCTGTCGGCCCTGGCGCTCTCCTTCCTGGCGACCCTCTATCCGTCCCGTCAGGCCGCGCGCCTCCATCCGGTGGACGTGCTGCGGTATGAGTGAGACGCCCGTCCCCTACGAGGTCGACTCCCCGCCGCCCGGGGAGCGAGCCCCGCTCCTGGTGGCCCAGGGAGTCGAGAAGGAGTACCGCACCAAGGCCGAGCCCCTCCGGGTGCTGAAGGGGGTCAACCTCACGGTGCACGAGGCCGAGCTCGTCGCGGTCGTCGGCGCGTCGGGCATCGGCAAGTCCACGCTTCTCCATGTCCTGGGCGCGCTCGACCGCCCCACGGCGGGGTCGGTCTGGTTCCGGGGCGAGGACCTCTTCGCCCGGTCCGAGGCGGAGCTGACCCGGTTCCGGCGGGAGGAGGTGGGCTTCGTCTTCCAGCTCTACAACCTCCTCACGGACTTCTCCGCCCTCGAGAACGCGATGCTCCCGGCGCTCATCCAGCGCCGTCCGCCGGAGGAGGCGCGCCGGCTGGCCGTGGACGCGCTCCGCGAGGTCGGGCTCCTCGAGCGGGCCGGCCACCGGCCGGGCGAGCTGTCCGGGGGAGAGCAGCAGCGCGTCGCCCTGGCGCGCGCGCTGGTCGGCCGGCCGGCCATGGTCCTGGCCGACGAGCCCACGGGGAACCTCGACCCCAAGACGAGCGAGGACGTCTTCGAGCTGTTCGCGCGGCTCCAGGCCGAGCGCGGAGTGGCGTTCGTCATCGCCACCCACAACCTCGACCTGGCGCGCCGCGCCGACCGGCTCGTCCGGCTCGTGGACGGCCGCGCGATCATCGAAGCCTGACGTCCGCCCCGCGACGGGGCGTCGCGGGGCCTGACCGGGCCTAAATATCCGCCGCATGGTCGAAAAGTTCCGCCACGCCTCCGCGGGTCATGTATACTGCGCTCGGGAGTTGGCGAGCGCGCCGCCTGTACACACGCAGGGCGCATCGCACAGCCGCCCGGCGCCGGGACGCCGGGCCTGGAGGAGGCCACGTGTTCGAGCGATTCACCGAGCGTGCGCGACGCGTCATCATCCTGGCCCGTGAAGAGGCCGGCCGGTTCCGCCATGACTTCGTCGGAACCGAGCACATCCTCCTCGGGCTGATCCGCGACGGGGAGGGGATCGCGACCGCGGTCCTCCAGCGTCTCGGGCTGCGTCTCGAGACCGTCAAGAGCGAGGTCGAGCGGGCCCTGGCCGGATTCCCGAAGACGCTCACGTTCGGCGAGGTGCCGTTCACGCCGCAGGCCAAGCGCGTGCTGGAGCTGTCCATCGAGGAAGCGCGCCAGCTCGGGCACAACTACATCGGCACCGAGCACCTCCTCCTGGGCGTGATGAAGGAAGGTCAGTCGATCGCCGCGAAGATCCTGGAGTCCCTCGGCGCGCGGCTCGACGAGGTCCGCCAGGAGACGCTCGCGCTCCTGGGCGACCAGTACTACCCGCGGCCGAAGAAGCGGAGCCAGACCCCGGTCCTGGACGAGTTCGCGCGCGACCTGACCCAGTTCGCCCGGGACAGCAAGCTGGACCCGGTGATCGGGCGCGAGACGGAGATCGAGCGGGTCATCCAGATCCTGTCGCGCCGCACGAAGAACAATCCGGTCCTCATCGGCGAGCCGGGCGTGGGCAAGACTGCGATCGTCGAGGGGCTCGCCCAGAAGATCGTGAACCACGACGTGCCGGACGTCCTCGTGGGCAAGCGGCTCCTTCAGTTGGACCTGGGCGCCCTGGTCGCGGGCACCAAGTACCGCGGGCAGTTCGAGGAGCGTCTGAAGGCCGTCATGAAGGAGATCCGGCAGTCGGAGAACGTGATCCTCTTCCTGGACGAGCTGCACACGCTCATCGGGGCCGGCGCGGCCGAGGGCGCCATCGACGCCTCCAACATGCTGAAGCCGGCGCTCTCCCGCGGCGAGATCCAGTGCATCGGCGCCACCACGCTCGACGAGTACCGCAAGCACATCGAGAAGGACGGCGCCCTGGAGCGGCGGTTCCAGCCGATCATCGTCCGCGCCCCGTCGGTGCAGGAGGCGGTCGAGATCATCAAGGGGCTCCGCCCGAAGTATGAGGCGCACCATCGCGTGAAGATCAGCGACGCGGCGATCGACCTCGCGGTGAAGCTGGCCGACCGCCACATCACCGAGCGGCAGCTCCCCGACAAGGCGATCGACGTGATCGACGAGGCGGCGAGCCGGACGCGGCTCCAGGCGATGACGCCTCCCGCGACGATCAAGGAGCTGGAGAAGGAGATCGAGCGGGTCGTCCGCGAGAAGGACATGTTCCTGGAAGCCCAGGAGTTCGAGAAGGCCGCCTCGCTCCGTGAGAAGGAGAAGGCGCTCCGGGGCCGCGAGGAAGAGCTCAAGCGCGAGTGGGAGAAGAACAAGAACCGGCAGACCCAGGTGGTGGGCGAGCAGGACATCGAGTACATCGTGTCCCGCTGGACCGGCATCCCGCTGTCGCGACTCGAGGAGAAGGAGTCGGCCAAGCTCGCTCGAATGGAGGAGGTCCTCCACACGCGCGTCGTGGGCCAGGACGACGCGATCCGGGCGGTCTCCCGCGCGATCCGACGCTCGCGCGCGGGCCTGAAGGACGTCAAGCGGCCGGTGGGCTCGTTCATCTTCCTGGGGCCGACCGGCGTGGGGAAGACGGAGCTCGCCCGGACCCTGGCGGAGTTCCTCTTCGGCGACGAGAACGCGCTGATCCGGGTCGACATGTCCGAGTACATGGAGAAGTTCTCGGTGTCGCGGCTCCTCGGAGCGCCTCCCGGCTACGTCGGCTACGAGGAGGGCGGGTACCTGACGGAGAAGGTGCGGCGCCGCCCGTACTCGGTCGTCCTCTTCGACGAGATCGAGAAGGCGCACCCGGACGTCTTCAACATGCTCCTCCAGGTGCTGGACGACGGGCGCCTGACCGACTCCCTCGGGCACGTGGTCGACTTCAAGAACACGATCCTGATCATGACGTCCAATCTCGGGACGGCCCTGATCGGGAAGCGCACGAGCCCCGGGTTCCTGTCGGCCTCGGCCGAGGACACCTACGACCGGATGAAGGAGCGGGTGCTGGACGAGCTGAAGCGGGCGTTCCGCCCCGAGTTCCTCAACCGGATCGACGAGGTGATCGTGTTCCACTCGCTCAGCGAGGACCACATCCGGGACATCGTGACGCTCATGCTGGAGCGCGTGAACCGGCAGCTCGAGGAGCGGGCGATCCGCGTGACCCTCTCCGCCGAGGCCGTGAACTTCCTGATCGAGAAGGGATTCGACGCGACCTACGGGGCGCGGCAGCTGCGGCGCATCATCCAGAAGCACATCGAGGATCCGCTCGCCGAGTCCATCATCGCGGGCCGGATTCAGGATGGAGTTCCGATCGAGGTTCGAGTGCAGGGCGAAGGGCTCGTCTTCGAACCGGTTTCCGAGCCGACACTGAGCCTGGCGGAGCGCTGACCTCCCGGTCCCCGTTCGCCCGAGGAGTGCCCTTGACTCCCTTCGGGGGCCGCCTGCGAGTGAGGCCGCCGCTGGGGGGACGGATCCTTCTCTCGGCGCTCATCGCCCTCCTCGGTCTCGTCGGCATCGCCCGAGCCCAGGAGACCCAGCCAGCCAGCCCCCCAGCAGCTCATCCCGGCCGTTCGGGACATCATCGTCGAGGGGAACCGCCGGATCCAGGCGCCGGCCATCCTGAACCGGGTGGGGACGAAGATCGGCGACCCGCTGTCGCCGGCCGCGCTTCGGGACGACGTCCGGTCGATCTTCGGGCTCGGGTTCTTCGACGACGTGCAGGTGCGCACCGAGGAGTTCGAGGGCGGGGTGCGCGTGATCTTCGCGGTCGTGGAGCGCCCGCTCCTGCGCGAGGTCGGCTTCGAGGGCAACTCGGAGCTGACCAACGACGAGCTCCGGGAAAAGGCCGCCATCCGGGTCGGCGTGCTCTACAACCCGGTCGAGGTCCAGAAGGCCGAGGAGGCCATCCGCCAGAAGTACGAGGACGAGGGGTATTTCGGCGTCCAGATCACCCCGCGCACCGAGCGCACGCCGGAAGGCGACCTGCGGGTGGTGTTCCGGATCGAGGAGGGGCCGAAGCTCTACATCGACCGCATCGTGATCGAGGGCAACAAGGCGCTGACCGCCGGCCAGATCAAGGACGCGATGTCGACGAAGGAGCGCATCTACTGGATCTTCCCGTTCTCGACGGTGCAGCGGAAGGTGTTCGACGACGACGTGGACCGCATCCTCCAGGCCTACGCCGACCACGGCTACATCCAGGCCCGCGTGGAGTCCACGGAGATCGTGCCCGACCTCGCGCGCAAGAAGGTGACGCTCCGCGTCCGCGTCGTGGAGGGCCCGCAGTTCCGCACCGGCACGATCACGATCACGGGCAACGAGCTCCTCTCCACCGAGGAGGTCCGCAAGCTCGTCAAGCTCCAGGAGGGCGAGGTCTTCAACCGCGGGGCGCTGCGCAACGCGGTGCGGGCCCTGGTGGACCGGTACTCCGAGCTCGGGCGGGCTCGGGCCGAGGTCGACCCGCGCACGTCGAACGACCTTGCGAACCTCAAGGTCGACGTGATCATCCCGATCGTCGAGGGCGGGCCGGTCTACGTCGAGCGGATCAACATCACCGGCAACACGAAGAGCTCGGAGAAGGTCTTGCGGCGGGAGCTGCGGGTGGCCGAGGGCGAGCTGTTCACGTTCCAGAAGCTCGTGCGGAGCCGCCAGCGCCTGTTCAACCTGGGCTTCTTCGACGAGGTCAACGTCAACACGGACCAGGGGAGCACGCCCGACAAGATCGTGGTGAACATCGACGTCAAGGAACGGGCGACCGGCGTGTTCAGCATCGGCGCGGGCTACAGCAGCCTGGACAGCTTGTTCGCCACCCTCGACATCAGCCAGCGGAACCTGTTCGGCCGGGGCCAGGAGGTCTTCCTCCGGTTCCGCATCGGCTCCCAGAGCCGGTTGGGTCTGGTCGGCTTCACCGAGCCCTACCTCTTCGACATCCCCCTCCGCGCCGGGTTCGACATCTACGACCGGGAGCGGGAATACGACGACTTCACGGAAGAGCGTCTCGGCGGCGACATCCGGGCCAGCTACCCGCTCGCGGAGTACCTGACGCTCTCCGGCCTCTACCGGCTGGAGAACGTCGACATCACGGACGTCTCGCCCACGGCGAGCGAGGACCTCAGGAAGCCAAGAGGGGACGAAGTCTCAACTCGGTGATCGAGACCTCGCTGGTCCGCGACTCCCGGGACAACATCTTCGAGCCGACCCGGGGCAGCCGCAACTCGCTGGAGTTCATGTTCGCGGGGCTGGGCGGCGACACGCAGTTCTACAAGGTCATCGTCGAGTCCGCGTGGTTCGTCCCGCTGCCCGTGTACAACCTGGTGTGGGCGGTGCGCGGGCTCTACGGGATGGCCGAGGGCTGGGGTGGCCAGGAGGTTCCGATCTTCGAGCGGTTCTTCCTGGGCGGCGCCACCACGCTCCGCGGCCAGCGGACGCGCTCCGTGGCCCCGAAGGACAGGCAGGGCGAGGTCATCGGCGGTGACAAGGAGCTCCTGTTCAACACCGAGCTCCTGATCCCGATCATCGCGCGTTTCCGGCTGGCGCTCTTCTTCGACGCGGGTAACGCCTACGGCTTCGGGACCGATTTCGACCCCACGGACCTCCGGTACAGCGCCGGCGTGGGAGTCCGCTTCTTCTCGCCTCTCGGCCCGATGCGGCTCGATCTGGGCTACAACCTGGACAAGCAGCCGGGGGAGAAGCAGTTCCAGGTCAACTTCACGGTCGGAGCGCCGTTCTAGTCAGGAGATTGCCAGAGGTGATGCCATGAGACACAAGTGGACAGTGTGGACCCTCACGCTCGCCGTCGCGATGCTGCTCGGCGGGCATGTCACCCGATCGGACGCCGCGGGCACGCGGATCGGCTACGTGGACGTCCAGCGCGTCATCGTCCGCTCGGTGGCCGGCGTCGCGGCCAGGGAGCAGCTCGAGAAGGACAAGGTCGCGATGCAGAAGGACGTCGACAACCGCAAGATCGAGGTCGACAAGCTCCGCGAGGAGATGGAGAAGAAGGGCCTCGTCCTGTCGGCCGAGTCGCGCCGCGAGAAGGAAGAGACCCTGCAGCGCAAGGTTCGCGACCTCCGGCGTCTGGCCGAAGACCTCGAGAAGGAGCTCCAGAAGAAGGAGCAGGCGGCCACGCAGAAGATCCTGCAGGAGCTCACCGGCATCATCGAGAAGATGGGCAAGGAGCGCGGCTTCCTGCTGATCGTGGAGCGCCGGAGCGGCGGGGTGATCTACGGCGACCCGGAGGGCGACGTCACCGACGAGGTCATCAAGCTGTACGACCAGGAGAAGGCGAAGAAGCAGTAGGATGCCCGGGCGCTCGCTCGGAGAGCTGGCGCGCCTGGTCGGCGGCGACCTCGAGGGAGATCCCTCCCTGGAGATCCGGGGATTCGCGAGCCTGGAGAGCGCCACGCCGGGTGACCTCTCCTTCGTCGCGGGCGTGCGCAACTTGCCGGCGGCGATGCAGAGCGCGGCGGGGGCGCTTCTCGCCCCGCCGGGGCTCGACCTCGCGGGTCGCCCGGCGATCCGCGTCGCCCAGCCCTACGCGGCGCTCGCCGTGATCGTCCGGGTCTTCTTCCCCGAGCCCGTCCCTGCTCCCGGGGTCCATCCGACCGCGCACGTAGCCGACAGCGCGCACGTCTCGCCCAGCGCCACCGTGGGTGCGTTCACCGTGGTCGGGGAGCGGTCGACGGTCGAGGACGGCGCGGTGCTCCACCCGCACGTCTTCGTGGGGGCGGACTGCCGGGTGGGTGAGGGCAGCGTCGTGCATCCGCACGTCGTGCTGCGCGCGAGCGTGTCGCTCGGGCGCCGCGTGATCGTTCACCCAGGCAGCGTGCTGGGAGCCGACGGGTTCGGGTACGTGTTCGACGGGCAGGCGCACCGGAAGATCCCCCAGGTCGGGCGGGTGGTCGTCGAGGACGACGTCGAGATCGGCGCCAACGTGGCGGTGGACCGCGCGACCCTCGGAGAGACGGTGATCGGGCGAGGCACGAAGATCGACAACCTGGTGCAGATTGGCCATAATACCGTGGTCGGCGCGAACTCCATCATCGTGGCCCAGGCGGGGATCGCAGGATCCTGCCGGATCGGGCGCGGGGTGGTGATGGCCGGGCAGGTCGGCATCGCCGACCACATCACGGTTGGCGACGGCGCCCGTCTCGGATCGCAGGCGGGCGTGCATCGCGACGTGCCGGCCGGCGCCGGGATGATCGGCACACCGGCGCTGGAGGGAGACCGGGGTCTCCGCGCGCTCGCGGCGATCGGGCGCCTTCCGGACCTGCTGAGGGACGTCCGGGCGCTGGGTCGGCGGTTGGAGGCGCTCGAGCGCAGGCTGGGCGTGGAGGGAGGGCCGGCGGCTCGTGGGTGAGCGGACGGGCGAGATCCACCCCACTGCCGTGGTGCATCCGAGCGCCTGTCTGGGTCCCGGCGTGCGCATCGGGCCGTTCGCGGTGATCGGCGAGGGCGTGTGCCTTGGCGATGACGTCGAGGTCGGCCCGCACGTCGTGCTCGAGGGGCCGCTCGAGGTCGGCCCGCGCTGCCAGATCCACGTGGGGGCGGTGATCGGGCTGCCGCCGCAGGATCTCAAGTGGAAGCGGGGCACGCCGTCGGGCGTCCGGATCGGCGAAGGCACCGTGATCCGCGAGTACGCGACGATCCACCGGGCGTCCACGCCGGACGGCTTCACCGTGCTGGGCAAGGAATGTTACCTGATGGCGCAGGGGCACATCGCCCATGACTGCCAGATCGGCGACAACGTGATCATGACCGGCTACACGGCCCTCACCGGCTTCGTGCAGGTCGGGGACCGGGCCGTGATCTCCGGTCTGACGGGGATCCATCAGTTCGTGCGGATCGGAACGCTGGCCATGGTGAGCGGGTGCTCCCGGATCGGGCAGGACGTGCCGCCGTACTTCATCGTCGAGGGGAATCCCGCGGAGGTGCGCGGCGTGAACATCGTCGGGCTGCGGCGCGCCGGGGTGACGGCGGACGTCCGGCTCAACATCCAGCGCGCCTACAAGATCCTCTACCGGTCGGGCCGGGCCCCGGGGCCGGCGCTCGAGCAGATCCGCAGCGAGATCGAGCCGTCGCCCGAGATCGAGCGGCTCTGCGAGTTCATCGCGTCGTCGAAGCGCGGGATCTGCTAGGGGGGGAGATGGGCAAGCGCGAGCAGAATCGGCTGAGGACCGGGGTCATCGGCGCCGGCCACATGGGGCAGTACCACATCCTGGTCTTCGCCGAGCTGTGGGACGTGGAGCTGATCGGCATCGTGGACGCCGACGCGGGGAAGGCGGCGCGTCTGGCCGCCCAGTACGACACGCAGGCCTTCACCGACTACCGGGAGCTGTTCGGCAAGGTGGACGTGGTGTCCATCGCGGTGCCCACGCCGCTCCACTTCGAGATCGCCAAGGAGTGCCTCGAGGCGGGGATCAGCGTCCTGGTGGAGAAGCCCCTCACCTCCACGCTCGAGCACGCCCGGGACCTCTTCCGCATCGCGCGCGCCCAGAACGTCGTCCTGCACGTCGGTCACGTGGAGCGGTTCAACGGCGCCGTCCAGGAGCTGCGCAAGATCGTCGCGAACCCCATCCTGGTCGAGTCCCGCCGGCTGGGCCCGTTCGTTTCCCGCGTGCAGCACGACACGGTGGTCATGGACCTCATGATCCACGACGTCGACATCGTGCTGGGGCTGGTGGACAGCGAGGTGCGCCGGATCACCGCGGCGGGCGCGCGGGTGCACTCCACCCGCTCGGACGTCGCCAACGTGCAGATCCTGTTCGAGAGCGGGACGGTGGCCAACATCACGGCCAGCCGGGCGACCGAGCACAAGGTCCGCACGCTCGCGATCACCCAGCCTGACGCCTACATCTTCCTCGACTACACCGACCAGGACATCCAGATCCACCGGCGCGCCGCGTCCGAGTATGTCCTGAACCGCGAGTCGATCCGCTACCGGCAGGAATCCTTCGTGGAGCACCTGTTCGTTCACAAGGAGAACCCGCTCAAGCTGGAGATCCTGCACATCCTCAAGGCGGTGCGCGAGGCGCAGCGGACCGGGAGCGTCGAGCTCCTCGAGCAGGACGACGTGCGCTCGCTCGCCGTGGCGCTCGAGATCGAGCGCATGATCGAAGAGGGTCGGCCGCACCTCGACTGGCCGCCCCGCTGAGCGGCATGACCGAAGCGCTCGGCCTGGTCGGCGGGGCCGGGACGCTTCCGGCGCTCATGGCCCGCGAGGCCCGGCGGGCCGGGTGGCGGGTGGTCGCGTTCGCCCTCGCCGCCTCCGAGCCTCTCGACCCGCACGCGGACCGCGTCGTGCCCTGCCGGCTCGGCGACGTGGGGCCCATCCTGTCGGTCCTCGGCGAGGAGAAGATCCGGCACGTGGTGCTCGCGGGACGGGTCCGGAAGGACGTGCTGTTCCAGGGCGCCCAGCTGGACGCGGCCGCGCAGCAGCCTCCTGTCCCAAGCCGCCGACTGGTCCGACGACAGCCTCCTCGAGACCGCGCTGCAGGGGCTCGCGGCGATGGGCATCGAGGTGCTCGACCAGCGGACGTTCCTCGCCCCCTGGCTGGTGCCCGCCGGCCTGGTCGCCGGGCCGCCGGTTCCCCCGGCGCTCGAGAGCGACGTGGCGCGCGCGCTCCAGCTGGCGCGGGACATGGCGGAGCGCGGCGTGGGCCAGACGGTCGTGCTGCGCGCCGGCTCGGTGGCGGCGGTCGAGGCGATGGAGGGCACCGACGAGGCCGTGCGCCGGGGTCTCACCCTGGCCGGCCGCGGCGCGGTCGTGGCCAAGTCTCCGGGGCGCGCGCACGACTATCGTCTCGACGTGCCCACCGTCGGTCCGGACACGGTCGAGCGCTGCACGGCCGGCGGCGCCGCCGTGCTGGCGCTCGCGGCGGGGCGCGTCCTGCTGCTCGACCGCGAGCGCGTGGAGGCGGAAGCGGCGCGGGCGGGGATGAGCGTTGTCGGCGTCGCGGAGCGGCCGGGCATCGATTGACGTGCTGCTGGTAGCCGGCGAGGCCTCCGGGGACCTCCACGGGGCCACGCTGGCCAGCGCGCTCTCGGCGCTGGCGCCCGGCGTCCGGATCGCGGGGATGGGCGGAGAGCGGATGGCCGCCGCGGGCGTCCGACTCCTCCGGCGCGTGGAGCGAGTGACCGTGGTCGGGGGGACCGAGGCCTTCGGCCGGCTCCCCGCGCTCTGGTCGGCGTTCAAGGCGCTCCAGAGCCAGCTCAAGTATCGGCGCCCCCGCGTGCTCGTCCTGATCGATTTCCCCGAGTTCAACATGCGGCTGGCCCGCGTGGCGCGTCGGCTCGGCGTCCCCGTCGTGTACTTCGTGGCCCCGCAGCTCTGGGCCTGGCGGCCCCGAAGGATCCAGGCCATGGCGCGGGACGTGAGTCGCGTCCTCGCGATCTTCCCGTTCGAGGTCGGCCTCTACCAGGAGGCGGGGGTTCCCGTGGAGTTCGTCGGCCATCCGGTGCTGGACGTCCTGCCGGAGTTCGACCGCGATGCGGCGCGCCAGGGGCTCGCGGCGGACGGCGAGACGCTCGTGGGCCTCCTCCCGGGCAGCCGGGACGCCGAGGTGCGACGGCACCTGCCCGTGCTGCTCGGGGCGGCCCAGCGCATCAGGGCGCGCCGGCCGGGGACGCGCTTCGCCCTGCCGGTCGCCGGCACCATCCCGCCGGGGGGGATCGCCGAGGCCGTGCGCGCCTCCGGACTTTCGGTCGAGGTGCTGCCCGGCGAGGCCTACCGGGTGATGGCCGCGGCCGACCTCCTTTTGGTCGCCTCGGGCACCGCCACGCTCGAGGCCGCGTGCTACGGCGCGCCGATGGTCGTGCTGTACCGACTCTCCGCGCTGTCGCACGCCATCGCCCGCCGGCTCGTGCGCGGGGTGTCGCACATCAGTCTTCCCAACATCATTGCGGGCCGCGAGATCGTCCGCGAGCTGATCCAGGACGAGGCCACGCCCGCTGCGGTCGCGGCGGCGGGCCTCGATCTGCTCGAGAACGAGGTGACCCGGGCGGCGCAGCGGGCGGCGCTGCTCGAGGTCCGGAGCCGGCTGGGCGAGGCCGGCGCCGGCGAGCGCGCGGCCCGCGCTGTCTTGCGGGAGCGCGATGGGACGGCCGGTCGCTGAGCCCGAGCTCGATCCCGCGCCTTCTCGCGAGCGGCGGCGGCCGGGCCTCGCGCTGGCGACGTCGCGCCCCGTCGTCGCCCTGGGCCGAGGGATGGTGCGCGCGCTCGCGGCAACCCTCCGCCTGCGGGAGTTCCCGTCTCCGGGCGTCGAGGCCATCTGGCGCGACCGGACGCCGACGATCTACACCGTGTGGCACGGGCAGATCCTGCTCCTGCCGCTCATCTACGGCCGGCGTCACCGGCTCCACGCGCTGACGAGCCGCTCCCGTGACGGCGAGATCCTGAGCCGGTTCGTGCAGGGCTTCGGCATCCGGGTGGTGCGTGGCTCGTCGTCCCGAGGGGGTTCGCGGGCGCTCCTCACGCTGGCGCGCGTGATCCGCGAGACGGGCGAGAACGCGCTGATAGTGCCCGACGGGCCGCGGGGGCCGCGGCGTATCGCGCAGAACGGCGCCGTCATGCTGGCGAAGATGACCGGGGCGCCCATGGTGCCGCTCGCCTTCGGCGCGGCGCCCTGCCGTGTCCTGGGTTCGTGGGATGCCTTCATCGTGCCGTATCCGTTCGCCCGGGCGGTCGTGGTGTTCGGCGAGCCGATCGGCGTCGCGCGCGACGCGGAGCGGGAGGTGCTCGAGGCGAAGCGCCAGGAGCTGGAGTCGGCCTTGAACCACGTGAGCGCCGAGGCGGCTCGCGTGGCCGGCGGAAGCCATGTACCGGCTCTATAGCCTCGTCCTGGCTCTGCTGGCTCTCGGATATCTCCCGCTGTTCCTGATCCGCAAGGTCTGGGGCGCGGGCTATCCGGTCGCGCTCCGGGAGCGTTTCGGGTTCATCCGGGTCCCGCCGCCGCCCACGCCCGCCGGGCGCTTCTGGGTGCACGCGGTGTCGGTAGGGGAGGTGATGGCGGCCGTCCCGCTGGTGCAGGCGCTCCGCGTCCGCTGGCCAGCGGCCGACATCGTCGTCTCCACGGTGACCGCCACCGGCGACCGCGTGGCGCGGGCCCGGCTGCCGGAGGCCGTGGCGACGCTCACGTTCCCCCTGGACTTCAGGGGAGCCGTCCGGCGCGCCGTCCGCGGGGTGAGCCCCGGCTGCTTCATCGCGCTCGAGACGGAGCTGTGGCCCAATCTCCTGCGGACCCTTCGCCAGTCGAAGGTCCCCGCCGTGCTCGCGAACGGCCGGATCTCCGACCGGTCCTACCGCCGCTACAAGCTGGTGCGCCCCCTCTTCCGGCGGGTGCTGGCGGACATGACCTTCTTCTGCATGCAGTCCGAGGAGGACGCGCGGCGGATCATCAGCCTCGGGGCGCCGCCCGAGCGGGTCCTCGTCACGGGTAACCTCAAGATGGAGGCGCCGTCGGGCGACGCCGGCGCCACGGAGCTGTGGCGCCGCTTGCTCCACCTCGGCCAGGCGCCGGTCGTCGTGGCGGGCAGCACGCATCGGGGCGAGGAGGCCCTCGTGCTCGATGCGTTCGAGGCGCTGCGACCGAAGGCCGAGGGCCTCCGCCTCGTCCTGGCCCCGCGGCATCCCGAGCGGCTGGACGAGGTCGAGAGCCTCGCCCAGAGCCGCGGTCTCGCCGTCGTCCGGCGGAGCCGGGTGAGCGCCGGGAGCGCGGCCCCCGTGATCCTGCTCGATACGATGGGCGAGCTGGCATCGCTCTACGCCGTCGCCGACGTCATCTTCGTCGGGGGGAGCCTGGTCCCGATCGGCGGCCACAACGTGGTGGAGCCGGCGCTCCACGCGAAGGCAGTGGTGTTCGGCCCGCACATGACGAACTTCCGCGATGCCGCGGCGCTCCTGCTCCGCGCGGACGCCGCGGTCCAGGTGAAGGACGGCGCGGAGCTGACCGAGGCGCTCGGCCGACTTCTCGGCGACGCCCCGGGGCGCGAGGCGCTCGGGCGGGCGGCCTGGAGCGCGGTGCGCGGCCACCAGGGCGCGTGCGTTCGCACCATCACCGCGCTGGAGCGCGTCCTGGCGGTGGCGGTGCCGCCCGGCGGGAGAGGCCGGTGACGAAGGAGACCGGCGCGTTCCGCCGGGGACGGCTCCTCCGCGCGTGGCGCGAAGGACGGGTCGGCCCGCTGGGCATCGTCCTGACGCCCGTGGCGTGGGCATATCGAGCCGGGTTCCTCGCGCGGGAAGCCGCCTACCGACGCGGATGGCTCGCGCGCGGGCGCCTGTCGTGCGCCGTGGTCTCCGTGGGGAACCTTGCCGTGGGCGGCACCGGGAAGACGCCGACGGTGGAGATGGTGGCGCGCTGGCTCGCCGAGGACGGGCGCCGCGTCGCGATCCTGAGCCGCGGCTACGGTCGCCGTCCCGGTGGGCCGGTGGAGCTCGTGTCCGACGGTGGCGAGCCGAGGCTGTCGGCCGAGCGCGCAGGCGACGAGCCACTGCTCCTGGCGCGCCGCCTTCCGGGGGTGGCCGTCGTGGTCGGGGCGGATCGGCTCGCGGCTGGGCGGTGGGCGGTCAGCGAGCTCCAGCCGGACGTCGTGCTGCTCGACGACGGCTTCCAGCAGCGTCGCCTTCTGAAGGACCTGGAGATCGTCTGCCTGGACGCCCGCGCCCCGTGGGGTCCGGGCGGGCTCTTTCCTCGGGGCACGCTCCGCGAGCCGCCGTCCGCTCTCGCGCGGGCGGATCTCGTCGTGCTGACGCGGGCCGACGGGCGCCGGAACCTCGCCGGCATGTTCCAGGAGATCCGGCAGTACGCGGGCGCGGCGCCCTGCCTCGCGGCTGACTACGCGATCGAGGGCCTCAGGGACCTCCACTCGGGCACGCCCCACCCCCGCGAGGCGATCGCGGCGCGCGGCGTCCTTGCCTTTGCGGGCATCGCCGCCCCCGAACGCCTGGCCGAGGCCCTCGCCGGGTTGGGAGCGATCGTGCGCGGGGTCGTCGCGTTTCCGGATCACCACCGGTACACGCCCCACGACCTCGACGCGGTGACGCGGCGGGCTCGCGCGCTCGGCGCGAGCCTCCTCGTGACGACGGAAAAGGATGCGGTGCGGCTCGAGCCTTCGGCGCCGGGGCCCGCTGGCGGCGCCTTCCTGCCGGTCTGGGTGCTGGGCGTCCGCCTCGAGGCGGTCACGGGCGCGCCGGTGGACGCGTGGCGGGCGGCCCTTCGCGCCGGCGTCGAGCGGGCGGCGCGGGAGGGTCGGACGGGGACGCGACCGTGAAGGCCAGGCCGATCGTGCCGGCGGAGGTGAAGCGCGCGCTGGTGCGCTTCCCGAACTGGCTCGGTGACACGGTCATGGCCGTGCCGACGTTGCGGGCCCTCCGGAGGGCGCTCCCGGGCGCGGAGGTCTGGTGCCTCGGCCCCTGGGTGCGGAGCGTCCTCGAGGCCGAGCCCGGGATCGCCCGACGTCTCGCGACGCCCCGGGGCGTGAGCGCGCGACTGGCCCAGGCCCGGCGGCTCCGACCGTCGCGCGTCGACGTGGTCCTGCTGCTGCCGAGCTCGTTCGAGGCCGCGCTGGCCGGATGGCTGAGCGGGGCGCGCTGGCGTGTCGGCTTCGGCGAGGGTCGGAGCGCGCTCCTGACCCACGCCGTGCCGTCGCCGCCCGGCTGGGTCCATCAGGTCGCGGCATACCTCGCCTTGCTCGCGCCCCTGGGAGTGGAAGCGCCGCCGGTCCCACCAACCCTCAAGGTTGACCCGGCCCGCCGGGTGGAAGCCCGGCGCCTGCTTCACGAGACGGACGTGCTGTCGGGGAAGCCGCGCGTCGGGCTCCAGCTCGGAGCGGCGCTCGGCCCGGCGAAGCTCTGGCCATCCGCTCGGATCGCCGAGCTGGCGATGCGTCTCGAGGCGCGCGGCGTCCAGCCCGTGCTGCTCGGCAGCCCGGACGCTCGGGGACTCGCCGACGCGGTCCAGGCGGCGGCCGCGGGACCGATTCGAAGCCTCGTCGGGCGCGACCATCCCAACCTGCTCCCGGCCCTGATCGGCGAGCTCGACGCGCTGGTCGGCGCGGACAGCGGCCCCGCCCACGTCGCGGCCGCCGTCGGCGTGCCCGCGGTGACGCTCTTCGGACCGCACCGATCCGCGGCTGACCGCTCCGCTCGGCGCCGGCCAGCAAGCGATCTGGAACCAGCCGCCCTGCGCGCCGTGCTTCCTCCGCGAGTGCCCGATCGACCATCGCTGCCTCGAGGGCCTCGAGGTCGCCCAGGTGGAAGCCGCGGTCATGGCCGCGCTGGCGGGGCACCGGTGAGACCGCTGCGGATCCTCCACCTGGTGGCGAACCGCTGGTGGACCGGGAGCGCCGATCCGGCGCTGGACCTCGCGCGCTCTCTCATGGAGCGCGGCCACTCGGTCTGGTTCGGGTGCGTTCGCGGCGACGTGCTCGAGACCCACGTCCGCGAGGCCGGGGTGCCGCTGGTCGAGGCGATCTCGCTCGAGCGAACCGCGCTGCCCTGGCGGCTCGCTGCCCAGATCGGGACGGTGCGGCGCGCGCTGAAGGACCTCCGCATCGACGTGGTCCACACCCATCAGACCCACGACCACTGGCTCGCAGCGCTCGCACGGCGCGGGACCGCTGCTCGCCTCGTGCGCACCGTCCACCATCGTCGGGCCGTCCACGGGACACCGGTCGCGCGCTGGCTCCTGCGCCAGACCGATGCCCTGATCGCGGTGAGCGAAGGGATCGCCGGCCGGCTCCGGTCGGTCGGCGCGGCCGAGACCCGCGTCTCGCTCGTGCCGGGCGCGGTCGATGCCGAGCGCTTCGACCCGAAGGCGGACGGCCGGGCCGTGCGGGGGGAGCTCGGTCTCGGCGACGACGCCCGGTGGCGGGCTGCGTGGGGCGCATGGTGCCGGGACGCGGCCACGACGTGCTCATCCGCGCGGCCGCGCGCCTCCGCGAGCGGCTGCCCGGGCTTCGCGTCGTGCTGATCGGCCGGGGTGAGCACCGGCCCGCCCTCGAGGCGCTCCGGCAGGAGCTTCGTCTCGAGGACACCTTGGTGTTCGCGGGCTACCGAGGGGCGGATCTGCCGGCGATCCTTGCCGCACTGGACTGCCTCGTGCTGCTGGGCGCCGGATCGGAGGAGTCTTGCCGGGCCGTCCTCGAGGGCATGGCCGCGGGGCGCCCGGTCGTCGGCGCGCGGGTCGGCGCCGTGCCGGAGATCGTGGTCGACGGGGAGACGGGGTGGCTCGTCGACGCGACGCCGGAGGCCGTCGCCGCCTGCCTGGAGACTGCGCTCCGCGATCGGGAGCGGGGCCGCCGCATGGGGGCGGCCGGGCGTCGCCGGGTGGAGGCGCTGTTCACACCGCTCGCGGCGCGCGAGACTCGTGGAGGGCGTGTACGGGGGGGTGCTCGCCAAAGAAGCCTTTCCCACCGGTGAGGCATCAGTATAATGGCGGCGATGAGTTACAGGGCACAAGTTCGCGTCGTCACGAGCCGAACCGCCTCGACGTCCCCCCGATTGGCCCGTGGGTAGCTCGGAGGTCGCCAACCTCCTCCGGGTGATTCGGGAGTTCGAGGGTCGCCGTGTCCTGGTGGTGGGCGACCTTGTGGCTGACGAGTACGTGTTCGGCCAGCCCGAGCGCGTCTCCCGGGAAGCCCCCGTGCTCATCCTCAAGTACCTCTCGCAGGAGACCCGGCTGGGGGGCGCGGCGAACGCCTGCCACAATCTCCGCACCCTGGGCGCCAAGGTCGTGCCGCTGGGAGTGGTCGGAGCCGATGCGGCAGGGGAGGCGCTCCGCCGCGCCCTGATCGAGCGCGGCATTCCGGTCGACGGCATCGTCCCGGTGCCGTCGCGGCCGACTCCGGTCAAGACCCGGATCCTCGGCGGAGGATGGGGATCTCGCTCCGCCCGCCAGCAGATCGTCCGCGTGGATCGCGAGCCGGAGGGGGCGATCCCGCCGGGCATCGAGACGCTGCTCGTCGAGCGGCTCCACGCCTACGCGGGCAAGGTCGACGCGGTGGTCCTGTCGGACTACGGCTATGGCACGATCACGCCGCGCATCCTCGCCGAGATCCGGGCGATGGAGGAGCGCGGGGTCATCGTGACGGCCGACTCGCGATACGACCTCCTGCGGTTCGACCACCTCACGGCCGCGACGCCGAGCGAGTCGGAGGTCGAGCATCTCCTGGGAACGTCGCTCGACGGGGACAAGGCCGTGGAGCAGGCCGGCTGGCAGCTTCTCGAGCGCCTCGGCGCCCGGTGCCTCCTCGTCACGCGCGGCGCGAAGGGGCTCGCGCTCTTCGAGAAGAGCGGCGACTCGACGTTCGTGCCGATCTTCGGGAGCGACGAGATCGCCGACGTCACCGGCGCGGGCGACACGGTCATCAGCACCTTCACGCTGGCGCTGGCCAGCGGGGCGCGGCCCATCGAGGCCGCGCGGCTCTCGAACTATGCGGGCGGCCTCGTGGTCATGAAGCGCGGCACGGCGACCGTGTCCCGGGACGAGCTCGCCGAGGCCGTGCGCCGCGACCTCGGGTCCGGAACGCACGATGGGGCGAGTGCTCGATCTTGAGGGAGCGCGGACCGTGGCCGACAAGGCCAGGGCCGCGGGCCGCCGCGTCGTCCTCGCCAACGGCTGCTTCGACCTTCTCCACGTGGGGCACGTGCGGTACCTCGAGGACGCCCGCGCGCTCGGCGACCTGCTGATCGTGGGCGTGAACGGGGACGACGCCGTCCGGCGCCTGAAGGGTCCCGGGCGGCCGCTCATGCCTGCCGTGGAGCGCGCCGAGATGCTGGCGGCGCTCCGCGCGGTGGACCACGTGGTCGTCTTCGAGGACGACACCGCGGACCGGCTGGTCGCGCTCCTCCGGCCCGCCGTCCACGCCAAGGGGACGGACTACACGGCCGAGTCCGTGCCCGAGCGAGCGTCGGTGCTCGCCGCCGGCGGCCGCGTCGCCATCGCGGGGGACGCGAAGCAGCACTCCACGCGAGACGTGATCGCCGAGATCCTGGCGCGATTCGGACACGACCAGGCGGCGCGTCGATGACGCAGGACCGGGAGTCCTCCCCCCGCATCGCGCTGGTCAAGCTGTCCTCCCTGGGCGACGTCGTCCACGCGCTTCCGGCGGCGGCGGCGATTCGCGCGTGGTGGCCGCGGGTCGAGCTGACCTGGGTCGTCGAGCGGCGGGAAGAGGCGATCCTGGCCGGCAACCCGGACGTGACCCACGTGGTCGCCGTGGACACGCGCCTCTGGCGACGGGAGTTCCGGAGCCTCGCGGGGACGTCGGCGGTGGCCGTCAAGGTGCGCGGGCTCGTCCGGCGGCTCGCGGCCGGGCGGTTCGACGCGGCCGTCGATCTCCAGGGGCTCTGGAAGAGTGGCGCGATCACGGCGCTCACGCGCGCGCCGATCCGCGTGGGCCTGGCCCCTGGATTTTGCCGGGAGCGAGCCAACGCGGCGTTCACGAACCGCCACGTGGCTCCGCCGCCGGAGGCGACCCACGTGGTCGACCAGTACCTGGCGGTCGTCGCCGCCCTGGGGATCGATCTCCGCGCCGTCGGGCCCCCGGCGTTCCCGATCGCGCGGGAGCCCCAGGCCGAGACCCGGATCGCGCGCTGGCTCGAGGAAGAGGGCGCCAAGCCGACGACGCCGCTCGTGCTGCTGAACCCCGGCTCGGGCGGCGACCACAAGCGCTGGGCGGTGGAGGCTTTCCGGCGTCTCGGCGAGGAGCTGGCGGTTCGCCTCGGGGCGCGCGTGGCCATCACCTGGGGACCGGGAGAGGAGCCGCTCGCGCGCGCAATCGCCCACGGCATGCGAACCGGGGCCCTCGTGCCCCCGCCGACGAGCATCACCGAGATGATCGCGCTCTTCCGTCGGGGGTCGCTCGTGGTCGGCGGCGATACCGGCCCCGTGCACGTGGCGGCAGTGCTCGGCGTGCCGACGGTCGGGCTCTACGGCCCGACGAACGCGCGACGGAACGGCCCCTACGGGCGCCGCGTCGCGGCGATCCAGAGCCCGACGGGCGGGATGGACGGCCTGTCCGTCGAGACCGTGCTCGGCGCGGCGCAGGCGCTCCTCCGCTGATGCCGGGTACGGGCGTGCCGACCCTGTCGGTGGCGATCGTGGTCCTGAACGAGGAAGAGCGGTTGCGCGCGTGCCTCGAGAGCGTCGTGTGGGCGGACGAGATCGTGGTGATCGACGCCGGGTCGAGTGACAAGACGATGGCAGTCGCCCGCGAGTTCACCGACCGCGCGATGTTCCGCGCCTGGGACGGCTACGGAGCGCAGAAGAACTTCGCCCTCGGCCAGTGCCGCGGGGACTGGCTGCTGTCGATCGACGCCGACGAGCGCGTCCCGGACGCCCTCCGCGAGGAGATCCAGGCCACGATCCGGAGCGAACGCCGGGAGGTGGGCTACTACCTTCCTCGGCGGAACGTCTTCGAGGGACGCTGGGTGCGCCACGGCGGCCTCTACCCGGACTGGCAGCTCCGGCTGTTCCGGCGCGGGCGCGGCGCGTTCCTCGAGCGGGCGGTGCACGAGTCGGTGCGCGTCGACGGTCCGACCGGGCGGTTCAGCGCGGCGCTCGTCCACGAGAGCTACCGGGGCATCGGTGACGCCGTCGCGCGGCTGAACCGGTACTCCGACCTCGCCGCGGCGGACCTGGTGCGGGCGGGACGGGGCGGCAGCCTGTGGGACCTCCTCGCCCGCCCGGCCTGGCGGTTCGCCGGGATGTACCTCCTGCGCGCCGGGTTCCTGGACGGGTGGCGCGGCCTCGTGCTGGCGGCGCTCCACGCGCACTACGTCTTCCTGCGCGCGGCCAAGGTTCGCGAGCGCCGCGCGGGGAAGGGGATGGCGTGACGCGCGCCGTTGCGGTCATCCCCGCCCGCTGGGCGTCCGTGCGCTTCCCCGGGAAGGCCCTCGTGGTGATCGGGGGCAAGCCCCTCGTCCAGCACGTCTGGGAGCGCGCGTCCGAGCTCGAGACGGTGGAGCGGGTGGTCGTCGCGACGGACGACGAGCGCATCGCCGAGGCCGTGCAGGGCTTCGGCGGCGCGGTCGTCATGACGAGCCCCGATTGCGTGACCGGGACCGACCGCGTCGCCCAGGCGACGCGCGACTGGCCCGTGGACCTGGTCGTGAACCTCCAGGGCGACGAGCCGACGTTCGAGGTGAAGGCCCTCGACCAACTCGTCCGGGTCATGTCGGACGACTCCGCGATCGAGATGGGCACCCTCGCACATCCCGTCGCGGACGAGGCGGAGCACAAGGACCCGAACGCCGTGAAGGTCGTTCTCGACCAGTCGGGCCACGCGCTCTACTTCACGCGGGCGCCGGTGCCGTACGCGCGTCAGGCCGGCCTGGTGGTGCCGCTCCGGCACGTGGGGATCTACGTGTTCCGCCACGCGTTCCTCCAGCGCTACGCGCGCCTCGCGCCGACGCCGCTCGAGCAGACGGAGCGCCTCGAGCAGCTCAGGGCGCTGGAGCACGGCGTGCGCATCCGGGTGCTGCTGACGCCGCACGGCTCGATCGGGGTGGACACCCCGGCCGATATCGACCGGCTGGCGGCGTACCTCGCGAGCCGTGAAAGCCGCGAGCGATGAGCGCGCGCCCGCGCGGCTCTCGGGGATGCGGCCCACGGGACGTCTCCACCTCGGGAATTTCCTGGGCGCCGAGGTCAAGGCGGCGGTGGGGGTCGCATGACGGATACGACGACGACGGCCGCGGATCCCGGTACCGGGGCGCCTTCGCCCCTGACGGTGCACCTCGAGGAGTTCGAGGGGCCTCTCGACCTCCTCCTCCACCTGGCGCGGACCGAGGAGATCGACCTCGCGCGCCTCCCCATCCGGCGGATCACGGACCAGTACCTCGCGTACCTCGAGTCCGTGGAGTTCCGGGACCTCGACGACGCAGGGGCATTCCTCGTGCTGGCGGCGACCCTCGTGTACCTGAAGTCCCGACTCCTGCTCCCGCCGGCCGAGACCGAGGAGGAAGCCCTCGAGGAGGACGCGGAGCTACTCCGGCAGGAGCTGGAGGCGCGGCTCCGCGCGTACGCCCGGGTCAAGGAGATCGGCCTCTGGCTCCGCGAGCGCGAGGCGGAGTGGAGCACCCGCTTCACGCGGACATGGAGCGAGCTGCCAATGCCGGAGTACCTGCCGATCGAGAGCTTGTCGCTCTACGACCTCACCGAGGCCTACCGGGCGTTCCTGGTCCGGCTCGCCCACGCCGAGCCGACCCGGGAGGTCGAGCCGGAGAGTCCGCCCTTGCTCGAGCGCATGGCCATGATCTCCGGCGTGCTCGAGCAGTCCTGGTACGTCCTGTTCTCGACCCTGCTCGGGACCTCACCGCCGCGGCCCGAGGTGGTCGTGACGCTCCTGGCGGTCCTCGAGCTGGTCCGGCTCCAGCGCGCGCGGGCGCAGCAGCGGGAGCCGTTCGGCGACATCGTCATCGAGCGGGCGTCCGGAGAGGGGTCGAGCCGTGGCGCCTGAGTTCGTCGTGACACCCGAGCGGGTCGGACAGCTGGAGGCCATCCTCTTTGCCTCCGACGCTCCGCTTCCGATCGAGCGCATCGCCGAGGTGCTCGAGATCTCGCCGCTCGACGCCCGCGACCTCGTCGAAGCGCTCCGCGCGGCGTGCGACGGCGAGGGGCGCGGCCTGGGCGTCGTCGAGGTGGGCGGCGGCGTGCGCCTCGTCACGCGGCCCGAGCACGCGCCGGTGCTGATCAGTCTCCAGCGGCTCAGGCTGAAGAGCCGGCTCTCGCGGGCGGCGGTCGAGACCCTGACGATCGTCGCTTATCGGCAACCGATCTCGCGGCCGGAGATCGAGCAGCTGCGAGGCGTCGGGACGGAGAGCGTCCTGGCCCACCTCCTCGAGCGTCGCCTGATCCGGGTCGTCGGGCGGAAGGCGACGCCGGGCCGGCCCGTGCTCTACGGGACGACGCGCGAGTTCCTGGAGCACTTCGGCCTCCGCGACCTCGAGGATCTCCCGCCGTTCGAGCGGCCGGCGGGCGCGCCCGAGGAGGCGTCCCTGGCGACCGCGGAGGAGAGCGCCGCCGGGCCGTCGGAAACGGGATCCGGCGACATCGACCTCGCGGCGGACGCCCATCCAGAGGGAGTCGGGGAGGAGCGCGGACTCTCGTCCCCGGCCTGAGGGCCCATGCCGCCGGTCCGCCTCCACAAGCTCATTGCCGAGGCGGGGATCGCCTCGCGGAGGGCTGCCGAGCGGCTGATCGCCGAGGGGCGGGTCCGGGTCAACGGCGTGGCCGTGATGGAGCTGGGAGCCCACGCCGACCCGGCCCAGGACCGCATCGAGGTCGACGGGCGCCCGCTCCCCCGGGTCGAGCTGAAGCGCTACGTGCTGCTCCACAAGCCGCGGGGGTTCCTCACCACGCGCGACGATCCTCGCGGCCGGCCCCGTGTGTTCGACCTGGTGCCCGACCTCGGGGTGCGCCTCCACTCGGTGGGGCGGCTCGATTTCGACGCCGAGGGGCTCCTCCTCCTGACCAACGACGGCGCGCTGACGTTCCACCTCACGCATCCCCGCCACGGCGTCCGGCGCGTCTACCACGTGCTCGTCGAGGGCCGGGTCGATCCGGGAGTGCTCGCGACGCTGGAGCGGGGCGTGGTCCTGGAGGATGGTCCGGGACGCGTCGATCGCGCGCGGCGGCTCGGCGGGGAGGGGCCCGCGCTCACGTGGCTCGAGCTGACCCTGTCGGAGGGCCGGTATCGGGAGGTCAAGCGGCTCTGTCGCGCGGTGGGCCTCACCGTGCAGCGCCTCCGTCGGGTGGCGTTCGGGTCGCTCGAGCTGGGCGAGCTGCCCTCTGGGCAGTGGCGGGAGCTCGCGCCGACGGAGGTGGCGAGCCTGGCCGCGTCCGGCGGAAACCGCCGCGGCGGCCCCGGCCCGGCCGGGTAGGGGGCACCCCGCTCGCGACGGCCGTCCGGGCCGCCCTGGCCGGGGGCTCGCTTGCGTGGGGACAATCCCTGACCTATACTATGCGGGCTTTTCTACGCCCCCCTCCTGGAGATTTGATGGGTTTGGACGAATGGCGAACACGTATCGATGAGATCGACCGCCAACTCCTCCGGTTGCTCAGCCAGCGGGCGGAGCTCTCCCTCGAGATCGGCCGCGCCAAGCGGCAGTCCGGTGAGCCGGTCCTCGTCCCCGAGCGCGAGCAGGAGATCCTCGACGAGCTGACCCGCCTGAACTCCGGGCCGCTGGCCCCCGGGGCGGTCCGCGCGATCTGGTCCGAGATCCTGTCGGCGTCCCGCGGTCTCCAGCGCCCGTTCCGCGTCGCGTACCTCGGTCCCCAGGGCACGAACACGCACCTGGCGGCGATCCGGCAGTTCGGGGCGAGCGCGGAGTTCGTGCCGGTGCGCAGCATCCCCGAGGTGTTCGACGAGGTCGAGCGCGGCCGGGCGGACGTCGGGACGGTGCCGATCGAGAACTCGAGCGAGGGCGTGGTGAATCACACGCTCGACGGGCTGATCGACTCGGAGCTCCTGATCTGCGGCGAGGCGTCGCTCGAGATCCACCACAACCTCCTGTCGCGCGCCGCCGAGCTCGCCGACGTCAAGCGGGTCTTCTCCCACCCCCAGGCCCTCGGCCAGTGCCGCGGGTGGCTCAACCGCCACCTGCCGGACGCGGAGGTGGTGGAGATGACGTCGACGACCGCGGCGGCCGAGCAGGCCGCGCTGGACGCGTCGACGGCGGCCATCGCCAGCGAGCTGGCCGGGCAGCTCTACCGGGTTCCGGCCCTCCGCGAGCGGATCGAGGACTACGCGAACAACGTGACGCGGTTCCTCGCGATCGGGCGGCGCCCGGCCGGCCGGACCGGTCGGGACAAGACCTCGATCCTCTTCTCCATCCGGGACGAGGTCGGCACGCTCCACCGGATCCTCGAGCCGTTCGCGAGCGCGCGGCTGAGCCTCACCAAGATCGAGTCGCGGCCGACCCGCCGGCGGCCGTGGGAGTACGTGTTCTTCGTGGACTTCCTGGGCCACCGGGACGATCCGGTGACCCAGGGCGTGCTCGCGGCGGTGCGCGAGCGGTGTCTGTTCCTGAAGGTCCTGGGGTCGTACCCCGTGATGGCGTGAGGACCGGCTGACGGCGCCCCGCTGGCCTCGCCTGACCGTCGTCAGCCCCGGCCTCATCGGCGGCTCGATCGCTCGCGGGGTCCGGGCCCGGGGGCTCGCCGGCGAGGTCGTCGTGGTGGCGCGCCACGAGGCCGCGGTCCGGGCGGTGCTCGACGCCGGGGCGGCCGATCGCGGCACCACCGACCTGGCGGCCGGCGTCGCGGGCGCGAGCCTGGTCGTCCTGTGCGCGCCGGTGGGGGCGCTGCCGGGGCACATTCGCGCCGCGTGGCCGCACCTCGCCCCCGGGGCCGTCCTGACCGACGCGGGCAGCGTGAAGCGAGGCGTGGTGGAGGCGGCGCGCGGGTGCCCGGCGCGGGCGGGCGTGAGCTTCGTCGGCGGGCATCCGATGGCCGGGTCCGAGCAATCGGGCTTCGGCGCCTCGGCGGCGGACCTGTTCGACGGACGGGTCGCCCTGGTCACGCCGACCGCGGACACGCCCGAGCCGGCCGTCGCGGCGGTGACCGCGCTCTGGGAGGGACTCGGCAGCACGGTGCGTCTCCTCTCGCCCGAGGTCCACGATCAGCTGGTCGCGCAGATCAGCCATCTGCCGCACCTGGCCGCGTACGCGCTGGTGGCGGCGGCCGACGGAGAGGCGCTCCCGCTCGTCGGACGCGGCTTCGTCGACACGACACGCATCGCGGCGTCCGCCGAGGGACTCTGGGCCGACATCTTCCGCGAGAATCGCGGCTCGCTCCTCGATGCCCTCGCGCGGTACGAGGGAATCCTGGCCCGCTGGCGGGAGCTCGCGGCGCGGGGCGACTGGGCGACCCTCGAGGCGGAGCTCGGGCGCGCGCGCGAGGTCCGGGAGAAGCTCGCGTGAACGCGATCGTCCGCCCGGTCCGACGGCTCGCGGGCACGATCGGGGTGCCGGGAGACAAGTCCGTCTCGCATCGCGCGGCCTTGCTGGGGGCGCTCGCCGATGGCCCCACCGAGGTGCAGGGATTCCTCGAGGGTGAGGACTGTCTCGCGACGCTCCGGGCCGTCGCCGCGCTCGGGGCGGAGGTGGCGCGGAAGGGGCCCGGACACTTCGTGATCCAGGGCGTGGGGATGGAGGGCCTGACCGAGCCCGGCGACGTCGTCGACTGCGGCAACGCGGGGACGATGGCGCGCCTCCTCGTGGGCGTCCTGGCGGGCCAGCCGTTCGTCACCGTGCTCACGGGGGACGAGTCGCTCCGCCGCCGCCCCATGGACCGGGTGATGGAGCCGTTGACCCGGATGGGCGCGCGCGTGCTCGGCCGGAAGGGCGGAGCGCGGCTGCCGCTCGCGATCGCCGGCAAGCGGCCCCTCGAGCCGATCCGCCACGTCTCGGCGGTGGCGAGCGCCCAGGTCAAGTCGTCGATCCTTCTGGCCGGCCTCTCGGCCTCCGGCCCGGTCACGGTGGTCGAGCCCACGCGAAGCCGCGACCACACGGAGCGGATGCTGGCCGCGTTCGGCGGGGACGTCCAGGTGGAGGGCGAGACGGTCACGGTGGTTCCCGGGCGCCGCCTGACGGGGCGGCTCTGCCGCGTGCCGGGCGACATCTCGTCCGCCGCGTTCTTCCTGGTCGCGGGCGCGCTCTCTCCGGACGGGGCGGTCACCGTGCGGAACGTGGGCGTGAACCCGACGCGCACCGGCGTGGTGGACGTGCTCGAGGCGATGGGGGCGCGGATCGAGGTGACGAGCCGTGACGGCGACGGCGAGCCGATCGCCGACCTCCGCGTGGGGCCGGGACCGCTTCGGGGGACCGAGGTGGGCGGCACGCTGGTGCCCCGCGGGATCGACGAGATGCCGATCCTGGCCGTGGCCGCGGCGTGCGCCGAGGGCCCGACCCTCGTGCGCGATGCCGCCGAGCTGCGGGTGAAGGAGTCGGACCGGATCCGGTCGCTCGCGTCGGAGCTCGCGAAGATGGGCGTCGTCATCGAGGAGCGACCGGACGGCTTCCGGGTGCCGGGCCGCCAGGCGCGCGCCGGAACGCCGTTCCGTGGCGCGCGGGTCTCGAGCTGGGGCGACCATCGCCTCGCGATGGCCCTCGTGGTCGCCGGGCTCTTCGCGGACGGCCCGACGCTCGTCGAGGGGATCGATTGCATCGCCACCTCTTATCCGGACTTCGTGGCCACGTGCCACGCCCTGGCCGGCGAGGAGGCTGTCGAGGTGGTGGCGTGAGAGCGGGCGGGGCGGTCGTGACGATCGACGGACCCGCCGGCGCGGGCAAGAGCACCGTCGCCCGCCGGCTGGCCGAGCGCCTCGGGTTCGGGTATGTCAACAGCGGCGCCATCTACCGGGCAGTGGCGTGGCGGGTCCTGCGCGGCGCAACGGTGGACACCGTGCTCCGAAGCCTGAGCGTCGAGTTCGCCCCAGCCCCGGGCGGCCCGCGGGTCCTCGTGGACGGCCAGGACGTCACGGAGGCGCTCTACTCGCCGGCGGTCAGCGAGCTGGCGGCGTCGCTGTCCCAGCGACCGGAGATTCGCGCCTTCGCCGATCGCCGCCAGCGGGAGCTGGCGGCCCGCGGGTCCGTGGTGGTCGAAGGCCGGGACGCCGGGACGGTGGTCTTCCCGGAGGCGGACTGCAAGTTCTTTCTGGACGCGTCGCCCGACGCGCGCGCCCGGCGGCGCTTCTCGGAGCAGCGCGCGGGCGGGGGCGGCGCCGATCTCGAGGGCATCCGCTCGGCCATCGCGGCCCGGGACGCCGCCGACCGGACGCGGTCGGTCGCTCCACTCGCGCAGAGCGCCGACGCGACGTACGTCGACTCGAGCGACTTGACGGTGGACGAGGTCGTGGAGGTCATGGCCAAGGAGGTGGAGCGAGCGTGCTCTACGCGATCCTGAAGCGGCTCATCCGCTGGTTCGGCCGCGTCTGGTTCCGCCTCTCGGTGGTCGGCGCGGATCGGGTGCCCCGGGACGGCCAGCTCCTCCTGGCCTCGAACCACCTGAGCGTGCTCGATCCCGCGCTGATCGGCTGCGTGATGCCGCGCGAGCTCGAATACATGGCCAAGACCGAGCTGTTCCAGATCCCGGGCTTCGGCGCGCTCATTCGCGCGCTGAACGCGCATCCCGTGGACCGGAGCGGCTCGGACTCAACGGCCCTCCGGCTGGCCCTGCGCCTCCTGGGCGACGGGCGCGCCGTGCTGGTCTTCCCGGAAGGCACGCGCGGCGTCGAGGGGTCGCTCCAGGCGGCCCGGGCAGGCGCGGGGATGCTGGCCGCGCTCTCGGGGGCGCCGGTGCTGCCGGTCTACATCCAGGGCTCGGGGCGGGCCCTGCCGAAGGGCGCGGTCCTGCCGCGGCCCGCCCGGGTGACGGTGGCGTTCGGCGAGCCCCTCCAGTTCGCCAAGACACGCGGCCGGACTCGATATCAGGACGCGAGCGATGAGATCATGGCGGCCATCGGCCGCCTGAAGACGGAGGCCGAGGGGGGACATCCCGCGGCCGCCGGAGTTACACGCACGGATCCCACGACCCCGGGGCGAACCCTGGCAGGTCGAATTCACTGAACGGAGGAACAACAGGAATGGACCAGTTCACACAGGATCCCGAGGCCCACGCGACAGGGGGGTACGGCGGGGGCGCCGGGACCGGAGCATCCCCGTGGGAGGTTGGGGAGGGCCCGATGGCAGCGACGGACCGGACGCCGGCGGCGAGGCCGATCGCGGGAGGCAGCGCTCCCGAGACCGGGCAGGACGAGATCGAGGACATGTACCAGCAGAGCCTCCAGGACCTCCAGGAAGGCGAGGTCGTCAAGGGCACCATCATCGGCCTCACGGCCAACGAGGTGCTCGTCGACGTCGGCTACAAGAGCGAGGGCACGATCCCGATCGACGAGTTCCACCGGAGCGGGATCACGCCCGAGATCGGCCAGGAGATCGAGGTCTACCTCGAGGCCAAGGAAGACTCCGAGGGTCTGATCGTCCTCTCCAAGGAGAAGGCCGACAAGATCAAGGTCTGGGACGTCATCACGCGGGCCTACGAGAAGGGCGCGCCGGTGGACGGCCGGGTGGTCGAGGTCGTCAAGGGCGGCCTGGCCGTCGACGTGGGCGTCAAGGCGTTCCTGCCAGGCTCGCAGGTCGACCTGCGCCCGGTCAAGAACCTGAACTCGATGATCGGCCAGCAGATCAAGGCCCGCGTCATCAAGTTCAACCGCCGCCGCGGCAACGTCGTGCTCTCCCGCCGGGTGGTCCTGGAGGAGGAGCGCGAGGAGAAGCGGAAGCACACGCTGGCCGTGCTCCACGAGGGCATGGTCACCACCGGCGTGGTGAAGAACATCACCGACTACGGCGCCTTCATCGATCTGGGCGGCGTGGACGGCCTCCTTCACATCACCGACATGTCTTGGGGGCGCATCAGCCACCCGTCCGAGCTGGTGCAGGTGGGCGACAAGCTCGACGTGGTCGTCCTCCACTTCGACAAGGAGTCCGGCCGGGTCTCGCTCGGGCACAAGCAGAAGGGGCCCGACCCGTGGGAATCGGTGGCCGAGCGCTTCTCCGTGGGCAGCCGTCACCAGGGCAAGGTGGTGAGCCTGACGAACTACGGCGCGTTCGTGGAGCTGGACCGCGGCATCGAGGGGCTGGTCCACGTCTCGGAGATGTCGTGGACCCGCCGGGTGCGGCACCCGTCCAAGCTCGTCAACGTCGGCGACGACGTCGAGGTGATGGTCCTGGCGGTCGACAAGACCCAGAAGCGCATCTCGCTCGGCATGAAGCAGGTCGAGGCCGATCCGTGGGACTCGATCGAGGAGCGGTTCCGGCCGGGCGTGAAGGTGCAGGGGAAGGTGCGCAACCTGACTGACTTCGGCGCCTTCGTGGAGCTCGAGCCGGGCATCGACGGCCTCCTCCACATCTCCGACATGACGTGGGCGCGGAACGTGGCCCATCCCTCGGAGCTCCTCAAGAAGGGGCAGCCGATCGACACGGTCATCCTCCACGTCGACAAGGAGAACAAGCGGATCTCGCTGGGTCTCAAGCAGCTCCAGCGTGACCCGTGGGAGGAAGTGAGCCGCAAGTTCCCGGTCGGGTCCAACGTGAAGGGCAAGGTGGTGCGGCTGACGGAGTTCGGCGCCTTCGTGGAGCTCGAGCCGGGGATCGACGGCCTGCTCCACATCTCGCAGATGTCGAGCCGGCCGGTGGCGGCGCCCCAGGACGTCGTGCAGCTCGGCGACGAGCTCACGGTGAAGGTGATCCGGATCGAGCCCAACGAGCGGCGGATCGGGCTCTCGCTCCGCGACCTGGCGGCCGACATGCCGGTAGTGGAGGAAGAGGAGCATCGGGGCCGGCGCGGCAAGGGGAAGCGCGACCGCGACCGCTACGACAGCGACGATGACGACTAGACCGGGCAGGTAGCTGACGGCATGCGCGGCAAGCTGGTCCGGGCGCTCGGCGTCACCGCGCTCGTCTTCGCCGGCTGCTTCGCGGTCGTGCTGGGGGTCCTCGTCTTCGGCGAGCCCGGTGTCCCGTCGCTCGGCGGGAACCGGATCGCGCTCGTCGAGGTCGAGGGCCTGATCGTCGACGCCGACCGGGTGGTGCGGGAGCTGGACGACTATGGCGAGGACCCGTCGGTCCGAGCCATCATCGTCCGGATCCAGAGCCCGGGCGGCGTGGTGGGACCGACGCAGGAGATCTACGACACGATCCTCCGGATCCGCAACCAGGGGAAGCCGGTGGTCGCGTCGATGGGCTCGGTGGCGGCGTCGGGCGGGTACTACCTGGCGGCGGCCGCGACGCGCATCGTCGCGAACCCCGGCACGCTGACCGGGTCGATCGGCGTCATCATGCAGCTGGCCGAGATCGAGGGCCTCCTCAAGAAGGTCGGCGTCCGGTACGAGGTCATCAAGGCCGGGCGCTACAAGGACAGCGCGTCGTTCGCCCGCCCGATGACGCCGGAGGAGCGCGCGCTCCTGCAGGCGGTCCTCGACGACATGCACGACCAGTTCATCACGGCCATCGCCGAGGGCCGTGGTCTCGGCAAGGAGCGCGTCCGCGCGCTGGCGGACGGGCGGGTGTACTCGGGACGGATGGCGAAGCAGCTCGGGCTCGTCGACGATCTCGGGGGACTGGACGAGGCAATCCGCCTGGCCGGCGAGCTGGGCGGGGTACCGGGGAAGCCTCGCATCGTGCGTCCGCGGCGGACCTGGCGTCTCCTCGACCTGGCCGACCTGGCGGGAGGCGAGTCCGCCGTCGCGTGGCTCCGATCCCTCGGTTGGCCCGGGTCCGGCCTCCCGGCCTTGCCCAGCTTCGGATCGGCGAAGCTGCCCCTCTACCTCCTGGACTGAGCCCGGGGAGGGGCGCCGTCGCGATGTCGCCCCGATGTCGCCACGGAACCTCGCGGCTTGACAGGCGTTTTTGGCACGTGGTAGCGTGACCTCGAACTCCCGGAAGCCTGTCGAAGGAGGGCGAGTGTGCCGACGATGACGAAGGCCGACCTCGTCGACGAGGTCGCCAAGCTGTCGAACCTGACCAAGAAAGAAACCGAGCTGATCGTCAACACGATCTTCGACAGCATCTCCGCCGCGTTGGCCCGGGTCGAGAAGGTCGAGCTCCGCGGGTTCGGGAGCTTCAGGGTGCGGCGCCGCAACTCCCGCCGTGGCCGCAATCCGAAGACCGGCTCCACGGTGAGCGTGCCCGAGAAGCGGGTGCCCTTCTTCAAGGTAGGCAAGCGCCTGAAGGAGCTGGTCAACACGTGAGAGCAGGGCCGCGACCCCGACGCGGGGCGGTCGCGGCGGGTTGTCGGCAGGCCCTCGAACCTTCGACCGGGTTTCTCGTGGGGCTTCACCGCGGCCCGCGAGCCCGGTGATGGGCGAAGACCTCACGAGGTCCCGCCCCGGGACCTCCCCGGATCCAGCCGGAGCCCCCCCTCCGCCCGACGCAGCCGAGCCGCCGGGGCTCACCCCGATGATGCGCCAGTACCACGACTGGAAGCGTCGCTATCCCGAGTACCTCCTGCTCTTCCGCCTCGGCGACTTCTACGAGGCGTTCCACGAGGACGCGGCGGTGGCCGCCCGCACCCTCGACATCACGCTGACCGCGCGCCAGAAGATCCCGATGGCCGGGGTGCCGCACCACGCGCTCGAGGTGTATCTCGCGCGGCTCGTCCGGGCGGGGCTGAAGATCGCGATCTGCGACCAGGTGGAGGCGGCCCCGGTCAAGGGACGGCAGCTCATCCGGCGCGAGGTGGTCCGGCTGGTCACGCCGGGCACCGTCACCGAGACCGGCCTTCTCGACGGACGCCTCAACAACTTCCTGGCCGCGCTGTGGCGAGGTCCGGACCATCTGGGCGTCGCGCTGGTCGACGTGACCACGGCCGACTTCTGGGTGGGCGAGTCCGCCGACGTGGACGCCCTGACCGAGGCGCTCCTCCTCCGACGGCCGGCGGAGGTGCTGCTCCCGCCGGGGATGCCGGCCGAGGATCCCCTCGCGGCGCGCCTCCGCGCGGCCGGCGTGCCCGTGACCCTCCGCGACGCCGCGAGCTTCGGGCTCCGGGAGGCGGAGGACCGGCTCCGCTCGCACTTCGGGGTGGCCGCGGTCGAGGGGCTCGGCCTGCCGCGCCGGGGGGGCGCGCTCCGCGCGGCGGGCGCGGTCCTGGGCTACCTCCAGGAGACGCAGCAGGCGCCGCTCGGGCACCTCTCGCGCATCCAGATCCTCGCGGTCGAGGACCACCTCACCCTCGACGAGGGCGCCGCGCGCAACCTCGAGCTGGTGGAGAGCCTGCAGGACCGCGGCGGCACGGCGACGCTCCTCTGGGCGATGGACCGGACCCGCACGTCGATGGGCGGGCGGCTCCTTCGTCAATGGCTCCTCCGCCCGCTCCTCCGCCCCCGCGAGATCGGGCAGCGCCTCGACGCGGTTGGCGCCCTGACGGAGGCGCCGGCGCTTCTCGCCGATCTCCGCCAGGCACTCGAGGGCATCGGCGACCTGGCCCGCCTGTCGAGCCGCGTCGCCCTCGGCGTGGCGACGCCGCGAGACCTCGCCGCCGTCCGCGCGACGCTCGCACTCCTGCCGGCGCTCCGCGAGCAGGCCGAGCGCTGCCCCGACCCGCTCGTCCGCCAGTGCGCGGAGGCGGTGGAGGACCTCGGCGACCTCCGGAAGACCCTCGAGGCGGCGCTCGTCGATGAGCCGCCCCTCACGCTGCACGAGGGCGGGCTGATTCGCGAATCGTGGAATCCCGCCCTCGGCGAGCTACGCCGCGAGGTGCGGGAGGCGCGCGCCTGGATCGCGGGGCTCGAGGGGCGCGAGCGCGAGCGGACGGGGATCGGGTCGCTCAGGGTGCGCTACAACCGCGTGTTCGGCTACGGGATCGAGATCCCGAAGAGCCAGGCGCGCTCCCTGCCCGACGAGTACGTGCGGCGCCAGACGCTGGTCGGCGCGGAGCGCTACGTGACGGCGGAGCTCCGCGAGCAGGAGGCGAAGGTCCTGGGCGCCGAGAGCCGCATGAACCGGCTGGAGTACGAGCTGTTCGACGAGGTCCGGCGTGGCGTCGCCGGGGAGGCCGAGCGTCTCCTCCGCACCGCCCAGGCCGTGGCGACCCTCGACGTGCTCGCGGGGTTCGCCCACGTGGCGCGCGAGCGCGGCTATATCCGGCCGTCCGTCGACGACGGTGGCGTCATCGACATCCAGGAGGGCCGGCACCCGGTGCTGGAGCTCCGGACGGACGGCGCGCGGTTCGTTCCGAACGATCTCCGGCTCGCATCGGGCGAGGTCGAGTGCCTCGTCATCACCGGGCCGAACATGGCTGGGAAGTCGACGTACATGCGCCAGGCCGCGCTGATGGTGTTGCTCGCCCAGGTGGGAAGCTTCGTGCCGGCCCGGAGCGCGCACGTGGGCGTGGTGGACCGCGTCTTCACGCGCATCGGCGCCCAGGACAACCTGGCGCGCGGCCAGAGCACCTTCCTCGTGGAGATGACGGAGACGGCCGCGATCCTCCGGCACGCCACACCCCGGAGCCTCGTCCTGCTCGACGAAATCGGCCGGGGCACGTCGACCTTCGACGGCCTCTCGATCGCGTGGGCGGTGGCCGAGCACCTCCACGAGCGGCGGGCCGGCGCCAAGGTCCTGTTCGCGACCCACTACCACGAGCTGACGCGCCTCGCCGCCGAGCTGCCGCGCGTCCGGAACGTGCACGTGGCGGTGCGGGAGTGGAAGGACGGGATCGTCTTCCTCCACCGCGTGGTCGCGGGCGGGACTGATCGGTCGTACGGCATCCAGGTGGCGCGGCTCGCAGGACTGCCCGAGGAGGTGGTCACGCGCGCCCGGGCCCTGCTGCGCGAGTTCGAGCAGGGCGCGCCCGCCCCCGCGGCGCCGGCCGGCGCCGATGCGGGGCAGCTCGCGCTGTTTGCCGGCGCGGGCTCGGCCACGCCGCCCGCGCCCCCAGCGCCGCACCCGGTGCTGACCGAGCTGGCCGCGCTCGATCCGGAGCGCATGACGCCACTGGAGGCGCTCGGGAAGCTGGACGAGCTGCGCCGGCGACTCGCGAGCGAGCCGTGAGCGCCCCCCCGACGGTCCAGCGCCTCCCCGACGCCGTGGTCAACAAGATCGCGGCGGGCGAGGTCGTCGAGCGCCCCGCGTCGGTCGTGAAGGAGCTGGTGGAGAACAGCCTCGACGCGGGAGCGACGCGCGTCGAGGTCGTGGTGCGGGGCGCGGGGCGCCAGCTGATCGCCGTGACGGACGACGGGCGCGGGATGCCGGCCGAGGACTGCCTCCTCGCGCTCGAGCGGCACGCGACCTCGAAGCTCCGGACGGAGAGCGACCTCGACGCGATCGGGACGCTCGGGTTCCGCGGGGAGGCGCTGCCCGCGATCTTCGCCGTGTCCCGTCTCTCGCTCCTGTCCCGGCCGGCCGGCGCTTCACGCGGGCACCTCATCGTCGGCGAGAGCGGGGTGGTAGGCGAGGCGAGTCCAGCCGACGCGCCGCTCGGGACGGCCGTCGAGGTGCGGGACCTCTTCTTCAACACCCCGGCCCGGGCGAAGTTCCTGAAGAGTCCCGCGACGGAGCAGACGGCGATCGTTCGCGTGGTCACCCAGCTGGCGCTCGCCAATCCCGGGGTGCACGTGCGCCTCCTTGCGAACGGCCGGGTGCTGCTGAACGCGCCCGCTGGCGCCGGGCTGCGCGAGCGGGTCGGCGCGCTCTACGGGTTCGGGCTGGCCTCGCGACTCCTCGAGGTGACCGGCGAGGGGGGCGGGGCGCACGTGGCAGGCGTCATCGCGCCACCCGCGCTCTCGCGCACCCACCGGGACGACATCCACTTCATCGTCAACGGACGCATCGTCCGGGACACCCTCCTGACGCAGGCCCTCCTGGAGGGATACCGGCCGCTCCTGCCGCGGGACCAGTTCCCGCTCGCGGTGATCGAGCTCGCCGTCGACCCAGGCGAGGTCGACGTCAACGTTCACCCGGCCAAGACGTGGGTGCGGTTCCGGCGGCCGCGCGTGCTGTACGGCGTCGTGCTGGACGCCGTGAAGGCCGCGCTCCGCCAGCTCGACGCGGCGCCGGCCGGGCTGTCGACACGCCTCGCGGGGAGCGACGCGGAGATGGCGGGCGGCGCGGTCCTGCCCGCGCCCGGCACGGGACTCGCGGCGCCCGACTGGGGAGGCGCGGATCCCGGTCAGGCGTCGCTCTTTCGCGAGGGCGAGACGGGCTACCGCAGCGAGCCCTTCTTCGGGCGCGTCGTGGGCCAGATCGAGGACACCTTCATCGTGGCTCACACGGCGGACGAGGTGTTCTTCGTCGACCAGCACGTCGCCCACGAGCGCGTGCTGTTCGAGCGGCTGCGCGGCGAGCTGGACCGGGGGACGCTGGCCTCGCAGGAGCTCCTCTTCCCGCAGCCGCTCGAGCTGGCCCCCGCGCGCCTCCGCGCGCTCGAGCGCGTCCAGCCGCAGCTCCAGCGCCTCGGCTTCGCGCTCGAGGGATTCGGAGGAAACGCGCTCCTCCTGCGCGGAGTGCCCTCGCTCCTCCGGGCCGACGATCTCCCGAGGCTCGCCGACGAGCTCGCGCAGGAGCTCGACGAGGACACGGGGCAGGGGAGCTCTCCGGTGCTGGACCGGCTGCTTGCGTTCGTCGCGTGCCGCGCCGCGATCAAGGCCCACCAGCCGCTCGCGCCGGAGCAGATGGCGCAGGTCCTCACGGACCTCGCGGAGACCGCGACGCCCTACTACTGTCCGCACGGGCGGCCGATCGTCTCGCGGATCCCGCTGGGAGAGATCAAGCGCGAGCTTCGCCGGACCTGGTGACCGCGGTGTTCCCGGACCCCGAGAGCGCGTCGCCGCGCATCCCGCTCCTCGCGATCCTCGGTCCGACGGGCGTCGGGAAGACCCGCGTGGCCGTGGCGCTCGCCGAGCGCTGGCCGATCGAGGTGGTGAGCGTCGACTCGCGCCAGGTCTATCGCGGGATGGACATCGGCACCGCCAAGCCCACGAAGGCGGAACGCCGCGCGGTCCATCACCACCTGGTGGACGTCGTCGAGCCCGACGACGGCTACGATGCCGCCCGCTTCGCGCGCGACGCGGCCGCGGCGATCCGGGAGATCCGGGGCCGCGGCCGATGGCCGGTCCTGGTGGGCGGCACGGGCCTCTACTACCGTGCGCTCGTCCGGGGGCTCCTGCCGAGACCCCCCGCGGATCGCGCGCTCCGCGCCGCGCTCGTGGCCGAGGCGCGCGCGACCGGTCCCGAGGCGCTCCACCAGCGGCTCCAGAGCCTCGATCCCGGCGCCGCCTCGCGTCTTCATCCCCGTGACGCGCTCCGCGTGAGCCGGGCGCTCGAGGTCGCGCTCCAGTCCGGGGGGCCGGCCCGGTGGACCGGAGCGGGCGCCTGGGACGAGCCCGCGTCCAGGTCGACGTACCGGGTCGTGGCGGTCGGCATCACGTCGCCCCGCCCGGCGCTCTACGCGGCGCTGGACGCGCGGGTGGACCGGATGCTGGCCGAGGGCCTCCTCGACGAGGTGCGCGGGCTTCTCGCGAGAGGCCTCACCGCGGCCCTGCCGGCGATGCAGGGGATCGGCTACCGGCACCTCGCGCCGGTCCTGGAGGCTGGCGCCGGGCTCGGGACCGCTGTCGCTGTGATGAAGCGCGACACTCGCCGTTACGCGAAACGTCAGTGGACGTGGTTCGCGCGCGAGCCCGACCTCGCGTGGGTAGAAACTCCGCCCGGTGAAGTCTCGGCTACGGTGGCCCATATCAACAAAATCGTTGAACACACGGGCCTCTTCGAATAGGCTGACTGTCGCGTGGTGCGCGTCAAACGACCAGCCGATCGGGCGATCCTCATGGGCCTCCGCCTTCCCCGTCAGAAGCGTTGGGAGGTCGAGGAGTCCATGGAGGAGCTGAGCCGCCTCGCCGAGACCGCCGGCGCCGAAGTTCTGGCCAGCGTCGTCCAGGAGCGCAGCGAGCGCAACCCGCGCCTCCACTTCGGGAAGGGCAAGGTGGAGGAAGTGCGGGCGCTCGCGCGGGCGCTGGGCGCCGGGCTCCTGATCTCGGACGATTCCCTGACGCCGGTGCAGGAGCGGAACCTCACCCGGGCGCTGGATGTCCGGGTCATCGACCGGACCGCGCTGATCCTCGACATCTTCGCCCAGCGCGCGCGGACCAGCGAGGGCAAGCTCCAGGTCGAGCTCGCGCAGCTCACCTATCTCTTGCCGCGCCTGGTGGGGCAGTGGGCCCACCTCGAGCGGCTGGGCGGCGGCATCGGGACGCGCGGACCCGGTGAGACGCAGCTCGAGTCGGACCGGCGCGTGGTGCGGCGGCGCATCGGGCAGATCCACGAGGCCCTCCAGGGCGTCCAGCGCCACCGGCGGCTTCTCCGGACGCACCGGCGCGACGTCGGCCTGTCCGTCGTGGCCCTGGTGGGATACACGAACGCCGGCAAGACGACGCTGCTCAACCGGATCGCCGGCGCGGACGCGCCGACGGCGGACCAGCTGTTCGTCACGCTCGATCCCGCGGCCCGGCTGGTCTCGGGAGGCGGCCGCGCGCCGTTCGTGCTCACCGACACCGTCGGCTTCATCCAGAAGCTGCCGACCCAGCTGGTGGCTGCCTTCAAGGCGACGCTGGAGGAGCTGGAGGACGCCCAGCTGCTCCTCCACGTCGTGGACGCGAGCCATCCCCACGCGCGGGAGCACATGTCCGCCGTGTATCACGTGCTCGAGGAGCTCGGGCTCGAGGATCGGCCGGCGCTGACCGTGATGAACAAGCTCGACCGCCTGGCCGAGCCGAGCGGGCTGGTGCGCGAGACCCTGGCCGAGGGCGGCGTCGCGGTGTCGGCCCGGACCGGCGAGGGGCTCGACGCCCTTCTGGCCCGGATCGGGGACGCGCTCCGCGCGACGCGCTCGTCCCTGCGCCTCCGGGTGCCCTACGAGCGCGGGGGCGTGCTGAGCCGCGTCTACGCGCGCGGGCGCGTGCTGGGACGCGAGGACCGACCGGATGGCATCTGGCTCGACGTCGAAGTTCCGAGGGCGCTGGAGGGCCTGGTGAGGCCTTACCGCGTCTCCGGTGCGAATGGTGCCGGCGCAAATGGGCCCGAGCCCTGGCCGGCCGGCCTTGGAACCACTCTCCAGGAGGCAGGATCATGAAGGCGTGGAAGGGTGTGCTTCCGATGTTCGTGGCGGCCGCTGCGCTGGCGGGGTGGCTCGGGCTGGCCGAGGCGCAGGTCTTCGGCCCGAAGGCGAAGGTCACCAGCCCGGACGGCAAGTCGATCGAGGAGGCGCAGCAGGAGGCGTACGACGGGCCCAAGGCCCGCGTCGCCGTCTCGCAGTTCAAGGACAAGACGGGCAAGGGCTGGTGGACCGGGGCGATCGGCGACGGCATGGCGGACATGCTGGCGACGGCCCTGTTCAACTCGAACCGCTACATCGTCCTCGAGCGCCAGCAGGTGAGCGACGTTCTGCGCGAGCAGGATCTCGGCGGGGCCGGCCGGATCAAGAAGGGGACCGAGGCGCCGATCGGCGAGATCGAGGGCGCGGAGCTCCTCATCACGGGCGCCGTGACCGAGTTCGAGGGCGCGGCCTCCGGCGTCGGCGGCGGCATCGGCGGCATCGGCGGGACGGCCGGGCGGGTGCTCGGCGGCATCGCCGGCGGGCTCAAGAAGGCGCACATGGCCATCGACATGCGCGTGATCGACACGCGGACATCCCGGATCGTCGCGGCAACGTCGGTCGAGGGCGAGGCCACGGACTTCGCGCTGGGCGGCGCGCTCGCGGGCGCGGGCGGCGGCGGGGCCCTCGGGGGCGCGCTCGGCGGCTGGTCGAAGACGCCGACCGAGAAGGCTCTCCGGCTCTGCCTCCAGGAGGCCGTGAAGTTCATCGTGTCGAAGACGCCCCAGACGTACTACCACTACGGCGCGAGCGGCCAGCCGGTCGCGGCGGCGGCGCCGAAGGCGGCCCCGGCTGCGGCGCCCGCAGCGGCGGCCGCGACCACGGTGGCCGCGACCGCGCCGGCAGACGCCACCGGCACCCCGTCCGCTCTCAAGGTCATCCAGACGATCAAGGCCGATCAGGACAAGGCGCTGCTCGTCGACCTGAACGAGGCGAAGGTCCGGGGGGCGACGCTGTCCGTCGTGGTGACGCTGCGGCACACCGGCAGCAAGCCCTCGGCGTGGGTCCTCGTCAACGACAAGAAGAGCGGGGTCATGAGCTACGACACCGGCGAGACGGCCGAGACCATCAAGCTCGACGACCAGGTGAACTCGGCGCTGAAGCCCGGGGAGGTGAGGACGGTCCGCGCGGTGTTCAAGGTGCCGAAGGGCGCCAAGAAGGTCGCGATCACCCTCGGCGGTGTCGGCACGTTCGACGACGTGGATCTCCAGTAGCGGCCCGGCTCCGGCCGCCGGAGCGGCTCGAGGCGAGGGCCCCGGAGGATCCGGGGCCCTCGGTCTTTGCGGGAGCCTTCGCGCGGCGCGTCATCCACCCCCGTGGTATGCTGGCGCAGGCTGGCGGGCCACCAGGAATGCCGCAGGAGCGGCCCCCGGCAACACACCCCCATGGGTCTGGCAAACTGGCTGACGATCGCCCGCATTCTCCTCGTCCCGGTGCTCGTGATCTGCCTGGTCTACAACCGGGCGCTCCTGGCGCTGAGCACCTTCATCGTGGCGGGCGTCACGGACATGATGGACGGCTACATCGCCCGGACCCGGGGGTCGAAGACGCGGCTCGGCGCCTTCCTGGACCCCCTGGCCGACAAGCTCCTCCTGACCGCCTCGTTCGTGACGCTCACGTACAAGTTCCCGAAGGTGCTGCCCTTCTGGCTGACCGCGATCGTGCTGAGCCGTGACCTCCTGCTGATCCTGGTCGCGATGCTGATCATGCTCACCGGGGGACAGCTCAATCCGACGCCGAGCTGGCTCGGGAAGGCGAGCACCGTGGGGCAGATGCTCACCGTGGGCGTGGCGCTGTTCGTCGTCGGGGTCGGCCACGATTTCGTGGTCGCGCGGAAGACGCTCATCATCGTGGCCGCCGTGCTCACCGTCGGCTCCGGGATCCAGTACCTGCTCCTCGCGCCGCGCTACGTCGACTGGGGCGTTCGCTGATGCCGAAGCGGGTGCCCACGACCGGCGTCCGGGTGCTGGGGGTCGATCCGAAGGGTCTCGCCTCGCGGGCCGGGCTGCGTCCGGGCGATCGGCTCCTCCGGGTGAACGGGCAGGAGCTGCGAGACCTGGTCGACTTCCACGTGCAGGCCGGCGAGGAGCATCTCGCGATCGACGTGGATCGGGGCGGCCGTCCGTGCTCGGTCGTCCTCGAGCGCAAGTGGGGGCGGGACCTCGGCCTCGAGTGCGAGCCGCCCGCGCCGGCCGAGATCTCGACGTGCGCCAACAAGTGCGTGTTCTGCTTCATCCATCAGCTGCCGCCCGGTCTGCGGAAGAGCCTCTACGTCAAGGACGACGACTACCGGCTGTCCTTCCTCCACGGGAACTACATCACGCTGACCGATCTGCCTGACAGCGAGGTCGACCGCATCGTCGACCTCCGGCTCTCGCCGCTCTACATCTCCGTGCACGCGACCGATCCCGTGCTGCGGCACTTCCTCCTGGGGAGCCCGAAGACGATCAAGGGCGACCTCATGGAGCGGCTGCGGCGACTGGCCGATGCCGGGATCCGGCTCCACACGCAGATCGTGCTGTGCCCGGGTCTCAACGACGGGCCGCACCTCGAGCGCACGGTGCGCGAGCTGAGCCAACTGCATCCTGGCGTCAACACGGTGGCGGTCGTCCCCGTGGGCCTGACGCGCCACCGCGACGGGCTGTACCCGCTCCGATCGATCACGTCGGAGGAGGCTCGCTCCACGCTCGACGCGATCCACGGGTGGCAGACCGGCTTTCTCGAGCGCCTCGGCACTCGCCTCGTCTTCGCGGCGGACGAGCTGTACCTCCAGGCGCGGCAGCCCATCCCGCCCGCCGCGGCCTACGAGGACTTCTCCGTGGTCGAGGACGGCGTCGGGCTCGTCCGGCGGTTCGAGGACGACCTCCGCCGGGTGGCTAGCCGGCCGGGACGGCCTCGCTGGCGCGGCCAGCGCGCGGTCACGATCGTGACCGGTGAGCTGTTCGGGCCGCTCCTCGGCCCGTTGCTCGAGCGGGTCCGCGTGCCGGGGCTCCGGGCCGACGTGGTGGCCGTGCCGAACGAGTTCTTCGGTCGCGCGATCACCGTGGCCGGGCTCCTCACCGGCCAGGACGTGGCGCGGGCCCTCTCCGGGCGGTCGCTGGGCGACGTGGTCCTGGTCCCGCGCGTCGCGCTGACCGAGACGAGGGGCGTGTTCCTCGACGACGTGGCGCCGGAGGATCTGGCGCGGGCCCTGGGCGTGCCGATCGTCACCGTGGACGCGAGCGCGCGCGGGCTGATCGACGGCCTCCTCGACCGGCCGCCCGCGTCGGCGTGACGGAGCGACTCCGGTGCGGCTGCCGGTGGTCGCGATCGTCGGACGCCCGAACGTCGGGAAGTCCACGCTCTTCAATCGTCTGACCGGCACCCGGAAGGCGATCGTCCGCGACACGCCCGGGGTTACCCGGGACCGCCTCCACGGCACCTGCGAGTTCGGCGGCTGGCGCGCCACGGTGATCGACACCGGCGGCCTCGACCCCACCTCGGAGGAGCCCCTCACGGCGCAGGTGCGGAAGCAGGTTCTGGCGGCGATCGCGGAGGCCGACGCCCTCGTGTTCGTGGTGGATGGGCGCGAAGGCCTGACGCCCTTCGACGAGGAGGTGGCGCGGCTGCTCCGCCGGGTGTCCAAGCCGGTCGTGGTCGCCGTGAACAAGATCGATGCGAAGGGGCGCGAGGCGGCGGCCGCCGAGGTCTACCGCCTGGGGATGGAGCCCGTGCTGCTCGTCTCGTCCGAGCATGGGCGCGGCGTGGCCGAGCTGATCGAGGCGCTCGCGGCGCGGCTGCCGGCGGCGTCCGGTGGCGCTGCCGAGGAGGCTGGCCCGCTCCGGATCGCGGTCGTCGGGCGCCCGAACGTCGGGAAGTCGTCGCTCGTGAACGCGATCTCGGGCCAGGAGCGGGTCGTGGTCCATGCCGAGCCCGGGACCACCCGCGACGCGGTGGACACGCTGGTGACCGTCGAGGGACGGCCCTACGTACTGGTCGACACGGCGGGCCTCCGACGCAAGGGCCGCACCGAGGGCGCGCTCGACAAGCTCTCGGCGGTGATGGCGCGCCGGAGCCTGGAGCGCGCGGACCTGGCGCTCGTCGTCCTGGACGCGGCGGAAGGCGTCACCACGCAGGACGCGCGCATCGCGGGGTACGCCGAGGCGGCGGGTCGCGCCGTCGTCCTCGTGGTCAACAAGTGGGATCTGATCGGGACCGCGGACCGCGCGCCCGATCTGGTCCGCGGGCTGCGCGAGCGGTTGCCATTCCTCGCGCACGCTCCCGTCGTCTTCACCTCTGCGCGGTCGGGCACCGGGCTTCGCCAGCTCTTCGAGACGATCGATCGGGTCGCGCTCGACTACGCGAAGGAGATCTCGACCGGCGAGCTGAATCGCGCCCTCACCGCGGCGCTGGAACGGCGTCCCCCGCAGGGCGTGCACGGGAAGACGCTCAAGGTCTTCTACGCCACGCAGACCGCCACGCGGCCGCCCACGTTCCTCCTGTTCGTCAACGACCCGGCGGCGCTGCACTTCTCCTACGAGCGCTACCTCGTGAGCGCGCTGCGCGAGCGGTTCGGGCTGGCCGGCTGCCCGGTGCGGCTCCGGCTACGACGCCGGCGTCCGACGCGCACGCGGCTCCAGACGTGAGGCGGGGCCGGGCGCTCGCCGTCGCCATCCTGCTCGTCGGCTGCGCGGCGGTGCAGCCATCCCGTGATCCCCTGACCGCGGAGCAGCGCAACGACCTGGGCGTCACCTACTACCAGCGCGGCGACGCGCGCCGGGCCCTCCTCGAGTTCGAGCGCGCGGTGGCCCTCCGGCCCGGCTGGGCGCGCGCCCTGGCGAACCTCGGGGACGCGCGGCTCGCGCTCGGCGACGTCCCCGGCGCGATCGAGGCCTACCAGCGCGCGGTGGCGGCCGCGCCCGACGATCCCGGGGCGGCGAACAACCTCGCGTGGGCGCTCCTCCAGGATCCCGCGCGCTGGCGGGAGGCCGAGCCGATCATCGACGGGGCGCTCGCGAAACAGCCCGAGCCGCGCGGCTACTACCTCGACACGCTGGGCGCCCTGCGCCTCCGCCAGGGCGACAACCAGGCGGCGCTCGCCGCGTTCCGCGCGGCGCTCGCCGACGCGGCGTTCCGCGACCGGCGCTCGCGCGCCATGGTGCTCGATCATGCCGCCGAAGCCCTCCAGCGTCTCGGCGATCCGACGGCCGCGGCGCATTGCCGGGCGCTCGCGGAGACCGAGCGGGCCGGGGCAGGGTCCGGCGACGTTTCCGCTGTTGGACAGGCGGGGAGCGTGTGCTAACATTGGCCAGCTAACATCCTGTCGTATTTGGGGAATTCGAGTATGAGACGGGTGAGGCCAGACGTTTCGCACCGGATCCGGCGCCAGCCGAGCATCTTCAGCGTCCGGTGGTTCCGCATCGCGCTCGGCGCGGGCGTCGTTCTCGCCATCGCGCTCTTCGTGGGCCCCTCGGTGGCGGGCTGGTTCGGCGGCGACCTGCCGAAGAGCCTGTTCCTGCTCGCGCCCTGGGGAGGACCGGAGAAGACCGCGCAGGCGCGGCCGTCGGAGCCGACGATGGCGCGGCCCAGCCTCTCGAGTCCCGGAGCCCTGCCGCCCGACGCGGGCAAGGCGCCCTCCGCGCCCGCCTCGAAAGCGCCGACGAGCGCGCCGGCGGACATTCAGCCGGTAGCGCCCCCGCGCGCCACCGCGAGCGCGGCGCCGACGGCATCCGCGCCGCCCGCCGCACCGAAGGCGGCGGCCCTCCGCGAGCCGACCAATCCGGTGAGCTCTCCGGCCGCGACGACGAACGCGCCCGCGACGTCCGGGCCGCTCGCGGCTCCCCCGAGCGTCTACTGGGTGCAGGTCGGCGCCTTCCTGGATCACAAGAACGCCGACCGACTGGTCGAGCGCCTCAAGGGCGACGGGCTCTCGGCGACGACGACGTCCTTCGAGCAGAGCCGCGTGATGTACCGGGTGCTCCTGGTGGGCCCCGGCGGCGGCCGTCCGAGCGACGACGCCGTCGAGAAGGTGCGGGGCCTCGGGCATCCCGTCGAGTCGACCGCCGACGGTCCGGCCGTGACGGGGCTGGTGCCGCTCCGGAAAGCGGTGGAAACGTCGCACGCCCTCCGGCAGCAGGGATTTCCGGTGCGTCTCAAGCAAGAGGTGAGCTCGTCGAACTACCGTGTCGTTCGCGTGGGGTCGTTTCCGACGGTGGCCGAGGCCGATGCCACTCTCGCGTCCCTCACGGCGAAGGGCTTGGAGGGTGTCGTGGTCCGGGAGAGGTGAGCGGTGGAGAGCGCGGTGGCGAAGGGGGGTGACTAGGCTGACGAAGAACGACCTCATCAACTCCGTTGCGGGGCACGGGCTGTCGAAGCGGCAGTCGGCGGCGGTCGTCGAGGCCGTGTTCGACAGCATGATCCGGGCGTTCGAGCAGGGGAGCGACGTCAAGATCGTCGGGTTCGGGCACTTCAAGCTGCGGAAGAAGGCGTCGCGCAAGGGACGCAACCCGCAGACCGGCAACGAGATCGAGATCACGGCCCGCCGTGTACTGACGTTCAAGCCATCGAAGGGACTGAAGGCGCAGGTGAACCACCGGTGATCGAGCCGGAGATCGACAGCGAGCGGCGGGTCGTGGAGATCGGGGTCGAGGGCCCCATCCCCGACAAGCTGTTCTTCCGGATCGGCGAGGTGGCGGACCTCACCGGCGTGCCGCCGTACGTGCTCCGCTACTGGGAATCGGAGTTCAAGCTGTTGCGGCCGCGGAAGAACCACGCGGGGCAGCGCGTGTACCGGAAGCACGACGTGCAGATGGTTCTGCGCATCAAGGGCCTCCTCTACGAGGACCGTCTCACCCTCGAGGGGGCGAAGAAACGCCTGCAGCAGGAGGGTCGGCAGCGCAACCAGCAGCTCGAGCTGCCGGCTCCGGACCCTCAGACACTCGCGGCCCTCCGCACGATTCGAGCCCGGCTGGAGGCGATCCGGCAGACGCTGCGACGAACTTCCCCTTGAACCCCGCCGGGGCGCGACGTACAATCCGTGGGGTTCGGGGCGTGGCGCAGCCTGGTAGCGCACTAGCATGGGGGGCTAGGGGTCGCTGGTTCAAATCCAGTCGCCCCGACCATTCAACACCCGCCACTCCAGCGGCGAAGATGCTTCCCGGCTCCTCACCAGGGGGAGCCGATGAGCGACCGAAATCAAGCGGCTGATAGATCCTCCGGCGTTGCGGCCCGCCCGACGCGTGAACAAGTCTGATCGTCCCGTCATCCTCGTCTCCAACGACGACGGCATCCACGCGCCCGGCATCGCGGCGCTCGCGACGGCGCTCGACACGGTCGGCGAGGTCTGGGTCGTGGCGCCCGACCGCGAGCGGAGCGCCGTCGGCCACGCGCTGACGCTCCATCGCCCGCTCACTGCGGATCAGCTGGGCCCGCGGCGGTTTGCCGTGAACGGCACGCCGTCGGACTGCGTGAATCTCGCGTTGCTCGGGCTCCTTCCGGTGCGGCCGCGGATCGTCGTCGCGGGGGTGAACGCCGGCTCGAACCTCGGTGACGACGTGACGTACTCGGGCACGGTGTCGGCCGCCCTCGAGAGCGTGCTGCTGGGCGTGCCGGGGCTCGCGGTGTCGCTCGTCAAGCCGACCACGCCCGCGAGCTACCGCCCGGCCGCGCGAGCCGCCGCCCGGCTGACGCAGCTCCTGCTGCGGGACCCGAACCGGCCGGTCACGCTCCTGAACGTGAACGTGCCGCCGGGCCAGCCTCGGGGCGTCCGGGTCACGCGGCTCGGCCGGCGGCTCTACAGCGAGAAGGTCGTCGAGCGGCAGGATCCCCGCGGGCGGCGCTACTTCTGGATCGGCGTCGGCCCGCCGGCGTGGGAGTCGGGCGAGGACACGGACCACGCCGCCGTCCACGGGGGCTACGTGTCGGTGACGCCTTTGATGCTCGATCTCACGGACTACCCGGGTCTCCGCGCGCTCAAGGACTGGGAGAGGGACTACCGGCGGGCGTCGCGCGGTCGGAAGGGCGCGGAGGGCCGATGACGGGTGGCCGGGCGGTGGGGACGGGGGCGGGCTGGCAGGAGGCGCGCGCCGGCCGCGAGCGGGAGCGCATGGTCGAGGAGCAGCTCGTCCGGCGCGGCGTGACCGACCCGCGGGTGCTGGACGCGATGCGGCGGATCCCGCGCCACCGATTCGTGGAGGAGGCGCTGCGGGATCGCGCGTACGGCGATCACCCGCTCCCGATCGGCGAGAACCAGACGATCTCCCAGCCCTACATCGTCGGCATGATGACGCAGCTGCTCGCGCTCACAGGCTCGGAGAAGGTGCTGGAGATCGGCACGGGCTCCGGCTATCAGACGGCCGTCCTGGCCGAGCTCGCGCGCCGGGTCTGCTCCGTCGAGCGGTTCATGTCGCTGGGGGTGACAGCGCGGCGGATCCTCGAGGAGTTGGGGTATACTAGCGCAGTCGTCAAGATGGCCGACGGCACCTACGGCTGGGCCGATGAGGCGCCGTTCGATCGCATCATCGTGACGGCCGGAGCGCCCTCGATGCCGGCGCCGCTGTTCCAGCAGCTGGCCGAAGGCGGCCGGGCCGTGGTCCCAGTCGGCGGACCCGCAGTCGCAGGTCCTGCACGTCGTCGAGAAGATCGACGGCCGCATGCGGCTGTCGAGAGACTGCGACTGCACGTTCGTGAAGTTGATCGGGAAGTACGGGTGGGAGACCTGAGCCCCAGCGGCGGGGCAGCCTGGGCGTGTGGTTCCCGAGGCCCGGGTGGGGTCGGGGCGTAGCGCAGCTTGGTAGCGCGCCTGCTTCGGGAGCAGGAGGTCGCTGGTTCAAGTCCAGTCGCCCCGACCATTCCCGTCCCACCCCCGGTAGTCGTCGGATCACCGTGAGAAACCGCGACGTAGATGAATGAGGCGGACCGCCCTGCGGGGAGCCGCCGTCCCGGGGCTCGGCTGGGCGCCGTCGAAGTTCTGGTCGGAGGGCGCGTCCAGGGAGTCGGCTACCGCAACTTTGCTCAGCGGCGCGCCCAAGAGCGGCGTCTCACCGGATACGCCATCAATCTCCCGGACGGGCGCGTGAAGATCCGAGCGGAGGGGGACCTGGAAGCGATCGAGCAGTTCGTGCGCGACCTCGGGAGCGGGCCGCCGCTCGCCCGCGTGGAGCAGGTCGACGTGAGCTCGGTGGCGTTCACGGGTCGCTACACGGGGTTCGGCATCCGCTTCTCGGAGGGCCGATGACGGACGGCGCCCGGCGCCGGGCGGTGCTGGCAGCCGTTCCGCTCGCGCTCGTCCTGGTCCCGTCCCACGGCGCGATAGCCGCCGGACCCTCGAAGCCCGCGGCCCCGGCGACCAGCGCTCCCAAATCCCAGGGGATCGCCCAGAAGCTCCGGCAGCCGGCTCCCTCGGGCATCGCGCACATCGTGAGACCCGGACAGACCCTCTGGAGCATCGCCCGGGAGCATGGCGTGCCAATCGAGGCGCTGATCCGGGCGAACGGCCTCACCCCGACCTCGAAGCTCCGGACCGGCCAGCGCCTGAGCATCCCGCTGACCGAGGTCCAGGAGGGCAGCGAGGAGCCGCCGTCGCTCGCGGACATCGTGCTCGAGCGGCCACCGGCCACCCCGGCCGTGAGCTTCATCCGCCCCGTGCCCGGACCCATCGTGTCGCCCTTCGGTCCCCGCGGCGTCGCGTGGCATGGCGGCATCGACCTCCGCGCCGACCGGCACGATCCGGTCCACGCCGCGGCGGCGGGAATGGTGATCTCGAGCGGCTGGGAGCCCGCCTACGGGCGCGTGGTCAAGATCTGGCACGTGAACGACCTCATGACCGTCTACGCGCACAATCTCGAGAACCTGGCGAAGGTCGGCGACTGGGTCGAGCAGGGCCAGGTGATCGCCACCGTCGGTAGCACCGGACGCGCGACCGCGCCCCACCTCCACTTCGAGATCCGCCTGAACGGCCGGAAGTACAATCCCATCTTCTGGCTTCCCGAGGTGGACGCCATCGCGGCTCCCGTCCGGGACCCGAGGAGCCCCTCCGAGACGACGACGCCATGACCCCCGGGCGCGAGTCGTCGTCGCGGCCGGACGAGGACGCCGAGAGTCGTCCGCCGCACGGCCCGCGTCCCGATCCCGACGACCACGCCGCGCCGGACGACCTGGACGCCACCGACGACGGGTCGGTGGTCGAGTTTCCCGCCGACGAAGAGCTCGACGCGCAGGAGGCCGAGGCCCCCGGGCACCGGCCGCCCATCGAGCTGTACCTGAGCGAGATCCGCCAGATCCCTCTCCTCACGCGCGAGGAGGAGGTGGCGCTCGCGAAGCAGGTCGCGGAGGGGAGCGAGTCCGCGAAGCGGCGGATGGTGGAGTCGAACCTCCGCCTGGTGGTCATGCTCGCGCGCCGCTACCAGAACCGCGGACTGCCGCTGGGCGACCTGATCGCCGAGGGCAATCTCGGGCTCATCCGGGCGGTCGAGAAGTTCCGCTGGGACCGCGGCACCCGCTTCTCGACGTACGCCACCTGGTGGATCCGGCAGGCGATCCAGCGGGCGCTCGCCAACCAGGCGCGGCTCATCCGCCTCCCGGTCCACGTCGAGGCGCAGCTGGGCAAGGTGCGGCGGACGCAGCAGCGGCTCACCCAGGAGCTGGGCCAGCCCCCGGAGCCCGCCCGGGTCGCGGCCGAGCTCGGCCTCACCGTGAAGGACCTCGAGGCCCTCGAGGAGGCGTCCAAGATGCCGCTCTCGCTCGAGACGCCGGTGGGCCGGGAAGGGGAAGGCATCCAGCTGAAGGACGTCGTTGCGGACCGGGAGGACCCCGGGGCTGCGGCTGCTGTGGCCGACCTCCTGCGACGGCAGGAGAGCCTGCGCGAGCTCCTGGACGACCTCCCGCCGAAGGAGCGCGAGATCCTCATCGACCGCTTCGGCCTCGCCACCGGGACGCCGATGACGCTCGAGTCGATCGGCCAGCGCATGGGCGTGACGCGCGAGCGGGTCCGGCAGATCGAGATGTCCGCCCTCCACAAGCTGCGACGACGTCTCGAGGCGCGAGGCATCGAGTGGCCGGAAGCGTGACGCGGGGGACGGGGCGGGCGCGCCGGTAGCGGAGCCGACGAGCGACGGCCCGCACGGCGCGTGGAGATCGGGTCCGCGATGATGCACCTCGACGAGGCGGCCGTCCGGTCCGTCCTCACCTGGGACACGCTCATTCCCGCGATGGAGACTGCGCTCGCGGCGTTCTCCGCCGGGCGCGTCATCCAGCCCGTGCGGAGCATGATCACCGTCGAGGAGGGGCGCCCGATGACCGACGAGACGGCAGTGCAGGCCCGCATCACCACGACCGACGCCCACGCGGGGGGCCACGTGTCCCGTCCGCGCCGCGCTCGGAGGGGACACAAGCACGGCTCGCATTCCCCTGCCGGGCGCGTCACGTTCGAAGATCGGACGACGGCGAAGCCCCAAGGGGCGGCGGGTCACGTACCGCGTCTGGGGCTACATGCTGGGATCTGGGGCGAACCGCCGCAAGGTGTACCGGGAAGAGTGGACCGAAGAGGACGCCTATCGCGGCGCTCGCAAAGGCGCGGGACGCTCGGGCGCGGGGCGATCTCGTCCGACCGTCGGAGCGGACGTTCGCCCAGGTGATTCAGGCCCGCCGGCCCCGGCGGCTGGACCCGGAGGTCGCCCGCCAGAAGGGAGCCCGGACGGCGTACAGGGCGACTTTAGCGGGCTAGGACGCCTCGGCGGCACGGAGATGACCATGGACCCCTCCCCCAGGCCCCCGCAGAGGATGCCGTGCTCCGCCCCGGTGACAGGCTGCGTGTGAGCTTCGACCTCGCACGGTGGGTGGGCAGACACCGGACGGCGGTGCTGACCGTCGCCACGATCACCCGGACCCCCGACGGCATCACGATCCTCGGGTTGCGGTGGGGACCGTCGGCCACGCCGGGGGGACCGGAGATCGCTGACCGATGACGCCGTGGGAGGATGCCTTGAAAACAGGTTGCACCGCGAATCAACCGGGAGGACGGCACCGGCGCCAAAAATACACCGGGCGCGGGCCCACCCCGCGCCCGGTGGAAGCAGAAGGACGGTCGAGAGTGCTTAGCTCTGCTTACGGGCCAAGCGCTTCCGGCCGAAGATTCCCGCGCCAACCAGACCCGAGCCCAGCAGGAAGAGGGTGGCCGGCTCCGGGACCGGCGTGGGGCCCGGCGTGATCCTCACCACCATGTCGTTGAAGTCGCCGATTCCGCCTTCCGCGCCACTGAGGGTGAGGCAGCTGACACAGCCAGTCCCCACCCCGCCCGGAAGGTCCTCGGCGCCGATGTAGAGAGCGCCGTCCGGCCCTAGGAAGAATGCGAAGTGCTGGCGAGCATCCTCCCCGGAGCCGATCCCAGTGCCGCCGCTGTCAGCCGTGCGAGTCGTATAGATCGCTTCCCCTCCGGCGATTCCCCCGTTCAGATCCGTCAGGAGGTAGAAGCCGAATGACGCCGTCGGATCAAAGACCACTGAGGCGACGGGCGATGTCGCGCCGCTGAAGAGCGTGGTTCGGTTCGCGCCGACCGTCGGATCCGTACCGATCAGGTAATAGCCGAACTCGTCGGTCGAGCTCAGATCCGAAACCTGCAACAGAAACGTCAGCTGCTCCGCGGGGCCCGGCTGGGTGAACGTCACGTTCAGATCGGGAGCGCCGGTACCATTGTTACTCTGCCAGGAATTGAGATTCAGGGGCAGGTGGGACTATTCGGATTCAGGGCGAAGAGACCGTCCCCCGAGGAAGAAGCCGACATTCTTGGGCGCCGTCGCGAGAGCTGATCCAGTACGGCGCGCCATCTTCCGACGGGACCGGGCTGGTGTTGAAGCCGAACCCGGCGCTCGACTACGCCGAGCGCGAACGCTGGGCCGAACAGAGCACCACAAGCATGGCCGCGAGAGCCACGCATCATTGTCACTGCCTGCTTCGTTCGATTCATTAGACCTTGTTCCTTCGTCATTCGGGCCAAGCCAGGCCATCTAAAGGCACTGCACTCACGTTGAACTGACGCGTGGCGAATCCGGGCGATTCAGTAGCAAATAGAGTGCCACGCGAATGGCGGCTGAAGAAGAGCTGAGCGAGTGAGTGACGTCCCGACAATGACGCAATGTGCCGCCGTAAGGAAATTGGGCACGGCGAAAATGCCGACGAAAGGGCTGGACCTGACCCGCGCTAGCGGTCGTGGTGGTTGAGTCCCATGAGCGCATCCAACACGGCCGCCAGGAGGTCTCGGTGAATTACCAAGCCGTGCCCGTACCTACGATGCCTCGTCTAATCGTGAGGTCTCGGGTGGCGATGATCCTGTGCGCTTGGCTGGCTCACCGAGAACGACCGGGCGCCGCTCGCCCTCGATGGACGTGCCGGCTAGGGTACTCGGTCAACACGCGTGGGCTGCAGGACCACCACAAGATTGTGCAGGAGATTTCACACAGGTCAGCACCTGGCACAGGGGGCAAACGGGACATCCGCCCGCGGCGGGCCAGGCGCGACCGCGGCCCTGCGAGCCGCTGGGCCGAGCATCCGGGCACGGGACCGGACCGGGTCCTGACAGCGGGCCGTCAGTGGTCGAGCTGTCACGCGTCTCCTCTATCACACGATCCGGAGCTTCCACTGTCGCGTGCGGGGCTGCGAGAGGGCGACGGCTCTCGGGCCGGTGCCAGCACGGTTCTGGAGTCAGGCAAGAAGCGACGCAGTGGCGCTGAAGGACGTTTGATGCAGGACCATCGTTGACCGATCAGCGTGGCGGAGTTGGCCAGCTGCAGGCGCGGGGCTGGAGTCGCTACGATGGCGACGGAGTCGGGGATGCGGGACCACTCGGCGACATCGAGCGGGGGGGGAGACGATCAGCCTCCTGATCCGACTCGCAGGCGCTCGATGTGCCGGTCATGACGTTGGTGGGATGAACCGCCAAATGGTCAGGATGCGCCGGTGAGGGCGGCGGGAGTGACATGGTACGGCGCGAGAGCAGTCCCGACGCGGCCTGACCCTCGCAGGGATGACCGTCGTCTGGAATGTCGTCGAAGGCATGATCGCGGTAAGCGCGGGCTCCTGGCGTCCTCGATTGCCCTGATTGGGTTTGGGATCGATCACGGAGATGCGGACAGCGGGGCCGTCGTCGGCTGGCGGCTGGGGGCGGAGGTCACAGGGAGGGCGGATGAGGCGCGGGCCGAGGTGCTGGAGCGCCGCACCGGGCGAATCGCGGGCGCACTGCTGCTCGGACTGGCTGCGTATATCGCGATCGATGCTGGGCGACGACTCTTCGGCTACGGCACCGAACCGCAGGAGAGCCGTCTGGGGATCGCTCTGACTGCCCTCTCGCTTGTCGTCATGCCCGCGCTGGGCCGGGCGAAGCTGCGAACGGCGATTGCGCTCAAGAGTTCGGCCCTCCGTGCGGATGCCTACGAGACGCTGACGTGCGCCTGGCTTTCGCTTACGACGCTGGCCGGTCTGGTACTGAATGCCGCGCTCGGGTGGTGGTGGGCGGATCCGCTCGCCGCCCTCGCGATTGTGGCGTTGGCGGTCCGCGAGGGAATCGAGGGATGGCGCGGCGTGGACCACTGCGATACGGACTCAAACTAGCAAAGACGTAAAGACGCCCCCGCACGGGCGGGAACCCGGCGAGGGCTGGCCCATCACCCCAACCCGTGAAGGAGCGACGATGAGCACCGACAGGATAGCAAGGCTGCCCCTCCCCCCCCGTCGTCTCGAACCCGCTGGGCGAGGCCTAGACGATGGCCGACACAAACGACCGAGACAGGGAGGGGAGCCTCATGGCCAAGATCATTCGTCGGGTGTGGACCAGTCCGGGACCGCTCGGACGGAAGGTGAAGCACATCGCCTACGGCTATCAGTTGATGGGGCCGAAGGGCCGCGAGCGCACGACGCGCAGCGACTGGCTGACGGAGCAGGCCGCGCTGACGGCCTTGAATGCGCGCCTCCAGGAGATCGCCGCCGGTCAGCTGGATCGGCCCACCGAGCGCACCTCGGCGCGCTGATCGACGAGTATCTAGCCTACAAGCGCGATCACGGCAAGCGGTCGGTGAAGGATGACGAACGGATTCTGAAGCGGGTGCTGCTGCCGGTCTTCGGGGCCGGGACTCCGGTGGGCACCCTCGGCGGGCCGATGATCGCGCAGTACGAGCGGACGCGGACGGGGCAGGTGAGCGCGTACGGTGGCGAACGAACTGGCGGTGCTCCGGCACTTCCTGCGGCTGGCGAAGCGCTGGGGCTACGTGGCCTCCGTCCCAGAGATCGGCTGCCGAAGCGGCCCGAGGGGCGGCTCCGCTACCTCGACGAGGCCGAGATCGGGAAGCTCATGGCGGCGTGCCGGACGTCGCGGAACCGCTACCTCGTATCGGTCGTGACTCTCGCGCTCCATACCGGCATGCGGAAGGGGGAGATCCTCGGGCTGGAATGGGAGCGGGTGGACTTCTCGACGGCGCGGCTCACGCTCGTACAGACGAAGAGTGGCAAGCCTCGGGGCGTGCCCATCGGGCGCGCCGTCTACGATGCGCTGCTCGCGCTGGAGCCGGACCCGGCCCGTCGCCAGGGCCGAATCTTCCGACCCGGCAACGCCGAGGCGGGAGTCAGATCCGCAGGGCATCGAGGCGGCGCTCACGCGGGCGGGCATCGTTGCATTTCGCTTCCATGACCTCCGCCACACTGCGGCCAGCCACTTGGTCATGCGGGGCGCGACCCTCCAGGACGTGAAGGAGATCCTCGGGCACCAGGACCTTCGCATGACCCTGCGGTACGCTCACCTGAGCGCCGCGCATCTCCGGAGCGCGGTGGAGCGGCTGGAGGGCCTGACCGGTGGGACCGCAGCCACCACCCAAGTGGCCATTTCCGACGACTGCTCACTGACAACCGCTAGTCGCCCATGACTGACGACGAACTGACCCGCCTGCACGCACGGTGGCGGGAGGAAAGACGAACCATACTGAAGGGGGTGGGCCTTGCCCTGATGCTTGGTGGCCTCGGGCTGACGGTCTATCACGGGGCATTTGTGTTGATGCTGATCGGGCGCGCCGTAGCCCCCCACGAAACCCGCCTAGGGCTGGCCCTGGGTGTCGTTGCCCTCGTGGCCGGGATCTTCCTGTACCGGTCGCAGCGTGGCACATCAGATGGCACATAGGGCATGATCCAAGGGGTTGTTCACGCCCAAGTGCCGGAAAAGAAAGCGCAGCCAAGTGGTGGAGACGACGGTGTTCAAGTCCGTGGGGATCGCGGTCGAGGACCTCGCTGCCGCGCGCCTGGTCTACGATGCGGTCCGGGCGCGAGACGACGAGAGGGAATGAGCCCGCCGCGGGCGGGGGAGGCATGAGCATGTCGGGCCTGGACATCCTGTTCCTCTCCAAGGAGGACGTCGACGCCGTCGACCTCGGTCTCGGCGAGGCGATGGACGCCATCGAGATGGGGCTCAGGGCGCACGGCCAGAAGAAGGTCGTCATGCCCTCGAAGGACCACCTCGCGCTGGACCGCTCGGAGCGCCACTGGAACATCCTGAAGGGCTACGTCGAGCCCATCGACGTGGCTGGGGTGAAGGTGATCGGCGACTTCGAGGGCAACTACCGATTCGGCCTGCCGTCCGAGCTGGCCCTCATCACGCTGTACCGGTCGGACACCGGCGCGCCGTTCGCCATCGTGGACGGGACGCTCATCACCTGGATGCGCACCGGCGCGGTGACCGCGGTCGGCGCGAAGTACCTCGCGCCCGAGCGCCCGCGCGTCCTGGGCCACGTCGGCGCCCGCGGCACCGCCTGGTACAACGTCCCGATGCTCGACCGCCTCTTCGACTTCGAGGAGATCCGCGTGACCAGCAAGCGCCCCGAGTCTCGGGAGCGCTTCGCGGCGAGCATGTCGGAGCAGCTCGGGAAGCGGGTGAGGGTGGAGGAGACGGTCGAGGCGACCGTGCGGGACGCCGACATCATCATCGACGCGTCGCGCCTGGTCACCGCGGAGGTCCTGGTGAAGGACCGGTGGGTCAAGCCGGGCGCCCTCATCCAGCCCTACGGAGTCGAGCAGTCCGTCGAGTCCTCGCTGCCGGTGTCGGTCGACAAGATGGTCGTCGACGACTGGAACCAGTGCCAGAAGTCGGAGTACGGGCAGTTCGCCGCGATGATCCGGGCCGGCGCGCTGCGGGGCGAGCACATCTACGGCGAGATCGGCGAGATCGTCGCCGGCGTGAAGCCGGGCCGCGAGTCGCCGCGCGAGCGGATCCTGTTCTGGCACAAGGGCTTCGCGATCAGCGACATCGTGCTGGGCCACCTGGCCTACGAGAAGGCGCGGGCAAAGGGGATCGGGACCGTGCTGAGCTACTACCGCCGCCCGCGCGACATGTGACGGCCGGCGCCGGTCCGCCGCCGCGCCGTCGCGGTCACTGACGCCAGCATGCTCACCGTCCTGGGGCCGTTCGTCCTCCTCGCGCTCTACGTGGGCCTGGTCGCGGCCGTCGGGCAGTCCGAGCGGGGCGTGACCCTGTGGCTGAAATCGACCGTGATCGCCGCCGCGGGGCGCATCGGGCTCCTGTGGGTCCTCCTCGCCCTCCACTGGCGAGGGCTCCTCGGGCTCTGGGCGATGCCGTTCATCCTGCTCCTCTTGCCCGAGGGTCTCCTGCTCCCACGCGACTTCGCCTGGACCGTGAGCCGAGGCATCCTCGTCACGGGGCTCCTGGCGGCGGGCACGGCGCTCTGGACGGGGCTCGCGATGGCCGTCGTGCGAGGGCTCCGGGCCGTCTCGAGGCCGTCCGTCCGCCCGCGGTGCTAGAATCGAGGCCGGCAGCGCGTCCGTCCGAGTGCCCCCGTAGCTCAGTCGGATAGAGCAAGGGTTTCCTACTGCGCCGAGTGACGTTCGTACTTTCAACGGTTTAGGGCCATGTCAACGATGACGCGAAGTTAGGCAGGCCGAGATACGCCTTCACGGCTGACTCAGTCCACGTTGTAGGGCGAAAACCGCAGGTCGCGGGCCCATAGACGGGCCCACGGATTCTCGGGCTCGCCGACGGCTCCTTCCGGCTTCACGTCCACCCCCGTCGCCCCACCTCGTCGAGATCCTGACCCAGCCTCCCGAATCGGACCTTGACGTAGCGTCCCGGTTGCGGAGGATCGGGAGTATCAGGTTCCATCTCGCGGGCTAGGCGTCGGCTCATCCACGCGGAACGGGCCGACCTCGCGGCCCTGGCCCACGATCCCCACCACGAGGTCCTCCACGAGGAGGAGCGAATGGCGGTTCGCACCCAGCCAGACACCGCGCGGCCACGTCCTCTGCCGACGATGCTTGGGTCTGCTCCGACGATTTGCCCCGAACTGATCCGACTGCCGTCGCAGACCTAAACGACGCTGCCTGTCACTCCTCGACTATCGAGTTGGCGTAGTCGATCCAGCGGTCAAGTCGACGCAGGCAGGCGTCGAGGTGCCGAGGCGCGGTGCGGAAGTGCACGGTCGCCGACCGGTCCGCCTGGGGCTCAGGCGGCAGAGCGCGGTCGGCGGAGCGCCCTCGCGAGTGACTCAGAATGCGGCGTAGCCTGCGCTGGCCCGACGAGCCGTCGAGTTCTGACACGTCGGACCGGGCTGACGGTATTCGGGGTGGGTGGTTGAGCCGCGACGCGTCCACCGAGGATACGGAGGCGCGCCGAATCTGTCGCCTCCGCCATCGCGTGCCGCTGTCGGTCCGCCGCATCGGGATCGATGGGCCGGGCCCAGTCGGACCACGGGGTCAGGCTGTCAGCTGCCTCGGGTGGTCTTCCAGATCGCTCGTCCCGCATGGCGTCCTCCTCGGTCGTAGCTGGGTGCATAGCGAGTGCCACGGGGGAAGAGCATGCGCGCCGCCGGCCAGACAGGGGGATAGCTCCTGCAGGCCGCCGACTCCAGCGAGTAGGAAACTCGCCAGCATGTAGCAATTCCTATATGCAAAACATTGCAGACTTCCTTGGGTCGGGCTCGGAGCGATGAGTGCAGACATGGTGGAGAAGACTGGTCGTGGGATTCCAGGCGGAGACAATCCCTGTCGTCACGAACCGGAGAGGCTCAGGGTCCACGGTCGCCATACGACGTGCATCCGATTGCCCCGCATGCTGCGTCTCTAGGCGGAGGTCCCGATGACCACGACGGGCGGGAACGATATGCCCCTGTTGCCCGCCCTCACGACCGCTGACGACACGAGATGCCGTCGGGAGACTCCGCGAAGATTCGCGCAGGCCTCCGGACGGTTGGTCTCGAACGGGGACAACTTCTTTGAGGTGTGGGGGCCGCCGGA
>CAVXVV010000044.1:0-84866 GCA_963765195.1 uncultured Candidatus Rokubacteria bacterium
CGGGTGGTCAGCTTGACGGCGTAGCGCCACACCGTCGCACGGAGCGCAACATTGGGGACGGCCCGTTCCTGGCGAGTGGCAGCTGGGTTCCATGGAAGTGTCGCCATGGCATCGACGACCCGGGTGGCATGACTGTTGCCACCACAACATCTGTGATGTCCCGAACCGGCCTGGTCCTGGCGCCCCTCCTGGCGATCGCGATCGCGTTGCCAGGCTGCGCGGCTGTGGTCGCCGTACCTGCCATCGGGTCCGCGGCGGCCAGCGGCGGCGCCAGCGCATTGGTCAGGGCCGGCTCCACGGCGGTTCAGGGCGGTACCGTATACCGTACCTTCGATGCGCCGCTGACCAGCGTCCATGACGCCGTGGAGACGACGCTCGCCCGCCTCGAGTTCCCAACGCCGGACGAGCAGGTGCAGCAAGAGCGCGTCATCCTGTCGGCGAACGCGATCGAGCGCCACGTGCGTGTCGACCTGCAGCCGATCACGCCGTCGCTCACGCAGGTCTCGGTCACGGTCTCGATCAACTTCTGGCAAAAGGATTCGGCCACTGCCGCGACACTGCTCGACCTGGTGACCGAGACTCTCGGGCCCGCGCCGAGGACCTCGTCACGGCTGTTGCGATGAGGTCCGGCCCTGTGCTTCCTCGCCACTAGCCGGTCACGCGGCGCCTCGATCTCGATCCACCTCAATTCGGAAGACTCCGCTGGCCGGCGTCACGCGCTGGACAGTGGCTTGCCGGGCCCAGCTAGGAGCCTCGATCAGGCCCTTTCACAGACGAGGCTCAGCGGGGTTTCACGGGCATGAAAGCTGAACGTGGCGTTCTGGTCCTGGCCGACATCTCGGGTTTCACGGCATTCGTCACGGCGGTCGAGCTGGAGCACGGGCCGCAGATCATCGGAGCCCTGCTGGAGGCCGTGATGCGGCGGCTCGCGCCGCCGCTGGAGATCCAGGAGATCGAGGGCGACGCGGTCTTCGCGCTGGGGCCGGACGGCGCCCTGCTCCCTCCGGCGCAGCTCCTGGACGTATTCGACTCGGCCTTCGCGGCCTTCAAGGAGACCCGGCGTAAGCTGGCGGCGGACGAGTCGTGCTCGTGCGGCGCGTGCCGGAGCGTCGAGCGTCTGGACCTGAAGATCGTCGCCCACCACGGCCGCTTCCTCCGGCATGCGGTCGGAGGCCGCGCCCAGGTGGCGGGCGTGGACGTGATCCTCGCCCACCGGCTCCTGAAGAACGGCGTGACGACGTCGCGCGCGTACGTGCTGGTCACGGACGCGCTGCTCGGATGGCTGGGCCTCGATCCGACCGAGCTCGGGCTCGTCTCGCGGGTCGAGTCCTATGAGCACCTGGGCGACGTGCACTGCTTCCTCCACCCGCTGGATGCCCCCACGGAGAGCGACGGGCTGACTCCGAGCATCCGGGGAGACGGGCTGGCGGCGACGGCTGCCGCGTGACAGAACGTCCAGCCCGTGGACGTTGCGGTCAGTCGGCGGCGTACACGGTCAGCTCGTTGACGGACCACGCGTAGCGCCAATGGCCCTCGGTCAGGGTCAGGCGGAGGGCGCGGAGCGTGGTCGGCGCGAACTCGAGGCGAAGCGCCTGGAGGTCGCTGCGTAGCGGCGTGATGCCGCCCCAGCGGATCGCGCTCTCGCCACGGAGCTCGGCGGTCAGCGGCTGCCACGTCTCCCCGCCGGCTGAGGCCTCGACCTGGAGGCCGCGCGGCCACTCGTTGCGCTTGATCGCCCAGAGGCGCACAGCCTGGATGGTGCGGGGCCCGGCGAAGTCCACGCGGAGCCAGTCGCCTGGCGCCTGCGGCCGGGCCGTCGTCCACCGGGTGCCCGGGTTCCCGTCGACCGCCCGGCCGGCCACACGTCGGGAACGCGAGACGCCGACCTGCAGGCTCGACGCCGGGATCGGCGTCCCGGGAGGGGCGGCAGGCGGCGCGTAGACGAAGAGCACGAGGCCGCCGACGTCGACGCGCGTGAACGCGAGCCCGCTCGCCCGGGCCACGCTGACGAACCCGTCCGCATCGGGCGCCTCCACCAGCGCGCCCACCCCCGGGCTCCACTGCATCTCGGGCAAGAGCTCCGACTCCGGTCCGCGGAAGTTGTAGGCATCGAGCGCCAGGTTCGCGGGGGGCACGCGGAGCTCGGGATCGACGAGGGCGACCCGACTCGCCCAGCCGACGGTCGGCGTAGAGCCGGGTGACGCCGGCCGCGCGGACGCTCCGAGCCAGGGCCGCGCCGTCCGCGCGCGGTGGGGTCGGCACCGCGCCGGGATCCGCCGCGTACACGAAGAGCTCGCGCACCGTCCAGTACCACCCGACGCGCCTGACCCGTCTGGGTGACCCGAAGGTAGCGGGCCGGCGTGGGCGGCACCCGCAGCTCGACGCGGCCGCTCCGGACGCGCGCGACCGGATGCCCGGCCGACCAGTAGAGTGGCCCGTGGTAGTCAGGCAGCACGATCAGGCGTTGCCAGGTCACTGCGTCCAGGGACGTCTCGACGACGAGGCCCGCCGGTATCTCCTGATAGGTCCGGGGCAGCCAGCGGATGAGCGCGACCGGCTCGACCCGGCCGAGATCCACCTGGAACCACTCGCCGCCGCGCTTGGGCTGTCCGCTCGACCAGAAGGTCGCGGCATCCCGATCGACCATGGAGCCGGCTTCGGCCCTCGTTCAAGCTGGCGGTCACTGTCAGCGTGGCCGGATCGAGCTCGCGCAGCGCTTGGGGGGTGAGGGTGAAGTTCACGAAGGTGCCGCCGATGTTGCCGATATGGCGGACCTCGAACCGGGCGCCGAGCGCGGTCAGGCTGTCGCCGAGACCGGGGGGTCGCCCGCGGAGCCACCAGCCCACTGTCTCCGCCCCGTCGACGAGCCGGGCATAGGGGGGATAGCCCTCCGCATAAGGGTCGGAAACGATCGACGCGCTCGCGGGAGAGGAACGTGAGGAGGTGCATCCCCGGACCGTCCGAATACAGCCGTGCGGGGCCTTGCGTCTCCATCAGCGCGATTGCCTCGATCTGGGCTCGCCTCTCGGCCTCCACCCGCGCGACCGCCGCGGGGGCGAGACCTTGGAGGGTCTCCATTGCGCAGGCGGCCCCCTGGACGACCAGTAGACCCACGGCCAGCGCCGCGCCGGCTGCCAGCGGGAGCTCGGCCAGCCCTCCCCCCAGGAGCACGGGCAGCGCCGTGTAAACGGGCAGCAGATACTTCTGGTCCGAATCGTCGAGACCCTGCCCGTACTGGGTCGCCACGGCGACGCCCACGTTGACCACGACGAGCGCACCCAGCGCGAGCCCCACCGACCGGGCGCGCGGGCCGGCGCGCCGGGCAGCCCGCGCGGCGAGCGCGACGGCGAGCGCATAGGACACCGCCAGTGCCGCCGCAAGGAAGATCCCCGGCCAGCGCTCTCGGAGCGACTCCGGCACCCCGGCGATGATGGGCCAGGACACGCGAGCCGCGAGCCCGAGGTTGTCGAAGATCTGGGCCAGCCCGATCCAGCTCCCGGGTGGGGGGAGCGCCGTTCCGTGCTGAAGACCGTAGACCCAGTGTGGCAGGCTGCCGAGCGTGAACCCGCCAGTGGCAATGGCCAGGCCCGGGATGAGGCGACGCCGCCCTCGGCGAAACAGCAGGAGCGCCACCGGCGGCCAGAACACCAGTGACAGGAAGTTGGTCCAGAACGCGAGACCCAGCACGCCGCCGAGGACGCCGAACCCCGCGAGGACGCCACGCCGGGGACTCGCAGAGATCCGGAGCGCCAGCAGCAGGGCCAGGGTCCCGAGGACGACGCTCATCTGGTAGTGCGTCCGCGCCTCGACGGACCAGGAGAGGAGAAAGTCGGGAGGCAGGGCGAGCAGAGCGGCCGTGAACGTGGCGGCCCGCCGGCCGAATCCCTCCCAGGCCAGCCGCACCGTGAGCGCCATCCACACGAGGACCAGCACCAGCGGAAGCGCCTTGAGCACGCGGACCGACACGCCGAGCGTGAGGTAGAGCGGGGCCGCCAGGTACGCATCGAGGGCTCCCATGAACGGCTGACCGTAGAAGTAGAGCGGGAAGTCGCCGCGCAGCACCGCGAGGCCCATGAGCCCAGTGGTCGCCTCGTCGTACCAGATTTCCGGGGCGCGCAGGAGGACGATCCGTACGAGCGCGCCCGCGGTGACGAACGCGAGCAGCCAGCCGCCGCGCTTCATCCGAACAGATGGGATGAAACGGCCGATCTCGCTCGCGGCGCCCCCCCGAACGGGCAACACGGTCAGCCGCGCCAGAGACCAGCCATCGATCACGTTCGCAGTGTGGAACGGATCGGTCAGGAGGTCCAGCCGTCGAGGTTGAAGGCATGGCGGAGGTGACGGACGCCAGCGGCCGGTCCCGGGAATGGCTCGTGCGCGCGAAAAGAAGCGAACGGCGTGCGCCACGTCACGGGTGGCCAGAGTGACGGCGCTGATCGAGCCGAAGCGCGGGCGGCCCCCGCAACCGGGCGAATTGAGCTAGGATTGGCCGCCAACTCCTCGCTCGAACGACCCGGTCTCCGGAGGGAGGGACTATGGGCCTCATCGTGACCCTGATTATCGGCGGAGTGATCGGATGGCTGGCCAGCCTCGTCATGAAGACGAGCGCCCAGATGGGCATCATCGCCAATATCGTCGTCGGGATCATCGGCGCCGTGCTCGGGTCCTGGGTGGCCGGGGCGCTCGGGATCGTGGCGGTGGGCTCGGTGGGCGCCTGGATAATCAGCATCATCGGCGCCGTGGTGCTGATCGCGATCCTCAAAGCGTTGAACCTCTACAAGTAACGCCCCCGTCGTTGCGCGATCCCCGAGTGGACGGCTCGCAATCGAAGTCTGTCCGCGCGGTGCCGGCCCGCGCCCGATTGTGGGCGCGGGGACCGAGCCCCACGCGGTGCGCCGGCTCCGCGCGGCGCTCGCCATGGGCCTAACCCTCCCGCGCGAAGACATTCTCGCCGGCATCGAGCTCGTCCGCCGCTTGCCCTTCTGGCTGCGGCGCCCACTGAATCTGGAGCAAGCGCGAATGACCCTCCGCGAGCGCTTGGAGCGCCGCGAGGCGAGCTTTCTGGCACTAGTCCGGGCGGCGGTGTACCAGGTGCGGGCGAGCCCATACCGAGCCCTGCTCGACCACGCTGGCTGCCAGTACGGTGATCTGGAGCGACTGGTGCGGCGGGACGGTGTGGACGCGACGCTCCGGGAGCTGTTCGCGCACGGCGTCTATCTCACCGTAGACGAGTTCAAGGGTCGCCGCCCCGTCATTCGAGGGACCACGACGATCGCGGTCGACCCCGGGCAGCTCCGCAACCCCACCGCCGCCCGCCACGTGGCGGTCCAGACGGGTGGAAGCCGAGGCCCGGCAACACCCGTCCCGATCGATCTCGCCTTCCTGCGAGACCGCGCGGTGAACACGCTCCTCGCCCTGGACGCGCGTGGCGGCAGCGAGTGGGTCAAGGCCCACTGGCAGGTGCCCGGGGCCGGGGCGCTCGCCCGTCTCGTCGAGTTCTCCGGATTTGGCGCCCCACCGGCGCGCTGGTTCACCCAGATCGATCCGGCGGCGCAGGGACTGCATCCCCGCTACCAGTGGAGCGCTCGGCTCCTCCGCTGGAGCAGCCTCCTCGCGGGGATTCCCCTGCCCGGACCCGTTCACGTGCCGCTCGATCAACCCCTGCCAATCGCCCGCTGGATGACCGAGGTCCGTCGGGCTGGCCGGACGGCACACCTTTTCACCTTCGCGAGCTCGGCGGTGCGTCTCTGCCAGGCGGCTTCGAGTCACGGCATCCCGCTCGATGGGGTTCAGTTCACGGTGACCGGGGAACCGCTGACCGCGGCCCGCCTCGCCGTCATCCAGCGATCCGGGGCCGAGGCGGTCCCACGCTACGCGATCATGGAGTGCGGCGCGATTGGCCTCGGGTGCTTGCGGCCCGAAGCCCCGGACGAAGTCCACCTGCTGCACGATCTCCACGCCGTGATTCAGCCGGGGGCGGAACCCGAGGGATCCAGATCGCTCGCGAGCCCCCTCTACGTGTCGTCGCTCAGCCTCACGGCACCGTTCGTGCTCCTCAACGTCTCCATGGGCGACCAGGCGATCCGGACAGACCGGGTGTGTGGCTGCCCCCTGGAAGGATTCGGCTGGACCACTCACCTCCATACCATTCGGAGCCACGAGAAGCTGACCGCCGGGGGGATGACGCTTCTGGACACTGACGTGATCCGCCTGCTGGACGAGGTGCTGCCCGCCCGGTTCGGCGGCGCTCCGACCGACTATCAGTTGGTCGAGCGCGAGTCCGACGACGGTGAGCCCCGGCTCGACCTCATCGTCCACCCGGCGGTCGGCCCGGTGGATCCGGCGGAGGTCGCACGGGTATTTCTCGACGGAGTCGGTGCGGGATCCGGTGTCGAGCGCGTGACCAGGCTTCTCTGGGGGGACGCTGGCCTGCTGCGGGTCGAGCGACGACCACCGCGGCACACCGACGCCGGCAAGATCCTTCACCTGCACGCCCGGCGCGGCGGGCCTCGACCGGCCGCCCCCGCCCAAGTTCCTGTCTCCGCCGCATCGGCAAACGAGTGACCGGCACTCGGCGTGGGGCGATGGTTCGCTGGCTCCTTCGGCGTGCTCCGCCGACGCGTGAGGAGCTGGTGGCCTTCCAGTCTCGCCAGCTTCGCGGATTGGTCAGTCACGCCTACCATCACGTGCCGTATTATCGCCAGTTGCTGGACCGACACCGCCTGGCACCGGGTGACATCCGGAGCGCCGCCGACCTCGTCGCCGTGCCCATCACCACCAAGCGAGATCTGCAGGCGGCCCCTGCGAGCCTTCTCGCACACGGCCTCGACCCGCAGCGCCTCGTCGTCCACCGAACGACGGGATCGACCGGCGAACCCACCATCGTCCGGCGCACCCGCTTCGAAGAATGGCTGCTGAGCAGCCTCCGGCTACGGGCGATCCGGCAGCTCGGGTACCGCGTGACCGATCGAACAGCCCGAGTCGCCGTAGTGAGGTCGACCGGGACCAGGACGCCGGGTCCCCCTCGCGTCCTGCAGCGCCTAGGCCTCCTCCGCGTGGAGGTGATCCACAGTCTCCTCGATCCGTCGGCCATCATCGAGGCGCTGCGACGGCTCCGGCCTGACATCGTGACCGGGATCGCCGCCCCGCTCGCGCGGGTCGCCGGCTGTCTCGACTCGGACGATCGACGCACGATCCGGCCACGCTTTGTTGTCGTCGGGGGCGAGGTCGCGACTCCGCTGATGCGCCGGCAGATCACGGACGGCTTTCGGGCGCCCGTGTACGAATGGTACGGAAGCGTGGAGTTCAACCTCGTCGCTTGGGAATGTCCGTCGTCCGGGGATCTGCACACGTGCGACGACGGCGCGATCGTCGAGATCGTGCGGGACGGCCGGCCCGTGGCCCCGGGAGAGCGAGGCGAGGTGGTGGTGACCGGCTTGCATTCCTTCGCCATGCCACTCATCCGCTATCGGTTGGGCGACGTCGCCACCCGGGGCCCGGACCGCTGCACGTGCGGCGCGCCGTTCTCGACTATCCGCGGCATCCAGGGCCGCATGCACGACTGGTTCGTTCTGCCCGGCGGGCGGCTGATACACCCCTTCGAGCTCATCTGGCAGCTTCAGGACGACCTTCCCTGGATCCGACAGTACCAGCTGGTCCAGGAGCGGGAGGACCGGATCACGCTTCGCGTGGAGCCCCGTGCGGCGCCTTCACCCGACGTGGTTGCCGAGCTGGAGGCCCGGGTCGCACGCCCACTAGGCCCGGGCGTGACGGTCGCCATTGCGTTGGTGCCGGCGATCGAGCCGGAGCCTGACGGAAAGCAGCGTATCTCGCGCTCGCTGCTCGGCTCCGCGTACGACACGGTCGACTGGACCCGAGCCTAGGCGGAACCCACGGACGATCAGCGGCCTCGCGCCATCGCGGCCGCAATGCACCCGCTGGGCTGACGGCGGGCTCGGGGAGGGGGCGGGTCGGCAAGTCCACGAAGTCCAGGGCCGGCCTCCCGCGTCAGCGGCCTCGCGCCATCTCCTTCCTGGCCGCCCCCTCGAATGCACCCGCTGGGCTGACGGCGGGCTCGGGGAGGGAGCGGGAAACAGGCTTTGTACCACCTGGGACCTCGCTCCCGGGCAGCCCCGGGTGCAACCGGTTCTGAAGAGCCTTCGCGCCGCAGCCATACGGCCGTCCACGGCGTCCTCCCGATCGCCGCCCTCATGAACTCACTCGTGTTCCCCCCCCGCACCATCGCCGGCTCTTCGTGTGAAGCTCGCTCACCGGCGCGGTGCTGCTGCTCGCCTTCGCGGCGTCCCGGTGGTACACCCTGTCGTTCGCGCTCCAGCGCCCGATCAGCGCCACCCCTTCGGGCTTCGGTACGATGCAGAGCGCGATCGTCATCTTCACCGCGCCGGAACGGGCAGACGGCCACGTCATCGGGATCCTGTGGCGTGCATCGGCACCCAGCCGTCTCCAGGCCGGCCCGGCCGATTGTGACAGCGCTCCTCGACCGTGGCACTCTTGCCCAAGGCGGCAGGAAGGCGAGGACCCGCAAGACTATGACGACCCTTCCACGGACACACGAACGGTCCGCCAGGTCCGTTCGAGGCTGGAGGTGACCATGCGCCCCTCTCGCTCGCTCTCCGGCCGGCCTGCCCAGCCCGGGGCGACCGGGCTCTGCCTGCTCCTCCTCGCGGGCCTGCTCGCGGCCTGCAGCACCGTCCGCACGGCGGGAGCTCAGTGCGACGAGCCCATTCCCGAGATCTTCTCGCGCGCGTCCCCTGCCGTGGTGTCCATCGCCGCCACGTCCATCAATCCCTATCGGCTCTCCGACCGGGTGCGTCACGTGGCAGGCTCGGGCTTCTTCATCGACGCCGCGGGGCTGGTCCTCACCAACGCCCACGTCGTGTTCAACCGCCAGTCGATCCGGGTGACGCTCGACGACGGCACCGACGTGGCGGCCGAGCTCGTCGGCGCCGATCCGATCTTCGACGTCGCGGTGGTGCGGATCCCGAAACCGTCGGATGGGATGTTGCCAACCATCGCGCTCGGCGACTCGGATCGAGTCCGGGTCGGGGAAGACGTCGTCGCCATCGGGAACCCGCTCGGGCTCGACCAGACCCTGACGCGCGGGATCGTGTCCGCGATCAACCGCATCCTGCCCGAGACGCCCCTGTCGCTGTTCGAGCCCCTGATCCAGACTGACACCCCCATCAACCCCGGAAACTCCGGAGGGCCACTCCTGAACCGGTGTGGGGAGGTCATCGGCATCACGACATCCCTGCTCGCGGATGCTCAGAACATCAGCTTCGCGGTTCCGATCAACCTCGCCAAGGCGGTTCTCCCCGCGCTCCTGGAGCGAGGCCGGGTCGTGCGCCCCTGGATCGGCTTCCACGGCCAGCTGGTCGATGACGCGGTCCGGGACCTCTTGCGGATCCCCCTCGTGGAGGGCTTGCTGGTCGAGGTCATCGAGCCCGGCAGTCCCGCGGAGCGGGCAGGCCTCCGCGGAGGTCAGCTCGAGATCGCCATCAGCGGCCGGGAGTTCCTCTTCGGAGGGGACATCGTCACGACGATGAACGGGACGCGATTGACCTCCGAGGAGCACCTCCTGGAGGCCATGCGCGCGGCGGCGGTCGGTGACACGCTGCGACTCACCGTGTATCGGCGGGGCGAGTATCTGGACCTCGAGTACGTGCTCCCCGAGCGGCCGCTCCTCCCCGGCGACCTACCCGGTCAGTCGACGCTCGTCCCCTCCGGCGCGCAGCGACGCCGCCCGGCACGTCCGTAGCGCCCTCCGTGACGGTCGCTCGAGCTCCCGCGAGGCGCGGGTGGCACCCGCGCGCCCGACGCCGTCACTGCCCCCTGCGGGACGGACGAAGTCCTGCAAGAATAGCGTCAGAGCGCCCACGTGCCTGCGCAAGGGGAGTCGCAGTGTCGAAGATAACGGAGAGGACTTCGTTCACGAAGGACGTCCAGGGGCGATATCTCTGCAACGACATCGCCGAGGTCAACACGTGGAAGCGGGGCGGTGGGCGTCCCTTCGACGTGCTCGTTATCGGCGGCGGGACGTTCGGCGCGGCACTCGCCGAGCACGTGTGGTTCCGGCAGAAGCACACTGGCGGCGGGCTGCGCACCCTCGTGATCGAAGCGGGCCTGTTCACCGTTCCCGAACACGTCCAGAACACTGGCATCCAGGGCTTTACGGACCCGGGCACGCCGTTGTCTCTTGACGAGAACGCGCCCCAGCCGGAGCCGCCGCGCAACGAAGTCTGGGGCATTCCTTGGCGATCATCGATTCCCTTCAAGGGTCTCGCATACACGATTGGGGGGCGGTCGGTCTATTGGGGTGGATGGTCCCCCCGACTCCTTCCACAAGAGGTCACGACCTGGCCGCGCGCGACGATCGCCGATCTGAACGCCGTGTACTTCGACGAGAGCGCTCGGCAGATCGGAGTCGACGAGACGAACGATTTCATGTTCGGGGAGCTGCACCATGCCCTGCGGAAGCAGCTCTTTGACAATCTGGATACCGTGGACAGTGCCATCCCACTGGACGAATTGCCGCCTTCGCCGCTGCTGAAGCCGGCCGCGGACCTGACCCAGCTGCTGGGTCTTGATTCGACGGTCGGCTTCTCGCCGGATGACCTGAAGAATCTCCTCAAGCTCGAGGCGCCGCTGGCCGTGCAGGCGCGAGCGCCACGCGCTGGCTTCTTCCCGCTCAACAAGTTCAGCACCGTCCCACTGCTGATGAAAGCCGCGCGCACGGCGTACGCTGACGCCAACGGGAACGATGCGAAGAAGGAGTTCATGGTGCTCCCGGACACACACGCCGTGGCGCTCCGCACCATGCGCACGGGGTCCGGCACATGGCGAGTGATCGGTGTCGATACAAGTGTCGGCTTCATCGAACTCGCCCCCGGCGGCGTGGCTGTCATCGCGCTCGGCACCATCGAGAATACGCGGCTCGCGCTGTTGTCATTCGCCGGCACGGGCATTCCCACGTTCCCGCTGATGGGAAAGAACCTGATGGGGCACGTGCGGTCGAATCTCGTCATTCGTGTGCCGCGCGCGGCCATCGCCGGACTCGCGGCGACCACGACCGAGCTGCAGGTATCGGCGCTGTTCGTCAAATGCCGCGCGCGACGGGCACATGGCGATCTGCTCGGACACTTTCATCTCCAGATCACTGCGACGGGCGGCGGCGACAGGGTCGGCTCCGAGGACGAGCTGTTCAGGAAGATTCCCGACGTCGACCTCTTCGATCAATTGCGCACCTCGACCGACACGCATGTAGCGATCGCGATTCGGGGAATCGGCGAAATGGCCGCTGCGGATGGCAATGATCCGGCGGCACATCCGAGCCGAGTTGAACTCGACGTCGTGAACGACGAATACGGCGTGCGGCGCGCGCTCGTGACGCTCACGGCCGGTCAGCGCGATATGGATCTCTGGACGGTGATGGACGAAACGATGGCACAGGTCGCCTCGCTATTCGCCAACGGACATCCCATGCAGACGATCCAGAGCGGCCGGGAGGGCTTGGGCAGCACCCACCATGAAACCGGGACGCTGTGGATGGGAACCGACGCGACGAAGAGCGTGACCGACCACGCTGGCCGCTTCCATCATACTGAGAACCTGTATGCGGTGGGGCCCTGCGTGTATCCGACCATCGGGTCGCCCAATACGATGCTCACGGGCATCGCGCTGGCACGCCGAACTGGCGACCACATCATCACGCCGCCGGCCTTTATCCCCGATGAGGGTTTCGAGGCGCTCTTCGACGGCCGGACACTCGGTGATTGGAGGATGTCCACGATCCGAAATCAGCCGGGGCGGGACGACCCGGGCACGTTTCTCATTCGCCGCGGCGCGTTCGAGGCTCACCCCGGAACGGATCTCGGCCTCCTGTGGCTCGCGCGACCGACGCCGCCCCGGTTCGTACTCAAACTGCAGTGGATGATGACCGCGCCGGACGACAATTCGGGCGTGTTCGTCGCGTTTCCTCACCCCGAGCAGCAGGGCTACGACAACACGGCCTACGTCGGCGTGCATCTCGGCTTCGAGATTCAGATCGACGAGCTGGGGCGGCCGGACGGCGCGCCGAGTCACCGCACGGGCGCGATCTATTCGTTCAAGGGACCAACCGACGGTCCAGTGACTGTCGAACCAGTCGGCGGGTGGAATCAGTTCGAGATCACGGTAGACGGGTCAGACGTGACGGTTGCGTTGAATGGGCACGTCGTCAATCGGTTCCACTTCACAGGTGATCCGCAGTCCCCCGAACGTGGTCTGCCGTCCACGCGTACGGAGCCGCGCTTCATCGGCGTGCAGACGCACACGGGAACCGTTCTGTTCCGGCACATCCAGTGGAAGGCACTGTAGGCCGTCCCAGAGCCGCCACGCGTACGCCAGCTTCACGAGAAGTTGGTTGGCGTCGAGCCGCCCGCAGTCACGCTGCGACCGGACGTCATGGTTGCGGACGACGATAGATTGGAGGAGTGCGCGTGAGCTTGGCAGTCAGCATGCCTTTGACGGTGTGCGCGAGATTGAAGTCATGTCTGGCCCAAGGCGACCGCCGAGGAGATCCGGGAACTTGCCCGGCTGGGCTCGGCGAGCTTCGGACATCCCGTCGGCACATGCAAAATGGGCGTGGATACACTCGCGGTCGTCGACCCACAACTCCGCGTGCACGGCCTTAGCGGCTTGCGTGTGGCCGACGCATCGGTGATGCCGCGGATCATTACGGGGCCGACGAACGCGCCGACCCATATGATTGCGGGCCGAGCCTCCACACTGATTCTCGGACGTGACGCGTGAGCATTGGCATTATCGGAGCGGGCGCCCTCGATTCCAACGTGGCGCGATTGCTTGCAAAGAGCGGGATTTCGGCGACGATCGCAAACAATCGCGGGCCGGCGTCGCTTGCGCCAGGCGAGCGCGACCCGGGCTGAGCCGCGACGCGATCCGGATGAGAACGTGTCGCGCGACGAGGAGGCAATCAGATGCCGCGCTTACGAACTCTGTCTCGAACGCCGGTGATCCATGACACGACGGGCCAGTTGGTCACGCTCGCCTCTTGGCCACCCGGCGGTGGTCCGACGGCGTCGAGCCCGTCCACCGCCTGAACGCGCGATTGAAGGCGCTGACCTCCGAGTAGCCCAGGAGATAGGCGATGTCCGTCAGCGTGTGCTCCCGGTCCCTGAGGTAGCTGAGCGCGAACCGCCGCCGCGTGTCGTCGACCAGCATCTTGAAGTCCACTCCGTCCTCCTTCAAGCGGCGCTGGAGCGTCCGCGAGCCCACCTGGAGCTTCCTCGCGACCTGGGTGAGGGTCGGGTCGCCGTCCCGCATCAGCTCTCCGACGACCCTTCGCACCGAGCCCAGCAGGAAGTCCTCCCGCGGCATCTCCTCCAGGACGCCGTCGAGATACCGCCTCAGGACCGCGTAGAGCCGCTCGTCGGCGGCGGGTACCTGCCGCTCCACGAACTCGCGCTCGATGGCGAAGGCATTGGTCGGGCAGCTGAACAACACCGGGGCGCGGAAGATGCGAGCGTGCTCCGAAATCTGGGGGGGAGGTGGATGCGCGAAGTGGACCTCCACCGGGGTCCACTGGCTGCCCGCCATCAGCCGGATCAAGCTCAGCCCGATCGCCATGCTGTACTCGTTGTGCTGGCGTGGAGACTCCATCGCCAGGTCGGCGAGCCGGTGCCGAGCGTACGCGAACCTCCCCTCGACGAGGAATGACACCGTGGCCGCTTCGTTGTGCACGCTCAGGTAGCGTCCGACGTTCTGCAGGCCGACCGCGATCGTGGGCGAGTTCAACACGACGTAGGTGACGGGGCCCGCGCCCTTGGGGTTGTAGCCCTCGCCGAAGTGCAGCCCGAAGCAGTCGTCGCCGGTTCTCCGCGCGGCCTCCTCGAGGACCCTGGCGAAGTCGGAGCAGGCGATGAACCCGTGCGGATCGGAGAAGGCAGCACGCTCCAGCCCGACCGAGCGCAGGATCTGATCGGGGTCCCCGCCCGCCGTCCTGATCGCCTCGACGAGTCCGGTCGCGGCGGCCACGGAGACCTTCGGACTCGTGCCCACAGGCCTCGGTCCTCCCCGTCGCTCAGGATCTGGTTCGCGCAAGTGTCAAGGCGATATCACCGAATGTCAATATAGCCGGCCCTGCGGGGCGCTCGCCAGGTTCGTGACACGCGGCCAGGGACGGGCAAGCGGAAGATTTCTCAGGCCGGGAGAAATGACATGGGCGGCTTTTCGGGGACAAGACCCATCCGAATGGAGGAGCCACCTACGTGAGTGAGCATCTCCAGGCCTGTGCCCACGCCGTCTTGGGGGGTCGACAGTCCGCGGGCGCGCGTCTTGGCGCGCGAGATCGGCACCCAGACGCCGGCGGGGTATGCGCGCGTGATTCGCCGGGCGCAAAGGCCGCCGTGACGGAGACCCGAGAGGCGCAGATCCCCGTGCCGGCCCGAGAACCTCCGGCCCCTCACCGTCTAACTGGCGAGCAACGCCGCCCGCACCCCGAGCGGGTGCACCACGTGGACCGTCGCCCCGGGCTCCCGCAGCAGGTCGACACTCCACGCCGTCTGGTTGCCCGCTTCGATCGCGACCCGCACGCCCCGCGCCGTGTCGCGTTCCACGGCCCCGGCCCACCCCGTCGGCGGCGTCGCCACGATTCCCCGCGTCACCCGACGGCCCGGCGCGTCCTCGATGCACACGTGCGTTGACGTCCGCGAGGCGTCCAGCCCACCGGAGTGCATGCCAACCTTCTGGTGGTGAGCGGAGTGCGATCGCGTCCCCAACTCGCTGAGACGCGATCGCACTCCGCTCGGGGGTTGGCACCCTTCATCGCTTCGTCTCGGTCGGGTCCCAGGAGGGAGCGGCGATCAGGAGTGCGAGCTCCATCGCCGATCCCGAGTGACGATCGCCCCCGTAGCGCGTTCTACGCGGGCGCAGAAACGCAACCCCGCCACGCAGGCGGCATCTAGGAGCGCGGCGCCGAGGTTGCCGGCACGCGGCGAGTCGCGTGCCCAGTCCAAGCGACTCGAAGCTACTCCGCCGGAGGGCGCGGATGCGTCGGTCTCGCGGCCCGGGCTGTCGGCGGCCCTTGCGTCCCCTGAGCGAGGCACCTATCCTGTCGCCGGCCGCCCGGGGTGGATCGGGCGGCCCCGGAAGGCCGCCATGGCCGAGATCTACGACGCGATCATCATCGGTGCCGGGCACAACGGGCTCGTCTGCGCCGCGTACCTCGCCCGGGCCGGGCTTCGGACGCTCGTCCTGGAGCGCCGCGGCGTGCTGGGCGGGGCCTGCGTGACCGAGGAGGTCTGGCCCGGATACCGCGTGTCCACCGCCTCGTACGTGATGAGCCTGCTCCAGCCCAAGATCATCAAGGAGCTCGAGCTGCGGAAGTTCGGCTATGAGGTCCTGCCGACCGATCACCTGTTCGTGCCCTTCCCGGACGGGCGGTACTTCGTCTACTGGGACGACACCAAGAAGACGTGCGCCGAGATCGCCAAGTTCTCGCGGAAGGACGCCGAGACCTATCCGGTGTTCGAGGCGTTCCTCCACGACGCGGCCAAGTTCGTGCGCGAGCTCCTGTGGAAGACTCCGCCGAACCCGGTGTCCCGGCGGCCGGCCGACATCAAGGAGATGATCGGGCTGCTCTGGCAGTTCCGGAAGCTCGGCGACAAGCTCTTCCGGTTCGTCGACCTCATGACCGAGAGCATCAGCGACTTTCTGGATCGGTACTTCGAGTCGGACCAGCTCAAGGCCGTCCTCGCCTACTACGGCTCGATCGGCACCTTCGCGGGGCCGCGGACGCCGGGTACCGCCTACGTGCTCCTCCACCACCTGATGGGCGAGCACGAGGGCGCCGGCGGCTGGGGGTTCATCCGGGGCGGGATGGGCGGGATCAGCCAGGCGATCGCGCGGTCGGCCGAGCGGCACGGGGCGCGCATCCGAGCTGACGCCGAGGTGGCTCGCATCACCGTCCGTGACGGCAAGGCGGCCGGTGTGGTCCTCGCCTCGGGCGAGGAGATCGCCGCCCGGATGGTGGTGTCGAACGCCGACCCCCGGCGGACATTCCTCGGAATGCTCGGCGACCGTGAGCTGCCCCCGGAGTTCGTCGACGAGGTGCGGACCTACAAGACGTACAGCACCGCCTTCAAGATCAACCTTGCCCTGGACGAGGCGCCGCGCTACACCGCGTTCGACGCGAAAACCATCGGGACCGTCTACCCGACCTACGTCCACATCGGGCCCAGCATCGAGTACCTGGAGCGCGCCTACGACGACGCCAAGTACGGCCGGCCGTCGGCGCGCCCCTTCCTCTCGCCGGTCGTGCCCACGATCGTCGACCCGGACCTGGCCCCGAAGGGCAAGCACATCCTCAACATCTTCGGGGGGCACGCGCCCTACACCCTCCAGGGCACCACCTGGGACCAGGAGCGCGAGCGGTTCGCCGACACCGTCATCGCCACCCTCGCCGAGTACGCGCCGAACCTGAAGGGCGCCGTCATCCACCGCCAGATCCTGATGCCCCCGGATCTCGAGGCGGTGTTCGGCCTGCCGCACGGGCACATCTTCCACGGGGAGCTCTCGGCCGATCAGCTCTTCTTCCTCCGGCCGGTGCCCGGCTACGCGAACTACCGGAGCCCGGTCCGCGGCCTCTACCAGTGCGGGTCGGCGACGCATCCGGGCGGCGGGGTGATGGGGGTGTCGGGGCACAACGCGGCGCGGGAGATCCTGAAGGACGCCCGGCGATGAGCGCGCGGGAATCAACGGGCGCGCGTCCGAGCCCCCCTCCCCCAGTGGGTGGGGAGGGGGGTTGGGGGGTGGTGGGAGGTTTCGATTGAGCGGACACGTCCCGTCCTACTGGGCCGCGACCGCAGGACCCGAGCCCGAGGGGCTTGCGCCGCTCCCCGGCGACCGCACCGCGGACGTGGCGGTCCTCGGCGGCGGATACACGGGGCTCGCCGCCGCCTACCGGCTCGCCGGCGATCACGGGCTCGACACCGTGGTCCTCGAGGCGCACGCGATCGGATGGGGGGCCTCGGGGCGCAACGGCGGCTTCGCGATGATCTCGGTGGGCAAGCTCTCCCACCAGGAGCGCGAGGCCCAGTGGGGGCTCCCGGCAGCGCGACGCGCGTTCCGGCTCGGCATCGACGCGTGCGAGCGCGTGCGCGAGCTCATCGCCAAGGAAGATCTCGCCTGCGACGTTCAGCCCGACGGCTGGATCAACGTCGCTCATCGCGCGGACCGGGTCCCGGTGCTCCGGGAGCGACTGCGCGTCTACCAGGAACGCCTCGACTTCCGGGAGGTGGAGTTCCTGGATCGCGAGCGACTGGCCGCCGAGGGCTACACGCGGAGCCCTTCCGCCCACGGCGCCCTGCGCATTCGCCCGACCTTCGGGCTCCATCCCCTGAAGTACGCGCGGGGCCTGGCGCGGGCCGCCCACCGTCGCGGAGCGGCGATCCACCCCGACTCGCCGGTCGTGCGGTGGGAGAAGGACGGCGCGTGGCACGTCCTGGCCACGCCCGGGGGCACCGTGCGGGCGCGGCGGGTCGTGGTCGGGACCAACGGCTACACGCCCGAGTCCCTCCACCCATTCCTCCGGGCGCGAACGCTTCCGGCCACGAGCAACATCATCGTGACCCGGGCGCTGACCGACGCCGAGTGGGCCGAGGTCGGGATGCGGACCACGCAGGTCTACACGGACACGCGCACGCTCGTCCAGTACTGGCGGCGCCTGCCGGACGGGCGCATGCTGTTCGGCGGCCGGGCCGGCGTGATCAACACCGACGCGTCGCTCGCCCGGCGCCGGCGCTGGCTGGAGGGCCGGCTGGCGGCGATGTTCCCGTGCCTCCAGGGCATCGGCAGCGAGTACTTCTGGCACGGCGCCGTGTGCATGCCCTACGACCGCATCCCGCACGCCCACACCGTCGACGACGACCCGACCGTGGCCTACGCCCTCGCCTACACCGGCAGCGGTGTGGCGATGGCAACCTACCTCGGGGGCCTCGCCGGTGACCTGGCGGCGGGGGTGCCTGTCGCGCGCGACACGCCGGTGACCGGAACCGGGCTCCCGCGCTTCCCGCTGCCGTTCCTGCGCCGGGCGTACCTGGCCGGCGCCTATATCGTGTACACCCTGAAGGACCGGTAAGGATGCGCCTGACCCGCGAGGCGCGGGTGACCGCTCTCCTGCTGGCGCCCGCGGGCCTGTTCCTGGGCGCCGCGTTCGTGCTGCCGCTCGCCCAGCTCTTCCGGTTGAGTCTGGGCGCGCGAGACGGGCCACTCGCCGCCTACCGCGAGGTCCTCGGCAGCGTGGTCTACCAGCGCGTGTTCCTCAACACCCTCGTCGTCGCCTTCGTCGTGACCGTCGTGTGCCTCCTCCTCGCCTATCCGACCGCCTTCGTGCTCTCACGGCTCCGCGGCGGCCTCCGCGCCGTCGCCTTCTACTGCGTCCTGGTCCCGTTCTGGATCAGCCTGCTCGTCCGGACCTACGCGTGGATGCTCCTCCTCGGGACGCAGGGACCGGTCAACGCCGCGCTCGTCGCCGTCGGCCTCGTGAGCCAGCCCCTGCCGCTCCTGTTCAACTCGACCGGCGTCCTGATCGGCATGGTGCACGTCCTCCTGCCGTACGCGATCCTGCCGATCTACGCGGCGATGGTGAAGGTGGACGAGCGGCTCCTCCTCGCGTCCGACGGGCTCGGCGCCTCCCCCGGGACCACGTTCCGGCGGGTCTACCTCCCGCTCACGCTCCCGGGAGTGACCGCCGCCGCGGTGTTCGTCTTCCTGCTGGGCCTGGGCTTCTTCGTCACGCCCGCGCTCCTGGGCGGCCTCGGCAACCTGATGGTGGCAACGCTCATCGAGACGCTGGTGAACGAGCGCCTCGCCTGGGCGCTGGCGTCGGCGGCGTCCTTCGCGCTCCTCGGGACGATCCTCGCGCTCCTGGCAGTGGCCGTGCGGTTCGTCTCGCTGGGCACGGTTCTGGCCGGCGGCCGGTGACACCTGCGGCGCCCATCCGCGTTCTGGTCCAGGCCCTCGCCGGCCTCACGCTGGGGTTCCTGGTGCTGCCGATCCTCGCCGTCGTGCCCGCCTCGGTGAACCCGCTCTCGCACCTCCGGATCCCGCCGCCGGGCGTGTCGACGCGCTGGTACCGGGAGTTCTTCCGGGATCCGGAGTGGCTCACCGCCCTCGGGACGAGCGTTCGCGTGGCGCTGCTCACGACGGCGCTGGCGCTCGTCCTCGGGGTGCTGGCGGCGCTCGGACTGGAGCGGCTCGGGGGGCGCCTCCGCCAGCTGTTCACCGGGCTCGTCCTGGCGCCCCTCATCGTCCCGGTCATCATGACCAGCGTCGCTCTCTACTACGTGGGACAGCGTGTGGGTCTCGTGGGCACGACGCTCGGGATGGCGGCCGGCCACGCGCTGATGGCGCTTCCGTTCGTGGTGTTGAACGTCGGCGTGTCTCTCCATGGCCTCGATCCCATGCTCCCACGGGCGGCGGCGGGGCTGGGCGCCTCCCCCTGGCATGCGTTCCGCACCGTGACCCTGCCCCTGATCCTGCCGGGAGTGGTCGGCGGCGCGGTGTTCGCGTTCATCACGTCCTTCGACGAGGTCGTCATCTCCATCTTCCTGGCCGGGGTCGGCGCCAAGACGCTCCCGGTCAAGATGTGGGAGGTCATCCGGGTGGAGATCACGCCCGTCGCGGCGGTGGCCTCGACCCTGTTCGTGGCCCTCACCGTCGTCCTCTTCTGGGTCGTGCGCCGCGTGGGCGCGCGGTCGGGCGAAGCGTCCGAGGGAGCGCCGGCGCGGTGATCCGGTTCGCCGGGGTCGGGAAGCACTTCGGCCTGGTGGAAGCGGTCCGCCCCACGGATCTCACCGTCGCCCAGGGGGAGTTCTTCACCCTCCTCGGCCCGAGCGGGTCCGGCAAGACCACGCTCCTCAACGTGGCGGCCGGCTACGTGGCGCCGAGCGTCGGGCGGGTGTTCATCGGCGACGCCGACGTGACCGATCTCCCGCCCCGGCGCCGGAACGTCGGCATGGTGTTCCAGAGCTACGCCCTGTTCCCCCACCTCGACGTGTTCGAGAACGTGGCATACGGGCTCCGGGTCCGAGGACTGCCCGCGGCGGACATCCGGCGCCGCGTCGCGGACGCGCTCGCGACGCTCCAGCTCGACGGCCTGGGCGACCGCCGGATCGCCCAGCTCTCGGGCGGCCAGCAGCAGCGCGTCGCCCTCGCGCGGGCGCTGGTCATCGAGCCCTCCGTGCTGCTGATGGACGAACCGCTCGGCGCGCTCGACCGGCAGCTCCGGAAGCAGGTCCAGCTCGAGCTCCGCCACCTCCACCAGCGAATGGGGCGGACGACGCTCTACGTCACGCACGATCAGGAGGAGGCCCTGGTGCTGTCGGACCGGATCGGGGTCATGCGCGCGGGCCGGCTCGAGCAGGTGGGCACGGCCCGCGAGCTCTACGAGCGGCCGGCGAGCGTCTTCGTGGCCGGCTTCCTCGGCGAGTCGAACCTCCTGGGCGGCCAGGTCACCCGGCTCGAGGGCGACCGGGCGGAGCTCCGGGTCCCTGGGTGGCCGGCGCCGATTGCCGGCGTGGCGGCGCCGGGGCTCCACGTGGGGGCGAAGGCGACGGCGCTGATCCGCCCCGAGCAGGTGCGGCTCGGGGCCGAGGCGTCCGATGCCGTCGACGCGCGCGTCGAGGAAGTCGTCTACCTGGGAGATGTCGTCGCCCTGCGGCTCCTGGCGCCCGGGGCCGCGACCCTCTGGTGCCGGCGGTTCGCCCGGGACGGCGTGCCCGCGGGCGAGACGGTCAAGACGGGCTTCGGGCGCGAGGACGTCCGCATCCTTCCGGACTGAGGCGCGACGGGGCACAATTCCAACCACCCACACGATGCCAAACGCGCGACCGCGACAAGGAGGTCCACGATGATCACGCGACGGCAATTCCTCGGGGGGGCAGCCGGTCTGACCCTCGCCACCGGGCTCCCGCATCCGGCACGCGGCCAGGGGCGCCCCCTCGTCTTCTGCTCGTGGGGCGGCGCCCTCTCGGCCATGGAGAAGGAGGCCATGGTCGATCCGGCCGCGAAGAAGTTCGGGGTCGAGGTGACCCACGCCTCGCCCACCACGTACGCGAAGATCAAGGCGATGGTCGAGGCCAAGCGGCCCGAATGGGACCTCGTGGACGTCGGTGGCCGCTTCATCTTCCAGGGCCGGGACCAGGATCTCGTCGAGCCGATCGACTACAAGATCGTGGACCGCTCGCACCTGCCGGCCCACTGGTACGCCTCCCACGGGGTCTACACGAGCGCGGGCGGCACCGTCATCGCCTACAACACGCAGCGCTTCCCGGAGGGCAAGGGACCGGAGTCGTGGAAGGACTTCTGGGATGTGAAGACGTTCCCGGGCCCGCGGGGGCTCTACAAGAGCCTCTACTACACCTACGAGGCGGCGATGCTCGGCGCGGGCGTGAGCCGCGCGGAGGTGTACCCCCTCACCGACGAGAAGGTGAAGCTCTGCTTCGCGCGCCTCACGGAGCTGAAGCCCCACGTCAAGGTGTGGTGGACGGCCGGCGCCCAGCCGCCCCAGCTCCTGGCCTCCGGCGAGCTCGCGATGTCGTCGGCCTGGAACGGGCGGATCCTCGCCGTGATGAAGGAGAAGGCCCCGGTGACCCTGACCTACAAGGACGGGATCGCCTGGGCCAACGCCTGGGTCGTGGTCAAGGGCACGCCGCACAAGGACCTCGCGATGAAGATGATCAACGAGGCGATCGCCGAGGAGGCCCAGACGCGGCTCCTGCCGATCGGCGTCTATGCGCCGCTCAATCTCAAGGCCCTCGCCAAGGCCACGCCGGACCAGCGTCAGGCGATGGCCACGCACCCCGACAACGTCAAGGACATGCTCATCCTGGACGAGGAGGCGGGCGCCCAGCTCACCTGGAACCCCAAGTACGAGGAGATGTGGAACAAGTTCCAGCTCTCGTAGTGGCCGCCCGGCGCGGGCGGGCGCCGTGGCCGGGCGAGTCTCCGCCCGGTCACGCGCCCGCCCCGCTGCGGGGCGGAGCGTGACGGCGGCGCCGATGACGCTCGAGCGCCTCCTCCAGCCCGCGACCGTCGCCCTCGTCGGGGCGTCCGGCACCCCCGGCAAGTGGGGCTACATGATGATGCGGACGCTCCTCGACGGCGGCTTCGGGGGGCGGATCGCCGCCGTCAACGGCCGGGGCGGCGAGGTCCAAGGTCACCCCGCGTATCCGACGGTGGCCGATCTCCCGTGGGCCCCCGACGTCGCGCTGGTCACCGTCGGCCGCGAGGCCTGCGTCGAGGCGGTCGAGGCGCTGGCCGCGCGGGGGTGCCGGCACGCGATCCTCTACGCGGCCGGCTTCGCCGAGCTCTCGCCGGACGGCGCGCGCCTGCAGGACCGGATGGTCGCGGCGGCGCGGGCGACCGGCATGCGGCTCCTCGGGCCCAACTGCATGAGCGTCTTCGTCGCCCGGAGCCGGCTCAACCTGACCGGCATCCCGGACCTCCGGCCGGGACGGCTCGCCTTCGTGTCCCAGAGCGGCAACCTGGTCTACGACCTCGTCGAGCATGGGCGCCGGAGCGGGCTCGGGCTGTCGCTCTTCCTGAGCCTCGGGAATCAGGCCGATCTGGGCTTCGAGGACGTGCTGGACGCGGTCCTCACGGATCCCGACACCGCGGCGGTGGCGCTCTACGTCGAGGCCGTCCGGCCGGGCCGAGGCCGGGCCTTCCTCGAGGCGCTCCATCGCCTGGCCCGGGCCAAGCCGGTGATCGCCCTGATCGGCGGGCGGACGGACAGCGGCCGGCACGCCTCGGCGTCCCACACCGCGTCGCTCCTGTCCGACGTCCGCGAGCTGCGCGGGCTCCTCCGCCAGGCCGGCGCGATCGAGGTGACGCGGCTCGACGAGCTGTTCCCGGTCGCCGACGCGCTCGTCAAGTCGCCGCCCCCGCCCCTGCCCACGGTCGCCCTCTGCGGCGGAGGCGGCGGCCACGCGACGGTCGGGAGCGACGCGCTGGAGATCCACGGCATCATGCTCCCGCCGCCTGCGCCGGAGACGCAGCAGGCGCTCCGGGCGATCTTCCCGCCGATGGCGTCGGTCCGGAATCCGATCGACTGGACAGGCGCCTCCGACCGGAGCTTCTGGGCGTACCGGGACGCGGCGCGGCTCCTCCTCGCCGACCCCGGGATCGGCGGCCTCATCCTGTTCGGCCACTTCGGCGGCTACCTCACCGACCTCGAGACGCCGGCCAACAACTACCCGGACGTCGCCGTTGCGCTCGGCGAGCTCCAGCGTGAGACGGGCAAGCCGATCCTCCTCCAGTCGATCTACGCGCTCCAGCGCCGCGCGGCATTCGACGCGCTTCGCGACGCGGGCGTGCCCTTGTTCGAGTCGCTCGAGGTCGCCGCCGCGGCGTACCGCGCGCTCGTCGACCGCGCACGCGCCCGCGGCCCGCTGGCCGCGCGCCGCTGCGCCGGCGCGGACGACCGGCTCACGCCGCACGCCGCGCGCGCCCGGACCGAGGGCCGCCAGGCCCTCCTCGAGCCCGAGGCCTGGGCCTGGCTCGAGAGCCTCGGGATCTCGGTTGGACCCCGGTGCTGGGCCCGGACGGCCGAGGACGCCGTCGCCTTCGCCGCCGCCCAGGCGGGGGCCGTCGCCGTCAAGCTGGTCTCTGCCGCCATCCTCCACAAGTCGGACGTGGGCGGCGTGCGGCTCGACGTGGAGGGGCCCGACGCGATCCGCACGGCGTTCGCGGAGCTCCAGGCGGTCGCCGCGACCCAGCGCGCCGACTTCGGCGGCGTCCTGGTCGTCCCGATGGCCGGGCCCGGAGTCGACGTCGTCCTCGGCGTCGCGCGCACGGAGCTCGGCGGGCACATGCTCCTCGCCGGCTCGGGCGGCACGCTCGTCGAGGCGCTCGACGATGCGAGCGTCCGCCCCGTCCCCCTCACCGCTGGCGATGCGGCCGAGATGCTCGGCGAGACACGGGTCTGGCGCGTCCTCGCACGCCCGCGTGGCATGCCTCCGCCCCCGCTCGCCCCGCTGCACGACCTGATGGTCCGCCTGGGGGCGGGCTGCGCGGGCTCGATGCTCGTCGACGCGGTCGACCTCAACCCCGTCCGCGTGAGCGCGGAAGGCGTCCGCATCCTGGACGCCCGAGTGCTGCTCGCGTCCTGAGGGAGCGCCCGTGGACTTCGCCCCGTCCCCCCGGCTCGTGGAGATCCAGGCGCGGGCCCGCGCCTTCGTGGAGTCGGTCCTCCAGCCGCTCGAGGTCGTCTGTGACGCCGGCGACGGACTCCCACGGGATGTCGAGGCCCGCGCCCGCGCCGCAGCTCGGGAGAGCGGGTTCTTCGCGCCCAACATGCCGGCCGAGTGGGGCGGGGCGGGCCTGGATGTCCTCGAGCAGGTGACGCTGGAGGAAGAGCTCGGCAGGGCGACCAACTGCCTCTGGGCGATCATGTGGCGTCCGGCCAACGTGCTGGTCCACTGCACCGAGACCCAGCGGGCGCGCTACCTCCTGCCGTACATCCGCGGCGAGTTCCGGGGCTGCTACGCGGTGACCGAGCCGGCGGCGGGCTCGGATACCACCCGGCTCGGCACCGAGGCGCGGCCGGACGGCGACGGGTTCGTCATCTCGGGCGAGAAGTGGTTCGCCACCGGCGGCGACGTCGCCCGGTTCTTCATGGTCGTCGCCGACGTGGTGGAGGGGGCGCGGCGACTCCCGACCATCTTTCTGGTGGATCGCGACGCGCCCGGGCTTCACCGTGGGCCGCACTCCGCGCTTCACCCACAGCGTCGTCTACAGTCACCCGGAGCTCCGGCTCGAGCGCGTCCGCGTCGGGCCCGAGGCCGTCCTCGGCGGGGTCGGGCTCGGCATGGAGCTCACCAAGGACTGGTTCCGCGACGAGCGGCTGATGATCGCCGCGCGCTGCCTGGGCGGCGCGCAGCGCGCCCTCGAGCTGGCCCAGGCGTGGGCGCTCGAGCGCCGCGCCTTCGGCCAGCCACTCGCGGAGCACCAGGCCGTCCAGTGGATGCTCGCCGACTCCGCCTGCGAGCTGGCCGCGGCCCGCGCGCTGACCCACAAGGTCGCCTGGGAGGTTCGCGAGGGCGCCGACCCCAAGGTGGCCCACGCCCGGGCGTCGATGGCGAAGCTCCACGCCTCCGAGATGGTCGGCCGGGTGACAGACCGCGCCGTCCAGATCTTCGGGGGACGCGGCTACCTCCGCGACAACCCGGTGGAACGCCTCTGGCGCGACACGCGGGTGGATCGCATCTGGGAAGGGACCAGCGAGATCCAGCGCCTCATCATCGCCCGCGGCCTCGCCAAGCGCGGCGTCGAGATCCTGACCCGGTGAGCTCGGGGAGGCCCCATGACCCCACAGGCCAAGGCCGTCCGATCAGTCTCGGCGCGGCGAGGGTAGCCCGGTGAGCTACGAGACCATCCGGCTCGAGACCGACGGCGCGGTGGCGCGGCTGACGCTCGATCGGCCGGCCGTGCTGAACGCGATCAACCGGGCGATGATCCGCGAGATCCACGCCGCCCTCGACCGGGTCGAGGCGGACGAGAGCATCCGCGTCCTCGTGGTCGGGGGCGCCGGCCGGGCGTTCTCCGCCGGGTTCGACCTCAAGGAGTCGGCGGCCGAGCCCATCAAGGGCGTCGCCGCCTGGCGGGAGGTGCTGAAGCGCGACCTCGACATGACGATGCGGTTCTGGCGGCTCGCGAAGCCGACGATCGCCGCGGTCCACGGCTACTGCCTGGCCGGCGCGTGCGAGCTGGCCGTGGCCTGCGACATCACGATCGCCGCCGACGACGCCGTGTTCGGGGAGCCCGAGCTCCGGTTCGGGAGCGGAATCGTCACCCTGATCCTGCCGTGGGTCGTCGGGCCGAAGCGGGCGAAGGAGATCCTGCTGACGGGCAACGACCGGCTCTCCGCGCGGGAGGCGCACGCGATGGGCCTGGTGAACCGCGTCGTCCCGCGGGCGGACCTCGAGGCCGAGGCGCTCCGGACGGCTCGGACCATCGCGGTGATGGACGGGGGCGCGGTGCGGCTCACCAAGGAGGCGATCAACCGCGCCGCGGACATCATGGGCCTCCCCCAGGCGCTCGAGGCCGGCATCGACCTTGCCGTCCAGGTGGAGACGCTCGACACGCCGGAGCGCCGCGAGTTCGACGCGATCCGCCGGCGCGACGGGCTCAAGGCCGCGCTGGCCTGGCGGGACGCGCGCTTCGCCGGGCCGGGCTCCGCAGGTCGCTCTGAAGGCGCCGGGTAACGTGAGGCTGTTGCAGCCCTTATACTGCGACAGTTGACGCAACCCTCCTCCGTTATTTCCAGGTTGAGGACATAGATGGTCATACTCGCACTGGCAAACAGGTAGGCATCGGGCGACTTATTGCTGCAACATTGCCATCGTTGCCCTCCGGATGGTGATCGCTGAAGGCCTGGCAAGCTACATCCTGCTCATACGTGATTTCATCAACACGTTACCAATTGCCGAGCAACGACATACAAGATACGACCGCGACCTCGGATGGGTGAATAGAGCGAGTCTATACATACGCGACATGTACGGCCGCGGCGTCTATTTGAGAACGAATGTCCAAGGGTTTCGCAACGACCATGATATTGCTATGGCCGTTCCTGTGGCGGATGCCACGATCGACCGTGGGTCAGGAGGCCGTGACGGGCCGTCCCGACGGGGGCTGGGCCGTCGGCCCGAGCGCACCGAGCAGGCGCCGCACCGCCTGGGACTCAGCGAGTCGCCGCGAAGGATCTGACTGTCGCTAACCTTCCGGGAGGCGAATCTTCTGTATCAGAGCCACTTCGATACCATCCCCGCTGGCAAGCGACGGATACTCGCAGGGCCGGCGCCGGGGACCAGCGTGCTTGATCGGAATGTCGGGGCGGGGCAATCCCCGCACGCGGTCAATGTTTGCGCGAGACTCCCTTGACTGCCGGGTGGCCGCGATCTGTGCCGTCCGCTAAACCGCTGGCCGCTGCGGCGGGCTGTCTCCCGAGATATCGGCGGACGCAGTCCGATGGCGCCCAGCCTTTCAGCTGGTAATCGAGGTCGACTTGCCTCCACTTCGGATGCCCGTGCCTCTTGAGCCAGTCCAGGCCAGTGGCGATCTGCTGGGCGACGCGACCCACCCCGTCACAGTCCCGGCCGCGGACATCATTGGAGACGAGCACGGCCTTGACGGCCGTCGTCCTCACGGGCGTCGTCTGCCAGTCGTACGCGGAGGCAGGGATCACGACCGCGTCGTAGGACTCGAAAATGCGCTTGTTCGAGATCGGGATCAGGGCCAGCCCGTCCCTGGACGTCACGTCGTTCTTCAGAAAACCCAGCGGATACCCGCCGACGTAGATCATCGCGTCGATCCGCCCGGCCTTGAGCTGGCCGAGAGCCTCACGGCCATCGATGGGCACGATCTCGCCGGGTACCACCTCAGCCAGCTTGAACAGGAGGCGCGCCGTCAGGTAGGTCCCGCTCCCCTCCGGTCCGATGGCCACCCGCGCTCCCGCCAGGTCGTCGAAGTCGCCGATCTCGCGCCGTCCCAGGACATGGACCTCTTCGTCGTAGAGCGGGAACACCAGCCGGAGGCTACGGGCGGCGCGGGTCAGCGTTGGATTGCCGGGCTCGCCCGCGACGAAGCCGAGGACGTCCGACTGCACGATCCCCATCTGCACGCCTCGCTGTCGAGACAGCGCGAAGATGTTGTCGACCGAGCCCTTTGACCGATGGACGGTCAGGTTGATCCCGCTCGGCCGGACAAGTCTCTGGAGGTCGAATCCGAACTGATGGTACGTGCCCCCTTCGCCCGCCGTGATCAGTCCGAGGTCGGCGACCAACGCCACGCCCGCCGCGGAGACGCTCGAGGGTGGCGTCGGGCGCGCGGCGATCATCGATTCCGGCCCGGGTGACGGGACCGAGCGCGGAGGGCGCTCGTCAGGAAGCGGAATCGGGCGCGCGACATCCTGCGCCGCAGGCGGCGGGGCCTGCGAAGCCACGGTGCTGCTCGACACGCCTGGCTCTCGGCCGGGCGTGGAAGCCTCACTGCTCTCCTGGGATGGCGCGACTGTGCGGTCGCCTGGGCCTGGGGGACGCGATGGCGGCGGCTCGACGCGAGCGATCGGGGACTCGGCAGGCCGCGGTGTGGGATCGGGATCTACCTGGGGGATCCTGGGCTCGGGGGCCTGTTGCTCCGGCTGGGGCGCAGGCTGCGGTTCAATGCGTCGCCGCGTCGAGGCCACGGAGTCCGTCGAACCCGGTGGATCCCGCGAGCCCTCCGGAAGCGCCGAGCCGAGCGACCCATCGTCGGGACGACTCCGCGGAGAAGGGCCCTCGAGCACGGGCCCGGGATCCGTGCTTGACCGAGGCTCGGGCGAGCGCGGCGCGCGCGCCAGCCAGTTACGAGGCGTGTGGGAGAGGACGCCCGAGGCCCACTCCGAAGCACGATTCAGCCGAGTCTGGAGTGCCCCCCAGTCCGGTCGCGCCTGCGCGAGCACCCCGGAGGCCCACTCCGCGGCATCTTCGATCCGCGCCTGGAGTTGCGCCTGGGCACCATCCACGGATTGCCGCGCACGATCCAAGGATTGCCACGACGGGGCGAGGAGCATCCCCACGAGAAGCACCGCGACGCCCACGCCGGCGAATGCGAGCGTGCGGCCGCGCACGAACGGGGTCCGCTCCACCGCATCGCACTCGGGGCACCCGAGGCGATCGCTCACCGTCGGGACGTCGCAGGGCTCGTCGTGTCGCGAGCGCTGATGACACCTGGGGCACCGGTGGAAATGGCTTCCGCGGCTCACCGTCGAGAGCGGTGTTTCGTCAGGACGCAACGTGCACCACGGGCAGTAAGCGGAAGGGGGGCGCGTGCAGCGGCTTCCGTGGCGCCATGTGGCGTCGCAGAATGCACAATGATGCTCGTGCGGCCTCTCGCCCTGGAGCGCGTGCTCGTGCGGCGCGCTCGGCCCAGGATCCGACGTTTCGGCCTGGAGCGCGCGGACGACCTCGACCAACCGCTCGTGTAGCGCCGGGTCAAAGGGCTTGTACACGTCCGGGATCCCGAGGACGCGGACTTTCTCGGCCTGAGCAGGCCAGTGCACCCGAAGGTAGGCCCCTTGCTGCTCCTCCATCACGCAGATCACGTCGGCCCACGTGACGTCTCGCCCCGTCACGCTTCCAACGCCTAGGTGAGGATCGACGGTAGCCGAGCGGGGCTCATGGTCACCGCGATCGGCGCCGCTCCAGGTGAGCGTCTGGATCTGTGCCTCGGCAAACCGGCTCCGGCACACGTTGCCGCGGCAGACGAAGAGGACGCGCATCAGTAGCTAATCAGGCACCCGCGGCCGAGACTACTCATACGTCGCGCCTCGCCCTTGGGCAGCAGACGCCGTATGACGGCCAGATGGCACCTGCCTCACGTTCATTAGGACACGGCTTCGGCCGACATCAAATGTGGAGCGAACCATAATCATCGCGGTTCAATCCGCGTGCCGACCGCGGAGCTCCGTGAACAGGCTCCGGCAATGCAAGAACCAAACGCGCGACCCCGCGCATCGACTTCCCGGCGCCACGCTGTCGCCAGGGCGACGATTCGTCACCGTACAACTTGCCGAGGAGCGTCGCATCCTCCTGCGTCGCCACGCCATTGAAGAAAGAAAGAGTAGAGTTCGCCGCGGGCAGATCCGAAGGCGTTGCCCTGAGTCGAAGAGTGTCCGGACCCGCCGTCTCGCGAGGGCGAAGGACTCGAAGTGTGGATCGGGGCGAGGCGGCGGTGGCGCCGGTGGAGCCAGCGGAGACGGCAAGGGTGGATCAGGCGAGAGCGGGGCTGGAAGCAGCGGGGCGGATACAGGTGGCGCGGTCGCCGGGCGCGAGGTGGAGGCGCGAACACGAACAGCGCCACGACGCCCATCACCGGGGCGATGGCGAGCGGCCATCAGCGGCTGGGGAGCGCCAGGTCATCTCGACTCGGTCCTGAGGCGCCGACCCTGGCAACGCGATGCACTGGCTGCACGCTCGCCCAGGCTTAGACTGTGCGGGCTGATTCGACGCGTCAGAGACCGTCGAGGAAGGTCGGACGAGCGAGGACCGGACTACTGGACGGGATGAGTCGCCAGCTGGCTCTGGCCCATGACGGTCGACTGCGCCTGCGGCAGCATCGCCTCCGCGCGGTCGATCGGGATGGCAAGAGGTCATCGGAGTCCCGTCCGGAACGAGTCGAGCGTGGTGATCGTGGCGGCGATCTTCCCGGGCGGGCCGCCCCGGCGGTTGGTGAGCACTACCACGGTCAGCCGTCGACCCGGGTACTTGACGATGGTGTTGGTGAAGCCGCTGGTCTCGCCGTGATGTGACACGTAGGGGCCGGTCGCGTCGCGGTCGATGAACCCGCCGAACCCGTAGCGCGTTCTCGTCCCACCATTCAGCGTGCCCGGAGTCCAGGCCAGCTGCTGCAGCCGGGCGTCGAGGAGCCGATGCTCGTCGAGCGCGCGGTCCCACGCGGCGAGGTCGCGCACCGAGGAGTAGATGCCGCCGTCGCCGAGAACGGCGGTGGTGTGGGTCTGATCGGACGGGCGAAACCCGCTCGGGGTGGGCGAATAGCCGAGAGCCCGGTGGGGCACCACCGAGATGCCGGGCTCGTAGGCGACGGTGGATTCCATGCCGGCTCGCGCGAAGATCCGGTCGCTCAGGAACCGTGCGAAGGATCCTCCCGACACCGTCTCCACCACCAGGGCCAGGATCGCGTATCCGGAGTCGCCGTATCGGAAGGCCGAGCCGGGCGGGAACAGCAGGGTGTCGGTGCGCTGCAGGAGCGCGAGCACGTCGCGGTCCCTGAGCTGTCGAGTCTGGGAGTCGCGCACGAAGGCCTGGTAGGGCCGGAGCCCCGAGGTATGACCGAGGAGATGCCCGATCAGGATGTCGCGGCCATACGCCGGAAAGTCGGGAAGGATGTCTCGGACACGATCGTCGAGGTGCAGCCGCCCATCGCGGACCAGGAGCATGACGGCCATCGCGGTGAACGGTTTGCTAAGCGAGGCCAGCCGGAAGTTCGTGTGCTCCGTCACGGGAGTGTTCGTCTCGAGCTCGGCCAGGCCGTAGCCGCGCACGAACATCACGCGGCCGTCCCTGATGACGACCACGGCGGCGCCCGGCACCCTGGGGCCGGCATATGACTCGAACAGCTTGTCGATGGCCCGCCGGTCGGCCGCCGTGACCCCGGTGACGTCCGTCACCGCGGTGTCCGTTCTCCGGGTGGCACAGCCGGCGACCGTGAGCAGGACAGCGGCCACAGCGGTGACGGTCAGGACCGAGCGCCGGCGGGGTCGGTACATGCGGGCGCGCTCAGCCGGCAGCAGCGCGCGAGGACAGTGGCCAGGTAAACATGGTGCCCTGGGCGAATGCGGAGTTGCCCCGGCTGTGACGAGAGCAATATCTGGGCCCAGCGAACTGGGCGCCTTGGGGCGTAGGACCCTCAGCGCACGGTTCCCGACCAGACTCTCCAGGCGGCCGTTCCCTCCGACAGGTCTGGCATCCGTGCCAGAGCCTAGCTCGAGGACGGGCGACCGATGGGCATTCTCGCGCTGGTAACCTTGTCGTCGAGCGGGACCCCCGGTGCTGTGCGAGATGATGTCCGTGCCGCCCACGCGATGGCTACCGAATCCAAGCAGGGTGGTCAGTTTGTCGTGCTCTTGACAATATGACGGCGGTGCGAGGAGTCGCAGTCAATCGCGCCGGGCATAGGCCGACGATTTTGTCTCTAGATCGGTCTGATCTAGGAAGGCTCCCGAACTTTGGCGATCGTGCTGTCCAACGTTACCTTGAGCTCGCCCCAGGCCTTTTCCGCGCCCGTCTTCAATTCGCCGAGCGCCGCCCGGGCCGGGTCCCCCTTCGCCCGCCACGCCTTCGCCAGCCGCTGGCCTCCTTCTCAGCCTTTTCCGCCCGATAGCTGCGTCTAATCGCGCCGTGAAGTCTCTGACAAGAGTCCTCGCGGTCGCCTCGGCACTCTCGGCGTGTGCTTTCGAGTTTTCCAGGGTCTTGCTCCACGCCTTGAGCTTGGCCTCGATTTCTTCGCGGAGCTCGTCGATGTGCTCGTAGTGCCCTCTCCGAGCCTCCGCTACAGCCTTGCCTGCCTTGGTCCAGGCTCTCCCGGAACCGCTGTGACAAGCGGCCCGGGAGTGCTTCCCCTTCCGATTCGAGGCTCGCTGCGTTCTGCGGGAAGCCCGGAGTGACGCCGAAAGCAGGGGGAGGGGGGCAGAATGCCCCCCTCCAGGCCTGTCGGATAAGAGGCGGGGTCCAACGTCAGGAGTCGCACGACCTCCTGTTGGGCCGCTCGACCGCCGCGCCGCTCATGGCAAAGGTTGCGGCTCACCGTAGATGAAGTCATCCATCATGACGATGTCCTTCTTATCGTCATTCGGCCCCGGGCGCGACTCGCCGGTCGTGATCCGCACCCGGGCGATGAGCGGGTCGTCGAACACGATGCCGAAGAAGGACAGGCTCCCATCGCCGGGCGAGGCCGGGACGAAGCCGGTGAAGAGCCGGTGGCCGGCGGCGTCGAAGTAGTCGATCTTGGTGCTGTGCTTTCCGCCCCCATGCTCCCCGTTCGGCTCGTCGACGTCCGTGAAGACCGCGCCGAAGCCAGTCACCGCTGCTGGGACACCTCCATCGGTGCCGGGCACGAAGAACAACCCCTCGGTGAACCGGCTGCCTACCGGAGTGAACAGGCGCTTATCGCTGAAGGTGTTGAAGATGTCGCCGTAGGTCGGATTGTTGAAGAGCGTTGCCAAGCCGCCCTGGGGCCCGCCCGAGGGGGGAGCCTGCGAAAGGCCCGTCCCTGGTGTGGTGAACTGGGCGCCGCGCGTGTTCCGGAACACGTTGAACGGCGTGGCCGGAACGTCCGTAGTCTCGTTCGCACCACCGCCGTCCCAGTTGATCTCACGGCGACCCTTGGTGGGATCCGTCAGAGCAGACTGGGCCGTGTTGCCGTTGTTTGGGTCCCCCAAAGCGGCGCGGTACGCGTCGACCGTGCTCTGAATCGAGGCGCCGTCCGGCCCGGCTGCCTGGAACACCGTCTGCGCGCTTGCCTGGCGAACCGGGAATGATAGCAGGACCGACAGCGCGCCAACGGCGGCTACGGTGGACAAGACCATCTGCTTCTTCATGGTTGCAAGCTCCTCTGTCTGTGTGAGTTGTGAAGACGACATGGCGTCATTTCGCCGGCCCAGCGTTGGTTCCCTCACCTCGCTTCGTTGAAACGGAGCCCCTCTGCTACCCTCACCGACCGGCCTAGGAAGGCGAGCAACTCGGGCAGCGAATCGAAATGCTCGCTCCGGCCGGACACGACATGCTCGACGCGGCCCACCAGTAGCCCCTCGTCGGGGAGCGCCTCCGGCCGCAGGTGCACGACGAACGCCCGTTCCGCGGGTAGCGCGCGTCGGGTCTCGTCAGCGGGCGTCACTCGGGCTCTCTCTGGTCATTGCACTCGACGTCGAGGGTAGGGAACCCGTGCGGCCCGGTCATGAGGACCGCGTAAGGTTTCGGTTAGATTCGGGTAAGGAAGCTGGGTGTCACGGCTGTCCGGGTCGGGCTGGAATGGCGCTGGCGTGGAGACGGAAGGCAATCTCGACCGCGGGTCTCCGCGGCTCATCGGGCGAGCGGACACGGCGTTCACACCAAGGTCGTTGGCGGTGCCGCTGACCTTTCGGACCCAGGGGCGATCGCCCGGTCAGCAAGGGGACATTAGTGAATGCCGTATTGCGTCGGAGACGCTCCACCTCCGGTCTGCGACGCTTCCGCACTGCAAGGCGGCCGGGCGGATCCCGAGCACGGACACACGCCGCCCGGAGACTCCGGGCGGCGACCGCGGCGGCTCGGGATGACCGCCCCTGGCGAGCATCTGCGGCCCGGGCGCACTCGCCTCCCGCCACCGGTCATCTGACCGTCGCGCCCCTTACGACCCTCCCCAGCTCGAGGGGGCTAAGACAGACGCTGACGGCGGCGTGACGAGCCGGGGCGCCGGCCGACGCGGCCTGGGGCTAGGCTCTTTGGCGGCGCAGCACCGGACGAGCGTTTCGCGTTCCGGCGCACGGCCTCAACCGCGGGTTGGGCCAGGAAGGAGTGGTACAGATCGCCGTCATCCTCTAGGCAGGTTGCCAGTCGTTCGAGCACCGCGGCACCCCGTCCCCAGTAGGCCTTCGCTCGCGACGGGCGCCCACGTGCCTCCTCGACACGCGCGGCCGTGGCGCAGACTCGCCACGCGGCCACCGGCGCCTCGAACCCGTCGAGCACGCGGAAGGCCTCGGCCACCTCGCGTTCGGCCATGGCCCGGTCGCCCTCGCCCAGAGCCGCCTCGGCCAGGCCCTGATGACCGAGGGCGAGGTACGTGCGCTCACCCGGGGCGGCGGCGAGCCGACACAGCTCCTTCATCTCTTCGCGAGCCCGCCCGAACTGTCGCCGCGCGAGCCGGTACTCTCCCAGTCCTAGCCGCAGCGGCATGTTGAGGATCCAGTCCATCAGGACCGGTCCGCCCTCCAACCGGCCGGTGACCTCCCTGAAGGCGCGCAGGGCTTCGCGGAACCGGCCCAACCCGACATTGGCGCACCCGAGGACGATCGAGCCCAGGTTCTCCCCCAGCTGGACTTCCTCACCGGGCTGCCGCTCCTGCTCGCAGAGCGCACGAGCCCTCGCGAAGCCACCCGCGTGCGTGAGCAGCCATGCCGTGTGGAATCGGAATGCTCGCGCCCACAGGTGATGGCCGTTGCGCTCCGCCATCTCGAGTCCGTCGCGGAGGACGCGCCGCAGCTCCCCCCATTGCCCGAGATGCAGCAACGCCCACGCGTGATAGAACTGAGCGGTCATGTAGAGATAGGCGTCGCGCACCTCCACCGCCAGCCGCAGGCCTTGCTCCGCCGTGCGGCACGCTGCCCGGTACTCCGACCGGTGGCTCTGCAGAAGTGCATAGTGGCCAACGTGTAGGCTGAGATGCCGGCGCTCACCTGCGCGCCGCACGATGTCCAACGAAAGACGGCATGTCTCGGCGTCCTCGTCGCGCCATCCGCGCGAGACGATGCGCTGGAACGAGAGGGAACCATTGACGTGCGCCTGCAGTGCCTTGTCACGCAGTTGAGGCACGAGGGCGAGGGCCTGCTCGACAGCGGCCAGGCTACGGTCGCGATCGACCCAGGAGAGGGCACCGCCCAGCTCCAACAGTGCCCGCACCTCCTCGTCGCCGCGGCCGTGCTCCCGTGCGTAGCGGGCGCGCGCCGTGAAGTCCTCGATCGAACCGCGCACGTCGCCCATGGCGCGATGGAGGAGGCCGAGCTGCTTGAGCAGCCCCAGGTGCGAGGCCACGTCCTCGCCGTCCGGTAACCGCTCGGCGATGTCGAGCGCGCGCGCGACGTACCCGACTGCCTCGGCGTTGGCGTGTCGGCGACTCGCCGTGTCCGCCGCCTCCGCCAGGTACCGCAGGGCTCGCCGGTCATCGCCCGCTTGCTGGAAGTGGGCGGCGAGCATACCGGCGATATCCCCCGTCCGGTCGCGGTGGCCGATCTCCTCCCGCTCGCCGATCGCCTGGTGCCAGTGCCGCCGGCGCGTCGGCGTGATGCTCTGATAGAAGGCGTTCCGATGCAGGGCATGCATGAACCCGTAGTTCGACGCCACCGTCCGGTCCGGCCACTCGCGTGCTCCGAGCGAACGGATGAAGAGCTGCCGCCGCGCCAGCTCGTCGCACCGCTCCTCCACCTCGACCGTCACCTGGTTCAGGGCCGCCGCCACCGAGGCCGCCGAGAACTCCATGCCGGCCACGCTGCCCGCCGCCAGGATGCGGCGCTCCTCGCCGCCGAGCTGCTCGATCCGCCGCTCGATCATCTGGCGCAGGCTCTCCGGCACGCTGACCTCGACCTCCTCCAGCCCCGCGCGGAGTTCCCACCGGTCGTCGCGCATGGCGATCAATCCGCGCCCGACGAGGTCGTCGATCACGCTCACCATGAAGAGCGGATTGCCCTCGGTCCGCCGGCTGATCACCTGCGCCAGTCCTGACGGGAAGGCATTGTGGGCGAAACGTTCCCGCAGGTAGTCGGCCACCGCGGCCACACCCAGCAGCTCGAGCGACAGTTCCTGGCATCGCCCGGCGGCCTGCAACTCGAGCTTGACTTCCTTGACGGGGTGCTGGCGGACGATCAGATCGACCGGACGATACGTACCGATCAGGAGCAACCGCGCGGGCTGGGAGCGCCGTGCCAAGAAGGAGAGCAGATCGACGGTCGCCGCGTCACTCCAGTGCAGGTCCTCGAGGACCACGACCAGTGGCGCTTCTGCAGTCAGCGCCTCGACCGCTTCGGCCATCTCGCGCAGCATCCGCTCTTGCGTGGCGCCCAGCAGCTCCCGGTGCAGCGCATCGCGGTCGGTGGGACCGAGGAGCCATGGCATCTGCACCAGCCAGGTGGGCGCATGTTGCCGCAGGAGGGTGACCAGCCAGTCGCCCCCAGTCTCGCGGCAGAGCCGGCCGAGGGCATCGAGCAGCGACAGATATGGTTCCTGAGTCCCGTACGTCTCGACGCACTGGCCTCGAGCGATCCAGACGCGCGGGTCGGAAGCGACGCGCTCGAGAAAGGCCTCGACCACCCCCGTCTTGCCGATGCCAGGCTCGCCGGTCACGAAGACGATCTGTCGTACGCCGCGCCACGCCGCATCGAGCCCTGTCCGGAGCTTGCCCAAAGCGGTCTCCCGGCCCACGAAGTGGGCCGGCCCGCGATAGCTGGCGCGGCTGCTGAGGGCGGCGGCCACCGCCGACGCCCCCGGCACCGCACCGCGGGGCGGTCGCGGATCGACGTCGGTGACGTCGGCGATGAACCGGTACCCCCTCCGGTGCACCGTGGCCACGAACCGGGGTGCGCCGACCTCATCGCCGAGAGCCTTCCGGATCTCCCGAACGCAGACCTTGAGCACTGCGTCGCCCACCACGGTCCCGGGCCAGACGCGCTCGAGCAACACATCCTTAGTGACGAGCTGACCGTGGCGCTCAACGAGGCAGTGCAGCACGGCAAACGCCTTGGGCGTCAGGTGAACTTCCGTCGAGCCTCGCCACAGTAGCGCATTATCCGGATCGAGCCGAAAGGGCGAGAACCGCAGGCCTCGAGGTGGCTCTATCTCCATCGCCTCGCATCCACCATTAGCGCACTTTCAAGACGCTTCCATCTCGCGACGGCCAGACTCCCGGCGGCCGATCGAGCTGATCCCGGCCGCGGGAAGGCCCGCCGCCTGGCCAACCGGCGCCGTGCGGCCTCGGCCCGCGACTCGCGGTGGCCAGACCGTCGCGGTCGTGCTGGCCGAGTGCCGGGCGCGAGGGCGATCGGAGGCGCGCCGCCAGCCTCGCGCCGAACGTCACGGCGTGATCCCCCAAGGGGATGGCATGGCTCATATTGACTCCACTTCTGGGTTGGAACACTAGCGCGGTGCCGGCCAGACGATGGCCGCGCCCGCCCCGCTGAATTCGCCCCGGCGAGTGAGGAAGCTTTCCGCGCTCAGGAGCACGATCATGAGCAAGGACAGGCAGACCAGGAACATCGCGATGCCGATCACGATCTCGAGGATCTTGAGATTCTCGAACAGCGAGGGTGTCGAGCTGCCCTCGCGTTCCCGGCGCGCCCGCAGCTTCGCCGGAATCGTCGCCACGCGCCACGCGGTATTGACCGCCAAGGCGATTCCCACGGCGGCGATCGCGAGTCCGACGCCGACGAACACGAGGATACCGAAGCGCGTGCCGGCGCTGCCCTCGAGATAGTTTTGCGTCGTGGCGGCAACCAGGCGCGGGGTGCGCGCGAACGCCTCGCCGATCCGCGAGAACCAGGGCCTCTGCGAGCGCCGGTCCTCGGCCGCCCTTGCGTGAATCGCCTCCGCGTCGTCGTTGCCCATTTCTTTGCGCAGGGCCCTGATGAGGGCGTCGAATCCGCGCTCGTACTCGCCCTGCGGAAAGGCGGGGACGAGATGCCGCTCGAGCAGCTGCCGCACGCGGGCGTCGGTGAACACCGACTCGAGCCCGTAGCCCACGTCGATGCGCGCGATCCGCGGCTCCGTGAAGACGAATACGACGAGCCCGGTGTCGTTCTTCGCCGCGCCGATCTTCCAGTCCGTGGCGGTCTGAATCGCCCACGCCGCAAGGTTTCCTTCCGGCGGCTTGCGGTCGATATAGACAACGATCTCCGCGCGCTCGTCGTTGAGCAATGCCCCGGCCCACTCGCTGGCAAACTTGGGCGACACGATACCGACGCGGTCGACGAAGGCCTGTGTGGGCTGCGTGAGCGACGGCGGAGGCGGGGGCTTGCGCGGCACGGCGAAGATCAGAAGCAGAATGACCGCCACGAAAGTCGCAAGCGACCACCGGACGATCCGTACCATCCGAGGCGTCACGAGCTCCGCCGCGGTTCCCTTCGGAGTGGGCTTGGCAGCGGGCTTGGACGAAGGCATCGCGTCTTCCCTGGGTCTCCGCGTCGCAGCGGCCAGCTATGTTACCGCGATTGAACCCTGGTTACTCAGGTTTCGTCCGGAAGTGGCTCCCGCACGCGGCCCCGTGTCCTTTTCAACCGTCCCACCATGAGCTATGCTCGGCCATCTCGATCTCGACCAGGCCTCACGCCCAGCGACGACGCATGGAGGCGCGCATGGCAACGCAGGCGGCCCCGCCGACACCGGTCCGGATCCCGTTCCTCGAGCCGGGCAAGCTCCAGGCGCGCCTGGAGGCGATCAAGGCCACGAAGGGAGCGCCGCCCTGGGCCGAGGCGCTCGTCCTGACCGACGACATCCAGGCGTTCATCATCTGCCACCCGCCCGGTCAGCCGAACGACACCCACTATCACCTCCACGACGAGTGGTGGGTCGTGGTCCAGGGCGAGATCAACTGGTACATCGAAGGCGAGCCCGGGCCGATCCACGCCCGTGCCGGCGACTTCGTCCTCGGCCCCAAGAATCGGTGGCACCACATCGAGCCCGTTGGGCGCGAGGACACGATCCGGATCGCCATCAACACGCGAGGGGAATTCCACCGGTACGACCGTCCCGGCTGCAAGCCCCTCCCCTGACCGCGGGCCCCTGGCCCGACGATGGAGGACGTGGCGGAGCGGCGTTGATGCCTTTACAGGTCCTTGAATCGCTGAGCCTTCTGCTCTTACATCACACGCAGTATCTTCCCTATCTCCTGCCGCATCTGCGCCTCCACCTGCGCGACCATGACGGGGTTGGCGGGCCACGACTCCGGTGGCACGTGCGACAGCCGCAGCAGGATGCGGGCGAGGCAGGCGCTGTACTCCTTGAGCTCGCGGATGCGCACCTTGTCCGCCGTGTCCCAGGGCTCCGCGCGGTAGTCGGCGTCCGGGTGCCGGCCGACGAAGCGCCACCGCCACAGGATTGCGTACGGGATGGCGCTGCGGGCGAAGGAGAAGCCGTCGTTGCTGTGGTCGAGCATCGGCATGACGTGCGCCTTCAACCCCTCGCCGAGCTCGTCGAGGACCTTCTGCATGAGCTGGCGCTGGTGCGGGAACTGGAGCGCGAGGCCCTTGATTGGGCCGGCCGCGACCTCGTCCAGGTTGATTACGAAGCGCGGCGCAGGCTCAGGGCCGTAGTGGGCACGGACGTACGCCGCCGACCCCTGGTGGTTCTGCTCCTCGCCGCTGAAGGTGCAGAAGCGGATGGTGCGGCCCGGCGAGACGCCGAGCTCCCTCTGCAGCGCCCCCAGGGTGCGCGCGACGTCCATGACGACGACGGAGCCGGAGCCGTTATCGACGGCGCCTGGGGAGTTCGGGTAGGTGTCATGGTGGGCGCTGATGATCAGCGTCTCGTCGGGCCACCGCGAGCCCCGGAGGTCGGCGACGGTGTTGTGGCAGGGCGTTCTGAAGGAGCGGCTCTCGACGTGGATGCGCACGCCGTGGCCGGCCTCTGCGGCGCGGCGGAAGGCGATGCCGCCCTCCTTGTGCGTCTGCACCGTCGCCACGGGGTGCGGTAGCACCAACCCTGCCCTTTCCGCGCGGCGCTTGTCGGTCGCGTGGACGTACTCGATGCGGCCGCCGCTGCGCCCATCGACAGCGATGACGGCGGCGCACCCCGCGGCGGCGAGGTCGAGGATGCGGTCGGCCATCGTGCGCGGGGTGCTGAAGGGCTCGAGGCCCACGTTCATGATGGCGACTGCGCCGCGCAGGCGGTCGCGCAGCGGGTCGAGCTCGTGCGGCATGCCGAAGCCGACGTCCACGAGGGGCGCCGTAAGGTCGAGCGGCGGGCAGTTCAGCATGGGGAGGATGGTGACCCCCCGTTCCACCTGTTCCTCTCCCGACTCCGGGGGAGAAGTGTCCCGATGCCCCTTCGGGACGGTGAGGGCTGGTCGTCCTCCGTGCACGAGGGAGCTAGTGGGTGAAGTTTGCCCCACAATCATCGCCGCGCACGCCCCCTGCTCCCACGTGTCGAGCTCGAACTCTTCGAGGCGCGCGTCGAGGTCGAACGACTCCATCAGGCCTCGGATGTAGCGCGCGGCGCGGGCGTCGCCGTCCGTGCCGGCCCAGCGCGGGCCGATGCTGTCGGTGAGCTCGACGAGATACTCGCTGAGCCGGGAGCCGACCCAGGACTCGCCCATTATCCACCGGTCGGTTTTCGGCCAATCGAGAGAAACCATATGTCCCTCCCACGACCCGCGTCTTACCTCGCCGGTTGTGGCCCGCTGCACATTCTGCCCCAAGTCGCCGACTTGCCGCGAGGGCGTCGAACGGCCACGCTGAGCGTCCAGGTGCGAGCAGCGCGAGCTGCGGATCGTTGAAGCGCGATGATCTGCGCGGCCCTGAGCAGCCACGACGATGCGATGGTGAGCGCGAGGTGCGCGACGTGATCCGGGGTGAGAGCCGGAACACGCGGGGGAGATTCTCGACGAGGGTTGGTGGCGCTACGTGGTGCGCCTGGTCGACGACCAGCTCTGGGAATAGTCCCCCCGGCGGGGCTGGACTATACTTGGGTGGCAACCGGGGTCGAGGGGGGTGAGACAGTTCGACAGCCACGATGACGCGAGGAAGCGCACCGGCGTAACCTGACCGGCTACGCCCCTTCCCAGGAGGGATGATCGATGCGACTGGGCAGACGCGGGATTCTTGTGAGCGTCCTCTTGGTCCTGGCGGCCCTGGTCCTCGGCTCCACGGTCGACGGGCAGACCCCGCGGCGCGGCGGCACGCTGCGGATCGCCAACACTGGCGAGCCGCCCACCCTCGACTACTCGGCCACCACGGTCGGGGTGACCAGCAACATCGCCAGCGCCATCTTCGAAACGCCGTTCGCCTTCGACGCGAACTTCCGGCCCCAGCCGATGCTGGTGGAATCGCACAGCATGAGCTCGAACGGCCTGACGCACACGTTCAAGCTCCGCCGGGGCGTGCTCTTCCACAACGGCAAGGAGATGACGTCCGAGGACGTCGTCGCGTCCTTGAAGCGCTGGGGCAAGGTCGGCTCCCGCGGCATCGTGGTCTTCAACTCGGTCGAGGCGGTGACGGCGCCGGACAAGTACACGGTCGTCATGGCCCTGAAGGAGCCGTTCGCGCCGCTGCTCGCCTTCCTGGCGCTGCCGTCCTCGGCGGCGGCGATCATGCCGAAGGAGATCGCCGAGGCGACGCCGGCCGGTCCCGTCACCGAGTACGTCGGCACCGGACCGTATCGCTTCGTGGAGTGGATTCCCAACCGGCACATCAAACTGGCCCGCTGGGACAAGTACGCGTCGCGCACCGAACCGGCCAGCGGGTACGCCGGCCGCCGCGACGCCCTGGTCGACGAGGTGATTTTCTACCCGGTCGGGAACGTCGCGACGCGCATCGCCGGGGTACAGGCTGGCGACTACGATATCGCCGACCTGATCAGCGCCGACCTCTACGCGCAGCTCAAGACCGACGCCCGCGTGGTCCCGGACGTCCACGAGCCCGGGGCCTGGCTGGTGTTCTTCTTCAACAAGAAGGCCGGCATCATGGCCAACGTGAAGCTCCGGCAGGCCGTGATGGCGGCGCTCAGCATGCAGCCGATCCTGCAGGTCACCGTGGGGAATCCCGATCTGTTCCAGCTGACGCCCAGCATCTATCCGAAGGGAACGCCCTGGTACACGGAGGTGGGCGCGCGCTGGTACAACCAGGGCAACGCAGATCTGGCGAAAAAGCTGGCGGCCGAGGCGGGGTACAAGGGCGAGCCGATACGCTGGCTGACGACCCAGCAGTACGACTGGAGCCACAAGTCCGCCACGGTGGCGGCGGACCAGCTCCGCAAGGCCGGCTTCAACATGGACCTGCAGGTCTACGAGTGGGCCGGCGTGGTCGAGCGCCGCGCCAAGCCGACCGAGTGGGAGCTGTTCACCACGTCGCACGGGTTCGTCCCCGACCCGGCGCTCATCGACGTGTTCAGCCCGGCCTATCCCGGATGGTGGGAGACGCCCGCGAAGAACCAGCTGTTTCAGGAGTTGAACCGGGCGCTCGACCAGCAGACCCGCGTGCAGACCTGGCAGAAGCTCCAGGAGCTGGTGTTCACCGAGGGGGGCTGGGTCAAGACCGGCGACCACATGAGCATCCGGCTCCGGGCCAAGGGGGTCGAGGGCTACAAGCCGCTCGGGATCGGGTTCATCGTCTGGAACGTGTCCGTGCCGAAGTAACGGTCGGCGCCGACCGGTGAGACCGGAGGGCGGGCTGCGGACGGCGGCGCACCGGCGCCGCCTCCGCAGTCTCCGCCCCCCGGCCCGGCGCCGGGCGGATGAGGGATCGCGGTGACCTCGTACCTCGGCGGGCGGTTGCTGGCACTTGCGCCCGTCCTCCTCGTCGTCGCCGTGATGGTGTTCTTGATTGCTCGCTTCACCCCGGGAGATCCGATCCGCGTCCTGCTCGGCGAAGACGCCCGCCCGGAGCAGGTCCAGGCGCTGCGGGAGCTCCACGGGCTCGACGCCCCCTTGCCAGTGCAGTTCGGGCTGTGGATCTCGCGGGCGCTCCGTGGCGACCTGGGGCGGTCGCTCTACAACCGGATGCCGGTGACTCGCACGATCTGGCAGCACGTCGGCCCCACCGTGATGCTGTCTCTCCTGGCCCTCGCCGTGGCGCTGGCCATCGGCATCCCTATCGGCATCGCGTCGGCGGTGTACCGCAACTCCTGGCTGGATCAGGCGAGCCTGACCCTCGTCATGCTGGGCGCGGCCGTCCCGAGCTTCTGGCTAGGGCTCACGCTGATCGTCGTCTTCGCCGTGAACCTCGGCTGGCTTCCCTCGTCGGGGTTCCGCCCGCCCGACGAGGGGCTGTGGCGAAGCCTCCGCCATCTGATCCTCCCCGCGTTCGCGCTCGGCGTCCCTAACTCCGCCCTCATCATCCGCTTCGTGCGCGGGAGCCTCCTCGACGTCATCGCGACCGACTACGTGCGCACCGCCCGGGCCAAGGGACTGGCCGAGCGGGCGGTCATCTTTCGCCACGCGCTCCGGAACGCGCTCGTGCCGATCCTCACCGTGGTGGGGCTCACGTTCGCGGCGCTCATGGGGGGCGCGGTGGTGACGGAGACGGTGTTCAGCATTCCCGGCATCGGGCAGCTCGTGGTCCAGTCGGTGCTGCGACGGGACTACCCCGTGATCCAGGGCGTGACCCTCATCGTCGCGGCGTCCTACGTTCTCATCAACCTCCTGGTGGACGTGCTCTACCTCGTGGTCGACCCACGGGTGAAGTACTGATGGCCGAGCGCGTCCTGACGATCCCGCCCTCGGCGCTCGCCGGCGCCCGGCCCGGGGCAGCCACGCTGCTCCTCCGGATGGTGCGGCAGCGCCGCGTCATCGGACTCGGCGCGGTGATCCTGTTGGTGATGCTCGGCGTGGCGGTCGCCGCCCCGGCGCTCGCGCCGTACGACCCCCTGGACATCCAGGCCATGGACCGCCTGCGCCGGCCGGCGGCGACGCATCCCTTCGGCACTGACGAGTTCGGGCGGGACATCCTGAGCCGGGTGGTCTTCGGGGCGCGCCTGTCTCTCCTCGTGGGGATCCTGGTCACGCTGCTGTCCATCGTGGTGGGGACCGTGATCGGGCTCGCCGCCGGTTGGAGCCCGCGCGCCGACCGCCTCATCATGCGGATCATGGACGGGGTGATGGCCTTCCCCGACATCCTGCTGGCCATCTCCCTCATGGCCGCGCTCGGGCCGAGCCTCAGAAACGTCGTGATCGCGCTCGCGTTCGTCTACACGCCGCGCGTCGCCCGCGTCGTCCGCGCCTCGGTCCTGGTGGTAGTGAACCTGGACTACGTGGACGCCGCACGGGCGATCGGCGCGCGGAGCCAGCGGATCCTCGCCCGCCACGTCCTGGCGAACTGCGTGTCCCCCATCATCGTGCAGGGAACGTTCGTCGCGGCCTACGCGATGCTGGGCGAGGCGGCGCTCTCCTTCCTCGGCGTCGGAGTGCCACCGGAGACGCCGACGTGGGGCGGAATCATCGCCGCGGGACAGCTCTACCTGGGCCAGGCGTGGTGGATCAGCATCTTCCCCGGCGCCGCAGTGGTCCTGAGCGTGCTCGCCCTCAATCTGGTCGGGGACGGGCTGCGGGACTTCCTCGACCCGCGCCTCCGTTACGCGGCTTAGCCAGGAAGTCCTGATGGCCACGCGCCGCGCGGCGCGGCCGCGGTCGCGCAGCTCCACGACAGCCTCTACACGCGCTCGATCCATCCCCACCTGCGCCGGGACCCATGGGACCCGGCCGAGAAGGGCTTTGCTCAGAACATACCGCGTCGCCTCACCTCGCGCTCAGGCCGCGGGTTCGAGCGTGACGCGATAGCCTTCGCTCCCGCTCGACGTGGCGCCTTGTGGCGGGAGCCGGGGCACGTATATCATCACGCGCGTCGAAAGCCATGAGCCACGAATCGTCGGCGTATCGGCAGCTCAAGGCGCGGTGGGCCCGGGGCGAGCCAACCGTCATGGACGGCGGGATCGGGTCGGAGCTCCAGGCCATGGGCTATCCACCCGCCAGGGCCGACGGCCCGGTCAACTTCACCTGGGGGACGCTCGGGCTGTACGAGGCCCCCGAGACGGTGAAGGCCATGCACCGGCGCTTCGTCGACGCCGGCGCCGACGTCCTGCTCACCAACACCTTCATGTTCCACCGCTGCGTGCGCCTGGAGCGGGACGGGGACCTGGCCGTACCGGCCGGGACGTGGCGGGAGAAGGCGCGGCTCAGCGTGCGCCTGGCTCGGGAGGCGGCGCGGGAGGGGGGACGGCCGGACATCGCGGTGGTGTTCGCGATGATGATCCAGGACTCGCCGAAGGCCGAATGGCCCGACAACCGGGCGAGCAGCGGTCGCGGGAGCAAGGACTGGACGGAGATGGTCGCCCACGACTACCTGCGGGACCTAGCGGGAGCCCTCGAGTCAGAGCCGCCGGACGCTTTCCTCGTCGAGCTCGCGCCGCCGATCGCCGAGGATCTGAGGTTTCCGCACTACGAGACGCTCGTGGCCACGGGCTTCCCGCTTTGGGTCGCCTACCGTCGCGGGGTGGGCGGCCCGGTCGGCATCTTCGGGGACGCGCTGCCACCGGACGGCGACCGGTTCGGCCGCGCGGCCCGGCGCCTCGAGGAGCTGGGCGCCGGCGCCGTGCTGGTCCACTGCCTGCCCCCGGCGAACGCCCACGGCGTAGCGCCGTGGCTCCGCGACTTCACGTCCTTGCCGATCGGCGTCTATCCCAACAACGGCCGCTACGACATGTACACGTGGCGCTGGGAGCACACCGTCTCGCCGGGTGAGATGGCCGATCACGCCTGCCGCTACGTCGCCGAGGGTTACGTCATCGTGGGCGGGTGCTGCGGGACCCGACCGGAGCACATCGCCGCCATCGCCAAGGCGGTGAAGCCGGCGGCGGGCGCGCCCGCGCACGGACGGTGACGGGGCCGGCGGCGGCTGAGGTCAGGCCGGTCAGCGCGGATCGATGACGCCGACGCAGTTCCCGCTGCTCTTCAGCCCGTTCCGATTCGGCGCGCGTGGCCACGCCGAGGCGCCGAACCGCATCGTCTCGACGAGCCACGGCACGAACTTCGCCGTCGACGGGGCGCCGGGCGAGCGGCTGATCGCGTATCACGCCGCGAAGGCGGCCGGCGGCTGCGGGACGGTCATGATGTTCGGCTCGGCCGCGGCGTCCTCGCTGACCCCGATCCCTCCGAACCACGTCAATCTCTGGCAGGCGAGCGCCGAGCCCGGGCTCCGGGCGGCCGCCCGGGCCATCAAGGCGCATGGCGCGCTGGCGTTCAGCCAGGTCACCTCGAGCGGGCGGCGCAGCTATCATCATCTCGATCGATGCGGGAGCGGCCCGTCGGCGACGGTGAGCCAGCTCTCGCCGGGAATCCCCCACGTGCTGTCGGTGACCGAGATCCGCCAGATGGTCGACGACTACGCCGCGGCGTGTCGGCGGCTGAAGGCGTGTGGTCTGGACGGCGCCGACCTCGCCTTCTACGCCGACCAGCTGCCCGACCAGTTCTGGAGCCCCGCCATCAACCTGCGCACCGACCAGTACGGCGGGAGCCTCGAGAACCGGCTGCGCTTCTCCCTCGAGATCCTCGAGGCGGTGCGCGGCGCGGTGGGCCGGGATTTCGTCGTCGGCGCGCGCGTCTCGGGCGACGACGCGCTGCCGGAGGGGCTCCAGCCGGACGAGCTGCTCGAGATCGTCACGCGCCTCGACCGCACCGGGGGGCTCGACTACTTCACGGTCACCGGCGGGACCGTCTCGACGTTTCGCGCCCGGGGGTATAACAACCCCTCCGCGTACTACGGCCTCGGCACGTTCGTGCACCTGGCGGCCCGCATCAAGGCGGCGGTGCGGACGCCGGTGATCGTCACCGGTCGGATCGTGACGCCCGCCCAGGCCGAAGAGGTGCTCCGCAGCGGTGCGGCGGACCTGGTCGGGATGACGCGCGCCCTGATCGCCGATCCGGAGATGCCCCGGAAGGCGCGCGAAGGTCGACTCGACGACATCCGGATCTGCATGGGCTCGGCCGAGGGGTGCATCGACCGCCTCTACTTCGGCATGCCGATCGGCTGTGTCCAGAACCCCGTCATCGGCCGCGAGCGCGAGTGGGGCACGGTGATCCCGGCCGCCGCCGCGCGGCGAGTCCTGGTCGTCGGCGGCGGCCCGGCCGGCATGGAGGCGGCCCGCGTCCTGACGGAGCGCGGCCATCGGGTGACGATCCTCGAGCGCGACGATCACCTGGGCGGCGCGCTGCGGATCGCCGCACGCGCCCCGGGCTGGGAAGCCTACGCCACCGCGGTCGACTGGCTGGCGCGTCAACTCACGAGGCTGAAGGTCGAGGTGCAGCTCGGCGTGACGGCGACCGCGACGAGGGTGCTAGCGGAGCGTCCCGACGCCGTCGTGGTGGCGACCGGCGCCGATCCGCGCCGTCCCCGGCTTCCGGGAGTCGATCGGCCGCACGTCGTCTCCGCGACCGAGGTGCTGGCGGGCACCGCGCCCGTCCGAGGGCGCTCAGTGATCCTGGACGAGACGAGCTACACGCCAGGCCCCAAGGTCGCCGACGCGCTCAGCCAGGCCGGCCACGCGGTCGAGATCGTCACGCGCCAGTACAGCCTGGGCGAGGACATCGGCACCACGCTGCGCGCGAAGCTGCTCGAGCGCCTCTTGCGACAGGGCGTGACGATCACCGTGCTCGCCGCCCCCGTCGCGATCGAGGCGGACCACGTACGCGTCCGGCACATGCTGACGGACGCAGAATGGACGATCCCGGCCGACACGGTGGTCCTCGCGTCCGGCGGCCAGGCGCGGGATCAGCTCTATCACGAGCTCAGCGCGCTCACGACAGGACAGGAAAGCCCGCCCGCCCTCCACCTCATCGGCGACGCCTACGCCCCCCGGAACCTGCTGCTCGCCATGGTCGACGCCGCGCGCGTCGGTCGGGCGATCTGAGGCCTCAGCACCACTCGACTCGATCGGCGCCGGTCACGCGCTCACCAGTGCGCCCTCACAACGGCCCAGCGGGCCGGGTCACGCGGTTCCGCACGATTGCCTCCACTGGTGGGAAGCTGTGGCGGGCAGCGTTGGGAACGGGCAGCCAGTCCGCGGCGCCACCCTGGCCCGCGAAGTAGTCGAACGGGCGCGTGCCGGACCCCGACGGCCCCCCGCTGAGAGGTTCGTGTGGCCTTGTAGCACCCGGCTAGGTCGGCCAACCGAAGAGGGGTGACCCACGCCCCCTGCCTGGTTAATTCTTACGTGGCCCCGCCGCGGGAGGGGGGCATGCCGAAGTCGCCGCCTGGTCCCAGGAACTGGCGTCTCCATTCCGACCCCGTTGAGAATGAAGAGCGGGCAATCGCTCGGCACACCCTACTCAGCCTGCTCCTCGACGATCCGAAGGTCGAGGTGCTCAGCGCCGAAAACACGAAGGCCCCGGAAGTGATTACCTTCCGGGACCTTGGGTTGGTTGCGGGGGCCGGATTTGAACCAGCGACCTTTGGGTTATGAGGGGAACCTACGGCGAGAAGGCGACCAACCTCACACTAAACAACCCAATCGGTAGCATTGTTCGGCCGCCCGACGTCTGCTCGGTTTGGCCTGCGTTGGCACGCTCTCCCGCACAGTCCCCGCACACCGGGTCCAGGTCAACCGGCCGACCCGACTTCGGCGCCCGACACCGGCGCGACACCCGATCCCACACCCCCGCCCCCAGCGCCTGCCCCCTGGCTCACCGAGCCCCCTCAGGGGCGTCGTGATGGGTCGCCACGTGAGGACCCTGGACGGCCAGCTTCCCCGCCGAATAGCCGCCGTCCACGCAAAGGACCTGCCCGGTGATGAAGCGCGCCCGGTCCGAAGCGATGAACAGCACGGCATCGGCGATCTCATCGGGCGTGGCCAGACGCCCGAGCGGCACCTGGGTGACGAAGGCCCGCTGATACTCGGCGGTCTGGGTGGAGCGCGAGATTCCGGCAATGTCCGTCAGCCCGGGCGAGACGACGTTGACGGTGATCCCGTAGCGTCCCAGCTCCAGCGCCATGACCCGCGCGAGCTGGATAGCCCCTGCCTTGGATGCGGCATGGGGGCCGCTCTGGATGCGGGCGTTGTTCCCCGCCGTCGACCCGATCAGGACGATCCGCCCTCCCTGCCCCTGCGCGATCAGTCGCCGGCCAACCGCTCGACTCAGGAGGAAGACGCCGCGGAGCTGGACGTCGACCTGAAGATCCCACTCCTGCTCGGATAGGTCGACGATCTCCTTGTGGACGCCGACGCCGGCTCCGTGGACCAGGATGTCCACTCGGCCGAAGCGCTCGATCGCCCCGCCGACCATCGCGTCGACCTGGGCGCTCTCCCGCACGTCCGTCCGGACGAACAGGGCGTCACCCCCTCGCGAGCCCACGTCCTTCGCAATCGCGGCGCCATGCTCGACATCCACGTCCGCGAGCACCACGCGAGCTCCGGCCTCGGCGAACCGGCGGAGGATCACACGCCCGATACCGCCCGCCGCCCCCGTCACGATCGCGACCTTCCCGCCGAAGTCGTCGGTCACCGTCCCTCCCTTCGTGTCAAAGCTTCATTCGGGGGTCGAGGGCGTCGCGCAGGCCGTCCCCGAACCGGTTGATCGCCAGCACGATGACCGCGATGGCGAGCCCTGGGAACGTGGAGAGCCACCAGGCCGTCCCCATGAACGCGCGACCCTTGCTGAGCATCTCGCCCCAATCGGGCGTCGGGGGCTTGACGCCCAGACCCAGAAAGCTGAGGGCGGCGCCCGCCACGATGGCGGCCGGGATGCCCAGCGTGACGAGGACGATGACGGGGGTGAGGACGTTTGGCAGGACGTGACGCATCAGCACGCGGGCATCGCCGCTGCCGGCGGCCTGAGCCGCCTCGACGTACTGGAGCGCCCGCACGGTGAGCGTCGAGCTGCGCACGACCCGAACGAACAGCGGCATGCCCGAGACGCCGACGGCGATCATGGCGCTCCCCAGATTGGGGCCCAGTACCGCGATGATTACGAGAGCCAGCAGGATCCCTGGAAACGCTAGCATGACGTCCACCAGCCGCATCACCAGGAGGTCGACCGTCCCGCGGTAGTACCCCGAGACAAGCCCCAACGCCAAGCCTAGGACGACTGAGATGGTCACCGCCACGACCCCCATGGCCATCGAAACGCGTGCCCCGTAGATGACGCGGGCCAGGACGTCGCGGCCGAACTGATCGGTCCCGAGCCAGTGCCGCGCGCTCGGGGGCTCGAGCGACTCCACGACGTTCAGGCGAATCGGATCGTAGGGCGTCAGGAGCGGGGCAGCGAGGGCCATGAACACGAATAGCCCGAAGATCACCCCGCCGGAGGTCGCCCCGCGGCTTTTGACCAGGCGCCGGAACGCGTCGGCCCACAACCGTTGTCCACCGGTCGGCACCATCGGCAGTGCGACCGGTACCTCGACTGGCCTTCCGGTCACTCGAAGCGGATCCTGGGGTCGATCAGCCCGTAGGAGAGGTCGACCAGGAGGTTCATCAGAACGTAGATTCCAGCCAGAACCAGGATCACCCCCTGGACGGTCGGGAGGTCCTTGCTCTGGATTGAGTCCACCACCAGCTTGCCGAGCCCGGGGCGCGCGAAGATCGTCTCGGTGATCACCGCCCCGCTGAGGAGGGCACCGAACTGGAGCCCCATGGCCGTGATCACGGGCAGGATCGCGTTAGGGAGCGCATGGCGCAGTACGACGACCCGAGCGGCCAGTCCCTTGGCTCGGGCCGTCGTCAGATAGTCGAGACGCAGCACGTCCAGAATGCTCGCGCGGACCAGCCGGGCTAGGGAGGCCGCCGAGAGGAGGGCCAGCGAGACGGCCGGCAGCACCAGCCCCCGGAATCCCGGTCCGCTGGTAGCAGGCAGCCACTGGAGCTGGACGGCGAACAGCATGATCAGCAGCAGAGCCAGCCAGAAGACCGGCACGGACACGCCGAAGAGCGCGATCAGCATCGCGAGTGTGTCCACGATCGAGTTGTGGCGAAGGCCTGAGGCCAGCCCGAGCCCGAGACCCAGGAGGACGGCCAGCGCCATCGCGGTGCCGGCCAGGGCGACGGTGCTGGGAAGCCGGCCCAGGATTTCGTCGAGTACGGGGCGATTGGTCTGGAGAGACCGGCCCAGATCGCCGTGGAGAGCCCGCCAGAGGAAGTCTGCGTACTGGACGTGGAGCGGCCGGTCCAGCCCCATGACACGCCGGATCTCCGCCAGCCGCTCCGGGGTCGCCGTCTGCTCGCCGACGTAGATCGACGCCGGGTCTCCCGGAATCAGGAAGAGCATCAGGAAGACCACGAGTGACGTCAGGAGGATCGTGGGAACGGCCAGGACCAGTCGCGTCCGGACATACCTGGCCATGTCCCGTCGCCGGTCACGCCTCGGCGGTCACGCGCTCCCGGGCCTCGGTCGCGGTGGTTCCCATCCGCGTAGCGGCCGAACCTCTGCTCGAGTCGCGCCGTCCGATCGATTCAGACGGTCTCACTTCTTGAGCCAGGCGTTGTGGAGCAGCACGTTGGTGGCTGACCAGTCGAGCACCGGCCCCATCACCTTGGCCTTCTGGTAGGCGAAGACATTGAGTGGATCGGCGAAGAACACCATGACCGCCTCGCGGAGCACCTTCATCTGGATCTCGGTGTACAGGCGCTTCCGCCGGGCCGGGTCGGTGGTGCCGGCCGCGTCGTCGATCAGCTTGTCCATCTCGGCGTTCTTGTACCGGTTGCGGTTCGTCCCGCCGTTGGCGTTCGCCGAGTAGAGGAGCATCCGGACCATGTCCGGATCGGTCCGCGTGTCCCACCAGAACTGGAGGTTGTGCTGACCGGCGCGAACGGCATTGAAATAGCCGGCCTGGGCCAGGCCGTTGAGGTCGATCTTGATCCCGATCGGCTGGTACATGGCCTGGAGGAAGGTGGCCATCGCGGTGAAGTCGGCGTTGTCCGAGCGGTAGTAGAGAGCGAGCGCCAGTTCCTGGCCGTCCTTCCGACGGACGCCGCCGGAATCCATCTTCCATCCGGCCTCATCGAGAATCTCCCCGGCCTTCTTGGGGTCATAGCGGTATACGTTGCAGGTCGCCGGATCGTAGCCGAACATCACACCGGTCAGGGGACTGCAGGCTGGCTTGGGAATGCCCTGCCAGATGGCCCGCACCATGGCCGTCCGATCCACACCCCACTCGAGGGCCTGGCGCACACGGACGTCGTCCGTCGGCGCCTTGGTCACGTTGATCATCATGCTCCAGCCCGAGCCCGCCAGGTCCCCCTGGAGCAGCTGGATCGCGGTCTCGCGCTGGAGGTTCCGGTAGTCCTGGGTGGGCACGTCGTCGATGACGTGGACCTCGCCCGATCGGAGCGCCGCCAGGCGCGTTGCCGGCTCCGGGATGAGGCGCCAGTTGATCGCGTCGAGATAGGCAGGCCCGGAATGCTTGAAGAAGGAGGGCCCCCAGCGATAGTCGGGGTTCCGGATCATCCGGACCGCGCTGTCCGGTGTGTAGGACTCGAACTTGAAGGGCCCGGTGCCCACGGGACGGCCGCCGAAGTCCTTGCCGTGCTTCTTGACCGCCTCCGGCGAGACGGGCGCCAGCACCGACTGCGCCACCGAGCTCAGGAACGGGGCAAAGGGACGCTTGAACTTCACCACCACCGTGTAGCGATCGACGACCGTGCTGCTCTCGTAGGGGCCGATCCCCGAGAAGGCCATCTGGGACTTCAGCTCGGGATCGACGATGCGGTCGAAAGTGAACTTGACGGCCTCGGCGGTAAACGGCGTGCCGTCGTGAAACTTGACGTCCTTGCGGAGAAGGAAGCGGTACTGGTCGGCGGCGGCGTTGACTTCCCATTTCTCAGCCAAGCCGGGCACGAACTCGCCGGCCTTCACCTCCCAGACCAGGGGATCGAAGAGGTGATAGCACACGCGGCCGACCGCGCTCACCGTGGTGACGTTCGGATCGAGCGTGTCGAAGCGCGTGGGGGCGCCGTAGACCAACTCGCCCCCGGGTTGCGGCGTCTCGCCCGCGCCCTGGGAAGCGGCCCGGCGCGGCCGGCCAAGCGCGCCGGCAAGGGACAGGGCCCCGGCGCCCAGCGCCCCGCCCACCAGTTCACGCCGCGACGGCCGCACCTCGGCCCCGTCCGATCTCGCCGCCCGCCGCTCCCGGCCCATGGGACCCTCCGGCCCGCCCTTCATCGCGCGCCTCCTCTCTGATCAGCCGCTGGGCAGCTCGCTGGAGCGAAGCTCCGCCGCCGGGCCGTGCGTCCACTCTCGCCCCGGCCGCGATTCCGGATCCGATGCTAGCATCGGACCGGACAAACCGTCCACGGAGGAGACATGAGCCAGGGTACCTTGCGCATCGGCGTCCTGGGGGCGGGTAACTGGGCCAGGCGCGCCCACATCCCAGGATGGCAGCGGGACGGGCGCGCCCATGTCGCTGTCGTGTGCGACGTCGAGCCGGAGCGCGCTCGGGAGCTCGCGACGCGGTTCGACGTTCCGGAGGCGACCGACGACTGGCAGGCCGTCGTGACCCGCCCCGACCTGGATGTCATCGACGTCGTGACACCCTCGCACACCCACTTCACCCTCGCCTCGGCGGCCATCGAGGCCGGCAAGCACGTCCTCTGCGAGAAACCCGTGGCCTACGACTTTCGCCAGACCCGCTGGGCAGCGGAGTTGGCGCGGTGTCGTGGCCTCAAGACCAAGCTCGGCTTCACGTTCCGCTACAGCCCGGGCGTCCAGTACGCCCGGTCGCTGATCGATGAGGGCTTCACCGGCATTCCGTTCCTCTTCAACGGCTTCGAGCAAAACTCGCAGTGGCTCGATCCCAAGGTGCCTCTCCGCCAGGTCGATCACACCGCCGACCAGTCGAGGCTTCACACCTCCTCCCTCGAAGGCTACGGCGCCCCCATCATCGACATCGCCCGCTGGTGGGTGGGCGCCGGCTTCGCGCGAGTGGTCGGCACGATGAAGAACTTCATCCCCGAGCGGATGGTGCGTGACACCGGCCGGATGATGCGCATGAACATCGACGACGGCGACATCTTCATTGGCGAGTACAGCAACGGGGCGCTGGGGTCGATCCAGACGAGCTACGTCGCCGTCGGCAACTACCCCGGGATCGAGGCCCGGCTCCACGGAAGCCGGGGCGCCATCATCTGCCGGTTGGTCGAGGAGCGGGGTGTGGCCGAGACGATCAAGGTCGCCACCGCGGACGCCGTCGAGTTCAAAGAGCTGCCCATCCCCGCCCGCTTCTACCCGGCCGGCGGGCATCCCGAGGAGTCGTGGCGCACGCTGTTCTACGCGAACCTCATCAAGGACTTCATCGACGAGATCATTGAGGGCGGCCAGCGCAGTCAGGGCGGCTTCGAGGAAGGCGCGGCGGTCCAGGAAGTCATAAACGCCGTCGAGCGCTCGTTCCACGACCGCCGCTGGGTCGACCTTCCGCTGGAGAGCTGACGGCGGCAGGCGCGCTCCGTGGGCTCCACGCCGGCCTTCAGCGCCTGGCTCGACCACTTCTTCGCCTCGTACTTCCGCCACCGGCCGGTCAACGCGACCTTCGTCGGCGTGCACGCCTACGACGACCGGCTGCCCGATCTGGCGGAGTCCGGCCTCGACGACGCGCGGACCGACGCCGAGGCGCTCCTCTCTGCCCTCAACTCCCTTCCCGACGAACCCCTGAGCGAGGCCCAGGCACTCGATCGGACCCTCGCCCGCGGCTTCCTCGAGATCCAGCGCTGGGAGCTTTCCTCCGGCCACTTTGCCCGTGGCAACCCCTGCCTCCACACGAGCGAGGCGGCGTTTGGCGTGATTGGCCTGTTGCGGCGCCCGTTCGCTCCGCTCCGGCAACGCCTCGAGGCCACCATCGCGCGGGTCGCGGCCCTCCCCACCCTGCTGGACTCCGCCCACTCGAGCGTCGGCCGGGCGCCGACGGCATGGATCGAGCGGGCGGAACGCGAGTGCTCGGGACTCCGAGCATTGCTGGATGATGGCGGCACCGAGGGCGACGGCCGCACAGGGATCGAGGCCTTCGTCGCCGAGGCGGGTGGCGCCGGACCCGCGCTCCGCGCAGCCGCCCACCGTGCCACGGATGCGGTCGGCCGACTCGAGCACCGACTCCGCGAGGCCCGGGGGCGCACCCACGATCGCTACGCCTGTGGTGCCGAGGCCCTCGACCTCCTGCTGCGCCACGGACACTTCCTGCCGATCGGCGCCGACGAGATCGAGCGGTACGCGTGGGATCAGCTGGCCGAGAGTGAGGCCCATCTGCGGGAGCACGCCCGGGCCTTCCAGGCGTCGACGTGGGAGGAGGCACTGGCCGGGCTCGCCGATCTGCACCCGTCCGCCGCCGACTATTACACCCGCCACGGGGAGCTGTGGGCGGCTTGCCGCCGCGTCGCCGAGTCGCACCGGCTGGTCACGTGGCCGGACTTCCCCGTCCGCTACCTCCCCCGGCCGCCCTGGGTGCGGGCGGCTGCGCGACATCTGTATTTCCTCGCCTACCACTCCCCGGCGCCCCTCGATGACTTGACGGAAACGGAATACCTCGTGACGCCGATCGAGCCGGATCTGCCGCCCGTCGAGCAGGCGCGGCTCCTCCGTGCGACCAATGACAGTGTGATCAAGCTGAACCACGTCGTCCACCACGGCGGCCTCGGTCACCACGTCCAGAACTGGTACGCCGTGCGTGCCCGGTCACGGATCGGCCGGATCGCCGCCGTGGACTGCGCGTCCCGGATCGCGTTCCTTTGCGGCGGCACGATGGCGGAGGGCTGGGCCTGCTACGCTACCGAGCTGATGGGCGAGGTCGGCTTCTACGCCCCGCGGGAGGAGCTCGCTGTGCGACACGGCCGTCTCCGAATGGCCGCCCGGGCTGTGGTCGACGTGCGTCTCCACCAGGGGCGCTGGACTTTGGACGAAGCGGCCGCCTTCTATCGCGACCACGTGGGCCTCGGAGCGGCGGTTGCGCGAGCCGAGGCGGTCAAGAACAGCCTCTTCCCCGGGACGGCACTGGCCTACTTGACGGGCACCGATGCCATCCTCCAGCTCCGCCGCGAGCTGGGCTCCCGGCCCGGGTTCGAGCTGGGCCGGTTTCACGATGCCCTTCTGTCCCACGGGTCCATCCCGGTGACCCTGGCGGCCGAGGCAATGCGAACCGGGTGGTGGCCGGCCCGGGCGCAGAGTTGACCACGCCGCGGCGGCGGCATGCTCGGCGCTGCCACGCGGCGAACCAGCCAAGAGGCTGGCGGATGACCCACCCCACCCGACGCCACTTCGGCTCGGTTCATCCACAGGACGTACACAGTCACCAGTGCGCGGCCCTACAGAGTGCTTACGAAACAGGCTCAACCTTTAGCACCCGGGCCGCGCCCCATCGTGCGCCTGCGCCTCACGCCGACCCTCGCGTCGGGCGCGATCGCCTTTCTCGCCACCGCGCTGAAGGTCAATCACCTCTCGCCGACGAGAACCTGCTCTGCCTCACCGCGTCAGGGCGAGGGAACGGCGTGGACCGTCGGGTGCTTCTTCTGGTGGTACTGGACGCCGGGGAGCCTAGTGTCGAGCGATGTCTGCGTCACCAGCGAGTCCTTCGGGTCCTGGCCCCAGCAGGCCCGGGCCGAGTTCCGGTTGCCGTGCATGTCGATGTAGTCCGCTCGCGGCTACCTGGGCGGCAGGTAGCTAGCGAGATCGACCCCGCGCCCGGGCGCGCTCACCGCGAGCCCCGTCCGGCGCACCGACAGGTGGATCGGCGGGGCGGGGCGGGGCCGGCGCCATCAGGGAGCGCAGGACCCACGGCGGCACGAAGGCCAGGCACCCGGTCAGCATCGCCGCGGAGAAGGCGCCGAGCCCCATCGAGACGGTAATGCCGAGGTGCATGAGGAGCGCCGCCGACAGCACGATCGGCCGCCAGAGCCGGTGCCACACCAGGAACGGGTCGTGAGCTCCCAAAATCGCCAGACCCGTCTCAGCGAAAGACGGTGTCTTGCGTTCGAGCTTGCCGATCCCGTTGATCAGCCGCAGCCCGTTCGGGGCGTGCCCCGGGCTTTCCTGGGCACGAGCGTGCACGCGAAGGTGGCGGGCTGCTGCCGGTACTGGTCAAGGAGGGCCCGAAGCCGCGCCAGCGTTCGGTCCCGCTTGGAGAGGCCGATACCGTAGATCGCCAGATCGTTCACCAGCCGCGTGTAGAAGAAATGCTGGTGGTCGCCGGTGTTCCGCATGCAGGGCGTCGGCTTCTGCGCCACGCGCAGGAGGAGCCCGAACGCGTGGACGTACTCGCCGAGCACCGGTTCGTCACGGAGATCCGCGGGAACCTCGGGGAAGCGCGCCAGGAACTCATCCACCGTCATCGGGGTGCGAACGGCCCGGGCGCATTCCTCCAGGTCCGGTGACAGGCGGATCTGCATGACAGCCCCTCCAGGGTCCAGTATAGCCCGGGGCGCCCGGCTGGTCCTACCCACACACCCGTACGTCATCCTCCGACCTGACAGTCATCTTCACCCGATCAACCGCCGATGCCTCCCCCGTCGCGGGATCGCACCCAGGAATCCCCCTCTCATCGCCGTCGCGCAACTCGGATCACGAGCCGGGCGCGAGTGGAGCGCCCTTCCAAGGCCGTTGCCCGTAGCGGTCGAGCGAGACCACCTCGCCCACCGGCCGGCGCGTCGTCGGTCCGTAGCGGCCGCGCGGCCAGCCGAGCGGGATCACCGCACAGGGCTGCACGCTCCAGGGGCAGCCGAGGATGCGCCGCGCCGACCAGGTGCTCCACAGCGGGAGCGTGATCAGCGCCGCGCCGAGGTTCACGGCGCGCGCGGCGAGGAGCAGGTTCTGCACCGAAGGGAAGACCGAACCGTAGTACGAGGCGGTCGCCATCGGTGGGAACCAGAGTCGGAGCCCGCGCAGGCACGCCACGACGATCACCGGGATCTCCTCGAAGTGGTCGGCCTGCCACTGCACCGCGTCGAGCACCCGTGCCATCGTCGGGTCACTGGCGCGTGAGCCAGCGCCCGAGCCCGCCGTACAGATGCCAGGCCTGGCGGTTGCGGCGCGCGAGCTTGGCCTTCACGTCGGGATCGCGCACGACGATGAACTCCCAGTTCTGGGCGTTCGACCCGCTCGGGGCCTGCAGCGCGAGCTCGATGAGCCGCAGCACGAGCGCGTCGTCCACCGGATCAGGCTTGAGGCGCCTCACCGCGCGCTGCGTCGTCATGGCCTCCGCGAGCGGCATGGAGAAGTCCCACGTCTCTCTCATCGAGACATCCTCCCTCAGGTGCGAAAGACCGAGCGCAAGGTCTCGGCGAAGAGGCGTAGCGGAGAGACGGTGGTGGCTCCCACGGGATTCGACCCGTGCTTCAGCCTTGAAAGGGCAGTCACGAGGACTGCCACGGCGCGGCCTTACGGCGTGGTTGCCACCGGTGGTTGCCACGGCGCATTCGAGTGAGGGCCGTGTTCGTGCTCTCGACACGGCTCGGCAGCCGCTCGGGCCAACTGTCTTCTCACTCGCAACCGCCGACCGCTTAGGTCAACCCCCACAGCTCTCAGTGAGACCTCATTGACGCGCTGAGCATCCTGCTGTCTGCGCCGAGATACACCTCCTGATACTAGCCTCCTGTTCGGCACGGTATTCGGCGATCCGGCTCCGGTCAGCTTCGGCGAGCGCGCGCCGGAGAGCAGCGGCTTCAAGATCCTGGCAGTAAGCCGGCGTTCCGGGCTGCTGTCGCCAGGAGTTGTCCAGATCACCACCGTCGACCGGGTCGAAGCCAAGATCGTCGACAAGACGAAGCACTGTGGCCTTGGCGTCCAACGAATCGCCGGCGACCGAGAGAGCGATCCGCCCCGTCGTTCCCCTCGGAACGCCCCTCTCGAGAAGGCTCTTGGCGTAGATGCTGTTGAACGCCTTGATCACGGGACGCCCGATCTGCTGCGCGACCCACTGGCTGTCGAGCATGCCTCGGTCGATCGCTTCGATGCGGCCATCGCGAAGCTCCGGATGGTAGTTGCCGGTATCGACCACGACGACGCTGCTCGGCACGTTCGCAAACAGCTCCGGCGGAAGATCGGCGACGGCCTTCTCTGGGATCGAGACGATGACGATGTCTGCACGTTTGGCGGCGTCGACAGCGGAAACGGGCGTCGCGCCGATCTCGGCCGCCAACGCGGTCAGGCTTTCCGGTCCTCGCGAGTTCGCAACCGAGACCCGATGGCCGAGCCCGACAAGGTGGTGCGCAAGGATCCTTCCCATACTTCCTGCACCGATGACTCCAATTCTCATGACGCCTCTCCTTCACATCTCTATGCTCCAGTCGGGGTGTCAGGTCTCTCGCCAGCGACTCCAAGGCGCCGGCCTTGACCGGAGCCCTCCCGGTCTGCCCCGTCGGATTTGAGGATGCGAGATAATATGAGCGCGGAAGTGTCACCGGTAGGTTGCCGCGCGCGCTCCCAGTCCCGCCCGTGCAACCACCCGCAACCCAGCCGCAACCGACAACTCAGGTCGAAGGGACGTCTTAACACCCGGCAGGCGATCGTGGTCACCGACTTCGACGTCCAGGGAATGTGGCTCACCCGCCACGTCGAGCGCTACTTCGTGGCCCTCGACGAGACGCGCGCCCACCTGGAGCGGCTCGGCGTCCCTCCGGTCGCGATCACCGTCTCGGGGATCCCGATCGACCCCGTATTCGCGGTCCCGAAGGACCAGCGCGCTGTACGCGCCAATCACGACCTCGCGCCGGATCGGACCACGATCCTGGTGTCCGCCGGGGGCTTCGGGGTAGGTCCCGTGGAGGCGCTGGTCCATACGCTCCTCGAGCTCCGGCACTCGGCCCAGCTGGTGGTGATCTGCGGCCGGAGCGAAGAACTGAAGACGCGACTCGACGAGCTCGCCGCGGCCCGCCCGCGGCACCTGAGCCCTACACTACGCGTGGTGGGTTACACGACCGAGATGGACGAGTACATGGCCAAGTCGGATCTCCTGGTGGGCAAGCCGCGCGCCTCGGGGCCGAGCGCCAGCTCAACCTGGGGAGTCGCGCGGCATCGCCGGACGCGGCCCGAACGTTGGTCACCGGATTGCGCCGGCGACCAGGCCCGCCACCAGACGACGCTGCAGGACGAGGAACACGATAACCGACGGCAGCGTGAACACGACCGCGCCCGACATCATGACCTCGATGGGCGTCTCCAGGTACCCGATCCACGAGGCGAGACCGACGGAGGTCACCCACAGCGATTGATCGCTGACGAACGTCACCGCAAAGACGAACTCGTTCCAGGCCTCGAAGAAGCCGATCGCGAAGGCCGTCACCAGCGCAGGCGTCGACAACGGCAGGGTGATGCGACGCAGGACGCCGAGGCGTGAGCAACCGTCTACCAGCGCCGCCTCCTCGATCTCGGTGGGGATGGCATCGAAGAAGGCCTTGAGCAGCCACACGGTGATGGGGGCAGTGATCGCAGCGTTCGCCAGGATCAGCCCCAGGCGACTGTCGAGGAGGCCGACTCCGTTGAACAGGACGAACAGGGGCACGATGAGGACTGCCGTCGGCAGCATCTGCGTCAGGAGCAGCAGAAACCCCGCCGTGCCTCGTCCGCGGTACCGGAAACGGGACAGACTGTACGCGCCGAACACCGACGCGGCGACGGCCAGCGCCGCCGCCCCGCTCCCAACCACGACGCTGTTCGCCAGCCACCGTCCGATGGGCTGCGTCGCGAACAGCCGCGCGAACACCCCGATCTCCTGGACGTTGGGGATCAGGCGCGGTGGCCACGCGTAGAGGTCCGCCGTCCGCTGAACGGCCGTCACGAGCATCCAGTAGACGGGGAGCAGGGCAAAGGCCAGCGCGACCACGACCAAGAGGCGATGGCATCCCCACCTCAAGGCACGCCGGACGTGCCGCCGCCCCCTCGGCCCCTCAGGCGGCCGCCGCGCCACCGCGTCGCTCGAGAAGCTGGTAGACGACGGCGATGATCGCCGAGATCCCGATCCCGACCATCGCCAGGGCCGAGGCCGCCCCCATGCGGAAGTTGCGGAAGGCTTCTCGGTAGATCTCGACCGCGAGCACGTCGGTCGCGCCGGCTGGGCCTCCCTGGGTCAGAATCCACACCGTCGCGAAGCGCTTCAGCGCCCAGATGGTGAACAGGAGCGTCAGGACCGCGAAGGTCGGTCGGATGCCTGGGAGCGTGATGTGCCAGAACAAAGCCCGGCCGCCGGCGCCATCGATCCGCGCCGCTTCATAGAGCGAGCGATCGACCGCGGTCAGGGCCGACAAGAGGACGACCGCGCCCAGCGGGAACAGCCGCCACACGTCCACGAGGATCACCGCGGGCAGCGCCCACGTGGGTGACAGCAGCCACCCGACACTCGCGCGCACTAGCCCAAGGCGCCCCAGAATGAAGTTCACTAGCCCATACTGCGCGTCGTACATCCAGTACCAGATGAGGGCACTGGCCACCAAGGGCGTCCCCCACGGCACCGTCAGGGCAGCGCGCGCCAGTCCGCGCCCGCGGAACGGCTCGCTGAGCAGCAGGGCGCAGGCCATGCTGATCAAGAGCGTCAGGATCACGATGCCGCCCGCGTACATGGCGGTGACGGCCACACTGTTGGCGACGTCGGCCGACCGCGCCAGATCCCGGTAGTTCGCCAGGCCCACGAAGGCCGCGCGGCTCGGGAGGAGGTCGCGGCCGCCGTAGAAACTCCTCAGCAAGCCCCGGCTCATCGGGTAGAGGACGAGCGCGCCGACCAACACCGTGATGGGCGCCATCAGCACGTACGGGAGCACGGCCTCCCACCGGACCACGGATCCCCGGCCGACCGGGGCGCGAGCCGGTGCCGGCCCGGACCGCCCGAGCAGTCTTCGCGACACCACGATTTGGGGGTGCGATTACGGCTTCTTGACCAGCTTCTCTTCCAGCTCCGCCTGAGCGGCGTCCATCTCGGCCTTGGCATCGAGATCGCGAATGAGCACATTGCTCACGTGCTTGAGGACGATGTTCCGGAACTCCGGCAGCCGCGTCTCGAACCCCGCCGGGAGAATCGCATCCGGCACCACCGGCAGCTCGACGAAGGTCCGGAGGTGCGGGGACTCCTTGAGGATCGCCTCGTTCGCCGACCGCGAGTTCACGATGTTCCGCGCGGCGAGCCCGTATTCCTTCAGGTGGCGCTGGAAGAACTCCACGAAGGCCGCCGCTTCCTTCGGATGGCGAGCCGCCTTCGGGATCGTCAGAAACACCGGCTCCGCGTGGGTCACCGGCGGATTGAACGGCGGCGAGACCGCCTCGACCTCGATCGCCGGATTCTGCGTCCGGGAGATGACGATGTGGTTCTGGTTGTCGGTCAGCATGGCCACCTTCTCATGGTAGAACATGCGTCGGTACGTGGCGGAGTCGACGCCTTTCGGAAAGATTCCGGCGTCGTACAGCTGCTTGAAAAACCGGACCGCCGCCACCACGGGTGGCGAGTTCACGGTGGGCTTGCCCGCGACCGCCCAGCGTCCACCGAACCCGATCACCCAGAAGGAGGCTTCGTACCACCAACCCGCTTCCTGGTCCATCGTGTGTCGGACACCGTAACCAAACTGATCGGGCGCCCGTGTCAGCTTCTTGGCGGCCGCCAGGAACTCCTCGGGCGTTCGGGGCGGCTGCACGATCCCCGCCTCCCGGAGCAGGCGCTTGTTGACGAGCAGGGCGTAGGAGACGTAGTCGATCAGCAAACCATACGTCCGTCCGCCGACTTCACCCATCCGCTGCGCCGGCACGAACTCGCTCCTCAGGCCGCCGAGGTTCACCAGCGAGTCGAGGGGTGCCAGGTGCTCGCCCGTCAGAAACGAGAACAGCATGGTGTCCGACGCCGTCAGAATGTCCGGTGCGTTACCAGCCGCCAAGCGCACCATCAGCGTTTCCTCGAACCGGGGATACGGAATGCTGAACTCCTTGATCCGCACGCCCGGGTTCTCCGCAGTGAAAGCGGCGCCGATCTTGCGCAGCGCGTCGCTCCGTGTCGGCACGGTCCACCACCACGTGGCCAGTTCGATCTCGACCGGCGTCTGGCCGCGGGCCGAGCGTGGCATCCAGCCCGAGTCGGACGCGGCGAACAGGGCCAGCGCCGCGAGGCCACATGCGATCAACCTGCGAGGTCTCATGCGTCGCTTCTCCTAGTCCTACTGGGTGGTGTCAATGCGACGCTCACGGGGCATCGGCCCGTGGGGCGCCGAAACTTGTGTACGATCCGATCTGGAGATACCGCTCCCCGGCCGTGCCAAACAGCTCGGCATCGAGGCTCACCCCGAGGCCGGGTGCGGTCGGCACCCGCAGGGCGCCCTCGGTAAACGCGTGCGGGGGCCAGACGATGTCATGCTGCAGCTGCGAGAGATGGGTCTGGCTGGCGAGCCCGACGGCGTTGGGGCAGGTGCAGACGACCTGGAGGCCGGCCGCGGTGGCGATCCCGAGGTCACCGGGACTCTGCTTGGCGACCGGAATGCTCGCGATCTCGCAGAGGCCGCAGACCTTCTTGAGTGCGAGAAGACCCCCCACCCGATGGGGCCCGGTCAGGACGACGTCCGCCGCGTGCCGGCGGACCACCTCCAGAACGTCCGACTCGAGCCAGGCGGCCTGGTCGGCGGCAATCGGCACATCGACGGCATCGCGAACTCGTCGCATCCCGTCGAGGTCGTGCATGGCGACGGGCTGCTCCACGAATTCCAGATCGAATGGCTGGAGCGTCTTGATAATCCGGATGGCGTCGCGTGCCGTCCACGCCTCGTTGGCGTCCACGCGGAGCTTCGCACGACCGCCAACGGCCTCGCGGACGGCCGCGATCACGGCCAGGTCGGCCCGCTCGTCAAGCCCGATCTTCAAGTACATGGTGCGCATGCCACGGTTAACGGCCGCCGCGGCGTCTCGGGCCATCGCGGCCGGGTCTGCTCGCACGACGGGATGATAGAAGGGGACGCGGTCCACGACAGCACCGCCGAGGAGCCGGGCAACGGGTTGCCCGGCCGCCTTGCCGACGAGGTCCCAGAGCGCCATGTCGATGGCGGCGACCGCATAGTTGCCCAGCCGACGGAAATAGTGCCAGCCGCCGTGCTCGTACAGCCGACGAGTGCACGCCTCGATCCGGGACGGATCCCGCCCTTCGATCAGCGTGGCGCACTGCCTCAGGATCTCGACCATGACCGGCGTCGAGGGACTGCCGACGGCTTCTCCGAGGCCGACGAGACCTTCGTCCGTGTGGATCTGCAGAATCACGCTCGAAATCCCGTGTCGCTCGCCCCAGGCCCAGAGCTCCGGCTCTCGGAATGGGAGGGAGACCGGGGTGATGTCGACACGCGTGATCTTCATGGCTCTGTAGGAACGATGGATGCCACCTCCGGTGAGAGCCAGCGGCCACCTCGCGAGCGCCGGCTGGCCCCGCGCCATCCTGCGCCGGCGCGGCCGCACGGTCAAGGAGCGGGCGAAGGAGGGAGCGGGCGAAGGAGGGCAGGGATAGGGCGCCGCCGCGGGGCCCCCTCGCAGCGCTCGCCGGGCGCCAGACTAGCCGATCGCAGCCCGGCCAGGTGGGGTGGAGCCCGGCGCCGCTAGAACACACGCGCCCGCCGCATGCGAGCTGCGAGCAGCCGGCGTAGGAATGCGGTACCCAGATCGTCGGCGGCCCCAGCACTTCCGAGAACCGGTTGAGTCGTCGCGGGTGATTCGGACGATGGTCTTCTGGCGCGGTTCTTCGAGGCGCTACGTTTGATTCCTGCCAGTTCTCGAGATATCGCGCGATCTCGACGGTCGCCCATCCATGCTCCCCGGGACGCGCCAGCGTGCGCACCGGATCGGCGAGATCCTCGACATCATGGCGCAATTGACCGTCAGCGCCTTCGCGGGCATGGTCATGGACAAGAGTGAGGCACATTGACGCATGAATCTGCCCCGGGAGCGGCTGGTGCCGCTGATCATCGCCTGTGGGCTGTTCATGGAGAACCTCGACTCGACGGTGCTGGCCACGGCCCTGCCGGCCATTGCCACGTCGCTCGACGTCAATCCGCTGCGGCTGAATCTCGCGATCACCGCGTATCTCTTCAGTCTCGCCGTCTTCATCCCGGTCAGCGGCTGGGTGGCCGATAAGTTCGGCGCCCGTGACGTCTTTCGTGCCGCCATCGGCGTCTTCGTCGCGGGCTCGGTCCTGTGTGGGTTCAGCCGTTCGATGGTCGCTCTCGTGGTCGCCCGTGTGATTCAGGGGGTAGGCGGAGCGATGATGGTGCCGGTCGGGCGTCTGGTGGTGCTCCGTCTCGTCCCCCAGGCGGGGTTGGTGCGCGCGATGACGTACCTGACCGTGCCTGCGCTGATCGGCCCGGTGATCGGGCCACCGCTGGGTGGGCTGATCACGACCTATGGGTCCTGGCGCTGGATCTTCTGGATCAACGTGCCGATCGGCGTGCTCGGCATCTATCTCGTCACCCGCTTCGTGCCAGACGCCCGCGAGCACGACGTGCCGCCCATCGATATCCGGGGATTCCTGCTCTCCGCGATCGGTCTCATCGGCTTGGTCGTGGGATTCGAGACGCTTGGCCGGGGGCTCGTACCGGCCGGCGCCATCGGCGCCTTCCTGCTTGTCGGCCTGGGTGGCGGGGTGCTGTACGCACGCCACGCCCGGCGCGTCACCAATCCCATCCTGGACCTGTCACTGCTCGACCTGCCCACCTTCCGCGCGGCCATCGTGGGAGGCTCGCTATTCCGGATCGGCATCGGGGCACTGCCGTTTCTCTTGCCGTTGCTCCTGCAGATCGCATTCGGCCTGAATCCCCTCCAGTCAGGACTCCTGACGTTCGCGTCGGCGGCCGGTGCGCTCACGATGCGCCTCGCGGCGAACCCGCTGCTCGTGCGCTTCGGTTTCAAGCGGGTCCTCCTCGGCACCACGGTCATCGGGGCTGGCTCGATTGCCACGTGCGCGGCCTTTACGCCCCGCACGCCGGAAGCCGTTATTCTGCTGGTGCTGCTGGCCGGTGGCTTCTTTCGCTCGCTCCAGTTCACCAGCGTCAATGTCCTCGCGTACGTGGAGGTCGAGCGCGAACGTCTGAGCCATGCGACCAGCTTCGCCGGTACCGCTCAGCAACTGTCGCTGAGCATGGGGGTGGGAACGGCCGCGCTGATCCTGCACCTGACCGTCGGCGAGGCGGCGAGAGCAGGACTGTCTTCGCGCGATTTCATTCCCGCCTTTCTGATCGTGGCGGCCATGTCCGCCTCGGCGGCGCTCGTCTACGCGCGGCTGCCTGCCGATGCGGGAGCCGGCCTGATCAGAGATCCGCTTCGTCGTTCACTCTCGCAGCCGTCGGAATCATAAAGCACATCTGGATGGCGGATGATAGCTGTGCCTTCCGTTTAACCCATCCCGGTATTCGGAGGATCGGGTGCGGCCGTTCGTTACAGTAGTTGGGCCTGGCTCCGAGGGACACCCCCTGAGGAGCGACAGACGCAAGGCGGAGGAAGACCGAGGAACCGCGTGGACCGACCGACCGGCGACTTACGCGTGGCGGCACAGCCCGCCGTTCGGAAGGATTTTACGCCGCCTGGCGTGTGTACCGATGATGCAGGCCGCCGACCATGGGGGTCTCGACGATTCCGCCCTGGTCGGGGTGCTCCACCGGTCTGGGCTCCGGTGCGTCCTTCTCCAGCGAGAGGTGCGTTCGGCAACCGTGGTAGTCGGTGAGGTAGTTTCGCAGCAGGCGACGCAGGTGCGCGTCGTTCCGCACCACGAGGTGAGTGGCGCGGGGGAGTTGCACCCCCGCGCCCTCCCAGAACCGTACGTGAGCCTCTCGGCTCACTGGCCTACCCTTCCCTCGAAGGAGAGAGACAAGAGCCTCGGAGGGGGGATACCGAGATATGGGTCGGCCCGAGATCGTGGCTCCTACGGGCTCCTGGCGATCGCGTTTCTTGGTGCCGGGGCCGCGGATGGCGGATGGTGAGCGCTATGACGGTCCCGGGAGTCGAGGAGAGCCCCATCGGCTTGCCGCGTGACGGCCAGTATGAGACCTGCTCCCTCGACTCACACCAAGAGAGGCCCCAACCGGCCACAGGGTGCAGCGCCACGGGCACCTGAAGCCCAGAGCGCCAATCAGTGAGCGACCGGCAGGACCTCTCCCGCGGCAGTGTCTCGCAGTCCCAGGGAGGCACGCAATGTCCTTCGTCGTCGGCCTGGACTGGGCCGCCACCACGCACGCTGTTTGTGTGCTCGACGAGACCGGCACCGTCCGCTGGCGCGGGACGGTGCCCCACACCGCAGCGGGCTTGGCCGAGCTCGTCCAGCGGCTGGCCCGCTTCGCGCCCCCCGCCACGCTGCCCGTCGCCCTCGAGCGCCCCTCCGGCCTCGTCGTCGATACCCTCCTGGACGCCGGCTTCCCGGTCGTCCCGATCCACCCCAATGCCGTGAAGGCCTGCCGCCCCCGCTACTCGGCCGCTGGCGGCAAGAGCGACCCCGGCGACGCCTACTTGCTCGGCGATCTGCTCCGGACCGATGGCCACCGCTTCCGCCCCTTGCTGCCCCTCGCCGATGAGACCCGCGCCCTCCGCGCCCTCGTCCGCGGCCGCGATGACCTCGTCGCTCAGCGCGTCGCCCTCGCCAATCAGCTCCGCGCCCTCCTCGAGCGCTTCTGGCCCGGCGCCGCGACCATCTTCGCCGACGTGGATTCCCCGATCGCGCTCGCCTTCCTCACGCGCTACCCCACGCCCCAGAGCGCCGAGCGCCTGGGCGAGCGCCGCCTGGCGCTGTTCCTCCGTCGGCATGCCTACTGCGGCCGCCGCTCGCCGGCCGAGCTGCTGACCCGGCTCCGCCGCGCCCCGCTCAGTCGCACCGGCAACGCCGAGACCGAGGCCAGCGGCGAACTGGTCCAGGCCCTGGTCGCGGTTCTCACGCCCCTCGGCGCCCAGATCCAGCAACTCTCCGCGGCGATCGCGGCCGCTTTGGCCCAGCACGCCGATGGCCCGCTCGTCCAGAGCTTCCCGCGCAGTGGGGCCGTCAACGCCGCCCAGATCCTCGCCGAACTCGGCGACGACCGGGCCCGCTTCCCCACCGACGACCAGCTCGCCGCCGAAGCCGGCGTCGCCCCGGTCACCCGGGCCTCCGGCAAACACCGGGGCGTCACCTTCCGCTGGGCCTGCAATAAACGCTTCCGCCAGGCCCTCACGACGTTCGCGGACAACTCCCGTCACGCCTCGACGTGGGCCGCCGCCATCTATGCGCGCGCCCGCGCCCGCGGCTGTGATCATCCTCACGCGATCCGGATCCTGGCCCGCGCCTGGGTCCGTGTGCTCTGGCGTTGCTGGCAGGACCGCCGTCCCTACGACGTCACGCGCCACCGAGCTGCGCAGCCGCTCTCGACTCTTCAACCGGTGGGGGGTTGACACAGGGTGTCTCATACGGCTCCTATCAACCAGCCGTCGGCCTCACCCCGAGGCATACGGCTTTGCCCCGCCACCGGCTCCTCCTGTTGCCAGTTGGCCAGCGGCCGGTGCTGGTTGACGTGCCCCCTTCGCTCCACCGGCTTTCGTCGGCTTCCTCGCTACTACGAGGCACTCCGCCCCTGTGCCCCGCCTCGGTACGTCCCCTCTCGAAAGGTCCACTCCCTTGAGGGGTTCCCTTTGCATCGGGACGACAGGTTCCCACGTTCCGCAGAAGAGCCAGAGTCAGGCTCACGCCGCCTTCATGCCGGACACCACCCAGGTCGTCAGCAGGGCCCCGCCTGGGCTCCTCCCGGGCGAACCACGGATCCCGGTTTCGGTGTCGTCGATGATGCTTTTCGACACGTCATCAGCGGTTCACTCGCGTTCGTCTTCCTGACCCATACCTGACGCGCTTCAGCGCGCCTTTTCCTCACCGTTCACCACGCTGGCTCTTGACCAACGCAGCGTGAGGGGGTTTGGAGCCTGGTCCTGCACCCCGACTCCGAGGGGCCGGCCCTCATCTCTTCCGCAGCATTGCCTCCCTTCTCGGTTCGGCATTCGTGGCACACCGTGGTCGAGGCACTCGCGGCGCAGGGTCCCGATGAGGCGTTCCACGTACGGATTCTGCCAAGGCGACCGAGGCGCCGTCTTGACTTCGTGGATCCCCATGGCCTGGGCTCGACTCGAGAACACGACCCCGTAGACCGCATCACGGTCGCGCAGGAGGTATCGCGGGGCAGTCTCCCAGGGGAACGCCTCCACGAGTTGGTGTGCGGTCCACTGGGCCGTGGGGGCGTCGGTGACGTTGATGTGGACGACGCGTCGCCGGTCGTGCACCAGGACCACGAAGACGAACAAGACCTTGAACAGCACGGTGGGGACGACGAAGAAGTCGACGGAGACGAGGGTCTGAAGGTGGTTCTCGAGAAAGGTTCGCCAGGTCTGCGATGGCGGCCTCCGATGGCGGACGACGTACTTGGAGACCGCCGCCTGCGAGATCTCGACGCCCAGTTTCTGAAGCTCCCCGTGAATCCGCGGCGCACCCCAGGTGGGGTTCGCCTTGGACATCCGTCGGATGAGCGCGCGGACCTCCAGAGCGACGGCCGGGCGGCCTGGTCCGTTCCGGCGGCTCTTCCAGGTCCAGACGAGCTTGAAGCCGGTCCGCTGCCACCGGATCACGGTCGCGGGTTGGACGACGGAGACGGCATCCGTCCAGCCGCTCCACAGTTGGGATAGCAGGACCCAGAACAGCCGGTCGGAGCGCCGCAGCCGGGGACGCGGCGCGGTGCGCTGGAGGACGGCCAGTTGGTGCCGCAACGCGAGGTTCTCGAACACCAGGGAGCGCTGGGTCCTGACCCCGCGGAGGAGGCCAGTGAGGATGAGGGGGATCATGCCGGCCATCATCGATCAGGCCGGCCGAAAGTCAACGTTGACCAGGCGGACGGAGTAAATAGAAGGCACAACTCACCCCGCGGGGTCTTCACCAGGCCGATGTGGCGCTCCTAGGATTTCATCCCCGGTTAGCTGAGGCGGCGCGTCTGGCAACCGTTGGCCCACACACGTTAGGAAGCCCTCTCGGATAAGGCGCTGGAGTAGCACAAGCTTGCCAGCGTCGTCCAGGTCACCTGGAAGATCGGCTGCCACGAACACCTCCGCTTCGAGGATAAACCGCAGTGTCGACTCCACATGGGCCGGGAGCTGTACTGTCTTGCCGTGAAAATGCAACAGGACGTGCGCACCCGTCACTGTCAGACGCCACTGTAGACTCAGCCTTCTCCGGACCTTGGTTTCAATGCCCAGCAGCCGCGCTCCCTCCAGATCCAGCAAGTGACCGTCCAACGGTGGCTGCCTGCCAAGAACGGCTCTCTCGGCCACACCTTCAATGAAGGTGACGGGCTCGATCTGTTCGGGTAAGAGTGCCAGTAGCTCCGCCAGCCGATTCTTGGCTAGCACTTTCAGTTCCGCATTGGCGGCAAACCCCAGCGGGAGCGACTCCCGAAAGCGGGCATCCGCCTCGATCACCGACTCAGCAGCTTGCAGCACAACGGCTGCCCACGTGACGGGAAGGACACCTAGGGTCATATGCAGAGACGTTGAGTCAACTGCCACGGCATCGTGCATGAATCCCCGTGGGATATAGATGAGGTCTCCGGGATGGAGGTCGAGCTCTTCCACTAGCTCTCCGGGTTCCACTTGTTGATTGTAGGTCTGGCCCGGAAGGGGTAGGTGGATCGGACCGCGGTAAATCCGCCAGTGCTTGGATCCCTCAGCCTGGAGCACAAAGACGTCATGCGCGTCGTAGTGCGTCTTGAGACCCTTCTCATGTGCCGGGGTGAGATAGGCGTTGACCTGAAGGTAGGCAGAAAGCTCAGCAGCGAGAGATCGGCACAGATCCGCTAAGGGCCGCCAGCGCTCGTGAAGAGATTGAAGCACGATCGTCGAACCGTTACGGTACTCCTCGTACAAGGATTCCAACAGTACGGCTGGACTTCCAAGTCGGTGGGCTCTCAGCTGCTTGAGGGGAGTCTCCCTCCCCTTGTTGACCACGCGGATCAGGGGCGGCCGTATGCTCGAGGTGGACAAGATGAAGTCCACGCTCTCGAGGGAGAGCAACCCTTTATAGTAGTCCGGGTCGGTTCTCCGAACGACTAACGGCTTCTTCTCCCAACACTCTTGTCCAAACGTCCCGGTGTTGACGGGATGGATCAGGTACTCGAAATCGAAATCAGCACTCCTGATCATCCAACTCTACGGCCAATCGTTCGGGTTGGCGTCGATGCGGCGAATCTGATCGTCGGGGTCGCTGTCGAGGATGCTGACGCCGTCTGCGTGGTTGGAATCGCCGACAACGATCTGGCCGGTGTTCAAAAGACCCGAGGTCGGAACCCGAAAGTCGACGTGGCGCACCCCGATCTCATCGGGATCAAGTGACCGACGCTGAGTTTGCTTCACAGCAGAGACCAGCAAGAGCTTCTTCTTGATGGCCATCTTCTTTGGAAGCTTCTTGCCCCGCTGCCGCTTCGGCGGTCTCGTTGCCATGGTGCTTCTCCTCTGTCCCGCGTGTGTCTCGCGCGCTGACACCGCATTGAACAGTGTCCCGCCACAACTCGCCGAGTGTCAAGGCCGAAGGGCTTGTCCATGGTTGGAGCATGCGCGACTTTGACAAGGTGCTCGAAAGAGGGCGCCGGGTGGTACGCGGTTTGAGGGACACAACCAAGATTCCCCGTGACGGCCCAGACCGATTGGTGAATCTTGAACGGATCCTGTCCGAGAAAGCGCGCGGTGCCGACACGCTGCACGTCGCGTCCAGGGTTCGCCGAGACGAAGCGGTCTTGCCCAGCGCCGGCCTGGGTCGATGACGACATCGGAGCCTCCGGTCTGGACCCCTCGAGGGCTAATCACCTACTACACGCTCTTCGTGATCGATCTCCGAAGCCGACGGGTTCACGTGTCAGGCTCGACGCCCACCCCGGACACGTGGTTCATGGCGCAGGCGGCGCGTCGACGGACCGATGCGGTCGATGGGTTCCTGGCGAGCCACCAGATCCTCATCTGCGATCGCGACAGCAAGTGGACCGATGACTTCCGCCGCATCGTCCAAGGCGCCGGGTGCGGATCGTGCTGGCACCGGTCCAGGCGCCGTATGCCAACGCCTACGCGGAATGGTTTGTGCGCTCCATCCGCGAGGAGTGTCTCGACCGCCTCATCTTTTTCGGAGAACGTCGGCTGCTCCACGCCCTCGATGCGTTCGTGGCACACTACCACGGGGAGCCGAACCATCAGGGGCTCCGGCAACGCCTTGATCGTACCCAAGCCGATCCCTCGTGCGGTGCCAGGGTCCGGTGTCGTGAGCGATTGGTCGGGCTCCTGCTACTACCACCGGGCCGCTTGAAAAGCGTGGGGTGAATTTTCGGACACTACGGGCGCGCCAGGGGAAGGAGGACCGCATGCCGACTTCGAGAGCCGCGAGGCGGGTGCTGGCCAGCTGGGGGGTGGCACTGCTCCTGGCGGGCTGTGCCCTCCCCATGCAGGACAGCAATCGCGAGAGCCCGTACACCGGCGGCTACGGCGGGGCTGGGGGCGGGGGCCGGCAGCGCGACGAGTACCGGGGTCCCCTCCCGGCGGGGAGCTACACGGAGAGCTGTCGCGACATGCGCATCGATCGGGATCGCCGCCGCCTCGATGCCGAGTGCCTGGGGCGCGACGGCCGGTGGCGCGACACCTCCCTCGACCTTCGCGACTGTGACCGCGGCATCATGAACGTCGACGGTCGCCTGGTCTGCCCACGGCAGGAGACCCTGCGGCTGCCGGCCGGGAGCTACCGGGAGACTTGCCGGGACTTCTCGGTCGACCAGACACGTCTCGGAGCGCGTTGCCGGCGCCTGAACGGCGAGTGGCGGGACACCGAGATCGACCTCAGCCGCTGCAAGAGCCCGATCCGGAACGACGACGGCCGTCTCGTCTGCGGCTGACGGGCGAAGCCAGCCCGCTCGCGTACATGGTTGGCGCGTTCCACCCGGGCCACCTCGGCATCCTCTGGCGCTTGAAATACCGGAGGCAGAGACCTGCGCCCGGACCGAATGTCATCACGGACCTTCTCGCGTTCCCGCCATGGAAGCCCGAGAAAATCCTGTCCTTCGCCAAAAGTCCATCCGGTGGGCAAGTGGTTGATCGATCCTGATCATGCCGCGGTCGAATAGGAGCGGCCGTAGGTCTCCATGTCTCCATGGTGTCGGCCTCAGCATCCCGGTTGGGGTGCCTCGGGGGGCCTCGATCAGGCCGGCCCAAAGTCAACGTTGACAAGGTGGAGGGAGTAATTGGAAGGCACAGGCGAGTCGGAAGGTCCGCCAAACAAGTCGGAGGAGGTTTTGGCGAAGGACAACGCGCCGGAGCCAAGATTGGTCGAGCGCCTCGAGCAAGGCCGGATCGTCGAGACGCCCATGGTCGGCGGCCTCGATCATCGCTATACCCGCCAGGCGGCGTAGGATCCTTCGGGCCTGCCGGGGGGGGGGGCAGGCAAGAGCTGCCGGTCAGCGCGGCTCACTTCGGTCTTCCTGCGCCTTGCGTCTGACACTCCACACGGAACACGTTGGTCCACGCGGGATGTTCTTCGAAGCCATGGCGCAGCGGCTTGATGAACGGCCGCAACTCTTCCACACACCTGGATGGCTTAAACAGAAGGGACAGGATCCGGCAGGTGATCACGGCCCCCAGAGCGCCCTGGCAGAACCCCTTCGCGGAACGGGTGATCGGCTCCCTCCGACGGGAGTGCCTCGATCACGTCTTCATTCGGAGCGAGACCCATCTTGGCCACGTCTTGCGCGCGTATCTCGCCTACTACAACACCGCGCGGCCACACCAATCGCTTGACGACAACAGTCCCCAGGCACGAGGCATCGAAGCCTCGCCACGTGGCCGGATCATCGCCATCCCTCAGGTCGGCGGACTCCATCACCGCTATACTCGCGTCGCCTGATCGTGGTCGCCCGGCGGGCCAGCCGTCGCCCGCTCGTGCGATCCACCCTGACTGGAATCGGCAATCCGCCCTCCGGCCCTCGGCGCCATCCACGCCGCAATCCTGATCACATTCAATACGACGTGCACGTGGTTCCGGACGTTCGCACCAAGTGTCAGGCAATCTCCACGGTTGGCCGATGAGGTTTCAGACCGGCACACCCCCGCACCACGCGTGGGCAGACGAGAAGGTCAGGGTGATGAGGTTTCTAACCGGGACAGGGCGCGGCTTCTATGCGCATTTCGAACCCCGTCTTGACACCTAGCATCGCTAGGCCTAGCATGGCTAAGCTTATAGGAGGCGCAGATGAAACGACGCGAAGCACTGGCATTGGGGATCCTCGGCGGCCTGCTGGCGCGGCCGGCGCTGGCGGCGGAATGCGCCGCCGAATCCGGCGTCGGCGCGAAACTGCTCGAGCGCTACGTGGCGGCAGCGAACGCCCGGGATACGAGCGTCTTCCCCGAGATCTTCACCGAGTCCTACATCCAGCACTCGGGGCGCGGCCCGTCCGGCCTCGCCGCCCAGATCGAGAACTTCCGCGGCATCTTCGCCCGCATGCCCGACGTGCAACTGCGCGTCGAGGACCGCATCATCGCCGGTGACAGAGTCGTGGCGCGGATGAGCTTCAACGCCACGCACACCCAGCCGCTGCAGGGCATCGCCCCGACCGGGCGTCGCTTTACGCTGCGCACGATCGACATCTGGCGGGTGGAGAACGGCAAGTTCGCCGAGCACTGGGACCTGGTCGACTTCCCCGGGATGCTGAAGCAGCTGCAGTAGCGCTAGGCGCTGAGCAGTGCCTCGCTGGCGGCCATGCGCCGCGCCATGGTGCGCAGCTGGAAGACGAGCGCTGCCGCGCACGCGACCTCGATCGCCATCGACAGCAGCGGCACCAGGAAATCGAACGACCAGGCCGCTTCCCGCAGGCGCAGGGTGGTCAGGATGCCGTCGCACACCACCGAGGTGCCCAGAGCCGCGGCCGCGACCGCGCAGAAGCCGCAAAAGCGGCGAAGCTGATTGCGATACGCGAATGCCACCGCGACCGCGCCGACCAGCACCGCCAGCCAGAACGCGTAGCGGTCAATCGATGCGACCACCGCGCCGAGGGCTCGCGCCTCCGCGCTCAGGCCCCACTGTGTCAGCGCGTACCACGCGAGGCGCGCCTGCATCGCGAAGTAAGCGAAAACGATGACCGCCACGACGGCGACGCCGACTTCCCGCGCCCTCTTCGCCAGGGCCACGGCCGCGAGCTGGCCGGCGATGGCGCGAGGCTCGCCGAAGCGGGTGATGGCGAGACGCTCCGCTTCGGGCGTGCCGCCGGCAGCCGCTGCAGCCTCGCGCAAGTGGTCCTCCACCTCCCTGCGCACGCTTTGCGCCAGCGAGCGATCGAAGCTCAACCTGCTCGCGAGCAGGTCGGCGTACTCGGAAATCACGCGGGAGTCTTGGATGACCGCGTCCCTCCGAGAAGACCGCCGATGGCATCGGCGAACTGCTTCCACACCGCGCGCTGCTCGGCGAGCGCGCGGTTGCCGCGCTTGGTCAGCGCATAGACGCGGCGCTGCCGTCCGCTCTCGGCGGTCAGCCAGCGGCTGGCGAGCAGGCCGGCGTTCTCGAGGCGATGCAGCACCGGATAGACGGTTCCTTCGGGCAGGTCGAAGGCCTCGCCGCTGCGGCGTCGGATCTCTTCGATGACCGCGTAGCCGTGCGCCGGGCCGGCCGACAGTGCCGCGAGCACAATCATGTCGAGGTGCCCCTTGAGCATTTCGCCTTCCATGCGCCGCCTACGGTATGCCTCGCATTGCTAGGCGTCAAGCCGCGGTTCAGTCCCTGAAGGCGGGTGGCGGCGTGAACGGTCCAGTGATCAGCGCGAGTTTCTTCGCGAGCTGCAGCAGCGCCGGCTCGCTCCGGCGCTTGCCGACGACCTGCACGCCGATGGGAAGACCGGCGGCGGATCTCGCCAGCGGCAGGATCGCTACCGGATGGCCGGAGTGGTTGAACGGGCAGGTGTACGCGGTGCCGGCGATGAAGTACGGGACCTTCGCTTCGTCGACGTCGATCGGCGTGCCGAAGGGAACATGCGGGATCGCCGGGCTGACCGTCACCGGGCAGAGGAAGGCGTCCCAGGCATCGAAAAATTCTTCCAGCTGGAAAATCAGCTCATCGCGCCGAGTCAGGGCCGCGGCGTAGTCCGCCACGCTCGCCCGCGCGCCCCTCGCCGAGCCGCGTGCCACCGCCCAACGCTCTCCGAGCGTGGCGTTGAGCGCGGCGACGCGCTCGCGCGCGCGGTCGCCGCCGGTCGCGGCGCGCTCGATGATGGCCATCTCGCCCCACGTCTCCCAGCCTGCTCGAAATCGAAGCCGTCAGGATTGCGCTCTTCAGCGCCGAGCTTCGCCGCGAGCCGGGCGAGAGCGCGTAGTGCCCGAATATTCGGCCGAGCCTTACCGTAGTGTCCGAATATTCGGCCGGATGCTCGTCCACCAGCACACCTCGAGACGCTCAGCGCGCGGGACACCTGGCCTATCGGCACGCCCGTCAAGCGTCAATCAATCAACTCGGCCCGCTTGGGCTCCGCGGAGACCCGCTCATGCCGGAGGAGGTCGGCGGGAACCTAACCCCAATCGGCCAATAAATGCGGCGGCCAGACTGTGACCTCATGCGCCCCGGGGAAGCCCTCCGGACCCAACACCAAAACCGATCGCCACTTGATCATCGCGGGAGTACGGCCCCTGGGCTCGCGGGTTATCGGGACACTGCACCTCGAAGTTCGCCGAGGTGAGATCGTGAGGATGCCCCACCGAACGCCACCCCCGAGGCCCTGTCAGCCGTGGGGCGCGGGTGCGGCCATGCGGCGACCCCGCCGGGGTCACCGCTGGACCCAGAACGCGGGTGACCCAGGCCACCGAACGCCGTCAGTTTCTGGCATATCTCACCGAATCAACAGCACATTTTGCTCGAGCGTCGGGGAGCTTCGACTTAACCCGTGAATCAATATTGACTTTTCCGTATAGTTAGATACGCTTCGATCGAGGCTTGTGGAGCATTCCCGATGAGCACAGATCCTCGATCGTTTCTCGAGACGAGCGGCCCCTACAAGGCCGGCTTCGTCACGGACATCGAGTCGGAGTCCGTCCCCCCCGGGTTGAACGAAGAGATCGTCCGGTTGATCTCCGAAAAGAAGGGCGAGCCGGAGTGGCTTCTCGACTGGCGCCTGAAGGCGTTCCGCCAGTGGCGCACCATGAAAGAGCCGAGATGGCAGAACGTCCACTACCCGCCGATCGACTACCAGGCGATCGTCTATTACTCGGCTCCCAAGTCCCGGAAGGACGGGCCAAAGAGTCTCGACGAGGTGGACCCGAAGCTTCTCGAGACCTACGAGAAGCTGGGGATCCCCTTGCGTGAGCGCGAGAAACTCGCCGGGGTGGCCGTGGACGCGGTCTTCGACAGCGTCTCGGTCGCGACGACCTTCCGCGAGAAGCTGGCGGAGGTCGGGGTCATCTTCTGTTCGTTCTCGGAGGCGGTCCAGACCCATCCGGACCTCGTCAGGCGCTACCTCGGCTCCGTCGTGCCCTACACCGACAACTTCTTCGCGACCCTGAACTCGGCGGTCTTCACCGACGGCTCCTTCGTCTACGTGCCGAAGGGGGTCCGCTGCCCGATGGAGCTGTCGACATACTTCCGAATCAACGCGGAGAAGACGGGACAGTTCGAGCGGACGCTGATCATCGCCGACGAGGGGAGCTATGTCTCCTACCTGGAGGGGTGTACCGCACCGATGCGGGACGAGAACCAGCTGCACGCGGCCGTCGTGGAACTCGTCGCGCTCGACGATGCCGAGATCAAGTACTCGACGGTCCAGAACTGGTACCCCGGCGACGCCCAGGGGCGCGGCGGCATCTACAACTTCGTGACCAAACGCGGCAAGTGTCTCGGAAAGCGGTCGAAGATCTCGTGGACGCAGGTCGAGACCGGTTCGGCGATCACGTGGAAGTATCCGGGCTGCATCCTGCAGGGCGACAACTCGGTCGGGGAGTTCTATTCGGTCGCGGTGACCAACAACTACCAGCAGGCCGACACCGGCACCAAGATGATTCACATCGGCAAGAACACCAAGTCCACGATCGTTTCGAAGGGGATCTCCGCGGGGCACGGCCAGAACACGTATCGCGGCCTCGTCAAGATCCTCGGCAAGGCGGACCACGCGCGCAACTACTCGCAGTGCGACTCGTTGCTCATCGGCGACACGTGCGGCGCGCACACGTTCCCCGTCATCGAGATCCTGAACTCGACCGCGCAGATGGAGCACGAGGCGTCCACGTCCAAGGTCGGCGAGGACCAGATCTTCTACTTCCAGCAGCGTGGCATCTCGCCCGAGGAAGCGGTCAACATGATCGTCAACGGCTTCTGCAAGGTCGTCTTCAAGGAGTTGCCGATGGAGTTCGCGGTCGAGGCGCAGAAGCTGCTGGGCGTCAGCCTCGAGGGGAGCGTCGGATAACATGCTCCTGAACATCACGAACCTCCACGCGAACGTCGCTGGCACTGAGATCCTCCGCGGTGTGGATCTCACGGTGAACGCGGGAGAGGTCCACGCAATCATGGGCCCGAACGGCTCGGGCAAGAGCACGCTGGCGCACGTCCTCGCCGGACGGCCCGGATACGAGGTCACGCAGGGCCAGGTCCTATACCAAGGGCACGACCTCCTCGCCATGACGCCCGAAATGCGCGCCCGAGAAGGCGTCTTCCTCGCGTTCCAGTACCCGGTCGAGATCCCGGGTGTCTCGAACGTCTACTTCCTGAAGAACGCGCTGAACGCCGTCCGTAAGCACCGCGGGCGGTCCGAGCTCGACGCGTTCGACTTCCTCTCGCTCGTCAAAGACAAGGCGACGCTCGTGGACATCGACGAGGAGCTCGTCAAGCGCGCGGTCAACGAGGGGTTCTCGGGCGGCGAGAAGAAGCGCAACGAGATCTTCCAAATGGCGATCCTCGATCCGACGCTCGCGATCCTCGACGAGACCGACTCGGGGCTCGACATCGACGCCCTGCGGATCGTCGCCTCCAGCGTGAACTCCCTGCGCACCCCGGAGCGCGCGATGATTCTCGTGACACACTACCAGAGGCTGCTGAACTACGTCGTCCCGGACTTCCTTCACGTGCTGGTCGAGGGACGGATCGCGCTCTCAGGGGGCAAGGAGCTCGCGCTTGAGCTCGAAGAGAAGGGCTACGCCTGGCTCGAGAAGGAGCCGCCTGCGAAGACGCAGCCCGTCCTGGCCTCGTGATGGAAGCCATCGCGGAAGAGACCCGTACGAGCGGACTCGAGCGCTCGCTCGACGAGGCGTACCGCGAGAAGCGCTCCCCGAGTGACTCCCGCTGGCTGACCGAGATTCGCCGGGTCGGCATGGACCGGTTCCGCGAAATGGGGTTCCCGACCGTCCACGACGAAGCGTGGAGGGAGACGAACGTCGCGCCGATTCGGAAGGTGCCGTTCGAGCTGGCGCCCGACGAGGAGTCGCCCGGTCAGCGCCCTCACCCCTCCCCTCTCGCGTGGGGAGAGGGCGTGCAGCTCGTCTTCATCAACGGCCGGTATTCCCGGGCGCTCTCTTCTTCCGGACCTCGGGCCGCCGGCCTCGAGGTGGCCAGCCTGAAGCATGTTCTGGCGAGGAATCCGGAGTCAGCGGAGGCGCATCTCGCGAAGATCGCGCGTGACGGCAACGCTTTCGCCGCCGTCAACGCGGCGTTTCTCGAAGATGGCGCGTTTGTCCGGATCCCGCCGCGGACCGTCGTCGCGGACCCGATTCACCTCGTCTTTCTGTCGGAGCCGGCCTTCGGCCCCACGGTCTCCCACCCCCGCAACCTCGTGATCGCGGAGGCGGCCAGCCAGGCTCAGATCGTCGAGACGTACGTCGGGACCGCCGGGAAGCTGTACTTCACCAACGCCGTCACCGAAGTCGTCCTGGGCGACGGCGCGGTACTTGACTTCTCCAAGCTCGAGCGCGAGAGCGATGCCGCCTTCCACGTCGCCACGACGGAGGTGAGCCAGGGGCGCGACAGCAGCTTCACCTCCCATGCGATCTCGCTCGGCGGTGCCCTGGCCCGCCACGACTTGAACGTCCGGCTCGACGCGGAGGGCGCCGAATGCACGCTCAACGGCCTCTTCATCGGGTCCGGCACGCAGCACCTCGACAACCACACGGTGATCGATCACGCCAAGCCGCATGGTACGAGCCGCGAGCTCTACAAGGGCATCATGGACGGACAGTCGCGGGGGATCTTCAACGGCAAGATCATCGTGCGGCCGGCGGCGCAGAAGACCGACGCGATGCAAACGAACAAGAACCTGCTCCTGTCGAAGGACGCGCTGGTCAACTCGAAGCCGGCGCTGGAGATCTTCGCCGACGACGTCAAGTGCCGGCACGGCTCGACGATCGGGCAGCTCGACGACGCCGCGATGTTCTACCTGCGCTCGCGCGGGATCGAAGAGCAGGAGGCCCGTGACCTCCTGGTCTACGCTTTCGCGAGTGACGTCGCCTCGAGGATCCGCGTCGCGCCGCTCCGCGCGTTCGTGGAGGCGCAACTCGGTCTGCGGTTGCCCCGGGCCGATGCGGACGCGATTCGGGGTGCGCGCGTATGAGCACCGTCCTTCCGATTCGCGAGCCTGCCGGAGGGAGGCGCCCGGCCCTCGACGTCGAGGCGCTCCGCCGCGACTTCCCGATCCTCGCGCGCACGGTTCACGGCCACCCGCTCGTCTACCTCGACAACGCGGCCACGACGCAGAAGCCGGAGTCCGTCATCGAGGCGGTCGCCGACATGTACCGACGGTCCTACGCGAACATCCACCGCGGGGTGCACACGCTCTCGGTCGAGGCGACCGACGCCTACGAGCAGGCCCGCGAGAAGGTCCGGGCGTTCGTGAACGCCGCCGAGACCGGCGAGATCGTGTTCGTCCGCGGCACGACCGAGGCGATCAACCTCGTGGCCCAGACCTTCGGTCGGCAGCGCGTCGGCGAAGGGGACGAGGTCGTCGTGACCGCGCTGGAGCATCATTCGAACATCGTGCCGTGGCAGCTCCTCTGCGATGAGAAGAAGGCGCATCTGAAGGTCCTGCCGATCGACCGGACCGGCGAGGTCCGGGTGGAGGAGCTCGAGCGCCTGCTCACACCACGCAGCCGCATGGTCGCGATCGCCCAAGTGTCAAATGCTCTCGGGACAGTGGTTCCCGTGCGGCGGATCGTCGAGATCGCCCACACGCGCGGCATCCCGGTCCTCGTGGACGGCGCGCAGGCGGCCCCGAGGCTCGCCGTCGACGTCCGCGAGCTGGGCTGCGACTTCTACGCGCTGTCCGCGCACAAGATGTATGGCCCCACAGGAGTGGGTATCCTCTACGGGCGGGCGGAACTGCTCGACGCCATGCCGCCCTACCAGGGCGGCGGTGACATGATCAGCTCGGTCACGTTCGAGAAAACGACGTGGAACGTGCTCCCCTACAAGTTCGAGGCGGGCACCCCGAACATCGCCGGCGCGATCGGCCTCGGCGCCGCGATCGACTATCTCGGGAAGATCGGGATGGAGAACATCACGGCTCACGAGCAGGACCTGCTGGACTATGCGACCCCCTTGCTGACCGCACTCCCCGGGCTGAACGTGATCGGCACGGCGCGGGAGAAGATCGGCGTCCTCTCGTTCACCCTCGACGGCATCCACCCGCACGACATCGGGACGGTTCTCGATCAGGAGGGGATCGCGATCCGGACCGGCCATCACTGTGCTCAGCCGGTTATGGAGTTCTTCGGCATCCCGGCGACCGCGCGCGCGTCGCTCGCGCTCTACAACACGCGCGCGGACATCGACGCGCTGGTTGAAGGGATCCGGAAGGTCCAGAGGATGTTCCGCTGATGGGCGAGCTTCGGGATCTGTACCAGGAAGTGATCCTGGACCACAGCAAGGGGCCGAGGAACTTCGGCGAGCTGGCTGGTGCGAACCGGAGAGCGGAGGGCTACAACCCGCTCTGCGGCGACCGGGAGACCGTGTTCGTTCGGCTTGAGGACGACGTGCTGAAAGAGGTCGGCTTCCGGGGGGCGGGTTGCGCGATCTCCACGGCGTCCGCCTCCATGATGACCGAGAGCCTGAAGGGGAAGACGCGCGCGGAAGCGGAGGCCCTCTTCGAGCGCTTCCGCGACCTGATCACGGGGCAAGCCGGCGAGTCCGAGCCGGGCGCGCCCGAGCTCGGGAAGCTCGCGGTCTTCTCGGGAGTGCGCGAGTTTCCCGTGCGCGTCAAGTGCGCGACGCTGCCGTGGCACACACTGAAGGCAGCGCTCGCCGGAGAAGATCGCACGGTCTCGACTGAGTTGACCGAAGGGCCGAAGGCCGAGAGCGGAGGGGCCTGACATGGGAGCGCAGAAAGAGACGACGACGACCCGCGACGTCGTGGCGAGCGAGATCCCGGCCGGCACGAAGTTCACGATCCCGGCAGGGGCGCGTCTGCGGATCACGCAGTCCCTTGGAGGGTCGTACACCGTGATGGTGCCGATGGGATACCTGGCGCGGATTGACGGCCGGGATGCCGACGCGATCGGCGAGGAGCCAACCGAGACGCCAACGGCCAAAACAATGGTGGAGAAGCCGGTCGAGGACCTCTGCTGGGACCAGCTCCGCACCTGCTACGATCCGGAGATCCCGGTGAACATCGTGGACCTTGGGCTCGTCTACCGCCTCCAATTGACGCCGCTCCCGGAAGGGGGCCACAAGGTCGAGGTCACGTTCACGCTCACCGCTCCAGGCTGCGGCATGGGGGACGTCCTGCGCGAGGACATCCGCCAGAAGCTGCTGACGGTCCCGGGTATCCACGAGGCGGACGTCCACGTCCTCTTCGACCCGCCCTGGAGCCGGAGCATGATGTCGGACGCGGCCAAACTGCAGCTCGGGATGATGTGACGCGGACGCGCGGGAACGAGCCGCGATGAAGCTGAGTTCGCAGGAAGAGTACGGGCTGCGGTGTCTCCTCCGGGTCGGGCGCGAAGGCACCTCCGGGCGCATCACGATTTCCGAGCTGTCGCGAGCCGAGGGGATCTCGGAACCGCACGCCGCGAAGATGATGCGGACCCTGCGCGAAGGCGGGTTCGTCACCTCCACCCGCGGGCAGGCGGGAGGCTATGCGCTCTCCCGGCCGGCGGAGCAGATCAATGTCGGCGAGGTGCTCGCGGCGCTGGGCGGCCGGTTGTACGAGCCCTCCTTCTGCGACACCCACGCGGGCGTCGAGCGATTGTGCACGAGCATGCCAGATTGCTCGATCCGTTCCGTGTGGCGTATGCTCCAGAACGCCGTAGACCAGGTGCTCGGCAAGATCACATTGAAGGATCTTCTGGTCTCCGAGCGGGAGATGAACGCGTTCCCTTCGGCGGCTAGGTCGGCGCTTCCGACGTACTCGCACCCCTGACCGAAGGCAGCGGCATGGGCCGCCGGGGTTCTCCGCGTCCTCGCGCCCGGTGACCCGCCCTCTTCGGGCCACCCACGTGCGCTGCCGCTAGCGGTCGGGCCAGCGTTCTTTGGCCTCGCCCGAGGTGCGAGACCGCCTCATCGTGGACTTCCAAGACGTGGCCGTCCGGGTCTTCGAAGTAGAATCCGCCCGCCCCGGCGGGTGTTGATTTGCCCGTTGGTGTGGCTGAACGGATCGCTTCAACTTGGCCTTCACGCGGCCGAAGATCGCCTCGAACTCAGCCGCGCTGACGTGGAACGCGTCGTGATGGCTCCGGCCCGTCCTCGGGTCGAAACTGGGGCCGCGCCCCACGGTTCCGGCTCATCGGCGAAGGCAAAGGGCAGGGTGTCGTGGACGTGCACTTGTGCGAAGGGTCCGGGTCCAGCTTCACTCAAGAAGTTCAGGGTCGGAGGCCGAGAACGTCCCGCCCGATGAGTTTCCTAACCGGGACACGGAAGCGGCGCCGGGTCTCCGCACGTTGGCACTGATGCGGCCTTTCCTCGACTCGACAGCCGGGTTCGTGGATCTAGGGTCCGGTGCCCTGTCCCATGAGTTCCACCCGGCCCCCACATCAGGCTACCATTCGGAACAGAGGCCCGGCGCATAGAGTGACCGGGCCCACAAGCCTTGGCAAGGCTATGGCCTACCCGACTGACCTGACACGGCGTGAGCACCGGATGCCCTTTGGCACCCGCTTGCACGACGATGGAGGCACACGGTTCCGCCTGTGGGCCCCGGCCGCTCGAACCGTCGAACTGTGGCTTGACGATCTCGCTCGAGGATATCCGATGACGATGAACGCCGAGGGATGGGCGGAGATCATCACGGGCCACGCGCCAATGGGTACACACTATCGGTTCAGGATCGACCACGACGTGCTCGTCCCGGACCCGGCATCCCGATTCCAACCCAATGACGTACATGGGCCGAGCGAAGTGATCGACCCTCGATCGCACGTGTGGCACGACGCCCGATGGACAGGCATCCCGGCGGAACGGCTCGTCTTCTATGAGCTTCACGTGGGAACCTTCACGCCCGCCGGGACCTTCTCCGGCATCGCCGAGAGACTCGATTACCTGGAGTCGCTAGGGGTGACGGCGATCGAGCTGATGCCGGTCGCCGACTTTCCCGGACGCTGGGGTTGGGGTTACGACGGCGTCCTGCCCTTCGCTCCGGACTCGAGCTACGGCAGGCCCGAGGCGCTCAAAGCGCTCGTGGACGCCTGTCACGAACGCGGGCTCGCCGTGTTTCTCGACGTCGTCTACAACCACTTCGGCCCCGAGGGGAACTATCTGCACCACTACGCGCCGGCCTTCTTCCATCCGCACCGGCGCACCCCGTGGGGTGACGCCATCAACTTCGATGGCGTCGGGTCACACGCGGTCCGGGCATTCGTGATCCACAACGCGCTGTACTGGTTGGAGGAGTATCACCTCGACGGCCTTCGCCTCGATTCCGTGCACGCGATGGCCGACACGTCTGCGTCGCACGTCTTGACGGAGCTGG
>CAVXVV010000045.1:0-319218 GCA_963765195.1 uncultured Candidatus Rokubacteria bacterium
GGCGTCGCCCGCGAGGAGCACCGGACCGCGCGCGGCGATGCGGGGCCGCACCGGGATGGGCGCTCCGCGGACGCGGAGCGGGCTCGCGTCGCCGAGGCCCGTCGCGTGGAGATAGCGGGAGAGTTCGTCCCGGAGCCGGCGCCGCGCCCCGCCTTCCGCGAAGACGCCGACGCCCACCGAGAGATGATCGGCCTTCGGGAAGATCCAGCCGTACCCGCCCGGCGGGACACCCAAGTCGAAGCGGGCGCGGTCGGCGAACCGGGAGAGCACCCGCGGGGGCACCATCACCTCCGCCTCCAGCGCGGGCACCGAGGTCAGCGGCTCGGTCCAGCCGGCCGCGCGCGCCACGGTTCCCGTGGCCCCGTCGGCCGCGATGAGGAACCGGGCCCGGAGCGGCCCGCCGCTCGTGTCGAGCGCGACGTGGTCCGCCGCGACCTCCACGCGCTCGACGGCGCGAGGCGCCTCGAGGGCCGCCCCGGCGCCGCGGGCCGCCTCCGCGAGCGCGAGATCGAGCGGCGCCCGCATCGCCATGTGCACGAGCGGCGACTCGCGCTCGACCGTGACGGCGAGCCCGGTGGCCGTGAAGCGCGACTCGACACGGCCGAGCCGCCGCTCGACGGGCACCTCGACGCCGGACGGCAGGGACGCGAGCGCCCGCGCGACCACTCCGCCCCCGCACGTCTTGCTCCGCGGGAGCGGCGCCCGATCCAGAAGGGCCACCTGGACGCCCGCCCGGGCGAGGACGAGCGCGGCGGTGGCCCCCGCCGGCCCCGCGCCCACGACGGCGACGTCGACCGAGTCCCCGCGCGCCGAGGTCCGGCGCGACGGATGCGCCGATGGCGAAGGCGTCAGCGGCCCTTCCACTCCGCGCGCCGCTTCTCCAGGAACGCGTGGACGCCTTCCTGGAAGTCCTCGCTCAGATAGCAGGACAGCAGCAGGTCCTCGGCGTCCTTGACCGTGTACGCCGCGAGGATGCGACGCGTGGCCTCCTTGGCCGCGGCCAGGGTGAGCGGCGCGAAGGTCGCGATCTGCGCTGCCAGATCGCGCACCCGCCGCTCCAGCGCGTCGGCCGGATGCACCTCGTCCGCGAGCCCGATGGTCTTCGCCTCCGGCGCGTCGACGAGCCGGGCCGTCAGCATGAGCTCGCGCGCGCGGATGGGACCCACGGTGGCGGCCAGGAGGGAGACGCTCGACGGCGCCGGACAGTTGCCCAGGGTCCGCGCGACCGGCGCTCCGAACCGCGCGTGCGTCGCGGCCAGCCGGAGATCGCACGCGAGCGCCATGAAGAGGCCGCCGCCCACCGCGTCCCCCTGCACCATGGCGATGGTCGGCTTCGTCATGCCGTGGATCCGCCCGAGGATGCGCCCGATCCGGGCCTCGTAGGCGAGAACGTGCTCGCGCGTCTTGAACTCGAGGAACTGGCGGATGTCGGTGCCGCTGACGAACGCCTTGTCGCCCGCCCCGCGGAGAACGACCGCCCGGACGTCCGGATCCCCGTCGAGACGCTCCATGTGGCCGTGGAGCGTCTCGTACATCTCGAACGTCATCGAGTTCCGCGCCTCGGCGCGATTGATCGTGACGACGGCCACGCGCCCGTCACGCTCCAGCAGGACTTCCTTGGCCACCTCGGTCGTCACGCTCGACCCTCCTCGCTCGTCGTCACCCGAGGTCCGATCATACCGCGAGTGCGGAGGCGCCTTGCGCCGAGCCGCCGCGACCTGTGGTACAAGAGGGCCTCGTGGACCGAAGCCGCTCGAACGTCCTCCTGCTCGCGCTGTGTCAGGCCGGCTTCATCAGCACCTCCGCCCTGATGGCGACCATCGGCACCCTCGCCGGTCACGCCCTCGCCGCCGACAAGGCCCTCGCCACGCTGCCGGCGACCGCGGTCACGATCGGCACCGCGCTGGGCACGATCCCGGCCTCGTTCATCATGCGCCGCGTGGGCCGCCGGCTCGGATTCATCGTCGGGAGCGGCTTCACGATGACCGGCGGCCTGGTCGGGGCGCTGGCGGTCCTCGTCCACAGCTTCTGGCTGCTCATCGGGGGCGGATTCCTGATGGGGCTCGCCTCGGCGTTCGCGCAGCTCTACCGCTTCGCCGCCGCGGAAGCCGTGGCGCCGGACCGCCGGGGCCGCGCCATCTCGCTGGTCCTCACTGGCGGTCTCCTCGCGGGGTTCATCGGCCCCCAGCTCGCGCGCGCGACGGCGGACCTCCTGGGAACGCGGTTCGTGGCGTCGTACCTGTGCATCCCGCTCCTCGCACTGGTGAGCATGACGCTCATGCTGGGGCTCCGGCTGCCCAGGACCGTCGAGACGCGGATCGCGGGCGCGACCCGCCCCGTCATCGCGATCGTCCGGCAGCCGCTCTTCCTGGCGGCCGTGGTCAGCGAGCTTGCCGGCTACGGCGTGATGAACCTCCTCATGACGGGCGCGCCGCTCGCGATCGTGGCCCACCACGGCCACGGGCTCCCGGACGCGGCCTTCGTGATCGAGTGGCATCTCGTCGGCATGTTCCTGCCGGGCTTCTTCACGGGGTCGTTGATCCAGAGGATCGGCGAGCGCGCGACGATCGGGCTCGGCATCGGGGTCAACTGCGTGAGCGTCGCGGTGGGGCTCGCCGGCGTCACGGTCTGGCACTTCTGGCTGTCCCTGTTGCTGGTCGGCGTGGGCTGGAACCTCATGTTCGTCGGCGGGTCGACGCTGGTGACGCGGACCTACGCGGCCGACGAGCGGACGAAGGCGCAGGCGGCCAACGACTTCCTGATCTGGGCGACGGTCGCCATGACCTCGCTGTCGTCCGGCCAGCTGCTGCACCGGCAGGGCTGGAGGTCGATCCTGGTCACGGCGGGCCCGCTTCTCGCCCTGGCGGCGGCCGCGATCGTCATCGCCTCCATCGCCGCCCGGGCCGCGGCGCCCTCGCCGCGCGAGGCCTGAGCCGGCCCTACCGTCGGCCGGTCAGCCGGTAGTCCCAGGGCGCCTGGGGCGCCTCGGTCGCCCAGAGGCCGCGGCGGCCCTGGCGCGCCTCCTCCTCCAGATGGGCCAGCGCGACGTCCCGCGAGTACTTGCGGAACCACCACGCGTAGCCGGCGCGAACCAGCTCCTGGTTCAGGCTACGGCCGTCCGGAAGGAGGACCTCGCCGAGCAGCCGTCCGTTCCGGTCTCGCCCGCTGGTCAACACGGTGACCGTGCGATCGAACGCGAGTTCCGACGTGAACCTGCGGGCGCGGTCGCCGTACGGCTGCCGCTTCTCTGGCGCGTCGACTCCCACCAGGCGAACGATTTCGGCCCGGTCGTCGTGGAGCACCTTGATCGTGTCCCCGTCGGTCACGCCGACGACTCGGCCCTTGAACTCCCCGGCAGCGGCCGGATTGACGAGCAAGGCCGCCAGGACGAGCCAGAGGGGTGTCCAGCCGAGGGTACGCCCGCGCGTCCGGTGCCTCGTTTCCACGGCATGAGTGTACGCCTTCGGATACGCACCGTTTCGCTTTGAAGACGGGTCGGGCCTGGACCTGGCGACCCGGACCGGACCCACCGGGAGGCACGGTGGGTACCGTCAACTGGGCCTTGGGAGCAGAGAGGTCGGGTATGCTGGGGAAGAGCCCGATGCGTCGACCCAGGAGAGGCGGCCGTGCATCGCCTCCGGCGCGAGGCCGGGTGGCCCTTGGGGTGCTGCGCGCCCGAGCACTGCCACTCGCCGCCGTGACGGCTATCGTGCTGGCCGCGTTGCTTTCCCCCCTGCCCGCCCTTGCGGTCGAGGTCACCTTCCCGCTGACCATCGACTACGGGGTCGTGCGCGCCGCCGTGCGGAAGCACCTCGGCGAGGAGAGCGGTGGCGCGCTCGAGCTCTGGCGCACCCCCGACGGCTGCGGGACGTTCGTCGTCCGCAATCCCGTCATGGAGCCGGTCGACGGGCGGATCCGGCTGACCGGGCCCGCCACGGCGACCGCCGGGGTGCCCGTCATGGGCTGGTGCTTCGCGTCTGTCACGTGGACTGGACAGGCCGAGATCCTGACCCGACCCGAGCTCGGCCACGACTGGCAGCTCCGCTTCCGGGACGTCGACTTCAAGCTCTACAACGCCGCGGGCCAGCCGGCGAACGTGGCGACGCGGCTCTGGTCCGTGATCCGGGACTGGAGCGCGGCCGAGCTCGAGACGTTCAGCTACGATCTCAGGCCGGCCGTCGACGAAGTGCGGGGCCTGCTCCGGTCCTTCAGCACGCCCACCGGGAGCCTCGCGGTGGCGCTCCAGACCCTCCGGCCCCGCGAGCTGGCGGTGGAGCCGGACGCCTTGCGCCTCCGAGTGGCCATCGACCTCCCTCAGGTACCGCCCGTGCCCAGCGCTCCCGAACGCGCGCTGACCCGGGCGGAGATCCAGCAGTGGGAGGCGCTCCTGGACAGCTGGGACGGCTTCCTCAGCTTCCTGGTCAAGGACGTCGCCGGCCCCGCGAACGCCGAGATGCGGACTGAGCTCCTGGATCTTCTCCTCACGGCCAGGCGCGACGTGGCGGCGGTCCTGGGCCGGGGACCCGAGCCGGGCCTGGATCCCATCCGGCCACTCTTCCTCCGGTTCTGGGAGCGGCTTCGCGCGATCGTCCAGCGGACCCCCGGAAAGGGGCCCGAAGACGCCCGCGCGCTGCGGTTCGTGGTGTTCCTGGCGGCCGGCGATGCGCTCGCGGCGATCGACGCCGCGGGGCCCGCAGCCGGTCTGGACTTCTCGGCCAACGGCCTCCGCCGGCTGGCGCGGACGCTCGCGCCGGGCTACTCCGGCGACCCGCTCGAGTACTCGGACGCGCCCGATCCCAAGCTCCAGGATCTGTTCCGGTTCCGGGACCCGGACGGGCCGCCGCGACGCATCCGCCGGAAGCCGGCGGCGGCTCCCCGCTCCTGGCTTCCGTCCTGGCTGTCGCCGAGCCCAGTGCACGCGGACGAGGCCGACGAGTGGCGGGAGCTCTCCGAGCGGCTCGACCGATGGGTGCCCGCCTCGAACGAGCTTCCCGCGTACCGGGAGATCGTCGATCGGCTGCTCACCCTGGCCGCCGAGCGGTCCTTCGACGGAGAGGCCCTCGACGCCCGATTCGACGATCTGTTCCGGGACCTCGTGAAGACGGTCGCCTGGCAGGAGAGCTGCTGGCGGCAGTTCGTCCGCGACCGGAGCGGGGTCGTCCCGATCCAGTCCTCCACGGGGGACTTCGGCATGATGCAGATCAACGTCCGCGTCTGGCGGGGCTTCTTCAACCCGGTGAAGCTCCGCTGGAGCGCTGGCTACAACGCGGGGGCCGGCGCCGAGATCCTCTGGCAGCTCCTCGGGCGCTACGGGATCCGTGAGGCCAAGGAGCGCCTCTCCGACGCGGCCCGCTCGTCATACTCGGCGTATAACGGCGGCCCACGGCGCTACCGCCGCTACCGCTCGCCCGACACCCCGCCGGAGATGCGGCTCGTCGACCAGGCCTTCTGGGAGAAGTACCAGGCGATGAGCGCCGGTCAGGCGGGAGACCGCGTCCTCTGCATGCCCGTGAGGCGCACGTCCTGACGGCGCGGGGGCGGTGAAGGAATCACGCCCCGGAGCAGCGACTACACGCCCGACGTGTAACGGTTACACGACTATCGCCCCTACGCGACAATGATTCTCGCTGGACTTGATGGCTAAAAGATCAATAACTGTCATGTCTTGCGGGACATGCTGACGAGTGGGCATGACCGTTGCTCACATCCGTCACCCGACCGCGCGTCGGTCAAGCTATGCCGTCGCGCCCCGAGGTGACGATGAGCACAACGATCACGAAGAGCCGGGACTCCCTCGATCGCCGGACGGCCCAGGAGATGGGGCGCTTCCTGCGAGCTCGCCAGGTCACCCTCGCCGGTCTGATCCGGCGAGGGCTGAGCGAGCGACAGGACCACACGGGCGAGGACAGCGATCAGGTCGCTTCGGCCAGCCGCACTCTGGACGACGAGGTGCAGGCGGCCCTGGTCGATCGGGCGAGCCGGGAGCTGATCCAGGTCAACGCGGCCCTCGAGCTTCTGCGCGCCCGCCGCTACGGGCTCTGCCGGGACTGCGGCGGCTTCATCGGTCTCGCCCGGCTGCGCACCCTCCCCTTCGCTCAGCGATGCCGTCCTTGCCAGGAAGGCATGGAGCGGACGCAAGCTGTCGAAGCTCGGCGCTCGCCCGTCGCGGCGGCCACCGCCGAGTCCGACTGATACGCCCGTGACCCGCCCGACTCGGGCGGGTCACGGGCTCCTGCTGCTGGCGTTCGTCTCGTCCTCCGCCCTCGCCCAGACTCAGGCGCCCGCCTCTCCCGGCTGCCGGGTGGTCGTCGACTACCAGGATTCGACCTCCGGGACCTTTCCCGCCGGCTGGCAGCCTCGGAACGACGACGCCCGGGCAACCTACCGGATTGTGGCCGAAGGCGGCCTCGTGTTCGTCCGGGCGACCGCCGACGGCACCGGGTCCCAGATGGGCCGGGAGTTCGACTGGGAGCTGAGCACCCATCCGGTCCTGAGCTGGCGGTGGAGGCCGCGCACCTTCCCCTCCGGCTCGGACGAGCGCGACTCGGCGAAGAGCGACAGCGCCCTCTCGGTCTACGCGGTGTTCGGGCAGAGCTCCATGGCCACCCGCGCCGTGAAGTACATCTGGAGCCGCGTCGTGCCGGTGGGGACCACGCTCGGAAGCAGCCGGGCGCGAGCGATCGTGCTCCGCACCGGCGCCCCGTCCGGCGACGAGTGGGTGACCGAGGCGGTCAACGTGCGGCGGGACTACGAGCGCGTCTACGGCGAGGCCCCGGGAAAGGCCCGCGGGGTCGCCGTCCTGACCGATGCGGACCAGACGCGGGGCCGGGCGGTGGGCGACTACGGGCCGTTTCGTGTCTGCCCGGAAGGGGCTCGCTAGCCCTCTTCGACCTGGGCGCCACACGCGGAGTGGCCCCTTCGGCTCGGCCGGACTGGTCCTTGCCGGAGGCCACCGAGCCGCCTAGCATTCCCGTCCGGAGCCGGACCCAGCCCCGAGCCGTGAGCGAGGGGCGGAACTCGATCTGGCGGTCGGGAGGACTCGCATGGAAGTCGGACCCGTCACGCTCCGGGGCCGTCACGTCACACTCGAGCCCCTGGACGAGCGACACGCCCCGGGCATCTTCGAGGCCATGCAGGACGAGGAGGTCTGCCGGTACCTCGCCTGGCCGCCGCCGGCCGCGCTCGACGAGACGCGCGCCTTCATCCGCGACGCGCGGGACCTCATGGCCCGCGGCCAGTGCGTCGCCTTCGCCCAGGTGTGGAACGCGACCGGCGCGGCGATCGGCTCGACACGATACCTCGACATCCGGCCCAAGGACCGGCAGGTCGAGATCGGCAGCACCTTCCTCGGCCGCGGCTACTGGCGGACGCCCGCGAACACGGAGGCCAAGTACCTGCTCCTGCGCCATGCCTTCGAATCGCTCGGGTGCGTCCGCGTGGCGCTCAAGACGGACGGCCGCAACACGCGCTCGCAGGCAGCCATCGAGCGCCTGGGCGCGGTGCGCGAGGGCGTGCTCCGGAAGCACATGAACGTGCGCGGCTTCCAGCGCGACACGGTGTACTTCTCCATCCTCGAGGCCGAGTGGCCGGCGGTGAAGGCCCGCCTCGAGGCGAGGCTCTCGGGCGAGAGCCCTCAGTCGATCGGCGACGGGAACAGGTAGAAGTGCACGACCGGGATCACGTCTCCGGGTCGGGCTGACAGGCGGAGCTGCTCGCTCGGCTCGAAGCAGAGCGCGAGCGCGAGGTTCTGCTCGACCGGCGTCGGGGTGGTGCCGGCGACGCCGCTCACGCTGAGATGCAGTACATCTCCCGCGTCGAGCGACAGGACGGCGGTGAGGTATCCAATCCGGACGCGCGCGTGCAGCGAGGGCTCTGCGGCCGCCTCGACGGCGCGCCGCACGCCCCGCACCGACGCCAGCGCCGCGACCGGCAGGGCCAGGGGGCGGTCGAAGGGCGGCGCCAGGAGCCGCTCGAGATCGACCCCGTCGACATCGACGGTCGCCAGTAGCGGCGTCACGTCGTCCGTCTCGATCCACTCGGCGAGCCGGTCGCGCACCTGCCCCTCGGAGCGGGCGACGAGCGCCGCATAGCGGTCGAGGAGCGCGGCTTCGTCAGGCCCCGGCTCCCCGCCCTCCGCGAGCACCCGGGCAGCCAGCCCGGGCTGGCTCGGCCAGAGGACGACATCGATGGCCGTCTCGCAACTCTTGCATTCGGTGGCCACCAGCGGGAGGTCCGCTCCGCGACGACCGCGAACGCTCCCAGGATGAAGACGGCGTCCGCCGCGTCGCCGTCGGCGCCGCATGCGGGACAGAACAGCCGGAGCGGGGTCGGATCCGGCTCCATCGGCGCCTGCCCGCGACCGGCGTCCGGGATCTACCGGCCGGAACCGACGGGCCGCGCGGACAGCCGGGCCGCGTGGTCCCGGAGGGCCGGGAGCACGGTGGCCATCGCCCGGCGCATCTGGCCGGGCGGATCCCAGCTGGCGAACCGGAGGATCGGCAGGGTGCAGCCGGCGTCGAGGAAGCCGGCGAGGCGCTCGGTGACCTCGGTCGGCGTGCCGGTGACGAGGCGCCAGCGCAGGTAGTCCTCCGGGAACGTCCCCAGGTGGTAGGCCTCGTAGAAGCGGCGCGCCTCGTCGAAGGCGCTCTCGCTGCGGTCCTGGATGTTCACGTAGAAGTGGATCATCGAGGTGTCGGGCACGGGATTCCGGCCAACCGCCCGCGCGTAGCCGCGGATCCGCGTCCAGCGCTCCCCGAACTCCTCGGGCGTGCTCATCTCGACCTGCCAGCCGTCGCCGATCTCGCCCACCCGGCGGAGGGCGCGATCGATCGTCGCCTCGTCCGCGTGCGGCGGCCGAGGGTTCGACGCGATCGCGATCGGGCACGGCTGCTGGACCGGGGTGACGTGGATCCGCACGTCCTGGAACCGGTAGAAGCGGCCGTGGTGCGTCACGGTCTCGCCCGTCCAGAGCGCGCGCAGGATGGCCATCCCCTCGACCATCCGGCCGACGCGCTCGGCTACCGGCACGCCCATGGCGGCGAACTCCGTCTCCCACTTCGCCCCGCTCGGCGAGGGCGGGCCGCGGCGGCTGTCCGGCCCGCCGCCGATGCACGCCACGAGGAGCGTGCGGCCGTCGCTCAGGAGGTCGAGCGCGGCCCACTGATTGGCGAGCACGATCGGGTGGCGGAACACGAAGCTCGCCATGCACGCGGTGCCGAGGGTCACGCGCCGGGTGCGGCCCGCCACCAGCGACAGGAACACGATGGCGTCGAGCCGGGGCTTCGAGATCAGGTTGTCGCCGGTGAAGACGGCGTCGAACAGCTCCGAGGCGTCGGCGGCCTCGCACATCGCCACGAGGTCCTTCGGGTTCCCGGCGCCGATGACGACGCCGCGGTTCGGGACGCTCAGGCCGAAGCGTACCGTCACCGGCAGGCCCTCCGGGGCATCCCGGCGCGCTGACGCGGCCTAGCGGTGGTCGCCGCCACCGGCGAGTCGCTCCCTGATCCGGGCCTGGGCAGCGGCCAGCCGGGCGCCAGGGATGAGGAACGGCGAGCACGACACATAGTTCATCCCCACCTTGTGGCAGAACTCCACCGACGAGGCCTCGCCACCGTGCTCGCCGCAAATCCCCACCTTGAGGTCGGGGCGGCGCCGACGGCCCCGGTCGATTCCGAGCGCGATCAGCTCCCCCACGCCCTCCTGGTCCAGGATCGAGAACGGATCCGCCGGCAGGAGCCCCATGTCGAGGTATCGCGGCAGGAACTTCGCCACGTCGTCCCGGCTGTAGCCGAACGTGAGCTGGGTGAGGTCGTTGGTCCCGAACGAGAAGAATTCGGCGAACTCCGCCATCTTCTGCGCGATGAGCGCCGCCCGCGGGACCTCGATCATGGTCCCGACGAGGTATCGCACGGGCACGCCCATCTCGGCGATCACGCCGTCGGCCACGCGCCGCGTCTGCTCGAACGTCTCCTTCATCTCGCCGACCGTCCCGGTGAGCGGGATCATGATCTCGGGCTCCACGCGCACGCCCTGCTCGGCGGCCGTGCACGCCGCCTCCATGATGGCTCGCACCTGCATGCCGTAGATCTCCGGGTGCGTGATCCCCAGCCGGCAGCCCCGGTGCCCGAGCATCGGGTTCGCCTCCCGCAGCTTCTCGACGGCCTCGATCAAGGCCCCGATCCGCCGTTGCTCGTCCGGGTCGGTGCCGAGCGCCTCGAGCCGGCTCTTCTCGGCCACCAGCTCCTTGTATTCCTTCCAGTTCGGGAGGAACTCGTGGAGCGGCGGATCGAGCAACCGGATGGTCACCGGCAGGCCGCCCATCGCGCGGAAGATGCCGAGGAAGTCCTCGCGCTGAACCGGCCGGAGCTTCTCGAGCGCGGCTCGGCGGATCGCCTGGTCAGCCGCCATGATCATCTCGCGGACGACGGGAATGCGGTCGGCCGCGAAGAACATGTGCTCCGTCCGGACCAGGCCGATGCCCTCGGCTCCGAACCCCCGCGCGCGCTCCGCGTCGGCCGGCGTGTCGGCATTGGCGCGGACGCCGAGCCCGCCCTTCCGGTAGAAGTCCGCCCATCCGAGAAGCGTGGTCATCTCCTCGCCCAGCTCACCAGCGACCGTCGTGACCGCTCCCAGGACGACCTCGCCGGTCCCGCCGTCCACCGAGACAACATCACCCTCGCGAATGGTGCGGCCTCCTACCTCGAACAAGCGCCGCGCCTCGTCGATCGAAAGGTCGGCGGCCCCGACGACGCACGCCTTGCCCATGCCCACCGCCACGATGGCCGCGTGTGACGTGCGCCCGCCGCGCGTGGTGACGATGCCCTGGGCCGCGTACATGCCGGCCACGTCCTCGGGGGAGGTCTCCGGGCGCACAAGGATCACCTGCTGGCCATCCTTGGCCCACTCGACCGCCCGGTCCGTGTCGAACACGACGCGGCCCACCGCGGCACCCGGCGCGGCCGCAAGCCCGCGCCCGAGAAGCCTCCCGTCGGCGATAGCGGCCGCCTTCTCCCGGTCGTCGAAGACCGGGCGGATCGCCTCGTTCACCTCGGGAGGCTTCACCCGGAGGATCGCCGTGTGCTGGTCGATGACGTGCTCGCGCTCGAGGTCCACCGCGACCCGCACCGCGGCGCGGGCCGACCGCTTGCCGCCGCGCGTCTGGAGGAGGTAGAGCGTCCCCTCCTGGATCGTGAACTCGATGTCCTGCATGTCCTTGTAGTGCCGCTCGAGCCGGGTGGCGATGGCGCGGAGCTCGTCGTAGATCTTCGGAGTCCGCTCGCGCAGGGCCTCGATCGGGAGCGGGGTGCGGGTCCCTGCCACGACGTCCTCGCCCTGGGCGTTCGGCAGGAACTCCGCGTAGAAGCGCGCCTCGCCCGTGCGCGGATCCCGCGTGAATCCGACCCCCGTGCCGGAATCGTCGCCGAGGTTGCCGAACACCATCGCCATGACTGTCACCGCGGTGCCCCAGTCCTCGGGGATCCCGTGGATGCGCCGGTACTCCGTCGCCTTCTTGGCGAACCAGGAGCCGAACACCGCATCGATGGCCCGGCCCAGCTGGTCGCGCACGTCCTGCGGGAACGGGGCTCCCGTGCGCGCCGCGATCTCGTCCTGGTAGGTCTTCACGAGCTGCCGCAGTTCGCTGGCCGGGATATCGGCGTCGGCCGCCGCGCCGAGGCGCGCCTTCATGGCGTCGAGCGATGCGTCGAAGACCTCGCGCTTGATGTCCAGCACCACAACCGAGAACATCGTGATGAACCGGCGGTAGCAATCCCAGGCGAAGCGCTCGTTGCCCGACCGGGCCGCCAGCCCCTCGACGGTGGCGTCGTTGAGTCCCAGGTTCAGGATCGTCTCCATCATCCCGGGCATCGACACGCGCGCCCCCGACCGCACCGACACTAGGAGCGGACGGTCGCCGTCGCCGAAGCGCGCGTCGGCCACCTCCTCGAGCCGCGCGAGATGCTCCAGAATCTGCTCCCAGAGGCCCTCGGGCCATTTGCCGCCGGCGCGCTGGGAGTGGACCCAGGCCTGGGTGGTGACGGTGAACCCCGGCGGCACCGGGATGCCGAGGTTGGTCATCTCGGCCAGCTCACAGCCCTTGCCGCCGAGCAGGTTTCGCATCACGGACGAGCCTTCCGCCCGGCCGGCGCCGAAGAAGTAGACGTACTTGGTCGTAGTGGTCGTCGCGCTCATGTCTCGATCGTACGCGATTCTGGCCCGGCGCTGGGCACGTGTAGGATCCTGTCCGTCGCCGCCAGGGAACCGCCCGGGAGCTAGACTACGGCGGAGTGTCCGCCGTCGAAGTTGACCGCGACGCCGGTGATGAACGCGGCCGGCACCGACACGAGGAACGCCACCAAGGCTCCGAACTCCTCGGCCTCGCCAACGCGGCCGACCGGCACCTCGCGCTCGCGCGCCATCCGCTCGTAGTAGGCATCCAGCGTGCCGGGACGCCCTTCCGCGATCCAGCGGCGCTCCCACTGCGCGCTCTTGACGGTCCCGATGCAGACGGCATTGACGAGGATGCCGGCCGGCGCCAGCTCCTTCGACAGCGCCTTGGTGAGCGCCAGGCCCGCCGCGCGGCTCACCGAGGTGGGCAGGGAGCGCGCACCCGGCGTCTTGGCGCCGGTGTTGAGGATGTTGACGATGCGACCGCCTCCCGCGCGCCGCATGTGGGGCACAGAGAGCCGGACGCACCGGATCGCCGCGAAGAGCTTCAGATCGAGATCGGCCTCCCAGGCCGCGTCGTCCACCGTGTCGAAGCCGCGGGCCGACGACGTCCCCGCGTTGTTGACCAGGATGTCGACACGTCCAAACCGGTCGACGGTCCCCGTCACGAGCCGCTCGAGGTCGGCATGGTGAGTGACGTCGGCCCGCACGTCGAGGAACGTCGCCCCATCCGACCGGAGCCGCCCGGCGGCCTCCTTCAGGCGGGCCGCGTCACGCCCGCAAATGGCGACCGCCGCACCCTCGGCCGCCAGCGTCCGAGCGGCCGCCAGCCCGAGCCCGTCGCTGCCGCCGGTGATGATGGCAACCTTGCCTTGGAGTCCGAGGTCCATTGGTCCGCTCCTTGGCGCGGCTTCGCTCGCGCAGCAGGAATAGACCATCCTCCGGCGCGCCCCGTCAAGAGGGCCGGACCGCTTCGCGGTCAGCGGAGATCGGGATGAAGCGCGACGAGGCCCTCCACCAGCTCGCGGGTGATCTCCCGGAGCGCCGCCTCGCCGGTGTCGCGGGTCGCAAGGGAGGGATCGCCGCGCGCGCCCGTCCGGCTCCAGTCGGGGCCGGAGCCCGGGTCGGCGTCGAAGACGACGGGCTGGTAGAAGACCGAGGCCGGGGCGCCGGCGAGGTGGCCGTAGTCGGGCTCGGCCCGCTCCATCCGCACCGCAGCCGGCTCGATGGCGAGGACCAGCGACGTCTCCAGCTCGTCCGCGTGGCCGCCCAGCTTCTGCTGGAGCCGGGGCTTGATCGCGCGGCCGAGCGTGGAGAGGTCGGCGACGGCGACACGCACGCCGTGGCTCGCGTAGAAGTCGCGCACGACGATCCTGAGCGGCGCCTCCGTCGACACGCCGGTGTTGATCACGGCCAGCCGGCGCGCCCCCTGCCCGACGAAGCCCGCCAGGATGTCGGTCAGGAGCGCCATGAACGTCTCGGCGCGGAGGTGCTGGCTGCCCGGGTAGTGGACGAACGCGGGGTAGTAGCCGAACGAGACCACGGGCGCGACGAGGACCGGCAGCGCCTCGGCCACGCGGCGTCCGAGCTCGCGGGCGACCAGGTAGTCCGTCCGGAGCGGCAGATGCGGGCCGTGCTCCTTGGCCGCGGCCCCCACGGGCAGCACGACGACGGCTCCGGCGGCGATCCGCGCCCCGGCCTCCGGCCAGGTGAGATCCTCGAGGAAGGCGCCGCGCATCGCCCTCATGCCTCCTTGAGCCAGCGGTCCAGGAAGGCCCGCACCCACGGACCCCAGATCGGGGCGCCGTTCTGGAAGAACAGGTGCCCCTCGTCGGCGGTCAGGCCGAATCCCGGGAACACGCGGGCCGCGTGAGGCTTGCCGAGCCGCGCGAGCTCCGCGGCGAGCTCGCGGGTCGGCGCCGCGCTGTAGTCGTTCTCCGACTGGACGAGCGCGATCGGCACGGCGAGTCTCCGGGCGGCCTCGAGCATCGTCGCGCGGAGCGTGGGGGTCCGCTCCCAGTTCATCGCCGCGCCCGCGAAGTCGACCGCGCACCGGAGGCGAGGCGCGCGGGCGGCGGCCAAGAGCGACACGGTGCCGCCGAACGAGCTGCCGATCACCCCGATCCGGTCGGCGGCGATCTGGGGACGGGCGCCGAGCCACTCGATGGCGGCGACCACGTCCGCCGCCTCGTGGCCGAGGCGCGCGGCCAGCGCGCGATCGTACTCCGGCGTGCCGAACTCGGCCGTCACGTCCTGACGCCAGGTGGAGCCGGCGGAGTTGCCGTAGCCGCGGCGGTGCGGGAGCAGCACCGCGTAGCCCCACGCCGTCAGGACGGCCGCGGTGCCCGGCCGGCAGAAGTCGCTCGTGCCGGGCTCGATCGTGCTCCCGTGGTTCAGGATCAGGCCGGGAAAGGGACCGGCGCCCGGCGGCAGGTAGAGGAAGGCGGCCAGCGTCCCGCCGCCGCTCGGCACGTGGACCTCCGCCGGCACCACCGGACGTGCCCCGTCGGCCTCGCCCTCGGCAGGCGCGTCGCCGGCCGCCGCGAGCGTGAGGCGCTCGAACCGGTCGATCAGCGCCACCATCCGGGCGCGCACGGCGGCGAACGCGGGGCTCCGGTCCCGCACCGCGAGATCGTGCGCGTGCGCCGCCGCGTCCGTGAAGGCGCACTCCCACGTCACGTCGGGTCCGTCGCCCGCGGGATCGACCTTGGCGAGGATGCGTCCGTGGGGAAGGCCGAGGGAGACCCTCACCTGGGAGGCCTGGCCCCGGGTGGCCAGGACCTCCGCGGCCCGGCCGGGCTTGGCGTAGTAGTGGGTGCGCTCCACGAGCATGGCAGGCCTCAGGCCGTCCGCCTCAAGGGCTCCGGCTCCGGAAAGTAGCAGCGCACCCAGCGGCCGGGGCGCTCCTCGACGAGTGGGGGCTCGGCGGCGCGGCACTGCGCCTCGGCCCGGGGACAGCGCGTCTGGAAGCGGCAGCCCGCCGGCGGATCGAGCGGGCTCGGAAGCTCGCCGGGCAGGACGCCGGGCGGCACGGCGTCCGGCGCGGCCTCCGGGACCGCCGCCAGCAGCGCCCGCGTGTACGGGTGGCGGGGGTGATCGAAGAGGTCCGCCTCCGGCGCGACCTCGACCAGCCGCCCGAGGTACATCACCGCCACGCGCTGGCTCACGTGGCGCACGACGGCCAGGTTGTGCGAGATGAAGAGGAGCGCGAGCCCGAGCTGACGCTGGAGGTCGGCGAGCAGGTTCAGGATCTGCGCCTGGACCGAGACGTCGAGGGAGGACACGGCCTCGTCGCACACGAGAAGACGCGGTCCCAGCGCGAGAGCCCGCGCGATCCCGATCCGCTGGCGCTGGCCGCCGCTGAAGGCGTGGGGATAGCGCGTCATGTAGTCGGGCGGGAGCCCGACCGTGTCCAGGAGCTCGCCCACCCGCGCCGCCGCCGCGCGGCGCGTCGCGCCGAAGTTCCGGAGCGGCTCCCCCACGATGTCCCGGACGGTGAGGCGCGGGTTGAGGGACGAGTACGGGTCCTGGAAGACGACCTGCACCGCGCGGCGGAAGTCGCGGAGGCGGCGCTCGGGGAGGTGCGTGATGTCCTGCCCCTCGAAGACGATGCGCCCGGCCGTCGCCGGCATGAGCCGGAGAATCAGCCGCCCGACCGTGGTCTTGCCGCAGCCGCTCTCCCCCACGAGCCCGAGGGTCTCTCCCGGGTCGACGTGAAGGGTGACGTCGTCGACCGCCCGCAGGACTCCCGCACCGACCCTGAACTCCCGCACGAGCCCCTCGACCGCCACCAGCGGGGTCAGACTTTGACTTCTCAACAATTCCGTCTCGCCCGCCCGATTTGTTCAGAAGTCAAAGTCTGACCCCGTCGGTCGCACGCCAGCAGCGGACGCGGCGGTCGGGGGCGTGGGACTCGAGGGTCGGCGCCGCCTCGCGGCAGAGCGGGATGGCGTCGGGACACCGCGGATGGAATCGGCAGCCGACGGGCAGGGCCGTGGGGGCCGGGATGCTGCCCGGGATCGCCGAGAGGCGCGCCCGCTTCTCCCGGACGCCCGGCACCACCGCCAGCAGGAGCCGGGTGTACGGGTGGAGCGGCGCGGTGAAGAGCGTCCGCGCCGGCGCCTCCTCGACGACCTGCCCCGCGTACATCACGACGACCCGGCTGGCCATCGTCGCCACCACCCCGAGGTCGTGGCTGATCAGGAGCACCGCGGTGCCCGCCGCGCGCCCGAGGTCGCGCAGGAGCGCGAGGATCTGGGCCTGGATCGTCACGTCGAGCGCGGTGGTGGGCTCGTCGCCCACCAGGAGGCGCGGGCGGCAGGCCATCGCCATGGCGATCATGACGCGCTGGCGCATGCCGCCCGAGAGCTGGTGCGGGTAGTCCCGCACGCGCTGCTCGGGATCCGGGATGCCGACGTCCCGGAACAGCCCGACGGCGCGCGCGCGCGCCGCCGGCCGCCTGAGGCCGAGGTGCTCCTCCAGCACCTCCGCCACCTGGAAGCCGACCGGCAGGAGCGGGTTCAGGCTCGTCATCGGCTCCTGGAAAATCATCGCGACCTGCCGCCCGCGCACCCGGAGCCACTCGCGCTCCGGCAGCGGCAGGAGATCGCGGCCGTCGAGGCGGATCTGGCCCGCGTCGACGCGGCCCTGCTCGCCGAGGAGCCCGAGGATCGACAGGGCCGTCACCGACTTGCCCGACCCGCTCTCGCCGACCAGCCCCACGACCTCCCCTTCCCGCACGCTCAGCGAGACGTCGTCGAGCACCGGCACCGTCCCGCGCGGCGTCGCGAAGGAGACGGAGAGGCCGCTCACCTCGAGGAGATCCGTCATCGGTCCCGTCTCACCGGTCGCGCACGCGCGGGTCCAGGATGTCGCGAAGCCCGTCGCCCAGGAGGTTGAAGCCGACGATCGTGACGCCGAGGGCGGCGCTCGCCGACAAGGCGAGGTACGGCTCCGTGCGGAGCGACACCAGCCCGTCGCGGATCATCCCGCCCCAGGTGGGCAGCGGCTCCTGGACGCCGATACCCAGGAAGCTCAGCGTCGCCTCGGCCATCACGATGAAGCCCACGCCGATCGAGGCCCGCACGATGAGGGGCGGCACGACGTTCGGCAGCACGTGGCGGAGCAGGATGGTGAGCGGTCGCGTGCCGCTGACGACGGCCGCGTCGACGAACAGCTCGGTCCTGAGCCCGAGCGTGAGCGACCGCGTGAGGCGCGCGATCCCCGGCCACCAGACGATCGCCAGCGCCACGATCACCGTGCGCGTGCCCGGCCCGAGCATGGCCGCCACGACGATCGCCAGGATCAGCTCCGGGAATGCGAACACGATGTCCGCCCCCCGCATCAGGAGCGCGTCCACCCAGCCGCCGAAGTAGCCCGCCGCCAGGCCGGCCGCGGTGCCGACCGTCAGCGTCAGCCCGAGGACCGAGACCGCCACCAGGAGCGAGATCCGGGCGCCGACCATCAGCCGGCTCAGGACGTCCCGCCCGAGCGCGTCCCCGCCCAGGAGGTGCGCCCGCGAGGGCTCGGCCCACACCGCCAGGAGATCCGTGTCGTCGAACCGGTAGGGCGCGAGCCAGGGTCCACCCGCCGCCACCAGCAGGACCAGGGCGACCAGCACGCCGCCGAGGCACGCGTTGCGGCTCTGGCGGAAGCGCCGCCAGAAGTCCGAGCCCGCACCCGCGCCGACAGCCTCCGCCGCGGCCATCGCGGCGCCGGGCGGGCTCACGCGCGTCCTCCGCGGTCGGCGGCCAGGCGGATCCGCGGATCGATCACTCCGTAGAGGAGGTCCACCACGAGATTCAGGCCGGCGTAGAAGAACGTGAACAGGAGGACGATCGCCATCGTCACCGGGTAGTCGCGCGCGAAGATCGACTGGATGGCCAGGCGGCCGAGCCCGGGAATGTTGAACAGGGTCTCGATGACGAAGGTGCCGGACAGGAGGCCGCCCAGGATGATGCCGATCGTGGTGAGGAGCGGCACCAGCGTGTTGCGGAGCGCGTGCCGGTAGACCACGAGGCGCCGGCGGAGGCCCTTCGCGCGCGCCGTCCGGATGTAATCCTGCTGCAGCACCTCCAGCATGTACGTGCGCGACAGCCGCGCGATGTACGCGGTGGGCGGCACCGCGAGGAGCAGCACGGGCAGGACCGCCTGCGAGACGGTGCCCCACCCGGCGACCGGGAGCCACCCGAGCCGGATGCTCAGGAGGTAGACGAGGAAGGCGGCCATGGCGAAGTTCGGGATCGAGGTGCCCGCCACGAGCAGCAGGACCACGGCCGTGTCCCAGAGCGAGTTCCGCCGGAGCGCGACGAACGTGCCGAGCGCCACGCCCAGGGGCACGGCGATGAGGAGCGCCCCGCCGGCGAGGAGCGGGCTCACGAGGAGCCCGGGCGCGATCACCTCGATCACCGGCGTGCTGGCGTAGCGGAACGAGAGGCCGAAGTCGCCGCGAAGGATCCCGGCGACGTAGGTGCCGAACTGACGCCAGAGCGGCCGATCCAGGCCGTACTCGGCGCGAAGCCGCGCCTCGAGCTTGGCGTCACCCGAGCGGTCGCTGAGGAGCGTGGTGATCGGGTCGCCGGGGACGAACTGGTTGGCGACGAAGGTCAGGACGACCGCCGTCAGCAGCACCGGCAGGAGCCCGAGGGCGCGGCGGAGCGCGTAGCCCTTCACCCGCGGACCCTCACGACCGCCGCCGGCGCGCGGCGGTCAGCGGAAGCCTCCTCCGGCCGCGCCCTCACCTCGCCCCGCCGGCCCGCGCCGGCGACGCGCGCCCGCCCTGGTAACCCGACGTCCGGCCCGCGCCCTCAGTTGATCGTCACCGTGTTGAACGGCAGGAACCGGAAAGGCGTGAGGCGCACGCCCTGGACGTTCGGCTTCCGGAGCGCCATCTGCATGCGGACGACGAGGGGGCACGTGCCCCAGTCGGAGAGCAGGACCTGCTCCGCCGAGTGATAGAGCTTGTACCGCGCCTGCGCGTCGGCGGTGCCCTGGGCGCGGTCGATCAGCTGGTCGTACTCGGCGTTCTTCCACCGCGCCCGGTTGTAGGGGCTCGGGCCGTACCAGACCTGGGAGAGGAAGTACATCGCGTCCGGGTAGTCCGCCGTCCACCCCCACGGGAAGAAGGGCACCTCGCCGGCGTTCATCCGCTTGATGAACGTCCCGCGCTCCTGGATCTCCAGCTCGACGGGCATCCCCAGCACCTTCTTGAACTGGTCGGCGTAGTACGCCAGCTCGTCCTTGAAGTTCGGCTCGCACGTGAGCTTCACCGGCGGCAGGCCCTTCCCGTCCGGGTATCCGGCCTCCGCCATGAGCTGCTTGGCCCGGGTCGGATCGTAGGGAATCGGCTTCACGTTCGGGTTGTACCCCGCGACGCCCGGCGTGATCTGGCCGTAGAGCGGCGCGGCGGCGCCGCCGTAGAGACCCTTGACGAGGGCCTCACGGTCGAAGGAGAGACAGACGGCCTCCCGCACCCGCTTGTCCTTGAACGGCGCGTAGAGGTTCTGGTTCATTCCCATGTAGCGGATCTGCGCGGCCGGCACGGCCAGGATCTCGTCCTTGAAGCGCGGGTCCTTCAGCACCCGCCGGGCCTGGATGGCCTCGAGGTCGACCACGTCCAGCTCGTTGGCCTCGTACATGGAGACCGCGGTGTCGAAGCTCGGCACGATCAGCATCACGATCTCGTCAATCGCCGGGGCCTTGTCCCAGTAGTCCTTGTGGGCGGCCAGCCGGACCTCCTGCCCGCGCTTCCAGTGGACGAACTTGAACGGGCCCGTCCCCGCCGAGACCTTGGTGTGCCAGTCCGCGCCGTGCTGCGCGACGATCCCGCTGTCCATGAACTGGAACGGGTAGATCGGGAACAGCACGTCGGGCTTCGTGAACCGGACCTCGACCGTGTACGGATCGACCACCTTGACGCCCGACAGCTGAGTCGTCTTGCCGTCCAGGATCTCCTGTGCCCCCTCCAGCACCTTCAGGTAGGTGAGGGTGAGCCCGCCCTTGTTGCCGGGGAGGAGGATCTGCTCGAAGGTCCACTTGACGTCCTTGGCCGTGAACTCGCGCCCGCTGTGGAACTTCACGCCCTTCCGAAGGAAGAAACGGAAGCCCTTGTTGTCGGCACTGGCTTCCCATCGGGTCGCCAGGGCGGGGACGACGTTGCCGTCCTTGTCGATCTCGGTGAACCCCTCGTAGAGGTTCTTCATGACGTCCCCGGCCACCAGCTCCGAGTACGTCACCGGGTCGACCATCGCCGGATCCGCGCGCAGGTTCGTCCGGAGCGTCTTGGCATCCCCGGGAGCGGGTGCGGCGACGGCGAGCAGGGCACTCGCGAGCACGGCCAGAGCGGTGCGGACCTGAATGCCGAGGCTCATCTGGAACCTCCCGGATCTCGGTGGGCTCATGGGTCTTGGGGCGCCGGACGCGCTGACGGCGTCATTCTCGGCAGCGCTTCCCGCCAAGTCAAGGCAGGACCCCGGCAGGCCGGCCGGGGCCGCGGTCCGGCGCGCGCGCGGGCGGACGGCAGCCGTGCGAGAGTAGTGGCGGTCGCCCCCCCGGCGCGCCGCGGGGCCGGGGCGCGAGATCGCGGCATCGACATCCGCTCCGAGGAGGCAGGGCATGCAGATCGGCGCCTTCATCTTCCCCACCGAGTACTCGATCCGCATCGACGAGCTGGCCCGCGCCCTCGAGGAGCGCGGCCTGGAGTCGCTGTTCGTGACCGAGCACACGCACATCCCCGTGAGCCGCCGCACCCCGTGGCCCGGCGGCGGTCCGCTTCCGAAGGAGTACGCGCACACGCTGGATCCCTTCGTCGGCCTCGCCGCCGCCGCCGCCGTGACCAAGCGGCTCAAGCTCGGCACGGGGATCTGCCTCGTGATCCAGCACGATCCGATCGTCACCGCGAAGGAGATCGCCAGCCTCGACCTCCTGTCGAACGGCCGCTTCCTCTTCGGCGTGGGCGCCGGCTGGAACGCCGAGGAGATGGAGGATCACGGCACGGCATTCCCCACCCGCTTCCGCGTCATGCGGGAGCGCGTCCTCGCCATGAAGGAGATCTGGACGAAGGACGAGGCCGAGTTCCACGGCGAGTTCGTCCGCTTCGACAGGATCTGGTCCTACCCGAAGCCGGTCCAGCGGCCGCATCCGCCCGTCCTCCTGGGGGGCGAGGGATCGCACACGCTCCGACGCGTCGTCGAGTTCTGCGACGGCTGGTTCCCCCGAGGGCGCGCGGGCGTCGACGCGATCCTGAAGCAGACCGAGGACCTTCGCGCGCTGGCGGCGCAGGCCGGCCGGGACCCGAAGAGCATCTCCATCTCGGTCTTCGGGGGCAAGACCGACCCATCCATCCTCGACCGCTACCGGGGGGCCGGGATCGACCGCGTCGTGCTCCCGCTGCCCTCCGAGGGACGGGAGAAGATCCTGCCGCTCCTGGACCAGCACGCCGCCCTCCTCCGCTGACCGCGAGAGGAGACCGGTCGGACGGACGGCCGAGACGACGATGAGACGGGCGCATCCCGCGATCCTCGTGCTCTTCGGGCGCGGGAGGAAGGGCGACCGCGATCTGGCCGGCGGGGATCGGCTCGAGCCGCGCCGACCTCCGCCGGCCGGCGCGGCTCGAGCCAGGATCCCGACGCTCAGAACCGGGATGCCGTGAGCGTCACATCCGCGAGCGTCCAGGACTTCCGGAAGGCGGCCTCGACCTCGGCGGCCTCGGCCGTCTTGCCCTGGGCCTTGAGGCTCTGAGCGAGCCCGAAGAGCGACCACCCGTTGTTCGGGTTTCGCTTGAGGTCGTCGCGATACACCGCCTCGGCCTCTACCGGGCGTCCCCCGCTGAGCAGCGCCGCCCCGAGGGACTGGCGGACCGGGAAGTACCAGACGGGCGGCTCCGTGAACCAGTGGCCATCCTGCTCGGCCACCGCCGCGAGCAGGTGCCGGACCGCCACGTCGGTCTGACCCGTCCGCGCGGCGATCTCCCCCGCGAGGACGTTGGCGGCCATGTCGAGGATCGTCTTGGTCTTGAAGAAGGACGCGAGCGGCCGCTCGGGCGGCACGGTGCTGGCGATCTGCCGGAGCGCGGCGAGCTCCGCCTCGGCCTCGGGCCGGCGTCCCGTGGCGATGAAGGCAAGGCCCCGCGAGTACCGCCACGCTCCGGTGACGTACGGGAACTCCGCCGGCGGCGCGGGCTGGCGGAGGACCTCCTCCCAGCGCCCGAAGCGCGCGAGCGCGAAGTATGGCGCGGCCGGCCCCGTCTCCATGTCCGGAATCTCACGGAGCATGGTCGGCGGCACGGACTCGGCAAACTCGCGCGCGGCCCGGATCGTTTCCGCCGCCCGCCCGTCCATGCTGGCCGCCTGCCAGAGCATGTCGAGGTTGTGCGGGTAGTAGAGCCCGGTGACCATGGGGTTCGTCCGGCCCTTCGCCAAGTACGCGCGGTCGGCCTTCACCGCCACGACGTTCGAACTCACGGCGTCGGCATAGCGGCCGATCCGCAGGTAGATGTGGGAGGGCATGTGGACGATGTGCCCTGCCCCCGGCATGAGAGGTCCCAGCCGGTCGGCGGCCGCCTCGCCGCGCCTCGGATCGGGACCGCCCTCGACGGCGTGGATGTAGAGATGGAGCGCGCCCGGGTGGTCCGGGTTCGCGCGCAGCACCCGTTCCAGGGTCTCGAGGATCTCCGGGGTCTCGGGCTGCATGCTGCCGTCGGGCTTCCACAGGTTCCACGGCCGGAGGTTCATGAGCGCGTCGGCGAACAGCGTGGCGGCGTCGAGGTCGTCGGGGAAGCGCCGCGCCACCTCGCGCATGGCGTCGGCGTACGCGCGGTCCAGCTCCGCGCGCTGGGTCGTGGGTGTATCGGCGTGCCGCTTCGAGAGGGCCTCGATCGTCGCCCGCTCGCGGTCCGTGGCGGGACCGGCCAAGACCACGGCCCGCTGGATGGCCGCGAAGGCAGTTCGCTCCCGATCGGCGTCGGTCGGGCTGTTGTAGTTCGATCCCTGGCTGAGCGCGACGCCCCAGTAGCACATCGCGCAGGTCGGGTCGAGACGCGTCGCCTCCAGGAACGCGGACTCCGCCTCCAAGTGATTGAAGGCGTAGACGAGCCGCAGCCCCTGGTCGAAGTACGCCTGTGCCGCGTCCGAGGCGGTGATGCTCTGGTGGTAGCTCCCGAGCCCCTCGTAGACCATCGGCGGGGGCACGGCCCCCGCCGCCGGGTGCCCGTGCCCGCCGGACTGCCCGGCGCAGCTCGCGAGCGCGATCGAAAGGACGACCAGAATTGCGCGGGTCCATCGATTCATGCGACCAACCTCCTCTCCGTCGATGGCGGGATGCCGGATGGGTCGCGCTGCTCGCGACCGCTGCCCTCGGCGGCGCTCGTCAGCGATCGGGCACGATGCGCCGGAACCGCCAGCAGGGGTCGCGCACGGGGTCGCCCCAGTACATCTGCGGGATCTCCTCCGTGAAGGAGCGCGGCCGGTAGCAGGCCTCGCTCTCCTGCTGGACCGAGGCGGACTGCGTGGTGCTGCAGGCACCGAGCGGCAGCGCGACGGCGAACAAGAGCGCGAGCACGGATCGTTTCATCGGCGCCATGATAACCCGGGTGACCCCGGCGCCTCGTTCGAGGGATGGGCCCATGCGCGACTCACCCGACGCGGTCGGCCGCCCCGTCGGGGCGAATCCCCACACGACCCGATTGTTGACGCCGCGTCGAACGGCATGAGAGCGTGACGCCAGAACGCTCCGTCATAGCCGGAACAGGAGGCTCCGATGAGAATTCGCCTTGCCCGGGTGCTCGCGCTGGCCTGCCTCGTGTCCGCCGCCCTTCCCGCGGGAGCAGCGGATCCGCCCCACGGCATGTACACGCCGTCCGAGATCAAGTGGGGGGACGCCCCGCCGATGGTGCCGAAGGGCGCGAAGCTCGCGGTGCTTTACGGCGATCCGAACAAGGACGGGCTATTCGTCGTCCGGGCGAAGCTTCCCGCCAACTACCGGATCGCGGCGCACTCCCATCCGACCGACGAGGTGGTCACCGTGCTGAGCGGCACGCTCTTCGTGGGCATGGGCGACAAGCTCGCCCCGGCCAGCGCGAAGGCGTTCCCGGCGGGGAGCCTGGTCGTGGCCCCCGCCAAGACGAACCACTACGTGCTGACCAAGCAGCCGACCGTGATCGAGGTCACGGCGATGGGGCCGCTCCAGTTCACCTACGTGAACCCGGCGGACGACCCGAGCAAGAAGTAGCGGGCGACTGAGCAACGAGCGCGACGGGGCGGAGCGGCGCGCCGAAACCCGGCCTGCGCGCTCCGCCCCGCCGTCTTTCCGCCGGGGGCTCGCGAGGGTCAGCCGCGCCCGACGAACGGCATCTTGGTCGCCATGATCGTCATGAAGAGCACGTTCGCGTCCAGCGGCAGGCTCGCCATGTGCACGACGGCATCGGCGACGCGCTGGACGTCCATGAGCGGCTCCACCGCGATCTCCCCGTTCGCCTGGGGCACGCCCTTCGCCATGCGGGCGGCCATGGGAGTCAGCGCGTTCCCGATGTCGATCTGCCCGCAGGCGATGTCGTACTTCCGGCAGTCGAGCGCCGTCGACTTGGTGAGGCCGGTGACCGCGTGCTTCGTCGACGTGTACGGCGCGGAGTTGGGCCGCGGGGTGTGGGCGGAGATCGACCCGTTGTTGATGATCCGGCCGCCGCGCGGGGTCTGCGCCTTCATGACCCGGATCGCCTCCTGGGTGCACAGGAAGACGCCGGTGAGGTTGACGTTGACCACGTTCTGCCACTGCTCGAACGTGAGGTCCTCCATCGGGATCCCCGGCGCTCCGGTGCCGGCGTTGTTGAAGAGGAGATCCAGACGGCCGAAGCGCTCCTTGACGCGCTCGAACAGCGCTCGCACCGAGGCCGGATTGCCGACGTCGGTCGCCACGGCGAGCGCCCGCGAGCCGGCCTCGCCGGCCTCCCGCACCGCCTCCGCGAGGGCGTCCGCGCGCCGTCCGGCCAGCGCGACCGCGTAGCCGTGCTTCAGCAGCGTCACCGCGACGGCCATGCCGATGCCGCTGCCCGCGCCGGTGACGATCGCGACCTTCCCATTCGAGCTCATTTCCGGTCCTCCTGTTGGACGCCGATGGTTCCGCCCAAGGTTCTCACGGTCGAGCCGCCCGGGGGCGGCATCAGGGTTTTCCGAGAGACCTGACCACGCCGAACATCTGCTCCCAGGCCTCCAGCATGGCGCGCGGCAGCTCCGCCTCGTGCGCCTCGACCAGCGGGCGCACCCGCTCCACCTGCTGGCGGACGCGCTCGGCCGCGGGCGCCACCGCGCCCCGCTCGCCCGCGTTGACGCGCCCGAGCCCGCTCACGGGGTCGCCGAGCGACGCGAGCTCCTGGTCCAGCTGGCGGGTCCACGCGGTCCCCGTCCGGCGGGCCGGCGCGTCGCGCCACGCCTTCCGTACCTGGTCGTAGCTCCGCCGCACCTGGTCGACCTCGAACGACGCGTCGTAGTCCTCGCGCGGCGGAGGGGACGGCGCCTTGATGATTCCCCGAGGGTCGTCCTGGACCTCGTAGAGCCGCGCGGGGCCGAGCGCCCGGTAAGACTCGCGCACGTAGCCCAGGGCATAGGCCGTGTCCCACCAGCGGGAGCGCACGGTCGACGTCACGGGCGCCCCGCTGAGCTGCTGATCGATGGAGGTGGCGAGGGACTCCGCCTTGGCGAGGTGGTCCCCGAATCGACCGCGCTTCCAGTCGAGGTCGTCCTTCATCGAGGCGGCGGCGTCCGCGAGGCGCGACAGCTCCGAGTCGATGCTGGGGAGACGGCGGCGCTGGGCCGGCGTCGCCCGCACGATCATGTCCCCGTACGCCCCGCGCAGGCCCGCGATCTCGCTCTCCAGGCGGCTCACCCAGGTGCCCGGCCGCTGCTCGGCCCGCGTGTCGAACTGTGGCTCGTCGACGACGACACCGCAGCCGGCCAGGATCCAAAGGCCGGCCCCGGCCAGCGTGCGGAGACCGGCGCGGCGGGCGGCAGGACGCGGCACGTCCCGCATGATAGCAGGCCCGCGCGAAGCGGACCGCGGCGATCCCGCGCGGTTCGGTTCTGTTGTACGGTAGGGAGCATGAGGCCGCGACAACCGTGAGGCGGGTGGGCTCCGTTCTCATCGTTCTCCTGCTGGGTGCGGCGCTCGTGGCCGGCATCTACATCTGGGCGATGCTGTCCTGGCCGTACTCCGAGGGCGAGCGGGCCGGAATCCTCCAGAAGTTCTCGAGCAAGGGCTGGCTCTGCAAGACCCACGAGGGAGAGCTCGCGATCTCCATTGTCCCGGGCGTCACACCGGTCATCTGGTACTTCAGCGTTCGGGACGAGAGCGTCTTTCCCCAGCTCAACGCCGCGCTCGGCAAGCGCGTGGTGCTGCACTATCGCGAGCACCGGGGCCTGCCGACCCGGTGCTTCGGCGACACTAGCTACTTCGTGACCGGCGTCCGGGTCGCCGAGTGACGGCCGCCCGTCCGTTTGACGGCGCCCGGACCGGCCGCTAGACTACCCCGCCAAGAACGGTTCCGTGCCAATTTCGATCCCTCGAAGCTGGGAGGCCTCAATGCAGCGACGCGCGATGATCGCCCTGGCGATGACGACGATCCTCTGGGCGGCGACCGGTGAGACGCAGACGCTCACCGGCACGCTGAAGAAGGTCGCCGACAGCGGCACGCTGACGGTGGGATATCGGGAGAACGCGCTCCCGTTCTCCTACACCGGGTCGGACGGCAAGCCCGCCGGCTACTCGATCGATCTCTGCCAGGAGATCGCCGTCGCCGTCCAGCAGGAGCTCAAGCTCGCGAACCTGGCGGTGAAGTGGGTGCCCGTGACGCCCGAGAACCGCGTGGATGCGGTCGTCAACGGCACGGTCGACATCGAGTGCGGCTCCACGACCGCCTCCCTGTCCCGGCAGGAGAAGGTCGACTTCACGCTCATGACGTTCGTCGACGGCGCGAGCCTGCTGATCGCCGAGGGATCGGGCCTCAAGACCGTCGCCGATCTCGCCGGTAAGCGCATCGGCGTCGCGCCCGGCACCACCACGGAGAAGGCGGTCGCCGACTTCCTGCGAAGCCAGTCCATCACCGCGACGATCGTGCCCGTGAAGGACCACGACGAGGGGCTCGCGGCGCTCCAGACGTCCAAGATCGAGGCGTACGCCTCCGATCGCACCATCCTCATAGGCCTGGTGCTGCAGGCGCGCGGGACGTCCCGCTACGCGCTCGTCTCCGACGACCTCTCGTACGAGCCCTACGGCTTCATGGTGCGGCGCGACGACTCGGCGTTCCGTTTCCTCGCGAACCGCGTCCTGGCGCGCACCTACCGCTCCGGCGCGATCGGCGCGATCTACTCCAAGTGGTTCGGCGCCCTCGGCAAGCCGACACCGGCGCTGGTCCTGATGTACGCCCTTCAGGGACTGCCCGAGTAGCCTCGTACCCGCGCCGCCGGCGCGCTCCGCTTCCCTCGGTCCGGCGCTCGGTCGCGCCGGGGGGCGGAGCGCCCGACCGGTGCGAGTGGATCCTCCCCGCTGGACGCCGGCGAGATCGCGACGCCCTCCGTCCGCGCGGCTCGCTCGCCCGCCTGTGGCACACTGGGTAGGTCCGTCCCGGACGCCCCAGCACCCTAGCGCACATGGAAACCTCGGATCTGCTCAAGGAACTGCGCATAGACCGCGAGGCGCGCGCCCCGCGCCGCCGCGTCAGCCGGGTCCTGCTGGTCGCCGCGGTGCTGCTGGCGCTCGCCGGCGCCGGCCTCTGGCTCGTCCTCGCGCGCGCGGCGCCGGTCACGGTGCGAGTCGCCGCGGCGCGCGCGGCCACCGAGGCGGCGGACGGCGGATCCGTGCTCGACGCCAGCGGCTACGTCACCGCGCGGCGCCAGGCCACGGTGTCGGCCAAGATCACCGGCAAGGTGACGGAGGTGCTGATCGAGGAGGGCATGCGGGTCGAGGAGGGCGCCGTGCTCGCCCGGCTCGACGACACCGAGGCGAAGGCGCAGCTCGCGCTCGCCCAGGCGCAGCTGGCCGCCGCGCGCTCCCAGGTGGCCGAGATCCGCACCCAGCTCGAGCAGGCCGAGCGGGAGCAGCGCCGGCAGCAGGAGATCTTCGACCGGCAGGCGCCCCTGGCATCCGCACGGGCGCAGCTGGCCGCCGCGCGCGCGCAGGTGGCCGAGGTCCAGGCGCAGATCGAGCAGGCCGAGAAGGAGCACCAGCGCCAGAAGGAGCTCTACGATCGGCAGCTCGTCGCCGCGCAGGCGCTCGACGCCGCGCGCGCGCAGCGCGACGCCCTGCGGGCGCGGCTCGCCGCGAGCGCCGAGCAGGTCCGGGTGGCGGAGGAGTCCGTCGCCGTCGCCGAGGCGAACACCGCGCAGGCCCTGGAGACGGCGCGGTCCCAGCGCGACACCCTGCGGGCCAAGCTGGCGGCCTCGGCCGAGGCCATCCGCGTCGCCCAGGAAGGGGTCGCCGTCGCCGAGGTGCAGGTCGCCAACACCGTCGTGCGGGCCCCGTTCGGGGGGATGGTCATCGCCAAATCCGCCCAGCCGGGCGAGATGATCTCGCCGATCTCCGCCGGCGGCGGCTTCACGCGGACCGGCATCGGCACGATCGTGGACATGGACTCGCTCGAGATCCAGGTCGACGTGAACGAGGCCTTCATCAACCGCGTCACGCCGGGCCAGCCGGTGGAGGCGATGCTCAACGCCTACCCGGACTCGAAGCTCCCCGGCGCGGTGATCGCGATCATCCCGACCGCGGACCGCAGCAAGGCGACCGTGAAGGTGCGCATCGCGCTGAAGCAGCGCGATTCCCGCGTCGTGCCGGACATGGGCGTGCGCGTGGCCTTCCTGAATCCCGCGTCGCCGCCGGCGCCGGGCAATGCCCCGCCCCGGACCGGCGTGCTGGTGCCTGCCGTGTCGGTGCGCCCGGAGGGCGACCAGGGCGTGGTGTTCGTCTTCGCCGACGGCAAGGTGGAGCGGCGCCGCGTGACGCTCGGCCAGGCGTCCGGCGCCGAGCGCCAGGTCCTGAGCGGCCTCCGGGCCGGCGAGCGCGTGGTGCTGTCGCCGCCCGAGGCGCTGCGGGACGGCGCCGCGGTCAAGCTCGCCGAGGGCGGCTAGGCCCGGCTCGTCCGATCCGGTCCGGCCGTCGGTTCCCATGAGCTTGGTCGAGATCCGGAGCGTCACGAAGACGTACCGGCGCGGAAGCGAGCGGATCGAGGTCCTGCACGGCGTCGACCTCGACATCCCGCAGGGCGAGTTCCTCGCCCTCATGGGTCCGTCGGGGTCCGGCAAGACCACCTTGCTCAACCTCATCGGCGGGCTGGACACGCCGACCGGCGGCCAGATCGTCATCGGCGGCCAGCGGATCGATCAGCTCTCGAGTCGCGAGCTGGCGCGATGGCGGGCGGCCCACGTGGGGTTCGTCTTCCAGTTCTACAACCTGATGCCGGTGCTCTCCGCCCAGCGCAACGTGGAGCTGCCTCTCCTCCTGACCAGCCTGTCCGCCGCGGAGCGCCGGCGGCGGGCGACCATCGCCCTGACGCTCGTCGGGCTCGCCGATCGCGCGCGCCACAAGCCGAGGGAGCTCTCGGGCGGCCAGGAGCAGCGGGTCGCGATCGCCCGGGCCATCGTGTCCGACCCGACGCTCCTCATCTGTGACGAGCCGACGGGCGACCTCGATCGCGGGACGGCGGCCGAGATCCTGACCCTGCTGCAGATGCTCAACCGGGAGCACGGCAAGACGGTGGTGATGGTCACGCACGATCCGAAAGCGGCCGAGTACGCGAGCCGCCGTCTCATGCTGGACAAGGGCACCCTCGCGAAGAACGGGGTCAGGCCTTGACTTCCATACACTACGCCCGGAGCGCGCTTCCCGCCGAACTGTATGGAAGTCAAGGCCTGACCCCATGCGCTACGTGCCGCTCCTCTGGGCCGGGCTCTTCCGCAAGAAGACGCGCACCGTCCTGACGCTCCTCTCCGTCTTCGTGGCGTTCCTGCTCTTCGGGCTGCTGGAAGCGGTCACCACCGCCTTCGAGTCGGGCGCCGACAGCGCAGACGCCAAGCGCCTCCTGACCACCGCGCGCTACTCCATCATCGAGCTCCTGCCCATCTCGCACCTCCGCCAGATCGAGCAGGTGCCCGGCGTGGTCCGCGTGGCCCACGCCGAGTGGTTCGGCGCCAAGTACCAGAACGAGAGCAACGCCTTCCCGGTCTTCGCGGTGGAACCGCAGCGCTACCTCGACATGTACCCCGAGTTCACGATTCCCGCCGAGCAGCGCGAGGCCTTCGGCCGGACGCGCACCGGCGCCGTCGCCGGCATCCGCCTGGTGAAGCGCTACGGCTGGAAGCTCGGGCAGAAGCTCCCGATCAGCTCGGAGATCCACGCGAAGAGCGACGGCGGCCTGAACTGGGAGTTCGACCTCGTCGGCATCCTCGACGCCGAGGACCCGGCGGCGCTCGCCAACACGGACGTCGTCCTGATCAACGTCGCCCATTTCGACGAGGCCCGCGCCCTCGGCAAGGGCAAGACCGGCTGGTACATCGTGCGCATCGCCGACTCGACCCAGGCCCGCGCCATCTCGACGGAGATCGACCGGCGCTTCCTGAACTCGCCCGACGAGACCAAGACCCAGCCCGAGAAGGAGTTCGCGGTGGGCTTCGCGAAGCAGATCGGGGACCTGGGAGCGCTGGTCACCCGCATCCTGGCCGCCGTCTTCTTCACCATCCTCATCATGACCGGCAACACCATGGCGCAGTCGGTCCGCGAGCGGATACCGGAGCTGGCGATCATGAAGACGCTCGGCTTCTCGGACCGCAAGGTCACCGCGCTGGTCCTCGCCGAGGCCCTCCTGCTCCTGGTCCTCGCCGGGGGCCTGGGCATGCTGGTCGCCTCCGCCATCCTCCCGGGACTGAACCGCGCCATCGGCTCCCGCTTCCCGCCCCTGTACGTGACGGCCGAGACGTGGCTCCTCGGCCTGCTCATCGTGGTGGCGCTGGGGCTCGCGATCGGGCTTCCGCCGGCGCTCCGCGCGCATCGCCTCCGGATCGTGGACGCCCTCGCCGGGCACCGCTGAGAGCCGGCCGTGCGCGCCCTCCACCAGATCCTCGAGATCACGCTGATGAACCTGCGCACCCTGCCGCAGCGGCTGGGCACCTCGCTGGTCGTGGTGGTCGGGATCGCCGGCGTGGTGGGCGTCCTCGTCTCGGTCCTGGCGATGTCGGAGGGCTTCCGCCACACGCTCGCCAGCACGGGCCGCCCGGACCGGGTGATCCTCCTCCGCGCCGGGTCCGACGCCGAGCTCTCGAGCGGCGTCCCGCGCGACGCCGCCGTCCTGCTGAGCACGCTCCCCGGCATCGCCCGGGACCCCGCGGGGCGGCCGCTCGCGTCGGCGGAGCTCGTGGTGATGGTCGACCTGCCCCGTCAGGGCGAGAGCGATCCCAACAACGTTCCCTTCCGCGGAGTCCAGCCGACAGCCTTCGCCGTCCGGGACGAGCTCCAGATCGTGGAGGGGCGGCCGTTCCAGCGCGGCGTCCGGGAGGTGATCGTGGGCCGGAAGGCCGCGCGCGAGTTCGCGGGCCTCGGCGTCGGCTCGCGGATCGCGTTCCGGGACAGCGACTGGACGGTCGTCGGCATCTTTGCGACCGGCGGCGACGTCCACGAGTCCGAGATCTGGAGCGACACCGAGGTCACCATGTCGGCGTTCCGCCGCCAGGGGTTCCAGTCGCTCACCGCCCGGCTGGCGGACGGCTCGGCCGCGGGGCTCCAGGCCTTCAAGGACTCGGTCAGCCGGGACCCGCGCTTCTCGATCAGCGTCCTGCGGGAGCCCGAGTACTACGCGAAGCAGGCGACGGTCCTCTCGGGCCTGATCAACGTGCTGGGCTACACGGTCTCCGGGTTCATGGCGGTGGGCGCGGCGTTCGGGGCCCTGAACTGCATGTACTCGGCGATCTCGAGCCGGCAGGTCGAGATCGCCACGCTCCGCGCCATCGGCTTCGGCGGCCTGCCGGTGGTGGTCTCGGTGATGATCGAGGCGCTCGTCCTGGCGCTCCTGGGCGGCGCGGTCGGCGGCGCGCTCGCGTACGTCTACTGCGACGGCGTTTCCCTCTCCACGCTCAACTTCAACACCTTCTCCCAGGTGGCCTTCGATTTCCGCGTCACCTGGGCGCTGCTCGGCCAGGGCCTCGTGTGGGCGCTCTCGATCGGGCTGGCCGGTGGCCTCCTGCCCGCCGTGCGCGCCGCCCGGCTGCCGGTCACGGAGGCGCTCCGCATCGGATAGCCAGGCCCGCTGGCGGCCCGGCGTGGAGCCGCGCGGGGTTCAGGACCTCGCTCGCCGGCCGCCGCTCGCCGCTTTCGCGCGCGGGCGTTCCCGTCCCATCCGCGCCAGGAGGGCGAGCAGCCGCCGGTGGCTCACGAGCTTCTTCGGCACGTCGAAGAGCTCGATGATCAGCGGCCCGGCGAACCCGATGCCGCCCAGCGCGGCCAGCACCCGCGCGAAGTCGATCTTCCCGGCGCCGATCGTCATGTGCTCGTCGACGCGCCCCCGGTTGTCCGAGAGCTGAGCGGAGTGGATGCGCTCGCCGAAGGCCCGCACGAACGACACGGTGCCCCCCGGCACCAGCTCGGAGTGGGCGACGTCGAGCGCGAGACCGAGATAGGGCGAGCGGATCCGGTGGAAGAGCGCCTGGAACTCGTCCACGGTCACGCCGAGGTACTGGAACTCGGAGTCGCCCGGCAGCGGGTTCATGTTCTCGATGACCAGCGGTACCCGCCGCCGCTCGCCGTACTCCACGCAGCGCGCCATCGTCTCGTAGAGCGCCGCCCGGACCGTCTTCAGGTACGCGCTGAAGTGGAAGCCGCAGTGGATGACCAGGTACTCGCAGCCCAGCGCGACGGTGAGGTCGACGTACTCTCGCAGGTGAGCCTCGGCGGCCTTCCTCACCGTGGGCATGATCTCGGCGGTGTTCACGAATGAGGCCGAGTGGAGCCCGCACCGGACCCCCGAGCGGTCGACCAGCGACCGGACGCGGCGGATCCGCGCCCGGTCGAAGGTCTGGGGAAAGTTGACCGGGTTCTGGCAGGAGAACTCGAGCCAGCCCAGGGATTGCCGCCGCGCCAGCGGAAAGTAGCGCTCGACCGGGCCGGACGACGCGGCGTAGCCGACCTGGGAGGCCTGCACGCCGAGCCCTACTTCTTCCTGAGGCCCAGCTGGTCGATGATCTTCACGAAGCGATCTTCCTCGGCGGCCAGGAATGTCCGGAAGTCGGCGGGACCCAGGTACGCGTCGATCGCCTTGGAGTTCTGGTTGAACGTCTTCCAGGAATCGGCCCCCATCGCCTTCTGGAACGCCTCGGCCAGGAACGCCACGCGGGGCGCCGGCGTGCCCTTCGGCGCGAGCACGCTCCGCCACTGGACCATCACCACGTCCCAGCCCTTCTCCTTGAGCGTGGGCACGTTCGGAAAGATGGCGCTCCGCTTCTCGCTCGCGACCGCGAGCGGCACCATCTTCTTCGCCTCCACGTGCTGGCTCACCTCGGAGAGGTTCCCGATGAGGAGCTCGGCGTTCTTTCCGAGGAAGGCCAGGGTCGCCGGCCCGCCGCCCTCGTGGGGGATGTACTCGACGTCGATGTTCGCGGCCTTCTCCCACGAGAGGACGACGAAGCTGTCGATCCCGCCGATCGCGGAGCCGGCGACCCGCACCTGCTTCGGCTGCGCCTTGGCGTGCGCCGCCACCTGGTCGATCGTCTGCCACGGGGAGTCCGGATGACCGAAGAGCCATTCCTCCTCGGCGTGGATTCGCGCCACCGGCTCGAAGGCGTCCCACTTGAGCTGCGGCTGGTTCGTGATGGTCGGCGTGATGATGGAGGAGCCGGCATGGGCGAACAGGATGGTGTGGCCGTCCGCCGGCCGGCCGGCCGCGTACGCCGCGGCGGCCGTGCCGCCCGCCCCGGCCCGGTTCTCGACCGCGAGCGCCTGCGGCAGCGTCGTCCGGGCCGCGTCGGCGAGCGCGCGCGCGAAGACGTCCGCGCCGCCGCCGGGCGCGAAGCCCACCACGAACGTGATGGGGCGCGTCGGGAACACCCCCGGCTGCGCCGAGGCCGCCCACGGGACGGCGGTCATCCCCAGCGCCAGCACGACAGCGGTCAGCCTCGTCCGAGCCCATCGCATTCTCATGCGCTTCTCCTCCCTGTTCGTCGTCGCGTCACGCGGTCGCCGCGGACGGGCGTCCCGCCCGGCGGCGAAGGATGCCCAGCACCAGCGGGTACACCAGCACGGCCACCGTGAGCCCCAGCAGCGTCGCCGTGATCGGGCGGGTGGCGAAGATGCCCCAGCTTCCGTGGGAGATGATCAGCGAGCGGCGCAGCTCGCTCTCCGCCATCACGCCCAGCACCATGCCCAGCACCATCGCGGCCGGCGAGAAGCCGTAGGCGCGCATCCCGCACCCCAGCACCCCGAAGGCCAGCGCGGTCCACGGGTTGACGATGTGGAGCTCGGCGGCGTAGCTGCCGATGACGCAGAGCGTGAGCACCGACGCCACCAGCACCGGCGTGGCCATGTGGAGCGCCAGGAGGCAGAGCCGCAGGATCACCAGGCCGACCGGGATCATCAGGAGATTGACGATCAGCAGCCCCGCGAACAGCGTGTAGACGAGCTGGGGGTGCTTCGAGAGCAGGAACGGCCCGGGCTGGATGCCGTGCAGGATGAGCGCCGCCAGCATGATGGCGGCGGAGTTCGAGCCGGGCACGCCGAGGGCGAGCGTCGGGACCAGGTCGCCGCCCTGCACCGCGTTGTTCGCGGTCTCCGGCGCGGCCACGCCCTCCATCGAGCCCTTCCCGAACAGCTCGGGCCGCTTCGACCAGCGGCGCGCCTCGTTGTACGCCACGAAGGACGACGCCGTCGCGCCGGCCCCCGGCATGACCCCGACGATCAGGCCCACGATCGTCCCGATGAGCGTGGCGGGCCAGAGGTCGCGGAGCTCGCGCAGCGTGGGGAACGCGGTGTGGGCGCGGTCCGTCACGACGATCGGGCTCTCGCCGGGATGGCCGATCCGGTAGAACATCTCGGTCATCGCGAAGAGGCCCACCATCGCCGCGACCACGTCGACGCCGGTCATCAGCTCCGTCCGCCCGAACGTGAAGCGAAGGGAGCCGGTCAGCGTGTCGAGGCCGACGGTCGTCAGCAGGAGGCCCACGAAGCCCGAGGCGAGCCCCTTCAGGAAGCTCGCCTCCGCCAGGCCGGCCAGGAGGGTCAGCGCGAAGATCGCGAGGGCGCACGTCTCCGGCGAGCCGAACTGCAGCACCACCTCGCCCAGCGGGAGGACCATGGCGATCAGGACCACGATGCTGATGACACCGCCGATCGTGCCGCAGACCAGCGAGACGCCGAGCGCCTTGGCGGCCTTCCCCTGCCGCGTCAGCTCGTAGCCGTCGAGCAGCGCGGCCGCCGACGCCGGCGTTCCGGGGATCCGCATCAGGATGGCCGGGATCGACCCGCCGTAGTTCGCCCCCGCCCACACGCCGGCCAGCATCACGAGCGCCGTCGTGGCGTCCATGGCAAACGTGAACGGCAACGCGAGCGCCATCGCGACGGCGCCGCTGATGCCCGGGATCGCGCCGCCGATGATGCCCCACGTGACGCCGCCCACCATGGCCACGATGCGGGACCACTCCAGGGCGCTGACGAAGCCGCCGGCGAGCCCCTGGAGGATGCTCACGGCGCCGCGCTCACCACGGCAGCCACGGCTCGAGGAGGCCGTCCGGCACCGGGATCAAGAGGCCGAATCGGAAGGCGGCGTAGAGCGCCAGCGTCACCAGCACGGGCGCCGCCACGAAGGCCCGCGCGCGCGCGCCGGGCTGGAGGAGCAGGATCGCGACGACGTACAGAGGGGTGGCCAGGAGGTACCCCAGCCGCTCGAAGGCGAACAGGTAGGCCGCGGTCGCGGCGACGGCGCCCACCAGGCGCCACGGCGACTCGAGCCCGCCCTCGCTGGCGTCGTCGTCGGCCGTCTCGACGAACATCGCGGCCGATGCGGTCCACCGGTCCCCGAAGACGGTCGCGACGGCCAGCAGGAGACCGCAGACGCCGATCGCGGCGCCGAGCGCCAGCGGGAACGCCCTCGGGCCCAGCGGGTCCGTCTGGACGCCGGGCGTGACCCCGAGCGCGAGCCCGATCACGACGAGCCCGAGCCCGACCAGGACCAGCGCCACGACCAGGTCCCGCCGCGGCGCCCCGGCCGCCGGCGCCCGGTCCTCGCTCTTCGTTGAGCCGTTCGTCATGCGCGGTGCGTCGCCGCCGGCGGGTGCCGGCGCGTCGGGCGATTGTCGCACGGTCCTCGGGAGCTCCGCCAGGCAGGATTCGCCAACGGGCACCTTGACACCGCGCGGCCCGGCACCGAATAATCGCGCTGGCTCACACCTTTGGCCGGCACGCGAGGACTTCCGTCCTCGAAGACCCGGGCGACGACCCTGGAGGGAAGCCGGTGGCGGTTCGCGTCGATCCGAGAGAGGACTACCGGGAAACGATCCTCGCCGGCCAGGACACGGTCCTCGTGGTGCCCACCCGGCCGACGGCGCCCATCCGGCGGTTCCGCCTGGGGAGCGAGACGGCGCTCGCGTACACGATCCTCACTCCGACCTTCCTGGTCATCCTGGGGCTGGTCGCCTACCCGTTCTTCATCGGCGTCTACCTCTCGCTCCAGAGCAAGATGGTCGGCGCGCCCGGCCGCTTCGTCGGGTTCCAGAACTACGTGGAGCTGTTCCGGAACGATCTGTTCCTCCGCACGCTGTACAACAGCGTCGTCTACACGGTGGTGGCGGTCGCCATCAAGTTCGTCTTCGGTTTGACGATGGCCCTGATCCTCGACCAGGAGCGGCGCTTCAACAACATCTTCCGGACGCTCCTCTTCGTTCCCTGGGCGATCCCCCTCGTCATCGTGTCCCTGAACTGGCGGTGGATCTTCGACGACCTCTCCGGCTTCCTCAACAACTTCCTGATCACCTTCCACATCACGAAGAACATCATCTCCTGGCTCTCCGATCCGAACCTGGCCATGGGCTGCGTCATCGCGGTCGTGGTCTGGGCGGGCACGCCTTTCTACACCATGACGTTCCTGGCGGGTCTCCAGGCGATTCCCAAGGAGCTCTACGAGGCGGCCGAGATCGACGGCGCCACGATCGTCCAGCAGTTCTTCTTCATCACCATCCCGCGGCTCCGCACGATCTTCCTGACGACGGTGATGCTCTCCACGATCTGGACCGCCACGAACCTCCAGTTCGTTTACATCCTCACCAAGGGCGGCCCGGCGGGGCGGACCGAAATCTTCCCGCACTTGTCCTACACGATGGCGCTCGGGGCCTTCCGCCTGGGGATGGGCGCCGCCGTCTCCCTCGTCTTCTTCCCCGTTCTGGTCCTGCTCATCATCTTCCTCACGCGCCGCATGCTTCGGCCAACCGACGAGTAGGCTCGGATGCGGACCAAGTCCGGCACGCAGCGTCTCCTCCGCTGGATCGGGAACGGCCTCCTCGTCGTCATGCTGATCTGGACGCTCGTGCCCATCTACTGGATGGTGGCCACGTCGCTGAAGAAGGACAAGGAGATCTACGGCTTCGAGGCGACACTCGTGCCGCGTCACCCGACGCTGGACGCCTACCGCCTCCTGTTCGCGAAGACGCCCTTCGTGAAGTACGTCAAGAACTCGATCATCGTCGCAGTGGCAACGACTGCCGCCTCGCTCGTGTTCGGTTGCCTGGGGGCGTACGCGCTCGCCCGGCTCCGCTTCCGTGGGCGGAAGACCATCGCCAGTGGCCTGGTGTTCACCTACCTGGTGCCGCCGTCGCTCCTCTTCATTCCCCTGTTCGCCGTGATGTCGACGTTCCGGCTCGTCGACACCTATCATGGGCTCGTGCTGGCCTATCTCGGCTTCACGGTGCCGTTCTGCACCTGGCTCTTGATGGGGTATTTCCGCTCGGTGCCCCTCGAGCTCGAGGAGGCGGCGCTGGTCGACGGCTGCTCGCGGATGGGCACCCTCGTGCGCATCATCCTCCCGATGTCGCTCCCCGCGCTGGCGGTGGTGGCGTTCTTCTCGTTCACCCAGGCCTGGGGCGAGTTCCTGTACGCGCAGGTTTTCGTCAGCAGCAATGAGGTCCGGACCGTCACGGCCGGCATCTCCAATTTCATCGTCGAGGACGTCTTCTTCTGGGGGCCGATGATGGGCTCGGCGGTCCTCAGCGCCCTGCCCCCCGTGATCCTGTACCTCGTCTTCCAGCGATGGGTCGTGAAGGGGCTCACGCTGGGCGGGGTGAAGGGCTAGCGGAGCGTCGACACAACCACAAGCCGGTAGAGGAGAACAGCACGATGGCAGAAGCGCGCGTATCGCGACGACAGGTCCTGAAGGTGGCGGCCGCGACCGGCATCGCCACGACGAGCCCGTGGTGGCTGGTCAACAAGAGCCACGCCCAGCGGGCCAAGAAGCTCATCTTCTGGCAGCTCCCGAACTTCACCCCGATCGCGGACCAGCTCCAGAAGGACCAGGTCTACGAGTTCGCGAAGTCGGCCGGGCTGAAGGACGAGGAGGTCGAGTTCTCGGTCGTCGGGAATGACGTGTTCATCCAGAAGCTGTCGGCCGCTCTCGAGGCAGGCAACCCGCCCGACGTCATGCGGCTCTACGAGTCGAACGTCCAGTTCTTCGGGAGCCAGGGCCACCTGGTCGACCTCACCGACATGGTCGAGAAGATGCGCAAGGAGCCCAAGGGGATCTTCGAGGCTACCCTGGAGGCCGTCCGCGTCAATGGCCGGTACCTCGGTGCCCCCCTGGCCGTGAACCCGTGGCCCGTGCACGCGCGCCTCGACCTCCTGGAGAAGGCCAAGGTCGACTATCCGAAGACGTGGGACGAGTTCATCGAGACCAGCAAGAAGATCCAGGAGCCGCCCCGCCTCTTCGCGTTCGGCATCTGCCTCGGCCTCACGTTCGACACGACCGACAACGTGATGAACCTGCTCTGGTGCTACGGCGGGAAGATGGTCGAGAAGGACAACAAGACGATCGCGATGAACTCCGCCGCGAACATCGCCGGTCTCAAGGTGCTGGAGGCCATGTTCAAGACCCACAAGATCATCCCCCCGGGGGCGATCTCGTGGGACGACTCCGGCAACAACAAGGCCTACCAGTCGAAGCAGGCGGCGTTCGTGATGAACCCGACCAGCGTCTACGCGTATCTCGACGGCAACGACAAGGACCTCCAGAAGGTGACGGGCATCTTCCCGGTCCCCGCCGGCCCCGCCGGCAGCATCAGCCAGATCGACACCTGGTCACTGGGCCTCTTCAAGAAGAGCCCGTACCCCGAGCTGGGCAAGGGGCTCATCGAGTACATGCTGCAGCCCGCGAACTACGACAAGATCGTCCAGTCGACCGGCGGGCGCTGGGTGCCCGTCTACAAGCGGCTCTTCGACAGCCCCTTCTGGCGTGAGAAGCCGGTCTTCAAGCACTTCATCCAGTTGGCGGAGACGGGCGTCCCCGTCAGCTACGCCGGGTCGCCGAATCCGGCGGCGGGCGAGGTTCTCAACACGCACGTCATCGGCAAGATGACCCAGCGCGTCCTGGTGGAGAACTGGCCGGCCGAGAAGGCCGTCGAGGAAGCCCACAAGGCCATCGCGGAGATCTACGCCCGGCACGCCAAGGGCTAAGCCGGCCACCCGCCGACACGGAGGCGAGAGAGGGGAGCCCCGCGGCTCCCCTCTCTGACGTCCACCGACCGCGCGGATTCTGGCCTTCCTCCCTACCCGCCCCGAGCTTCCGCCGTCCCGCATGTCGGGGATCGTTCCGGCTTGACAGCGGCCCCTGATTAGGGTTCCCTAACGTCGTTCATGTAGGAACCCAACTACCGGCCGACCCGGGCGTCCGCCCGCCGGCCTCGGGCAGAGGAGCCATCCCATGCGTCACCTCGTCGGACTGGCAGTGATCCTGGGTCTCGTGGCAGGAGCTCCGGCCGTCCGGGCGCAGGCGCCGGCGCCGCCGGAGATCGCCCTCGCCATCGAGCAGCACAAGTTCACGCCCGAGGAGATCAAGGTCAAGGCGGGCCAGCCCTTCGTGCTCGTCATCACGAACAAGGACGCCACGCCCGAGGAGTTCGAAAGCAAGGAGCTGCGCGTCGAGAAGGTCGTGCCCGGCAACAAGACCCTGAAGGTCCGGATGGGCGCCCTCAAGCCCGGGACGTACAAGTTCTTCGGCGAGTACCACGAGGCTACCGCCAAGGGCCGGATCGTCGCGGAATAGGGCTTCAGAGTGGGCGGCACGTTCGTCATCACGCTGCGAGAGGGGTTCGAGGCCGCGCTGGTCCTCGGGCTCATCTACACGTATCTCGACAAGATCGGCGCCCGCCGGGAGTTCCAGTACGTGACGACGGGCGCGATCCTCGGCGTGGCGGCGAGCCTCCTGCTCGGCCTCATGGTCACGCTCCTGTCGGGTCCGCTGGTCGACCTGGGCCCGGACCTCATCGGGGCGGCGGTGCTCTTCGCCGCCAGCGGGACGCTCACGTGGCACGGCTGGTGGATGCAACAGCACGCGCGCGCGGTGCGGGGCGAGCTCGAGCAGCGGATCGACGCCGCCCACGCGCGCCAGCAGTTCTGGGTCGTGGGCGTCATCGCCTTCACCGGGGTCTTCCGCGAAGGGGCGGAGACGGTGCTCTTCCTCTGGGGACTGCTGACGCAGATCGGCACGCATGCTGGCGGCGCCTTGCTCGCCCTCGGCGGGTTACTGGGCGTCGTCGGCGCCGTGGTGCTCGGGATGCTCGTCTTCCAGGGCGCGCGCCAGGTGAGTCTCCGGCGCTTCTTCGCGTGGACGACCGTCTTCCTGCTGCTCCTGGCGGCGGGGCTGTTCAGCACCGGCGTCGGCCGTCTCCAGGGCCTCGGCGTTTTGCCGCCCGCGGACACGCTCTGGGACACGTCGGCCTGGCTCGACGACCGCGGCTTCTTCGGATCCCTCCTGGCGGGGCTGCTCGGCTACCGCGCGCGCCCCTCCACGCTGGAGGCCGTGGCCTACGTGGCGTACCTCCTGGTCGCGGGGTGGCTGCTGTTCGGACGGCGCGCCGCTCCGAGCACGGCCTCGGCCGAGGCCCCGGCCGACGCTCGACGCAGCGGCCGCTCCGAGCGCGTCACGCCCGGCGGCGCGCGGCGCTAGCCGACGCCCGCCCGGCTTCCCGAGGTTCCTGCGCCTATACCTCCGCGCTGAATCGCCGCGTCAGGTAGCGGTCGAGGTCCGGGCCGCGGGGGTTCGCCAGCACGTCCTCCAGCCAGGCGCGGCGCTCGAAGTCGACGACGGCGAGCTCCCACACGCAGCCCGCTGCGGGGTCCGCCAGCTTGGCCAGCGCTCGGGGATCCTCCCGCGGTGCCGCGTACACGCGCTGGTGCAGCTCGTTCGCGGACTGCCACCAGTAGTAGAGCGCGAAGCAGTACGTGGCCGAGTCGTGCACGAGCACGATGCCCACGCCGTAGCGCTCGTCACCGGCGGCCGGGGCCGGCAGGACGGCGGGCGCCATGTCCATCGCGGCGGTGACGAGCTCCGGGCGCGGCGTCCGGCCGGGCGTGGCGATGCCGTAGACCTTGAGCCGCCAGTCGCCTCGCGGCTCCAGCCGGATGAACCGCACCGGGCGCGGCTGGTACGGATCACCCAGGCGGGGCGGGACGACGACGGCGGTGGCCGATCCTGTCGTGGCGCTCATTGGCTCCTCCCGTTCCGGTGACCTGCGCTCACGGAACGATCCTGCGACAGGTCGCCCAAGACGTGGAGAGCCAGTCCGCGCGCAATCGATGAGGCCACTTCGCCGCGTCGCCCGACCCGAATCGGAGCACGGCGATCGGGGTCGACCCGCGACCCTTGCGGGCCGCCGCCGCTTTGGGGTATAGGAGAGGCGACTCCAGGCTTCGCGCATGTCCCGGGCCACCCGATCCTCACTCTAGACGGAGGAGGCACCCCACATGGCGCAGTCCCGCCGAGCGTTCCTGAAGACCGCCGCCGCCGCTGGGACCCTGTCGGGCTCGATCGGCTTCCCGATGGTGTCCCGCGCCCAGGCCAAGACCGTCGTGGTCTGGTGGAACCGCGGCTACTACAAGGAAGAAGACGAGGCGATGATCAAGATCGCCCAGGACTTCGAGAAGGCGAAGGGGGTCAAGGTCGACATCTCCTTCACCATCCAGGAAGACCTGCTGAAGAAGCTCATCGCCGCCATCCAGGCGCGGCGCGTCCCCGACGTCGCCTTCTGCTTCTACAACGACTGGGAGGTGATGCCGAACAACGCCTGGACCGACAAGCTCACCGAGACGACCGACCTCATCCAGGAGCTCAAGCCGCGCTACAACGAGCGGTTCCTCCAGGTGGCCTACTGCTACAACAACGTGGCCAAGAAGCGGGCGTATTACGGCGTGCCGATCGAGGCCCAGATCATGCACATCCACTACTGGCGGGACCTCCTCAAGGAGGCGGGGATGCCGGACGCCCCCGACAAGATCCCGCTCAAGTGGGAGGAGTACTGGGACTTCTGGAAGAAGGCGCAGGACGCCCTCCGAAAGAAGGACCCCGCGAAGTACGGCAAGCTCTTCGGGATCGGCATGACCGAGTCCAGCCGCGGCACGGACACGATCTACAACTTCGAGATGGCGCTGCTCTCGTTCGGGGGCCAGCTCCTCGACAACGACGGCAAGGTCATCGCCGACCAGCCGAAGAACCGCGAGGCGATCGTCAAGACCCTGGCCTGGTTCGGTGAGATGTACAACTCGGGCTACGTCCCGCCCGACGCCATCAACTGGTCCGACGGCGACAACAACGCGAACTTCCACTCGAAGTCGATCGTGATGACACCGAATCCGTCGCTCTCGATTCCGGCCCACTGGTTCTTCAACGGTCCCGAGCAGTACTTCAACAACATGGCGACGGTGGAGTGGCCCGACAACCCCGGCGGCGGCAAGGCGAGCTACATGGTCGCCGTCAAGACGATCCTCGTCCCGAAGGACGCCAAGGCGCCCGACCTCGGCAAGGAGTTCATCCGCTACGTGCTGGAGCCGAACCGCTTCGCCGAGTACATCAAGGGCGCGAACGGGCGCTGGTACCCGGCGTTCACCGACGTCGCCAAGGACCCCTTCTTCGCCAAGGGCCAGGCGGGCAAGGGCGGGCCGGTGGACTATCACATCCCGCTCGCGACCAAGCTCTACACGGAGCGGGAGGTCAAGATCTTCGAGCACTGGAAGAGCCCGGCCAACTCGCAGGTGTACGCGGAGAACGTCTGGGGCAAGGCGATGTCCCGGACCAACGTGGACAAGTGGGCCCCCGACAAGGCGGCCGACGAGGCGATCAACCGGATCAAGACGATCTTCACGCAGTGGCGATAGGACACCGGACAGGCTTCGCGTGATGCATGCCGAGCCGGGACGGGGCAATGCCCCGTCCCGGCCGCGAACCGGGTCCGGGGGAGCGCGTGCCTAACGGGACGGCGCGGTCGGGCCTCGCCAACGGGGCCACCGGCCTGTGGAGCCGGTCCGTCTCGGCGGCGGGCGGCGCGCTCGCGCCGAACCGCCGCAACCTCTACGGATACCTCTTCTCCCTGCCCCTCATCGTCCTCTTCCTGGCGTTCGTCGTCTATCCGCTCTACTTCGTCGTCACCCAGGCGGTCGAGCCGTACACCTACGAGGTCCTGTTCTCGGATCCGGTCTTCGTCCAGACCGTCGTCAACACCGTCGTGTACGTCGGCGTCGCCGTCAACGTGAAGCTGTTCCTCGCCCTCCTCCTCTCCGGTCTCCTCCAGGCCGACAGCCGCGGCACGCGCTTCCTCTCGGCGATCTTCCTCCTCCCGTGGGCGATTCCCGTGCTGCCCGGGATCCTGTCGATCCGCTGGATGCTGTCGTCGCAGTGGGGAATCATGAACCTCATCGTGGAGGACCTGGGCTTCGGCCCGGTCCACTGGCTGGCGTCCCGCTGGATGGCCATCGGCGCGCTGATCGTCTTCCACATCTGGAAGTACCTGCCCTTCTGGACCGTGATCCTGCTGGCGGCCCGTCGCGGGATCCCGCGGGAGCTCTACGAGGCCGCCTCGATCGACGGGGCCGGGGGCCTCCAGCGGTTCACGTCCATCACGTTCCCGATGCTGAAGGGCATCTACCTGATCTGCTCCCTCCTCTCCATGGTGTTCACGCTCGGCGACTTCACCAACGTGTGGCTCCTCACCGGCGGGGCGCCCGGCGACTCGACGCACGTCCTGGCGACGCTCGCCTACCGCTACACGTTCATGATGGGGAAGATCGACTGGGGGATGGGGGTCTTCGCCACCGCCCTGCCCGTGACCCTCCTGTTCATCTTCATCCTGATCAGGAAGATCCGATGAGCCCGACCATCCTGCGCCTGGGCCGGTGGTTCATCCTCGCCGTCGTGACGGTTTGGACGCTCTTCCCCATCTACTACATGCTGACGCTCTCGTTCACGCCGACCACCGAGCTCTTCCGGCCGGAATACTTCGTGCGGAATCCGACGCTGGCGTCCTACAAGTTCATCGTCTTCCAGGAGAGCCCGTTCGTGAAGTTCTTCTGGCGCTGGATGGGCAACAGCGTGGTGGTGGCCGCGATCACGATGGTGATCGTCCTGGCCGTGGCTTCCCTCGGGAGCTTCGCCCTCGGGCGGATCCGCTTCGGCGGCGCGCGGTTCGTCTCGGGGATGACGCTCTTCACTTACATCATCCCGGCCTCGTTCCTCTCGATTCCCTTCTTCAAGATCATGGGCGACTACGACCTTCTCGACACCTACTGGGCGCTCATCGCGGCGATGACGACCTTCGCCTCGCCCTACGCGCTCTGGGTGCTGTGGGACTACTCGAAGACCATCCCGCCCGAGATCGACGAGTCCGCCGCCATCGACGGCGCCGGCGTGTTCACCATCTTCTACCGGATCTACCTCCCGCTCGTCCTGCCCACCCTCATCGCCATCGGCACCTACGCCTTCTTCTTCGCCTGGAACGAGTACCTCTACGCGGTCCTCTTTCTCCAGAGCGAGAACATGTTCACCCTTCCCATCTCGATGGGGACCTTCCTGACGGGCGACGACGCCCCCTGGAACCTCCTCATGGCGGTGTCGACGGTCTACTCGATCCCCCCGGTCATCTTCTACTACGTGTTCCGCCGCCACCTGACCCACGGCCTCGTCTCCGGCTCCCTGTCGGGCGGATAGGCGAGACGGCCGGGCCGGGACGCCGCCGTGCGCGCCGAGGCGCGTGGCCGCGGCGACGGGCGGCGCGATCCACCGCCGAGCGCGCGGTCGCGTCCGCCTAGAAGACCGCGAGGGGGTTGGCCGGGGAGCCCGTGCCGCCCACGACCGGCAGCGGCGAGATCACCAGCATGAACTCGTCCCGTCCCTCCTCGACGCAGGCCCTCGCCAGCGGCTCGAGGAGCGCGTTGTCGAGCAGCGGCATGCCGTACGCGAAGAGGGCCGAGTGGACGGCCCACGCGACGTCGTAGCCAATCGGCAGGTGATCGAGCATGTCCCAGACGAGGATCGACACGTCGTGGTCGCGGAGGAACGGCAGGCACGACACGTGGAGCCCCGGCCGGGAGAGCGGGGGGCCGAACGGGCGGCCATACGGCGTGTCCGGATTGGCCGCCTGCCAGGCCTCGCGGCCGCTGTACACGGCCACCGCGTCGCCCGGCTCGAGGCGGATCTTGCGGGCCTCGAGGATCTCCTCGAGCTCCCAGCCGTGGACCGGCCGGTCGTGGGTCACCGAGGGCACGCCCCGGTGTCGCGGCACGTCCAGGAGCACGCCCCGCGTGATGATGCCCTCCCGCCAGTGCTCCACCGAGCCGAACGTCGCGCCCTCGAACGTGATCTCGCGCTTCGGATCGCGGCCGTTCCACATCGCGTGCTCGTCCCACGTGTGGCAGAGCGCGTCGATGTGCGTCGATGCCACGCCGTGGTAGAAGATGCCGTAGAAGTCCATGGCGGCCCCGCCCCGGCCGCGCGGCATCGTTCGCATGAAGTGCTGCGCCGGAATGGCGTTGTTGATCCCCGGCTCCTTGGGGAACGGCCGCGACAGGGACACGCTGCGCCCCGTGCGGCAGAGCCGGGCCGCGGCGACCCGCTTCGCCGGCGTGATGAGATTGATCGTGCCCCGCTGGTCGTCTGGGCCCCACCGCCCCCAGTTGTTGCGGTCCCGGATCCAGCTTCGCACCTCGGCCTCGGTCGGCAGCCGTCGCTCGGTCATCGCTCCCTCGCCATGTCTGAGTGTCGTCGGGATGGCGCCCGGGGCGCCCGTCTCCCGCCGGTCGGCAGGTCCTGCGCCGCCACGTGGAACTTCACGCGGTCGATGCGATAGCACCGCTCGCTTCGGGACACCGGCACCCCCTGGCGCGAGTACGCGGTGGCCCGGCTGGCCACCACCAGCACGCCGGAGGTGACGCCGAGCGCCCGCGCCACCTCGGGCGCGCTCGGGAGGATCTCGATCTCCCACGCGAGCCGGCCCAGCTCGACTCGGGCCCGGTCGCGCAACACCTCCAGCAGCGGGTCACCCACCTCCTCCGGCCGGAAGCGGGCGGCGAGCGCCGTCGGCACCCAGGCCCGATCGTGGGCGATGACCTGGCCGTCGACCAGCCGGAGCAGCTCCACGACGGCCACGCGGCTCCGCCGGCGGAGCTGGAGCTCCTCGCGCACCGACTCCGGCGGCTCGGTGTTCGTCTCGTAGCGCAGCACCCGGGTCTCGAGCTTCAGTCCCTGCTGCCGGAGATCCTCCTCCAGCGTGTAGAGCGGCGCGAGCAGCCGGCGGATCTTGGTCGGGCTCACCGTGGTCCCGCGTCCCCGCTGGCGCGACACGAGCCCGCTCCGCTCCAGGAGGCCGAGCGCCCGCCGGAGCGTGAGCCGGCTCACCCCGAAGCGCCGCGCAAGCTGCTGCTCGGTGGGCAGGAGCGTGTTGGGCGGCGCGGCGGTGATCTCCGCGCGCAGCGCCTCCGTCACCGCGAGGTAGCGGGGCGCGCTCCGCGTCCGCGCGTCCGGCTCGTGCGTCATGCGGCGCCCGCGGCTCCCCGGCGCCACAATTCGTCGGTCGCCCGCCGCGCCCCCTCGCCCAGCGAGGCGAGCTTCGCCCAGGCGATGCGGGGGTCGATCCCGTCGTTGTCGGCGAAGGTGCCGAACCCGCAGTCGGTCCCCGCGATCACGTTCTCGCGCCCGACCACGCTCGCGTAGCGCACGATCCGGTCCGCCACGACCTCCGGGTGCTCGATGAAGTTCGTGGTCGAGTCGATGACGCCCGGGACCAGCACCTTGCCGGCCGGCAGCCGGATGTCCCGCCAGATCTTCCACTCGTGCTCGTGCCGGGGGTTCGCGCCCTCGAACGAGATGCCCGCCGGCCGGGCGCGCAGCACGAGGTCGATGATGTCACGGAGCGGCACGTCGAGGTGGTGCGGCCCCTCGTAGTTCCCCCAGCAGAGGTGGAGCCGCATCCGGTCGGGCGGGATCCCCTTGGTGGCCTCGTTCAGCACTTCCACGTGGAGGGCGACGATCTTCCGGAAGTCCTCCAGGCTCATGTCCGGGAAGCGGTTGTGCCGGCTCATCGCGAGATCGGGGCAGTCGAGCTGCAGCACGAACCCTGCCGCGTGGATCGCCTCGTACTCGTCCTTCATCACCCGCGCGATCGCCTCGAGGTACTTCTCGCGGCTCGGGTAGTACTCGTTGGCCATGAAGATCGAGACCACGCCGGGCGAGGCGGCGCTCATGAAGACCTCCTCCGCCCCCGCCCCCTTCGTGGCCGCCTCGAGCATGTCGATCTCCCGGCGCACGGCGGCGAAGTCCCGCCACTCGATGGGACCGTTGCACACCGGGCGGAGGAAGGTCGACCGCGTGTTCCCCGTGCGGCGCGCCTGGTACTCCGGGAAGTCGCGCGCCTCGGCCCAGGCGGTCGTGACCCGGTTCTCCCCGCCGAACCCGGTGACGCGGGCCTTGATGTAGGTGGCGTAGCCGGGCTTCCCCTGCTCGCCGTCGTTGACGACCGTGATGCCGGCGGCGACCTGCTTCCGCACCACCTCGCCGACCGCGGCGCTCACCGCCGCCTCGAACGCGCGCGCGTCGACCGGCTCGCCCGAGTCTTCCTTGCGCAAGAGCTCCACCAGCCCGGCCGGGCGCGGCAGGCTTCCGGTGTGGGTCGTGAGGATCCGGTCCGTGCTCCGCCTCATGCGATCGCCCTCCGATGGCTCGTTGTGCGCCGGCTCCGTCTCATCTACCGCAGGCGCGGGTCCAGCGCGTCCCGCACGGCATCTCCCAGGAGATTGAACGCGAACACCGCCAGGCTGATCGCGGCGCCGGGCGCCAGCGGGAGCCACGGCGCGGCCTCGGCGTACTGGCCCGCGAAGTCCCGCAGCATCACGCCCCAGGCGGGGGTCGGCTCGACGACGCCCAGCCCCAGGAAGCTCAGGCTCGCCTCCAGCACGATCACCTCGGCGAGGAACGCCGTCAGCATCACCACGTACGAGGCGGCCACGTTCGGCAGCACGTGGCGCCCCATGACGCGCAGCGCGCCCACGCCCGTGCTCTGCGCGGCCTCGATGTACGGCATCTGCCGGATCGCCAGCGCGCTGGCCCGGACGACGCGCGTGGCCCGGGGCAGCATGGGGAGGATGATGGCCGCGATGACCTGGAGCGTCCCGGCGCCGAGCGCGGCGACCACGGCGATCGCCAGGATCACCAGGGGAAAGGACAGCAGGATGTCGATCGCCCGCTGGGCGATCAGGTCCACCCGCCCGCCGACGTAGGCCGTCACCACCCCGACCAGGGCCCCGAGCGTGGCGCTGACGAGCGACGCCGTCAGGCCCACGAGCAGGGCCGTGCGCGCCCCGAAGATGATCCGGCTCAGCACGTCCCGGCCGAACTGGTCGGTCCCGAGCGGATGGGCCGCGCTCGGCGGACGAACGACGAGGGAGTAGTTGGTCCCCAGCGGGTCGTACGGCGCGAGCCACGGGGCGAAGATGGCCGCCGTCGCCATCGCGCCGAGGATGACGGCCCCGATGGCGCCAAGCGGATGGGCCCGCAGGACGCGCCACACGCGGGCACCCGCCCCCGGCGCCGACGTTACCGGTACCGAATCCGCGGATCGAGCCACGCGTAGCACAGGTCGACGAGGAGGTTCATCACCACGAAGGTCGAGGCGGACAGCATGACGAGGGCCTGGGTCAGCGTGTAGTCCCGCCGCGTCACGGCCTCCAGGAGCAGCTTCCCCAGCCCGTTCAGGTTGAAGACCTGCTCGGTGACCACGAGGCCTCCCAGGATGACGGCCGACTCCAGGCCCACCACCGTGATGACCGGGAGCAGGGCGTTCCGCACCGCGTGCCGCCTGACGACGGCACGCTCCGAGAGCCCCTTCGCGCGCGCGGTCCGGATGTAGTCGTCGCCCAGGACCTCGAGGAGCGCCGAGCGCATCATGCGCGCCGACAAAGCCGCGCTCCGGAAGCCCACCACGAGCGCGGGCCAGATGAGCTGGCTCAGGTTCGCCACCGGATCCTGCCAGAAGGCGGTGAACGTGAGCGGCGGGCTCCAGGCGAACAGGCGGAGGAGCATCAGGACGATGAGCACGGCGAGCCAGAAGGACGGCAGGGACAGACCTGAGATGGAGAACACCCGCAGGAGGTAGTCGACCCACGTCGCTCGGCGGAGCGCCGCGAGGGTGCCGAGCGGGATCGAGACCGCGACGGCGAGGAGCGTTGCCAGGATGGTCAGCTCCACGCTCAGCGTCATCCGGATCCGGATCTCCTGGGCCACCGGCCGCCCCGTCCACATCGACAGCCCGAGGTCGCCCCGCACGAGCCCCCAGATCCAGTCCACGTACTGGCGCCAGAGCGCGTGGTCCAGCCCCAGGCGGGCCCGCTCCGCCCGGAGCACTTCGTCTGCGACCTTGCCCCCCTCCCCCGCGAGCCTGAGCAGCACCACGTCCCCGGGCAGCACGCGCAGCAGCAGGAAGACGAGCGTGGCCACGCCGAGCAGCGTCGGGACCATCAGCAGGAGCCGCTTCAGAACGTAGGTCCGCATCTCGAGGGAATCCGGAGCCGGCGGGCGGCGGAGGGAGCGGGCGGCCCGAGCCGGGCGGCGTCCCCGTGGACGCCGCCGGCCCGAGAGCCCACACTTCGTCCGTCGGCGGCCGGCCGGCCGCTAGCGCGCGAGCCAGACGGTCGCGAGATCCTGGTTGAGGTAGTGAGAGGGCGTCACCTTCCACCCCTTCACGTAGTCCCAGTGGGCCACCGCCCGCACCTGGCCGAGGATGACGACCTGGTGGGCCATCTCGCCCAGCTCGCGGCGCTCGAATTCCCAGACCAGCTGCTTGCGCCGCTCGACGTTCTGCTCGCGGCTCTGCCGCTCGTAGAGCTCGTCGAGGGTCGGGTCCGAGTACCGGGAGTAGTTGATGGGGCTCTTGTCGGAGGAGAGGTACTTCGTCAGCTGGAGGTCGGGCTCGTCCGCGAAGTCGCACGAGAAGTCCACCGAGGCCTCGTAGTCGCCGGACCGGAGGGCGGTGAAGTACGGCCCCGTCTCCAGCGCCCGGTGCGTCGCGTTGACGCCGATCTTCCGCCACTGATCGATCACGTAGACGCCCACGCGCTGCGCCCCGGTGATCGCGCGGTTCGTGAACGCGAACGAGAAGTTGTCGGGGAGGCCGGCCTCCTTGAGCAGCCGCTTCGCCTCCGTCCGGCTCTTCTCGATGTCCGGCCAGTAGCCGGGAATCTTCTCCAGCTCGGCCGGCGGCATCGCGTAGGGCGCGCCGGGCTGGCTGATCCCGGCGACCGTGCCGTACTCGGTGAACTCGTTCAGGACGCGGGCAGCCTCACGCCGGTCGAGGGCGAGGCTGAGGGCCCGGCGCACCCGCGGATCGTCGAAAGGCTTCTTCTCGTGATGAAAGGCGATGGTCAGGACGCACGTCCAGTTGCTCTTCTGGATGACGACCTTGTCCCCCATCGCCTGCTTCAGGCTGGCCTGGTCCAGCGTCGGCGTGGCGCCCACCCAGTCCGCGGCGACCCGTCCGCCCCGGAGCGCAGCCACGCGCGCGGCGCCGTCGGTGATGTACAGCGCGCGGAACCCGTCGAGATACGGAAGCCCCTTCATGAAGTAGTCGGGGTTCTTCTTCCCGAGGACGTGCGACCCCGGCACGTACTCCGCGAACTTGAAGGGGCCGGTGCCCATGACGTTCTTCTTGAACCAGTGAGGATCCTTCTCCAGCAGATCGGCCTTGTAGATGTAGTTCCAGGGCGAGGCCAGGAACGTCAGCATCCCCGGCTGCGCGCGCTTGAGCCGCACCCGGATCGTGCGCGGGTTCGGGGCCTCGATCGCCTCGACCTGGGCGTAGACGGCCTTCCGCGGGCTCGTGACGCCCGTGGGCGGGAAGATGACGTGATCGAGACTCGCCTTCACGTCCTGCGACGTGAGCGTAGACCCGTCGTGGAACTTGACCCCGTCCCGGATCTTGAACTCGTATGTCTTGCCGTCCGGCGAGATGGTCCAGGACTCCGCGACGTCGGGCACGATCTTCGGGTACTCGAAGGGGTCGAACTTCACGAGGAGGCTGTAGAACGGGGCCGTCGAGTGCGGGACGGCGAACGTCGCCTCCTGGTGAGCGTCGAACGACGGCGGCTCGGCGAGCACCGAGTACGCGAGCTCGCCTCCGGCCTTCGGCGTCTCCTGCGCCCGCGCCGGCGGGTCCGACCACATGCCCAGCGCGGCGATCCCTAGGGCCAGCGCGAGGGCTCCGAGCACACCCTTCTTCGGGTACTTCATCGTGCACCTCCCGTCGGTTGGCTGTGAGTCGGGTATTCGCTCTGTCACGGTCCCGGATGCCGGAAGGCTCACCGCCGCTCGGGCGCTGGCGGCGCGCCTACTGGTCGCTGTACTTCGGCTTCCGCTTCTCCAGGAAGGCGCGGATTCCCTCCTTGGCGTCCTTCGTGATCGTGAGATCGGCGCTCTTCGCCTGCGAGAGCTTGTAGGCCTCGATCCAGTTCATCGTCTCCGAGGCGTTGTTGCAGAGCTTGTTCGCCTTCAGCGCGGCCAGGCTCTTGCTGGCGATGCTGGCGGCGAGCTCCATCGCCTTGGGCATCACCTGGTCCTTGGGGACGATGTAGTTGAAGAAGCCGGTGTTCTCCTGAAGCTCCTCGGCCATGAACCGCCGCCCCGTGTAGATCATCTCCCGGATGCGTCCGGACGGCATGTTCAGGCGCGTGAAGAAGGAGCCGCCGCCGGCAAGCACGCCCCGGTCGATCTCGGGGCACGCGAAGAACGCGTCGCGCGAGGCCACGCGCATGTCGCAGAAGGCGGCCAGGACCAGCCCCACTCCCACCGCGTGGCTGTTGAGCGCGCCGATCACGGGGCGGTTCAGGTTGTAGAAGCGCGGCAGGCACTCGTTGATCATCGCGTAGCGCGCCATGCGGCTGGCGTGGTCGAGCGGCAGGAAATCCCGGACGTCGGCCCCGCCGCACCACGCCCGGGCGTTCGGCGGCGAGGTGAGCACGACCACTCGCGTGTCGTCCGTCGACTCGATCTGCTCGCACAGGTCCCGGAGGTCCGGGTAGACCTCGAAGGAGACCGCGTTGACCGGAGGCCGGTCGAAGGTCACGACCGTGATGCCGCGGCTGTCCGTCTCCATCCGGAAGAACTTCAGCTTCTTGCTCGTCATCTCGGACCAAGCCTCCGTCTGTGGCGTGGCAGTTCGTGGTTCCCTGGAGCCCGGTGGGGCTCCGGCGCGTCGCCGTCGCCCCCGCCCCGCGGGCGATTCGCCCCGGCCGGGCGGCCGCCGAGGGCCGTCCGAGGGACACGCGCCGGACGATAGGAGGTCTTTACTGGCTTGTCAATACCAGGACCTCCCGGCGATTGACAAGCGCGGCCCGTTTCTCTACGATCCCCGCGAATCGCGGGCTCCGGCTCCGCCGTGGCGGCCCGGGGCGCCCCGACTCGACCGACCTATCGTGGAGGGCTCGATCATGACCGCTGACGCCCCGCGCCCGTTCGAGGGCATTCGGATCCTGGATCTCACTCACGTGCTGGCGGGCCCCTTCTGCACGTACCAGCTCGCCGTGCTCGGAGCGGAGACGATCAAGATCGAGGAGCCCGGGCAGGGCGATATCGCCCGCCAGACGGGCTCCGACCGGGCGCAGAACCGCCGCCTCATGGGCACCGGCTACCTCACCCAGGGCTCGAACAAGCGCTGCCTCACGCTCGACCTCAAGGACCCGCGGGGCCGGGACATCCTGAAGCGGCTGGTGGTGGGCGCCGACGTCCTGGTGGAGAACTTCCGCGCCGGCGCGATGGGCGCCCTCGGCCTCGGCTACGAGGATCTCCGGCGCATCAACCCGCGGCTCATCTACTGCTCGATGACCGGGTTCGGCCAGGACGGGCCCAAGGCCGAGCACAACGCCTACGACTGCGTCATCCAGGCCATCTCGGGCCTGATGAGCACGACCGGCTGGCCGGGCGGCCCGCCGGTGAAGACGGGCGCGCCGGTCATCGACTACGCCAGCGGCCTGAGCGCGGCCTTCGCCGTCTCGTCCGCGCTGTTCCAGCGGGAGCGGACCGGCCGCGGCCAGTACATCGACTGCGCGATGCTCGACGCGGCGATGATGCTCATGAGCTCTCACCTCACGGCGTGCTCGTGGAGCGGCGTGGCGCCGAAGCCGCGGGGGAACGACCTCGAGTACGCGGGGGTGAGCGCCTACGAGACCAAGGACGGGGTCCTCATGCTGGGCTCGTTCCGTGCGGGCCAGCACAAGCGCCTCTGGGAGGCGCTCGGGCGCCCCGATCTCGCGGCGCTCAGCACGGTCGCCGACCAGGAGGAGCACCGGGAGCTCTTCGCGGCCGCGCTGCGAGAGATCATGCTCACGCGGACCGCGGCGGAGTGGGAGGAGTTCCTGGCCGCGATCCACGTGCCGGGCGCCCGCATGCGGAACGTCGCCGAGGCGCTCGAGCTCAAGCAGGTGGCCCAGCGCAACCTGCTCCACCGCTTCGAGCAGGTCCCGGAGGTCGACCGCCCGCTCACGGTGCCGGTCGCCGGCTTCCGGTTCGCCGCGGGTGGACCCCGCGTGGACACGCCGCCCCGCGCCCTCGGCGCCGACACCGACGCGGTGCTGGGGGAGCTCGGGCTCAGCCCGGCGGAGATTGCGTCCCTGCGCCAGGCCCACGTCGTCTGATCAGCGGGCGCCGGACACCAGACGGGCGCATCCGAGTCGGCAGCACTCCAGAGGGAGCCAGCGATCTGGCCTGGCACGACCCTGCGGCCCGTGCGATCGTGGAGGTAGACGCACCCTCCGGGCCGACCCCCGGGGCGGCGATCGCCACTGCGCGGGAGGTGCCATGAAGGTCTTCCGTCGGATCCTGCACGCAACCGACTTCTCGAGCGCGTCACGCCCAGCCCTGGCCAAGGCGATCGCGCTGGCCGGCCAGAACCGGGCCCAGCTCCAGATCGTCCACGTGCTGGCGCCACTGGTGCTGCCGGCGGGCGGCGACTTCGCCTACATACCGGCCTCGACCTACGAGAGCATCGAGCAGCAGGCGCGTCAGCACGCGCAGAAGCAGCTCGCCGGCCTCGTCGCCCGTGCCCGGAAGGCGGGGGTGCGCGCAACCGCAGCCCTGGTGGAGGGCTCGCCCCACGAGCAGGTGCCACGCGCGGCCCGGCGGGCACGCGCCGATCTACTCGTCATCGGGACGCACGGCCGGACTGGCGTGTCGAAGCTCCTCCTCGGAAGCGTGGCCGAGCGGCTGGTCCGCATCTCCCCCTGCCCGGTGCTGACGGTCCGGGGACGCTAGGCCGGGAAGCGACGGCAGCGGCGGGCGCGGTCAGCTCGCGAGGGAGCCCACGGTCACGGTGCGCTGCCGGAGGATCCAGAGGTAGAACCCCAGCAGGAGCGCTGACGCCAGGCACAGCGCGATGGCCTGCATCAGCCACAGGCCGGACGCGCCGCGTGGCCCGCCCAGCACCGGGTGGAACGCCACGAAGTACCCGCCGATCAGCCCCACGCCCCACAGCGCGACGGCGTAGATCACCATCGGCGCGGCCGCGATCTTGTAGGCCCGGAGCACGAACGCGGTGATCCCCTGCAGCGCATCGAACACGTGGAACGCCACGAGGTACCCCACCAACGACAGCGCGACGCGGGTCACGGCGGCGTCGTCGGTGTAGAGCCGCACGATCCCGTGGCGCAGCGTCCACAGGGCGAGGACCGACAGGCTCGCCACCGCCACGGCCATGCGGATGCCGGTCAACGCGCTCCGCCGCGCCCGCGCGGCGTCGCCGCCGCCGATGGCCTGGGCGGTCACGGTCGCCGTCGCCAGCGACAGGGCGAGCGGGATCTGGTAGCAGACCCCGGCGAGGTTCGCGACGATCTGATGCCCGCCCAGGACGCTGGTGCCCAGCCGGGCGATCAGCACGGCCATGGCCGAGAAGGACGTGGACTCGAGAGCGTACGACAGCCCCATCGGGACGCCCAGCCGGAGGTGCTCGCGCAGCAGCGCCCAGCGGGGCCAGGCGAGCCGGACCGCGAAGCGCCCGTACGCGCGGTCCATGTGGACGTGCCCCCATCCCATCAGGAACATCACCCAGTGCACGATGAGCGACGCGAGGGCGCAGCCCACCGCGCCGAGCCGCGGCGCGCCGAGCCGGCCGAAGATGAGCGCGTAGTTGAGCGCGATCTTCAGCGCGAGCCCGATCACCTGCATCGACATCACGACCTTGGGCCGCGACACCGCGACGTTGAGGGCATAGGTTGCGCGGAACATGAGCGCCGCCGGCAGCGCCGCGCTCAGGACCCGCAGGTACTGCCCCGCGAGCGCCGTGACGTCGGCTCCGGTTCCGACGTATCCGAGCCACAGGCCAGGAAATGCCAGCCACGGAACCCCGACCAGGGACAGCATGAGCCCGACCCAGAGGCCCTGCACGTAGCTCGCGCCGATCGCGTGGTCGCGCCGGGCGCCGTAGTGGTGCGCGATGATCGGATTCAGGGCGCCCACCACCCCGATCAGGCTCACGAAGACGCTCGAGTAGATGCTCGCGCCGAGCCCGATGGCCGCCAGGTCGGCGGGCGACGAGTGCCCCGCCATCATCGTGTCGAGGACTCCGTACGCCATCGAGGCGAGCTGGCCGAGGAGGATCGGCCAGGCCTGGCCCACGATGCCGAGGGCGACGGACGGGTGGCTCATCGTGGCATGCCCAGGCACGTCGCGAGGCCTATCGGTTGGGCCGAAGGACCGCGGGACGGTGCGGCGCGTCGAAGCTGGTTCAGGAGCGCCGCGGGTCAGTCGACGTAGAGCTGGCCGGCCACCGCGTGAGTGCCGTCAGCTTCGCGCCGCAGGACCACGAGCTCGCCCATGCGGATGTCGCGCCCGGTCAGGTCGGTGACGACGCTCCCGTGCGTGACCAGCACCAGCGGCGGGCCGTCCCGATACGCGGCGATGCGCCGTCGCATCTCGACGAGCTGCGCCTGACGACGCTCCGCGTTGCTCAGCGAGCCCTGCAGCACGTCCCAGGCCTCCACCTTTCCGAAGGCGAGGCGGGCCGTGTCGAGACACCGGCAGCGTGGGCTCGAGAGCACCGCGCCCACCGCGATGCCCTGGCGCCGGAAGGCCTCGCCGATCCGCCGGGCCTGGGCCCGGCCGTTGTCGTCCAGGTTGCGCTGGGTCGAGCAGTCGTCGAGCCGGGCGTCGGGCGGATCGAAGGCTCCCGGCGCGTAGCTGTGGCGCAGCACCACGACGGCGCCGGACGTGCGGAGGGCCGCCCAGACGGCATCGTCGGCGGCCGCGACCACGGAGGAGGTCGCGAGCAGCAGCAAGGCCCCGATCGCCGCCGGTCGGAGAGCTCGCGTGCCCATGCTCATGCCCCATGTTCCGGCGGTGCCGCGAGCGGGTCAAGCGCCCGCCCGCGGAGCCGCGCCCGGCACGGGTGTCGACGATTCGGCAACGAAACACCGGGCGCGCGGGCACCGAGAGGTCCGCGCACCCGGTTCGACTCCCGATCTACTTCAGCCCGGCCAGGCCGGCCGTGGCGACCTGGCTATCCTCCGCGTCAGGACGCCAGCCAGAGGCGCTTGATCGCGAGTCCCAGCCCGCGATCGTCGCCCGATCCGGGAACGCGCTCGCGCGGCACGCGCAGCGGCTCAGCGTGGACCGTCACCCGGACGAGCCCCGCCGGCGCGCGGAGCGGCACGGCGAGCTCGGCCCACGTGTCGGGCGCGAGGGTGTAGGGGGTCTCGCCCGCGGGCGTCGCCTCGCCGTCGGGCCCCACGTGCTCGACGACGAGCCGTCCCGAGACGGGACCGAGGCGCGCCTCGCCCGAGTAGGCCCGAACCAGGACCCGGGTCGCGCGGCCGTCGTGGCCGAGGTAGGCCTCGGCGCGACCGCGGGTCCAGCGCATCGTGCCGGGCTTGCCCCAGGCCTCGCGCCAGAACCACCCCGGCCCGAGCTGGTCCTCGTCTCCGGGACCCCAGTCGAGCGCGCTGGGGAAGCGCGCGCTGGCGAGATGGACGCCGGGCGCGGCGACCCACCAGCTCTCGAGCCGGTCCTCGGCGCGGCACTCCGCCTGGACGCGCGCGGCCGCCGCCTGGACCGCGGCGGGGCCCGCCAGGCGCTGGGCGAGCAGCCACTGGGCGCCTACGTGGAGGCCGACCTCGCGACCGCGATACGGGTCGCGCCACCGCGCGGTGACTAGGCCGACGCGCACGGTGTCGCGCGTCGCGAGAGCCGCCGGGACGAGCAGGTGGAGACGGACCGGTCGCGGGCTCGAGCGCGAGCTCGAGGGTCTGCACGGGCGCGCCGTCCAGGCTCCACTCGGTCGCGAGCGGAGGCCTCGCCATCGGGGTGGGCCACCATGAGCGAGAGGAGCACGGGGCCCGTCCCCGGCGGGAGCGGCACGTCGAAGGCCGCGCGCGCGTCCGTCAGGCGGAACGGAAACGTGAGCCGCCGGGTGAAGCCCTGCGTGGCGCGCGCGTCCTCCTCCGCCGGCCCGAATCCCTCGACCCGCCCGAGCGCGTCCCACTCGACCAGCGCGGCGTCGGTCCGCCACGCGCGCGCCATCAGCTGACCGCGGAGGCTCGGGAAGAGGCCTCGGAGCATCCGGGCGAGCCGTTTCTCGCCCGCGCTGACTCGCTGCCCGAGGACGCCGGGGATCTCGTGCGCCGCGTCGAGCGCGTCGGAGTAGTACACGTGATCGAGGCGGAAGTCGTAGAGGTCCTTCCCCTGCCGCGCGAGGTAGTAGGCGAGCTCGTTCGCCGTGTACTCGCGATTGTGCCGGTGATACAGGAGGGACGGGAACAGCTCGAGAAACGGGCGGCTCATGGGCGGCTGGGCCCCCCAGCCGTGCCAGAGCCGGGAGAGCGTCTCGACGCGGCGGAGGTTCGGCGTGGTGAGGACCAGGAGGCCGCCGGGGCGGAGGACGCGGAAGATCTCCTTCAGCGTGTGGAACGGGTTCAGGTGGAGGTGCTCGAAGAGCTCGCAGAAGAGCACGCCGTCGACGGATCCCGTCGGCAGCGGGAACGGCTCGCGCTCGACCTCGCAGCCACGGATGGTGATCTTGCGCTCGCCGCAGCGCTCGAGGAAGTCGGTCCAGGCGGCGGCCCCCTCGATCGTGTTGTTGAGCCCGATCACCTCCCAGCCGCGGCTCTGCGCGAGGGCCGAGAGGTGGCCTGGGAACGAGCCCACGTCGAGGAGTCGGCGGCCCTCGCCGGGCGGCAGGAGGCGCAGCGTGTCCTGATAGCGCCGGCGGTGGTACTCGAGGTACCCGGCCTCCCACTCGGGCAAACGACCGCGACCGAAGGCATGGACTTCGCGGCTGATCTCGTCGATGTCCGGCGGCGGCGTCTCGTCAGCGGGTCGGGGCCAGAGGGGCATGCGCGAGGCTCGCTGTGGGCCTCATCTAGCCCATGACGTCGACCCGGTCCGCCGCCCTCGGCCCATCCGCAGCCAGAACCCCGACAGCGTTCAAACCAGGTCGAGTAGAACTCGCTCGCAACCCCTTCCCCGACTTGTCCTCCCACAGCCTCGTTCCACTTCGTCAGAATGCGTGTGCTAAGCACCATGGACTACCTCAGTCGGATCAGGTTTCTTTGGCTGGCGGGCTACTCCAACGACCATAGGCTGCCAGTCGATCTCCCGCGTGGACGTGAAGCTCGCGCCCCCCTCACTACGGCGTCGGCTGAATGGTCAGTTCGCCCGTCGAGCGTAGCGTGATGGTGTAGATGCGGTCCTTCCGGAGCCGGGTGGAGACCGCCTCGCCGTGCAGGGCCCGAACCCCGCGCCGTTTCGCCTCCTCCGGATCATTGGCCAGCTCCCAGAACCTCGCCCACAGCTCACGCTCGAACGCGGTCGGCGCCCGCTCGGCGGCGTAGGTCTGTGGCATCTGGCCTTCCCGGTCAAGAACGTGACCCTCGGCGGGACGGCGGCGGTCGCTGAAGATCCGCCGAAACAGGAGGAGCGCCTTGCCCTTCAGGGCGTCCCCGGCGATGACGAAGGTGTCGTCGAACTTGATCACCAAGGCGTCGACGTACACCTCGTCCCCTTCCAGCGTGAGCTCCCGGGGCTCGCCGATGAGGTCACCCTGCGAATCCAGTTCACTGAACCGGAGGCGCGTCTCAACATGCCCCCCGGCGCCCGGGCCCTGGTCCAGCACCACGATCCGGGCACGCCGCTCCGCGTGCCGGAGCAGCCGGACGGCCGCCTCGAGCGCTTGATTCCGTTCCGTGAGGGTGCGGATCTGCGCATCGCGCTCCGCCAGGCTCCGTCGGTACTCCCGGCCCGGCGCGAGGACGAGGCGATCCGCCAGGTAGACCCCGCCTGACCCCACGCCGACGAGAACCACCGTCCAGAGGATGAGCGGAAGGCGGCTCACGGCTTGGGTTCAGTCGTGCCGGCCGCCGCATCGCGCGGACTGAATCTGTGGATCTGTGCCCATTCCATTGGCGATAGTACCGCAGGAACGCGGCTCGAAGGACCCGTCGGGTGGCCGGCTCGGAATGTGCTGACACCGTGCATGGGAGGTTCGGGCTGTGAGAACCCGGCAGCGAGCACGGCCGGCCTGTAGCCGAGGCGCACACTTCCGTCGTGGCGCCCGATGCACGGCTCAAGACTGATGCGGCGGTCGAACCGTCGTGCTCCCCGACAATCAGCCGCCGGGGACCGCAGTGGCACCTCATCCGAGATCCCAACGGGACCAGGGTCACCGCGTCCCAGTGTCGCGACCGGGGCGCCACGCCGTGACTCACGAGACGTGAAAAGGGCGCCGAGCCGGTCTGCTTCTCGCGTCCCGGATGCGCGCGCGGGCGGCGATCTCAGGGTCGGCGGAGGTCTACCGTGACGGACAGCCGGCCGACGCGCTCGACCTCCATGGTCACGTGGTCCCCCGCCTTGAGGGGGCCGACGCCGTCCGGGGTCCCCGTGGAGAGGAGGTCGCCGGGATTGAGCGTCATGACGTGGGAGGCATATTCGATCAGCTTGGGCACGTTCCAGATCATGTCCCGGGTGTTGCCGTTCTGGCGGCGCTCTCCGTTCACCCAGAGCTGGAGCTGGAGCGCATGGGGATCCGGGATCTCGTCGGCCGTGACCAGCACCGGTCCGACCGGCGTGAAGGTGTCGAAGGACTTCCGGGTCGAGCGGTCCTCGTCGCCGCGCACGGTGACGTCCATCACCCCCGTGTAGCCGAACACGTGGCTCATGGCGTCGGCGATGGGACACGTTGCGCGCCGCCCGGCCGATCACGACCCCCAGCTCCACCTCGTGGTCCGTGCGCCGTTCGGGGAACGGCAGCTCGATCGACGCGCCAGGACCCACGACGGACGAGGGCGCCTTGAGGAAGAGGCCGTAGCGCTCGATCGCGTGCAGCTCCCCCTTGACCAGGGGGCGCATCTCCTCGATGTGGAGCCGGTAGTTGACCGGCGCGGCGATGACCTTGGTCGGGAACACCACCGGCGCCCGGAGCCGCACCCGGTCGAGCGGGACGCCGGACCGGCGCTCCACGGCCTCCCGGAGGCGCGGGCGCAGCCGGTCGAAGTCCGCGATCGCGCGGAGGAGGAAGACCGGCGGCCACTCCGCTCCGCCCGCGCCGACCAGGTCGCTGACGTCCACGACGAGATCGTCCCGCAACAACCCGAGCCGGTTGTCGTCGAAGACCACGATCCGCATCGGGACTACCCTGCGAAGACGCGCGTGACCGGCTGGTGGCCGTCGTGCTCCGGGTAGGCCTGAGACCGAAGGAGCCCGAGCGCTCGCATGATCGGCGTGTCCTGGACCGAGAACAGAATCGCCTCCCCGTCGACGCTGGCATGCTCGTGCCAGGCCCACGTCGGGACCACGAAGAGGTCGCCCTTCCGCCAGTCGAAGCGCTGGCCGTCGATCACCGTCTGCCCCTGCCCCTCGAACACCAGGTACACGGCGCTGCCGGTCTCGCGGTGCGCCTTCGTGCGGACCCCGGGGCGGAGGAGCTGGATCCAGCAAGCGATGGTGGGCATCAGCGCGCCGCCCGTGTTCGGGTTGACGTACTCCATCGCCACGTCGTCGAACGGGCTGGCGGCGCCGGCGACCGAGGCCAGGCGGCGCAACGCTTCCTCCGTGCGATCCCACTTGTAGTTGAGGAGCGGCGAGTGCGAGGCCGTCCACGTCTCCCACGTCGGTCGGAGCTGCCCGATCCCGTACCGGCGCTCGGAGTCTCCCACGGGCTTTCCGATGGGCTGCGCGTCCTCGGCGAAGGGCTCGTAGAACTGGCCCTCCATCTCCCCGACCATCGGCAGGTCGAGCCCATCCAGCCACAGCATGGGCCGGTCGCTGTCGTTGCCGTGGTCGTGCCACGTCCAGGGCGGTGTCAGCACCAGGTCGCCCCGCTCCATCACGCACTTGTCGCCGTCGACCGTGGTGAAGGCGCCCCGGCCCTCGATGACGAAGCGGATCGCGGCGGGCGAGTGGCGGTGGGCGGGCGCGACCTCGCCGGGCAGCACGTACTGGAATCCCGCCCAGAGCGTGTGCGTGGCGCCGAAGCGGTCGGGCAGCCCGGGGTTGATGAAGCCGAGGACGCGGCGCTCCGCGGCGCGGCTCAAGGGCGCGACCTCGGCGCCCTGTCGGACGAGCGGCAGCATCGTCTCCCACCGCCAGAGATGCGGGACGCAGCGGCTCCGCGGCTCCTTCGGCAGGAGGCTCTTGTTGACGCTCCAGAGCGCCACCAGGTGATTGCGCTCGAGCTCCTTGTAGAAAGCTTCCGCGTCGCGGGTCGGGGCGCTCGTCGCGGCGGGCTGTCCGTCCATCAGCCGCTCCTTCGGCGCGGTCAGACCTTGAAGCGGGGGCGGAACACCCGGCGGATGAGGTAGGGATTGGCGCCGAGGTGATAGAGGGCCGTGATGTCCCCCGCCTGCAGGGCCGTCCGCTCGTCCACGCTCAGGTCGTGACCGACGAGGTCTTCCTCCGTCGCCCGCTCGCGGGTGGCGTGCTGGCGAGCGAGGTCCGTCAGGAACTTGTTGAGCCCGTAGGACGTCTTGGCCTTCATCGGCTCATCCACACGGTCGCGCAGCCGGTGATCCATTCCGGCACCGGCTCGTAGGCGAGCAGCTCGCCCTTCCAGCCCGGCACCGCTCCGAGGAGGGCGATCCAGTTCCGGATCTCCTGGCCGCCGTTGCCGGCGTCCCGCTCGATCTCGGCCGACGTGAGCCGGACGAGCGGGTCCACGTCCGCCCGCGCGACGTGGTCCAGCACCCAGTGGTCCCACTCGACGTTGATGCGGCCGGTCTCCGGCGTGCCCACCCAGTGCGACAGGCCGCCGGTGGCCAGCACCGCGATGCGCTCCGAGGCCGGGCGCGAGCGGATGAAGGAGCCGACGAACCCGCCGACCTCGTGGCAGCGGCGGAGGGTCGGCAGCGGCGGCGCCCCGCAGTTGGTGTAGAGCGGCGCGACGGGAACGTCGCCATCCGGCAGGAGGAAGTGGAGCGGCACGGACAGCTCGTCCCAGCTCTCGATCTCGTAGGAGTACGCGAAGTCGAAGCCGGCCTCGAGCCCGCTCTCGAGGAGCGTCATGTTCCACTCCGGGGCGCCGGCCACCTTTCGCGCGGGAAGGCGCATCAGCCGGGCGCCGCCCGCGCTCGGCACGTCGTAGGCGGCGGCCAGGCCGACGCAGAAGGTCGGCATGTTGCTGTACGGGAAGTTCTGCAGGTGGTCGTTCACGAACATCACGATCAGGTCGGGCCGGGTGGCGGCGAGCCGTCGCCGGATCTCGCGATAGCCCGCGTAGAAGCGGTCGCGCATCTCGGGCCTGGCGATCTCGGGCTTGCCCGTGATGAGCGGCGCGTGGGACGTCAGTGCCGCGGCGACGATCTCGGCCAAGGATCCTCCGATCCGTTCAGGATGACGCCCGCGCGGCGGCCGGGACCTGCCCGATCCCGCCCCGGAGCGCGCCGGCCTCGATCGAGCCCCACAGGACCTCGTGGCCGGGCGGCAGCGGCCGGCTGTTCGGCATCGAGAGCCAGAGCCGATAGAGGAGCCGCACCTGCCCGCCGCCGGGATCGTCCTCGAACGCCGTCCGCGCGTGGTAGATGACGTGATTGTTCACGAGCTGCATGTCGCCGGGCTCGAAGCGCATCGGGAAGGCCAGCTCGTCGGCCAGCGCCATCAGGAGCTCGATCGCCTCCCGCTGCGCAGGGGTCAGGGGCGGCACCCCGGGCACCATCTGGGCGACCTCGATGAACGTCAGCGAGTAGTGGCTCGTGAACTTCCCGTCGCGCACCCCGAAGATCGGCAGCGGATAGACGACCTGGGGCTCGCTGGCCTCCTCGCCGAAGCGGCTGCGGTAGATGTCCTGATACAGGAGCGCCGCGAGGTCCGGGCGGCGCCGGATCATCTCGTTGTGGACGGCCACCGAGCTCGCCACCTTGCTGACCCCGCCGGATCGAGCCTGCTGGGCGCAGAGGAGGCCCACGACGTCGCAGCGGTCCGTGTGATACCGGAGCGGGCCGTTCGAGAGCGTGCGCGCGTACGAGGAGAGGACCGCGCCCTGGCCGCCGCCCGCCCCCGGGATCTGGCCGTAGCGCTCGCCCACCGCTTTCCCCTCGTCCCGGATCTCGCGCATCAGCTCGCCTTGCCGGTTCTGGAACACGGGCCGCCCGATGTGGCTCCCGAGCCCGAACCAGATCCGGCGGAGATCGTCGGGGACGTAGCGCTCGACCGGGAGGCCGCGGAGGACCACGAGACCGCTCCCGTCCTCGAGCTCGCGCGCCACCTCGGTGAGCAGGGGCGCCAGCCCGGGGAGCGGGAAGCGCGCGCGCGTCACCTCCTGCCACGGGGTCCCGGCCGCCCGGACCGAGTCGAGGGCGGCGTCGATCTCGGCGATGGCCGCCCCGTCGAGCGTGCGCACCCAGCGCGTCGAGCGCGCCATCTCCTCGCCCCGCCAGGCGCAAGCGCCGGTGATCGGCATCGGGACCGTCATGATGCGTCGAGAATATCAGAAACTCGGCGGGCTGCCCCGGCCGGGCAGCCGGCCCGCGGACCTCGCGCGCAACGCCGGCCTTGCGCCCGCGAACCGCCGTACACTGGGGGGCGTCCATGGGGACGCGGGCGGCCGACGACCGGGGCCCCGAGCGGCGCGCCGTCGAGCTCGCCGAGGCGCTCCTCCGCGAGGCGCGCGCCCAGCAGACCTCCGAAGAGCGCGCCCAGGCCGGCAAGCTCGCCCGCATGATGGCCGATCCGCACGGCAAGGAGCTGACCATCGCGCTGGCGGATCAGGCCTTCCGGAGTCACCGCCCCGAGCGCATCGCCGACCAGCTCGCCTACCTCCTCGATCGTCACGGCGTGCCCAAGTACATGGATTGGTGGGAGCGCGCCGCGCTCGTGCTGGGCGGGGCGATGGCGCACTACCTCCCGAGCCTGGTGGTGCCGCCCATCGTGAACCGACTCCGCCACGAGACGCAGAACGTCATCCTCCCGGGCGAGGAAGAGGACCTCCGGCGTTACCTCGAGGAGCGGCGCCGGGCGGGGATGCGGCTCAACCTCAACCAGCTCGGCGAGGCGATCCTGGGCGAGGCGGAGGCGGCGCGGCGCCTGGCCGCATACCTCGCGCTGCTCGCCCGCGACGACGTGGAATACATCTCGGTGAAGGTCTCGTCGGTCTTCAGCCAGATCGACCTCGTCGCCTTCCGCGCGACGGTGGGGCGGGTCGCCGAGCGGCTCCGCACGCTCTACCGCGAGGCCGCGCGCCACCGCTACCGGCATCCCGACGGGCGCGTCACGCCGAAGTTCATCAACCTCGACATGGAGGAGTACCGCGACCTGGACCTCACGGTGACGGCGTTCCAAGAGGTACTGGATGAGCCGGAGTTCCTGCCGCTCAGCGCGGGCATCGTCCTCCAGGCCTACCTGCCCGACTCCTACCGGGTCCAGCGGGAGCTCACCGCGTGGGCGCTTGCGCGTCGGAGCCACGGAGGCGCGCCCATCAAGCTCCGCATCGTGAAGGGCGCGAACCTCGCGATGGAGCGCATCGAGGGCGCCGCGCACGGCTGGCCGCAGGCGCCGTACGAGACGAAGGCGGAGGTGGACGCCAACTACAAGCGCATGGTCGAGTTCGGCTGCCAGCCGCGGCATGCGGAGGCCGTGCACCTCGGCATCGCCAGCCACAACCTCTTCGACATCGCCTACGGCCTGACCCTCCGGGAGGCCCACGGCGTCACGGCGTGGGTCGAGTTCGAGATGCTGGAGGGGATGGCCAATCACCAGGCGCGGGCGGTCCAGTCGCGCGCCGGGGGCCTCCTCCTCTATGCCCCGGTCGTGAGGGCCGAGGACTTCCACAGCGCGATCGCGTATCTCGTCCGCCGGCTGGACGAGAACACGGCGCCCGAGAACTTCCTGCGGCACGTGTTCGACCTCGAGCCGGGCTCGCCCGAGTGGGTCACCGAGCGCGATCGATTCCTGGCCGCGTTCGACCTGAAGGGCGACCTCTCCGACGCGCCTCGCCGCACGCAGGATCGGTCGGCCGAGGAGCGCGGGCCGGCTGCCGCGCCGGTCTCGGCCCGCTTCCTGAACGCGCCCGATACCGACTGGACGCTCCGCCAGAACCGCGCCTGGATCGAGGGCGTCGTGGACCGGTGGCGCGGGACGGCGCCGGACGCCATCCCCCTCCAGGTCGGCGGCGCCTTCCACCCCGGCGCCCGGGACGCGGACGGCCACGATCCCTCACGCCCGGGCGGCATCGCGTACCGCTATGCGCTCGCGGGCCCCCGGGACGTGGATCGCGCGCTCGACGCCGCCCGCGCCGCCCAGCCCGCGTGGGGCGGGCTGGCCGCGCCGGACCGCCGGGCTCTCCTCGAGGCGTGCGCGGACGAGCTCGAGCGGCGCCGCGGCGATCTCACCGGCGCGATGATCCTGGACGGCGCCAAGACGGTCACCGAAGCGGATGCCGAGGTCTCCGAGGCCGTCGACTTCGCGCGCTACTACGCCCGCGCGCTGGTCGAGACGACCGCGGAGCTCGCCGACTGCGCCATGGCGCCCCTCGGCGTGGTCGTCGTGACGCCGCCCTGGAACTTCCCCCTCTCCATCCCGGCCGGCGGCACGCTGGCCGCGCTCGCCGCGGGCAACACCGTCATCCTGAAGCCCGCGCCCGAGGCGGTGCTGGTCGGCTGGTGGCTCGCCCGCTGCCTCTGGCAGGCGGGCGTCCCGCAGAGCGTCCTCCAGTTCCTGCCGTGCCCCGACGACGAGGTCGGCAAGGCGCTCGTGACCGACACGCGGGTGGGCGCCGTCATCCTGACCGGCTCCGTGGAAACCGCCCGCCTGTTCCTGGGCTGGCGGCCGGATCTCCACCTCCTGGCCGAGACCAGCGGCAAGAACGCCATCATCGTGACCGCGCTCGCCGATCGGGACCAGGCGATCCGCGACCTCGTCCGATCGGCCTTCGGCCACAACGGCCAGAAGTGCTCGGCGGCCAGCCTCGCGATCTGCGAGGCCGAGGTGTACGACGATCCCGATTTCCGGCGGCAGCTCCGCGACGCGGCGTCGAGTCTCGCGGTCGAGAGCGCCTGGGAGCTGGGAAGCAGGGTGACGCCGCTCACCCAGCCTCCGGGCGCGGCGCTCCGGCGTGCGCTCACCGTCCTCGACGAGGGCGAGGAATGGCTGCTCGAGCCGCGCCCGGACCCGGAGAACGCGCAGCTCTGGTCGCCCGGCATCAAGCTCGGCGTGGGGCGCGGCTCGTTCTTCCACCGCACCGAGTGCTTCGGCCCCGTGCTGGGGCTCATGCGCGCCGCGGACCTCGACGAGGCCGTCGCCCTCGCGAACGACACGGCATTCGGCCTCACGAGCGGTATCCAGACGCTGGACGATCGCGAGATCGCGCGCTGGGTCGACCGGATCGAGGCGGGCACCCTCTACGTCAACCGGCCGATCACGGGAGCGATCGTCGGCCGCCAGCCGTTCGGCGGCTGGAAGGCGTCGTCGGTGGGGCCCGGGGCCAAGGCGGGCGGGCCCAACTACCTCCTCCAGCTGGGGCGGTGGAGCCAGGTCACCACCCCTCCCGGCGACGGTGAGCCGCTGCCCGAGCCGGTGGCCGCGCTCCTCGAGTGCTGCCTCCGGACGGCCCGCGACGCGGACGAGCGCGCGCTCCTCAGGGGCAGCGCGGCGAGCTACGCCCGGGCGTGGCGCGATCACTTCCGCCGCGAGCACGATCCCAGCGGGATCCTCGGCGAGCGGAACGGGTTCCGCTACCGGCCCTGTCATCGGATCGTCGCGCGCGGCGCCGCGCCCGCGGTCTCGCTCACCCAGGTAGCTCTCGCGGCGAGCGTCGCCGGCGTGCCCCTCACCGTCAGCTTGACGCCGGAGTCGCCCGTTCCCGAGTGGCTCGCGGAGCACGGCGGGGCGACGGTCGTCGTCGAGACCGAGGCGGGCTTCGTGGAGCGCCTGGCGTACCCCGCGGACGCGGAGCGCGTGCGTGTCTGGGGGCCGGTCTCGATCGCCGCCCGCGCGGCGGCGAACGGCGCGGGCCTCACGGTCATCGACGCGCCCGTCCTCGCCAACGGCCGCCTCGAGCTCCGCTGGTACCTGAGGGAGCAGACGGTTTCCCGGGTGCTGCACCGCTATGGCAGCGTCCCGGAGTCCCGCACGGAATGACGCGCGGGCGATCCATCAGGGACGGCGGCCGGTCCCGAGGGGGTCCCTCGCTTCCCGGCGCCGCCGTAGTCGCCGGGATACGGGACGTCGGGCGCGATGACGAGGAGGTTCTTCACGGCTCGCCTTCGCCCAGGTAGGCGCTCCGGATGTGGGGCTCGCGGAGGAGGTCGGCGGGCGCGCCGCCCGACACGATGCGGCCCTCGGCCAGCACGTAGGCGCGGCTCGCCAGCGCGAGCGCCTTCGCCGCGTTCTGCTCGACCAGCAGCACCGCGGTGCCGGCCTTGTGAAGGGCCTCGACCATCTCGAAGACGAGGTCGACGATGGAGGGCGCCAGGCCGAGCGACGGCTCGTCGAGAAGCAAGAGGCGCGGGCCGGCCATCAGCGCCCGCCCGATCGCGACCATCTGCTGCTGGCCGCCCGAGAGCGTGCCCGCCGCCTGCCGGCGCCGCTCCCGGAGCGCCGGGAACATCTGGTACACGCGCGCGAGACGGTCCGCGCGAGACGCGCGCGCCCGGGGCGCGTAGCAGCCGAGCTCGAGGTTCTCCTCCACCGTCATCCGGCCGAAGAGCCGGCGCCCCTCGGGCACGATCGCGATGCCCACGCCCGACACCTCGTGCGGCGCGAGCCGGGTGAGGTCCTCGCCGCCGAAACGGAGCCGCCCGGCCCGAGGCGGGAGGAGCCCGGCGATCGTGTTGATGAGCGTGGTCTTGCCGCTCCCGTTGGGCCCCACCACCGACACCAGCTCGCGCTCTCCCACGGTGAGCGAGACGCCCCACAGGGCGGTCGCGTCCCCGTAGGCAGCTTCGAGCCCCTCGATCTCAAGCATGGGTTTTTCCGAGGTAGCGGCGCACGACGTCGGGGTGGCGCATGACCTCGGCGGGAGCGCCGCTGGCGATGACCTGACCGGCATCCAGCACGACCACGCGGTCCGCCAACGCCATGACGGCACGCATGATGTGCTCGACGAACACGACGGTCGCCCCCTGGTCACGGATGCGCAGGACGAGCTGGGTGGCCGCGGCCATCTCGGACGGCGCCAGCCCCGAGAGCACCTCGTCGAGCATGACGAGGCGGGGCTGGGCCGCGAGCGCGCGCGCCAGCTCGAGGAACTTTCGCTGGTGGAGATTCAAGGCGGCCGGAAACCGATCGGCGCGATCGGACAGGCCCGTGAACTCGAGCCACTTCTCCGCCTCGCGCCCGGCGGCACGCCGGCTCCAGCTCGCGCGGCCGAACATCCCGGCGACCACCACGTTGTCGCGCACGGTCAGGTGGTTGAACGGTCGCGGAATCTGGTACGTGCGCGAGATGCCCCGTCCCGCGATCTCGTGCGCCGGGCGGCCGCCGAGGTCCACGCCGTCGACCACGATCCGCCCGCCGTCCGCCCGGTAGTGGCCGCTGACCACGTTGATGAGGGTGGACTTGCCCGAGCCGTTCGGACCCACGAGTCCCAGGATCTCGCCTTCCCGGACCTCGAGGTCCACCCCCTCCAGCGCGCGGACCCCGCGGAACGCCTTCCGGACGTCCGCACAGACGAGCAGCGGGCCGCCACCGATCCGGCGACCGCGGCTGCTCGCCACCGTCGTGGCCGGCGGCGCCGGCGCGCGCGTCCCCTGCGTGCGCGAGGACCGGCGGCGCGCCAGGAAACCGGTGATGCCCTCGGGCAGGAAGAGGATCACGAGAACCAGCGCGAGGCCGACCATCGCGCGCCCGCCCACGGCCGTCTGGCCGCCGGTCGCGCCGTACATCAGCACGGTGACGAGCGTCGCGCCGATGGTCGGCCCCAGCCAGTGACGGGCCCCTCCCACCACGCTCATCAGGACGACGTAGAGGGGCACGACGATGGAGAACGTCTCGGCGACCGTGACGTAGGTGACGAACATCGCGTGGATGCCGCCCGCGATGCCCGCGAGCCCTGACGACAGGCCGAGCGCGAACAGCTTGTACCGGTACGTCGGAACGCCCAGCACCTCCGCCACGTCCTCGTCGTCGTGAATGGCGAAGAGCCCCATTCCCCAGCGAGCGCGATGGACGGCGTAGGCGCTTCCGACGGCGGCCACCGCGACGGCGAGCGCGAGCAGGTAGAGGGTGGTGGTCGGCGACCCGAGAATGCGGGGCAGCGGCACCCCGCTCAGGTACACGCCGGGACCGCCGTCGATGCGGGTGTTGAGCACGATCGTCGCCAGAACGAACGTGACGGCCAGCGTGAGCAGCGCGAACAGCTCGCCGCGAAGGCTCCGCACCCGGAAGACCACCGCTCCCACCGCGACGCCGAACAGCGCGGCCACGAGGCCGGCGAGGGGCAGCGTCGCCAGGAACGGGAGGCCCGCCGTCGCCAGGGTCGCGGTCGCGTACATGCCGGCCCCGAAGAACGCGCCGTGGCCGAAGCTGAAGTACCCCGAGTAGCCGCTCAGGATGCTCCAGCTGGTCGCCAGCGCCACCCAGTGGAGCACGAGGTAGAGGAACGACTCGTAGAAGGCGGGCGGCCGCGTCGCCGGCAGGACCACGAGGCCGAGGCACACGGCGAGGAGAACGGCGGGGCCTGCCAGCCGCCGTCCCATCGCTAGATCCGGTCCGGGCGCAGCAGGAGCACCAGGATGAGCAGCGTGAAGGACACGAGCGGCGCCCACGCGGGCGCCGTCAGGGCCATGGTGAGCGCCTCCGACACCCCGATCACCACGCCCGCCACCAGCGGGCCGAGGGGGTTCCCGAGCCCCCCGAGCAGCACGGCCGCGAAGACGACGCCGACCCAGGCGTAGATCTGGGCCGGAGCCAGCGTGTAGATCAGGGCCACGAAGACGCCGGCCACGCCGGCGAAGGCGGCGGCGAGGCCCGAGAGGAGGAGCGCCAGCCGCCGGTGATTGACGCCGAACGCGGCGGCGATCGGCGCGTCCTCGACGCAGGCGCGAAGCCCCTTCCCCACCCACGTGTAGCGGAGCCACGCCCAGGTCAGCCCGCTCAGCACGGCCGCCGTCACCAGGGCGAGCAGCTCCGGCTTGGGCAGGAAGAGCGGTCCCACGCGCCACGACACCGCGCCGTAGGCCGTCTCGAGCCGGCGGTAGTCGGCCGTCCAGATCCACTGGATCAGGCTCTCGATCATCACGGTCAGGCCGAAGGTGACGAGGAGCGAGCCGAACTGCGTGACGCGGAAGCGGACGAAGAGCAGCTGGCTCAGGACGCCGAGCCCGAAGAAGGCGGGCGGCACCAGCACGAGGCTCCAGAAGGGATGGAGGCCGAAGGCCGTCGAGAGCGTGTACGTGAGGTACGCCCCCAGGAAGGCCAGCGCGAAGTGGGCGAGGTTGATCAGGCGGAGGAAGCCCCAGGACAGGCTGAGGCCGAGGCCGAGCAGGCCGTAGAGCCCGCCGACGAAGAGGCCGGACAGGACCGACTGCGCGAGGAGCGTGAGGCTCGGCACGCGACTCACTCCAGCCGTTCGAGGTCAGTCCGGCCGCATGAGCGGGCCGCGGCCCGAGCGCGCGGGCGCCCGGCACGAGACGCGAGCAAGCCTAGGGATGCGACGTCCGTCGCCCGGACGTCACGGGGTGATGAGCTGCGCTCCCGGCGCCGCGAACTCCTTCGGCCACACCACCACCCATTTCCCGTCCTGCACCTGCTTCACCTTCGACAGGTCGTCGCCGTAGTTGTTGGGCCCGTCGAAGCGCAGCTTGCCGGTGATGGTGTCGACCCGGTTCGTCTTGAGCCACTGCGCGAGCGCCTTGTCGTCGAGGCCCTTGGTCGCCGTCACCGCCGCCTCCAGGAGCTGCCAGGCGGTGTACGACGCGGCGGCCTGCACGTCGACGGCGGTGTAGGGCAGGCCGGCCTTCGTGGCCCGCTCGCGGAAGAGCTTCACGAACTCGGCGGCCGCCGGGCTGCTCGTGAACGGAGGATGCTCCTCGAAGATAGTGGTCGACAGGGCGCCCTTGCCCTCGGGTGCCTTGGCGAGCGGCCCCGGCGCCGGGTAGAGGTAGAAGTGGTTCTTCGGCGTGTAGTCGATCTTCCTCAGCGCATCCAGGATCTGGTTCCCGTCGAGGCCGATGGCCCCCACCCACAGGAAGTCCGGATTGGCGTCCTTGATCCGGGCCGCGATCGGCCCGAAGTCGCGGGTGCCGAACTCGAACTCGAGGTACAGGGCCTCCTTCAGCCCGCGCTTCTGCGCGATCTCGCGGGCACCCGTCGACACGAAGTGCACCGACGGGAACTTGTCGGTCACGATCGCGACGCTCTGGGGCGGCTTGGGGGCGGCCGCCAGCGCGTCGAACAGGAGGTTCGGGAACGTGCGGCCCGGCTCGGGTCCGAGCGCCCAGGCCGGGAAGTGCCGCTCGTACTTCGCGAGGTGCGGAATCCCGAACGTGTGGTGCACGAGGAGCTTGTCGTAGCGCTGCGCGACTCCCATCGCGGAGAGGATGGAGCCGGTGGCGTACGGGCCGATGAGGAGGTCGACCTTGTCGACCGTGACCAGGCGCTCGTAGAGCGTGCGGGCGAGATCAGGCTTCGACTGGTCGTCGAGCAGGACCCACTCGACGGGGCGGCCGAGGAGCCCGTTCTTCCGGTTCAGCTCGTCGACGTAGATCTCGCCGACGATCTTGTGCACGAGCGCCGTCGCCGCCAGAGGCCCGGTCAGCGCCAGCGAGCCGCCGACGCGGATCGGCGGGCCGGAGGGAGCGGCCAGGCCGGCGCCGGGCGCCGCCACCAGAGCCAGGAGGAGGACAGCGAGCAGGCCGAGCACTCGGGACGATCGCGTCATGGCAGCCTCCTCAGCTCGGTGGACTTGGCCGGCCGCTCACGGCCGCAGGACCAGCCCGGACGCGGCGGCTTCAGATCGACTCGTGTGGGTCGACTCTATACCATGCGACGCGCGCGCGGGAAGTCCCGCGGCGTCTCGTCGTCATGGTCTCCCGGCGCGTGCTAGGCTAGCCGCCGTGTCGAGCGCCGCCCGCCACCTGATGCCTCGCCGTGGCCGCGCGGTCCGCGTGGCGATGCCCGTCACCGGGCGGTGGCCCGCCGCGGCCCCTTCCTCGTCCGGGAGCGCCTTCGCGCGCCAGGAGCTCCGGCGCGGCACGACGTCGATCCCGGCTGCCTGCGAGGACGTCGCATGAAACGGAGCGCGGACCGCTTCCTCACCACGCATACCGGCAGCCTGCCGCGTCCCGAGGACCTCGTCCGGACGATGTTCGCCCGCGAGGAGGGCGTTCCCGTCGACGCGGCCGCTCTCGCCGCCCGCACCCGGAGCGCGGTGGCGGAGATCGTCCGGAAGCAGGCGGACGCGGGCCTGGACGTCATCGACGACGGGGAGCTCAGCAAGCCGAGCTACGCCACGTACGTCAAGGACCGGCTGTCCGGTTTCGGCGGCACCAGCCAGCCGCTCCAGTACCGCGACCTCGTGGACTTCCCCGAGCTGGCCAAGCGCGTCTTCGGCGACCCCGGGCGCTCCCGCCGGCGGACGCCGGCCTGCAACGGTCCGATCGCCGTGCGCGACGCGCGCGCCGCCGAGGTCGACGCCGAGAACCTCAAGGCGGCCCTCGCGTCCGCCGCGGCGACGGAGGGATTCCTCACGGCGGCCTCGCCGGGGGTCATCTCCCTCTTCTTCCGGAACGATCACTACCCGAATCACGAGGCGTATCTCTACGCGATCGCGGACGCGATGCGGCACGAGTACGAGGCCGTGGTCCAGGCGGGGCTCCTGCTCCAGGTGGACTGCCCGGACCTCGCCATGGGCCGGCACATCCAGTTCGCCGGCCTCGGCATCGAGGAGTTCCGCCGGATGGCGCGCCTCCACGTCGAGGCGCTCAACCACGCGCTCGCCCGGGTACCGCCCGACCGGGTGCGCATGCACGTCTGCTGGGGGAACTACGAGGGGCCGCACCACTACGACGTTCCGCTCGAGGACATCATCGACATCGTCTTCGCGGCGCGGCCCAGCGGCGTCTCCTTCGAGGCCGCCAACCCGCGGCACGCCCACGAGTGGCGGCTCTTCGAGCGGGTGAGGCTCCCCGAGGGCAAGATCCTGATCCCGGGAGTGCTCGAGTCCAAGACGAACTACATCGAGCACCCCGAGCTGGTGGCCCAGCGGATCGGCCGCTACGCGAAGCTGGTCGGCCGGGAGAACGTCATCGGCGGCACCGACTGCGGCTACGGCACATGGGTCGGACAGGCGGCGGTGGACCCCGGTGTCGTGTGGGCGAAGCTCCAGAGCCTCGCCGAGGGCGCGCGGCTCGCTTCCCGGGAGTTCTGGCCGTAGCGAGCGCCCGCCCGGTTCCGAGCGCTCAGCGGGACGGCGCCGCCACAAGCTTCAGGATGTCGTGCCGGGCCAGCATGCCCACCGGCTTGCCATCCCGCACGACGGGGACATGCCTCAGGTTGCGCGCGAGCATGCGCTGCACGACCGCGCCGATCTCCTCCGACTCCTCGGCCGTCTGAACCTTGTCGCTCATGATCTGCCGGGCGCGCAGCTGCCGCGCCATGGCGTAGATCCGTTCCAGCTCGGCGATGGTGGCCGCCCGCGCGCCGAACACGACCGGCGCGATGGCCAGGGAGAAGGGCACGCTGCGGCCGATCCCGGTGAAGTCGGACTCCGTCACGATCCCCCGCAGCTGGCCCGATGCGTCGACCACCACCACCGCGCCGATGTCGTGCTCTTGCATCACGCGCGCGACATCCGCGACTGGCATGTTCTCGTCCACCGTCACGACGGGCTCGGTCATGAGCTCCTTGACGGTCATCGCGAGGCCTCCTCCGAGCGTCCAGCGTGGAAGATCGCATGGCGCCGCGGGAACGTGAGCGAGGCGACGATGGAGGCCGCCAGGACGGCGCCGATGATCGCCAGCGAGATCCCGATCGGGAACTTGCCCCCGTACCACGCGTCGAGCCAGACCATCTTGAGCCCGACGAACACCAGCACGACGGCCAGGCCGTAGCGCAGGAGGTGGAACCGCTCCACGGCGCCGCCGAGCATGAAGTACATCGAGCGGAGCCCGAGGATGGCGAAGACGTTGGACGTGAAGACGATGAACGGCTCGCGCGTCAGGGCGAAGATCGCCGGCACCGAGTCGATCGCGAACACGATGTCGCTCGCCTCCAGGCACAGCAAGGCGACCAGGAGCGGCGTGGCCCAGCGCCGGCCGTCCCGGTGCACGAGGAAGTGCTGCCCGTCCATCTCGTGCGTGACCGGCAGCATGCGGCGCACGAGCCGGATCACCGGGTTGCGCCCGGGATCCACGCCCTCCTCGGTGCTGCGGAGCATGCGCAGCCCCGTCACGATGAGGAAGGCCCCGAAGAGCCATACCACCCAGTGGAACTGCATGAGGAGCGCGCCCAGGGAGATGAAGATCCCCCGGAAGACGAGGGCGCCCAGGATGCCGTAGAAGAGGACCCGGTGCTGGTAGCGGGCGGGCACGCCGAAGTAGCCGAGGACCAGGATGAACACGAAGATGTTGTCCACGGACAGCGAGTACTCGACCACGTACCCGGTCAGGAACTCGAGCGCGACCTGCCAGGCGGCGGCCTCCGCGTCGAAGCCGGGGATCGCGGCGAGCCGCGGATCCTGCGGGAACGCCCAGAGCGCATAGGCGTACAGCCCGGCGTTGAAGAGGAGCGCCAGGCTGACCCACGCCGCGCTCCATCCCAGCGCCTCCCGGAAGCGGACCTCGTGCGCGTCCCGGTGCAGGACGAAGAGATCGACGAACAGGAGGAGCAGCACGCCGCCGGTGAAGGCCGCGTACAGCCACCAGTACTCGGCGAACGGGAAGAACGTGGCCATCGGCGTCACGCGCCTCCCTTCGCGGTCGCGGGCCGCTGCCGGCCCAGCCCGGAAGCCGAGGCGCCGCCCCACCGGCGGAGGGTGGCCCGCTCGGGCGACGGCATGACGAGCACCGCGCAGCTGGCCTGATCGACGACTCGCTCGTGGATCGCTCCGAGAAGCCGGCGCTCGAGCCAGCCGGGGCCGTCCATCCCGATGACGATCAGGTCCGCGCCCCAGACGGCGGCGCGCTCGACGATCGCCCGCCCCGGATCGGCGTCCTCGACGTGGGCCCACGCCACGTCGGGAGTCGTCGGCAGGCCGGCCAGCAGCGTCTCGAGGCGCTGGCCGACGCTTGCCACCTGGATTCGACGCCACTCGGCGTGGGCCCGGGCCCGGGCGCGACGGGCGGCCGGAAGCACGGAGGCCGACGGCGGCGACGGAACGTCGGTGATGGCCAGCACGCGGACCGCGGCGCGAGGCGAGAGCGCGAGGGCACGGCACACCTCGTTCTCCCAGCCGGCCGGCTCGCGGCCGTGCACGGCGACGAGAACACGCCGGGAGGCGCCCGGCTCAGGACGGTCGTCGAGCTTGCGATCGTTCTCCATGGCTCTCCCCACTTGTCGGTGAAAGGAACGGGCCGGCGCGCTCCGGGCCGCAGCACGGCGAAGCCATGCCGCGCCGATCGGAGCGGCTCAGTCGAGAAACGACGGGGGATGGAGAGAGCTAGTGGTCGTCCGACGCGGAATCGGGCGGGGGGCCTGACGGCGGGAGCTTCCGGGGAGTGTCCGCCCTACCCGGCCGAGGCCCGCGCGCGGCCGTGACCATGCGCGAGAGCTGGGCCGTGCCCTGCTGGGCCTCGGAGGCTCGGGCGGACGGGCTCCGCGCCTCGGACCGCTGCTGATCCCGGCGCCTCGTCCCGGACCGGTGGGCCGCTTCCTCCGACTCCTCGAACATCTCGGCGGGCACGAGGAGCAGCGGGCCGGACAGATCCAGCGCCGCCCAGAAGAGGAAGATGAAGGCCCAGCGAAGCCCCGTCACGGAGTCTACGGTAGCACACGTCCCGAGCGCGGGCGCCTGCGGGCATCCCCCGCGCGCTGGCCCGATCAGCCGGTGATGGCCTGCCGACAGGAGGCCAATCGGCGTTGGATGGAGTGGGCCATCTCACGGCGCGCGGCATCGGCCTTGCTCCTCTACAGGATGGAGGGAAGAGCGATGATCAGCGTCAAGATTCTGTCGCAGGCGAGGCGGACGTTCTCGGTTCTGGCCGTGGCGACCGGGCTCCTGTTCGTGCAACCCGTCAAGGCCGCGGACGAGTACCCGGCGCCCGGGTACTTCCTCGGCGGCCTGAGCGCGGACTCGCGCTGGAACGAGATCCTGGCAAAGCCCGGCATCAAGGCCGACTTCCCGTTCGTCGCGTTCGAGTCGACGTACGTGCCGCTCTCGAGCGTGTGCGTGGATGGCGCGATTGCTCGCGATCGCTGATCCCCGCATAGATACTGGGGCCCGCGTGTCGGCCGATACCTTGCGCGCGCAGGTCCAGGCCGCCACGGAAGCCGGCAAGCTGGCGACGGCACCGGTCAGCCCGACGGCCGCGGCGGCGTCCACTGACCAGCCGAGCCAGGTTGCCATGAGCTTCCCGGTGTCGGTCTACAAGGTGACCGAGATCGGCATTCGGCGGGAGTTCCTGTTCCTCTTCGACAAGCCCTGGCCGATCCCGGTCTGCCCCGCGAAGTAGGGCTGCGCGACCGCGTCAGCGGAGTCGAGTCCGCCGCGCGCCCCGGTGTCGCGATGACGACACCGTGACGCGCGGCTAACGCGTTCGCGGGATTCTTACGCCGGCATCAGGGCCAGGATCGCCCAGCCAAAGATCAACGTCAGCAGCGTGACGGGAATGCCGACCCGCGCGTATTCCCAGAACCCGATCGTGACGCGCTCCTCGCGGGCTGCCTCGACCACGATGATGTTGGCGACCGAGCCGAGGATCGTGAGGTTCCCTGCCAGCGTGGACGCCATCGCCAGCACGAGCCAGGCGCGCGTGGGCTCCCCGAAGCTCGGGACGATCGTCTTGAACAGGAGCACGGCGGGGACGTTCGAGACGAGGTTCGACAGCGCGGCGGTCACGACCGTGAGCACCGCGGGCCGGTAGAGGGCGAACCGTCCGGCGAGCGCGAACAGCGAGTCGGTCAGTCGCGCCGCCTCGACCCCGCCGATGACGACGAAGAGGCCGGTGAACAGGACCAGGAGCTGCCAGTCGATCTCGCGGTACACCTTCTCGGGCTTGACCCGTCTCGTCAGCAGGCACACCGCCGCTCCCCCGACCGCCACCAGCGCGATCGGCACCCCGGCGAAGAACGCGACGAGCATCACGCACACCGCGATGATGGTCTTTCTCATGATCGCGGCGTGGATGGGAAAGTTGGCGGCCAGGTTCGTGGGCGGCAGCGCGGCCGGCAACTGGCGTCGATAGACCAGCCAGAGCACGCCGATGACGCAGGCGAGGCCGATCACCGCCACCGGGGCCTCGCGTCCGAGAAACGCGCGGTAGCTGATCCCCGAGAAGCTCCCGATCAGCATGTTCTGCGGGTTGCCGGTGAGCGTCGCGACGCTCCCCACGTTGGCGGCCATCGCCAGCGCCATGAGGTACGGCACCGGCGGAAGCCGGAGCTGGCGGACCACGGCCAGCACGACGGGCGCGAGCACCAGGCAGATCACGTCGTTCACGAAGAGCGCCGACAGGACGCCGGATGCGAGGACCACCATCGTCAGGAGGCCCACGGGGCCCCGCGCGCGCCGGACCGCCCAGTGCGTCACCAGGTGGAAGAAGCCGGACAGTCTCAGGTACGCCGCGACGATCATCATGCCGAACAGGAGCACCAGCGTGTGGGCGTCGACGGCGGCGACGGCCTTGTCCCACGGCAGGACGCCGGCCACCACCATGACCGCGGCGCCGATGATGGCCACGCCCGTCCGGTCCACCCGAAACCCCGGGAGGCGCCCCAGGGCGAGGCCCAGATAGGTGCCGACGAAGGCGATCAGCGCGACGACGCGCATCCAGTCGAGCCCGGGCATGACGCTGGAGTATACGGGGCCGCGCGGGCGCGCGCCAGGATCGAGGGCCGGCCGAAGTCGCGCCGCTCAGCTCGCCTGGAGGCTCATCGCAGCTGGGACCGCACTCGGTGGCGGCTGTCGATGGACCGCCGGAGCGCGCCGACGAGGAGGCCGGCGCCGGAGATCGCTCTCAGCTCCGCGACGCCGGGAGCATCGACCGCCAGTGCAGGAAAACGTCGGGGGAGCTGACCATCGGCTCCCCCGGGGCCATCGGACGCCGCTCAGCCGAGCTCGGAATTCTCCACGAACTCCTGGGGCAAGGGCGGCCCCCAGACGTAGAGCGAGTCCTCTTCCGGGAAATCGCGCGGCACCCAGGCGCACTCCTCGGGGATGTAGTCGAGGTCGTGGTAGTACTCCGCGAAGCTCCCCCAGGGGTCCCGCGTGTAGTAGAAGTAGTTCGACCCGATCACGTGCCGGCCGAGCCCCCAGCCCATCTGCCAGCCGGAGTCCCGCATGTGGGACGCGCCCAGGGCGATCTCGTCCACCGAGCCGACCTGGAACGACGCGTGATGGAACCCCGGCCCCTTGGACGTCAGGAACGCGAGGTTGTGGTGGTCGGTGGTGCAGCGCATGAAGGCGATGATGCTCTTCACGCGGTCCGACAGCTTGAGGCCGAGGATCCGCGTGTAGAAGTCGATCTGCCGGTCGACGTCCGTCGTGAAGAGCAGCACGTGGCCCAGCTTGCGCGGCGCCGCGTGAAGCGTCCGCGCGGGGCTGCCGCGCACGACCTGCCGCTGGACGTGGCCGGGGCTGTTGGTCGCGAGCGGGGGGTCGGCCGGCGGCTCCTGGGGCCCCTCCGGCCGGATGTTCACGTAGTGGCCGTCGGGATCACGGACCCAGAAGCCGCCGTCGGGCGCGCCGCGCGGCGGGTCGACCTCGCGCACGCCCGCCCGCCGGATCGACTCGCGCACCGCCTCGAGCTCCCCGCCCGGCGCGCCGAAGGCCAGGTGGTGGAGCCGTTTCCGCGGGCCCTCGTAGAGCAGCGTGCATTCCCGCTCCAGCCCGCCGGGGTGGAGGTGCACCGCGCCGTCGCGCGCGGGCCGGTCGACGAGTCCGAACGTGCGATAGAAGGTTTCCCCGACCGTCTGGTCCGGGACCTCGAGCGCGTAGTGGAGCAGAGCTCGAACGGGCATGGTGGTTCCCCCTAGCGGGCTGAGGGCGCGTCCGTCGCCGTGGTCCGGCTGTGACCCTCCCGAGCGTGAGCCGCAATCGCCCTGATCATACCAGCCTCGCCCCGGAGCGCGGGTGGCCGCCCCGGTCAGGCGCGCCGGAGCCGCAGCATGCGCCGGGCGTTCCCCTCGTAGATCTTCGCCTTCTCCTCCGGGGTCGCCCGCATGCGCTCCATCGCCGCGATGGTTTCGCGGATGAACCCGGGCCCGCGCTCGGGATCGAAGGGCATGTCGGTGCCGAACAGGATGCGGTCGGCGCCGAAGAACGCGAGGCCGCACTCCATCGCGTGGGACGCGCCGAACAGCGCGGTGTCGCCGTAGAACTTCCGGAAGTGGTCGACCGGCCGGCCGGTCAACCCCCGCGCGGCCGCCACGTCGTCGGGATCGTCGGTCCGCGTGCCGAGCTGGTCCAGGCCGTAGCCGGCTCGCCCCTCGAAGTGCGGCACCATCGCGCCCATGTGGTGCGTGATGATCTGGAGGTCCGGGTGGCGCTCGAAGAGGCCGTCGAAGACCAGGCGGGCCATGGCGGCGGTCGTCTCGTAGGGCCAGCCCCACGCCCACCAGATGTCGAACTTGGACCGCGTCTCGCCCTGGTAGTCGGGGAACGAGGCCGGCCGGGCCGGATGCATCCAGATCGGGAGCCGGCGCTGCGCCATCCGGTCGAAGACCGGCCGGTACTCGGGCGCGTCGAGCGGTTTCCCGTTGACGTTCGAGAAGATCTGCACGCCGGTCGCTCCGAGGTGGTCGATGGCCCGGTCGATTTCCCGCAGCGCGGCGTCGGGGCTGTTCATCGGGAGCGAGGCCACGAAGGCCGGGAACCGCTCGGGGTGCCGCTCGACGATCTCGGCCATGCCGTCGTTGGCGAGGCGCGCGAGGTCCGCCGCGAGATCGGGCGCGGCGTACGCCTCGATCGGCGGCGAGCACAGCGTCAGCACCTGCACGTAGCCCTCGTAGCGGTCCATGATCCGGAAGCGGAGGTCGAGGTCGGTCAGCACGGGGATCGCCCGCGTCCGTTTCTGCATGTAGTGCGAGGGCGAGACGACCTCGCACATCCGGTCGAAGAAGCGCTTGGGGAAGATGTGGGGGAAGACGTCGATCTTCATCGGGCCTCCCTGGCGAGCTCGGACCTGAGGATCCGGGCCGCCGCCACCATGGCCTGCATCTTGCCGAACGCGACCTCCCGCGGCAGGTACTTCATCCCGCAGTCGGGCGCCAGGACGAGGCGGTCCGCCGCCACGTGGTCGAGCGCGCGCCGCACGCGGCGGACGACGGTCTCCGGCGTCTCGACGGCGGGGTCGCTCAGGTCGAGGCAGCCCAGCATGATCCGCTTGTCCGGCAGGCTGGTCAGGACCGCGCAGTCGAGCCCGGACTGCGCCGTCTCGATCGACACCTGCTGGCACGAGCAGCCGCGGAGCTCCGGCAGGAACGAGTAGGCCGAGGGGCGCTGGTGGATGATCGCGGCGTAGCCGAAGCAGATGTGGACCGCGGTCTGGCCGCCCGCGCCCTCGAGGGCGCGGTTCAGGGCGCGCAGGCCGTACTGGCGGGCCTTCTCCGGCCGCGCCTGCATGTAGGGCTCGTCGACCTGGACGACGTCGGCCCCGGCGGCGAACAGGTCCCGGATCTCCTCGTTGACCGCGGCGGCGTAGTCCATCGCCGCCGCCTCCTCGGTCGGGTAGTAGTCGTTCTGCGCCTGCTGGCTCATCGTGAACGGGCCCGGCACGGTCATCTTGATCGGCTTCGTCGTGTGCGCGCGGAGGAAGCGCACGTCCTCGACCTCGACGGGGTGCCGGCGGCGGACCGGGCCGACGATGCGCGGCACCGGATTCGGATGGCCGGACCGGTCGAGGGCGGTGCCCGGGTTGTCGACGTCGACGCCGTCCAGCGCCGTGGCAAAGCGGTTCGAGTAGCTCTCGCGCCGGATCTCGCCGTCGGTGATGATGTCGAGCCCGGCGGCCTCCTGGGCGCGGATCGCGAGGAGGGTCGCGTCGTCCTGCGCCTCGCGGAGCCACGGCTCTGCCACCCGCCAGAGCTCGCGAGCTCGCACGCGCGGCGGGAACCGGCCGGCGAGTCGCGGGCGGTCGATCAGCCAGTCGGGCTGCGGGTAGCTGCCGACGAGGGTCGTCGGGAAGAGCATGGCTCCTCCATCGCGATGCGGATGTGGCGCGGGCCAAACGCCGGGCTCGGAGATGCCGCCCGCGCGGGTCTCCGGTCTCGCGCAGTATAGCCGGGGCCGGACCTCGGGGCGACGTCGGCGTCCCGCCTCGAGCGCCCAACGCGCTGTGCTATGGTAGGCGCACCACCACGAGGAGAGATCGCGCATGATGCGGCTCGGCTTCTCCCCCGCGACTCCCTTCTGGTGCGCTCTCGCCTCGCGCGGCCGTCCCACCTGTCGGAGAGGGGACGGGACGCGGTGACCGAGGTCGCGGCCGCGCCGGAGCGCGAGCGCACGCTCAGCGTCCACGGGCGCGGCGTCCAGCTGTTCGAGGGCGGCAGCGGCCGGCCCCTCCTCTATCTCCACGGCGCCGGCACCTTCTGGTGGATGCCGGTCCACGACCTCCTCGCCGCGCGCCGCCGGGTCCTCCTTCCGGTTCACCCGGGATTCGGCGCGACCGAGGGCCTCGACGCGATCGAGACGATCGAGGACCTGGTGTTCCACACGCTGGACGTGCTGGACGCGCTCGAGCTGGACCGGGTCGACGTCGTCGGCCTGTCGCTGGGCGGCTGGCTCGCGGCCGAGCTGGCGGTGCGCCACCCCAACCGGCTGGATCGCCTCGTCCTGATCGACGCGGCAGGGATCCGCGTGCCGGGCGTGCCGATGGGCGAGCCGTTCATGATGCCGCCGCCGAAGGTCCGCGAGCTCATGTTCCACGATCCGACGTCGGCCGTCGCCCGCGCGATCATCCCCGACGCGCCGCCGCCCGAGCGGCTCGAGATGGTGCTCCGCGGCCGGGAAGCCGCCGCGCGGCTCCTGTGGAGCCCGGCGCACCAGTTCCGGAAGCTCACCGGCCGCCTCTGGCGCATCGGCGCGCCGACCCTGGTCGTGTGGGGCCGCGAGGATCGCCTCATTCCCCTCGCCTACGGCGAGGCCTACGCTCGCGGCATCCGCGGGGGCGCGCCTCGAGGTCCTCGACCGCTGCGGCCACCTCCCGCCCTTCGAGCAGCCCGAGCGCCTCGGCCGAGCTCGTCCTCGACTTCCTGGACGGGGTCAGGCCTTGACTTACGTACCGTTCCACCCCGGCCGCGCGCGCGAGCGTATGGAAGTCAAGGCCTGACCCCGATGTTCTTCGTCTGCTTCCACTTCATGCCGTGGCCGCACCTGCCGGCCGACTTCGAGCAGCACTACGAGTCGGCCTGGCTGACCCTGCCGAACCGCCTCTACGATCCGGCGCGCGGCCGGGTGCTCTACGAGCAGTACCTCGAGCAGCTCACGCTGGCCGAGACGCTCGGCTTCGACGCGGTGGGCGTGAACGAGCACCACCAGAACGCCTACGGCCTCATGCCGTCGCCCAACATCATCGCGGCCTGCCTCGCCCAGCGCACGCGGCGGGTGAAGATCCTGATCCTCGGGAACGCGCTCCCGCTCTACGACCACCCGCTCCGGGTGGCCGAGGAGCTGGCGATGCTCGACGTGCTGTCGGGCGGGCGCATCATCGCCGGCATGGTGGTGGGGCTCGGCGTCGAGGCGTTCACCTACGAGGTCAACCCGACCTTCTTCCGGGAGCGCTACCGCGAGGCCCATGACCTCATCGTGGAGGCGTGGACCCGGCCGGGCCCCTTCCACTTCGAGGGGAAGCACTACGACTTCCGGTTCGTGAACGTCTGGCCCCGGCCGCTCCAGGAGCCCCACCCGCCGATCTGGATCCCCGGCTCGGGGAGCCTCGAGACGATCCGGTGGGTCGCCGAGCGGCGCTATCCCTTCATCGCGCTCCCCTTCTCCCCGTACCAGGTCATGCAGGAGCACTACGACCTCCTGCGGGAGCACGCCGCGTCGAAGCTCGGCTACGAGGTGCCGCGGGAGCAGCTCGGCTGGCCCGTCCTCGTCTACGTCGCCGAGACCGACGAGCAGGCGCGGGCCGAGTTCGAGCCCCACTTCTGGTATCTGGCGAAGAAGGCGCTCCGCATGCCGCGCGAGTTCATGCACCCCCCCGGCCACACGTCGGTGGAGTCGCTCATGCGCGTGGCGGGCCCCCGGCGGAAGTTCGTCACCGCCCTCACCTCCTGGCGCGAGGTGGAGGACGGGATGTACGCGGTGGTGGGGAGTCCCGCCACCGTGCGCGACCGCATGCGCGAGGTCCTCAAGCAGACGGGCTGCGGCATCGTCCAGGGGATCTTCCAGGTGGGCAGCATGCCGCACGAGCTGGCGACCAGGAACATGACCCTCTTCGCGCGCGAGGTGATGCCCGCCCTGCGGGCCGAGTTCCCGTGACGGCCGCGCCAATCCGGCGCCGCCAGCCGAGCATCCCAGGGGAGGACCGGCACATGAGATGGAACGCCTCCTTCCGCGCCCGGGCCATCGCGGCCGTCGCCGTGGCCATCGCCGTCGGAGTGGCCGCCGCGCCGCGCGCCGGCGCGCAGAAGTCGACGAAGGACACGCTGTCGGTGGTGGCGGGGGTCCACCAGGCCACCCTCGACCCGCACTTCGCGATCACGACGCAGGACCTCATCTTCAACCGCAACATCTACAACGCGCTCATCAAGTTCAAGCCGAACAGCATCGAGTTCGAGCCGGACCTGGCGACGTCGTGGACGGTCTCGAAGGACGGCCTCGAGTACACCTTCAAGCTCCGGCGGGACGTCGAGTGGCACAAGGGCTACGGCAAGTTCACCGCCGCCGACGTCAAGGGCTCCTTCGACCGGCTGCTGGACCCGAACACCAAGTCCCCGTTCGCCGGCAGCATGCGCATGCTCAAGGAAGCGGTGGTGGTGGACGACTACACGGTGAAGCTCGTCCTCAAGGAGCCGTACGCCGGCTTCCTCTATCTCCTCACGCCCTACCGGGCGGGCCCGATCGTCAACGCCCGGGCGGTGGCGGAGAAGGGACAGGGCTACGCGTGGGATCCCATCGGCACGGGGCCGTACGTGTTCGAGAGCCGCGTCCCGAACCGCGAGTCCGTGATCCGGGCCAACGAGAAGTACTGGGGCGGCGCGCCCGCGATCAAGAAGGTGACGTTCCGGACGGTCACGGACGTGAATGCCCAGGTCATCGGCCTCGAGAACGGCGAGTACGACCTGATCTACTCCCAGATCCGCGAGCAGGCCGTGGGGGACCGCCTGAAGCGCGCGGGCTTCAAGGAGACGCTCGTCCATCGGAACCTCCCCCAGGTCCTCATGATGAACGTGACCGTGAAGCCATTCGACAACGTCAAGGTGCGCCAGGCGATCGCCCACGCGATCGACCGGAAGCAGCTGATCGAGCTCGGGTACAACGGCATCGGCGAACCGTGGTTCTCGCCCATCCCCAAGGGCTACCCGTACGTGACGGACAGCGTGCCGCGCTACGAGCACGACATCGCGAAGGCCAAGCAGCTCCTGGCCGAGGCGGGCTACCCGAACGGGGTCGAGATCACGATGGTGAACTACGACGAGAACAAGCTCGGCGGCGAGGTGATCGCCGAGCAGCTCAAGCCGGCCGGCATCACGGTCAAGCTCGAGCTCCTGGACCAGCCGACGTGGCTCGGCCGGATGTTCCGGGGCCAAGGCGTCTACTTCGCCATCCACTGCTGCGTGCGCCAGCCCGATCCGGACATCTGGTTGACGGACGCCTTCACGCCGACGGGAGGCGCGATCGCCGTCAGCAAGTACAACCTCGAGGCGGACCTGATTCCGGCGCGGCGGGAGCTCGATCCCAAGAAGCGCGAGCAGATGTACCACGAGATCCAGCGGAAGCTGATGCGCGACGTCCCGATGATCCCGCTGATGATGCGCCCCGAGGCGATGCTCCATTCCCCGAAGCTCCAGGGCATGCCGAGCCTCGAGCCGATCTGGGGCCTCGATCTCACGCGACTCTCCTTCAACTAGGAGCGAGGGCCCTGGGCTCGTGGCCGTGACAGCCGGAGGGCATGGCGCTCCGATGGTCCGTCTCCGCAATGCGGGCCTTCCGGACAGCCTCAGGCTCCACTACGCGGAGTCGGGCGACCCCGCCGGACCGGCGATCCTCTTCCTCCACGGCTGGCCCGACTCCTGGTTCTCGTACAGCCGGGTGCTGCCGCTCTTGCCTGATCGCTACCGCGCGCTGGTCCCCGACCAGCGCGGCTTCGGCGAGTCGGACCGTCCGGACGGGGGCTACGGGATCCCCGACCTGGCGGCCGACGCCGCGGCGTTCCTCGACGAGGTCGGCGTGACCCGCGCCGCCATCGTGGGGCACTCCTTCGGGACCTTCGTCGCGCGGCGGGTGGCCGAGGCCTACCCCGAGCGCGTGTCGCGCCTCGTCCTGATCGGCAGCGCGTTCTCCCCGGTGAATCCGGTGACCCGGGAGGTGCAGGCGTCGTTGCGGGATCTCCCGGAACCGGTCACCTTGGCGTTCGCGCGGGAGTTCCAGTCCGGCACCATCCACCTGCCGCTTCCCCCGGAGTTCTTCGAGCGCCTGCTGTCCGAGAGCGTCAAGCTGCCGGCGCGTCTATGGCGCGCCACGTTCGCAGGCCTGCTCTCGTTCGACGACGCGCGCGAGCTCGGTCGGATCGCGGCGCCGACCCTGCTGCTGTGGGGCGATCACGACGCGCTCTTCTCACGGGGCGAGCAGGAGCGCCTCGTGAAGGCGATCCCGAACGCCCGCCTCCGGGTCTATCCGGACACCGGGCACTGTCCGAACTGGGAGCGGCCGGAGCTGGTGGCGGCCGACCTCATCGCTTTCATCCAGGGCGCGTGATCCCCCGCCGTCGCGTCGGCCTCGAGGCCCGGGCGAGATAGCGGGGCGGATGCGCCATCTCGCGCGGCGGGTCGTCCAGATCGTGCCGACCATGCTCGGAGCGCTGGTGCTGGTGTTCGTCGTGATGCGGATCCTCCCCGGGGACCCGGCGATCGCGCTCCTCGGGACGGCCGCCACGCCCGATGCGGTCGCCGCCCTCCGCCGCGACCTCGGGGTGGACCGCCCGCTCCTCGACCAGTTCGTCGCCTACCTGGCGGGAGCCTTCCGCCTCGACTTCGGCCAATCGCTCGCGCTTCGCGCGCCGGTCGGCCGCCTGGTCCTCGACGCGCTTCCGCACACCCTCCTCCTCACCCTCGGGGGCACTCTGGTGGCCACGCTGATCGGCGTGCCGCTGGGCGCGACCGCCGCGCTCCGGCGGGGCACCTGGCTCGACTACGCCGCGGGCGTCGGCGCGCTCCTGGGAGTGTCGGTGCCGGTCTTCGTGTGGGGGCTCGTACTCCTCCTGGCGTTCGGTCTCCACTGGCGGGTGTTCCCCACGGCGGGCGCGGGAGCGACGCCCGCCGAGGTGCTCCGCGCCCTCGTCCTGCCCGCGATCGCGACGGGCTTCTTCCTCGCCGGCGTCGTCTCGCGGATCACGCGGGCCAGCATCCTCCAGATGCTGGGGCAGGACTTCGCCCGCACCGCCCGGGCCAAGGGGCTCGGCGAGCGCGCCGTCGTCGGCCGGCACGTGCTCCGGAACGCGATCATCCCGATTCTCACGGTCATCGGGCTGAACGTCGGGACGCTGCTCTCCGGCGCCGTCGTGGCCGAGACCGTCTTCACGCGGCCGGGCATCGGGCGGCTCGCGCTCGACGCGATCCTCGCCCGCGACTACCCCGTCATCCAGGGCGTCGTCCTCGTCTCGTCCTTCGCCGTGCTGCTCCTGAATCTCGTGGTCGATCTCCTGTACGGGCTGGCCGACCCGCGCGTGCGCGCGACATGAGGCTCCGGGTCCCCGTGCTCCTGAGCGCCCTCTTCATCGTGAGCACGGTCGCCGTGGCGCTCGTCGCGCCCGTGCTGCCCGTCAAGAGCCCGACGACCCAGTCGGTCATCCGTCGCCTGAAGGCTCCCTCCGTCGAGCATGCGCTGGGGACCGACCGCCTCGGCCGGGACGTCCTGAGCCGCGTCGTGTGGGGCGCGCGGGTGTCCCTCGCGGTGGGCGCCGCCGTCGTGGCGATCAGCGCGCTCGCCGGAACCGCGATCGGCCTGACCTCGGGCTACTTCCGCGGCCTGGCGAGCGATCTCCTCGTGCGGGGCATCGACGTGCTCCAGGCGTTCCCCGCCCTCATCCTCGCCCTCGCCATCGTCACCGCTCTCGGCCCGGGGCTCGCCACCGTCATCGCCGGCATCAGCCTCGGCTACGTCCCGCAGTTCGCCCGGGTCACGCGGGCGGCCGCGCTCGCCGTGCGGGAGCGCGAGTACGTCGAGGCCGCGCGCGCGGCCGGCGCCGGGCCCGTCCGCGTCCTCCTGCGCCACGTCCTGCCGAACGGCGTCGATCCGGTCATCGTCCTCTGCACGCTCCTGGTCCCCGCGGCGATCCTGACCGAATCGATGCTGAGCTTCCTCGGGCTCGGCATCACCGAGCCGACGCCGACCTGGGGCAACATGATCGACAATGGCCGGCTCGTGCTGCGCGAGGCGCCCTGGCTCACCGTCTTCCCGAGCATCGCGCTGGTCCTGACGGTGATCGCGTTCAACCTGGTCGGCGACGCGATCCGCGACGCGCTCGACCCGCACGTCCAGGAGATGTGGGTGGGCGGCGCGGACGGCGCGCGCGGCGCCTCGCTCGCGAGCTGACCACATGGGGGCATCGATGCCGCTCACCAGCCGGGTCGCGATCGTCACCGGCGCCGCGAAGCCGGACAGCATCGGCCACGCCGTGGCCCTCGGGCTCGCCCGCGAGGGCGCGGACGTCGTCGTCGCCGATCTCTACGAGGCGGGATTCGCGGAGGTCACCCGCGCGATCAAGGCGCTCGGCCGGCGGGCCCGCTGCATCCGGACCGACGTCGCGGACGCCGCGTCCGCCGAGGCCATGGTGAAGGAGACGGCCGCGGACTTCGGCCGGATAGACATCCTGGTCAACGCGGTGGGCGGGAGCTGGGGCATCACGCCCGAGGATCTCACCGCGCCGCCGCGCCGCGGCTTCGTCGGGCTCACCAACTGCAGCCTCGGCGACTGGCGGACGATCCTCGGCGTCAACCTGGACGGCGCCTTCTTCTGCGCGCGCGCCGCCGCGCCGTATCTCCGCGCCTCGCCGGGCGGGGCCATCGTCAACTTCGCCTCGATCGCCGCGCGGAAAGGGCTCGCGCCCGGCAGCGAGGGCAGCAGCGGGCCCTACGCCGTCGCCAAGGCGGGTATCATGGCGCTCACGCGCCAGCTCGCCGTCGAGCTCGGGGCGGACGGCGTGCGCGTCAACTGCGTGGCGCCCGGCGTCGTGCTGAGCGGCCGGGCGCGGCGGCTGATGGCGGCGATCGGGGACCAGAAGGGACCGGAGGGGCTGGCGTCGGCCGTCCCGCTGGGCCGCTTCGCGACGGTGGACGAGGTCGCGGGCCTGGTGGTCGCGCTCTGCACCGACGAGACGAGCTACATGACCGGCGTGACGCTCGACGTCAACGGCGCCGGCTACATGGCATGAGGAGCCGATGAGACGACGGCAGTTCCTGGCGACGCAGCCTGGCCGCGTCGCTGCTGCCGCGGCGCGGCGACGCGCAGCCGGCGGGCAGGGTCAGCCGGGTGGGCTGGCTCACCGCCCAGCAGGCGTCGAGCCTCACGCCCTTTCTGGACGCGCTCCGGGCCGGCCTCGCGGACTACGGTTACCAGGAGGGCCGCAATCTCACGGTCGACTACCGATTCGCCGACGACGTCTTCGAGCGGGTCCCGGCGCTGGCCGACGAGCTCGTGCGGCTTCGCGTCGATCTGATCGTCGCCCAGGGCGCGGCGGTGTTCGAGATCAGCAATCGCAACCTGCCGGTCCCGATCGTCTACACCATGAGCGCCGACCCGGTCTCGGCGGGCTTCGCCACCAGCCTCGCCCGGCCGCGCGGCAACATGACGGGCCTGACCCTGATGGCGATCGAATTCAACGGCAAGCGCCTGGAGCTCCTCCAGGAGATCCTGCCGGGGCTCCGCCGCGTCGCCGTCATCGGGAACCCCGAGCATCCGGGGGCGCACCTCGAGCGTGCCTTCTCCGAGGAGACCGGAACGCGACTGGGTCTCGGCATCGAGTACATGCCCACGCGCAGCCTGGACGAGCTGACCGCGGCGCTGAGTGCGATGGCCGGCAACCCGCCCCAGGCGATCACGGTGCTCGCCGACGGGTTCGCCGTCCAGAACCGTCAGCGCATCTTCGAGTTCGCCACGAAGCAGCGCGTGCCGGTGGTCTCGGGCTGGCCGGTCTTCGCGCAGAGCGGCGCGCTCTTCACCTACGGGCCGCTCATCACCGAATCCTACCGGCGCCTGGCGTACTACGTCGACCGCGTCCTCAAGGGCGCCAAGCCCGCGGACCTTCCGATCGAGAGGCCCTCCAAGTTCGAGCTCGTGCTCAACCTGAAGACGGCGAAGGCGCTCGGGCTCACCCTCCCGCCCTCGGTGCTCGCGCGCGCCGACCGGGTCCTGGAATGACCGGGCCCGCGGGGGACGAGGGCCTCCTCGTCGTCGCCGATCGCCTGTGGGACGGCACCGGAACAGAGGTCCGGCGCGGCGCGGCGCTCGCGATCCGGGGCGGCCGCGTGGACCGCGTGGCGCCCGTGGCGGACTGCGCCGGCTGGACGGGGCCGCGCCTTCACGTCGGCGGGGCCACCGTCATGCCCGGGCTCATGGACCTCCACGTCCACCTGGTCAGCGTGGTCGATCCCGACGAGCCGAATGCGATCTGGGCCGAGGTCGGGGCCCGGACCCAGCTCCTCACGCTCCACGCGGCGAAGAACGCGCGGCTCATGCTGGAAGCGGGCTTCACGACCGTGCGGGACCTGGCGGGACCGATCAACCCGCTCAACCTCGAGGTGCTGGCGCTCCGGCGCGCGATCGCGATCGGGCTCGTGCCCGGCCCGCGCATCTTCGCCGCGGGCTGGGTCGGACAGACGGGCGGCCACTCGGACCTCCCGCTTCCCGACGCCTGGCCGCGGGACGAGTCGGTCTACGCCGACGGGCCCTGGGCGGTGCGCCGCCTGGTCCGCGCGGAGATCCGGCTGGGCGTCGACCTCTTCAAGACGTCGGCGTCCGGCGGAGCGGCCGGCCACAAGGAAGAGCTCTGGTGGCGGAACTACACGGCCGAGGAGCTCGCCGCGCTCGTCGACGAGGCGCACGCGGTCGGCAAGCGCGTGGCCGTCCACAGCCACACCGCCGAGGCCACGAAGCGGGCGCTGCGCGCCGGCGTCGACACCATCGAGCACGGCACGGAGCTCGACGAGGAGTGCCTCGCCCTGTTCCAGGAGACGGGCGCGTTCATGGTGCCGACCATCTCGATCCGCTCCGAGCGGGCGCGAACCGGACGCGCCGCCGGACGGGCGCCGGCCGAGGTCGTCCGCAAGTACGAGCACGTCGCGGCGACGGGCGACAAGTGGTTCCGGCGCGCCTGCGAGGCCGGCGTCCGGATGGCGCTCGGCACCGACACCTACCGCTCGCTCCGCGATTACTGGGGGAAGAACGCGTACGAGCTGGAGCTGATGGTGGAACGCGGCATGTCGCCGGCGGAGGCCCTGCTCGCGGGGACCCGCAACGCCGCCGCCGCGATCGGCGCCGGAGATCGCCTGGGCACGCTCGAGCCCGGCAAGCTCGCGGACCTCCTGGTGGTCGAGGGCGAGCCGGACCGGGACGTGCGCGTCCTGCAGGACCCGGCGCGGCTGCTGGTCGTCATGAAGGACGGCCAGATCGTCGTCGACCGCCGCCGGTGACGACGGCGCAGTCGGCCGCGTGAGGACGCGTCGATGCGCCTGAGCGGGCTCGAGGGACGGGTGGCCGTCGTGACGGGGGCCGCCAGCGGTATCGGCCAGGCCATCGTCCGGCGCCTCGCCCAGGAGCGCGTCCGCGTCGCGCTGGTCGACGTGTACGAGGCGGGCCTTCGACAGCTCTGCGGCGAGCTCGCCGACGCGGCGCCCGAGCCCTACGCGGCGGACCTGACCGACCCGCACGAGGTGATGGACCTCGCCAAGCGCGTGCTCGGCGAGGTCGGCGACGTGAGCTTCCTGATCAACGTCGCCGGCGGGCCGGTCGCGCCGAGCCATGAGGACCAGCTGCCGGCGCTGCCGACCCGCGCGGCTCCCATCGAGGAGATCGACGACCTCGACTGGGCCCGCATCCTGGCGACGAACCTCACCACCGCGTTCCTGGTCTGCCGCGCCTTCGTGCCGGCCCTCAAGGCGCGGCGGTTCGGACGGATCGTCAACTTCACGTCGATCGCCGCGCGGCGCGGCAGCGATCGCGTGGGGGTCCACTACGCCGCGGCCAAGGGCGGGGTGATCGGTCTGACCAAGACCCTGGCGCTCGAGCTCGGCGCCCACGGCATCACCGTGAACGCGATCGCCCCCGGCTTCATCAACACGGAGCGGATCGACACCGTCTCCTGGGGGCGCCGGACTCCCGAGCAGCACCGGGCGCTCCTCGGCGCGATCCCGCTCGGCCGGCTCGGGCGGCCCGACGACATCGCCGGGATCGTGGCGCTCCTCTGCTCCGACCAGGGCGGCTACGTCTCCGGCGCCACCATCGACGTCAACGGCGGGCTGTACTTCGGCCCGTAGCAGGCGGTCGCGATCCGGACGGTGGAACGGGCATGAGAGTTGGACAGCAGGATATCCGGCGGTGACGCCCACCTCGCCGAAGACTGACGCCAAGCGGGCCGGGGTCCAGGTGCGGGCTTACCTCGGCGCGCTACCGCCCGTGGCCCGGCGGGAGCTCCGCAAGCTCCGTGCGGCGATCCGGGCCGCGGCGCCCGGCGCCGTCGAGGCGTTCAGCTACGGAATCCCGGCCTTCAAGCTCGACGGGAAGCCGCTCGTCTACTACGCCGCCTGGAAGGGCCACACCAGCCTGTACCCGATCACCGGGGCGATCCGGCGCGCCCACGCCGGCGTGCTGAAAGAGCACGCCACCTCGAAGGGCACGGTTCGATTTCCGCTGGCCAGGCCGCTGCCGTCGGGCCTGATAGGGCGTCTGGTGAAGGCCCGCATCCGAGAAGTGCGCGCGCAAGGCAAGCCGTGAGCCACCGGTGCGTGAAACCGGACAGGGAGCTCCGCGAATGGCGCGACGAGCACGCGCGGCGAAGCTAGCGGGACGAGGCGCTCGCCGCGGCGGCGCGCCGCGGGCGTCGCGTCCTCACATGCCCGGCTACGGCGTTCCCGCCGGCGCCAAGGGGATGCTCCCCTGGACGTGGGCCGAGCGACGGCTGGTCCGGTCGCACAACTACTGGCTGATCACGGTGCGCCCCGACGGGCGGCCGCATGCGATGCCGGTGTGGGCTGTCTGGGTGGACCAGACCCTCTACTTCAGCACCGGCCGGGGATCGCGCAAGGCGCGCAACCTGGCGCGGAACCCCCGGTGCATCGTGTGCACCGAGCGCGCCGCCGAGCCCGTGATCGTGGAGGGTGTCGCGCGAACGCTCCGCGATCGACGGCTCCTACCGCGCCTGGCCCGGGCCTATCACGCGAAGTACAAACCCTGGAAGCTCGACACCTCGATCGGTCCGGTCTACGCCGTGCGTCCGCGAATCGTGTTCGCCGTGCCCGAGTCCCGCTTCCCCGACGCGACCACCCGCTGGCGTTTCTGAGGTGAATTCACAAGAAAGACCGAGGCGGTGTTGTGCCCGTTAACGCCCGAACCGCGCGAGGAGGGGGTCATGTCATGCCTAGACTAGCGTTTTCTCTATTGCTCGCAGTAGTAGTGACGCTACCGGCCTACGCGAACCAGCCTGTGCCTTTCAAAGGCAATCGGACCGTCACCGTGATGACCCGCAACCTCTATATCGGGTTCGACCTGACCCCGGTTGGCATCGCCGTCGCGGCCAATAACCTCCCGCAGCTGCTGTTGGCGGTGAAGAACGCCGTGGATACGCAGCACGCCACGAATTTCCCAGAGCGCGCACAGGCGCTCGCGGCGGAAATCGCCGCGAAACAACCCGACCTTGTGGGCCTACAAGAGGTCTCGCTTATCCGCAGCCAGCTTCCACCCGATTTCTCGCCCACGCCGAACGCGACAACTGTCGAGTTTGATTATCTGCAGATCTTGCTCGACGCGCTCGCCGCGCACGGCCTGTCATACGCGCCGGTGGTCACCGTCACGAACCGTGACATCGAACTGCCGGGGTTGCTGCCAAATTTTGCCTGCTGCAAGGAGTACCGACTCACCGATCGCGACGTCCTGTTGGCGCGCACGGACCTCGGAACGGCCGGCCTCAAGCTCTCCAACCCGCAGGCCGGCAATTTTGCCGCTTTCGTACCTTTCGGTTCCGCCAACCTCCGCAGCGGGTGGGTCGCTGTCGATGTGAAGATACGGGGCAAGAGTTTCCGTTTTATCAGCACGCATCTCACCCCGGTTTCGGCGACGGTGCAACTGGCGCAGGCCAACGAGCTCCTCTCCGGGCCCGCCGCGACTGAGTTGCCGGTCGTCCTCGTCTGCGACTGCAACTCCCCCGCGGACGGCAGCCTCACCGCCACCTACGGCAATCTAATCGCCGCCGGTTTCGATGACGCGTGGAATGTGGTGTTCCCCGGTGATCCCGGCCTAACCTGTTGCCACGATGAGTTCTTGCTCGAGCCGGTGGCCTCGTTCAGCGCGCGCATTGATCTCGTTCTATTCCGCGGGGACTTCGAAGTGACCGGGGCAGATCTCGTCGGTGAGAATCCAGCGGACCGCACACCCTCGGGCCTGTGGCCTTCGGATCATGCCGGTGTCGCCGCAACGCTGACGTTTAGAAAATGACCGTGAAAAGAGTAGTGTCACGCAATCTGCTGCAAACGCCGGATCTCCGCGGGAAACTCTCTACCGTCGCGGGGACACGGCTGATGTCATGTAAGTCCTCGCGATTCCCCATTTACGGCTGAGATCCGCGCTCGGCCGGGCCCGTCGCTTGACGGCCTCCACCCGCGCGGATAGCATCGGTGCATCCCCTGAAGCGGGACCGCAACTCCGGAGCATGAGCGATCCGCATCCCAGGCGTTCCGCCGTCGCAACCCACATCGCAGCGGGCGCGGGCGCGCATGGCCCCTCTACGACCAGCCACGGAGGAGTGACATGGCCAAGGTCCACCTCAACACGGTCCTCCCCGTCCCCGCCCGCATGGTGTGGGACACGATCGGCGGCTTCAACAGCCTCGCGAAGTGGCACCCGGCGGTCGCCCGGAGCGACGAGTCCAAGGAGGGAGCGGCCACCGTCCGTCGCCTCACGCTGCACGGCGGGGGCAGCATCGTCGAGCGCCTCGAGAGCAAGGACGACAAGAAGCGGACCTACACGTACTCGATCCTGGAGGGACCGCTGCCCGTCTCCGGCTACAAGGCGACGCTCCAGGTGGAGGAGAACCAGGACGGCAAGAGCTGCACCGTGGAATGGTCGAGCGCGTTCGAGCCGGCCGGCGCGTCGGAGCCCGACGCGGTCAAGGTCATCCGCGGCATCTACGAGGCGGGGTTCGACAACCTCCGCAAGATGTTCGGGAAGTGATCGCGGCCGGCGCGGCGGGCCCCCGGTCGGTCCACCCCGAGGGCGGCGCGCATGAGTGAGAGCGACCGGATCGCCGAGTTCAAGGAAGTGCTCGAGCTGATGCCCGACGACCCCGTCGTCCACTTCGGGCTTGCGGGCGCCTACCTCGAGGCCGGGGATGCGGCCAGCGCGGCCGACGAGTATCAGGAGGCCGTGCGCCTGAAGCCCGACTACTCGGCCGCGTATCGCGGGCTCGGGCGCGCGCTCGAGCGCGCCGGGCGGGCGGCCGAGGCCCGGGACCGCGTACACGAAGGGGCTCGAGGCCGCGGCCCGCAATGGCGATCTCCAGACGAAGAAGGAGATCGAGGTCTTCCTGCGTCGGCTCGACGCCGGCACGCCTTGACGGATGTTCAGCCCCGGCCAGCGCGTCAAGGTCGACCTGTCCGGGATGGTGGTGCAGGGCGTCTCGTTCAGCCAGAACGTTCGCGAGGCGATCGGGACGATCGTCCGGCAGACCTCGCCGGAGCCGCCGGTCTACCTGGTGGAGCTGCTCTTCAGCTTCAAGGGCGTGAAGCGCGTCGAGGTGCCCGAAGAGCGCGTCCACCCCGCCTGAGTCCGGCGCCGGCCCAGCGCGCCGTCGCGATGGACTGTCGACCCCTCGTGACCGACTGACGGAGGAGGCGAAGGCTTGGCGCCGCTGATGATCCTCGTCGCCGGGCCGTACCGCTCCGGCACCAAGGACGATCCCACCCTCATCGCGAGGAACGTCGCGGCCATGACCGACACCGCCCTTCGGCTCTTCCGGGCCGGCCACCTGCCGGTCATGGGCGAGTGGCTCGCCTTGCCGCTGCTCGAGCACGCGGGCTCGAGCCGGATCGGCGATCCCGTCTTCGACGAGATCTTCCACCCCATCTCCCGCCGCCTCGTCGCGAAGTGCGATGGCTGCCTCCGCATCGGCGGCCCCTCCGCGGGCGCCGACGAGATGGTCCGCCTCGCCCGACACCACGGCAAGGCGGTCTACCACTCGCTCGCGGAGATCCCCGGCGCGTCGTAGACGCGCGCCGACGGCGGCGCGCTCTTCCCGAACACCCGACCCTCCCTGGCCCGCCTCGCTGGTCATTTGCTCGCGACGGGCCCTCCGGACGGCGCCGGGAACATCGCCCTCAGGGCCATCGCGGCCGCGAGCGCGAGGGAGGCGAGCCCGATCGAGAGGTAGAGGGCCCCGGTCTCGCCGGCGCGGTCGATGACGAAGGCGTAGGTGATCGGCGCCGCCGCGGACAGGACGAGGCTCGGCACCAGCAGTCGGCCGGTGACGGCGCCGTAGGTGCGCGGGTCGAACAGCACGAGCGGCAAGGTCCCGCGCGTGATCGCCAGGATGCCGTTCCCCGCCCCGGACAGGAAGGCCAGGGTGACGGCCGCGACGACGAACCGCCCGCTCAGGAGCCCCGCCGCGAAGCACACCGGCAGGAGCAGCACGCCCAGGAGGTTCAGCGTCAGCGGATGGATCCGGCGTCCGAACAGGATCTCCCAGATCCGCGCCGACGACTGGCCCACGCCCCGGAGCGACGCGATCCACACCGCGAGCGACGCGGCGAGCCCGAAACCCGTCAGCAGGGCGATGAGGTGCGGCGAGATGCCGGAGTTCAGGAATCCGGCCAGGGTGGCGATCAGGGCGTAGAGGCTGCCGGCGATCACCCGTTGACGTCGTGTCCGCGCGAGCGGCGCCTCGTGCGGCCGGCCCGGGCCTCCCGCTGCCTCGCCGTGGCGGGCGCTCGGGATGGTGAGGTGGAGGGGCACGGTCAGGAGCGCGAGGGCGGCGTAGGCCATCAGCGCGCCGCGCCAGCCGAGCCGCTCGCCGAGCGCGTGGCCGATCGGCCAGAACACGGTCGACGCGAGCCCGCCGAGGAGCGTGATCTGCGACATCGGCCGCCGGGCCTCGGGTCCACCGAACCGCGCGAGCGCCGCGAAGGCCGCCTCGTAGAGCGTGAGACGCATCCCGATGCCGAGGCTCACCCACGCGGCGTAGTAGAGCGGAAGATGATGGGCCATCGCGACGCCGACGCAGCCCAGCGCGTTGAAGAGCGAGCCCGCTGCCATCGCCGGGCGCCCGCCGAGGCGGTCGATCGCGCCGCCGGCGACGGGCGAGCACACCCCCGTCACGACCAGCGCGAGGGTCAGGCCGCCGTACGCGACCGGACGGCTCCAGCCGAGGTCGGCGGCGATCGTTTCGCCGAAGACGGCGATCAGATGATAGGAGACGCCCCACGACACGAGCTGCGCCACGCTCAGGCACGCCACGGTCCGGCGCGGGATCACGGCGGGACGTCTCTCCGGGCGAGTGGGGTCGCGGCCGACCACGCGGTCCGGTCTGCGCGCCCTCAGACCTTCCGCAGCCGGGGATCCAGGAAGTCCCGGAGGCTGTCGCCGACGATGTTGAACGCGATCGTGAGGCTCAGGATCGCCAGCCCCGGGAACGTCGCGATCCACCACTGGTCGAGGTAGTTCCGGCCGGCCGCGATCATCGACCCCCACTCCGGCACCTCGGGCGGGGGCCCGAGGCCGAGGAAGGAGAGGGACGCGAACGTCAGGATCGCGTGCCCGACGTCGAGCGACGCCAGGACGACGATGGACGAGAGCACGTTCGGCGCGACGTAGCGGCAGAGGACGCGCCCGTCGGAGGCGCCCAGGGCGTAGGCGACCTGGACGTACTCCCGCTCGCGCACCGCCAGGACGAGCCCCCGGGCGAGCCGGGCGTACGTCGGCCACCACGCGATCATGATCGCGATGACCGCGTTCCGGATCCCGACGCCGAGCGCCGCGGTGATGACCAGCGCGAGGATCACGGTGGGGAAGGCCAGCATGAGGTCCGTGATCCGCATGGCCACGTCGTCGAGCCGGCGCCCCGCGAAGCCCGCCAGCCCGCCCACCAGCGCGCCGAGCAGCGCCGCCAGGGCCACCGCGGCCAGCCCGACCGGGATGGAGATGCGCGCGCCGTGGAGGATCCGGCTCAGGACGTCGCGGCCGAGGGCGTCGGTGCCCAGCCAGTGGAGCGCGCTCGGCGCGGCGAGGCGCCGGGCCATGTCCTGGCGGAGCGGCTCGTACGGCGCGAGGAGCGGCGCCGCCGCCGCCAGCGCGAGCCAGAGCGCCACCACGACGAAGGCCGCCGCCGCGAGCGCGGACGTCTTCACTGCCCCACCTGGATCCGCGGGTCGATCAGCGCGTAGGCGAGGTCGACCAGGAGGTTCGCCAGGACGTAGATCGTCGCCACGACGATCCCCACGCCCATGATCGCCGGGAAGTCGAGCGAGGTCGCGGTCCGGAAGGCGTAGGATCCGAGGCCCGGCCAGGCGAAGACGGTCTCGATGATGACGGCCCCCGAGAGCAGGCGGCCGAAGCTCAGCCCGATGACGGTGATCACGGGGATGAGGGCGTTGCGGGCGGCATGGCGGAGGGTCACCGCGCCCTCCGCGAGCCCCTTGGCCCGGGCGGTCCGGACGTAGTCCTCGCCCAGGACGTCGAGCGTGCTCCCGCGCATCAGGCGGGTCACGATGCCGAGGTTGTAGGTGGCGAGGACCGCGGCCGGCAGCACGAGGTGGCTGAGCGCGTCGCGCGCCACGGCGGGGCGCCCGGCCAGGAGCGAGTCGATCAGGAGGAAGCCGGTGACCATCGGCGGAGGCCCGAGCGTCGCCGACAGCCGGCCCGGCGACGGCGCCCAGCCCAGCCGGGCATAGAAGACCACCAGCGCGATCAGCCCCAGCCAGAAGATCGGCATCGAGACGCCGACGAGCGAGATGACGCGGGTGAGGTGGTCGATCAGGCGGCCCCGCTTGACCGCGGAGAGGACGCCGAGGGGGATCCCGGCCAGGATGCTCGCCGCCATGGCGACGACGGCCAGCTCCACCGTCGCCGGAAAGGTCTGGCGGAGGTCGAGCCAGACCGGCTGCCGGGTGGAGATGGAGACGCCGAAGTTCCCGCGGACGAGGTTCCAGAGGTAGATGCCGTACTGCTCGGGGAGCGACCGGTCGAGCCCCCACTCGTGCCGGAACGCGGCCACGACGGCGGGGTCCGCCGCGGCCTGCTCACCCAGGCTCGCCGTGACCGGGTCGGCCGGGACGGCGTGCGACAGGAGAAACGTGAGCAGGGTGATGCCGACGAGCATCGGCCCCAGCAGGAGAAGCCGGCGCGCGACGAAGAGCCGGAAGCTCGTCAGCTCGCGACCCTGCTACTTGCTCACCGTCCAGAAGTCCACGCCCCACACGCTGCTGTAGGTCACCCCCTGCACGTTGGACCGGAACGCATAGGGCACGGCAGGCTGGAAGAGGGGCGCGTACGGTCCCACCTGGGCGATCCGCTCGTCGAGCTTCCGGTAGAGGCCGGCGCTCTTCGACGGATCGCGCTCGGTCTCGGCATCGGTCGCGATCTGGGCGAGCTCGCGGGCCTCCGCACCCGCTTCCGGCAGCCAGCCCGCGCGCTTCCCGACGGTCCGGCCCGGCGCGTAGACGAGGAAGTTCTGGCCGTCCGGATAGTCCGCCGCCCAGCTCCAGGTGCTGATCTGGTTCTTGCCCTCCCGGTAGAGCTGGAGCGCCGTCGCGCGGGGCAGGCCGTTCAGGCTCACGGTGATGCCTACCGCGGCGAGGTCGGCCTGGATCTTCTGGGCGAGCAGGTTCATCTGGACGCCGAAGATCGTGGAGTCGCTCGCGTAGCTCAGCGCCCCCTTCACCTCGCCCAGGTTCGCCTCCTTGAGGATCGCGCGGGCCCGGTCGCGGTCGGTGCGCGCGCCCTGCTTCGGATCCATCGCGCCGGGGAACACCGGCGGGATGATCCCGGCCATCCGGACGGCGCCCGGGCCGGCCAGCGCCAGGATGCCGTCGTAGTCGAGGGCGTAGCGGACCGCTTGCTGCACCTTCGGGTTGGCGAACGGGCCGCCGACCTGGGGATCGGCGTTCATCAGGACGTAGAAGGTGGTGGCGGCGGGGCTCGCCTTGGCCGTCACGCCGGCCGCCGTTCGGAGCGCGCGCATCTGGTCCTGGTCGAGCCCGGTCGCGATGTCGAGGTCGCCCCGCTCCAGCTGGAGCTTCTGCGCCGCCGGCTCGGTGATGTTGCGGATCACGATGCGCTCGACCTTCGCCGTCCCGCGCCAGTGGTTCGGATTCCGGACGAGGACGATCTCCTGATCCGGGACGTAGCGCTCCATGACGTAGGCGCCGGTGCCCGCGGACTGCGCGATCAGGAACGGCTCGGCCTTGTCCTTGTCCTTCGCCTCGGGGCTGGCGTCACCGCCCTTCCCGCTCACGAGCTTGCTGTCGACGGCGCCGAGGCTCGAGCTCGACAGGATCGGCAGCAGCGCCGGGTTCGGCGCCTTCAGCTTCAGCACCACCGTGAAGGGGTCGGGCGCCTGGATGTCCTCGACGGAGTTCAGGAAGAACGCCGGGTTGCTCTTGACGTAGCGCACGCGGTCGAGCGACCACTTCACGTCGGCCGAGGTGAACGGATTCCCGCTGGCGAAGCGCACGTTGCGCCGGAGCCGGAAGGTGTACGTCTTCCCGTCCGGGGACACCGTCCAGTCGGTGGCGAGGGACGGCTTCGGCGTGGTCAGGTCCTCTCCGTCGAAGGTGACGAGGGAGTCGTAGACGGAATGGTTGACCATGTTGCTGGTCGTCTCGACGGTCCGGGCCGGGTCGAGGCTCTTGATCACGAAGTTGGCGCCGACGACCACCGTCTGCGCGGCGGCGTCCGCCGCCGGCCACAGCGCCGCCGCGGCGGCGAACAGAAGGGTGAGGGTCAGCCGAACCCCTGCGAGGGCCATGCGGGATGCGTTCATCCTGATCCTCCTTCAAACTCTGGCAAACTCTGGCAACCTCTTGGCGACCTGTCCGCGACCTTTTGGCCACCTCTTCGTGACCTCTTCGCGACCTCTTGGCGCCGTGGGAACTCCGATCGGAAGCGGGGCGTATCGTAGCATGCCGCGCGGGTCCCCGGATTTCGGCGCGCTCGCCACCCGGGAGGGATTCCATAGGACCAAGGTCGTATTGCGCCGCCCGGGGCCGGTGTCGGAATCTGAGAACAGTAGCGTGCCGCCGGGCGCCCCGTGGCCGCCGGCGGCGGGCCTACCGGCCCGGATGGACGCGAACGAGCGCAGCAGCACAACGGCGGGACGGCGAGGAGGGCGGAGCGTGAGCGACAGGACGGAGACGATGCACGGCGGCGGCGCCACGTGGAGCGCCGAGCAGTGGCACGAAGTGGTCAAGGGCGAGTCGCTCTGGAAGATCGCCGAGCGCTACTACGGGGACGGCAGCCTCTACCCGAAGATCTTCGAGGCGAACCGCGAGCTCCTCAAGGATCCGGACAAGATCAAGATCGGCCAGCGGCTCCGCATCCCCTGAGCCCGCGAATCCCGAAGGCGATAGCCAGTCCTCACCCGACGTGAAGAGGACGCCTCATGTCGTCGAAGGCCGACTACTCCGCTGAGGAGTGGAAGCTCATCCTGAAGGCCCCCCTCATGGCCGGGCTGGCGATTGTCGCCGCCAGCCCGAGCGGCCCGCTGGGAGTCCTGCGGGAGATGTTCGCCGTCGGAAAGCTGGTGAGCGAGACGAAGACCCGGGCCGAGGGAACGGGCGGCCTGTCGAACGAGCTCCTGCGCAGCCTCGTCGCCGAGCTCTCATCGGCGGACGCCCGGGCGCAGCTCGACCTCGCCGACCTGCGGGCCCTGCCGCCCCAGCAGCTTCAGGGCCATGCCCTCGAGGCGTGCCGGGCGCTCGCCGCGCTCGTCGACCGGAAGGCCTCCGAAGGAGGAGGCCGAGGGGGTCAAGCGCTGGCTGGTGGCGATCGCCCAGCGTACCGCCGAGGCGGCGAAGGAGGGCGGCTTCCTCGGGATCGGCGGGACGCGCGTGAGCGAGAACGAGACGGTCGCGATCCGCGACGTGGCCCGCGCGCTCGGCGTCGCGCCGCCCGCATAGCCTCGCGGCGCGCCCCGAGGCGGGACGCGGCCCCGCCTCGGCTCAGAGCCTCGCGCTCCGCAGCCTCAGCGCGTTGGCGATCACCGACACCGAGCTGAAGGTCATCGCGGCGCTGGCGAACATCGGGCTCAAGAGAAGCCCCAGAACCGGGTACAGGGCGCCCGCCGCGATCGGCACTCCCAGCACGTTGTAGACGAACGCGAAGAAGAGGTTCTGCCGGATGTTCCGCATCGTCGCTCGGCTGAGCCGCCGCGCCCGCGCGATACCCCGGAGGTCCCCCTTCACCAGCGTGATGTCCGCGCTCTCCATCGCGATGTCGGTCCCGGTGCCCATCGCGATGCCGACATCCGCCCGCGCCAGGGCGGGCGCGTCGTTGATCCCGTCGCCCGCCATCGCCACCGTGCGCCCCGCGTCCTGGAGCCGCTTGACGACGGCGATCTTCTGATCGGGCAGGACCTCGGCCAGCACCTCGTCGATGCCGAGCGTCCGGCCGACGGCCTCGGCGGTGGCCCGGCTGTCGCCGGTCACCATGACGACGCGGATCCCGTCCTCGTGAAGCCACCGGAGCGCTTCCGGCGTCGAGCTCTTGATCGGATCGGCCACCGCGACGAGACCCGCCGGGCGGTCGTCGACGGCGACCAGGACCGCGGTCTGCCCCTCCCGGCGGAGCGCGTCCGCGCGCGCGGGGAGGTCTCCGGGCGGGATCCCGAGCGTCTCCAGGAGCCGCACGTTCCCGAGCGCGACGCGGCGGGGCCCGACGCGGCCCGCGACCCCCTGCCCCGGCAGGGCGCGGAACTCCGCGGCCTCCTCGAGCGCGAGCCTGCGCTCGCGGGCGCCCCCCACGATCGCGCTCGCGAGAGGGTGCTCGCTCGCCTGCTCGAGGCTTGCCGCGAGCCGGAGGAGCTCGGCCTCGTCGTGGGGCGGAAGCGCGACCAGCGTGGCCAGCCGGGGCCGGCCCTCGGTGAGGGTCCCGGTCTTGTCGACGACGACGGTGTCGACCCGCTCCATGACCTCGAGCGCCTCCGCGTGCTTGACGAGAATGCCCGCGGTCGCGCCGCGACCCGTGCCCACCATGATCGACATCGGCGTGGCCAGCCCGAGCGCGCACGGGCAGGCGATGATCAGGACGGCGACGGCCGCGACGAGCGCATGGGCCAGACGCGGCTCGGGACCGATGGTTCCCCAGACGAGGGCGCTCAGGAGCGCCACGGCCACCACGGCCGGCACGAAATAGGCGGACACGCGGTCTGCCAGGCGCTGGATCGGCGCGCGGCTCCGCTGCGCCTCGCCGACCAGCTGGACGATCCGGGCCAGCAGCGTGTCCCGGCCGACTCGCTCGGCCCGCATCACGAAGGCGCCCGCCCCGTTGACGGTGCCGCCCGTCACCCGATCCCCGGGCGCCTTCTCGACGGGCATCGCCTCCCCGGTGATCATCGACTCGTCGACGACGCTCCGCCCCTCGAGAACGACGCCGTCGACCGGGACCCGCTCGCCCGGCCGCACGCGCAGCCGGTCGCTCACGGCCACCTGGTCGAGCGGCACGTCCTCCTCCCGCTGGTCGCCCCGGATGACGCGCGCGGTCGTCGGCGCGAGGCTCAGCAGCGCGCGGAGCGCGTCGCTCGTGCGGCCCCGGGCGCGCAGCTCCAGCACCTGGCCCAGCAGCACGAGAACGGTGATGACCGCCGCGACCTCGAAGTAGACGCCGACCTGTCCCCCGTGGCCGCGCATGGCGGGCGGGAACAAGCCCGGGGCGAGCGTGGCGACCACGCTGTAGCCGTACGCGGTGCCGGTCCCGAGCGCGATCAGCGTGAACATGTTCGGGCTGCGATTCACGATGGACGCCCAGCCGCGCGCGAAGAAGGGCGCGCCGCCCCAGATCACGACGGGCGTCGCCAGCAGGAGCTGGAGCCAGACGAGCGCGCGCGGCGAGACCGCGTGCTGGAGCGGCTGGCCGGGGATCAGGTCCGACATCGCGACCGCCACCAGCGGGACGGTCAGGACGAGGCCCACCCAGAACCGCCGCGACATGTCGCGGAGCTCCGGGCTCGCCTCCTCCGCGAGCGTGACCTGTCGGGGCTCGAGGGCCATGCCGCAGATCGGGCACGCGCCGGGAGCCGTCCGCACGATCTCCGGGTGCATGGGGCAGACCCACTCGGTGCGCGTGGGCAGCGCCTCGACCGCGACCGGCTCGAGCGCCATCCCGCACTTCGGGCACGCGCCCGGCCCGGGCTGGCGCACCTCGGGGTCCATGGGACAGGTGTAGTCGCTCGCGCGCCCGGCCGGAGACGGCGCCGGGGCGTGCGCCCGCGCGTCGGGCCCGGCGGCCAGATACCGCTCCGGATCGGCGCGGAAGCGCTCGAGACAGCCGGCCGAGCAGAACCAGTAGGTGCGGCCACCGTGGACGTGCGAGCCGGCCGCCGCGGCCGGGTCGACGGTCATGCCGCACACGGGATCGATCGCGGCCGCGCCGGAGGTGGGCTTCGGCGACGGCCGTGGGCCCGACGGCACCAGCGTGAGCTTGCCCTTCATCGGCGGGCGGTCGCGCCCACTCAGCGGGGCGATCCCCGCTACCTTCACCGTGTCCCCCACGCTCAGTCATGCTGCCTTCGGCCCTCGCTGCCGCACGTGTTTCATGCTACACGGAACCGGAAAGGCAGAACGTCCGTGCGGTCCGATGCCAAAGCCCTCGCTCGCGTCGCGGTGCCGGACAGGAGGCGCAACCGCAGGCGGTCGCTGCCGCGGGCGACAGCGCGCCGAAGTCCGACCGAGCGTTCTGGCGCGCCGAACGGCCCCGCCCTAGCCCGTCAAGCCGGGCCGACAGCGGCGTCGCGCATGGCCTCCAGGGCGCGTCCCGCCGCGGCCGTCCGCGTCTCCACGCCGAGCTTCCGGTAGACCCGCTCGAGGTGAGTCTGAACGGTGCGCGGGGAGATGTGGAGGAGCGCCGCGATGGCGGGGTTGGTCTTGCCGGCAGTGGCCCAGGCCAGGACCTCAGCCTCGCGCAACGACAGACCCAGACGCACCAGAACGGCAGGCTCCACGCCGGTCGCGGTTTCATCCAGGAGCAGGATGGCATCCGGTGACTGCCAGACCAGACGCACGGTCAGGCGGCGTTGATCCCGCTCGACCGAGAGCGGCTGCTGAACCGCATGGATGGCATCCGCGCGGCCACGCGCCCTCTCCTGCGATCGGACCCATTCGAGAAGGGTCGCGGGCAACTGGTCCGCCCGGGGCGCGGAGCCGAAGTAGCGCGTGATCCATCGCTCGGCCCCCTCCGTGGCGCGCCGGATGCGTCCCTCTCGATCGATGATGAGGAAGCCGTGGGCCCACGCCTCGACGCCTCGGGTCATCAGCGTCAGGTCCCGTCGCGTCCGGGTCATCGCCTCGGCGGTCAGCCGGAGGTGGACCAGGTGGGGCCTGAGCAGTTCGAGGCAGACGCGGTCGCGCTCGGAGAAGTCGGACTTGCTCCGGTACAAGGCGATCGCGGCCAGCTGCCGCTGGTCCAGGCGGAGCGCGCAGGCCATCGAGTAGTGGACGTGGAGCGGGCGGTAGAACTCGCCGTAGAGGGTGGTCTCCCGGAAGGCGCGGGCCGTCGTGAGGTCGGAGAGCCGCACGGCCCCCGCGTCGCCGGTGCGCTTCCGGTAGACGATGAACGGGTTGTCGGGGATGTGGGCGGCAAGCACGCGCGCCGCGTTGGGAAGACTCGCGTCCGGTCCGTCCATTACCCAATGGACAGAGCGCTTCGCGAGATCGAGCTCCGCATACCCGGTGAGGGCCGCGGGGATGATCCGGGAGAGCTCCGAGGTCACATACGCCGCGAAGGTGCGGGGGCCACTGATCCCGTCGGCGCCACGAACAAAGTCGAGGAGACCCAGGAGGTCATGCGGCGCCAGGGTCGCAGCGGCTCGTGCGCGTCTCTTCCCGCTTGGTGACATACCCGCTGAGTGGGCGACTACACTACGGCGCGGGGGACGTCGGGTCAAGCGCGTCAGGGGCAGCCTGTCGACTGCCCCGAGGGTCGCCGCGCCCTCCGTCCGATAAGCGATCGCCACGGGGCGAGGGCGCATTCTCCGAGTTCCGCGGGCCATCCTGAACGGCAGGAAGGAACGGGTCCCGGAATCGCCGAAGGCACAGGCCAGCCCCCGAGCTGCATCAGCAGCGTAGGACTCGGTCGGTGCTCTCGCACGGACGGCGTCCTCCGGTTGGAGTCCTTCGTGGCGGTCGCCACTCGGCCTCGGCCCGTGACCCGCACGCGGTTCGAAGGCGAGGCCCACTCGGTAAAGGACAGCGCGACAAATGATGATCGCCGTCCCCCTCAACCTCTGTACAGCGATTCACAAGCGGTTTCCGAACGGCCACTCGTTCGTCCCAGGCAGTCGGGATCAGCCTGTGCGGCACGTGACGTGCCCTGGCGTGGCATCGCCGGAGTATCCGCCATTTGGCGGATTGACGTGACTTGACTCCTGGAGTGAACGTACTTCTTCGATGCCATTCGGGTTCGTCGAAGAAAGTGCGACAGGGGAATCGCCCACGACGATATTGGTGACTGAGGCTCCGGCTTTGCGGGTCATCGTAAGCACCTTAACCGATCGCCTAACCCGATCGATTGATGCCATCCTCTGACGGACTCCTCGGAATCCCGACATCTGATCTGCACCTTATATCCCAACGACGTCGGGAGGTCGGCGATGAACATGGGCGGGACCAGCAAGGGTTTCTTGTGTCACATCACTCTCGGGTTCGTGATCGCCCTGGCGGTCGGAGTGATCACGGGCGTGGCCGAGGCCGCCGTCGGCGACGTGCTGAAGACCGTCACTCTTCCCGCCCTTGCTCAGTGCGGCAGCGACAGTGGAAGCGCGGTCGCCATCGTCCCGGGCGGGAAACTCGGCTTCCCCACGTTCCCGACTCTGGTGGTGACGAGTTGCCAGAACAAGCTGTTTTTCCTGGATCCCAACACGGGCACTCTGGTCAAGACTATTACCCCCACCACTGTTACGCCCACCGCCGGCTGGGAGGCGATCACCCTCCGCCCGAACCGGGGAGACATTGCTGCGTGCGGGATCGTATCCGGACAGACGGCCATCTACGGAATCGACTTCCTTCCGAGTCCAAACACCGTCATCGATGGAACGGCGACCTTTCTGCGCAATGGCCCGGCCGGGTCCACCTGTGAGGGGATCGCGTGGGATCAGGAAGACCACACTTTTTATCAGAGCTCGAGCTTGGGCACGAGTACATCGAAAACTGTGCTCCACCTCGCCGAGACGGGAACCGGGACCCTAGGGACGGGTATTCCTTCGGGGTGCAATTCGCTGACCGGCGTGACGGCTCAGCGCCTCCGGCCTCTTCGTGACGTGCGCTGGGGGATCGTCCGTCAGACAGTTGAACAAGACCACCGGCGCCCTCGTGACGTCGTTCAATGCCGGCACGAATCAACCCGGGGATAGCGAGTGTGACCCGGTGACGTTCGGCCTTGCTCAGACCTGGCACCCTGGGATCAAGAACCAGGACGTGATCTGGGTTAAGAACTCGAACTCCGCCCAGACGGTTGCCGTGCAAGCCGCGTTCGGCACATGCGGACCGGTGCCTCCTCCACCCCCGTGCCCGAATGGCGCCACCCCTGATGCCGACGGCGATGGCCTCCTCGACTGCTGGGAGAACGGCACATTTTGGAGCGATGGGTATCCGGGCATCGCCCTCGATGGCGTCTACACTGCGAATCGGACGCCGACCCTTTCGAACCGCTTCGTGCTCTGCGTAAACGCGACCGGAGGCCCGACCGGCAACACTCCGCCGTTCACCCCCGCGCAATGCGCCAGCCCCTTGCACAAGGACAGCTTCGTCGAGATCGACTGGGTACAGCACCATTCGCCCAACTTCGGCCTCCGTGGCCGACGTCGTCGCCGCCTTCGACACCGCGCCGGTGACGAACCCAGACGCAACCTTGGGAATCCGGTTGCACGTCCACATCGACGAACAGGTCGCGTTGCATGCCGACGCGCAGCGAATCGCGTTGACCCCGTGCACGGGACTGGCGACAAGCACGGGCGACGCCGACTTCGACACCCTGAAAGACGCGAAGTTCGGAACGCCCGACGACCGCGCTAATCTGAACAGGCTCAACGCGAGAAACTGGGCGTATCACTACGGAATCTGGGCTCACAACCAGACGCCGATTCCGCCTTCCGCGACCAATACGTCCTCTGGCTGCGCCGAGCAACCCGGCAACGACTTCATCGTGACCATGGGCAGCTGGACCCCCGACACCACCCTTAACACAGCAACCGGCCACACTGGCGGCGTGGGAAGCAGGAGCGAGCAAGCCGGGACGTTCATGCATGAGCTCGGGCACAACCTGAACCTCCGTCACGGCGGGGGCGACCCGCGGCCCGCAAGTCAGGTTCTCCTTGAGCTCAACAAGCCGTACGTCGACACGAACTGCAAGCCGAACTACATGAGTGTGATGAACTACACCTACCAGGTGGCCAACACGGTCGCTGACCGGCTGCTGAGCTACTCGAGCGCGCAGCTGGTGACCCTTAGGGAGGGTGACCTCGACGAGGGCGGCCAGGGTATTGGATTGACAACGTGCCCCGGAGGGGCTGCCACCTGCTCGATCGCTTTCGGCCCTCCGTCTGGGTTCCCGGCCAAGCCCACGCTCGTATCGGCCCTCGGTGGGATCAGCTGGAATCCCCCCGACGCGGACATTCTGGACCTCAACATCAAGCGCGACCTCAACAACATAACCAGCGCCAGCGGTGCCTGCCCGGCCTCGGGGGGGACCAACCCCACCGATATCCTCGACGGCTTCAATGACTGGGCAAATATACAGCTCAACTTCCGGGCTTCCACGGACTTCGCCGGTGGCGTCGGCCTGACCTTCGAAACCGACAAGCAACACGGGAACGAAGAGCTCACCCGGGAGGAACACCTCACGATCAGCCGCGACGTGTGTGACATCAAGTCGGCCGACAAGAAAAACAACAACACCCCGACCAGCAGTCCCGTCTTCAATGCGACGTTCTACAGCCGGAACGACAACGGGACTGTCGTCGATGCGACACACCTCGACAAGACCACGCTCACGCTGGCCGGATTCGATGGGACCTGGAGCCTGGTCGCGACCATCAGCAAGTGTTCCAACAAGGACGTGAATCGCGATGGTCTGCTGGACTTGGCGTGCCAGTTCGACGTACCGCAGGGGACGAGCATCACGCCCGGAGCGGTGGTGTGCACCGGGACAATTCCGGAGCTAGACTTCCCCCCCAACGGGTACGACTTCGTCGGCTCGAGCAACGTCCAGTAGCCCGGAAATGGCCCTGGATGCGCGGTGAAGGCGGACAACACGATGAAGAGGAGGACACGGTGAAGACCAGAATTGGTGCAATTGCGGTGATGGCTCTCGCACTCGTTGGCTCGTCAGTCGGGCTCGCTCCATGCCGGCAGCGCGAGGGGTGGACCTCGACGTCTTCGTGGCCGACTGCTACCTCATTGCGGGCGCCAAGCCTCCACACACCCTCACCCTCGACGACCAGTTCGGCGAACGCACGGACGTGAAGCTCGGCCATGCGCAGCTGCTCTGCACGCCCACCACCCTCGCGACCGTGACATCCAACCACGAAGTGCGTGCGGAACTCCAAACGGACCATCTCAAGTGCTACGCGGCCCCGCCCAAGGGGGAAGCGCCGAAGGTCCAGGTCCAGCTGGTCGATCCACTCGTCGCCGAGACTGTCACGGTCGGCGTGCCCCGATTTGTGTGCGTGGGCGCCGTCAAGTGCCCGGTGGGAGTGGCCTGTCCTCTTGAGGAGTAACCTTGAGAGCTCGCCCGGCGAGGACTGATTCGCAGCATCATCCTCGCCATCGGCCTTGATCCCGCATACGTCCTGGGCCCCTTCCGACCGGTGGGCCCAGGACGTCTTTCTTGGACTCGGCGGCGAGGCCGATGCGGCACCCTCTGGCGCCCGTCTCTCCAGTTCCCAGTTGGATGACCTGATCGCCTTCGCCGAGCTGCTCGTCGAGGGCCGGGCGCTGTCGCCGATCGAGCGCCATCATCTCGTCGAGAACATCGAGGAGCGCGTGGCGCGCGAGCAGGACTATTTCGCGCTCTACCGGACCACGGTCCGCCTGCTGGAGCGGCTGGCCGGACGTCGCTTCTCGAGCCTCGATCTGCCCGCAGCGCGTCCAGCTGATCACGCGCCACCGCCTGCATTCCACCGGACGTGCGGCCGGGAGAGAATCTCGGCCCATTCCCCGACGACACGCGCGCGCGTCCGGACCCGGGCGCGGCGCGACTCTGATCGCCGACTACTACGGGTCCCCGGCTGGCTGGGCGGTCGTCGGCTACGACGTCTTCCCAGGACGGTGCGGCGACCTCGCGCGCTACACACGACCGGAGTCCGTAGCGACGCCAGTACGGGCTGGGCGGTCGTGGACGCGGACGTCTGCATCGTCGGCGCCGGCGCCGCTGGCGGCGTCCTGGCGCTCGAGCTGGCGCGGCGCGGCATCCAGGTCATCGTGCTCGAGTCCGGGCCGCGGCACGATCTCGCGCCGGCGCGGGAGTACGTGCGGCGATACCTCAGACATCAGAACCCCTGGCGGACGCCGCTCCGGGAGCTGGACCGCCACACCATCGGCGGCCCGGAGCCCTACCGGCTCGAGGGGAAACGGGCACGCGGAGTCGGCGGCAGCACCCTTCACTGGGAGGGCTACGCGCTCCGCCTCCACGCCAGCGACTTCCGCCTGCGATCGCTCTACGGGATCGCCGATGACTGGCCGATCTCGTACCAGGACTCGAGCCCTACTACGGGCGGCCGAGCGGGCGCTCGGCGTCGCCGGCGCACGACGACGACCCGTGGGCCTCGCCCCGCAGCACGCCGTTCCCGCTCCCCGCGTTCCCGTTCAGCTACTCCGACGGCCTCTTCGCCGCGGCGTGCCGGGTCTCGGGATCGGGCTTCATCACCTGCCGCAAGCGCGGAACTCACAGGCGTACGCGGGCCGCTCGCGTGCCAGCGCCTGCGGGACCTGCCACGTCTGCCCCACCGGGGCGAAGGCCAGCATCGATCTCACTCACATCCCGGACGCGGAGGCAACGGGACACGCGCGTGTCGTCACCGACGCAACCGTCCTGCGGCTCGAGCTCGATCGCTCCGGCGACGTGGGCGCCGCCGTCTACGCGAAGCCTGACAGGATCCGCAGCGGCTAACGGCCCGCGTCTTCGTGCTGGCCGGCGGCGCGATCGAGAACGTCCGCCTCCTCCTCCTGTCCGCATCACGGGAGTTCCCTGCGGGGCTCGCGAACCGGAGCGGACTCGTGGGCAAGTTCTTCATGTCCCACCCGACAATCGACGTGATCGGGCGCGCCCGCGAGAACGTATATCCCTATCGCATCGGTTTCTCCACTGCCATGTCGCGGCAGTTCGCGTCGAGCGCGACCGGGCGACTCGTGGGGCGTTCCTTCTAGAGTTCCTGAACTCGGCCGGCCCGACGCCGGAGCAGATCGCCCTCGCAAGCGGGAAGTCAGGGGAGGCGCTGCGCCGGCACGTGCGCGAGCAGTTCGGCCACTCGCTCGGGATCCGCGTGTACTGCGAGCAGCTTCCAGAATCGCGTCAATGCCGTCTCCCTCGCCTCCAACGTCAGGGACTACTTCGGCAGCCCCGCGCCCCACATCCACTACGGACGTCGGGTCGCTACGAACGCAAAGCTCTCGACGAGGCCAAGGAGGTGGCGGCAAGATCCTGACAGACGATGGGGCTCAGCACGTCCGCTCGACGAATCTCACGCACGCCGCTCACCAGATCGGCACGCATCGAATGGGCATCGATCCGCGAACGAGCGTAGTCGACGTCAACCTGAGGGCTCACGACGTCCCCAACCTGTACCTGGTCGGAAGCGGCTGCTTCGTCACGGCCAGCGCCTCGCCGCCGACTCTGACCATCGCGGCGCTCGCGATCCGCGCGGCCGAGCACATCGCGGCGCGGCTGCGCCCCGCCGGCGCCACAGTGCCGAGTCCCTCCTTGCATGCCTCGGATGGGTTGATCGCGGGTTCGCATCACCGGGCCTGAGCGTTCTCCGCCGCGCTCCAGCATCGCCCATCGGACGTCAGCCACCGCATCGCGTCTGGCGGGCCCTCGTGCAGGGGAGCAACACGCCCGGGTCGGTACCGAAAGAGCCACGGTTGAAGAAACGTCACTTCGCGGAGTTGAGGGACAGGCCTCGTCCCATCCAGGGTCGGTCATTGACAGGACGGACCCGTCACCGCAAAATCTAAGGTCGAATGCCCAATTCGTCCTCGGTGAAGCGCGCGTTCGTCGAGACCCCCCACAGGCGGATCGACGATGGAACCGACAGAACGGGCCAATCGGTCCTCCTGCTACCCGAGACGCCATGGTCCTCGGGCGAGTACCTCGACGTCATCCCAGGGAGCCGCGCCGTGCCGATCCCGGGCGGCGTGGTCCCCGTGGTCGGTCAGATGCCGGAAGCCGGGGCGGCGGCCCGCGTGGGATTGCTCCGAGGGAACGCAGAATGAAAGACGACGGCGCCTGGCGGCTCGACAGCACGCGCGGCGGCGGGCCACGCCGCCAAGGCGAGGCGTTGGGATATCAAAGCATGGTGGTCACGGATCACTCACTGGGGACGCTCATCGGCCTCAGAGTCCTCGAGCAGGGCGGCAATGCCTTCGACGCCGCCATCGCGGTGGCGGCGGCCGAGGGCGTGCTCCTGCCGATGATGTGCGGGCTCGGCGGCGATGCCTTCGCCCTCGTCTACGACGCGGCGCGGCGGGAGGTCGTCGGCTTCAATGGTAGCGGCGTCGCGGCCGCTGGCGCCACCCGGGAATACTACGTGAGCCAAGGTTTCGCGAAGATGCCGCTCGAGGGAGTCCACTCGGTCGCGGTTCCCGGGGCTGTCTCGGTCTACGAGGCGATATGGACGCGGTACGGGACGCAGCCCTGGGCGGATCTGTGGGCGCCCGCGATCCGTCTGGCCGAGCAGGGCGTGGCCATCACCGAGCTCGTGGGCCTGTGGATCGCCGAGGAGGCCGAGCTCCTGACGCGATTCCGGCGGTCGGCGGAACAGTTCCTCCCGGGTGGCCACCTCCCCGCGCCAGGTGACCGCTGGACCGCTCCCGCTCTGGCCCGAAGCCTCCGCGCCGTGGCCGAGGGAGGCGCGGAGGCCTTCTACCGCGGTGAGCTGGCCCGGCAGCTCCTCAAGTTCCTGCACCGCAGGGGCGCGCCCTTCGAGGCCGACGACTTCGCCCGCCAGCAGGCGGTCGTCGAGACGCCGATCGCCACCGACTACCGCGGCGTCACCGTCTACGAGACGACGCCGCCGTCGCAGGGCTTTCTCATGCTTGAGCAGCTCAACATCCTGGAGGGCTTCGACCTCTCGGCCCTGGGGCCGATCTCCGCCGAGCGGATCCACCTCATGGTCGAGGCGAAGAAACTCGCGTTCGCCGACCGGAACGGCTGCGCTGGCGACCCTGCGTACGTTCGGTGGCCACTCGCCGAGCTCATCGGCAAGGCCCACGCCGAGCGGCGGCGGGCGGAACTGGACCCGAGACGGGCCGGAACTCCGGTCAAGTCGCTCGTCGGCGAGCACGCCGGCGACACGAGCTACTTCGCGATCGTCGACACGGCCGGCAATGCCATCTCGTTCGTCCATAGTCTGTCGTGGCCGTTCGGCTCGGGGCTCGTCGCTGGCGAGACGGGCATCACGCTCAACAACCGGGCCGGCCGCGGCTTCAGCCTCGAGGCCGGTCACCCGAACGTCATCGAGCCCGGCAAGCGAACGATGAACACCTTGAACTGTTACCTGGCCTGCCGGGACGGCCGGCCCTGGCTTATCGGGGGCACGCGGGGCGGGGACCAGCAGACGCAGTGGAATGTCGAGGTGCTGACCAACATCCTCGATCACGGCATGTCCATCCAGGAAGCGGTCGAAGCGCCGCGTTGGTCCAGCTTCCCCGGCACGGACCCCGACACGATCGACCGGCCGATGGTCCTGCGGATCGAGGAGCGCGTTCCCAAGTCGGCGCGGCGCGAGCTCGCCGCCCACGGTCACGCCATCGAGACCCTCGGCCCCTGGGACGCGGGTGGCGCCGTCCAGCTCGTCCAGGTCGAGCCGAGCGGGCTCCGGCGCGGTGTGACGGATCCCCGTTCGGGCGGCCTGGCCCTGGGGTTCTGAGCTTCGGAACAGTTCCCGGCGAGTGTAGCGAGCGGTCAGGCTCCGGAATCCGCCGTCACGATCTCATAGCCGACCGACCAGATCCCGGCATCGCCATCAGCGCGGAAGCGTCGATCCGGGCGGCCACTGTCCGCCGTGCGGGCGTTCTCAGCCTTGTGCGGTTCGCCCTCCCGCCGATCGAGGACCACCTCGACGTCGTGTTCCCCGGCTAGGTCACGCGCCAACTCCTGGTAGAGACCCAGGTGGTGGCGCGACACGATGACCAGCCGCCTCCCCCTCCCGCCCAACACACCCAGCATGGCCCGGATGCGCCGTGGCCCGTCCAGGGTCCCGAGGCTTTCGAACAGCGCGAGAGCCTGCTCCAGGAGCTTCCGCGCCTCCGCCACGTGGCCCGCGGCGCGCTCGAGTCTGGCTTGGGCGACCAGGGTCTTCCCGACCTCGTTGCGCGCACCCACTTCTTGCAACGTTTGCAGCGCCGCTTCGAGGTGCTGGGCGGCAGCGGCCGGATCCTGTGATGCGAGGCTCTCCCCGAGAAGCCGGTGCGCGATACCCTCCAGGTGCCGGTAACCCGCGTCGCGGCTGGTCGCAAGCAGTTCCTCCAGGGTGGCACGGGCCTCCCCGAGCTTCCCCTGCCGGAGGTAGGCATCACCCAACCAGATGGCAAAGCCGCAGCGCGTGAAGCGCATCTGTGACCGGTTGAACCACTCCACGGACTCCGCCAACAGCGCCGTCCCGGCCGCTCCTTCTCCCGCCTTCACCAGACCGTAGCCCCGAGCCGCCTTGGCCATGGCGGCGTCGAAGGGATCCGGGAGAAGGGCCAGTGCCTCCTCACAGCAACGCAGAGCCGGCCTCGGGTCGCCCCGGTGGATATGAGTCCAGCCGGTGCGCCACCAGCTGGCCACCTTCATCCGGGTGTCGTTTACCGCCCGCCCGTGCTCCAGGGCTCGGCGGCAATACCCGAGGCTTCGCTCCCATTCGCCGACAAAGAGCGCCGCGTGGCTGAGGTGCCAAAGCGTGCGCACCGCCCACCACAGATTCCCCCGTTCCTCGAACATCGCCAGCGCTCGCTCGCCGGTCTCCAGCGCGTCGCGAAAGCCGCCGGCGATGACGTAGATCTGGGCCAGGCAGGACTCGGCGTACGCCTTGAGCTCGTCCATGCCGCATGAGTCCGCAATTCGCGCGGCTTCCCGACAGTAAGCGATCGGCACATCTGGCTTGGAGCCGGCAGTCGTAGAGGAACCCAGCCCAGTAGTACCAGGCGGCTCGCCGCGGGGGGTCGGCGGCAGCCTCGACGAGGTCCCGGATCGCCTCCAGAGCTTCCACATGCTCCGCGTGTCGGCCGAGGGCGAACATGGCCTCCGACTGCTTGACCACCGCGTCCACTCGGCGTAATCGGTTGGCCGGCGTGTCCGGCATGGACTCGAGCCGCTTGCGCGCGTTCGCGAAGAGGGCCAGCGCTTCCGTGTTGGCCCAGCTCCGCTGTGCCTTCTCGGCGGCGAGAATCGCGTAGTCCACGGCCTTCTCGTCCTCCCCGCTGTGCCGTAGTGGTGGGCGAGAAGCTCGACGACGTCGTCGATCCGGTCCGCGTAGAGCTCCTCAAGACCGAGTCCGGCGGCGGCGTGGAACCGCCGGCGGCGCCGCGCGAGGAGGCTCGTGTAGACGACGTCCTGGGTGAGCGCGTGCTTGAAGCTGTACATGAGCTCCGGATCGTGTGCGCTCGGGAAGACGAAGTCAACGGCATGGAGGTCTTGCAGGTCCCGGCCACGTGATTGCGATCGCTCTCGCGGACGCGGGACACCAAGGTGATGCCGAAGCGGCGGCCGACCACCGAGGCAACCTGCAGCGTCTGCTTGGGGGACTCGTTCAGGCGGTCCACACGGGCGGCGATGATGTCGCGGATGGTCCTGGGACGGTCACGTCGGCGGCGCGAAGCCGCGCCTCACCGTCCTCGACCACGATCCCCTCCGTCTCCTGAAGCTGCCGGACGATCTCCTCGACGTACAGGGGATTGCCCTCACCCTTGTCCATGAGCAGCTGGAACAGCGATTCCGCCACGGCTGGCGTACCGAGTAGCGTCTGCACCATCGTGCGCAGGTGTCCGGCATCGAGTGCCTCGAGCGCGATCATCTGCGTCGTGGGCGGCAGCCAGCCAAGGGTACCGCCGGTTCGCGTCGTGAGCACCAGCATCACGCGATGGTTGAGCACTCGCGCCGTCAGCACGCGGAGGAGCTCCTCGGAGCTCGCGTCGATCCAGTGCACGTTCTCGACCACGACGATGACCGGCTCCGCTCGCTCTCCCGCAGAATGACGGAGCAGAGAAGATCGTTCGTCCGGTCGCGCAGAGTCGGGCCCTGGACGCGCAGAAGGAACTCCGGCGCCACGGGAATCCCGAGGAAGTGGTGGAAGAGCCACGCGCGCTCGTTCTCTTCATTTTCGATGTCCAGCGCGCTCAAGACAGCTGGAGACTCAACTCTTGATCTCGTCCGGCGTGAGAGCCCTCCGACAGATCCAGATAGTTCCGGTACAGCTCCAGAATGGGCGGTATGCCATCGCACCCCGTAGGAGACGCACGTCGTCTCGAGCTCGAGATGCGGGGTGTCATCGAGGCTTCGCAGGAACTCGTACAGCAGGCGCGACTTGCCGACGCCCGGGTCGCCGGACAGCACGACCACCCCGCCCGCACCGCCACTCGCGTTCCGGAACACCTCGGTCAACCGCTCACGCTCGGCCGCACGGCCCACGAGCGGCGTCAGGCCCCGCTCCCGGGAGACCTCGAGGCGCGTTCGCCCGGCGATCTCCCGCTGCACGCCGTACGCGCGGACCGGCTCGGTCTTCCCCTTCAGCTCGAACTTCCCGAGGTCTTCGAAGATGAAGTAGCCCTCGCACAACGCCCTCGTGTTCGGAGCTGGCCACCACCTGCCCGGGCTGCGAGATCCCCATGAGCCGCGCCGCGAGATTCACGGTATCGCCCACCGCGGTGTAGTCCATCCGGAGGTCGCGGCCAATGGCGCCGACCACGACGGGCCCGCTGTTGATCCCGATCCGCATGCGGAACTCGCGCCCGTGGGCGCGCTGGACGTCCACCCGGAGGGGCTCGAGTCTCTGCTGGATGGCGAGCGCGGCCCGCAGCGCGCGGCCACCATGGTCCTCGTGGGCGATCGGCGCGCCGAAGAGCGCCATGACGCCATCGCCGAGGAACTGGTTGATGGTGCCCTCGTATTCGGTGGACGGCGCCGAGGATGACTTCGAAGGCGCGATCCATGATCCCGTGCACTTCTTCCGGATCGAGACGCTCGGACATCGCGGTGAAGCCCGACACGTCCGTGAACATGACGGTGACCAGCTTGCGCTCGCCTTCGATTGCGCTCCGCGACGTGAGGATCTTCTCGGCCAGATGCTTCGGCGTGTAGGACTCGGGCGATGCGAAGCGCTCCGAGAGTGCCGCCGGTGGCGCGGACGCGGCGATTGAAGCGGGAGGCGCAACCGCGGGCGGCGCGGACGAAGACGCTGGTGCGCTCCCGGCGAGTTTGGCGCCACACTCACCGCAGAATTTGTTGGCGGACGGGTTGGGCGCCTGACACGCGGAACAAACCAAGGGCAGACGCGCGCCGCATTCCCCGCAGAACTTCTGCCCTGCGGGGTTCTCGGCGCGACAGGCAGGGCAAGAAACCTTTGACGACTCGACCATCTCGCTCAGCCGGCCGATCTAGGCGCGGGCTGCCGTTCTACACCCATCGCTGCGAACGGCCGAAGCGGCGAACTCGCGGTCTCGGGGGACACGCCGCCCGACCACGGTTGGCGTTCACCGCCTGTAATCGACTGTTTCTGTCATGGTGGATGGTAGCATCATTTCGCCTGATGTACGGCAGGTCCGGGTGATCTCCGCCAGTGCCGCCACGAGAAATGCGGGCCCGGGAGCAGCACCGCTCTCGGGCACTATCAGCGCCGGCAGAACTCGCGACGGCGGGTGAGCGCCGCGTCATGTCTCAGTCGGGCGGTCCTGGTCCCGGCGCGCGGGCCGCCAGGCGGGACAGTCAGCGCGTCGCGAACACTCCGGTCCGGCCGTCCCGGTCGAACGTGAGGACGCGATAGCGCTCGGCCCGGGCGCCCGGGACCTCCATGCCCGGCGATCCGACCGGCATTCCGGGCACGGCAAGGCCCACGACCTTCGGGCGCTCGCGAAGCAGTCGCTCCACGAGGTCGGCGGGAACATGACCCTCCACCACGAACCCGTCGACCAGCGCCGTGTGACACGACTGGAGGTCCGGCGGCACGCGGTGCCGCGTCTTGACCGCCTGAAGGTCCGTCACGTCCTCCGATCTCACCCGGAAGCCGTGGCGCCGGAGGTGCGCCACCCACTCGGTGCAGCACCCGCACGTGGGGCTCTTGTAGACGACGACCTCCGGCAGGGCGGCGGCGCCCGCGCGGTCCCGCGGGCAGCCGGCTCAACGCGACGAACGCCGCAGCACCTGCCAGGAAGCTGAGTCGCGACCGCTCGACTCTCACCGAGCCCTCATCTCTCCTGGGCCCCCAGGCTCAGGGGCCCGGCCACGGCTGGAGGACGTCCCGCTTGGCCTTCCGCTTGTCGCCCTCGGAGAGCTTGAAGTCGTGCTTGTACGGCGCGGATTCGAAGGACCCGTACGTCGGGTTCGGGAGCATGATCCACTCGCGGCCCCACCGGGCCTTGTGCTCCTCGAGGACGGCCAGGCGCTGATCCTCGGTGCCCCGGTACTCGTCGACGAAGTCGCCGAAGTTGTCCCCGAGGTTCAGGAGCACGCGATAGTCCTTGGCGATGAAGATCCGCCGGGTGCTCTTGGCGGAGCCCCAATCGGGCTTCTCGCGGGAGGTCAGGACCGTGTCGATCGCGCCGTCGAGCGGGTAACCGAACTTCTCGAGGTTCTTCCGGGTCGCCGGCTCTTCCTCGGCGGTCCGGTTCGACACGTAGAAGACCCGCACTCCCTTCGAGACCGCATACTGGGCGAACTCGAGGGACCCCGGAATGGGCAGCGACGTCACGGAGTTCACGTACGCCGTCCACGTCTTCGAGTCGAACGTCGTGTCCTTGATCGCGTTCCACGCCTGGTAGCCCGAGTTGTCGAGCACGGTCTCGTCGACGTCCAGGATCACCGCCGGCGGCAGCGACTGGTACGCGCCGGACTGCTCCTTGGCGACGAGGGCGGTCCAGTTCGGGTCGGCCAGGGCCTGGTCCAGGCGGACCCGGGCCAGCGCGTACGCGCCCATCGTCGTGGCCTTGTACTCGACGGACCGCTGCATCCAGAGGACCGCGTCCAGCAGATCGTGCTGCGCGGGGCCCGAGGCCTGCGGAGCCGGAGCCGGCGCCGGAGCGGCGGGGGCCGGCGCGGGCGCGGCCGGCGCCGGAGCGGCCGCCTTGGTGGGCGGCGCCTGGGCGGGGGCGCAGCCCATCCCCGCGACCAGGGTGAGGACGATCAGCCAGCTGCCCACACGGTGAATGCCGAACCTGGCGCTCATGCGGCCCCTCCTCTGAAGCGAAACGCCCATGGACTCCGGGGTTCCTCGGTGCCTGCCACCCGTCATCTTACTCTCCGTCGACGACCGCCGGTCCGCGCGGGCGCCGGCGGCGCCGCCGGCTTTCCTCGGGTCGCGGCCCGTCCCGGCGAGCGGAGGGAGTCGAGCGCCGGCCCGAGATCCTCGTAGCGCTCGACGATGGTCCCGCCGCTCGCCCGGATGAAGTACTCCACCTGCAGGTTGACGGTGCTTCCCTCGTTGTCGGCGCTCAGGCGAAAGTCGCCCCGGTAGCCGACGATGAGCTTCCCGCGCGCGAACGCGTAGCCGATCTCCGCGGCGGTGCCGCTGTCCACGTCGGTCCCGTCCAGGACGGCGACGACGGCCTGGGCGGCGTCGATGGCCGCCCGATTGGTCGCGCCCATCTCGAGGTTCAGGGTCCGCCAGGCCTCGCGCTTCGCGGGCCCGTACGCCATCGACTGCGCCGCCTGGATCTTGCGGGCGTCCGTGAGCGTCCAGGGGTCGAGCACCTCGTAGCCGAGGGCCCGCACGTGAGGAACGAGGATGGTCGTGTAGAAGTGGCGTCCGGCCTCGGAGAACCCCAGAGGGCTCGCCAGGTACACCCGGATCCCGGCAGTCATGATCGGCTTGGTCCGCCTCCCCGGCAGGCCTGCAGCATAGCGGAATCGCCCGACCGCCGCCAGGCGAGCGGCCATCCGGTCGCGCTCGCGGACGGGCTAGGCTAACCCGGGACAGATGGGTATCATCGGGGCGCCGGAAGCGACGCCGATCGCGGCTCGCGAGGCGTCATCGACTCAACGGGGACACAACGGGGGGCGCTCGACATGACACATCCGCGGAGATCGATCGTGGCTGTCCTCGTGCTCGCACTGGTCGCGCTGTGGGGCGCCCTGGCCGGGCCCGTCGCGGCCCAGGAGTTCGCTCCGGCCCTCGTCTTCGACATGGGCGGGAAGTTCGACAAGTCCTTCAACGAGGCCGCCTACAACGGCGCCGAGCGCTTCAAGAAGGAGACGGGGATCGCGTATCGCGAGTTCGAGGTCACGAACGAGGCCCAGCGGGAGCAGGCGCTGCGCAACATGGCCCGCCGCGGCTCCCAGATCACCGTGGGCATCGGCTTCGCCCAGGCGACCGGCATGGAGAAGGTCGCCAAGGAGTTCCCGAATCTCAAGTTCGCGATCATCGACGCGGTGGTGGACCTGCCGAACGTCCAGTCGATCGTCTTCAAGGAGCACGAGGGCTCCTTCCTCGTCGGGATGGCCGCGGCGATGGCGTCGAAGACGGGCAAGGTCGGCTTCGTGGGCGGGATGGACATCCCCTTGATCCGCCGCTTCGCCCTCGGCTACGAGGAGGGCGCGAAGTACGTGAACCCGAAGATCGAGATCTTCCAGAACATGACCGGGACCACGCCAGCGGCCTGGAACGATCCGACGCGGGGCGGCGAGCTGGCGCGGAGCCAGTTCGACCGGGGCGCCGACGTCGTCTACGCGGCCGCGGGCGCGACCGGGCTCGGCGTGCTCCAGGCGGCGAAGGACAAGGGGAAGCTCGCCATCGGCGTCGACTCGAACCAGGACCACCTCCACCCCGGCAGCATCCTGACGTCCATGATCAAGCGCGTCGACCTCGCCATCTACGACGCCTTCAAGACCGCGAAGGACGGCACGTGGAAGGCCGGCATCCGCAATCTCGGCGTCGCCGAGAACGGCGTGGGCTACTCGATCGACGAGTACAACCGCAAGCTGATCACGGCGGAGATGGAGAAGCGGCTCGAGCAGGCGCGCGCCGACATCGTGTCCGGGAAGATCAAGGTCACCGACTACATGGCGAAGTAGGCCGGACGCGGGAGGCCCGCGGTCAAACGGGCCTCCCGCCCTCCGGAGACACGTCGCAACGAGGCAGAATGCTAGACTAAGGGCACCGGGACAGCGGTCATGGGCAACGTCGAGAGGATCGAGCAGGACGTCCGGGCGCTTTCGCCCGAGGAACTCGCGAAGTTCCGCGCCTGGTTCCTGGAGTACGACTGGGCGGCATGGGACCGTCAACTCGAGCGCGACGTTCAGGCCGGCAAGCTAGACACCCTTGCCGACAAGGCCCTTCGTGACCACGCCGCCGGGAAAACCAAGCCTCTCTGACCCACCACGCGTCACCCGATTTCTGGGCCTGCTACCGATCCCTGGCGCCAGAGGTCCAAAGGCTCGCCGATCGATCCTACGGTTACCTGAAAGACGACCCGCACCATCCTTCCCTGCACTTCAAGAAGGTGGGGCGGTTCTGGTCTGCGCGGGTTGGAAGTCATCATCGGGCCCTCGCGGTCGAAGCGACCGACGGTCTCGTGTGGTTCTGGATCGGCAGCCACGCAGAGTACGATCAGATCCTTGGCTAGAACATCAGTGGACGCAAGCGTACTTCTCGTAACCCTCGACACCAATGTTCCTCCGATCGATGATCTCCTGCCCGCGGTGCGTCTGAGTGAGTGCTCGGTCTCGGTCGTAACTGTCACGGACCGAGCGGAGTTCACGCGATAGTGTCTGACCGCGCGGCGGCCTCGAGCGCTCCGGCGGCGCCCCCCGTCATCGAGCTTCGCGGCATCGAGAAGTGGTTCGGCGAGGTCCACGCCAACCGCGACATCTCGCTCGCGATCCGGGCGGGCACGATCCACGGCATCGTCGGCGAGAACGGCGCCGGGAAGTCCACCCTGATGGGCATCCTCTACGGCTACCACCTCCCGGACCGGGGGGAGATCCTCGTCCGCGGCCAGCCGGCGGCCATCCGGAGCTCCCAGGACGCCCTCGCCGCCGGGATCGGCATGGTGCACCAGCACTTCATGCTCGTCGAGCCGTTCACGGTCGTCGAGAACGTGGTGCTCGGCGTCGAGGGCGGATTCCTGCTCAAGGCGGGCCTGGCGCGAGCGCGCGCCGAGCTCGAGCGCCTCGGGCGCGAGTACCACCTCGAGGTGGACCTGGACGCGCGGGTGGGCGACCTCGGCGTCGGCCAGCGCCAGCGCGTCGAGATTCTGAAGGCGCTCTACCGGGGCGCCGACGTCCTCATCCTCGACGAGCCGACCGCCGTCCTCACGCCCCAGGAAGCGGACCACCTCTTCCGCATCCTCCGCGCCCTCCGGGGCGAGGGCAAGACCGTCGTCCTCATCACGCACAAGCTCCGCGAGATCCGCGAGGTCACGGCGTGGTGACCGTCATGCGACAGGGCCGGGTGGTCGCGACCCTGCCCACCGCCGAGACCACGCCGGAGCAGCTCGCCGAGCTGATGGTCGGCCGCCGGGTCAGCCTGCGCGTGGACAAGGCGCCGGCCCATCCCGGCGACGCGGTGCTCGAGGTGGTCGATCTCGTCATCGAGGACGGGCTGGGAGTGGAGCGCGTCAAGGGCGTCAGCTTCTCGGTGCGGCGAGGCGAGATCGTGGGCATCGCCGGCGTGGCGGGGAACGGCCAGTCGGAGCTGCTCGAGGCCCTCGCCGGCATCTGCCCCGTGAAGTCCGGCCGAATCCGGTGGCGCGGCCAGGACATCACCGACCAGGCCATCCGCTCTCCCAGGGGCATGCGCTGGCTCGGCCTGTCCCACGTCCCCGAGGACCGCCAGCGGATGGGCCTCATCATCCCCTTCAGCGCCCGCGAGAGCGCCATCCTCGGCTACCACGACGAGCCGACCTACAACCGCCACCTCCGGCTGCGGCGGGGGGCGGTCGCGGCAGGCTTTCGGCGCCAGGCTGCGGAGTACGACGTGCGACCTGCGGACGGGACGCTTCCCACGTCGGCCTTCTCGGGGGGAAACCAGCAGAAGATCGTGCTCGCGCGGGAGCTCGACCGGAACCCGGATCTGCTGCTGGTCGGCCAGCCGACGCGCGGCGTGGACATCGGCGCCATCGAGTTCATCCACCGCCGGCTGGTGGCCCTCCGCGACGCCGGCAAGGCGATCCTCCTGGTCTCGGTCGAGCTCGACGAGATCCTGGCGCTCTCGGACCGCATCCTCGTCATGCACGACGGGCGCATCGTCGGTGAGGTGCCGCAGGCAGAGGCCACCGAGCGGGCCATCGGTCTCATGATGGCGGGCATCTCGCCGGACGCGCAGGGAGTGCAGATCGGATGAGCGCGGCGACGGCGGGCGGCCGGGCTCCCGCCTGGGTGAGCGTCGGCGCTCGTGCCGGCGGCGAACCTCGCGCTGGCGCTCCTGCTCTCGGGCGGAGTCGTGGTGCTGGTGGGCGAGAACCCGGCCCAGGCGCTCCGCATCCTCGCGGTCGGCGCCTTCGGCAACGCCGAGGCCATCGGCTACACGCTCTACTACGCCACCAACTTCGTCTTCACGGGGCTGGCGGTGGCCGTGGCGTTCCACGGGGGACTCTTCAACATCGGCGCCGAGGGCCAGGCCTACGTGGCCGGGCTGGGCGTGGCGCTCCTCTGCCTCGGCGCCGGCGGCTGGCCGGCGGCCCTGGTCCTGCTGGCCACGATCCTCGTGGCGGCGGTGTCCGGGGCGGCGTGGGCGTTCATCCCCGCCTGGCTCCAGGCCCGGCGGGGCAGCCACGTCGTCATCACCACCATCATGTTCAACTTCATCGCCGCCGCGCTCATGACGCACCTCCTCGTGAACGTCCTCATGAAGCCCGGGCAGCAGTCCCCGGAGACGCGCGAGTTCGCTCCGAGCACCTGGCTGCCCCAGGTCCACGAGGTCCTCCGCGCGCTCGGCTGGGAGGTCGGCCGCTCGCCGCTCAACCTCTCGGCGGTCCTGGCCCTCGTGGCGTGCGTGCTCGTGTGGTTCTACCTCTGGCACACGCGCTGGGGCTTCGAGCTGCGCGCCCTCGGCCACAACGAGACGGCGGCCGTCTACGCCGGCATCTCGCCGGCGCGCACGATCATCGTCGCGATGTCGATCTCCGGCGCCCTGGCCGGGCTGATGAGCCTCAACGAGATCACGGGCGTCCAGCACCGCCTGCTCCTCAACTTCGTCGGCGGCGCGGGTTACGTCGGCATCGCGGTCTCGCTGATGGGGCGCAACCACCCCGTGGGCATCGTGCTGGCCGCGGTCCTCTTCGGCGCCCTGTACCAGGGGGGCTCCGAGCTGTCCTTCGACATGCCCAAGCTGACGCGGGACATGGTCGTCGTGATCCAGGGCCTCATCATCCTCGTCTGCGGCGCGCTCGAGTACGCGCTGCGCGGCCCGATCGAGACGTGGCTCCGGCGCCCCGCCCGCTCCGAGAGCCCGTCATGAGCCCCGTGGAGCGCCGCGCGCCCCGATGAGCGAGGCGCTGGTCCTCCTGGCGCTCCTCGCCGCCGCGACGATCCGGGGCGCGGCGCCCCTCGTGCTGGCCGCGCTCGGGGGGCTCTTCGCCGAGCGGTCGGGCGTCGTGGACATCGGGCTCGAGGGGAAGATGCTCGCTTCCGCGTTCGCCGCCGCGGCGACGGCGGCCGTCACGGGCTCCGCATGGATGGGGCTCGGGGCCGGCATCGCGGCGGCCGTCGCGCTCGCGCTGGTCCACGGCCTCGCCAGCATCACGTACCGCGGGAACCAGGTCGTGTCGGGCATGGCGCTCAACATCCTGATGTCGGGCCTGACGGTGGTGCTCGGCTACGCCTGGTTCCAGCAGGGCGGCCAGACGCCGCTCCTCGCCGACTCCGCGCGCTTCGCGCCCATCGTCCTGCCCGGCGCCGCGATCCTCGCGCGCATACCCGTCCTCGGTCTCGTGTACGACGAGGTCGTGAGCGGCCACAACGTGCTCGTGTACATGGCCGCCGTCGCGGTCCCCGTCGTGGCATGGCTGGTCTACCGGACGCGCTTCGGGCTCCGGCTGCGCGCGGTCGGCGAGAGCCCGGGCGCCGTGGACACTGCCGGCATCTCGGTCGCCGGGACCCGCTACACCGCGCTCGCGGTGGGCGGCGTGCTCTGCGGGCTGTCCGGCGCGTACCTTTCGATCGCCCACCACTCCGGATTCATCCGCGACATGTCGGCGGGCAAGGGCTACCTCGCGCTCGCCGCGCTGATCTTCGGGCAGTGGCGGCCCGTGCCAACCCTCTGGGCGTGCCTCCTCTTCGCGTTCGCCGACGCGGTGCAGGTGCGGCTCCAGGGCACCCCCCTGCCCGTCGTCGGCGTCGTGCCCGTGCAGCTGATCCAGGCCATCCCCTACGTCTTGACGGTGTGCCTCCTGGCCGGCTTCGTCGGGCGCGCCGTCGCACCGCGGGCGATCGGCGTCCCGTACGTGAAGGAGCGCTAGGCCATGGACACCGCTCTTCAGCCGATGCTGGACGTCGCGCGCGAGGCGCTCGCCCGCGCGCACGCGCCGTACTCCCGCTTCCGCGTCGGCGCATGCCTCCGGGCCGCGAGCGGCCGCCTCTACGGGGGCTGCAACGTGGAGAACTCGGCCTACCCGGTCGGCCAGTGCGCGGAGGCCACCGCGATCGGCGCGATGGTCGTCGCCGGCGACCACGAGATCGTCGAGGTCGTCGTCCTGACGGAAGGCCGCGAGATCTGCTCCCCCTGCGGCCGGTGCCGCCAGCAGCTGGCCGAGTTCGCGCGGCCGGCCGTGCCCGTCCACCTCGCCGGACCCGAGGGCGTGCGCGCCACGACCACGCTCGGCGAGCTCCTGCCGCTCGCATTCGGTCGCGAGACCCTCGGCCCGCGGCGGCCCGACGGCTCGGCCGGGGGCTGAGGCCCTCGGGAGGTCGCCATCCCCGGTCTCGCGGCGCCGTCGGAGCTGATCCGCCACAAGCGGGACGGCGGAGTCCTCACCGCCGAGGAGCTCGGCGCGCTCGTCGCGGGCATCACCGATGGCTCGGTGAGCGACGCCCAGACCGCCGCCTTCGCCATGGCCGTCTACTTCCGAGGGATGACCTGGGAGGAGTGCGCCGCGTTCACGCTGGCGATGGCGCGCTCGGGCCGCGTCCTCGACTGGTCCGCGGCCGGCCTCGAGGGCCCGATCGTCGACAAGCACTCGACGGGCGGCGTCGGTGACACGGTCAGCCTCATCCTGGCGCCGCTGGTCGCCGCGTGCGGGGGCGTGGTGCCGATGATCTCGGGCCGCGGGCTCGGTCACACCGGCGGCACGCTCGACAAGCTCGCCAGCATCCCGGGCTACGAGGTGACGCCCGACCTCGATCGCTTCCGGACCGCCGTGCGCGAGGCCGGGTGCGCGATCGTCGGGGCCACCGCGGAGCTGGCGCCGGCCGACCGGAGGCTCTACGCGATCCGCGACGTCACGGCCACCACCGACTCGGTCCCGCTCATCACGGCGTCGATCCTCGCGAAGAAGCTCGCGGCGGGCCTCGACGCCCTGGTCATGGACGTGAAGGTCGGCTCCGGCGCCTTCGCGGGATCGCTCGAGAGCGCGCAGGCTCTCGCGGAGAGCCTGGTCACCGTCGCCGGCGACGCCGGCCTCCGGACGGTCGCGTGGCTCACCGACATGAACCAGGTCCTGGGCCACGACGTGGGCAACGCCCTCGAGGTGCACGAGGCCGTCGACTTCCTGACCGGGCGGCGCCGCGAGCCCCGGCTCCACGCCGTCACGAGCGCGCTCGCGCGCGAGATGCTGGTGCTGGGAGGTCTGGCCCGCGATCACGGGGAGGCCGCCGGTCCCGTCGAGCGCGCGCTCGAGTCCGGCGCCGCCGCCGAGCGGTTCGCGCGCATGGTCGCGGCGCTCGGCGGGCCACGGGATCTCCTGGAGCGCCCGGATCAGCACCTTCCCCGGGCGCCGGTCCAGCTGGCCGTCATGCCCGCCGTCGCGGGGGTCGTCGCCCAGGTGGACGCCCGGCAGATCGGTCTCGCGGTGATCGCGCTGGGCGGCGGACGCCGGCAGGCGTCGGACACGGTCGATCCCGCCGTGGGGCTGGCGGACATGCAGGGCCCGGGGGATTCCGTCGGCCCCGACCGCCCGCTCGGGATCGTTCACGCGCGCTCGATGGCCGAGGCCACGGAGGCCGCGGCGACGCTTCGCGCCGCCGTGGTGGTCAGGGACGGGCCGGCCGGGCCGGTCGGCCCCCCGGTACTGCAACGCATCGGCCCGATGGGGTAAGGTCGAGGCCATGAACGTCCACGTCGTCAGCCACCCGCTCGTGGAGAACGTCCTCGCGTCGCTGCGGGACCGGAACACACCCTGCGACGTGTTCCGTCAGCTCGCCCACCGCGTGAGCCTGCTCCTGGTCGCGGAGGCAACGCGGGACCTGCCGCTCGCCGAGACCACGATCGAGACGCCGCTCGAGGCCGCGCGCGTGAAGCGGCTCGCGGCCCGCGTGGTCGCGGTCCCGGTGCTGCGGGCCGGGCTCGGGATGCTGGACGCGCTCCTCGAGCTCGTCCCGCAGGCCCAGGTGGGCTACTTCGGTCTCGAGCGGAACGAGGTCACCGCGGTGGCGCGGCGCTACTACGAGAAGGTGCCGAAGGATCTCGCGGACGCTTCGGTCTTCCTGCTCGATCCCATGCTGGCGACCGGCGGCTCGGCCGCGATGGCCATCGAGGGCCTCGCCGAGCTCGGCGCCCGGCGGGTGCGGCTCCTGTCCATCGTCGCCGCGCCGGAGGGCCTGGCGCACCTGAAGGTGGCGGTCCCGGACGCGACGGTCTACACCGCCGCCATCGATCGCGAGCTGAACGCCCGGAAGTTCATCCTGCCCGGCCTCGGCGACTTCGGCGACCGGCTCTTCGGCACCTAGCTGGTCGGGCCCCGACCGGCTCACCCGGGCCACGCACCTCATCCTGACGAATCCGGTCACGCACGAGGCGCGGTAGCTCGCCCTCCGAGCGCGGCGGCCGCCTCGGCGACCGTCGGCAGCGTGGACGCGTCCTTGTAGCGGCCGAGACGGTCGTAGACCGCGGCGCACGCCTCGTGGAAGCCGGGCGGAAGCCCGGCGGCGGCGAACGTCCGCGCGATCTCCTCCATCTCCCCGACGAAGCGCCAGGCCTTCGGCGCGTTGCCGGCGACGGCGGACTCCGAGCGCGCCTCGAGCCCCGGCTGGGAGCGCTGCCACTCCGCCCGGAGCGCGTCGTCCACGCCCGCGTGGATCGCGAGCGCGCGCACGGCGATCAGGAGCGCGCTCGAGCCCTTCGTCCACGCCGCGTACGCCATCTTGAGGGCCGAGGCCGCCCCGACGTCGCCCGGCAGCACGATCGCCTCGAGCGCCGTGCCCTTGAAGAGATCCGCCGCCTCCCCGGCGCGCGGACCGGACAGGTAGAGGCGCGCGCTCCCGGCCTGCCGGGGCGGCGGGCCGATGATGCCGCCGTCGACGAGGTCGGCGCCTGCGGCGCCAACGACCTCGCCCACCCTCCGCGCGGTCTCCGGGGCGACGGCGTTCGCGTCGACGTAGAGCCCGCGGAAGCCCTCGGCGGCGACCCGCCGCGCGACGTCGACCGCGGAGCCAGGCGGACAGACGGAGAGCACCACGTCGCTGGCGGCGACGACGGCCGCGAGCCTGCCGAGGTCCTCCAGGCCCGCCGCCGTCGCGCGGCGCCGGCTGTCGTCGCTGCGGCCCGCCGAGGCCCACACGACGCGCGCGCCCCCCGCGCGGAGACACTCCCCCACAACCGCTCCCATCTCGCCCGGGTGCAGCAGGCCCACCGTTCGCGTCATGCTGTTCGTCCTCTCCGCGGCGCTCCGGCCGCCTGCCCAGTCTAGTACGCGCCGGACAGAGGGAATGGGGGCATCCTCCCCCGGCTCTCAACGATCGCAAAAACCGCACGACTCGGCCAGACTCAATCGCTGTTGCCTGATCTCGGCGGAGGGAACTCGAACGACCTGCTCAGGAGTTTCTGCTGTTGTAGGGTTTGTGTGTCCCCTCACCTGATCACTGGGCCTGCGGGCCCGCGGGCGCGCTCGGAACGCTCGAACCCAGGAGGACCGGATGACCACACCACACGATGGCGATGCGACCATGCAGGCCTCCGGGCTGACGCGACGGCAAGCGCTGAAGGTAGGCGCCGCGACTTTCGTCGGCTATGCGGTGGCCGTGGAGAAGGTCGAGGCCCAGGCGATCAAGACCGACACCGCCGGCATCGAGGTCGGCGACTACGCGGTGAAGATCGGCGACTACAACATGCCGGTCTACGAGGCGCGTCCCGCTGGGGCCACCAACGCTCCGATCATCATCGCGATCGGGGAGGTCTGGGGCGTTCACGAGTGGGTGAAGGACGTGACCCGGCGGTTCGCCAAGGCCGGCTACTGCTGCGTCGCGCCCGAGCTCTTCCAGCGCGAGGGCGGGATGGCCCAGCGCACCGACGTCCAGGAGATCGTGAAGATCGTGTTCGCGGTGCCGCGGAAGCAGCTCCTGGGCGACGTCGCCGCGGCCGCGGACTGGGCGAAGACGCGCCCGGGCGTGCGGGCCGATCGGATCGGCGTGACCGGCTGGTGCTGGGGTGGAGGGGTGGTGCTCCAGGTAGCGGCGACCAACCCGGACATCAAGGCCGAGGTCTCGTGGTACGGAGCCATCGCCCGCCCCTTCGTCGACACACCGAACCCGGTGAGCGGATTCGACGTGGCCAAGGACATCAAGGCCCCGTTCCTGGGTCTCTACGGAGAGACCGACACGAATCCCACGCCCGCCGACGCCCGGAAGTTCGTGGAGATGCTGAAGCCGCACAATCCGACCGCCGAGGCCGTCGTGTTCCCGGGCGCCGGGCATGCATTCTTCGCCGACTACCGCCCCTCCTACAACGCGGCCGCCGCGGCGGAGGGCTGGAAGCGCTGCCTCGCGCACTTCGACAAGCACCTGAAGGCGTAGCATGCTGGGGTAGCGGGACTCAACGGAGTCCCCGGCGCCCTGACGGATCCGCTCGTCGCGCGCCGGACCCTCGGCCCGCGCGGAAGGAGACACCCCATGGTCGCGCTCACGGTGAACGGAACCCCCCGCCAGCTCGACGTTCCCCCGGACATGCCCCTCCTCTGGGCCGTCCGGGAGACGCTCGGGCTGACCGGCACGAAGTACGGCTGCGGGATGGCGCTCTGCGGGGCCTGCACCGTCCACGTCGACGGCGCGCCCGTGCGCGCCTGCGTCACGCCGGTGTCCGCCGTCGCGGGCAAGCAGGTGACCACGATCGAGGGGCTGTCGGCCAGGACCGATCACCCCGTCCAGCGGGCGTGGATCGAGATCGATGTCCCCCAGTGTGGCTACTGCCAGTCGGGGCAGATCATGTCGGCGGCGGCGCTCCTCGCGCAGAACAAGACGCCGAGCGACCAGGACATCGACGCGGCCATGGCCGGTAACATCTGCCGCTGCGGCACGTACCAGCGGATCCGGGCGGCCGTCCACCGCGCCGCCACGCTCGCGCGGGGAGGCGCGTGATGGCCCGGCACGCGGGCGTCAGCCGCCGCACGCTGCTGAAGGGTGGACTCGCCGTCGGCTCCGGGCTCGTCGTGGGCTTCCGGCTTCCCTTCCTCGACGCCATCCTCGCCCAGGCCCAGGGAGGCGGGGTCTTCGCGCCGAACCAGTGGCTCCGGATCGACCGGGACGGCGTCGTCACCATCATCAACTCGGTGCCCGAGATGGGTCAGGGCTCCATGACCACCATGCCGATGATCGTCGCCGACGAGCTCGACGCCGAGTGGGACCGCATCCGAGTCGAGGCCGCCCCCACCGACCCCAAGGTCTACGGCAACCCGGTCACCGGCCAGCAGTCCTACGGCGGTAGCCGCGGCGTCCGCGATCATCTGGAGCCCCTCCGGAAGGCCGGCGCGGCCGCGCGCCTGATGCTCCGCCAGGCGGCGGCCCAGGAATGGGGCGTCCCGCTCGACGAGGTCACGACCGAGCCGGGCGTGGTCATCCACGTCCCCAGCGGCCGGCGTCTTCCGTACGGCCAGCTGGTCGACAAGGCCCAGACGCTGCCGGTCCCCCAGAATCCGCCGCTCAAGACGAAGGACCAGTTCCGCTACATCGGCAAGGACCGGCCGCGCGTCGACGTGCCCCAGAAGGTCAACGGCCAGGCCGTTTACGGCATCGACGTGAGCGTGCCCGGCATGCTGGTGGCCTCGATCGAGCGCTGCCCGGTCGTGGCCAAGGGCCAGGTGAAGTCGTTCGACGCGACCGCGGCCAAGGCGGTCCCCGGGGTCCGTCACGTCGTGCAGGTCTCGAGCGGCGTCGCCGTGGTCGCCGACGGCTTCTGGATCGCGCTCCAGGGCCGCAAGGCCCTCAAGGTCGAGTGGGACGAGGGCCCGCTCCGCCAGCTCACGAGCGCGGGCATCTCGAAGGAGCACGAGACCGCCTCGGGTCAGCCCGGTCTCGTGGCGCGAAACGACGGCGACGCGGCCTCCGCGCTGGCCGCCGGCGGGAAGACGGTCGAGGCCGTCTACGAGGTGCCCTACCTCGAGCACGCGTGCATGGAGCCGATGAACGCGACGGCCCACCTGACGGCGGACCGGTGCACGGTGTGGGCGCCGACGCAGAACCCGGGCGGGTCGCGGGAGATCGCCGCCAAGCTGACCGGGCTCCCGGTCGAGCGGGTGACGGTGAACACGACCTTCCTCGGGGGCGGCTTCGGGCGGCGGGGGCAGATCGACTACGTCGTGGATGCCGTCGAGGTCGCCAAGGCGATCGGCGGCGGGCCGGTGAAGGTGATCTGGACGCGCGAGGACGACCTCACGCACAGCTTCTACCGTCCGAGCACGTACAACGTGTTCCGGGCGGCGCTCGACGCCGGCGGCAAACCGACGGCGTGGTTCACGCGCGCGGTGGGAGGCGGGCTCCTCCGCCAGCGGGGCACGGTCCCCTCGGGCCAGGTGGACAACACGTCGATGGCCGGCCTGCGGGACCTTCCGTACGACATCCCCAACGTGCGGATCGAGTGGGTCGACCGGGACGTCGGGGTGCCGATCGGCTTCTGGCGCTCCGTCGGCTCGTCCCAGAACGCGTTCATCGTCGAGACCTTCATCGACGAGCTGGCGCACCAGGCGGGGCAGGACCCGTACGAGTACCGGCGCGCGCTCCTCGGGAAGTCGACCCGGCACAAGGGAGTCCTCGAGCTGGCGGCGACCAAGGCGGGGTGGGGCACGCCGCTGCCGGCGGGACGCGCGCGCGGAATCGCGGTGTGCTTCTCCTACGCGAGCTACTCGGCGCACGTGGCCGAGGTCTCGGTCGCCGACGACGGCGCGGTACAGATCCACCGCCTCGTCTGCGCGATAGACTGCGGGATCGCGGTCAACCCGGATCAGGTCAAGGCGCAGATGGAGGGCGGCGCGGTCTACGCGATGACCGCGACGCTCTACGGCCGGATCACGCTCGACGGCGGCCGCGTCCAGCAGACGAACTTCCACACCTACCCGATGATGCGGATCGCCGAGATCCCCGTCACCGAGGTGCACATCCTGGACTCGGGCCAGGCGCCGGGCGGGCTGGGAGAGCCGGGCGTGCCCACGGTCGCGCCGGCCGTCTGCAACGCGATCTTCGCCGCGACGGGCAAGCGCATCCGGCGCTTGCCGATCGATCGGGAGGCGCTCAAGCGCGCGTAGCGGCGGCACCTCCCACGCGGTTCAGGCGTTGCGCAGCGTCGGGTCGAGGTAGTCGCGGAGCCAGTCGCCCAGCAGGTTGATGGCGAGCACGGTGAGCATCAGCGCCAGGCCGGGGAAGATGCCCATCCACCACGCCACCGCCAGGTAGTCTCGGGCGTCGGCCAGCATGCTGCCCCAGCTCGGCAGCGTCGCCTGCACGCCGAGCCCGAGGAACGTGAGGCTCGCCTCGACCACGATGTTGTTGGCCACGGTGGCGGTGGCCAGGACAATGATCGGCGTGAGGACGTTGGGCACCACGTGCCGGGCCACGATCGTCGGCTGGGCGGCGCCGAGGGCCCGTACCGCCTCCACGTACTCTCGCTGCTTGATCGACAGCACCTGGGCCCGGACCACGCGGGCGAACGTCGCCCACCCGGCGATGCCGAGGATGAGGATCACGTTGAGCAGACCTGGGCCCACCGACGCCACCACCGCCAGCGCCAGCAGCAGGAACGGAAAGGCGAGCTGGATATCGGCCAGCCGCATGAGCCCGGTACCGAACCGCCCTCGAAGTAGCCGGCCACCAGGCCCACCGAGGATCCCAGCAACGCCGAGATCAGCACGGTTCCGAGGCCGACGACGAGCGAGATCCGAGCGCCGTGCACGAGACGGGTATAGACGTCGCGCCCCAGCTGATCGGTTCCGAGCGGGCTCTCCTGGCTTCCTCGGTCCTGCCAGGCCGGAGGCCGGAGGCGCTTCGCCGGCTCGCCGAACGTCGGGTCCTGATGGGTGATCCAGGGCGCCGCCACCGCGGCGAAGGTCATCGTGAGAAGGAACAGGACGTTGAACACCCCGCCCCCGCGCCGGAGGGTGCGCCAGAGCCGTTGTCGATACCAGGGTACCCGGCGGGAGGCCTCCGCTGCGTGCGCCAAGGGTCCCGGCAGCGCGCCGCCCTCCGGCATCGGCGGCATCACGCCACCTTCACGCGGGGATCCAGCCACGCGTAGCTCAGGTCCACTAGAAGGTTGAGACCTACGAAGATTAGCGTGATGAACAGGACCGCCGACGCGACCGTCGGAAAGTCCCTGAACGTCACGGACTCGACGATCAGGCGCCCCATCCCCGGCCATCCGAAAATGGACTCGGTGATCACCGCGCCGCCGAAGAGGTTGCCGACGTCCAGCGCCCACGCGGTCACCACGGGCATCATCGCGTTCTTCAGGACGTGCTTCACGACGACCACGCGCTCGGGAACCCCCTTGGACCGTGCCGTGCGAACGTAGTCCTGGGAGAGACATTCCATGACGCTCGAGCGGACGAACCGGGTGTTCCGTCCCAGGGATTGGGCGCCCAGCGTGATCGCCGGCAGGATCACGTTCCTCCAGTCCCCGTAGCCCATCGCGGGCAGCACTCCCAGGTAGACCGCGAAGAAGAGGATCAGCAGCAGCCCCAGCCAGAAATTGGGGATCGACTGGTTCATGACCGCGAACGTCCGCACCACCTGGTCCACCCACGAGTGGGGGCGGACCGCCGAGATCGTGCCGAGAATGAGCGACAGCACCGTCGAGTAGAGGGCGGCCGCCAGCATGAGCTGGACCGTGAACGGGAACCGCTCCAGGACGATCGGCATTGCCGGCTGGCCTAAAAAGCGAAGGGAATCGCCGAAATCTCCCCGGATGGCCCCGCCGAGGGGGCGCATCTTCGCCTTGATGGTGCCGGTCCCGAAACTGCCTACCTCGACGGATTGCCCGGTCTGACCTGGGGCCGCGAAGAGGTCGCCGACGAAGAATCGGTAGAGCTGGACCGGCCACGGCTTATCGAGACCGTACCGCTGCCGGATGGTGGCCATCACGTCCTCGGAGGCCCCGAGCGGCATCAGCATGGCGGCGGGATCGCCGGTCAGGTTGATGATGACAAACACCATGAGCAGGACGCCCACCACGACGAAGACGGACTGGAGCAATCGGGAGACGACGTAGCGCGTCATGGCAGCAGGCTCGAGCCTGGGCGGACCGGCGGGGCCGGCCGGCCGGGGGAGCGCGACCCCCCGGCCGGCGGCCGATCGGCGGGGCGGGCGCCCCGCGACCTCACGTGGTGCGGGGCTTCATTTCCTTGGCCCAGATCATCTCGTCGGGCCGGGGCTTCCAGTTGACCCGGTTGCTCACGCCGTACATGTCGACGACCTGCATCCCCGGGATCGAGTAGGAGCCCTCCCACATCGTTTTCTGGATCTGGGAGTAGATGGCCTTGCGCTTCGTCTCGTCGAGCGTCCCTCGCGCTTCGTCGATCAGCTTGTCGAGCGCCGGATCGTTCGGGTAGTCCGGCGTCGGTGTGGTCTTCGTGTGCCAGAGAGGACCGAGGTCGATGTCCGCGTCGAACATCCAGTTTCCCCAGCTGTTGAAGATGATCCCGTCGAGCTTCCCGGCGTTGGCCTGGGAGTAGTAGCCGCCCGCCTCGTACAGACGCGGGATGACCCGGAGGTACTCCTGCCCCACCTTGTTCAGCTCCCCGATGATCCCCTCACCCATGTCCTTGTCCTTGGTGTAGCGGCCCTGGATGAAGTGGAAGTTGATGGTGACGGGCAAAGGCAGGCCGGACTCCTTCAGGAGCTTCCTGGCCCGTTCCGGATCGTGGGGGTAGAAAGGAACTGCCGGGTCGTAGCCGAAGTGATACTTGCCGATGACGGTCGAGATCCGCTCGCCCAGCCCGCTGTAAACCGTGCGGAGCAGCTCTCCGACGTTCGCGCCGAAGTTCACCGCCTGTCGCACCTTCACGTTGTTGGTCGGCGCGACGTTGGCGTTCATCCGCCACCACCCGAAGCGGTTGCTGTTCACGTGCTCGACCCGGGCGCGACCCGAGCGGTTGACCATCTCTCCCTGCTCGGCGGGAACGGCGACGATGACGTCCGCTTGCCCCGACATGAGGGCGGAGACCCGGGTGGAGACTTCCGGCACCGTCCGGATGATGACCTTCTCGAAGGCGGGCGGGCCGCCCCAGTACTGCTGGTTGGCCTCCATCACGAGATCCCCGTCCTTGACCCAGCTCACGAAGCGATAGGGCCCGGTCCCGTTCGCGTTGTTCTGCAGGAACGTCGGTCGGGTGCTCGCTGTAGTACTTCGGCGACACCATGCGGGTCCCGAAGCCGTTGAACCGGTTCAGCACGATGGGGTCCGGGATCTTCGTGATGACGTTGACCGTCTGCCGGTCCACCGGCTCGGCCTTGCTCACCGTGTCGTAGGCGTGCCAGGCCACGGTCGGGGGCAGAAAGTCCTTGTCCACGCGCCCCAGAAGGCGATCGATGCTGAACTTGACGGCCTCCGCGTCGAATGGCTCGCCGTTGTGAAACTTCACGTTCTCGCGAAGCTTGAACTGGAAGGTGGTGTCGTTGACGCGCTTCCACGAGACGGCCAGCATCGGCCGCCAGCCCTTGTAGGGGTCGATCGGGTTGCTCATGTCGATGAGGTTCTCGAACATGTTCCCGAGCGGGCTCTCGTCGTAGGTGTTGATGTGATTCTGCGCGTCCATGGTGGCCCGCGGGACGCCGTAGAGGATGACCAGCGGCTGCTTGCTCTGCCCGCTGGCGCGGCGGATCACGAAGGGCCCCGTCGCCAGCCCGGCCGCGGCGCCGGTGGCGACCCGTATGAATCCTCGGCGTCCGATGTTGATCGTCGAGAGCTTCGAGAGGTACGGGGTTCCAGAGTCAGACATGCGCGCCTCCCGGTCGGCTAGGGGTTTGAGCCGCTGAATCGCCCGGATCGCGTCGATACTGCTGGTGCAGCCAAGGAACTTCGCCCGACCCGTCCGAAGGACTCATGACCATCCCGGACCGGACGGGACGGGACGTGCCCGGAGTCTAGAATTCGCCGACGAAGCTTGTCAATACGGTGTCCTCGTTCGTGTGTCCTCGTTCGGGACACGGGCGCTGGCATCTGACTGCGCTCGCGCCCCGCGTGGGGCGCGGCGGGAGATCAGCGGTCCAAGGCTCAGGACGAAGGTCAATCCGGCGCCGGCGCGGAGGTCCGTTTCCTGGGTGAGCGGTGTGCATGACGTGCTCCTCACTTCGATCGAGCATCCGGCCCGTTCGTCGGCGCGACAGCCGGCGAACGTGCGACCAGCGCCTGGAGACCCGAGCGTGGAGTACGCGCGGCGCCGGTCCGGCCCATCAGCGGACCCCGCGCACGACCCGGGCTCCCCCCTGGTACACGTCGAGGACGTCCCACAGCGCCGCGATGTCGCGGTCCGGGTTCCCGCGCACGACGAGCACGTCCGCGGGGCGGCCCGGCAGGAGTCTTCCGGCCACGTCGCCGACCCCGATGGAGGCTGCCGCATCCGACGTGCCGGCGACGATCGCGTCCCGCGCCGGAAGGCCGGCCTCGGCGAGCATCTGGATCTCGTGGACGAACTCGCCGGGGGCATACCAGCCCCACGGGGAATCCGACCCCGCGGTCATCCGGACGCCCGCGCGGCTCATCCGTCCGACCGCCTCGAGACGCTCGTCGACTGCGCGCCGGGACCACTCGATCTGCGCCTCCTCCGCGTCCGTCAGGGCGACGCCACGCGCCTGCTTCTCGGAGAGCCGGGCGGCGGCGGCCCGCACGACGTACAGGGTCGGATTGACCCAGGCCCGCGCCTCGATCAGCCGGTCGACGAGATCCGGGCGGTAGCGATACGTCCCGTCCGGCTCGTTGAAGACGCAGTGGACGATCATGTCCACCTCGGCGTCGAGGCAGTTCTCGACGCCTTGCGTCGACGTGCAGTGGGCCGCGGTGAGACGCGCGTGGCGGTGTGCCTCGTCCGTGATTGCGCGCAGCTCAGCCACGGTGTAGGACGCCCGGTTGGGATCCGAAGTGCGCGTGCTGCCGCCGGTGGCGCAGATCTTGATGTAGTCGGCGCCCTCCTTGAGCAGCTTGCGGACCTCCGCGCGCACGGCCACCTCGCCGTCGGCCTCGGAGCCGAAGTACCCCATGTGGCCCCCGGTGATCGTGATGGGCCGGCCGCACACGACCATGCGGGGCCCCGGGGCCAGGCCGCGCCGGATGCCCTCGCGCAGGGAGAAGGCTACCCGGTGCTTGGCGCCGTTCTCCCGGATGGTGGTCACCCCGGAGTGCAGGAGGGTCCGGGCGTTCTGGGCCGCCTGGAGGAGCAGGATGTCGTCGTCCTCCTTGGCAATGTCGTCGCCCCGAGTGCCGTCTCCCGGCGCCACCAGGTGCGTGTGCGCGTCGACGAGCCCGGGGAGGATCGTGGCGTCGCCGTAGTCGACGGTCGTCACCGGCGCACCGGCGGGAGCGCGAACGTCACGCTTCGGCCCGACCCGCACCACCCGCCCCTCCTCCATCAGGCAGGCGGCATCCTCGAGCGTGCGTGCGGAGCTCCCGTCCACGACGCGAGCGGCGGTGAGCAGCGTGAACTGGGGCGGCTCGGGCACGGAGTGGGTCGGCGCGGGCATTCGGGCCCTCCCTGAGAGGCCGGGCTCCGGGGCCGAGCGCCGGAGGCCTCGCGCGACTCTTATGCGCCCGGATCCGACCGCGTGTCAACGACCACCGGCTGGTCGGCGTCCAGGATCGACTTGAGGACGTCGAGACTGAAGGCCTCGTCGTCGACGATCAGGATCCTGTCGGGCATGGCGCTCGATCCCATGAAGGATCGGATCGCGGGCTGAACGCGATCCCGTACCCCTCGAGCGCGGTGCCGGCACAGCCGCTCTCGCCCTTCAGGGGTCTCCGCCGTAACATTGCGCCTTTTCAGGGCCTCCCACGGATGCCTCGCGCGTTCGGCGCCCGCGCGTTCCGCGCGGGCGTCTGCCGGAGGAGCCTCGGCGCTCTGCGCGGGATGGAAGCGCCCCGGCGCTCACTGGGCTCCCCGGACGCGCACCGCGCGGGCCCGCGCGGCCATCTCGCGGTCGCCCAGGGCGGCGAAGGCGTCCGCCACGCGGACAACGCCCTCCGGCGCGCCGGCATCGCGGGCGCGGAACAGCGCGAGGAGGTACGCCTGACGCGCCTCGGCCCGGAACGCCATGCCCTCCTCCTCCAGCCCGTCGATCCTGATGGCGGCGTCGCCCACCGCCACGAGGCTTCGCCAGTCCCGCGAGCGAAGGGCGAGGCCGTACGCATCGCGCCACGCGTAGATGGCGCGGCTCCGGTCTCCGGCGACGATCGCCGCGTCCACGGCCGCCACTTGCCGGGCGAGCGAGGCGTCGCCGCGCGACGCCGGGGCCCGGACGCGCTCGACGCCGGTGACGGTGACCCGCGTCGTCGCCAGCGTGCCAAGCGCGGTGCCGCCCACCAGCCCCAGCGTCAGCGCGGCCCACCGAACCATCTGCCACTCGTACAGCATCGCGGTCCTCCTACTGCGCGGCCGGCCCGCGCCTCAACGCAGCATCGGCACGAGGATCGGCGCCACGACCGCGGTGAACACCGCCGCGAGGCCCATGGCGATGCCCGCCGCGGCTCCCTGGAGCTCGCCTTCCACGACGGCCTGGGCCGCGCCCTGCCCGTGCGAGATCGTCCCCAGCGCCAGACCCGCGGGCCAGCGGGTCGTGAACCCCGGCCGCGCTCATGAGCCAGGGTCCGAGCATGGCGCCAATCATCCCGGTGGCGACGACGAACGCCGCGGTGAGCGTCGGATTGGCGTGGACGATCGGCGCGAGCTCGATGGCGATCGGCGCGGTGACGGACTTGATGCTGAGCGAGACCCGGATGATCTCGGGTAGCCCGAGCAGCCTCGCGACGAGCAGGGCCGACAGGAGCGTCGCGAGCGAGCCGACCGCCAGCCCCGCGAGCGCGGGCAAGGCGTTCCGGAGGAGCGTCTGGCGGTTCTTGTAGAGGGGCACGGCCAGGCTCACCGTCGCCGGACCGAGCAGAACGATCATGAGCTGCTTCGCAGGCTCGTAGTCGGGCACGCGGACGCCGCTCGGCCAGAGCACCAGGATCGTCACCACCGTGCTGAAGAAGACGGGCGTCGTCAGCACGGATGGGTAGCGCTTCGCGACGACGCGGCTCAAGACGTAGGCGCCGAGGGTGACGGCGACGCTGAACCCGACGGTCCGGTCGATCATCGCGACCCCCGCCGGCTCCGCATCACCAGGGCCTGCGAGGTGAACCCGGCCACGCAGAGGCCGATCGCCGCGCTGACGATCAGGGTCAGCAGGATCGCCGCGCCGTCGCTGGCCAGGAGCGTCGTGAACCCCATGAGGCCGACCGTGATCGGCACGAAGAAGAAGGCGAGATGGCGGAGCAAGAGCGCGGCGCTGCCCTCGATCCACCGCATGCGCACGGCGCCGCTCGCCAGGAGCCCGAGCAGCAGCAGCATCCCGAGGAGGTTGCCGGGGACGGGCAGCGAGAGCGCGGTGGCGGCGGCGTAGCCGGCCTTGCTGATGAGCAGCAGCGCCGCCAGTTGGATCGCCAGCAGGATCGCTCGCCTCATCCCGATGCCCTCCCGTTCCCTCTCGGCGCGGCCGGGACCGTCGCCGTCGCGGATCAGGAGAGCAATCCCGGTACCATCCAGGCGCGAGGCCGGACGTGCGAGATCGAAGTCCGCGAAAAACAGGAGCGAACCGCCAGGCCGGTCACCGGCGGCGCGCTCCCCGCGCGGGGCGCGGCATCGCGCTTCCGCGACGCCTCGGTAGCGGATCCGCTTCATCGGAGCCCGGCTACTGGTCGAGCGACACTGGCGGGAGAAGGGGCACGGCCTCGTTGCGGCGAGAGAGTTCCCCGGCGTCACCTGGACCGTCACGTTCGTTTGGGCGGACCACGCGGCATGCGGGGCGCGGAGCCGCCGTGGTCCCGGGTGGGGAGAGCAATCCGGGGACCATCTGCGGGGACAGGCGTGGGCGAAGGGCCAGGTGCGCGGAAAAACAGCATGAAAAAGGCGCCGGCCGTGGACGACGCGCCGCGACGGAGGCGCGCGCGGCGTCGCGCTTCCGCGACGCCTCAGTAGCGGATCCGCTTCACTCGATCGCCAGTGCCTTCAGGAGCCGCATGAGGTGCGTGCGATGGAGCCCGAGGGCCACCGCGGCCGCTGCCCGGTTACCCCCGGTGCGCGCGAGCGCGTTCATGATCAGCTCCCGCCGGTACGCGTTGATCGAGGCCTGATACGCGCCGCCCTCGCTCGCCGGGTCGGCCGTCGGCGCCGCGACGCGGGGCGGCAGGTCCCGGCGCGTGATCGCCGTGCCGTGGCCGAGGACCAGCGCGCGCTCGATCACGTTCGCCAGCTCGCGCACGTTGCCCGGCCACGCGTAGGCGACGAGGCGGTCCATCGCGTCCGGGGCGATCTCGGGCGACAGCTTCTTCGTCTCCCGGGAGAAGCGGTCGACGAAGTGCCGCGCCAGTTCCGGGATGTCCTCGCGCCGCTCGCGGAGCGGCGGCACCGTGATCGGGATGACGTTCAGGCGGTGGTAGAGGTCCTCCCGGAATCGCCCCTCCTTGACCGCCGCGTCCAGGTCGCGGTTGGTGGCCGCGATGATGCGGACGTCGACCGAGATCGGCTTCGTCCCGCCGACGCGCTCGAAGTCGCGCTCCTGGAGGAACCGGAGGAGCTTGGCCTGAAGGTCGTGGGAGATGTCGCCGACCTCGTCGAGAAGCACGGTGCCGCGGTGGCCCAGCTCCATCTTGCCCTTCTTGAGCCGGTGGGCGCCCGTGAACGCGCCCTTCTCGTGACCGAACAGCTCGCTCTCCAGGAGCTCGCGCGAGAGACCCACGCAGTTGATGGCGATGAACGGCTCCTGCCGCCGCTCGCTCCAGCCGTGGATCGCCCGCGCGAAGATCTCCTTGCCGGCCCCGCTCTCGCCGAGGAGGAGCACGGTCGATCGGCTCGCCGCGGCCTTGCGAGCCACCTCGATCGCCTGGTTCATGAGCGGGCTCTTCCCCGCGATCAACCGGTAGCGCTCGTCCCGCTCCTCCGCCACCAGGGCGGCACCGCGCAGGAGGCGGCTGTGCTCGAGCGCCTTCCGGATGGCGAGCGCGACGTGGTCGGGCTCGAAGGGCTTCAGGATGAAGTCGTACGCCCCGAGCTTCATCGCCTGGACCGCGACCTCGATGCTGCCGTGGGCGGTCATCATGACCACCGGCACGTCGGACTCCGCGTCCCGGATCGCCTTCAGCACGTCGAGGCCGTGCATGCCCGGCATCATGTAGTCGAGGAGCACGAGGTCGGGGCGCGCCGACTCCACCTTGCGGACGGCCTCCGCCCCGTCGCGGGCGCGCTCGACCGCGTAGCCCCGGTCCGCGAGCTCCTGCTCCAGGAGGTCGAGGTTGAAGGCCTCGTCGTCGACGATCAGGATCCGGTCGGGCATGGCGGTCCTATCCTATGAAGTGTCGGATCTTGGCGAGGAGCTCGTTCTCGTCGATCGGCTTCGCCATGTAATCGTCGCAGCCCGCCTGGCGGGCCTTGGCCTCGTCCCCGACCATGGCGTGTGACGTGATCGCGATGACCGGGATTGCGCGCAGCGCCGGATGCGCCTTGATCCGCCGCGTCGCCTCCCAGCCATCCATGACCGGCATGCCGAAGTCCATGAGGATCAGGTCGGGGCGGTCCCCCTCGGCCCGAGCGAGGCCCTCGGCCCCGTCGGCTGCGACGATCACCGCGTAGAAGTCCTCGAGGATCTGGGCGAGCAGGTCCCGGTTGAGCTCCTGGTCCTCGATGATCAGGACCGTCTTGCGGGCCATCAGCAGGGCGAGCTCGTCCGCCGGGGCTCGAGAGCCAGCGGCAGCGTGATCGTGAACGTGGAGCCCTTGCCGAGCTCGCTCTGGACGGTGACCTCGCCGCCGAGGAGGTGGGCGAGCTTCCGGACGATGGACAGGCCGAGGCCGGTGCCGCCATGCCGGCGGGTGCTCGACATGTCGACCTGGCGAAACTCCTCGAAGATGTAGCCAAGCGCCTCCTTCGGCATGCCGATCCCCGTGTCCGAGACCGCGAGGACGAGCGTGGAGCCGATCTGGCGAGCCGAGACGCGGATGGCGCCCTCGTCGGTGAACTTGGCGGCGTTGCTCAGGAGGTTCAGCAGGATCTGCTTCAGCTTGTCGCGATCCGTGGTCACGAGCGGCAGCGTGGGCTCCACGTCCGCGACCACGCGGACCCGATCCGGCTTGATCACCGGCTCGATGGCCGTGAGGCTCGCGCGGATCACCTCGCCGACGTCGAACTTGGCCGCCGAGACCTCCATGCGACCGGCCTCGATCTTGGACAGGTCCAGGAGGCCGTTGATCAGGTTCAGGAGGTGCTCGGCGCTGATGATCACCTTCTGCAGGTTGGCGTGCTGCAGGGTCGGGATCTGCCCCTCGGTCTTGCGCATGACCAGCCGCGTGAACCCGATGATGGCGTTCATGGGGGTCCTGAGCTCGTGGCTGACGTTCGCCAGGAACTGGGACTTCAGGCGGTTGGCCTGGTCGAGCTCCCGGTTCAGGGTGACCAGCTCCTGCGTGCGCTCCGCGACCTTCTGCTCCAGTCCCGCGTACGCCTCCTGGAGGCGCGCCGTCATCCGGTTGAACTCCTCGGCGAGCCGCTCGAGCTCGTCGCCCGTCTTGACCGTCAGGCGGAACCCGAGGTCCCCGCTCCCGATGCGCTCCACGCCCTGTCGCAGCGTCTGCAGCGGCGGCAGAATGCGGCGCGCCACCAGGAGGCTCGCGAGCAGCGTCATGCCGAGGCCGACCAGGAGGAGCGTCGCCGTCCGCTGGATCGAGGCGTAGAGGGGCCGGAAGACCTCCTCGGCCGGCCGCTCGACGAAGACCAGCCAGTCGAGGCCGGGGATCGCCGCGAACGAGCTGAAGACGCGCTCGCCCCGGAAGCTCTGCGTGAGCGTCCCCTTCGGGCTCGCGCCTGCCGCGGAGGCGCCGAGCGCGCCGCGGACCTGGTCGAGGTGGGCTATGTTGGTCCGCTGGAGCACCAGGTTGACCTGGGGGTGGGCCAGGAGATCGCCGGCCCGGTTCACGACGTAGACGCTCTTCCCGTCCGCGAGCCGGGCGACCACGTGCTCGCTGACGTAGATCAGGCTCACCTCGGCCAGCAGGACCCCCACGACGTCGCCCGCGAGGTGCTCGATGGGAACGGCCATGGTCATGTAGGGCTCGGTGTCCCGGACGAAGTAGGCCGGACCGAAGTAGGACTCCCCGCGCCGCGCCGCCTGGAAGGCCTTCGACGTCGAGAAGTCGCGCTTTCCCTCGGGGACCACCGTCCGGAGGCGCGCGGCGCTGGCCTGGCGCTCGCCGCGGGCGTTCACGGCGATCGCCTCGGTGACGGCGGGCGCGATGAGCAGGAGGCGTTCGAGCTCGAACTGATAGATCGGCGAGAGCCCTCGGGCCGTGACCCCGCGGCTCCGCGTCGCGGCGGTCAGCGAGCGGTGGATCTCCTGGATGAACTGATCGAGCCGGAGCGCCGCGTCGGTCGCGGCGGCGCGCTGGACGGTCGCGATGTTGTCCTGGATCTCGTAGTAGCGGAAGTAGATCTCCCACAGGCCGCTCGTGATCAGGCCGCCCGCCAGGAGAACGAACGAGATCAGGAAGTACTGCCAGAGGAGGCGGCCCCGCCGGCGGGCGGGCGCACGCTTCGAGGTCGGGGTCTCGGCCCCGTCTAGTACCGCTTCTTGAGGTCGTCCCATGCCGCTTCTATGTCCCGCTGGAACCGGTCGTTGACCTCCTGGTACCGCGTGCGGGCGACGGCGTCGTCGTAGATGTTCCACATCGGCGGGTCGAAGAAGGACCGGATGCCGCCGGTCAGCTGCACGGCCAGCTCGGCCGTCGACCCCGGCGGCCCGTGCACCTTGTAGCGCGGGCTCACCGGATAGAGCCCGCGGCCCATGAACAGCCGCTGCCCACGCTCGGACAGGAGGAAGGCGGCGAACTGTCGGGCCGCCCGGGGGTGCTTGGCGCCCGCGAGAACCGCGTACGGCTCGGGGGTCACGAAGGCGCTCTGCGGCGCCACGAACCGGATGTCGAAGCCCGCGAGCTTCTCCTCGAAGGCGTAGTACGACGGCACCCCGAAGCCGACGGCCAGCTCCGTCCGGGCGACCAGCGAGGGCACCTCGCGGCTCGACGTGACGAAGCGGCCGGTCTGCCCGCCGAGGCGCCTGAGCCACTCCCAGCCGCTCGCCTCCCCCTTGATCTGCAGGATGACCTGGTAGGTCGCGTGGCTCGACGACGATCGGGTCGGCATGCACTGGACGATCTGGCCCTTCAGCTTCGGCTGGAGGAGGTCGTCCCAGTCGCGGAGATCCGCCACGCCCAGCTGCTTGAGGAGGCGCGGGCTGTAGGCGATGCCGTAGACCTCCAGCCCGGTGCCGACCCAGAGCCGGCTCTGACCCTTGAGCGGGATCGGCCGCGGCGACCCGATGGAGGCCGGCACCGCGTCCCAGAGCGCCGCTGGGAGGTCGAGGCGGTCCAGGAGCTTCCGCTCACCGAGCTCCCCGAACAGAGCCGGATCACCGCCCCAGAAGACGTCCGCTTCCGGCTGGCCGCCCCAGTTGACGATCGCCTCGAACGAGACCGGCGTTCCGGCCCGCAGGACACGCGTCCGGAGCGTCACGGCCCACCGCTCCTTCGCGTACTGGACGAACTCCTTCAGCATCGCGTCCACGACGAACGCCGACATGGGCGTCTGGATGACGAGCTCGTCCTCGATCGCCCGGGCGGCAGCGGTGCCGGTGGCCTGGGCGGTCGTCGCCGATCCCGGCCCACCACCCTCGCCGGCCCCGGGTGAGCGCCGGTCCGCGGCTGCCGCCGCGTGAGTCGAGCCGAGCGCGAGCGCGCCCGCGAGGAGCGCGCACAGGGTCGTCCGGCGCGTCACGATCACGCACCGGGCGCGCGCATGGATCCCGCGCAGATGTCGTCCAGAAGAAGTAGGAGAAGGCTCACGAGGGCACCCCCAGAGCCACGTTGTCGCCAGTGTAAGCTTCCTCTCGCGACGGAGGCTAGCATCGATCTCCACTGTAACATTGCGCTCTTTCACGGCCTCGGCTGGACGCCTCTCGCCGGCGCCGCCGGCTCGCTCCTCCGCCCGTGACCCATCCCCGGAGCTCCGCGCCGCGCCCCGGTTCCGGGAGCGTCGGCGCCCCGCGACGAGCGCGGATTCTGTGCGACGATGATCGAAACGGTCGTGAGGTACCATTCAATGAATGGCTCGTGGCTCTCGGCTCGCCGCGGATCCCTTCCCGTCCTCCTCGGGCTCCTCCTGGCCGTGGCCGGCGTGAGGCTCGTCGACGGTCAGGCGCCGTCCCGGACGGCAGACGCGTCGCTGACCGCGGGGGTCCGGGAGACCCGCCTGCCCAACGGGCTCCGCGTCCTGACGAAGGAGGTCCGGAGCGCGCCCGTGGTGAGCTTCGGCATCTGGTACCAGGTGGGCTCGCGAAACGAGCACAACGGCATCACGGGCATCTCGCACCTCCTCGAGCACATGATGTTCAAGGGGACGCAGCGGTACCGCCTGGGCGAGATCGCCCGCACGCTCTTCCTGAACGGAGCGAGCTTCAACGCCAACACGTTCTACGACTGGACCAGCTACTTCGAGACGCTGGCGGCCGACCGCCTCGAGCTCGCCATCGAGCTCGAGGCCGACCGGATGTTCAACAGCCGGATCGACAAGGCCGACCTCGACTCGGAGATGACGGTGGTGCGGAGCGAGCTGGAGGGCGGCGAGAACGATCCCGACACGCTCCTGCGCCAGGCGGTGACCGCGTCGGCGATCCAGGCGCATCCCTATCACTGGCCGGTCATCGGGTGGCGGAGCGACGTCGAGCAGATGCCGCGGGAAGCCCTCCGCGAGTACTACCGCGCGCACTACGGACCGAACAACGCGACCGTCGTGATCGTGGGCGATTTCGAGACCACGCGGGCGCTGGATCTGGTCACCAAGCACTTCGGCGCCATCCAGCCGATCCCCGCGCCGCCGCCCGTCTACACGACCGAGCCCGAGCAGCGCGGGGAGCGGCGCATCGTCGTGAACCAGGCCGGCGCGCTGCCGATCGTCACGCTGGCCTACAAGGTGCCTGCGGCAAGCCACCCGGACTTCTACGCCCTGGACGTGCTGGGCACCGTGCTCGGAGAGGGCCGCACCGGCCGCCTCTACCAGGCCCTCGTGGAGACGGAGCTCGCCTCCAGCGTCGATGCCGGAGCTCCGAGCCTCCGCGACCCCTTCCTGTTCTACGTGACGGCGACCGCGAGACCGGGCGTGTCCGCTCCGAAGCTCGAGGCCGCGATGCTCGAGGAGATCGAGCGCATCAAGACCGCGCCCATCACGGCCGAGGAGCTCGCGCGGGCGACGCGGCGAATCGAGTCGAGCTTCGCCTACCAGACGGAGAGCGTGACGGCGCAGGCCCGCGAGCTCGGCTACTGGGCCATGGTCGCCGACTGGCGTTACCTCGCGACCTACATGGATCGCATCCGGGCGCTGACGCCGGAGGCGGTCCAGACGATCGCGAACCGGTACTTCCTCACCGACAAGCGCACGGTGGGCCATTTCGTGCCGAGCCTCGCCGAGCCCTCCCCCGCGCCGCCGGTCCGGGAAGCGGCGGCCCGGGTCGAGAAGCCCGGGCGCGACGCCCGCGCGATTCCGATTCCGGCGCCGTCGAAGCCGGCGCCGGTCGACCGGCGCATCACCCGCTTCACCCTGGCGAACGGCATCACCGTCGTCGTCCAGGAGAATCCGGCGAGCTCCACGCTGGCGCTCCGGGCGAGCCTGCCCGCGGGGCACGCCCTCGACCCGCAGGGCAAGTCGGGCCTCGCGTCGCTGACCGCCGCCATGCTGACCCGCGGGACCGAGACGCGGACGGGGCTCGAGTTCGCGACCCAGCTCGAGGACGTCGGCGCGAGCCTGTCGGCGAGCGCCGAGCCGCTCGCGACGATGATCTCGGGCCGCGCGGAGAGCCGGGACTTCGATCGCCTGATGGACCTCCTCGCGGAGATGCTCCGGCGCCCCGCCTTCTCCGCCACCGAGCTGGGACGCTTGAAGGGCGAGGCGCTCGCGCAGATCGCCCAGGCGCGGGACGATCCCGACAGCGCGGCCGAGCGCGAGTTCGGCCGGACGATCTATCCGGCGGGCCATGCGCTCCGGCCGCCGACGTTCGACGAGGCGGAGGAGGCGATCCGCCAGATCACCCGCGAGGACCTGGTCGGGTTCCACGACCATCAGTACGGCCCCGACGGCCTGATCCTGGTGCTCGCCGGGAACCTGACCGCCGACCAGGTCCGCCAGGCCATCGAGACCCGGCTCGGCGCCTGGCCGCGGAATTCCCTGTCGGAGCCGCCGCCTACCCTCGACGTCCCCCTCCAGACGGCGGCCGTGCGGAGCCTGATCCCGCTCCCGGACAAGAGCCAGACGGCGATCCTGTGGGGCCACGCGGGAGGACTCCGGCGGAGCGATCCGGACTTCTACGCCGCGCAGGTCATGAACCTGGTCCTGGGCGGCGGCGGCGCGCTCAACAGCCGTCTCGGCACCGTGATCCGGGACGAGCTCGGGCTGGCCTACACCGTGGAGAGCTTCTTCGACGCCGGGTGGTACCCGGGGCCGTTCGCCGTCGCGCTCGGGACGAACCCGGCCAACGCCAAGCAGGCGATCGAGACGATGCTTCGCGAGGTCCGGCGGCTCCGCGAGCGCGGGATCTCGCGCCGGGAGCGGGACGAGGCCGTGGCGTATCTCACCGGCCGCTTCCCGCTGCGCCTCGAGACGAACAGCGGGATGGCCGACGTCCTCTGGGCGATGGAGTTCTACCGGCTCGGCGCGGACTATCTCGACCGCTACGGGGACTACTACCGCGCCGTGACGCTGGCGCAGGCGAACGACGCCGCGCTGAAGCACCTCCACCCGGACCGGGGCACGCTGGTCGTCGCGGGCACGGATCCCGGCGCCATCGACCGGTAGCCCGCCGCCGGCGCTTCGCGCGCTAGCTCAGCGCGCCACTCGAGCGCGTGACCCCGCCGCCCAGGCGCAACAGGGGGAAGATCTGCCGCACGAGCGCCTCGTATTCCTGAGCCGTCGTGAGGTAGACGTCGAAGTCGTGCACGTAGTGGAGGTCGACGGTGCCGAGGGGCGTGCCCTGGCGCACGGCGGCCATCTCCAGCACCTGGAAGCACGAGCGCCCCGTGGCGGGGTGGTCGGTCACGAACACGAGACAGAGCTCCGGCCAGTGCGCGCGCAGCGCCGCGGCCAGCGCGTCGTCGTGGCTTCCGAGGAAGTCCTCGACCCTCGCCTCGTACCTGACCTCGATCGGAATCAGCCGGTGTCGGATCCGGCCGGCGGGCGTCTCCCCGGCGGGCTTGCGCAGATAGAAATCGGGCAGGAACTCGTCGGCGCCCAGCTTCACCGGCCGCGAAGACGGGCCCTCGCCGCCGGCTCGCGAGACGCGGTAGCCGGCGCGCCGGAAGATCGACTCGACGAACGCTTCCGCGATCCGGCCCTTGAGGCCCTCGATCTCGCCCCCGCGGCGCGCCCTCGGAGCCATGCTCCCCCGGAGGGTACAGGTCGGCGGAGTGATCGGCTCCGCGCGGAGGCGGAGATGTCAGAAGCGCTCGAGCTTCTTCGGCGCCGGCGGGGGCTCGAGGCGCTTCTGCATCGCCCCGGCGCGGCCCTCCATGTCGGCGGCCGCGGCCTGCCGATCGTAGTGCCGCATGACCTGGGCGTCGATCTTGAGGGCCCCCACGACCTCGGGATGATCCCCGCCCGTGGCCTGCTCGAGGCTCCCCACCGAGCGGTTGAGCATCCCCTGGCCCTGGGCGAAGTTGAGGTCGACAAGGTTCATCCGAGCCTGAAGATCCTGGGTCTCGGCGAGGTCCCGCGGAGCCGACTCCCCGAACCGCGCGTCCGGGGGAACCGGCTGCGCCATGAGCCCGGAGACCTGGCCGGGCAGGAGCGGACCGCGGAGAAGCTGATGCGGCGGGGGCGGAATCTCGCCTGGCAGCACCGGGACAGTGGCGGCCCACGCCGTATCCTGGAGCACGCCGACCTTCGCGCCGGCCGGCGTCCTCTGGATCACCCCGGCCGTACCTCCAGGTGGGAGCGACCCTCGCAGGATTCCCGTCGCGCCCGGAGGCACGGGGCCGCGGGCGACGCCGGTCGTCGTGTCGGGCGACGACAAGGTTCCGCGGAGGACACCGCGTGTGACGGCCGGGGACTGCGCATGTCCCAGCGCCGGCAACCCGACCATCGCGGTGACGCCTAGGGTGAGGAACACCGTCGCTCGTGCTCGCATCGCCTGCCCCTCTCCTGACCCAGCGGAATCTCGAGCGGGCTTCGATCGCGAATTGCTGCTTTCATCGTACGGTTCGCGCTTCGAGCAGGTCAAGGCGCTCTGCCAGTGGTGCTTCCCTGCGGTCGGCGGTAGAGTCTGGTCCTGGCACGGCCCCGACGAGAGGAGATTCCAATGAGGCCTACAGAGCTCCACTACACGCCAGATCGATCGGCCGGACGCGGGATCCGTTCCCGACGTCCGCTGGGCCCGCTGATCCCCATGCGGCTCGAGGGACGCCGGGCTCTGGTGACGGGCGGCTCCCGCAGCATCGGGCAGGCCATCGCGGTCGGCCTCGCTCGCGAGGGCGCCGACGTCGTCGTGAACTATCGCCAGGACCGACAGGCCGCGGAGCGGACGGCCGCCGCGATCCGCGCGCACGGGCGGCAGGCTGCCGTCGTCCAGGGTGATACGTCGGTGCGGGCCGATGTCGATCGCCTCGTGCGCGAGGCGATCGACGCGCTCGGCGCGATCGATCTGCTCGTCAACAACGCCGGCGTCCTGAAGCGCACCCCGCTCCTCGAGATAGAAGAGCGGGAGTGGGACTGGATCCTCGACACGAACCTGAAGGGCTACTTCCTCGTCAGCCAGGCCGTGGCGCGGCACATGGTGGCGCAGAAGATCCCGGGGGTGATCGTGAACACCTCGTCGGCCGGCCAGGCCGTCGCCGCGCCGAACCTCACCCACTACTGCGTGGCGAAGGCGGGCATCGAGATGCTGACCAAGCAGCTCGCGCTGGAGCTCGCGCCCCACCGGATCCGCGTCAACGCGATCTGTCCCGGGTTGATCGAGACGGACCTGAACCGCGCCGACGTCGCCGACCCCGCGTTCCGGGAACGCCGGCTCGCGCGCATCCCGCTCAAGCAGATCGGCGTGCCGGACGACGTGGTGGGGGCCGTGGTGTTCCTCGCGGCGACGCCGGAGTCGCGGCTCGTCACCGGCGCATCGCTCTTCATCGACGGCGGCCAGACGATCTGGGGCGCCTGACCGTTCCCTTGCACGCCGGGTGGGCGCATAGTGGAGTCGCTGTGCCGGCGGCGAGGCGGAACGTGAGCGAGGCGCCGTCCCGGACGACGGAGGCGGTCAGGCTCCGCTGAATCTGCGATCCGCACTCGACCGCGTCGGCGAGGGAGGCTGACGATGACGCGGATCGAGACGAACGAGCGCCCGGGTATCGCGACGCGAATCTTCTTCCGGATCGGCGCGCGGATGTTCGGCCAGGTGCCGACCCCGCAGCGGCTCATGGCCCACCGGCTGCCCCTCATGCTCGGGATGGGTGCGCTCTACGGCGCCATCGAGTGGCTGGGGACGATCGACGCGCGGCTGCGCGCCCTGCTCAACCTCCAGGTGGCGACGCTCTACGGCGTGCCCTACTGAATGGACATCCGCCACGCCGTCGGCGTGAGGAGTGGGGTACCCGCGGAGGCGCTCGCCGACCTCGGCCGGTACCGGGAGAGCCCGCACTTCACGGCTCGCGAGCGCGCCGCGCTCGAATTCTGCGAGCGGATCACGCGGGACGACCTCGAGGTCTCCGACGGGTGCCGCGCGCGTCTCCGGGAGCACTTCTCGGACGCGGAGATCGTCGAGCTGACGTTCATCGTCGGCTACCAGACCTTCGCCAGCAAGTTCGCGAAGGCGTTCCGGCTCGCGCCCCAGGGATTCTCGTCCGTCTCGGCGGGCTGACCTACTTCGACTGACCCTGGGAATGGTCGGGACGCGCCGGGCCGCCCTGGCCCCGGCCTGGAGCCATGCGATTGGCGGGCTCGCCGGGCAAGGGCGGCCCGGGGCGCCGCGCGGCGTCGGGGCGTGTCGCCTGCGCGGGCGGCCGGCCGCCGGAGTAGCCGGTCGCCGACCGGTGACCCCGGAGCGCCCGGCCCCTTCGGGGTCGTGACGCGCTCCGCCGGAGCGGACGCGCGCGGCGACGGCCGCACGCCCTGCGGCGCCGGCGTCGCCGGGCTCGACGCCGGTGTCATCGCGGGCAGCTCCGCCCGGCGGACCGCTGGCGACGAGATGGGCGGGGCCTGACGCGCCGCAGCTGGCGCCTCGGGTCGGTGACCGGGCGTGGGGCCCGCGGGACGCGATCCGACGGTCGGCGATGGGACGGACGGCGACGCCAACTGCGGCCGAGCGATCTCCGGCCTCGGCACCGGGACGGTGCGCGTCACGCCTTCGGCCGGCGGGCGCGGCGCCGATGGATTCGCCACCGGTCCCGTCTGGACGCGCGGCGGCGCCGGCTCCGCCTTGCGGTCCGCCATCGGACGCTCGGTCGGCCCGCGGCCGAAGCGTGGGCGCGGCAGCGGCTCCCCGACCTGCGGCTCGGGCTTCGCCTCTCTGACCGCGTCCCGTCCTCGCCGCGCGCGCTCGGGCTCGAGCTCGAGTCGCTTCACCGTGGCCTCCGGCGGCCGGATGCCCCGCGTCGTCGACGGCACCAGGCTCGACGGCGTCGCCGCGATCTGCGGCGCGCCCGGAAGCGGCCGGAGCCGCTGCCCGTCCACGTGCGCGATGCGCCGGCCCGTGATCGGCCCGTGGCCGAAGCGCGCCCGATCCACCGCCACGACCGCGCGGGGCACGCTGGCGTTCCGGTACACCGTGATGTTCTGCACGTTCACCACGGTGGCGTGGGTCACGACCACGTTGTTCACGACGCGAGGGCCGCCCCAGCCGCGCCATGACGGTCCATGCCCCCGCCGCCACCACGGCACGACCGGCTCGCCCCAGCCGAGCGGCACCCAGCCGATGGGCGCTCCGGCCGCGCCGACCACGACGCCCGGGTCGCCGAGGAACGCGACGAGCGCGGGAGCGTACACCGGGCGGGCGATGATGGGGCCGGGCGCCCAGGCCCAGTAGCCGTCCACGTAGGACCAGCGCCCGTAGTGGTAGGGAGCCCAGCCCCAGGGCGCCGTGTCGACCCAGGTCCAGCCGTAGACGGGATCGGAGATCCACGATCCCGTGCTGTACGGCGTCCATCCGGCCGCCACGCCCGTGGGGACCCACACCGTCCCGTAGCTCGGCACCACGCGCCACGTCCCGTACGGGTCGAGATCGCTCAGGCCGTACGTGCCGGGCGTGACGTACCGCGCGCTCACCGCGTCGAGCAGCCGGTCCGTCCGCGAGTAGTTCCACCGGTCCCAGTCGTCGAGCGGCGGGGCCGCGTAGGCGGCCAGCTGCGCGCTCGACGTCCCCTCGACCACCAGCTCTTCGCTGGGCGTCACGGTCACCGCCTGGCCGCCGGCCGGCGTGACCGTGGCGCGCCCGCCCTCTCGCGTCATGATCCGGGAGCGGTCGCCTGTCACGTCCACCCGGTAGTACCCCGGCTGCCCGATCATCACGGCGGCGTTCGGCGTGTCGATCTCCACCGTCTCGCCCGGATCCAGCCCGCGAAGGTCGAGGACCGCGCTCCCCGCCGCCAGCGTCAGCTGGACGAAGTCCGGCTCGAGGACTCCGAGCCCGAGCTGCGTGTTGCCCCAGGCCCGGACGAACGCGCGCGCGCCGATCTGGATCTCGAGGGTGCCGGGCGACCCCGTGGAGAGCGCGTCCCCGGGCGCGAGGGGCGTGTTCACCTGCGCCTGCGTCCACTCCGGCGCGCCGGGCCGCCAGAACGAGACCTGCCCGTCGGTGAGGCTCAGGCGGGGCGGAGTGGTCTCCCGCCCCGGATCCGGCGCCTCGTCCGCCCGCGCGCCGCGCACCAGGCCCAGCGCCGCGGTCAGCATCAGCATCCCAGCCAGGCCGATCGCGCCAGCTCTCGTCGTCTTCTCCATGCCCAGTGAGACGGCGGAGCGGCCGGGAATAGTCGGATGGGCTCCATCCTGCCGTGGTTATTGACTCCCCCGGCGTGGTGCCTGGAGTACACTCGACCTTCCATGGCCAGAGCCAGGGAGCCGCGCGCGCCCCACGCGACCTTCTTCGCCCTCACGCCCGAGCGCGTGCTCGACGCCGTGGAGGTGGGCGGCCTCCGGAGCACGGGCCGGTGCCTCCCACTCCGGGCCTTCGAGAACCGCGTGTACGAGGTGGAGCTCGAGGACCAGCGCCGCCTCGTCGTGAAGTTCTACCGGCCGGGCCGCTGGTCGCGCGAGACGATCCTGGACGAGCACCGGTTCCTCCTGGACCTGGCCGCCGCCGAGCTCCCCGCCGTCGCGCCGCTCGACCTCGGCACGGGCCAGACGCTCCACGAGGTCGAGGGCATCCTCTACGCCGCGTTCCCCAAGGTGCGGGGGCGTACCCTCGACGAGCTCGACGCCGAGCAGCGGCGGCACATCGGCCGCACGATCGGGCGCATGCACGCCATCGGCGCCAGCCGGCCGGCGCCGCATCGCCCGAAGCTCACCCTGGAGCGCTACATCCACGAGCCCCTCGAGGTCCTGACGAAGGGCCGCTTCTGGCCCGACAACCTGGGGCCGCGGTACAAGCAGGTCGCGCTCCGCATCGCCGAGGCGGCCGCGCCCGAGCTGGCCGCGGCGAAGGTCCAGCGCATCCACGGGGACCTCCACCACGGCAACATGCTCTGGACGCCCGGTCCGGTGCTGGTCGACTTCGACGACTGTCTGATGGGCCCGCCCGTCCAGGACCTGTGGCTCATCGCCCGCGGCCTCGACGAGGAGGCCAAGAAGGCGCGCGAGGATCTGCTCGAAGGCTACGAGGTCTTCCGGGAGTTCGACCGGTCGACGCTGGCCCTGGTCGAGCCGCTGCGCGCCATGCGCATCGTGTACATGTCCGGCTGGATCGCCCGCCGCTGGGAGGACCCGTCGTTTCCCCCCGCCTTCCCGGGCTTCAAGGATCATCGCTACTGGATGCAGGAGTACGAGGAGCTGGTCCGGGTCGCGGAGTCGCTCCCCTAGTAAGACCGCATCCGGATGTGTCGGGAAAGGCCCCTACCGCCGGGACCGCAACCGGCGCTATGATCGCCTCGGATCATGCGTCCCGGCATCGCTCGCTGGGTCCCGCATCAGAACCGCCCCGCTCGCTCAGGAGGTGCCCCATGACGGCGCGTCGTGTCTCCATCACTCTCGTCACCGTGGTCGCGCTGGCCGGCCTCGCCGCCGCGCAGCCGAAGCACACCCCGCCCAAGACCGACAAGGAGAAGATTGCCAACGCGATGTCGGCCGCGCCCAAGGCCGTCGCCCAGGACGCGAAGATCATGGACATCGACGAGAAGGGCGGCATGAAGGTGCTCCGCGAGGGCAAGGGAACCTTCACGTGCATGCCCGACAACCCGACGACGCCGGGCAACGACCCGATGTGCCTCGACAAGGCCGGCATGGAGTGGGCGCACGCGTGGATGACCAAGGCCGCGCCGCCGCCGGGAGTCGGGTTCGGCTACATGCTGATGGGCGGATCGGACGCGAGCAACGACGACCCCTACGCGACCAAGCCGGCCGCGGGCAAGAAGTGGGTCGACACGGGCGCCCACGTCATGGTGCTGAACCCGGGGCCGATGGCGGACGCCTATCCGAAGTCCGCCGACGATCCGAAGAAGCCGTACGTGATGTGGCCCGGCACACCGTACCAGCACCTGATGATCCCCGTGAAGTAGCCCTCGGCGCGACGCCCGGGCTCGCGGATGACCGCGCGAGCGCGCGTCTTCGCCGAGCCCGGGCGAGCCGCCCTCCGGACGATCGTCGCCGTGGCGATCGTTACCGGGACCGTGGACGCGCCGTCCCGCGTCTCCGGTCAGACGACCCCGGCAGCTCCCTATCGCGTCGTCCTGCCCGGAGGCCCGGGACCGCACCCGGCCCTCCTGTTCGTGTCGGGCTGTAGCGGCTTCGCTCCGGACGTGGCTCCCGACCACTACTCCCGCGTCGCCCAGGGGTTCGCCGCGCAGGGATTCGTGGTCGTGTTCGTCGACTATCTCGGCGCGCGCGGCCGCAAGATCTGCGGCGGCATGGTCGGTCCGGGTGACGTGGCAAAGGACATCCTCGCGGCCGCGGCGTACGCGAGCAGTCAGCCGTCCGTCCGGGCCTCCGACGTCAGCGTGATCGGCTGGTCCATGGGAGGGGGCGGGGTGCTGGCCGCCATCGCCGCGCTGCCGGCCGGCCCGGCCGCCCCGTTCCGGCGGGCGGTCGCCTACTATCCCGTGTGCTGGGGCGTCCGTACGCCCTGGCCCGTCGAGATTCCCCTCCTCATGCTTCTCGCCGGCCGGGACGAGGTGTCCTCGACTCCGGCCTGCCAGGATCTGGTCAAGCGGCTCGGCAACGGCCGGCCGATCGAGGTCCGCGTGTACCCGGACGCGCGCCACGCCTTCGACGTACCCGATCTGCCGCCGCTCACCCGGCTGGCCAACGGTGCGCCGATCGGCCACCACCCGGAGTCCGCCGCGGCCGCGCGCGAGGAAGTGCGACGCTTCCTGGCCCGGTAGGCGGCCTCGTCCGCGACCGCCCTTCCCCCGAGCGTCCCGCTCCGTCAGAATGACGGAGGGCGGTGCCACAGACCGACGAGGGAGGGTGTCCATGCGCGCGACAGCCGCGGTCCTGTACGAGGTCCACAAGCCGGTCGTCGTCGAGGACGTCGAGGTGCTGGAGCCGGGCTCGCACGAGGTGCTGGTCCGGTGGGTGGCGAACGGCGTCTGCCACAGCGACTATCACGTGATCACCGGCGACTACCCGCATCCCCTGCCCGTCGTGCTGGGTCACGAGGCCGCGGGCGTGGTCGAGCGGGTGGGAGCTGCCGTCGAGACCGTCAAGCCGGGCGACCACGTCTGCTCGAGCTACATCCCCTCGTGCGGCAAGTGCCGCTACTGCATCAACGGCCAGCCGACCCTCTGCGCGCTCCGCGACCGGCCGCGCTGGTTCATGATGGACGGGACGCCTCGCTTCCGGCGGAACGGGCAGCCGCTTCACCATTTCCTCCAGGTCTCGGGGTACGCCACCCATGCCGTGCTCCCCGAGGAGAGCGTCATCCCCGTGCGGAAGGACGCGCCGCTCGACGTCGTGTGCCTCGTGAGCTGCGGCGTGCTCGCCGGCGCCGGCCCCGTCTTCAATCGCGCGCGCGTCCCGCCGGGCGCCAGCGTCGCCGTCTGGGGCTGCGGCGGCGTCGGGCTCAACACGATCCAGGCCGCGCGCCTGGTCGGCGCGGGCCGGATCATCGCCGTGGACGTGATGCGCCAGAAGCTCGCCTGGGCGGAGGAGTTCGGCGCCACCCACGTGGTCGACGCCTCGAAGGAGGACGCGGTGGCGCGCGTCCAGGCGCTCAGCGGCACCGGCGGCGTGGACTTCGCCTTCGAGGTGGTCGGCACCGCGAAGACCATCGAGCAGGCGCTCCTGGCCACGCGGCGGGGCGGCACGTGCGTGGCGGTGGGCGTGTGCCCGGCCGGCACCCGTCTGGCGATCGATCCGATGCTCCTCCTCCAGCAGCGCACCCTCACCGGCAGCTCGTTCGGGGCCGGCCACCAGCGCACCGACGTGCCGATGCTGATCGATCTCTACATGAGCGGCCAGTACCGGCTCGAGGAGCTGATCACGCGGCGGGTCGGGCTCGACGAGCTGAACCACGCCTTCGACCTCATGCTGCAGGGCGAGGTGAAGCGCAGCGTCGTCGTCTACCAGTAGCCTCTCCGCGGGAGCGAGCCATGAGGTCGACGGAGCGGCGGGTCGGCGAGGGCGTGGCGCGCGGCGCGCCCTTCGTGCTGACCGTGGATGGCGAGGCGATCGAGGCGTATCCCGGCGAGACCGTCGCCACCGCGCTCCTCGCCGCCGGCCGACGCACGGCGCGACGCACCGCCCATCGCGGCGCGCCCCGGGGAGTCTTCTGCGCCATCGGCGTCTGCCACGACTGCCGGATGATCGTGGACGGCGAGGCGAACGTGCGCACGTGTCTTCTGCCCGCCCGCGCCGGAATGATCGTCGAGACCCAGCAGGGCTTCGGCACCGATGCCACCGCGGGAATCGAGAGCGACCGGTGAGCGACATCGAGCGCCACGAGGTCGTGGTCGTGGGAGCGGGCCCGGCGGGCATCCGCGCCGCCGTGGCGGCGCGCGCGGCCGGCGCCGGGGTGCTCGTCCTCGACGAGGCGCCGCGCCCCGGGGGACAGATCTACCGCCAGCTCCCGCCCGAGCTACGCCCCGAGCCTCGCGACCCGCTCGGCAGCTCGCGACGGAAGAGCCGGCCGCTCTTCGCCGACCTCGAGCGGGCGGGCGCGACGGTCAGCTCCGGCACCGAGGTCTGGGGCGTGCTGCCCGAGCGCGTGCTGCTCCTGAACCGCGGGGGTCACGCGGGAGTCGTGCAGGCCGGCGCGCTCGTCCTGGCAGCCGGGGCGTACGACCGGCCCGCGGCGATGCCGGGCTGGACCCTGCCGGGGGTCGTCACCGCCGGCGGGGTCACCGCGCTCGTCAAGGCCCAGCGTGTCCTCCCCGGGCGACGGGTGCTCGTGGCGGGCACCGGCCCGCTTCTCCTCGCCGCGGCCACGGCGCTGGTCCACGGCGGCGCGCGCGTGGTCGGCATCGCCGAGGCGGCGCCGCGGCGGGCGCTCCTCGGCCTCCTCCGCCGGCCGGGCATCGTGAGCCAGACCCTCGAGGTCGTGCGCGCTCTCTGGCGCACGCCGGTGTGGACCCGGACGGGCGTCGTCCGGATCGAGGGCGAGGACGGCGTGGAGCGCGCGGTCCTCGCGCGGCTCGACCGTGACTGGCGTCCGGTGGCCGGAACGGCGCGGACGGTCGACGTCGACACGGTCGTCCTCGGCTACGGGCTGGTTCCCTCGCCGGAGCTGGCCGACCTCGCGGGATGCGCGCTCGCCCACGAGGTGGATCGCGGCGGGTGGATCCCCGTGGCCGACCCCGAGCGCCTGATGGCGACCTCGGCGCCCGGCGTGTTCGTCGCGGGCGATGGCGCCGGCATCGGCGGCGCCGACGTCGCGGAGCAGGAAGGGCGGCTCGCGGGCCTCGGGGCCGCGGTCCACGTCGGGCGGCTCGACCCGGCCAGGGCGCGCGCCCAGGCCGCGCCGGCCCTCCGCGCGCTCCGCCGCTTCCGCGCGTTCCGGCAGACGCTCGGGCGCGTGCTCGCGCCGCGACCGGGCCTCTACGGGCTGGTGACGGACGACACGATCGTCTGCCGCTGCGAGGAGGTCTCGGGCGCCGAGGTGCGCGTCGCCATCGAGGAAGGCGCGCGCCGGGTGTCAGAGGTGCGCGGGGTGACTCGCGCCGGCATGGGACTCTGCCAGGGTCGCTTCTGCGTCCCCACCGTGGCGGGACTCCTCGGCCGCTGGGCCGGCATGTCTCACGAGACGGCCGGCCGCCTGCCGCCCCGGCTCCCCGCCCGACCGGTGCCGGTCACCGTGCTGGCCGATCCGGTCCTGGACACGGTCACGGCGCCGGCCATCGAGGCGGTGCGCCGGTGAGGTCCCGGTCCGGCAGAGGCCACTGCGACGCACGGCGACGGGCGACCGCTACAGCTCTCCCGTCAAGACCTCGCGCCGCCTGGTAGCGCTGTGAACGCGATTGCGCTTCTCGCGACGCAGTGGACGGCCGTCAACACCGCGCTCCACGGGCTCGCTCGCGACCTGCGTCCCGACGACTGGACCTTCCGCGTCGCGCCCGGGCAGAATCTGCTGGGCTTCACGCTCTGGCACATTCCGGCTTGCCAGGACTGGACGGTGCAGACGTGGGTCCGCAACGTCCCCGAGGTGCGGGACCGAGATGCGTGGCGGAGCCGGGTGGGCCTCGACCGGCTCGGGATGGCGTTCGGGGTGAGCCTCGACGAGGCGGACGCCGTGGCCCGTGCCGTCACGGCGGACGACGTCCTCGCCTACGCCGACGCCGTGTTGACGGAGAACCTCGGCTGGCTTCGGAGCGTGACGGAGTCTGACCTAGGTCGCGTGCCGGACAACCGCGCGCACCTCACCGGGCATCCGGCGTACCGCACGACCCAGTACCAGGCGGAGGTGCGATCGATGTGGAGTCAAACGCTGGGTGAGGTCGTGGCGCTCGACACCGGGCACGGTCGAGCCCACCTCGGCGAGGCGACGCTCGTGAAGGAGCTGGCGCGGCTGCGTTCGGGCGGCGGTGCCCGACCGTGACGCCGAGAGGGGGCGCGTCGGGAACGTGCCGAGCGGCGCGCCGGTGAGCGCTACGCGGCCTCGGCCCAGCGGCTGACGCTGAACTCGTCGACGGGCAGGCTCGGCGCCCGGTCCAGCAGGAGCTCGGAGAGCAGGCGCCCCAGGACCGGGCTCAGCGCGAAGCCCCAGCCGCCCGCCATCAGGACGTAGAAGCCCGGCACCGGCGCGTGCTCACCGATGAAGCCGACGCGGTTCCGCGCGCCGGTCGCCGTCGTCATCCCCGCCCAGGCGCGCAGGATGCGCGCGTCGGCGACGCACGGGAGCACGTCGCTCACGATGCGCGCGCTCCCGACGATCGACGGCAGGACGGTCTGCGGCCGCGCGCCGTCGGCCTTCACCGGCTCCGCCGGCCAGCCGCCGCCGATCACGAACGTGCCGTGCGGCGTCTGGCGGAGGGACAGCTGCCGGCTCGCGTGCTGGATGAGCTGCGCGAGCGCGGGCGGCCGGGGCTCCGAGACCATGACCTGGAGCGCGTGCGGCACGATGGGCAGGGTCAGCCCGACCATCGCGGCGATCTCGGGCGTCTGGGCCCCGGCCGCGCACACGACGCGTCCCGCCTCGACGGTCCCCGCGGCCGTCTGGACGCGGAAGCTTGCGCCCACGCGCTCGATCCCGATCGCGCGGGCGTGCCGGTGCACGCGCGCGCCTCGCCGCGCCGCGGCGCGGACGTACGCGGGCGCGGCCAGGAGCGGATTCGCGAAGCCCTCCTCCGGGCAGTAGGCCGCGCCCGGAATGCGCGCGGAGAGGTGCGGCGCGATGGCCAGCATGTCGCGCGTCGTGACGATCTCCGTGTCGATGCCGAACGGGCGCTCGAGGCGCGACTTCCGGTCGAGGAGCGCGAGATCGGCCTCCGTCTCGGCCACCATCAGGCCGCCGTGACGGCGCACCCCGAGGTCCGCGTCGAGCTCCGTCTCGAGGGTCGCCCACACGCGGGCGGCCTCCGCGTAGAGACGGTCCGTGGCCTCGATGTGCGCGCGCTCGGCGTGGGTCAGGTCGCGGCCGTCGTAGTTCAGGCGGAAGTGCTTCCCCGGCATCTGGACGTGGAGCGTGCCCGCGTTCGACCCGGAGGCCTCGCGATTGAGCTCGCCGCGCTCGACCAGGGCCACGTCGACGCCGCGCCGCGCGAGGTGATAGAGGGCCGCGCAGCCCAGCACGCCCCCGCCGATCACCAGGACGTCGGCCCGGTCGAGGAGCGCCGACGACGTCACGCGCCGCCTCGCCCGCGTCCGCTCCGGACGCCGAGGTAGAGCCGCACGACCTCGGGATCCTGGAGCAGGTCCGCGCCCGGCCCCTGGAGCCGGTTCCGCCCCTGGTCCAGGACGTAGCCGTAGTCGGCCATCGCGAGGCACTGCCGGGCCTTCTGCTCGACCATCAGGATGGAGACGCCCGCCTGGTTGATCGCCTTCACGCGGGCGAAGACCTCCTCGAGGACGGCCGGCGCGAGCCCCGCCGACGGCTCGTCCAGGATGAGGATCCGCGGGTCGGACATGAGCGCGCGCGCCACGCCCAGCATCTGGCGCTGGCCGCCCGACAGCGTCGCCGCGCGCTTCCGGAGCATGCCGCGCAGCATGGGGAACGAGGTCAGGACGCGCTCGAGCTGCTCGGCGAACCGCTCCTGCGCCGGCAGCGCCCCGATCTCGAGGTTCTCCAGGACCGACATCTCGGCGAAGACGTTGGCGAGCTGCGGCACCATGTTGACGCCGAGGGCGGTGATCCGGTTCGGCCGGAGCCCCGTCAGCTCGACGGCCTGGCCGGGGGCCGCGTGGAGCGTCACCCGTCCCTGCCGCGCCGGCACGAGGCCGTAGAGCGTCTTGAGGAGCGTCGACTTCCCGGAGCCGTTCGGCCCGATCACCGCGACGATCGCGCCGCGCGGCACGTCGATCGACACGCCGTGGAGGATGTTCTCGTCGCCGTAGCCTGCGGAGATGTCGCGGGCGGCGAGGACGAGATCGCTCACCGCGCCGGTCCTCCGCCGGACCCGCCCAGCCGTCCGAGGTACGCCTCGATCACGCGCTCGTCGCGCTGGATCGCGTCGGGCGGGCCCTCGGCGATCACGTGGCCCTCGTCCATGACGATGACCCGGTCGCTGATCGACATCACCACGTCCATGTCGTGCTCGACGACGAGGACCGTCACGCCGCGGCGCTCGCGGAGCTCGCGGATGTGGTCGAGGAGCTGCTCTCCCAGCACGGGCGCCACCCCGGCCATCGGCTCGTCGAGCAGGATCATGCGCGGCTCGACCATCAACGCCCGCCCGAGCTCGAGGAGCTTGCGCTGGCCGCCCGACAGCGTGCCGGCGTAGGCGCCGGACAGGTGGGAGAGACGCACGAGGCTCAGGAGCTCCTCCGCGCGCTCGCGCACCTCGCGCTCCCGCCGGGCGACGCGCCCGGGCGCCAGGAGGGTCGTCACCAGCCGCTCGCCCGGCTGGTGCTGGGCGGCCAGGAGCATGTTGTCCAGGACGCGCATGCGCGTGAGGACGCGCGCGGCCTGGAACGCCCGCACGAGGCCGGCGCGCGCGATGGCGTCCGCCCGCCACCGCTCGATCCGCTGGCCGGCGAACCGCACCATGCCGCGGTCGGGGCGGAGGAAGCCCGAGACGAGATTGAACATCGTCGTCTTCCCCGCGCCGTTCGGGCCGATGAGCGCGGTGATGGACCCCTCGGTGACGGCGAACGACGCGTCGCGCACCGCGGCGACCCCGCCGAAGTGCTTGTCGAGCCCCTCGACCTCCAGGAGCGCCGGGCTCATGGGCCGGTCCGGACCGCCGCCGAGGCCTGGAGCAGGCCCGGGAGCCGGCGCATGTCCGAGAAGACCGCGCCCGTCGCATGCCCGAGCCGCTCGGCGGGCACCAGTCGCGCGAAGCCGAAGCTCGTCATCCCGGCGGCATTGGCCGCGGTGACGCCCGCGGGGCTGTCCTCGACGACGGCGCAGCGGCGCGGGTCCACGCCGAGCGAAGCGGCCGCGTGGAGAAACAGGTCCGGCGCCGGCTTCCCGCGGACGACATCCTGCGCGCTGAACACGCGGCCTCCGAAGCGGTCCCAGAGGCCGGTGGCGCCGAGCGTCAGGCGGATCCGCTCGTGGGTGCCGCTCGAGGCGACGCAGACCGTCTGGTCGATCGCGCGGAGCGCGTCCTCGATGCCCGGGATCGGCCGAAGCGACCGCTCGAAGGTCGGAAAGAGCTGCTCGATGTAGCGGGCCTCCAGATCGGCCGGGACGGGGCGGCCCAGCCGCTCCTCCACCATGGCGCGCACCTGCGGCATCGAGTGCCCCATGAAGGTGGCGATGGACTCCTCGGGGGTGCACCGGAATCCGTACTCCGTCAGCAGCGAGGCCAGGACCTGATTCGCGACCGGCTCGCTGTCGACGAGCACGCCGTCGTTGTCGAAGATGATCAGCTCGAAGCCTGCCATGCGCGTCTCAGACGATCATCCGGGAATCGGGGACGTCCGACCAGGCTCACCGAGCCGGCCGGCCCGGACCCTGCCGCACGCTGGAGGTCTCATCGCTCGAGCAGGAGCTCCTTGCGATTGCCCATCATGCCCTGCGGCCGGAGCGCCATGAACAGCACCAGGAGGAGCCCGACCAGGAAGAGCCGCAGGAAGGCTCGCGACCCGGAGTCGATCAGGGACAGCGGGTAGAAGTCGAGGAAGCGCGTCCCCGTGTAGAGGAGGCTGAAGAGCACGGCGCCGACGGGGATCGCCCACAGCCGGTTCATGCCGCCCAGGATGAGGATGAGGTACGCGTAGAAGGTCAGGGTCGGCTGGTAGTCGTCCGGCGCGAACACGCCGATCTGCCACGCGAGGAGGAGCCCGGCGAGGCCGCCCAGGATCGCGCCCAGGACCAGCGCCTGGAGCTTGAAGCCGAAGACGTTCTTCCCGACGGCGGCCGCCGCCGTCTCGTCCTCCCGGATCGCGCGGAGCACGCGGCCCCACGGGGAGCGCTCGAGCTTCCAGAAGACGGCGAGCAGGATGCCGGCGGTCGCCCACACGATGATCGTCATGACGAGGTCGCGCGGGACCTTCCATCCCAGGAAGTCCGACGCCCCCGCCGCCAGCCGGTTCAGCATCCGCATCCAGCCGTCGTTGTACGTCGCGATGTCTCCGGGCCCGAGGAGGCCGATCGACCCGAGCGGGCCGCCGGTCAGGCCGGGGAAGTTCATCGCGAGGTAGCGCACCATCTCGCCGCCCGCCACGGTGGCGATCGCGAGGTAGTCCGCGCGGAGCCGGAGGGCGGGGACGCCGAGGACGAGGCCGAGGATCACGGCCGCCAGGAGGGCCAGGACCGACGCCAGCGGGAGGCCCATCTCGAGGCGCACCACGAGGATCGCCATCGTGTACGCGGCGACGGCCATGAACGCCACGTGCCCGAAGTTCGGCAGACCGGCCATCGAGAACTGGACGTAGAGCCCGAGGGACAGGATCACGTAGATCCCGGCGATGACCGCCATGAACGTCCAGAACGCCGGATTGAAGATGTCCACCGGGGTCAGGCCTTGACTTCCATACAGTTCACAGCGCGTCGTCCTCGTAGAAGTGTATGGAAGTCAAGGCCTGACCCCATCAGAGGACGCGGGCCTTGCCGAAGAGGCCCTGCGGCCGGTAGAGGAGGAGCCCGATCAGCGCGGCGAAGGCGAGGACCGGCTTGAACCGCGCGTCGAGCCCCCCGAAGAACCCGCTCCACGTCGAGAGATCCATCGCGAGGCCCAGCACCAGGCCCGCCACCAGGGCGCCGTAGGCGCTCCCGATCCCGCCGAGCACGACCGTCGTGAAGATCAGGAACAGCACCTGGGAGCCGAGATTCGGCTCGAACGTCCCCTGCACCACCCCGAACATCACGCCGCCGAGGCCCGCGAGCGCGCCCGCCAGGAGCCAGACGTACGCGCCGATCCGGTCGACGTCGATCCCCGAGATCGCGGCCAGGTCGCGGTTGTCGGCGACCGCGCGCATCGCCTTGCCGAGGCGGGTGCGGGCGAGGAAGAGCGCGACCGCGGGCGCCACCACCGCGGCGATGACGAGCGCCACCGCCTGGCCCGGAGAGATCCGGACGAGCCCCAGGTCATAGACCGCGGACTGGTCGATGGCGTAGGTCCGGATCGTCGGCCCCGCGGCGATGAAGATGACGTTCCGCAGCATGAGCCCGAGCCCGGTCGTGATGAGCGACAGCGCCACCAGGCCACGGGCCCGGAGCGGCCGCAGCACCGAGAAGTGGAGTCCGACCGCCAGCACCGCGGTGGCCGCCATCGCGCCCACCGCCGCCACGACGATGCTCTGGCGGAGCACCACGTTCAGGATGAGCGCGACGTAGGCGGCGAAGGTCAGGTACTCCCCGTGGGCGAAGTTCGCCACCCGCTGGATGCCGAAGACGAGCGAGGCGCCCACGCCGGTGAGGGCGAGGATGGCGCCCGTGATGAGGCCGTTGAGCGTGAGCTGGAGCAGGTACGAGAGCATGAGGGTCAGCGCCGCGGGCGGACGCGGCAGGCACCCTGATCGCCGCGCCGGGCGGGACCCGAGGCGCGGGCCCGCCCGGCGCGCGGCCGGGGGATCGCCCGGAGGGCGCGGTCTATGACCGGGCTCGCCAGGCTACGGCTTGAAGGTGATCGTCTTGAACGGCGCGCTCGTGCCGTCCGGCTTCACCTGCCAGATGTCGTACGCCGTCGAGCTCACGCGGCCTTCCTTCGTGAACTGGATGGGGCCGGTCGCGCCGTTGAAGTGGACCCGCTGTCCTTCCAGGATCGCGCCGATCGCCTTGTCGAGCTCCTGGAAGTTGTACGGCTTGCCGGGCGGGTTCGTGACCGACACGATGTGCTCGCTGATCTTGGCGGGGTCCGAGGACTTCGCCTCCAGCGCCGCCAGGAAGGCGATGAACACGCTGTCGAACGCCTCGGCGGTCCACGCCGCGAACTGGGTGCCCGGCTTGGCCTTCTGCTCGAAGAGCGCCTTGTAGGCGGGGAACGAGGAGCCCGACGAGGCGTTCGCCTGCGTCGCGCGGAGGCCGGGCCAGCTCTTGGTCCCGCGGCTCTGGCAGTCGACGAGCGTGTCGGACCCGAAGGTCTTCGCCGGATCCCACTTCCCCGTCCGCGTGAGCGGCAGCGCGAGCTTCGCGAACGTCGGGCAGAAGTCGATGAACAGCCAGGCATCCGGGTTGCCCTGGATGAGCTCCTGCGCCTCGCTGTCGAGCGTCGGCTGCTGGTGGTTGTAGATGACGAACTTCGGGATGGTGCCGCCGCCGGCCGTCCACGCGTCCTTGAAGACCGCGGACAGGTTCGTGCCGTAGGCGTCGTTCCGCGCCGCGACGTTGACCTTGGCCGTCTTGCCGAACGCGTCGGCCATCAGGGCGGCCAGGACGCGGCCCTGGATGTCATCCGAGGCCACCGGCTGCCAGATGAACGCCGGGCTCTCCGTGTTGAGCTTCGTCAGCGCCGGGCTCGTCCCGCCCGTGAACATCAGCACGCGGTTCGGGATCGCCACCGCCCGCGCCACCGCGCTCGTCACGCCGCTCCACGGATCGCCGATGATCGCGTGGACCTTGTTGATGTTGACGAGCTTCTGCGCGGCCTCGACGCCGGCCTGCGGGTTGCCCTGGCTGTCCTGGGAGTCGGACAGCTCGACCTTGACGTCCGGCAGGTTGAGCTTCTTGAGCGTCTCGTCGATGTAGTCGATCCCGACCTTCGCGGCCTGGTTCCAGGCCTGGCCGGAGACCGCCGGATCGCCGGTGAGACCCGACAGCACGCCGAACTTCAGGGTGAACGCGGGCTTGCCGCCCTGCCCCGACGCGGGCTGCCCGGCGACGATCACGGCCCCGGCCGCGACCAGCGCCGCGACCATCCAGATGCCTCTCCTCATGTCGCTCCTCCTAGCATGCGCTGTCGCCGCGCCAGTCCACGCCGCCCCGTCCGGCGCCGCGGCGACGCCGGACGGGCCATGCCGCGCGGAGGTTTACAGGACGTCGAGGTCCTTGAGCATCCGCTCCATCTTCTGCTTCTCGGCCGAGGTGAGATTCGCGCGGCTCTTCCGCGCGGTGCCGATGGGGACGCCCTGGAGCTTCGACGCGTACTTCATCAGCTGGATGCCCTTGCCGCCCTCGAGGTAGACCGTCAGCGGGACGATGCGGAGCCAGAGGTCCCGCGCCTCCTTGATCCGGCCCTCCTGGACCAGGTCGAACAGCTTGATGCACAGCTCCGGGATCACCGCCGCGGTGCCGCTGCACCAGCCGGTCGAGCCGAGGACGAACGCCGGGAACGCGGAGTCCTCCATGCCGTTGAAGACGGACAGCCGGTCGCCGACCAGGCCGATCGTCTGCTGCATGGTCACGATGCCGGTGCACTCCTTGACGTACTGGATGTACCCGCGCTCGGTCAGCTCGAGCTGCGCCTCGGGGCTCGCCGCCACCGTCCCCCACACCGAGTTGTAGAGCATGATCGGGATGCTGACCGCCTGCGACATCGCGCCGAAGTACTCGAGGAGCCCCTCGCGGATGTCCGCCTCGGGGGCCTTCCCGTGCCGCTCCGACGCGTCGATGTAGAGGTACTGCTTGACCATCAGGCCGTCGGCGCCCGCCCCTTCCGCCGCCCGCCCGAACTCGACGCTCGCGCGCGTCGTCTGGCCGAGCCCGCAGATGCCGACGAACACCGGCACCCGGCCCGCCACGTGCTTCAGCCCGGTCTCGAAGACCTGGCGGCGCTCGTCGTCGTTGAGCTGCGAGTACTCGCCCCAGCTCCCCGCCAGGAAGAGGCCGGGAGCGCCCTTGTCGATGAGCCAGTCGATGTGGGCCTTCAGGCCATCGAGATCGAGATCCTCGTTGTCCTTGAAGGGGGTGAGCACGAGGGGGCACGAGCCACGGAGGATCTTGTGCGTCTTGGCCACGTCCGGTCTCCTTTCCCGAATGCCACCACGTCGCGGGTGCCGTCTGACCCTCGGTCGTCCGGCGGGGTCGAGTATGGCACGGGCACGTGGTCTAGACAATTACGCTCACGTACGCTCACGCCTTTGAGCGAGAGTGTGACCGGTCTCAGCCAATCCGATCCGCGCCGGCGAGGGCGCCTTGTCCGCCCTACGGCGGCCTCGTATAGTCGAGGCGGCGCTGCCACCACGGACTTCCTCGGGCCGTCGCCGGACGGGAGGCGTCACCGCTGCTCTGTGCATCCGTCGTTCGAGCTCTCGCGATGACAGCGCCCGGATCCGCGTGAGCCGTCGGCGGCTGTCCGAGCCGTCGTTCGCGTTCCTGCTGAACGCGCCCGCGCTCCTCGCCATCGTGGGGCTCGTCGGCTACCCGATCGCGTACTCGCTCTGGCTCAGCCTGCACCGGTACAACCTGAAGCGTCCGAACCTCTTCCGCTTCGTGGGCGTCGGGAACTACGTCGACATCTTCGGCTCCGACGAGTTCTGGGCGGCGCTTCAGATCACGCTGGTCTTCACGGCCCTCGCCGTGGCGCTCGTCATCTCGCTCGCCGTCCTGATCGCCCTCCTCCTCAACGAGCCGTTTCCGGGACGGGGCTTCGTGCGGGCCATGGTGCTCGTCCCGTGGGCGATCCCGCCGGTCGTGAACGGCCTCATGTGGCAGTGGATCTACGACGCCAAGGTCGGCGCCCTGAACGGGCTCCTGGTCGCGGCCGGGGTCCTGCCCGCCTACCGGGGGTGGCTGTCGAACCCGACGGACGCGCTCCTGGCGCTGGTCACGGCCCACGTCTGGAACGCGGTGCCGCTCGGCGTCATCCTGCTCCTCGCCGCCCTCCAGACGATCCCCGCCGAGCTGTACGACGCCGGCCGCGTCGACGGCTCCAGCGCCGGGCAGCTCTTCCGCCACGTCACGCTGCCGTGGCTCGCCCAGCCGCTGCTCGTCGTGCTGGTGCTCCAGACCATGCTCGCCATCCGGGTCTTCGACGTCATCTACGTGCTGACGGCCGGCGGCCCGGGCACGTCGACGACCACGCTGGTCTGGCAGGCCTACCTGACGACGTTCGACAGCCTCGACTTCGGCCTGGGCAACGCCTACGCGTACACGATCAGCCTGATCACGCTGGGGCTGGCGCTCGTCTACTTCCGCGTGCTCTACGGGCGAGGAGAGTTCGAGGCGTGACGGCGGCCGCCCGGCGGCGACGGCGGACCTGGCTCCTCGGGCTGGCCGGGCTCTTGGTCGCGGTCTTCTTCCTGGCGCCGTTCTCCTGGCTCGTCCTCACCAGCTTCATGCACGAGTCCGACGCCATGGCCGTCCCGCTGCGCCTGCTCCGGGCGCGCCCCACCCTCGAGAACTACGCGACGTTCGTCGCGCCGAGCGGGACGCGGTCGATCGTCGGCAGCCGGGCGGCCGAGAACACCATGCCCGGCATCTGGAACTCGATGCTCGCCGCCACCGGCACCGCGGTCCTGAACCTCGTCCTCGGGGTCCTGGCGGGCTACAGCTTCGCGCGCCTGCGATTCCCGGGCCGGACGTCCGTCCTCTTCCTCTACCTCGGCTCGCGGATGGTGCCGGGCATCGCCCTGATCGTGCCGCTGTACCTGGTGATCCAGCGAGCCGGCCTCCTCGACACCCTGCTCGCGCTGGTCGTCACCTATCTGACCTTCACCCTCCCCTTCACGATCTGGCTCCTCAAGAGCTACTTTCAAGGCATCCCCCGTGAGCTGGAGGAGGCCGCGCTCGTGGATGGCTGCGGGTTCTGGCGAATGATGGGGCGGGTCTTGCTCCCGGCGGCCGCGCCGGGGCTCGTCGCCGCCGCCATGTTCGCGTTCATGACGGCCTGGAACGACTACCTGTTCGCCGTCATCCTCACCTCCAGCATGGCCGCCAAGACGGCGCCGGTCGTCGTGGCGGGCTTCGCGACGGACGTGACCACCGAGCGCACGCTGATGGCCGCCGGCGGCGTGCTGGCCGTCGTCCCGCCGCTCGTGCTGGCGTTCCTGTTCCAGCGGCTGATCGTTCAGGGACTCGTGTCGGGCGCGGTCAAGGGCTGACCGCGCCGGAAAGGCAGGGACATGATGACGCTCTCGCGCCGACGCTTCCTCGCCAGCACCGCCGCCGGCCTCGGCCTGTCGACGCTCCGGGCCCCGCGCCCGGCCGCCGCGGCCCAGACCGTTCGCTTCTCCGGCTGGGCCTTCGAGCCGCAGGTCGTCGAGGCCAACGCCAAGCGCTTCATGGAGCAGTACCCCGACATCAAGGTCGAGTACACGCCCCTCGATCTCCAGCTCTACAACGAGAAGATGGTCGCGCTGTTCAACGCCGGGACCCAGCCGGACTGCTACTACGTGCGCGACATCAACCTGGGGGCCTGGGTCGAGGCCGGGTGGATGCAGCCGATCGACGGGCTGCCGGGCCTCGCCGAGCTCGACCGGGACATCTTCCCGTTCAACCTGGAGGCGCTCAAGTACAAGGGCAAGCAGTACGGCACCCCGTACTACGGCGACATCTACGTCTACATGTACGACAAGAAGGCCGCCCAGAAGGCCGGGATCGACAAGCCGCCGACCACCCTCGACGCGCTGAAGCAGGCCGCCCTCACCGTGAAGAAGAACGAGAAGGTCGAGTACCCGATCCTCAAGGGCTTCAAGACCAACGTCGATGGCCTGGACGAGTTCTGGTCCATGGTCTTCGCCTCGGGCGGCAACCTCTTCGACGAGGAGCTGAACCCCGTGTTCCCGGACAAGGACAAGACCGGGCTCGCCGTGCTCGAGTGGATGGTCCAGGCGATGCACGACTGGAAGATCCTGGATCCCAAGGGCCTGGAGCTCGACGAGACGCAGGCGCGCGACGCCTTCGTCAACGGCCAGGGCTTCTTCACCTCCAACGTCGGGAACGTGCTGCCCCGCGCCAACAACCCGAAGCTCAGCAAGCGGGCCGGCGACATCAGCCCGACGCGGTTCCCCGGGCTCACCGACGCCGGGAAGGGGCCGATGGGCTGGACCCGGCTCTACTGCATCGACGCCAAGACCAAGGTGAAGGACGCCGCCTGGCAGCTCATCTACTACATGGGCGGCAAGGACAAGACCGGCGTCTACTACACGGCGAAGGACTGGTACACGAAGTACGGCGTCGGCTATCCGTTCATGTCGCTGGACAAGGACGCCGACATGATCAAGGTCCACAAGGAGGCCGGGTGGGACCTGGAAGTGCGGAGCCAGCAGTACGGCACCGCGCGGGCCCGCACGAACGTCAAGGCGCCCTGGTACAACGAGTGGGACCGCTTCACCCAGCAGCAGATCCAGAACGCGCTGCTGAAGAAGGCGAGCCCGAAGGACGCGCTGACCGCCTCCGCCAAGAAGGCCGTGGACCTGCGGAAGGAATGGAGCTGAGCGTCACGTGACGGCAGGCGGCCTGTCGCCGATCGAGAGCCACACGACCGGTCCGGGGGGAGCGTCGGGCTCCCCCCGGGCCTGACTCCCCGCCATGCATTGCCTGGAGCGAGCGGGGGGCGAGCCTGCCGTCCTCTGCATTCACGGCTACTGCCAGTCGTCCGCCTACTGGGCCCCCACGCTCGAGCGGCTGGCGCGCGTCGGCGTGCGGGGCCTCGCGCCCGACCTGCCTGGCTTCGGGGCGTCCGCCCGGCTGCCCGGACCGTACACGATGGAAGCGTACGCCGACGCCGTCGCCGCCCTGCTCGACGCGCAGCGCCTCGCGCGGGTGACGCTGGTCGGCGGCTCGATGGGCGGCGTGGTTGCCCAGCATTTCGCCCTCCGACATCCCGCGCGCCTCACCCGCTTGCTGCTGGTGGCCACCGGCGGCGTGATGGGAAATCCCGCCGCCGGGCTGGCGCGAGCCGATGAGGTCGCGGCCGCGCCGTGGGACGAAGCGGCGGTCGAGCCGGTGGTGCGGGGCTTCTTCCGCGACGCGCCGCCGCCCGACCGTCTCGCCGAGCTCCGGCGGATCGCGCTCATGGCCAGCCATGCCGCCGCCGTGGAGGCGGCGCGCTCGAACGCCGGGTCGCGGACGCTCGAGCGCCTGGGCGAGATCCGGGTCCCCACGCTGATCATCCAGGGCCGCCACGATCGCGCGCGCACGCCCGAGCACGGCGCGGCGATGCGCGATCGCATCCCGGGAGCCCGGCTCGAGGTGCTGGAGGGCTCGGGCCACACGCCGCAGCTCGAGGAGCCCGACGCGTTCCACGCCCTCGCCGTACCGTTCCTGCGGGGCGCCCCATAGCCCGCACCGCGTGGATGGCGACCGGCGCGGGGCCGCCGGTCGTCCTGATCCACGGCCTCGGCCTGGACCACCGCATGTGGGAGCGCCAGGTCCCGGCGCTCGCCGCCGCCGGCCATCGCGTCATCACGTGCGACCTCCCGGGCCATGGCGCCGGCGGGCGACCGACCCGCGCCGGGTCCGCCTACACCACCGAGGAGCTCGCGGCCAGTCTCGTCGAGGCCCTGGAGGAGAGCGGCGTCGAGCCCGCCACGCTGGTCGGGTTCTCGCTCGGGGGCGGCATCGCGCTCCAGGTCGCCCTGGACCGCCCGGAGCGCGTCTCCGCGCTGGCGCTCGTCGACACGACGGCCTGGCCCGGACCCGATGCCGTGGCTCGCTTCGCCGGGCGGGCGGCCGCCGTCGAGGCCGAGGGCGTGGGGGTCCTGGTCCAGCCGGCGATCGAGCGCTGGTTCACCCCGGAGTTCGTGGCCGCCCAGGGCGAGATCGTGCGCCGCTACGCCGCGTGGATCGGGGAGAACGACGCCATCGGCTACGCGGCCGCCTGCCGCTCCCTCGCCGCGCTCGACCTCCGGGCTCGGCTCGGCGAGATCCGCTGCCCCACGCTGGTCGTGGTCGGCGACCGCGACGAGGCCACGCCCGTCTCAATGGCGGAAGCGCTGGCGGCCGGCATTGCCGGGGCCACGCTCCGCGATCGTCGGCCCGGCGGGCCACCTCGTCACCGAGGAGCGGTGGGCGGAGCTCAACGCGACGCTGCTCGAGTTCCTGGCGGGGGCCGGGAGGGCGGCGCGGCGCGCGTGATCCACCCGATCGGCGAGGACCGCCCCGCGGCGTGGCCTGGCGCGCTCTGGCTCCGCGTTAGACTGTCGGTCGATTCTCGACGGGAGGAACGGTGAGCGGCGATTCGAAGCTCGAGGTGGTGACCGCGGTCCCCGACCGCGCGATGGTGATCTTCGCGCACCCCGACGACGCCGAGATCGGCTCGGGCGGCGTGGTGGCGAAGTGGGTGGCCCAGGGCTGCGAGGTCACCTACGTCCTCTGCACCAACGGCGGCGCGGGCACGGCGGACCGCTCGCTCACCCCGGCTGAGCTGACGGCGCGCCGCGCCGACGAGCAGCGCGCGGCCGCCGACTTCATGGGCGTCCGACACGTGGTGATGCTGGGCTACCCGGACGGCGGGCTCGAGGACACGCGCGAGTTCCTGGGGGACGTCGTGCGGGCCATCCGGCGCCACCGGCCCGACACCGTCTTCGTCCACGACCCGTACCGCATGAAGGGCTTCCAGCACCGCGACCACCGGAAGGCCGGCATCGTGACGACGGACGCCATCTACCCGTTCGCGCGGGACCACCTCCACTTCCCCGAGCACGTGGAGCAGGAAGGCCTCGAGCCCCACAAGGTCCGCGAGCTCTGGTACTGGGGCGCGGACGAGCCCGACGTGATCGTCGACGTGACGGACTCCATCGACCGGCAGGTCGCCGCGCTCATCCGCCACGAGAGCCAGATGCCGGGCTTCAACGTCCCGGACGGCGACACGATCGGCGAGCGCGTCAAGCGCCAGGCCGCCGAGCAGGCAGCCGGCTACGGCTTCACCCACGGCGCGGTGTTCCGCCGGCTGGTCGCGCGGCGGTAGATCCCGCCGCCGCCCGCCGCGCAGCGAACACCAAAGTCGGGGTCAGGCCCCGACTTTGGCTTCCGCCGGAGGGCAACGGCATCAGCGAGCGGGTCACCCGGTGTTCCGCGGACGCGCCACGCCCTCGTGGAGCGAATGGCCCGCCGCCCGGCGGTCAGTATCAAAGTCTGGGCCTGACCCCGAACTTTGGCCAGCAGGAGCGAGCGGGTCACCCGGGGGGTCTGCGGACTCGTCACGCCCTCGTGGAGCAGAATGGCCCGCCGCCCGGCGGTAAGTATCAAAGTCTGGGCCTGACCCCGGACTTTGGCTTTCCGCCGGGCGGCGCTCAGCTAACGCTGCTTGCGGCGGCTCGCCGCGAACACCTTGGCGAAGCTGGCGAGGGCGCTCGACCAGCCTTCCTTGTGACCCTTGGCCGATGCCGCGTCCTTGAATCCGGTCTGGGAGAGCACCATCTCGGTTCCGCTCTTCCCCGGCCTGAACCGGATGGTCACCAGGGTCTCGACCGGGTCATCCTCCTCCCACTGATGCGTGAAGGCCACCTCCTTGTCCGGGACGATCCTCCGGTACTCACCGTACGCGACGTGACGATCTCCCCCGCATCGCATCACCTGACGAAACTTTCCGCCGACGTGCATGTCCGCTTCGAACGAGGCCATCCGGCACCCCTCCGGGGCCCACTTGCGGGCGAGCTTGGGATCACCGAATGCCTCGAAGACGGCCTCGCGGGGCCCGCGGACGAACTGGGTCACCTTGAGGCGCTTGCTCGCGGTTGCCATCGCTCGCTCCTCCTCCGCCTCTGCGTCGAGAGGCGGCCCTAGGCGCCGGGCTGGCCCATGCTGGCCATGGCGGCGGCCCCCCGCTTCTGGATCTCCTCGTGGCTCAGGTCTTCCTTGTGCGTGGCCATCGCCCACTGGTGCCCGAAGGGATCGACGAGCTTGCCGAACCGATCGCCCCAGAACATGTCGGTCGGCGGCATGACGGCCTGGGCGCCCGCGTCGACCGCGCGCTTGAACGCGGCGTCCACGTCCGGCACGTAGAGGAAGATCGACGCCGTCGTGCCGCCCAGCGCCTGGGGGGACCGGGGGCCCATCCCCGGAAACTCGTCGCTCAGCATCACCATGGAGTCGCCGATCCGGATCTCGGCGTGAATCACGCTCTTGCCGTCGGGGGAGTTCATGCGCCCCTCTTCGTGGGCGCCGAACGCTCGCTTGTAGAAGTCGATCGCCTGCGCGGCGCCCTCGAGCGTGAGATACGGGGTGACCGTGCGATGCCCGTCGGGAATTGGCTTCGGCTTCGCCATTGCTTGGACTCCTCTTTCTCGCGTGTTCGCCCCGGCCAGCGGGACGTGGGGCAGGCCCGCACCGGGTCCTGCTCCCTTGTCCTCTCAGTCGACCGCGCCTGCCCGAGATCGACAAGGCGGAAGTGCTCCCGGTCCACCCGCGGGCGACAGGGCGGCACGCCAACGACACGCCGGCGTGATCGATCGGGACGGATGCGCCTCTCGTGGGCCACGGATCGCTCTCGTCCGCCCCCGCCTTGACGGCTCCTGACTCCCCGTGGAGTATCTCGACTCGAACCCCATGGCCACGACGGCGCCCCGCCCCGTCTTCGTCGCGCAGCCGTCCCCCGCCGAGATCGCTTCGCGAATGGCGGGCTACGGCGCATGGCTCGAGATCGATCTCGACGCCATCGGGCGGAACCTCGACCGGCTGCGAAAGCGCCTCGCGCCCGGCACGGACGTGATGCCGTGCGTCAAGAACAACGCGTACGGGCACGGGCTCCTTCCCGTCGTCGCCTACCTGGCTGAGCGCGGGGTCGGGCGGATCCTCGCCGTACGGCTGCGGGAAGCGGAGCAGATCGTCGACGCCGGCATCCCCGTCCGCGTGCTCAACATGGGGCCCCTCTTCACCGACGCGCAGTACGACTCCGTGGCGCGGCGCGGGATCGTCCAGGCCGTGTACACGCGGGACGCCGCCGAGCGGCTCCGCGACGCGGCGGAGCGGGTCGGCGCGGAGGCGGCCGTCTTCGTCAAGATCGACACGGGGCTCCGGCGCGTCGGGGTCTGGCACGAGGAGGCCGCGGAGCTGATCGAGCGCGTCGCGAAGCTGCCCGGCGTGAGGCTCGAGGGCATCTTCTCGACGCTCAGCCAGAGCGCGGAGCAGGATCCGGTGCAGCTCGCCCGCTTCCTCGGGGTGGAGGCGGCCCTCCGGGCGCGCGGGATCGATCCGGGGCTCCGGAGCCTCGCCTCGAGCGACGGGACGCTCCATCGCCCCGCCGCCCATCTGGACCTGGTGCGGCCCGGCGCGCTCCTCTACGGCGTGTACCCGGAGAAGAAGGATCTCGCCGCGGGGCTCGAGCTCGAGCAGGCGCTCGCCCTCAAGGCCCGCGTCGAGCACGTGAAGTGGGTCGAGCGCGGCGACTCCGTCACCTACTGGGGACGCTTCGTCGCTCCCGAGCGGATGCGTGTGGCCACGCTGCCCCTCGGCTTCTCCGACGGCCTCCCGCGCGAGCTCGCCAACAAGGCGCGCGTGCAGGTCGCGGGGCGCTACCAGCCGAGCCTCGGCTCCGTCTCGCTCAACCACCTGGTCGTGGACGTGACCGACGTCCCCGCCGAGCCCGGCGACGTGGTGGAGGTCATCGGGCGGCGCGGCGAGAACACGCTCGGCCGGGTCGCCGAGGCGGCCGGCTGGATGGTCTACAGTCTCCTGAACCATCTGAATCCGACGACGCCCCGCGTCTACTACCGCGGCGGGCAGCCCGTGGCTCTGACCGACTGAGCAAGGAGGACTCTCATGCGGCGTGTGGGACGGTTGACGGCTCTCTCGTTCCTGGCCTTGCTGATCGGGCTGGCGCTGCCCGGCGCCGCGCCCGCCCAGCAGGGGGCGCGGCTGACCGTCGGGCTCTCGGCCGAGCCGACGACGCTCGACCCTCACCTCTCGGGCGAGATCCCCGCCCACAACATCGCGCGCAACATCTTCGACGCGCTGCTGGTGCGCGACGAGGCCATGCGGCTCACCGGCTCCCTCGCGGAGTCCTGGCGCCTCGTCAGCCCCACCACCTACCAGTTCAAGCTTCGCCGCGGCGTGAAGTTCCACAACGGCGAGCCGTTCAACGCGGAGGCGGTCAAGTTCAGCATCGAGCGCCAGCTCACGCACCCGAAGTCCCGGGCCAAGGCGGCGCTCGGGCCGGTGGAGCGCGTCGAGATCGTCGACGAGTACACGGTCAACGTCGTCAGCAAGGGGCCGTTCCCGGTGCTCCTCGCGCGGATGACCTACGCGGGCAGCGGCAGCGTCGTCATGCTGCCGCCCAAGTACGTGGCCGAGAAGGGCGACGACTTCGCGGCGCATCCCATCGGCACCGGCCCCTTCAAGTTCGTCGAGTGGGTCAAGGGCGACCGCGTGACGCTGGAGGCCAACCCGGACTACTGGCGGGCCAAGCCCAAGGTGCAGCGCGTCACCTTCCGCTTCATCCCGGAGACGGCGACGCGCATCGCCTCGCTGCTCAACGGCGAGACGGACATCATCGAGAACATCCCGCCCGACCAGGTGGACCGCGTCGCGGGAAGCCCCAACGCGACGGTCGGCAAGACCTCCGACGGGATGATCGTCGCCTACTACCAGTTCGACACGCGGGCCGACAGCCCGGTCAAGAACGTGAAGGTCCGCCAGGCGATCAGCCACGCGATCGACTGGGACACCATCGTCAAGGACCTCCTCCGCGGCCATGCCCGTCGCCGGCCCGTGCCGCTCGATCCCGGCGATCTCGGCATGAACGGCGCGATCAAGGGCTACCCGTACGACCCCGCGAAGGCCAAGCAGCTCCTCGCCGAGGCGGGCTTCCCCAGCGGCTTCAGCTTCACGATGCCCACCTCGAACGGCCGCTACATGGAGGACCGCGCGGTCTCCGAGGCCATCGCGGCGTACCTCGGCAAGGTCGGCATCAAGGCGACGGTGCAGCCGACCGAGTGGGGCGTCTACCTCAAGATGCTGGCCGAGAAGCGCACCGGGCCGGTGTTCATCATCGGCTGGGGCAGCGGGCTCTTCGACGCCGACGTGCTGGTGGACGAGTTCGGCTGCAAGGTGACGTACTCGACGTACTGCAACGAGCAGGTCGAGGACCTCATCCAGAAGGCGCGCGGCGAGGCGAACGCCGAGGCGCGGGTGAAGCTCTACAACCGCGCCCAGGAGATCCTCGTCGAGGACGCGGCCTTCGCCGGCGCGTACCAGCCGGCGGCGCTGTTCGGCATCAGCAAGAAGGTCGACTGGAAGCCGACGATCGGCGAGCTGATCTTCCTCTGGAACGCCGGCGTGCGGTGAGCCCCACCCCCTTCGTGGGAGGGCCGTCGGCCTGCGGCCCTCCTTCAGGAGGGAGGGGGGGCCTGTTGCCGCGCGGACGTACGTAGCTCGCCAGGGAGCCGCTCGCGATGGCGACGTACGTCCTCCGGCGCCTCGTCGAGGCGCTCGGCGTCATCGTGGCGGTGACCTTCGTCGTGTTCGCGCTCCTCCACCTCACGGGCGATCCCGTGCGCCTCATGCTGCCCCCCGAGGCGCCCCAGCAGGAGGTCGAGGCGCTCCGCCGCACCCTCGGCCTGGACGTGCCGCTGCCCGTTCAGTACCTCCGCTTCCTCGGCGGGATCTTCCACGGCGAGTTCGGGCGGTCGCTCCGCTACAACACGCCCTCGCTCCCGCTGGTGCTGGAGCGCGTGCCGGCGACGCTGGCCCTCGCGACCGTGGCGACCCTGCTCGCCGTCCTCGTCTCCGTGCCGCTCGGGGTAGGCGCGGCAGTTCGCCCGGGCTCGGCCCTCGACCGCCTCTGCACCCTCCTGGGCGCCTTCGGGCAGTCGATGCCGGTGTTCTGGCTCGCCATCGTCATGATCCTGGTCTTCTCGGTGCGCTTCCGGTGGCTCCCGTCGTTCGGCAGCGGCTCCCTGCGGCACTTCGTCCTGCCGGCGGCCACCCTGGCCCTCTACTCCCTGGCGCGAATCTCGCGGCTCGCGCGGTCGGCCATGCTGGAAACTCTCGGGGCGGACTACGTCCGCTCGGCGCGGGCGAAGGGCCTGTCGACGACGGTGGTCGTCCTGAAGCACGCCCTCCGCAACGCGAGCCTTCCCATCGTGACCGTGGTGGCGATCGAGTTCGGCGTCCTCCTGGGCGGCGCGGTGGTGACGGAGACCGTCTTCGCGTGGCCGGGCGTGGGGCGGCTCGCCGTGCAGGCGATCCTGACGCGCGACTTCCCGCTGGTCCAGGCGATCGTGTTCGTCGTGGCGACCACCCTCGTCCTCCTGAACCTCGCGGTGGACCTCCTCTACGGTGTCCTCGACCCGCGGATCCGCCATGGCTGACACGGGCCGACCGCGACGCGCCGGGCGGCGATGGGCGCCGGTGGTCGCACTCGGGGCGGCCGCGGCGCTCGTCTTCGGCGCGGTGATCCTCGGGCCGGAGCGGCTCGCGCCGGCGGATCCCGGGGACCAGACGATCGCGGCGCGCCTTCGCCCGCCGGGGGCCACGGTGGCCGGCATGCGCTACGTCCTCGGCAGCGACCACCTCGGCCGCGACGTGCTCTCCCGCATCGTGTTCGGCGGCCGCATCTCCCTCGTGATGGGGCTGACCGCCGTCGCGGTGTCGGCGGGCGTCGGCGCCACCGCGGGGATGCTGGCCGGCTACCTGGGCGGCTGGGCGGAGCGCGCGATCATGCGGCTGGTCGACGTCCAGATGGCCTTCCCGTTCATCCTGCTGGCGATCGTCGTCGTCGGGGTCCTGGGGCCGAGCCCGGCCAAGGTCGTGCTGGTGATCGGGATCGGAGGCTGGGTTCACTTCGCCCGCGTGGTGCGCAGCGAGGTGCTGACGCTCCGCGAGCGCGCCTTCATCGAGGGCGCGCGGGCGACCGGCGCCGGCGACGGGCGGATCATGGTCCGCCACGTGCTCCCGAACGTGCTGCCGACGATCATCGTGCTGGCGACGACGGCGCTCGCCTACGCGATCGTGGCCGAGTCGAGCCTGAGCTTCCTCGGCGTCGGGATCCCCGCGAGCATCCCGTCCTGGGGCGGAATGCTGGCGGACGGGCGGCAGTACGTCGACACCGCCTGGTGGCTCGCCACGTTCCCCGGCCTCTGCATCCTCGGGACCGCGCTCCTCGTGAACGTGCTCGGCGATCTGATCAGGGACGCGCGCGCCGGGACGGCCGGCACCGCGCGCGCCGGCGCCGCCTGAATCCCCTGACGGCCGACTCGCGCGCCGTCCCGGTCGACGGGGAGCCCCGCGTCCGGGCCGAGCCGGGGTACCCTGGAGCCATGCGCATCGCGACCTGGAACGTCAACTCGCTGAAGGCCCGGCTCGAGCGAGTGAGCGGCTGGCTCGCCCGCGCCCGGCCGGACGTGCTGCTCATGCAGGAGACCAAGCTCGCCGACGCCGACGTGCCCACGGACCTGTTCCGCGACGCCGGCTACGAGATCGCGCACCACGGCGAGGGCCGCTGGAACGGCGTCGCCATCGTGAGCCGCGTCGGGATCGCGGACGTGGTCACGAACTTCGGCGAGCCGATGCGTGCCGCGAAGACCGAGGACGTCGGCGACGACGAGCCGCTGGCCGAGGCGCGGATGATCTCGGCGTCCTGCGGCGGCGTCCGGTTCGTCTGCGTCTACGCGCCCAACGGCCGGACGGTCGGGTCCATCTTCTACGACGCCAAGCTGGTCTGGTTCGACCGCCTGGCCCGCTGGCTCGAGACCGCCGCGAAGCCGGACGAGCCGCTCGTGCTGGGCGGAGACCTCAACGTGGCGCCGGCCGACATCGACGTCTGGGACCCCGCCGCCTGCCACGGCGGGACCCACGTCTCGGAGCCGGAGCGGAAGGCCTTCGCCCGCCTTGTCGAGTGGGGGTTCGTCGACGTCTACCGGCAGCAGCATCCCGAGCCGGAGCGCTACACGTGGTGGGACTATCGCGCCGGCAACTTCCACAAGAACTACGGGATGCGCATCGACCACCTCCTGGTCTCGCCGCCGGTGGCGACCCGCGTCGTGTGGAGCGAGATCGATCGGGAGACGCGCAAGGGCAAGCCCACGCCGTCCGACCACACGCCGCTCGTGATCGACCTCGACGAGCGGGGCCTCCACTTCGACGCCGGCTGGGCCGCCGCCGAGGGGCGCATCGCCGGACGGCGGCCGCGGTGATCCTCGAGCCGCCGATCGAGCCGATGCTGGCCAAGCTCGCCCACGAGCTGCCCGACGGCGACGGCTGGCTCTTCGAGCCCAAGTGGGACGGCTTCCGATCGCTGGTCTTCCGCGACGGCGAGCGCGTGTACCTCCAGAGCCGGGACCTCAAGCCGCTCGACCGTTACTTTCCCGAGCTGGCCGCGCCGCTCCGCGCCGTCCTGCCCGAGCGCTGCGTGGTCGACGGCGAGATCGTCATCGCGACCGAGGGCGGGCTCGAGTTCGACGTGCTCCAGATGCGCCTCCATCCGGCCGCCTCGCGCGTGGCGAAGCTCGCCAAGGAGACGCCGTCCTCGTTCGTCGCCTTCGACCTCCTGGCCGAAGGTGACGAGGATCTCCGCGACCGCCCGCAGGCCGAGCGGCGGGCCCGCCTCGAGGCCGCGCTCGCCCGCGCGCGCGACAGCATTCACCTGACGCCCTGCACCCGGGACCGGGCGGTCGCCCAGGACTGGTTCCACCGCTTCGAGGGCGCGGGGCTGGACGGGGTCATCGCCAAGCACGAGAGCACGACGTACCAGCCGGGCAAGCGCGCGATGATCAAGGTCAAGCACACGCGCACCGCCGACTGCGTGGTCGGCGGGTTCCGCTGGCACAAGAGCGGCCCGGGCGAGCTCGTCGGCTCGCTCCTCCTCGGGCTCTACGACGAGACGGGCGGGCTCCATCACGTCGGCTTCACGTCGTCCTTCACCGCGGCCGTCCGGCGCCAGCTCGCCCAGGAGCTCGAGCCGCTCCGCCGGAACGCGCTCGAGGGCCACCCGTGGCGCGAGTGGGGCGGCGCCGCCGAGGACGCGGTGCGGATGCCGGGCGCGGCGAGCCGGTGGAACCAGGGCAAGGACCTCTCGTGGGAGCCGGTGCGGATCGAGCGCGTGTGCGAGGTCGCCTACGACCATCTCCAGGGCGACCGCTTCCGGCACGCCGCGACCTTCGTGCGCTGGCGCCTGGACAAACCGCCGGCGGACTGCCGCTACGACCAGCTCGAGGTCACGCCGCCCGCCGAGCTGGCCGAGATCTTCGGCCGGTCCGGATAGCCCGACGCGATCCCGCGCGCGTCAGGGCTCGGGCGCGGCGGGGCGCCCGGGCGCCGAGGCCCACGACGGCCCGCTGTCGGGATCGAGCGGCTCCTGGGCCGGGCGGAGCGCCTCGGGCACGTGCTCCAGGTTGACGCGGACCCGCGTCCACGTCGTCGAGCGGCCACGCATCGAGTCGACGAGGACGTCCGCGGGCTCGAGGTGCCGGGCCGCCTCCGGGTGGCGCTGCTTCCATCGGTCGAGCCCGGCCAGCGCCTCCTCCTTCCGGTCCGCCCGGCCGATCTCGATGAGCGGCTTCGTCGAGACGCGGCGGCCCCCGGCGCTTCCGGCGCTCTTGCGCTTGGATGGCGCGACGCGGTCGGGCTCACCGGGCTGCTTCCGGTAGTGAGGCGGCCACGGCGCGTCGCCCAGCCCCTTCGCCTCGTCGGCCCGGGACAGCTCCAGCAGCGAGTCGAGCGAGCACACGGCCTCGTCGATGCCGGCGTGCCGGTCGCCGATCGCGGCGAAGCGCGCGGGCATCGTGCGGAGCGTGAAGTCTCCGGGGTCGCACTGGGCGAGCTCGTCCCACGTGACGGGTGCGGACACGCGCGCGTCCGGCTTCGGACGCACGGAGTAAGCGCTGCAGACCGTGCGGTCCTTGGCGTTCTGGTTGTAGTCGAGGAAGACGCCGTGGCGCTCCTCCTTCCACCACTTGCTGGTGGCGAGCGTCGGGGCCCGCCGCTCCACCTCCCGCGCCAGCGCCAGCGCGGCGCGCCGCACCTCCCCGAACGACCACCGGCGATGGATCCGCACGTTGACGTGGATGCCACGGGAGCCGGACGTCTTGGGCCAGCCCACGAGCCCGAGATCGCCGAGCGCCCCGCGCACGACCTCGGCCACCGCCACCAGATGCGACCACTCGACGCCCGGCACCGGGTCGAGGTCGATCCGGAGCTCGTCGGGATGCTCGAGATCCTCCGCGCGCACGGGATGCGGGTGGAGCTCGAGGCACCCGAGGTTCGCCATCCAGACGAGCGCGGCGGCGTCGCGCGGCACGATCTCCTCGGCGACGCCGCCCGACGGGAACCGGAGCTCGACGCCCTCCACCCAGTCCGGGCGTGCGGCCGGCGCGCGTTTCTGGTAGAAGAACTCGCCGTGGATGCCATCGGCGTAGCGTACGAGCACGTTCGGCCGGCCGCCCGCGCCGCGGAGCGCGCCGTCGGCGACCGCCACGTAGTACTGCGCGACGTCGAGCTTCGTGATCCCCGCCTCGGGGAAGTAGATCTTCCCCGGGTTCGTGATCGCGACCTCGCGCCCTGCGACCTGGAGGGTGGTGCGCTCGCTCTTCGCTGCCGCCATGCTCCGAGCATAGCCAAAGTCCCCGCCGGACCGGCCAGCCAATCGCGCCGTACCGATGCCCAACCGTCGACAGGCCGTCGCGCTCACGACCCTCTGTCGTCTCCCGCCGCGCGGGAAGGTCGCTTTCCAGCAGGAGAAACAGGCTCGGCGGAGGGCAGCGCTCTTGCACTCCCATGTGGGCATGAGGCGATGGCGCGTCGCGCTCGGCCTGGTCCTCCTCGCGCTCATCGGCGTCGATGCCGGGCCGAGCCAGCCCCCGCTGCGGACCGGCACCATCGTCATGGGCGTGCCGCGGGACCAGTTCGTCGTCCTCGGCGCGGACCGGCTCTGGAGCAACGCGCTCCCGAAGATCGACGATCCGCCTGCCGAGCGGCAGGGCCGTCAGGTGAAGATCGCGGTGCACGACTCGCTGCCGCTCGCGATCGCGGCCGCGGGCATCGCGACGCTCGGCCCCGAGCAGGACACCATCGAGCACATCCGCACGCTGATCGCTCCCCTGGACCGCTCGCGCCTGAACTTCGACGCGATCGTCGAGCTCCTGCGGGTGGACCTCCAGGAGAAGCTCGAGGCCGTGCGCGGGCCCGCCAAGCGCGCCCTCGACAAGAACCCGAACGACGCGGTGGCGCGCATCCGTCTGAAGGTCGCGCACCTCACGCTGCTCATCGGCTACGTCGCGAATGGGCGCGCGACCTTCGGGACGCTCGAGCTGGCCGACGGCTGGAAGGCGAAGCAAGAGACGCCGCCCCGCGGCGCCGTGGCCTGGCCGGACGCGCTGGACGACTTCTACGCGGGCAGCCCGTACGCGGGCGCCAGCGCGATGTTCGGCGCGTCGATCCAGGAGCCGGCGAAGCTCGCCGCGCACGTCCGGCGGGTGATCGAGGCGGGCATCCGCGAGGACTCGCGGCTCTACAAGCCAAGCGACCGCCACGTCGGCGGCCCGGTCGACGTGGTGCTGATCGACGCGAGCGGCGCGCGCTGCGTGCCATCGTGCTCGCCGCCCTGACCGGGGGATCTCCGACCGAAGAGCCGGCCGGATGCTGATCGCGCGGCGGGAGCTCTTGCGGCTAGGGCAAGCGGCGCTGGCGTGGCGCCTCCTCCTCGCGGCCGACCGCGCGGCGGCGGACACACTGGAGGAGTCGCTCGCCGAGCTCGAGCAGCGGACGCGCGAGTACCGGACGTCGCTCGAACGGCTCGTGGCGATGCTCGAGGCCGGGGCCACCCGGGCCACCGCCGCCGCCGAGCACGCCCGTCGGCTTCACGCCCAGGGCGCCGTCGCCCGGCGCGAGGCGGACGAGGCCGCGCGCGCGGCCGAGGACGCTCAGGCGCGCCTCGACCAGACGCGAAAGCAGCTCGCGGACGTCGACGGTTTGATGGTCGAGGCGCAGGCGCTGCAGCGCCTGGCCTCCCTCCCGCCGGTGACGCCGGGCGCCGAGCAGTCCACCCCCGAGGTGGTCGAGTACCACGGCGTGACGACGTGGACCCTCGCCCAGGTCGCGAGCCTGGACCGCTTCTTCAGCGCGCGCTTCGGCCGGCCGCTGCCGGTGAGCGCACTCGGCCAGACCCCCGTCCACGACCGGCTCGGCTTCGACCACCGGAACGCCGCGGACGTCGCGGTCCATCCGGACAGCGTCGAGGGCCGCGCCCTCCTCGATCATCTCCGCGCGCTCGGCATTCCGTTCCTCGCGTTCCGGGGACCCGTGGCGGGGGCCTCGACCGGCGCGCACGTGCACGTCGGCGCTCCCTCGCCCCGCACGGGCTGACGCGCGCCCGCGCCTGCCACCGGAGGGCCGAGGCTGCGGGCGGCCGGGCTCGTGCGCGCGTCGTTCCTGATATGCTCCCCCCGGAGGAACGGCCATGACCTTCCAGCACCTGTTCACGCCCTTCCGGCTGGGCCACGTCACACTCCGGAACCGGATCGTGAGCACGCCCCACGCGACGCGCTTCGGGAAGGACGGCTACATCACCGAGCGCTACATCCGCTACCACCAGGAGAAGGCCCGCGGGGGCGCGGGGCTGGTCCAGTGCTTCGGTAGCTCGAGCGTCCACCCGTCGAGCCCCGTCCTCGACTGGAACGGGATCAAGAACTGGGACGACTCGTCGCTGCCCATGTTCGAGGCGTTCGCGCAGGCGATCCACGGCGAAGGCGCGTGCGTCATGTCCCAGATCACGCACCGGGGGCGCCGCGGCTTCTCGGGGCCGGGCGAGCGCCCCCTCGTGTCGGCCTCCGACGTCCCGGAGACGGAGAACCGCGAGATCCCGCACGCGCTGGACCGCGGGGAGATCGCCGAGATCGTCCAGGCATACGCCGCCGCGGCGCGGCGCCTCCAGCGCGCGGGGTTCGACGGCGCCGATCTCTGCGCCTTCGCGCGCCACCTGATCGACCAGTTCTGGGTGCCGTCGGTGAACCGCCGCACCGACGAGTACGGCGGGAGCCTCGAGAACCGGCTCCGCTTCTCCGTCGAGGTGATCCGCGCGGTCCGGGCCGCGGTCGGCCGAGACTTCGTTCTCGGGTTGCGCGTCAGCGGCGACGAGCTCATCCCGGACGGCCTCCACATCGAGGACGTGGTCGAGATCGTCCGCGCGCTCGACGCCCTCGGCGAGCTCGACTACTTTACTGTTTCCGGCTCGACCGGCGAGACGCCGCGCTACCACCAGAAGCTCATGCCCTTCGCGGACGCGGCGCCCGGCCTGTACGCTTCCTTCGCGGCGCGCATCAAGAAGGAGGTCCGAGCGGCGGTGATCTACGCGGGGCGAGTCACCGACCCGCGCCACGCCGAGCGTCTCCTGGCCGAGGGCGCCTGCGACCTGGTCGCGATGACGCGCGCCCTCATGGCCGACCCGTGGATGCCGCGGAAGGCGGCCGAGGGCCGGCTCGACGACGTCCGCATGTGCGTCGGCATGCAGGAAGGGTGTCTCGGCCGGTCGAGCCGCGGGCTCACGCTCTCGTGCTCCCAGAACCCGGCGACGGGGCGCGAGGCCGAGCTCGCGGACATCGTCCCCGCGGCGACGCCGCGGCGCGTCGTCGTGGTCGGCGGCGGCCCCGCGGGCCTCGAGGCGGCGCGTGTCGCCGCGCTCCGGGGCCACGAGGTCATCCTCTACGAGCGCTCCGCGACGCTGGGCGGCCAGGTCCTGGTCGCCGCCCGCGCGCCGTTGCGACCGGGCTACGGCGAGTCGGTCGAGTGGCTCGTCCGCCAGCTCCAGAAGACGAGCGCGACCGTCCGGCTGGGCACCGAGGCGACGGTCGAGCGCGTCCTCGCCGACCGCCCCGATGCGGTGGTGGTTGCGACCGGCGCGGTGCCGCGCCGGCCCGCGGTGCCCGGCGCGGACCTCCCAGGCGTCGCGACCGTCGAGGAGATCCTGTCGGGCGCCGTGGTGGCGGGGCCGCGGGTCGTCGTGGTCGACGGCACCGGGCGCGTCCAGGCAGGTCTCGCCGCCGACTTCCTGGCGGTCCAGGGCCGCGCGGTCACCGTGCTCACCGCGTACCACACGGTGTGCGACAACACGGAGGGCTCGACGAAGGAGCCGCTCTACGAGCGGCTCTACCAGCGTGACGTGAAGATGCTCGTCGACACGGCGTTCGCGGCCGTCGAATCCGACGGTGCCGGAAAGCTTCGTGTGCGGGCGGCCAACGAGTACTCCGACCGGCCGCTCGCGCTCGACGGCATCGACACGGTCGTCCTCGCCTACGGCGGGCGCGCCGTCGACGGGCTCAACGCCGCTCTCAAGGGGCGCGTCCCGGAAGTAGTCCTGATCGGAGACGCGCTGGCGCCGAGGCTCCTCCACGACGCGCTCCTCGAGGGGACGCGCGTCGCCCGCCGGCTCTAGGCCGAGCTCCGCTGCCCCTCCTTCGGGTCACCGACCAACCGTCGCTCGGAGCCGAATCGACCACCTGACGCCACGGTCCGCATCCCGCCAGGATGGCGTCGCGGCGACAGCGATGACGACTTCGGCGGCGCAGCGGCCGTCGTCCACCCGACGAGCGCCGCGGCCGCCCCCGGTTCAGAAGCGCGGCAACCGGAGGTCACGGTTGGAGCCCGGGCCGCGGCTCGGCGCACCCCGGCGACGTCCCGCTCCAATGGTGGGCGGGCTCTTGGCCCGCCGGCGTTCTCAGGTCGCGCTGCCGACCTCTCGCTGAGGATTTTCGCCACACTGCCAAGGACCTGACGCTGGCATTGGCCTTGAAGGGTAAGTGGGCCGCCCACCGGCCGAGCGGCGGTCTGCGTCTCTCCCAGGGGAGGTACACCATGAAGTGCCGACACAGTGAGTGCTGGTGTCAGGTGGAGGCGGGGCGCTCGTACTGCAGCGAGGAGTGCGAGCGACTTCACCAGCTCCGTGCGCATCACGAGCCCTGCAGCTGCGCCCACGCGGCCTGTGTCTGACGCCGCGCCAGGAGCGCGCTCGACGCGGAGGACCCGAAGCGGGGCGGACCGAGGATCGAGGCTGCCGGTCTCGTTCCCGGCGCATTCCCCATGACCGAAGCCGGTCGATCTGTCGAGACACCGTCGTGCTCGGGGCGTAGGTGGGAGGCGTGGAGGCCCTGATCGGCCTCTTCGAGAAGCTACCCGCCGATCTCCCGGCCGCCCTGGCCGTCGTGATCCATCGGCATCCCGAGCGCGCGAGCCAGCTCGCGGACGTTCTCGACCGTCACTCGGCGCTTCCGGTCACCGAGCCGCGCGACTTTGATGTCATCGAACTGGGCCACATCTACCTGGGGCCCCAGGACTATCACCTGCTGATGGAGGGCAATCGCTTCAGGCTCGACAAGGGCCCCAAGCGGCATTACACCCGGCCGGCGGTCGATACGCTGTTCGAATCAGCCGCCCGGGCCTTCGGTCCTCGCGTGGCAGGACTCCTCCTCTCCGGCGGTGGATCCGACGGCGTGAACGGTCTGATGGCCGTCAGCCGCGCCGGTGGCGTCTCCCTCGCGCAGGATCCCGCCGAGGCGAAGAATCCCAGCATGCCGATCCACGCGATCTGCCGGGACGACGTGGACGCGGTCCTGCCGCTCGCACGGCTGGCGGAGGCGATCGTCGCGCTGGCGACCGAGGGAGTCCTGGAGGCGAGCCCTTCCGCGAACGAGCGCCACGAGGCGCGGCGAGACTAGCGTGGGCGTCCGGGAGCCGCTGCGTCGCGGCCGCCGGACCCTGCGGCCGATCTAGGGAACGCGATCGGGCCGCTCGGTCCTGACGAGGATGGCGCCGTTCACGGTGCCATCGATCGTCGTGCACCATGCCTCGTGCCCCATCACGCGGAACTTCCGGATCCGAGCAGACAGATCCAGCCGGTCGGCTTCGGTCAGGCTAGCCACGCGGCCCCCGTAGATTCCCGCCCAGATGAAGAACCCCCGGCACGAGCATCCCTCGATCGCGACCCAGTCGACGCTGGTCCGCCAGTCGGTCACGGTCGCCGACTGGCCGCAGACTGGACACAGGCCGAGCTTGGCGGGTAGGCGGCGGGGTCCCGCCGTGAGTTGGCGACGGCGCTCCACGTCTTCGAGATTCCGCGTGGCGCGGTTCTGCGCGGTCTTGGCGCGGTCCACCTGCTCGATCGCTTTCATCACCAGCATGCGAGAGCGGCAGGTCACGTGAAAGAGGTCACCTTGCTCGTACAGGACCAGCGTGCCCGATCGCACAGGCTTCGAGCAGATGGGACACACGGGAGGCGGTATCGGCCCCATGCATTACCCTATGTTCAACTCGCACCGCCACGCAAGGGCATCCGCCTTGACGCAGTGCACCACGCTGCACTAGCATTGCCGTAGCAGCGGCAGCTCCAGCGTGCTCCGAGACCACCGCTAGCTCGGCCCACGAGACCTCGGCCCTCGAAGCGGACGGATGACGCCGCGGGATCCGGCGGTCGGTCCGAGAATGGTATGAGCCGAAAGCCCCGATCGAACCACGGATCAGGCCTACCGGACTCCAGCTTCGAGGTGGTCGCCGTGGCGGCCTCCGCAGGCGGGCTGAACGCGCTGAGTCAGCTGCTTGCCGGGCTTCCGGCGGACTTTCCCGCCGCGGTCGCGGTCGTCCAGCATCTCGATCCGCGCCATCGCAGCCTGATGGCGGACATCCTCAGCCGGCGCACCGTCCTCCGCGTGAAGCAGGCCGAGGAGAACGACAAGCTCGGCCCGGGCACCGTGTACATCGCTCCCCCCAACAAGCACCTCCTGGTCAATCCGGAGGGCACCCTCTCGCTCACCCAGTCCGAGCTGGTTCACTTCGTCCGACCCTCCGCCGATCTCCTGTTCGAGAGTGTCGCCGCGAGCTTCAAGCACCGGGTCATCGGCGTGGTCCTGAGCGGCAGCGGGAGCGACGGCTCCATGGGCGTGAAGGCCATCAAGAAGATGGGGGGCACCGTGATCGCCCAGGACGAGACCACCAGCGAGTTCTTCAGCATGCCGAACGCCGCGATCCAGACCGGTTGCGTCGACTTCGTCCTGCCCCTGCGGGAGATCGCCCCGGCCCTGGTGACTCTCATGACCAGCGGTGAGGAGGAATGACTCCCCCCGAGTCTTCCCCCGACTTCGAGGCCCTGCTCGAGTATCTCAAGCGGACGCGGGGATTCGACTTCACCGCGTACAAGCGCTCGAGTCTGACGCGGCGGATTTCCACGCGCATGCAGATGGTCAAGGTCGGGTCGTTCGCCGACTACGTCGACTACCTGGAGGTCCACCCGGACGAGTTCGCCCTCCTGTTCAACAAGATCCTGATCAACGTCACGAGCTTCTTCCGCGACCTGACCGCCTGGGAGTATCTGGCGCACGATGTCCTCCCTCGGATCACCAAGAGCGCCGCGTCCAACGGGACGATCCGGGTCTGGAGCGCGGGCACGGCCTCGGGCGAAGAAGCCTACTCGCTCGCGATCCTCCTCGCCGAGGAACTGGGCATGGAGGGCTTCCGATCGCGCGTGAAGATCTACGCGACCGACGTGGACGAGGAGGCACTGAATCAGGCCCGCCAGGGGAGCTACGGCATCAAGGCTGTCGAGGAGATGCCGCCCGAGCTGCGGAACCGCTACTTCGAACGGGTGGGTGCGCAATACGTCTTTCACAAGGAGCTGCGGAGGTCGGTCATCTTCGGGCGTCACGACCTCGTGCAGGACGCCCCGATCTCGCGGCTGTCGCTTCTTGTCTGTCGCAACACCCTCATGTACTTCAACAACGAGACGCAAGGGCGCGTGCTGCGCCGTTTCCACTACGCGCTGAGCGAGAGCGGGTTCCTCTTCCTGGGAAAGGCGGAAATGCTGCTCACCCATTCGAACCTCTTTCTCCCCGTCGATCTGAAGCCGCGCGTCTTCATGCGGGTTCCGAACAGCAGCCGAGCAGCTCTGCCCGCGCGCATCGAGTCGGGCCCGGAGGCGTTCGAACACATGATGGACACGCATCGTATGCGCGAGATCTCCTTCGAGATCGACCCGGTCGCCCAGCTCGTGGTCGACGGCGCCGGTCGCCTCACGCTCGCCAACGAACGCGCGCGCGCCTTGTTCGGGATCGGCCCGACGGACCTCGGCCGGCCGTTCCAGGACCTCGAGGTGTCCTTCCGGCCTACCGACCTCCGGACCGCCATCCAGGAGGCCAATACCGAGCGCCGGCCCGCCTTTCGCCGGGACATTGCGTTTGCGACCCAGGCCGGTGAGCCCCGGTACCTGGACATCCAGGTGATCCCCATGTTCGACACCGACGCAGTCTTCCTCGGCGTCAAGATCGGCTTCGTCGAGGTGACTCGCTATCGGCGGCTGCAGGATGAGCTGCAGACGTCGAAGCACGAGCTCGAGACGGCATACGAGGAGCTCCAGTCGAGCAACGAGGAGCTCGAGACCACCAACGAGGAGCTCCAGTCGAGCAACGAGGAGCTCGAGACCACCAACGAGGAGCTCCAGTCCACCAACGAGGAGCTCGAGACCATGAACGAGGAGCTCCAGTCCACCAACGAGGAGCTCGAGACCATCAACACCGAGCTCCGGCAGCGGAGCGAGGACCTGATCCACGCCAACTCGCTCCTCAAGTCCATTCTCGGAGGCATCCGTGTCGGCGTTGCGGTCCTCGATCGGAACCTGCGCGTCATGCTCTGGAACGATCGCGCGGAGGACCTCTGGGGGCTGAGGGCCGACGAGGTTCGGAACGGCCACTTCATGAACCTCGACATCGGCCTGCCGGTGGAGCAGCTCCGGCAGCAGCTCCGCGCCTGCCTGGCGGGCGAGTCCGCGCAGGAGCAGACGATCCTGGAAGCGCGGGACCGGCGAGGTCGTCCGGTCCGCTGCGAGATCACGTGCACGCCGCTGCTGAACCCCGAGCGCGAGATCCGGGGCGCGATCGTTCTCATGGAGACCGGTGACGAACGGCGGCCGAGCTGACCTCAGGCGGCTCTCCTCGGCCGAGCGGGTCGCGTTCCTGATCGAAGCGAGCCGCATTCTTGGCTCGCTCGACTACAAGGCCTCCCTCGTCGAGCTCGGCCGCCACATCGTGCCTGCCATCGCCAACTGGTGGGCCGTGGACCTCCTGGAGGAGGACGGGTCGCTGCAGCGGTTCGCGTCGGAGCCATCGCACGACCCGAGCCTCGGTGGTCGGTACCCCCCGTGGCCCGATGCCCCGTCTGGGCCGTTTCGCGTCCTGCGCACGCTATCGCCGCAATTCCTCGCGCGGATAGCCGATCCCGGGGAACTGGCACTTGCGCCGCGTCCGGACCACGTCGAAGCGCTCAGAAGGCTCGCTCTGACGTCCTCGATCTGCGTCCCGCTGACATTCCGCGGGAGGCCAATCGGGGCGATGACGTTCGCGTGCACCTCGGGCGCATACCACCCGGCGCACATCGCAATCGCGCGGACGGTGAGCCACCGGGTCGGCCAGGCCGTCTCCAACGGACGCGCGTATGCGGCAGTCCAAGACGCAAGCCGGAAGAAGGACGAGTTCCTCGCGATGCTCGGCCACGAGCTGCGCAACCCGCTCGGCGCCGTCGCCAACGCCGTCGCCCTTCTGCAATCGGGCAAGCTACCGCCTGATGCCGAGGCGCCGATCCACGCCGTCATCGGCCGGCAGCTCAAGCACTTGACCAAGCTGGTCAACGCCCTCGTCGACGTCGCGCGACTCACCTCCGGGAAGATCGCGCTCAAGCCCGTTCCGGTCGACCTCCTGACCGTGGCCGAGCGGTGCCTCGCCACGATGCAGGGCGCCGGCAAGGGCACAGACCACGACATCCGGATCCAGGGCGTGCCCTTGGTGGTGGTCGGGGACCCGGTCCGGCTCGAACAGGTGCTCGACAACCTGGTCGACAACGCGGTGAAGCACACGCCGCCGGGAGGCGAAATCCGGATCAGCGTGGAAGCCTCGGGCCACGAGGCCATCCTCGCCGTCCGTGATACCGGGGCCGGCGTGCCCGCCGATCTGCTGCCCCGCATGTTCGAGCTCTTCACCCAGGGGCCACAGGGCCTCGACCGGCAGGCGGGAGGGCTCGGCATCGGTCTCGCCGTCGTCAAGTCGATCGTCGACCTCCACGGGGGCTCGGTCCACGCCCAGAGTCCCGGTCCCGGGGCCGGCACCGAGGTGACCATCCGGCTCCCGCGCGCCCCTGCGCAGAGCACGCCATTGCCGATGGACGAGGCGCCGCTGCGCCCGATCCCCCGTTACCGGATCCTGGTCGTCGAGGACAACGCGGATGCTCGGGAGACGCTCCGGCTCCTCCTCGAGCTGGACGGGCATCAGGTGGAGCTGGCCCCGGACGGTCCGACGGGGCTGGAGCTGGCGCTCCGGGCGCGCCCGGACGTCGCCTTGATCGACCTGGGCCTGCCGGGGATCGACGGCTACGACCTCGCCCGGCAGGTGCGCGCCGCGCCCGGGGGGATGGACATCCGACTCATCGCGATCACGGGGTACAGCCAGCCCAACGATCGACGGCGCGCCCGCGAGGCCGGCTTCGAGTCGTTCCTGGTCAAGCCGGTCAACGGGCGGGCGCTCGAGAGAGCGATTTCCCCCCGTAGCCCCGCCGTCGTCAACAGGTCTACGACCCGGGCGCCGTGACCGACCCGGCATCGCCTCGATGGCCTAGGTGCCCTGGAGGGAGCGATTCACCCTCCTAGCGCTGCGTCGCCACTTCCCCACCTTCTTACGCCGCTCGGTGGTGACGCCCCCGAACGGCGCGCGGTCGTCCTCGACGGCCTACGCGGGCGGGGCGCCCTCCTCATCGAGATGTCGCCGGAACCAGTCGACCTGGCGCTGCATCAGCTCCACCCGGTTCGACGGGCGCCCCATCAGCGAGAAGAAGTGCGGGTCGTGGGGATACCGGACCAGCTCGACCTCGCGGCCCAGATGCCGGAGCGCCGTGAACATCTGCTCCGACTGGTCGATCGTGACCCGGCCGTCCCCCTCGGCGTGCTGGATGAGGAGCGGCGTCCGGATCCGGGCCGCGTGGTGGATGGGTGAGCGGGCGAGGTAGTCGAGCGGCGCGTCCCACGGCGCCGGGTTTCCCTGCGCCATCAGGTTCGCGCCGTTGTCGCTGGTCAGAGCCTGCGTGTAGAGATTGCTCACGCCGTTCTCCACGATCGCGCAGCGGAACCGATCGGTGCGGCTCAGCACCGTGTACGTCATGAACCCGCCGTAGCTCGTTCCGGTCACCGCCAGCCGGTCGGGACGGATCCAACCCCGCTCCGCGCAGAGATCGAGCGCCGCCATCTGGTACGGGTAGTCGATGCCGCCCCAGTCGCCGCGCAGCGCCGCGGCGAACGCGTGCCCGTAGCCGCTGCTCCCCGGCGGATTGATGAAGACCACCGCCCAGCCGGCGCTGGCCCAGAGCGTGTGACGAAAGTCGAGCGTGTACCCGAACTGGAGATGAGGTCCGCCGTGAATGTGGAGGATCGCCGGCACGGGGCCGCGCTGGTCGGCCGGGCGACAGATCCAGCCTTCGGCTTCGAGGCCCTCGCGAAGCGGCAGCGTGAAGCGCTCCATCGGGACCCGCGAAACCCGCCGCCAGTAGCTCTCGCCGATCTCCGTGAGCCGGCGTGGCGTCCCGCCGGGGTCGAGGGCGAAGACCTGGTCCCCGTGCATGTCGTCCATCGCCGTGTAGGCGAGCCGGCCCGAGGGCGCCAGGCTGAACTCGGCGACGCACGAGCGTCCCGGCGGGGTGACCGCCTCGACGGCGCCGCCGTCCAGCGGCACGCGGAAGACCGGCATGGCGCCGCCATCGCCCGCGCAGAAGTAGGCATGGCGCTCGCTCGACGCCACCGGCACCGGGCCGGCGCCGAAGCGGAGGTCCGTGTGGCTGCCCGGCCCGTGGCCGACGAACCGGTCGAAGCCCTCGGTGAGCGAGGTCGGCGGACGACCGTCCGTGTACGCGACCATCAGTCGCGGCGTCCGGCCGGTCATCATCATGTGGGAGCTCACGTAGAGGAGACGGCGGCTGTCCGGGCACCAGGCGAGCGCCATCCCCTGGTGAAAGCCCACGCCGTCCGCGATCACGCGGCCCTCGCCGCCATTTGCCGGGAGGAGCCACACCTCGCCCCCGCCGTGTCGGTAGGTGTTGTAGTGCTCCACCCGCGCGCACGCGAGCCAGCGCCCGTCGGGTGAGTAGCGAGGCGCGACGTGGGTGTAGGGGCCGGCCGCCAGCTGGCGGGACAGACCGCCCTCGGCCGGCACGATGGAGAGCGCCGGGCCTTCCTCCTCGAGCAGGCCCAGCCCGTCGTAGCGAATCGGGATGCGCGAGTACGCGCGAATGCGTGAAGCGCCGCCATCCGCGCCCGGCGGCTCCGCGCAGTAGGCGATGTGGCGCCCGTCGGGAGACCAGCAGAGGTCGGTGACCGCGCCGCCCCGCGTGATCTGGCGATCGCGCAGCGTCTCCACGTCCAGCACGGTGACCTGGGGCCCGCCGCCGAGGTCCTGGATCACCGCGACCTGGCGGCCGTCGGGGGACCAGCGCGGCCGGCGGAGGCGCCGGTCGCTGATGAGCAGGCGCCGGGGCGCGCCGCCGTCTTCCGCCGGCACGAGGAAGAGATCCGATGCGTAGCCGTCGGGGCTCAGGCAGGGCCGCGTCACAACGTAGAGGACGCGGGTGCCGTCCGGCGAGAGCTGCGGCTCGCCCGCCACCTCGACGTCGAGGAGATCCTCCGGCCTCACGAGCCGCCCTCCTGGACCCGCTCGCGCGGATCGAGCGCATCGCGGAGCGCGTCGCCGAAGAGGCTCAACGCCATCACGGTCAGGCTGATCACGATGCCGGGAAAGATGACGAGGTGCGGCGCGCTCCGGAGATAGGTCTTCCCCGTGGCCACCAGCGCGCCCCACTCGGGCGCCGGCGCCTGGGCCCCGAGCCCGAGGAAGCTCAGACCGGCGGCCCAGAGGATGGACGTCGCGAACTGGAGCGTCGACTGCACGACGATCGGCGACAGCGTGTTGGGCAGGACGTGGAACGCCAGGATCCGGAGATGGCTCTGGCCGATCGCCCGCGCGGCCTCGAGATAGGGCAGCGCCATGAGCGCCAGCACCTGTCCCCGCACGAGCCGCGTGTACGTCGGGATCGAGACGACGCCGACCGCGATCATCACGTTCTCGAGGCCGGTGCCCATGATGGCGACGATCATGATGGCGAGGAGCACACCAGGAAAGGCGAGCAGCACGTCCACCAGGCGCTGCGCGAGAAGGTCGAACGTCCCGCCGACGTAGCCGGACACGAGCCCGAGAGGAACGCCGACCACGAGACCGATGGCGACGGCGATGAGGCCGACACGGAGCGTGAGGCGAGCGCCCCAGATGATCCGGGACAGCACGTCCCGCCCGAGCTCGTCGGTCCCGAGCCAGTGCTCGTGGGACGGGTCCTCCCGCGCCCGTGAAAGATCGCCGCGCAAGGGATCGTGCGGCGCCAGCCACGGCGCCAGGAGCGCCACCAGCACGAAGAGCAGCACGAGCGCGCCGCCCACCAGTCCGCTCCGGTGGCGGGCGACACGTCTGAGAACGTCGAGCACCGGCTCCCGACTCCCGCTATCCGGGCCGGATTCGCGGGTCGACCAGGCTGTACACGAGGTCCACGACCAGGTTGGTCAGGACGAAGCCGCAGGCGGCGACGAGGACCACGCCCTGGATGACCGGATAGTCCCGCCCCAGCACGCGGTCAACCAGGAGCTTGCCCAGACCCGGCAGGCCGAAGACGCTCTCCACCACGACCGCGCCGCCCATGAGCTGGCCGAACTGGAGCCCCGAGATCGTGATGATAGGGATGAGGGCGTTCTTCAGAGCGTGCCGGTAGACGACGCTGGGCCGCGACAGCCCCTTGGCCCACGCGGTGCGCACGAAGTCCTGCCGCAGCACCTCGAGGAGGCTGCTGCGGGCCATGCGGGCCACGACCGCCGCCGCCGGAAGACCGAGGGTGATCGCCGGCAGGATGTAGTGCCACCAGGTCGCCGCGCCCGTCGCGGGCAAGAGCCGCCACTGCACCGAGAGGACGAGGATCAGGATCAGCCCGAGGACGAACGTCGGCGTGGACAGGCCCGCCACGCTCGCCGACATGGCGAGGTAGTCGACCCAGCTCCGGCGCCGGAGCGCGGCGAGCACGCCGAGGAGCACGCCGACGGTCACCGCGACGCCCATGCTGAGGACGGCCAGGGTGAGCGACACGGGCAGGCGCGGGCGGAGCTCGTCGAGAACGGGAGCCCGCGACATCGTCGACCGGCCCAGATCGAGGCGCAAGAGACCCCCGAGGAAGTGGCCGTACTGGACCAGCAGGGGCCGGTCCAGGCCGAGCTCCTGGCGGAGCCCGGCCACGGACTCCTGCGTGGCGTGGAGCCCCGCGATCGTCTCCGCCGGATCGCCGGGCAGGAGGCGCACCATCGAGAACACGACCACGGTGACCAGCCACAGCGTGGGCAGCGTGACGAGGATGCGCCGCCCGAGGTACCGGATCACCGATCAAGCCACGCCTTCTGGAGCAGCACGCGCTCGTTGGGCGTGATCTCCACACCCTTCAGCTGGCTCCCGCTCGCCCACGATGAAGTGCTGCGAGTAGAGGGGGACGACCGGGAGATCGGCCCACAGCAGCTTCATCGCGTTGGCGAACAGGCCCTGGCGCTTCTCCACGTCGGTCTCGGTCCGCGTCGCGTCGAGGAAGCGGTCCACGTCGAGGTTCTTGTAGAAGAGGTGGTTCCCGCCCTTCGGCCGCCAGTTGCTGGAGTGGAAGTCGGGATAGAGCGGGAAGTCCGCGTCGAGGTACTGGGAGATGCGGGTCACGATCGACATCTGGTACTCGTTCTCCCCCGCGGGCATCATGATGTACTTCAGGAACGTGCCCCACTCGAGGGTCTGGAGCTTCGCGTTGATCCCCACCGCCGCCAGGTCCTGCACGACCGCCTGGCAGATGAGCTCGTCGCTCGGCGCGCAGGTCATCGTGGTGTTGAAGCCGTTCGGCACGCCGGCCTGGGCCAGGAGCTCCTTGGCCTTGGCGGGATCGTACGGGATCGGCTCGAGCTCCGTGTAGCCAACGACGCCCGGGCCCACGATGTTGCGGGCGCGCGTCGCCTGCCCCTGCATGACGCCCTTGATGTAGGCGTCGCGGTTCGTGGCGAGGGCCGCCGCGCGCCGGACCTGCGGCTTCTCGAACGGGGGCTTGAGCTCGTTGAAGCGGAGCCACTGGTTCCGGCTGGTGACGGCGGACAGGACCTGGACGCGGTTGCTCTTCGAGAGGCGCGCCACCTCGCTGGGCGGCACCTCGACGATGACGTCCGCGTCCCCCGCCTCCAGCGCGGACACGCGCCCGTTCAGGTCCGGAATGGCCGTGACGACGATCTTGTCCAGCAGCGCCTTGTCGCCCCAGTAGGCGTCGTTCCGGACGAGCGTGAGCTCGCCGCCGCGCTGCCAGGACTGGAACTTGAAGGGCCCGGTGCCGACGGGATTGCTCCCGGAGTTCTCGCCGTGCTTCTGGAGCGCCGTCGGGCTCTGCATTCCGAAGTAGATGAAGCCGAGGAGCGCCCGGAACGGGCCGTACGGCGCCTTCATGGTGATCTGGACGGTGTGATCGTCGGACGCCTTGATGTCCGCGAGGGGCGCCAGGAGACCGGCGTACGCGAAGGCCTTGCCGTCGCGGATGCGCTCCAGGTTGAACTTGACCGCCTCCGCGTTGAACGGCGTGCCGTCGTGGAACGTGACGCCCTGGCGGAGCTTGAGCGTCCAGGTCTTCCCGTCCGGCGACACCCGGACGTCCTGCGCGAGCCAGGGCACGAGCCCCTTCGGCGTCCACCGGAACAGACCCTCGAAGATCTGCTCGCCCACGATGAAGCTGTAGTTGGCGAGGGTCCGCGCCATGTCGAGGCTGTCCGGCTCGCCCGGCTCCACCATCCGCACGGTGCCGCCGCGCTTGGGGGCCTGCGCCCCGGCGAGGATCGGGCCGGCGACCAGGACGGCGAGGCCGATCAGGGCACACAGACGCAGGCTCAAGGATCTCATCGGGATAGTCCTCCGTGCAGGTGAATGTGATGACGAGCACGACCGAGATCCCGGAGATGTCCCGGGTGGGCTGGCACGACGTACGGGCTCACGACGCGAGCGCTCCCTGGTATCGAGGGAAGCTCCATTGCTCCCCGGCGGCAGCCCTGTGAATACACCATCTCGCTCACGATGCGTCAAGAGCTCAGCGCGTCGCGTGCTACCCTGTGGGCCGCGTCACACATACTTCGGGAGGCAGGCATGACCGCGCCGCCGAACATCATCGTCATCGTCATCGATGATCTCCGCTTCGACGAGCTGGGCGTCACCGGGCATCCCTACATGAAGACGCCCCACATCGACCGGCTCGCCCGCGAGGGCGCGCGGCTCACGAACGCCTTTCACACCACGCCGCTCTGCTCGCCGAACCGCGCGTGCATCCTGACCGGGCAGTACGCGAGCCGCCACGGGATCATCGACAACGTCGGCCGCGACGCGGCCAGCCACCGGCTGCCCACCTACCCGCGCGCGCTGCAGAAGGCGGGCTACGAGACCGCCCACGTCGGCAAGTGGCACATGGGGAACGACGCCTCGGCCCGCCCGGGCAACGACTACTGGGTCAGCTTCAAGGGTCAGGGCAAGCTCATCGATCCCGAGCTGCAGGAGAACGGCCAGCGCCACGTGGTCCACGGCTACGTCACCGATCTCCTGAACGAGCGCGCGCTCGGCTTCGTCGAGCGCCCGCGCCAGCGGCCCTTCGCGCTCTACCTCGCGCACAAGGCGGTGCATCCCGACGTGTTCCAGCGGCAGGACGGCACGATCGACCCCGACACCCTGGGCGGCTACGTGCCGGCGCCGCGGCACCGGGATCTCTACCGGGGCCAGGTATTCCCGCCCCGGCCGAACGTGCTGCCCCTCGAGACCGTGGCCCGCGCCAAGCCCGCGTTCGCCGAGGCCTTCGCGCGGAAGGGCCGGGAGCCCGCGGGGCGCGCCCTCCTCGATTCGATCCACGCCGGCACCCAGGAGGAGATCCGGCTCCGCGCCGCAATGATGGCATCGGTGGACGAGGGCGTCGGCATGCTCCTCGGCTCGCTCGAGCGGAGCGGCGCGCTGGACCGCACCCTCATCATCTTCGTCAGCGACAACGGCTACTTCTTCGGCGAGCACGGGCTGGGGCCGGAGCGGCGCTTCGCGTACGAGGAAGGCATCCGGACCCCGTTCCTCGTGCGCTACCCGCCCCTCGTCCGGCCCGGCACCGAGATCGACGCGCTCACGATCCTGCTGGACATCGCGCCGACCGTCCTCGAGGTCGCGGGCGCGACGCCGGGCCCGCACATCCAGGGGCGCTCGCTGGTGCCGCTCCTCAAGGGAGAGCGACCCGCGTGGCGCTCGTCGTTCCTGGCCGAGTACTACGGCGAGGCGGCGATCCCGTGGCTCGTGGCGATGTCCTACAAGGCGGTGCGGACGGCGCGGCACAAGTACATCGACTGGACCCAGCACCCGGAGGCCGACGAGCTGTACGACCTGGCCGCCGATCCCTACGAGCTCACGAATCTGGCGCGCGATCCCGGGAGCGCCGCGCTCCGCCAGGAGCTGCGCCGGGAGCTGGGACGCCTGGTCGCGGAGTCCTTCGGGCTCTAGGCGTCGACGAGCCGCTCCGCGCCTGGGCCCGCGCTCATGAGGACCCGGCTCGATACCTGGGAGGGAACCACGTCGACTTCGTCGTGTCGCAGCACGCCGCGGTGGTCGCCGCCATGCGCGCCTTCCTCACGTCCGGATCCAGTTCCGCCACCCGGCATCGACGCGACCGGCCGGCCCGTGCTCCCCGGAGAGAGGGTCCGGGGGCGGCCCCGGGACGGCAAGGAGGATGGTAGTGTGCGGGCGGGAGGGGCCATGTCTCGATCGACGGTGCTCGACAACGACGCGGTGCTGGTGACGCGGCTCGACGATGCCTCGGCGGAGGGCGGCGGACGGCCGATCCGTCACGGGAGCGCGGTGCTCGTCGGCGTCCGGGACGGCGGCGGTGCGCTCCTCCATCAGGGCATCGAGGAAGCCGCCTACTTCCCCGTCGCGCGCGGCCGTGTCGACTGGCTGCAGGCGGGCGAGCTATCGGCCCACGCCGGGGCCTCGCCGTTCGGCGAGGCCCTTCTCGTCGAGCTCCGATCGCTGCCGGACGCGCCCGGGGTGGCCCGCACCTTCGGGGACAAGGTCCTCTTCCGGAACGAGCGCGTCTGCGTCTACGAGGAGATCCTGGGTCCGAGCCAGCTGCGGCCGATGCACAGCCACGCGCCGCGGCTGATCATCCCTCTCACGGGCGCCCACGCCGTCCAGCGCTTTCCCGACGGTGCGAGCCGCGAAGATCGGTTTCCCGCCGGCGGCGCTCACTGGGCGCCGGGGATCATGGTCCACGAGATCCGGAACGTCGGGAGCGCGCCGTTCTGGGCGATCTGCGTCGAGCGGGCCTGAACGTGCCGCGAGCCCCGATGACGGGGCTTGCGGGGTCCTGCGTAGCGATGACGGTTCCTCCTGATCGGAGGCAGGGGCAACGCCTGTGCCAGGGGCCTGGCTCACCGGCGATGCAGGGTGAACTTCCCCTGCCCCAGGTGGCGACATCCGGGCGGTAGCGCGCCACCCTGACGCGCGCGGCAGCCGCCGGGCGCAGTAAGATGGGCACGGATGCCGCGACCCCGAGGAGGACCCATGCAGACTCAGACTCTGCGCCCGCGACCGCCGACCACGACACGCTGGTCGCGCTGAACCGCGACTACATCCGCTCGGTGCAGACGTCGGACGTCCGGCGATTCGACGAGCTCCTGGCGCCCGATTTCCGCTGCAGCAATCCCGACGGATCGCTCGTCGACCGGCGCGCGTTTCTCGAGCAGACCGCGCGGCCGGTCTCGATCCGGAACCTCGAGGCCCTCGACGTCGACATCCGCCTCATGGGCGACTTCGCGATCATTCACGCGCGCACGGCCTACGTCCGGCCGGACGGCTCCCCGGGCGCCGGGCGCTACACCGACGTGTGGGCGCGACGCGACGGCCGCTGGCTGGCCGTCTCCGCTCACGTCACGCGCTGCTGAGCCGCGCCGCCGATGAGGCTCCGGCGCCCGGGTGTACGCGCGGGCCGCGCCGACTCCTGACGTGCAGATCTGGGTCGACGCCGACGCATGCCCGAGGCCGATCAAGGAGATCCTCTATCGCGCCGCCGAGCGCACGCGGACCCCGATGATCCTCGTGGCGAACACGCCGCTCCAGACGCCGCCGTCGGCCTTGATCCGGACCCTGCGCGTCCGGCGCGGCTTCGATGTCGCGGACCGGGAGATCGTGGAGCAGGTGACGGCCGGCGACATCGTCGTGACCGCCGACATCCCGCTCGCCGCCGAGGTCGTGGGCCGGGGCGCGCACGCCCTCGACCCGCGCGGCATGCTCTACACGGCGGAGAACATCCCCGAGCGGCTGGCGGTGCGGAACCTCATGGCCGAGCTTCGCTCGAGTGGCATGCAGACGGGCGGGCCCGCGGCCTGGGGCCCGAGCGACACGCGCACCTTCGCGAACCAGCTGGACCGGCTCCTCTCGGCGCGGGAGACCCGGCGCGGGTGAGCACGGTCGCCGTCCTCGCCCTGGGCGCTCTCGGCGGCGGCTTCGTCACGGGGCTCGCGGGCTACGCGACGCAGGGCGTCCTCACGCGGGAGGTCTGGGGCATCGCGCTCGTGTGCCTGCCCGCGACGTTGCTCGGCGCGTTCCTCGGCATCCGGCTCTACGGCCGCGTGAACGACCGGCAGTTCCGGGCCGTCGTCCTCTGGCCCCTCCTCGCCTCCGGCGTCGCCCTGATGATCTCGAATCTCCGGTAGCGCGATGGCCGCGACCTTCCCTCGCCTGTTCTCCCCGCTCCGGCTCGGGCCGCGCGAGGCTCGCAACCGGATCGTGAGCACGCCCCACACCACCGGCTTCGGCGTCGCCGGCTTCCCGCGCGAGCGCTGGCTCGCCTACGAGCGCGAGAAGGCTCGGGGAGGCGCCGGCACGATCATGATGTTCGGCTCGGCCTCGGTGCACCCGAGCTCGCCCGTGGCGGCGGCGGGCGGCATCGAGTACTGGGACCCCGCGATCGTCCCGCACCTCCGGGCGATGGCCGACGGCGTCCACGAGTGGGGCGGGCTCTGCCTCGCCCAGGTATCGCACTGGGGGCGGGGTGGCGACGGCCGCTACGCCGACGAGCCTCTCCTCGCCCCGTCGGACGAGCCCGACGAGACGCACCACGGCATCCCGCGCGCGCTCACGAAGGCCGAGATCCACGTCTTGATCGACGCCTTCGGCCAGGCGGCGCGTCACGTGAAGGCCGGCGGCTACGACGGCGTGGATCTCTCCTGCTGGGGCGGTCACCTCACGGAGCAGTTCCTGTCGCCCGTGAGCAACCGGCGGACCGACGAGTACGGCGGCTCGCTGGAGAACCGCCTCCGCTTCTGCCTCGAGACGCTCGAGGCCGTGCGGGCCGCCGTGGGGCCGGACCTGATCGTCGGCGCCCGGCTCACGGGCGACCAGATGGTCCCGGGCGGGCTGACGCTCGAGGACACGCAGGCGATCGCCGCGCGCCTGGCCGGGACCGGGTGGCTCGACTACGTGACGGTGAGCGGCGCGTCCACCGAGCGCTACCAGGCTCTCCCCTACGTCACGCCCACGTACTACACCCCGCTCGGCCTCTACAACCGCTTCGCGGCGGCCGTGAAGGCCGTGGTGCGGATCCCGGTGATCGTGGCGGGCCGCGTGGTCCATCCCGCGCAGGCCGAGGAGGTCATCGTCCAGGGCTGGGCCGACGCGGTGGCGATGACGCGCGCGCTCATCGCGGATCCCGAGATGCCGAGGAAGGCCGCCGCGGGACGGGTCGAGGAGATCCGGATCTGCACGGGCGCGAGCGAGGCCTGCATCGGCCGCCGCATCCAGGGGAAGACCATCGCCTGCATCCAGAACCCCGTGATCGGCCGCGAGGCGGAGCTCGTCGAGGTCCGCCCCGCAGCGCGGGCCCGGCGGATCGTGGTGGCCGGCGGCGGCGTCGCCGGCCTCGAGGCCGCGCGGATGGCGGCGCAGCGGGGCCATCGCGTGGTCCTCCTCGAGGCGACGGCCGAGCTGGGCGGCCAGCTCCTCGCCCTGTGCCGGACGCCGGCGCGCCAGAGCTACGGCGAGGTCGTCCGCTGGCTCGCCGGCGAGGTCGCGCGCGCGGGCGTCGACGTGCGCCTCGAGACGGCGGCGACGGTCGACGGCATTCTCGCCGAGGAGCCCGACGCCGTCGTCGTGGCCACGGGATCCCGGCCGCGCCGCCTGGAGGCGCCAGTCGGCGACGGCGCCCATGTCGTGACGGCCGAGGACGTGCTCCTCGGGCGCGTGAAGCCAGGCCGCCGCGTCCTGGTCGTCGACTACGACGGCCACATGCGCGGCCCCGGGGCGGCGGAGCTGCTCGCCGACCAGGGGCACGAGGTCGAGATCGTCACGCGCTTCTTCAGCGTGGGCGAGGATGTCGATCCCCGGCTCAAGACCAGCGTCTATACGCGCTTCTACCGGAAGGGCGTCCGGATGACCCCGCTCTCCATTGTCGAGGAGGTCGGTCCGGGCCGGGTGCGGCTCGCCAACACGCTCACGGGCCAGGAGCGGACCGTCGAGGTCGACACGGTGGTCACCGCGCTCGGCGGGCGCGCGGAGAACGCGCTCGAGGCGGCGCTCTCAGGGCGAGGACTCGACGTCCACGTGGTGGGCGACGCCCTCGCGCCCCGCACGATCCACGACGCGATCCTCACCGCCACTCGCGCCGCCCGCCGACTCTAAGACGCGCGCGGCCCGGCGCGCGCTAGCCGGACGCCGACGCCGAGGGCACGGACCGGCGTGACGCCCGGCCAGCGCCTCGCTTCGCTCGCCGCGCGCAGGTCCTGAGGAGCGGCAGGACCGCGCGCTCGTCGGCATCGAGTCCCGTCGCGCGTCGCCGCTGGCTCGCGCGCCGGACGATCCGGTCGAGCGTTCCGCCCAGGTAGGCGTCGACCACGCCCGGGTGGACGTAGCACTTCCGGCAGATGGCCGCGGTGTTGCCTAGCCGGGCCGCCACCGCCCGGATGGCCTCCACGACGTTGCGCTTCGCCTCGGTCCCCGAGCCTGGAAGCTTCCCCGTGAGCGCGCGTGCCGCCAGCACGGTACCGGCCCACGTCCGGAAGTCCTTGGCCGTGAACTCCTCGCCCGCGGTCTCCCGGAGGTAGGCGTTCACGTCGCCCGAGGCGATGGTGCGGCGCTGCCCGTCGTCGTCCACGTACTGGAAGAGCTCGTGCCCGGGCAACTCCTGGCACTGGCGCACGACCCGGGCCAGGCGCCGGTCCGCGATGTCGACGACGTGCTGCTTGCCGCCCTTGCCGCGGAACTCGAAGCGGAGGGTCGTCCCCTCGACCCGGACGTGCCGGCTTCGCAGGGTCGTGAGGCCGAACGAGCCGTTGGCCGCCGCGTACTCGGCGTTGCCCACCCGGATCAGCGAGGTCTCGAGAAGGCGCACGACCGTGGCGAGGACTTTCTCCCGGGGAAGCCCGGGACGAGCGAGATCCGCAGCCACCCGTCGGCGGAGAGCTGGCAGCCGCTCGGCGAAGAGCAGGAGGCGCCCGTACTTGGTCGCATCCCGGATCTCCCGCCAGCGCGGGTGATAGCGGTACTGCTTGCGGCCCCGGGCGTCTCGGCCCACCGCCTGGACATGCCCGTGAGGTGTGGGGCAAATCCACACCTCGGTCCACGCGGGCGGGATCACCAGGGCGCGAATACGACGCCGCGTGGCGAGATCCCGGACGGGGGACCCGTCTGCCGCTCGGTAGCGGAAGCCTCTGCCCACCCGAAAGCGTGTGATCCCGGGGCTGCCGTCCGTCACGTAACGAAGCGCCGCCGCTTCAGCGGCGGCGACGGCTTCGGCCGGCGGTGCCGCTGGGCTGGCGACCCGGATTCTGCGCTCGGGACGGGGCGCGGCGGGCACGGTATCGGTGGTCATTACGCGAACCAGAGAGCAAGCGCGTTGCCAAGAGTGGTGTGAACCGGAGAGTCGTCAGTATGACGTCGCAGCGACAGGATGACGACGCGGCAATCGTGGGGTTCGGATGCCACTCGGTCGGCAAAACGCGGAGGCCCGGTAGATCGTGCCCTCAGCGTCCGAGAAGGTAGCGAGCAGTGTCGTCAGCCCTACGGCCTGAAGATTGCACGATAGCGGCCGCCGAGGAGGACTGCTCGCCATGAGCCTGCTGCCATCGTCGCCTGGATCACTGGTCGCGTCTCCCCTGAGCTCGATCGGCGTTCCCGACCCCACGTCGCTGCTATTCCTGGTGGTGTCGCTCCTCCGGGAGCTTCGGGCACCGGTCGACATCCTCGAGTGCACCCTGCTTCCAGCAGCTCACCGTTACGCGATCCGGCTGCATGGCCCGCGCGAGACGAGCCAGGCGGTGCTCCTCCCGCGCCGGCCGCTCGAGCGGGCGCTCGGGGATCAGGTCGCGCGTACACGGGTCAGGAACCTCCTTCGATCCGTCCTCGAGGCGTTCCGCGGCCGGCCCGTCGCCGCCAAGAATGGCCATCTCAGCGCTTACTTCACGGCCCTCGACGTCCAATCGCTGCCCGGTCCGCGGTGCGCGTACTGCGAGGGGCCTTTGCTCGACGAAGATACCGTCGTGATTCGAGACGGTTCCAGCTGGCACCTCGCGTGCCCGCCGGCGTGGTAGCAGCTCCCTCCCACCAAAGCCCGCGGATCGTGCGGCCGGCCGCTCAGGCCGGCGGAGGAGAAGTGATGGACACCCAGGGCAAGACCGAAGCGCTCCTCGAGGCGATCGAGCGTCGACTCTCCGACATCTCCGAGCGCCAGCACGCGCTGGCGGTCGAGAAAGCCTGGCTCGTCGAGCAGACGACGCCACTGCGCCTCGGAGTGACGTCGCCCGATCTCGCCCTGGCTCAACTGAAGGCCAGGGGGATCACGCTGCGCGGGCTGGCGGCGGCGTGGGCAGTCGACCGGCGCCCCAAAGAGGTGGTCCTGCGGGCGATCCCTCCGCAGCGGTCCAACGTCACCCCGTTGCCAGCGGCTCGCTCCGAAACGGCTTGATCTCATCATCGAATCGACGGGGTGACGCCCCGACGTCACGCTGGCTCTCCGGTCGGGAGCCGGCATGACTGAAATTCTCGGTGATCTGGCCGCGACTCCGACGGCCAGGGCTTTTCATCAATCCTTCTCGAGGCGTCGGTGACATGGAGGCGATGATGATCCCGCGAAACGTGCCCCCGCTCGCGACCCAGAGCAGTCGGCCGTCTCTGGACTTCGCCCCCGTCGCGATCATCGCCGACGACGACCGCGTCATCCGGGAGCTGTGCCGCGAGGTCCTGGAGGCCGAAGACGCTCCGCGTGCTGACCGCCGCCAATGGCCAGGAGGCACTCGCTCTCGCCGAGGCGTGGATGCCGGACGTGCTCGTGACCGACGTCGTGATGCCCTCGCTCGACGGCTTCGGCCTGATCCGGGCGCTGCGGCGGCTCTATCCGGAAGTCCCCGTCATCATGATCACCGGCGACGACGAGTACGAGGGCCGTCCCCTCGAGGAGGTCGCGGCCGAGCATGGAGCCGTCGCGACCTTCACCAAGCCCTTCGACGTCGCGCAGCTCGAGGCTGCGGTCCGCAGCGCGGTGCCTAACCTCGGGCCGAAGCCCCACCGCGACACGACCGGCGTCCGCGCCGCCTGACCTCGCGTCGTCGCTCGGGCTGCTACTTCCCTGCTCGTCAGCCGGCCGGCGTCCGCCGCGCCGGGCCTTGACGCGGACGTCCGTTTGCCGGGATCCTCGGTCGGGGCCGTGGCGCGCTCCTGTCACGACGCTGCGGTCCGAAGAGGAGCCATCCGTGAAGATCACGCGCATCGACGTCTACAGCTTCACGTACACCCTCGCGGGCGGCCCGCTGACCCTCTCTGGCGGACGCACCGTCGGCACCGAGGACAGCACGCTCGTCAAGATCAGCACGGACGAGGGCCTGGTGGGCTGGGGGGAGGAGTGCCCGTTCAGCCCCACCTACATGCTGGCGTTCGCCGAGGGGGCGCGGGCCGGCATCCAGCTCATGGGCCCCGCCCTCATCGGGGCGGACCCGCGCCAGATCGAGGATGTCTACGCGCGGATGGACAGCGTCCTCTACGGCCACGCCTACGCGAAGGCGCCGATCGACACCGCCTGCTGGGACATCCTGGGCCACGCGACCGGGCTCCCGGTGAGCGACCTGCTCGGGGGCACGCTCCATGCGCGGTTCCCCATCTACCACGTGGTCGGCGTGAACCGGCCGGAGGCGATGCGGGCGCGCGCCGAGCAGCTGCTCGAGCAGGGCTTCCGGCGCTTCCAGGTGAAGGTCGGCAGCGGCCACTGGCACGAGGACGTGCGGCGCGCCCGCGCGTGCCTCGACGTCCTGCGCGACCAGGAGGTGGTGATCCTCGACGCCAACGCCTACTGGCGCCAGCACGAGGCGGCCCAGTTCATCGCCGCCCTCGAGGACGAGCCGATCTACCTCGAGCAGCCTTGCCGGACGCTCGCCGAATGCCTGGCGATCCGCCGCCGCACGGCGCGGCCGATGATCCTCGACGAGACACTCACGGACCTGGACGCACTCTTCGCCGCTCAGGCCGCCGGCGCCATGGATTGCGCGATGCTGAAGATCTCACGCCTCGGCGGCATCAGCCGCATGCGGCTGGCGCGCGACGTGTGCCGGCAGTGGGGCCTGTCGGTGACGATGGAGGATTCCGGCGGCGGCGACGTCGTGACCGCGGCCACGGCTCACCTGGCCGCCAGCACGCCGGCGAAGTCGCTCCTCAACGGGATGCTCATCAACATGCTGGTGAACGAGCGCATCGCCGAGGGCACTCCCGAGCCCAAGGACGGCTGGACCGAGGTGTCGCGCCGCCCGGGCCTCGGGATCACGGTCGACGAGAAGGCGCTCGGGAAGCCCCTCTTCACCATCCGCTGAGCGCAGGCGGCGCGCCGGCGGCTGTCCCCCGGCGGCGGAGGATCCTCACCGGAAGCCGGCCTGCGCCTCGCGGCGCCGCTCGGCGATCTCCTCGACGCGGGCCCGGAGATCGGGGGCGACCCGCAGCAGGCCGAGGAACACGTCCCGATCGAGCGCGAGCATCAGGCACGGCGTGCGGGTCCGGACCGTCGCCGTCCGCGGCACGCCCTCGAGCAGCGCGATCTCCCCGAAGAAGTCGCCGTCGGCCAGCACCGCCAGCCGCCGCATCCGCCCCGCGGGATCGCGCTTCAGCACCTCGATCTTCGGGTGGGAGCGCAGTTGAATGGGCCGTCCAGCCGGGTGTCGTCCCAGCGGGCCGATTCCGTCATCCGGACCTCCGCGCATGCACCTTGCGCCGGTGACGTGCTTCCGATAGCAATAGACATCATGACGGACGGGACGACAAGGCCTGCCGGCGCGCCGTGCACCGGATCGCCCGCGCGCGCGGCGCGTCTCGCGCGGCGGCGTCTTCCGTCCGGTTCGACGACCTCACGCCCCCGCCGATGACGACGCCCGCGCTCGACCTGCTCGTCAAGAACGTCCGCGTGGTCCGGCCCCGCCAGCCCGGGGTGGAGCGGCTCGACGTGGGCGTGAAGGACGGGCGGTTCGCGCGCCTGGCGCCCGACATCCCCGCCGGCGAGGCCCGCGAGGTCCGAGACGGCCGCGGCCTCCTCGGCTTCCCGGGCGTCGTGGACGCCCATACCCACGTGGGGATCTACGCGCCCCTCTCGGCCGACGCCGAGAGCGAGAGCAAGGCCGCCGCCGCGGGCGGCGTGACGGCCATGCTCAACTACTTCCGCACGGGGCAGTACTACCTGAACCGCGGCGGCCCGTACGCGGAGTTCTATCCGGAGGTGCTCCGGCTCTCCGAGGGACACTACTGGGTCGACTACGGCTATCACCTCGCCCCCATCCAGGCCTCGCACCTCGGCGAGATGGAGGCGCTGGCCGTCGACCACGGCGTGCCGTCCTTCAAGATCTTCATGTTCTACGGGGACTACGGTCTCCACGGGAAGGCGGACCGCGGGGCCCAGCGAGGCTTCTTGATGCTCGGCGAGGACGAGCGCTACGACCTCGCCCATTTCGAGTTCGTCCTGCGGGGGGCGGCGGCCGTCCGCGAGCGGCACCCGCGCCTCGCCGATCACGTGAGCGTGAGCCTCCACTGCGAGATCGCCGACATCCTGAACGCCTACACGCGGCTGGTCCAGCAGGACCCGTCCCTCACCGGGCTCCGCGCGTACAGCGCCGCCCGGCCGCCCCACTCCGAGGGGCTCGGGGTGTGGATCGCGTCGTACCTCGCCCACGAGGCGGCGTGCCGCAACGTGAACCTGCTCCACCTCTCGTCCCGCAAGGCCCTCGAGGCGGCGCTCCTCATGCGGGCCACCCTGCCCCACCTGGATCTCCGTTGCGAGGTCACCGCGGGCCATCTCCTCCTCGACTACGACACTCCCGCCGGGCCGCACGCCAAGGTGAACCCGCCGATCCGCTCGCGCGAGGACGTCGAGTTCCTCTGGCGGGGCGTGCTCGAGGGGAAGGTCGACTGGGTGGTGAGCGATCACGCGTGCTGTGCGACCGAGACGAAGCTCGACCGGAGTCGCCCGGACGACGTGTGGCTCGCCAAGGCCGGCTTCGGCGGCACCGAGTACCTCTTGCCGGGCGTGTTCAGCGAGGGCACGCGGCGCGGCCTCCCGCCCGGTCGCGTGGCGGAGCTCCTCTCCTGGAACCCGGCGCGGCGCTTCGGGATCGGCGGCAAGGGCGACATCGCGCCGGGCTACGACGCCGACCTGGTCCTCCTCGACCCCGACCGGTCCGTCACGGTACGGGCGGCCGACTCGCCGTCGGCCCAGGGCTACACGCCCTTCGAGGGCCTCACGCTCCGGGGTCAGGTGACGACGACGATCCTCCGCGGTCAGGTCGTCTACGATCACGGGAAGGTGGTCGGGCCCCCGCGCGGGCGCTACCTCCAGCGTCCGACGCCGGGACCCTGAGCGCGCGCGGCCGGATCCCGCAAACTCGAACCGACGGTGGGCAAGAGGACCCGAGACGAGTGACGACGCGCGGCGAGGGTGACAAGCTCTTTCGCATCCAGGGCCTCGAGATCTTCGGCGATGCCGCGCGACCGGCCCGCCGGCGCCGGCCCCGCGGGACGATCCGGGAGCCCGCGCGGGACACGCCGGTGTTCGCCGAGACGGACGTGCTCGTCGTCGGCGGCGGACCGGCCGGCGTGGCGGCCGCGGTCGGAGCGGCCCGCCTGGGCGCGGAGCGTGACGCTGGTCGAGCGCTACAACCACCTGGGCGGCCTCTCCACCGGCGGCCTGGTGATCTGGATCGATCGCATGACGGACTGGACCGGCCGTCATGTCATCCGCGGCGTCGCCGAGGAGCTGATGGACCGGCTGCCGCGCGGCGCGGTGTACGGCCCGCCCCGGGAGTCCTGGGGCGCGCGCGACGAGGCCACCGCCGCCTACTGGACCCAGCGCACGGCCGCCTTCCACGGCGTCGTCACCTGGTCTCCCACCATCGACCCCGAGTGGCTCAAGACCGCGTGCCTGGACATGGTGCTCGGGCACAAGGTGCAGCTCTTCCTCCACGCCTGGGCGGTCGCGCCGATCGCCGAGGACGGGCGGATCCAGGGGGCCATCTTCGAGAGCAAGGAGGGCCGGCAGGCAATCCGCGCCCGCGTGGTGGTGGACGCGAGCGGCGACGCGGATCTGTTCGCCGGCGCCGGCGCCGCTCTCGACTCCGACATCGACGAGCGGGACATCCACCACTGCACCAACACCGCGTGGCTCTTCGGCGGCGTGGACATGGACCGGTGGATCGCCTTCCGCACCGGGGACCCGAAGGGCTTCTCGGACTTCATGGCGCGAGGACGCGAGCGCCTCCGGTTCTTCGAGAAGCCCTTCGTCGGCTGGCGCAACGAGGTGGCGCTCTTCATGGGGCCGCGGCTGTCCGGGTACAGCGCCGTCGACGTGGACGATCTGACGACGGTCGAGATCCAGTCGCGGCAGCTGATGGTCGGGCACCTCGAGGTCTACCGGGCGCACGCGCCGGGCTTCGAGCACGCCTATCTCATGCTGGGCGCGCCGCAGATCGGCGTCCGCCACACCCGGCGCCTCCGCGGGCTCCGCCGCGTCACGCAGGCGCAGTGGGACACGGCCCGAGTGTGGGACGACGAGATCGGCGTCTCCCCCAGCCTCTCGCCGCGCGTGCCGAACATCTCGGTGCCGTACGGCTCGCTCGTTCCCGACGATCTCGACGGCATCCTGGGACCCGGACGGCACATCTCGTGCGACCCCGCGTCGCACACCTTCCTCCGGGAGATCCCGCAGTGCTGGATGACCGGCCAGGCCGCCGGCATCGCGGCGGCCCTGGCGGCCGGCGGATCGACGCGCCCCCGCGATGCTGGACCCGCGGGCGATCCAGCGCGAGCTGCTGCGCCAGGGCGCCTACCTCTCGCCGGCCGTCGAGGCCGCGCTGCGCGCCCCGACCGCCGCCACGTAGCCCGGCGTCCCGGCCGCGCGGCGGCGCCGCCGGCGCACGTGGCCGGCGCGGCGGACCCGCATCCGCGATCTGCCCCCAACCCTTGACTCGGTGGGCGGCATGGCGGAGCATCACAGGGTCGCGCGGTGCGCGCCGGCACGCCGAACTCCCGATCACGCGGAAGGGACCTGTCGATGACGACGCAGACGCTCGAACCCCGGATGGAGCTTGAGCAAGCACCTCCACATGTTTCGCCAGATGGCCAAGATCCGCGCCTTCGAAGAGCAGGTGCACGAGCTGTACAAGGGCGCGAAGATGCCGGGCCTGGCCCACCTCTACGTCGGCCAGGAGGCGGTGGCCGTCGGCGTGTGCGAGGCCCTGCGCCGGGACGACTTCATCACGAGCACGCACCGCGGGCACGGCCACTGCCTCGCCAAGGGCGCGACCGTGAACCGGATGTTCGCGGAGCTCCTCGGCAAGGAGCCCGGTTACTGTCGCGGCAAGGGTGGCTCCATGCACATCGCCGATCCCGAGACCGGGAATCTGGGCGCCAACGCCATCGTCGGCGGGTCCACCGGCATCGCGACGGGCGCCGCGCTCTCGGCGAAGATGCGCGGGAGCGGCCAGGTCGCGGTCTGCTTCTTCGGAGACGGCGCGCTCGGGCAGGGGCTCCTCTACGAGACCATGAACATGGCCTCGCTGTGGAAGCTCCCGGTCATCTACGTCTGCGAGAACAACCTCTACGGCGAGTACACGCCGGCCAGCGAGACGGTGGCCGGTGAGATCCTGGCCCGCGCCCGGGCGTTCGGCGTCCACGCCGAGAGCGTCGACGGCCAGGACGTCCAGACCGTCAACCGGACGATGCGCCGGCTGGTCGAGCGGGCGCGCCGCGGTGAGGGCCCGGCGTTCCTGGAGTGCAAGACCTACCGCTACTACGGCCACCACGTCGGCGACGTGAATCGCGAGTACCGGTCGCGCGACGAGGAGCGGGACTGGATGACGCACCACGACCCGCTCCAGACCCTGTCCACCAGGCTCATCGATCAGGGTCTCTCCGAGGCGGCGGTGTTCGACCGCATCCTGACCGACGTCAAGGCCGAGGTCGACGCCGGCGTGCAGTTCGCCCTGGATGCGCCCTTCCCCGAGCCCAGCGAGGTGACCGAGGATGTCTACGCCTAGCGAGCCGAGCGCGGCCGTGCGCGAGCTCACCTACGGCGAGGCCGTCCGCGAGGCGATCGCGGAGGAGATGCGCCGCGACCCCACCGTGTTCGTCATCGGCGAGGACGTGGCCGAGGCGGGCCACCCGTTCAAGGTGCTGCTCGGCCTGGTGCAGGAGTTCGGCACTCAGCGGATCATCGACACGCCGATCTCGGAGCCGGGGTACGCGGGCATCGGCGTGGGCGCGGCGATGACCGGCATGCGGCCGATCGTCGACATCATGTTCGGCGACTTCATCACCCTGACCATGGACCAGATGGTCAACCAGGCGGCCAAGGCCCACTACATGTCGGGCGGCAAGATCAAGGTGCCGATCGTCTTCCGGACGACCCTCGGCGCCACCCGGCGCTCGGCGGCCCAGCATTCGCAGTCGCTCCAGGCCTGGGTCAGCCACGTCCCCGGTCTCAAGGTGGCGCTGCCGGCGACGCCCCACGACGCCAAGGGCCTCATGAAGACGGCGATCCGCGACGACAGCCCGGTGGTCATCTTCGAGGACAAGATGATGTACCGGATGAAGGGCCCGGTGCCCGAAGGGGAGTACACGATCCCGCTCGGCGTCGCCGACGTCAAGCGCGTGGGCACGGACGTCACCATCGTCGCCACCAGCAGCATGGTCCAGGTGGCGCTGGGCGCGGCCAAGCTCCTCGAGGAGAGCGGCATCAGCGCCGAGGTGATCGACCCGCGGACGACGGCGCCGCTCGACAAGGAAACGCTGATCGCGTCGGCCAAGAAGACCTCGCGCGCCCTGGTGGTGGACGAGGGCTACGAGCGCTACGGCGTCACCGCCGAGATCGCCTCGGTGATCGCGGACGGGGCCTTCTACTACCTCGACGCCCCGGTCAGGCGCATGGGGGCGATGGACGTGCCGGTGCCGTTCTCGCCGGTCCTGGAGGACCTGACGGTGCCGACGGAGAAGAGCGTCTTCGACGCGGCCCTGGCCCTCTGCAAGGGCGCCTGATGCCGGCCCGCGTCATCATGCCGGCCCTCGAGCTGGCGCAGGACTCCGGCAAGGTCCTGCAGTGGCTCCGGGCGCCCGGCGACACGGTCCGGAAGGGCGACCCGCTCCTCGAGATCGAGACCGACAAGGCCACCGTCGAGATCGAGGCGCCGGCGGCCGGCGTCCTGGGCGAGGTGACCGCGCAGGCAGGCGACGTCATCCCCGTCGGCCAGACGATCGCCCTCATCTTCGGGGCCGACGAGGCCGCTGCCGTCCAGGCCGCCCCGCCAGCGGCGCCGGTCGGCGCGCGGCCCGCTCCGGCTTCCGCGGTGGTGGCGCCGGTCGCCGCCGCCGCGGCGCCGAAGGTATCCCCCCTGGCGCGGAAGGTCGCCGAGCAGCACGGCGTCGACATCGCCCAGGTGGCGCCGAGCGGACGGCGCATCGAGAAGGCGGACGTCCTCGCCTTCGTGGAGCGGCGGGGCGCCGGGCAGCCGGGCAACGGGCCGGCCCCGCGCCTCGCCCCGGCGTCCCCGAAGGCGCGCCGGCTGGCCGCGGAGCGCGGCTTGGACGTGAGCGCGCTGCGCGGCTCCGGACCCGGCGGCGCCGTCCTGACGGCCGACGTCCTCGCCGCCGCGGCGCGGACCGCGGCTCCCCCACCCGCCCCTGCCCGGGTCGCCGCGGCGGCGCCCGCCGGCACTCCGCGTGTGGGCACCATCTGGCGGGTCATGGTCGAGCGCATGACCCAGAGCTGGACGACCGCGCCCCAGTTCCACCTGGTACGCGAGGTCGAGGCGACCCGACTCGTCGCCTGGCGGGACCGCGCGGTCAAGCGCACCGGCGTCCGCGTCACCTATACCGACCTCCTGGTGAAGCTGGTCGCCGCCGCCATCGGACAGCATCCCGGCGTGAACGCGTCCTGGCAGGACGGCGGGATCGTGGCGCAGGCCGACATCAACATCGGCCTCGCCGTGGCCATCGACGACGGGCTGGTCGTTCCCGTGATCCATCACGCGGACCGCCTCGGGCTGGCCGAGATGGTGGCCGAGCGCGAGGCCTTGGTCGGTCGCGCCCAGGCCGGCCGCCTCCGGCCCGCCGACATCACCGGGGGCGGGTTCACCATCAGCAACCTGGGAATGTATGGCGTCGACGGCTTCACCGCGATCGTGAACCCGCCCCAGGCCGCGATCCTGGCCGTGGGCCGGATCGCGGACCGCGTCGTGGCCGTCAACGGCCAGCCGGCCGTGCGACCGATGATGGTGCTGACCCTGTCCTGCGACCACCGCGCGCTCGACGGCGCTCGCGGCGCTCAGTTCCTCGCCACCCTCGCCGAGCTCGTCGAAGAGCCCCTCGCGCTCCTGACGTAGCGGGCGCCGGCAGGAGCCGGCGCCCGCCCGTGGCCGCCGCGTCGGGTGCGCTCCACCGCCCGCGCTCGATCGACTGAAGGAGAGCGCGAGCGGGGCCGCTGCGCCGCAGTTCCTCGATCCAGCGCGAGTGCATCAGCTGGACGGCCGAATTGCCCGCGCCACCTTGCCCGACGTGCAGCGGCCGGGCTACGATGACCGAGCCCGTCCCGAGCGATCTCCGAGGGTCGTCGTCGACGCTCACGTGAGTCCCTCCGACGGCGAGACGCACCGCAGCGCGAGAGGAGACGCGAGTCGATGGCACCGGGAAAGGCGGAGCTGAAGGCCCGGGTCTGCGCCGAGATCGATCGGCGGGCCGACGACATCGTCCGGATCAGCGAGCACATCATGCGCCACCCGGAGTCCGGCTTCCGGGAGGTGCGGACCGCCCAGTACGTCTGCGGCGAGCTGGACCGCATGGGGCTCTCGTACCGGAGCGGCCTCGCGCTGACCGGCGTCAAGGCCCGGATGTCGGGGCGAGCGCCCGGCCCGACCGTCGGCATCCTCGGCGAGCTCGACTCCCTGATCGTCTCCGACCACCCGTACGCGGATCCCGTGACGGGCGCCGCCCACGCCTGCGGCCACTTCGCCCAGATCGCGTCGATGCTCGGCGCCGGGATGGGACTCCAGCCGCTGATGGGGCAGCTCGACGGGGACGTCGTTCTCTTCGCCGTGCCGGCGGAGGAGTGCATCGAGATCGACTGGCGGCTGGGCCTCCGCGAGCAGGGGAAGCTCGAGTTCATCGTGGGCAAGGCCGAGCTGATCCGGCTCGGTGAGTTCGACGACGTCGACATGATCACGATCACGCACACCCCCGCGCGGGCCGACGGCACCCTCGCCACCGTGGGCGACACCCACAACGGCTGCGTGGTGAAGCGGGCGCGGTTCCTCGGGCGCGCCGCCCATGCCGGGGCCCACCCGCACCTCGGCGTGAACGCGCTCAAGGCGGCGACGCTGGCGCTCAGCGCCATCGAGCACCAGCGCGAGACCTTCCGGGACGAGGACGGGATCCGCGTCCACCCGATCATCACGCGGGGCGGTGAGGCCGTCAGCGCCATCCCCGCCGACGTGCGGATCGAGACGCTGGTGCGCGGGCGCACCGTCGACGCGATCCAGGACGCGTCCATGAAGGTCGACCGGTGCCTCCGCGCCGGCGCGCTCGCGATGGGGGCGACCGTCGAGATCACCACGGTCTCCGGCTACCTCCCGAACGAGTCCGACCCGAACCTCGTGTCCCTCGCGTACGACAGCTGCGCGGCGATCGTCGGCAAGGACCGCATGGGGACGCCCCGCCACGTGACGGGTTCCACGGACGTCGGCGACCTCGCGTTCATCATGCCGACGGTGCACCCGCGCTCGGGCGGGACCAAGAGCACGCCCCACACGAGCGATTACGTGGTGGTCGACCACCATCTGGCCGCGGTCAATCCGGCCAAGTCGATGGCGATGATGGCGATCGACCTCCTGTGGGACGGCGCCCGCGAGGCCGGGCGCGTCCTCCGAGAGGCCGGCAAGAAGCTGAGCCGCGAGGAGTACCTGGCGCTCCGGCGCGGGCTGGACGGTCAGGAGCGGTACGGCGCCTGATCCGGAGCGATCAGCAGCGATCCGCAGCATTGATGGCGATCGACGAACGGCCGGCGAGGAGCCGGCCAGGAGAGGAGACGGCTCGATGAGCTGTGGCACGCATCGTCGGAAGGAACGGGCACGGTCAATCGCGAGATGGCGGGGCGCGGCGCTCGGCGCGCTGATGCTGGCGCTCGCCGCCGCCCTCGGGTCGGCGACGCCGGCCGCGGCCCAGGACGACTTCAAGGGCGAGGAGCTGGTCGTCGTCAACTACGGGGGGACGTTCGGCCGCTTCTGGACCCAGTTCATCATCGAGCCCTTCGAGAAGCGCTACAACGCGAAGGTCAGCCAGGTCCAGTCGCTCACCTTCGACACCCTGGCCAAGCTCCGGGCGCAGAAGGACAACCCGCAGATCGACGTCTGGCTCATGGCGGACCAGGGCGCGGTCATCGCCAAGAACGAGGGGCTCGTCGAGCCCCTGTCGGCGGACAAGGTGCCCAACCTCAACCAGCTGGTGCCCAAGGCGCGGGTGGCCGGCGACCCCTACGCCGAGTTCCTGTTCGTCGCGCTCGCCCTCACCTACAACACCCAGAAGGTCAAGACGGCGCCGACGGCGTGGGAGGACCTCTGGAAGCCCGAGTACAAGGGCCACGTCGTCCTGCCCGACATCAACGCGTGCTGCGGCCATCTCCTGATGCTGAAGCTGGCGGCGATGAACGGCGGCGGCATCGACAAGGTGGACCCGGGCTTCAAGAAGCTGGCCACGCTGAAGCCGAACGTGTTGACGTTCTGGAGCTCGCACGACCAGATGGCGAACATGCTGAACAACGGTGACGCCTGGATCGGCGTGTGGGCCAGCGACCGCGCCGGCACCCAGGTGCTGCAGGGCGCGCCGGTCGGCCTCGCCTACCCGGAGGACGGCACCGTGCTCTTCGGCAACGGCATCGGCATGACCAAGGGCACGAAGCACAAGGCGCTGGCCGAGAAGTACGTGAACTTCGCGCTCGACGCCGCGCAGCAGACCAACTTCCACGCGAACGCCGTGCTCGGCCCGACGAACAAGAGCGTGAAGCTTCCGGACAACGTCCAGAAGCTGATGCCGAGCGGCAAGGCGCTCGAAAACTCGTTCACCCCCGACTGGGAGAAGATCGCGAAGTTCACGTCGGAGTGGACGGAGCGGTGGCAGCGCGAGATCACCTCGAAGTGAGCGCCGGCGGCGCGAGTGGCGGCGGGGTCTCCCGCCCCGCCGCCCGCCGGCGGTCGTAGTCCCCGCCTCGTGGCCGCCGGCCCGGAAGGCTCGCCCGCCGCGCTGACCCTGCGCGACGTCGTCAAGACGTTCGACGACGTCGTCGCGGTCGACGCGGTCTCCCTCGACGTGCGCGCCGGCGAGCTCGTCACCCTGCTCGGGCCGAGCGGGTGCGGCAAGACCACCACCCTTCGAATGATCGCCGGGTTCGTCGAGCCCGATTCGGGCGAGATCCGCGTCGGCGCCGCGGACGTCACCCGGCTCCCGCCCAACAAGCGCGACATCGGGATGGTCTTCCAGAGCTATGGCCTGTTCCCGCACATGACGGTCGAGGACAACGTCGCCTACGGTCTCCGCATGCGGCGCGTCCCGGCGGCCGAGCGCCGCCGCCGGGTCGAGGAGGCGCTGGGGCTGGTCCAGCTGCCCGGTCTCGCGCGGCGCTATCCCCGCCAGCTCTCGGGCGGGCAGCAGCAGCGCGTGGCCCTGGCTCGGGCGATCGTCATCCGCCCGTCGCTCCTCCTCCTCGACGAGCCCCTGTCGAACCTCGACGCGAAGCTCCGGGAGGAGATGCGCTGGGAGCTCCGGCGGCTCCAGCGCCAGCTCGACATCACCACGGTGTTCGTGACCCACGACCAGGAGGAGGCGCTCGCGATCTCCGACCGGATCGTCGTCATGAACGCCGGGCGCATCGAGCAGGTCGGAACGCCCGGCGCGATCTACCGGCAGCCCCGTACCCTCTTCGTGGCCCGGTTCATCGGGGAGAGCAACCTGTGGGAGGGTGCGGTCGGGCGCCGGCAGCCGGACGGCGTGCGCTTCGTCACGGCGGCCGGCCTCGAGCTCCTGGTCGAGGACACCGGGGGCGTCGCCGAGGGCGAGCGCGCCGTCGCGAGCGTGCGGCCCGAGGCCGTGGCGATCGCGCCGGCCGGGAATGGCGCGCCGGCCCGCTTCCCCAACCGCGTCGAGGGCACCGTGGAGGACGTGAGCTACGTGGGCGCCTCGACCGCCTACCGCATCCGGATCGGCCCCGAGCTGACCGTGCTCGTCCGGCGACCGAACGCGGAATCGGAGGCCGACGATGGCCGCGGCGCCTTCGGCGCGGGTGACCGCGTGGCGCTCGGATGGCCGGCCAGCGCGAGCCGCGTCATCCGACCCGCGTGATGACGACCGCCGCGGCGCCGACCGACCGGACTCCGCGGCCGCCGCCGCGACGGGGCCGGTGGCTCGGATGGGCCGCGCTCATGCTCCCGAGCGCGCTCCTGCTGGTCCCCTTCTTCTTCGCGCCGCTCGCGATCATGCTCGTGTACAGCTTCCACCGCTTCCTGCCGGGCGGACGCCAGGAGCCCGCGTTCATCCTGGACAACTACTGGCGCTTCGTCTCCGACCCCTTCTACCGGTCGATCCTCGGCGACACGCTGCTCATGGGAGCCGCGGTGACCGGGCTGGCCCTCCTCCTGTCGTACCCCCTCGCGTACACGCTGGCGCGCAGCCGATCGCGGTGGAAGGGCCTCCTCACCGTCATCGTGCTGATCCCGCTCATGACGAGCGTCGTCGTGCGCAGCTACGGGTGGATGATCCTGCTCTCGAGCAACGGCGTGGTCAACACGCTGCTCGCCGCTCTCCAGCTCCCGCGCACCCAGCTGATGTTCAACTTCACCGGCACGATCATCGGCCTGACCGAGGTCCTGATGCCGTTCATGGTTCTCACCCTGTCCGGTGTGATCCAGCAGATCGACCCCGACCTCGAGGATTCCGTCCGGAGCCTCGGCGGGAGCTCGTGGCACGTCTTCCGCGACGTCATCCTGCCGCTCAGCCTGCCGGGGATCGCCGCCGGCTCGCTCCTGGTCTTCGTCCTGAGCGTGAGCGCCTTCGCGACGCCGAAGCTGATCGGCGGCGCCCGTACCAAGGTCATGGCCACCATCGTGTACGACCAGGCGACGGCGGTCCTGAACTGGCCGTACGCCGCCGCCTGCTCGTTCATCCTGATCGCGCTGGTGCTCGGGCTGACGATCCTCCAGGGCCGGCTCCTCGGCGCCACGCGCGTGTGGGTGAAGTAACGTGGCCCCGCCGGCCGTGACCGCGCGCCGCCGGCCGCTCCGGATCGGGCGCCTCGTCCTCTGGAGCGTGAACGCGCTCGTCTGCCTCTTCCTGCTCGCGCCGATCCTGGTCGTGATCGTGGCGTCCTTCAGCCGCGACGCGTACCTGGCCTTTCCGCCGAAAGGTCTGTCGCTCCGCTGGTATCAGGAGTTCCTGGGGAGCCGCGACTTCGTCAACTCGCTGGTGCTGAGCGTGCGGCTCGGCGCGGCGGCGACCGCCATTGCCACCGTCGTGGGCCTCCTGGCGTCCCTCGCGCTGACCGCCCGGCGATTCCGGGGCGCGGGCACGGTGCGGGGCATCCTCACCGCGCCCCTCACGGTGCCGGGCATCGTGATCGGGATCGCGATGCTGATCTACTTCAGCCGCGTCGGCCTGGGCGGCTCGTTCGCGAGCCTCCTGGCCGCGCACGTCGTGCTGGTGCTCCCGTTCGTCGTCCTGATCGTGTCGTCGGGCCTCCAGGCGTTCGACCGGTCGATCGAGGAGGCGGCCCGGAGCCTCGGCGCCGGCAGGGTCACCGCCTTCGTGACGGTGACCCTGCCGCAGATCAAGGGCAGCGTGCTGGCGGCCGCCGTCTTCGCGTTCATCACCTCGTTCGACGAGGTGGTGGTGACGCTGTTCCTGGCGGGGCCGCGCATGATGACGCTGCCGGTCCGCATCTTCCAGTACATCGAGTACAACAGCGACCCGCTGGTGGCGGCGGTCTCCACCGTGCTGGTGGCGCTCACCGTCGCGGTCGTCCTGGTGGTCGACCGCGTCGTGGGCTTCAGCCGCCTGTTCTGACCGCGCCCGCGCGCCGCCTCAGGGCGTCGCGGCCGTCAGTCCGGCGGCCAGCGGGCCGGTGACTGCCACCCCACCCTTCATGACGAGCGCGCGGTGCTTCGCCTCGCGCAGCACGCCGATGTCGGCGAGCGGGTCCGCGTCGAGGACGATGAGGTCCGCCTCCTTGCCGCGCGCGAGCGTGCCGACCTCGTCGGCGATGCCCATGCACTCCGCCGACCGGCGGGTGCTGACCTCGATGGCCTGCGCCGGCGTCATGCCCGCCTCGACCATCAGGACGGGCTCGAGGCCGTTGTCGCCGTACCCGTAGCCGCCGGCGTCCGTGCCCATCGCGATCCGCACGCCCGCCTGCAGCGCCCGGCGGAAGCTCTCGATGTGGTGCTGGTTCATCGCCCGGGCGCGCTCCTGCTTGAACTGCGGACCCAGCGTCGCGTGCCACCGGTAGACGGCGAAGGTCGGCACGTACCACGTGCGGCGCCGGACCATCTCCTCGACGCAGGCGTCGTCGAGCCAGCCGCCGTGCTCGATGGTGTCGACGCCGGCCCGGACCGCGGTCAGGACACCGGGCCCGCCGAGGGCGTGACAGCACACCGGAACGCCCGCCATGTGGGCCTCGTCGACGATCGCCTCGACCTCTTCGGCCGTGAAGATGGGCCGCTTCGGGTGGAGCTTGGCGGAGCTGACGCCGCCGCTGGTGGCGATCTTGATGACGTCGGCGCCCTGCCGCAATACCTCGCGCACCTTGGCGCGGACGCCGTAGGGGCCGTTGCACTCCGGCCGCGGCATGCCCGGCACCACCGGCGACGGCAGGCCCTGCACGGTCGTGGCGTCGACGATCCCGTTCGTCGGGGACACGATGACGAGGCTGCAGTGGAGGCGCGGCCCCGCGATGAGGCCCTTGGCCACCGCCTCGCGGAAGCCCGCGTCGAGCCCGCCGAGGTCCCGGGCGGTCGTGCAGCCGGCCTCGAGGGTGGTCCGGAGCGCAGCGACAGTCTCGGCGGCCAGGAGCATGAGGCTCTGCGACTGGTAGGCGATCAGGTTCATGCCCCAGTGCGCGAAGTGGATGTGGCAGTCGATCAGCCCCGGCATGACGGTGCGGCCGCCGAGATCCACGACCCGCACGTCCGGGCCGAATGCGCGCTGCTGGCTGACGTCGACGATCTTGGTGCCCTCGATCAGGAGGGTGGTATCGCGCCGGGGCGGGCCGCCCGAGCCGTCGATGAGCACACCGCCGATCAATGCCGTTCGCATTCGCGCTCCCCCTTTGGCTGACGTCCGTGGTGTCGCCGACGTCTTCACGATAGCGAAGCGCGCCGCGCGCGACAAGGCGGACGCCGCGGAGAAACGAGAGGGGCGGACCGCGGGGCCCGCCCCTCATTTCCGAATGGACTGCCGGGCCGGTATCAGTGCGTGTGGACGCCGGCCTCGAGCTTGAGCTCGTCGACCTTCACCATGCGCCCGTGGATCGGCAGCACGGTCTGGATGTCGAGCTTCAGGCGGTCGATGTTCTCCCAGAGGTTCTTGGTGCTGGGATTGATGTTCGCGGGCGTCTGGGTGACCGGCGCCCGCGGGCTGAACGCGTCGGCCACGATCAGGATCTTCTCCTTCGGCAGGTAGCCGACGATGAACTCCTCGGCGTGGACGTTCCCCTTGAGCACGTGGAGCTCCAGGGTCCGCGTGGCGTCGCTCATGACGTGCTTGTCGCGGTACGTCGAGAACCGCGCCTGCTTCCCGGACTTGGCCAGGGTGTCGGGAGCGAGCGTGCGCGGGGCCGCGTAGGCCTGCTCGAAGAAGGGCCGGCTGGCCTCGGGCATCACGAGGACGGCGTCCGTCGCGGCGGCCGCGCGCAGGCCGCCCGAATGGTCGAAGTGATGGTGGCTTGCCACCACGAAGCGGATCGGCTTGTTGGGGATCGTCTTCCGCGTCGCCTCCAGCACCGCGTTGGTCCGGGCGTCCCCGAGCGGCGCCTCGAACAGGATGACGTGGTCGCTCATCTCGATGGCGACGCTGTGGTGCGACCCGCCGTGGAGGAACCACACGCCGTCCGCGGCCTTGTCGACGGTCACCTCGATCGCGGGGCGCGCGATCGGCGACGGCACGGTCACGGCGCCGCTGTTGACCTTCACCTCGGCCACGTTCAGCTCGAGCACCGGGAAGCCGCCCATGGTCTGGGTGATCCGCGCCGGGAACTTCACCCCGCCGTGGTCCTTGTAGTCGGCGTAGGTCGTGACCACCGCCATGTCGCCCAGGACGGGGTTGTCGATCCACGACTCGACCTTCTCGACCAGGTTGCCGGCGCCGACGGTCGCCCGCGCCCGGAACCGGCCTTCCCGCATGATCTCGAACGTGGAGCCGCTCATCGCCACCTTGTCGGCGATCGCGGCCTTCACGATGCCGTGCGGGCTGATCCACAGGTCGTGCAGGTAGGCCGCCGCCGGCGCCCCGGCCGCGCTGCCCTGCGGGTAGACGACGTTCCAGGCCTGGTCGCCGCTCACGCCGCCGGTCCGCCGCACCTCGCCGACCGCGGGAATCGCGCCGCCGCCCTGGGGCTCCGCCCGGCTCAGGTAGTAGTCGAAGCCGTACGCCGCGCGGGCATAGTCGTCCGAGCGGGTGTACCGGCCGAGGTTCAGCTTGGGCCAGGCCTTCCCGGGCGTGTAGGCCTGCCCCACCGCGTACGCGTACCCGCCGCCCGCGATCTGGACGCTGTCGACTTTGGAGACGCCCATCGCCTGCGCCACGGCGTCGAGGTCGGCCCGCGCGACCGACGCCCACGCCAGGATCGCCATCATGGCCAGTCCGATCAGTCCGAGCCTCGACGTCCGCATGGAGGATCCTCCCACTCCAAGAGAATCGGGGGTTTCGAGGTCGCTCGGCGCGAGCCCGACGCGGGCAGGACGTCCCCGCGGCAGGCTCACCCACAAGCGGAACGCCCCGCTCGTCCGTATGGTTCCCGACGGTGTCCAGAGTCCGCCCGGCGACGACCGGACGTCGCGCGGGGGCCGCGACGCCCGCGGAGCGTCGCCGGTCAGAGGCCTAGATAGGCGCGGCGGACGTCCTCGCGGGCGGCGAGCGCCGGCCCGGCTCCGGTCAAGGTCACGGCTCCCTGCTCGAGCACGTAGGCGCGCGTCGCGAGCGCCAGCGCGCGGTGCACGTTCTGCTCGACCAGGAGCACCGGCGTGCCGTCCCGGTTGATGGCCTGGATCACGTCGAGGATGCGATCGACGATCAGCGGGGCGAGCCCGAGGGACGGCTCGTCGAGCATGAGGAGCCGGGGCTCCGACATGAGGCTCCGCGCGATGGCGACCATCTGCTGCTCCCCGCCGGATAGCGTCCCCGCTGGCTGCCGCTGCCGGTCCCGGAGGATGGGGAACAGGGCCATCACGCGGTCGCGCGAGGCCTGGCGTCGGCTTCGCGCGGCTGGCAGGTAGCTGCCGAGGTCCAGGTTCTCCCGGACCGTGAGCGAGGGGAAGATCTTGCGTCCCTCGGGCGTGAGGACGAGGCCACGTCCGACCACCTGGTGAGCCGGCACTCCGTCGATGCGCGCGCCGCCAAAGTGGATCTCGCCACCGGAGGGCGCGAGGAGGCCGGCGATGGCGCGGAGGGTCGTGGTCTTCCCCGCGCCGTTGGCGCCGACCAGGGCGACGATCTCGCCGGCGCCCACCGTCAGCGACACTCCCCGGAGGACGGGCACGTCGCGATAGCCGGCATGAAGGTCCCGGACTTCCAGCACGGGCGGCGCCGGGACGGCCCCGCCCTCTGGCAGCACGGGCGCGCCGCCCCCGCGCTCGGGCGGCCTATCGCCTGAGCCGGCGCCCCGGCTCAGCCATCGCGGCCGGCCGCGACGCCGAGGTAGGCCTCGATGACGCGGGGGTCCCTCGCGATCCCCGCCGGGACACCCTCGGCGATCTTCTCGCCGTGGTCCAGGACGACGATGCGGTCCGAGAGGGTCATGATCGCGCGGAGCAGGTGCTCGATCACGAGGATCGTGAGCCCGCGGTCCCGGAGCCGCCGGCAAAGGTCGATCATGCCCGTGACCTCGGTCGGCGTCAGGCCCGACATCACCTCGTCCAGCAGGAGGAGCCGCGGTGCGGTCGCGAGCGCCCGCGCGAGCTCGAGCCGCCGCCGGTCCGAGAGCGTGAGCGTCCCCGCGAGACGATCTGCCTGGGCCGCGAGGCCCACGAGCTCGAGGGCGCCGCGGGCCGCCGCGCGCGCCGCGGTCACCTCGCGGTGCCGCGTGAACGCGCCGACCGCCGCGTTGTCGAGAACGCTCAGGCCGGGAAACGGCTGGACGATCTGGAACGTGCGCGCGATGCCGAGGCGGCACACCTGGTGCGGCCGCAGCCCGGTGATCGAGCGGCCGTCGAAGCGGACGTCCCCGGCCGTCGGCCGATGGAATCCGGTCATGAGGTGGAAGAGCGTGGTCTTCCCCGCCCCGTTCGGGCCGATGATCCCGCACACCTCGCCCCGCTCGACGGCGAGATCGACGCGGGAGACGGCGAGGAGGCCGCCGAAGCGCTTCGTCAGCCCCCGTACCTCGAGCAGCGCCACGCCGTCGCTCAGGCCTGCCGCGGCCGCCACGACCGGCGCACCTGGCGCCACGCGCCGGCGAGCCCGCCCGGGAGGAACGTGATCACGAGGACCAGGAGCGCGCCGTACACCATCACGTCGACGCCGGGGCGGCCGCGGATCAGCGCCCGCGTCGCCTCGGAGAGGGGCGTGAGGACGACGGATCCGAGGAGCGGGCCGAGCAGCGTCCCCGGGCCGCCCACGATCGGACGGAGGAGGATCTCGACCGACACCGATGGGCCGAAGACCAGGCCCGGGTCGATGAAGGTGAAGTACTGCGCGTAGAAGGTGCCCCCGACGGCGGTCAGGAACGCCGACACGGCCATCGCGACGAGCTTCGCCGACATCGTGTCGACTCCGGAGGCCTCGGCGGCGTCCTCGTTCTCGCGGATGGCGGCCAGGAGATGGCCCAGGCGCGACCGCTCGATGGCCCGCACGAGCGCGAGGGCCGCGACCACGAGCGCGAGCACCACGTAGTAGTACGGCAGCTTCTCGCGGAACTGGAGGCGCCAGAGGGAGTCGCCCGTCTTCGAGAGCGGCATGAGGATCCCCATCGGCCCCCCGATCGCCATCCAGTTCACGGCGATGAGCCGCAGCATCTCCGCGAAGGCGAGGGTCACCAGGGCGAAGTACGGGCCGCGGAGCCCGTAGCGGAACGAGAGATATCCCGCGAAGCAGCCGAAGGCCGCCGCCAGGGCGCCGCCCGCCAGGAGCCCGAGCCACGGGCTCACTTCGAGGCGGACCAGGAGCAAGGTCGACGTGTAGGCGCCGATCCCGAAGAACGCCGCGTGGCCGAAGGAGAACTGCCCCGCGTACCCGCCCAGCACGTTCCAGGCCGTGCCGAGGTAGGCGAAGAACAGGACGAGCACCAGCGTGTGGACCGCGTAGGGCGAGAGGAACGGCGGCACCGCGAGGGCCGCCACCGCCAGGAGCGCCGCCGCGAGGCTAGCCACGGGCGCGGCCGAGGAGCCCGTTCGGGCGGAACAGCAGCACGAGGATGAAGAGCGCGAAGATCGGCAGCTGCTTGAGCGAGCCCGGCAGGACCGCGGCGCCGATCGACTCCGCCAGCCCGATCACGAAGCCGCCGAGGAGCGCGCCGAGGAAGCTCCCCATCCCGCCGAGGACCACGATCACGAACGCGAGGATGTTGAAGACGTCGCCCACGTCCGGGGCGACGTAGAGGAACGGGGTGACCAGGCTCCCGGCCACCGCGACCAGCGCCGCGCCCAGCCCGAACGCCAGCGAGTCGAGCCGGCGGACGTCGATGCCCATCAGGAGGGCGCCCTCGCGCTCCTCCGCCGCGGCCCGGATCGCCTTGCCGGTGTCCGTGTAGCGGAGGAAGAGCCAGAGGAGGACGGCGAGGGCGATGGAGGCGAGGAACGCGACGAGGCGGGGCACGTTCACGACCGCCTCGCCGAGCAGGATGGGCGGCAGCCGGTAGCCGAGCTGAAGGCTCCGCGGGTCCGCCCGGAACGCGGCGAGGGCCGCGTTCTCGAGGAACAGCGCCAGCCCGAGCGTCAGGAGGAGCTGGTTCGACTCGGGCGCGCTCCGGTTCGGCGCGATGACGAGCCGCTCGATGACGATGCCGGCCAGGAAGAACGCCGGGCCCACGATCACGACCGACACGTACGGATCGATGCCCGCGAGGCTCCAGAGGAAGAACGTCGCGTACATGCCGAGCATCATCAGCGTGCCGTGCGCGAAGTTGATGATGCGGAGCACCCCGAAGACGAGGGTGAGCCCGAGCGCCACCAGCGCGTAGACGCCTCCGATCAGCACCCCGGAGATGCCGGCCTGCCAGAGGAGCGTCGTCATGGCCGCGGGCGCCCGCCGGCGCCGCCCGGGATCCGAGGCGGCGCCGGGGGCGGACGGAAGGTCAGCGCGACCAGCGAGGAACGGGGAAGACGGCCTTGGCCTCGGCGAACTGCGCCGGACCCACGACCACGGTCTTGCCGCCCTGGTTCTGGAGCAGGGCGGACTGGGCGTTGGCGTTCTCGCCGGTCTTGTCGAACTGGATCGGCCCCTGGGGCAGGATGTGGTCGGCGAGGTTGGTCGCGGCCAGCGCCTCGCGGAGCTTCGCGCGGTCGGCGTTGCCGGCGCGCTCCAGCGCATCGCGCAGAACCATCGTCGCGCTGTACGCCTGGACGGAGTGGGAGGACATCGGCGAGCTGAAGCGCTTCTGGTACGCCTCCATCACCCGCTTGGCCCGCTCGCTCCGCGGGTTGTGCCAGTAGTTGCCGTCCAGGATCAGGTCGGACAGCTCGCGCTGGTCGGCGAGGAACTTCGGGTTGGAGAACCCGCCGTTCGAGATCCCCATCACGGCCTTGGTCTCGACGCGGAGCTCCGTGGCGGTGCGGGCGATGAGCAGCGCGTCGCCGAAGTAGCCGGTCACGATCACCACGTCGGGCTTGGCGGCCTTGATCTTCGTCACCTCGGTGGTGACGTCCGCCGTCCGGAGGCTGTACGGCACCCGGAGGGCGAGCTCCATGCCGACGTTCTTGGCGTGCTTCTCGACGTGGCCCGCCACCGTCGTCCCGAAGAGGCCGTCCTCGTGCATCATCGCGAGCGTCTTGACCGGGGTGCCGGTCGCCTTGGCGAGCTCGGCGAGGTGGTCGAGGCTCTTCACGGTCATCACGCGCGCGTTCGGCTGGACGCGGAACGTGTACTCGAAGCCGCGCTCGGTGATGTTGTCGGCCACCGCCACCGTGATGATGAACGGGGTCTTCTCCTTCTCGGCGAGCTGGGAGATGTTGTACGCGACGGGGCTCTGGTACGGCCCGAGGACCGCCACGACGCCCTCCCGGATGAGGCGCTCCGCCTCCGCGGTGCCGACCTCGGGCTTGCCCTGGCTGTCGCCGCCGGACAGCGTGAGCTTGGCCCCGCCCTGGGACTTGATCCCGCCCGCGGCGTTGATCTCCTCGACGGCGAGCGTCATCCCGTTCACCACGAGCCCGCCGTCGAACGCGAGCGGCCCGGACAGCGGATGGACGTGACCGACCTTGATCTCGCGGGCCTGGGCGCGGAGGACGGCCGGGAAGCCCAGCGCGGCGACGCCGGCCAGGCCAGCGCCCCGGACGAAGCTGCGGCGGGAGACGTGGGTGGATCTATCCATGACGGCCTCTCCTCCTCTTCCTCGGGTTCTCGACCGCGTGTGAGACGACCAGCCCGTGCGGGTGCCGGCCATAGGGTACCTCAAAGCGGCGATCCCGCGGCGGCGTCGGAAGCCGGGCCTTCGAGAGCCGTCGCCCGGACGGAGCCGTCCCCTGCCGAGGCTCTCGGCTATGATGCGAAGCAGGCGCGCCGCGGCGCCGGGCCGATGTCGATCCGGGGGCCCGCCGGCGCCTCTCAGATGGTGCTTCGCTCCCGCGGACGGCGCGGGCCTGGCTCCAATCGATCGCTCGAGGAGATGGCACGATGCGATTCCTCATCATGGTCAAGGCCACCAAGGAGTCGGAAGCCGGCGTCATGCCCGAAGAGAAGCTCATGGCGGAGATGGCGCAGTACCACGAGGAGCTCGTGAAGGCGGGCGTCCTCCTGGACGCGTCAGGCCTGTGGCCCACGGCCAAGGGGTGGCGGATCAAGTACTCGGGCCGGAAGCGCACGCTCACCGACGGTCCGTTCGCCGAGACGAAGGAGCTCCTGGCCGGCTACACGCTCATCAAGGTGAGCTCCCGGGAGGAAGCGATCGAGTGGGCGAAGCGCTACCCCAATCCCGCCGGCGAGGGCAAGGACGCCGAGATCGAGGTGCGCCAGCTGTTCGAGCTGGAGGACTTCGCGCCCGGCGGGGCCGTCGAGCGCTTCCGGCAGATGGGGCGCGATCCGCAGCGATAGGACGACCGTGACGGACGACGCCGGCCTCGTCCGGGACACCGGGCGGTTCGACCTCGAGTCCGATGTCGTCGTGGTGGGCGGCGGCGGATGCGGTCTCACCGCCGCGATCGCCGCCGCGCAGGGCGAGGTCGACGTCCTGGTCCTCGAGAAGCAAGCCCGGCCCTGGTGCAACACCGCGCGCTCCGGCGGCATGGTGCCGGCGGCGGGAACCCGCTTCCAGCGGGCGGCGGGCGTGATCGAGTCGCCGGAGGCCATGGCCGAGGACATCCTCCGGAAGAACGGCCGCGCGTCGGATCCGGAGGCGACGCTCCACCTCTGCCGCGTGGCGCCGCGCCTCGTCGAGTGGCTGGTCGACTCGGTGGGCGTGGCCCTCGACTTCGTCCACGACTTCAAGTACCCGGCGCACACCGAGTTCCGCATGCACGCCCCTCCGAGCCGGACCGGCGCGGCCCTGTGGGCGGATCTCCGGCGCGCCGTGGCGGCGCACCCGCGCGCGGAGCTCGTCGAGGGCGCGGGGGCGACCGGCCTGATCGCGGACGACGGCGGCGCGGCGCGCGGCGTGGTGGTCGAGCGCGACGGTCGCGTCGAGCGGATCGGCGCGCGCAAGGTGATCCTGGCCGCGAACGGGTTCGCCGCCAACCGGGCGATGCTCGCGCGCTACTGCCCGGAGATGGCCAACGCGTACTACTTCGGCGGCGAGGGCAACACGGGCGAGGCCATCCGGTGGGGCCAGGCGCTCGGCGGCGCGGTCGCCTTCATGGACGCCTACCAGGCGCACGCGTCGGTCGCGGTGCCGCACGGCATCCTCATCACCTACGCGGTGATCACCGAGGGCGGCATCCAGGTCAACCGGGACGGCCGCCGCTTCGGCGACGAGACCACGGGTTACTCCGAGCACGCGCTCCGGGTGCTCGCCCAGCCGGAGGGCCTCGCGTGGAACGTGTACGACGAGCGACTCCACCGGCTCGCGCTCGGGTTCGAGGACTACCGGCAAGCGCTGGACGCGGGGGCCATCGTCGCGGCGGCGACCGCCGACGACCTGGCGGCCGCGCTCGGGCTTCCCGCGCGGGGGCTCGCCGACACGCTCGCCGAGTACCGCGCGGCGGCCGAGGCGCGGCGGCCCGACCCGTTCGGCCGTCGAGATTGCCGCCGGCTGGAGCCCCCGCTTCGCGGCGTGAAGGTCACCGGCGCCCTCTTCCACACGCAGGGCGGGCTCCGGGTCGACACGGCGGCCCGCGTCCTCCGGACCGACGGCCGGCCGGTGTCGAACCTCTACGCGGGCGGCGGCGTCGCGGCAGGGCTCTCCGGCCACGGGCCGGGCGGCTACTTCTCCGGCAACGGCCTCCTGACGGCCCTGGGCTACGGGATGCTCGCCGGCCGCGACGCGGCCCGCGCGGTCCGCGAGGACGGGATCGGGTCGACCTGACGCGCGCGGCGGCGCGATCAGGCCGTCGGCCGCGCGCCGTCGGACGACGCGCGGGCGGCCCGTACCTCGCTGAGCACCGAGCTCAGGAGCGCGCGGAAGCGGAGCCATCCGTCCGGGTCGGTCTCGACCCGGGCGTGCTCCGACACGGCCGCGTAGCGGTCGCCCTCGCAGAGCTTCCGCAGCGCGTCGCGCGCCAGGCCCATCCGCCGCAGGTGGTCCTGCACGCGGAAGTAGACGAACTGCTGCCGGTGGGTCAGGGCGAAGCCGAAGGTGAACTCGAGCGCCGGCGCGGCGGCGGGATCGGCGATCGCCCGGCTGGGATCGTCGACGCGCAGCCGGAGCAGGTGGACCTCGTCGAAGGGCACGCCGTCCGCGGCGCAGCGGCGGATGAGCTCGAGCTCGTAGAAGTTCAGCTCGTTCCGCTTCCGGGCTTCCTCGAGAAGCCCGTCGACCGCGTCCGCCTCCACCTTGCGTGACACGACCTGCGGCTGGCCCGGCTCGAGCTCCAGCCGCCGGGCGCAGAAGGTCTGGAACCGCGCCCCGAACGTGGAGCAGCAGATCGCGTAGGTGGCCCGGAGCATCGTGGCCCAGGACCAGTGCTTGAAGAGGTTCATCCACCCGCGGTTGTCCGGGTGGCGGTGCTCCTCCTCCAGGTTGAGGTCGAGATAGACGCTCTGCATGAGCTGGAGCAGGTTGACGCAGAAGTAGAAGCCGGCCCGGGCCTCCTCGAACGAGTCCGGCAGGGACAGGCTCGGCGGCCGCGGCGCCGCGCGCCCCCGCATGAGCTCGTCCCACTCCGGGTAGATCTGCGAGTCCAGGAAGCGGAGGCTCTCGTCCCGGCGCAGCGCCACCTGGAGCGTGTTGAGCCGGTCGGCGTGCCGCGAGAAGGCGGCCTTGACCGCCGCGCTCGACGGATACCAGCGCTCCTTGAGGGCGACGAACATCCGCTCCCGCCCCGGGTGGGTGGTCGCGACGGCGCGGCGCGGCGCCCTGATGCCCGCGCCCCGGAACACGAGCCGCGCGATGTGGTGGCCCAGCTTCCGGTAGCTCTCGAACTGGGACTCCCCGAACCACTGGTCGGACGTGCTCTCGTGCGGGAACTCGGCGTGGGCCGCGCGGTACTGGAGGACGTCGCCGGGCTCGCTCCCGGTGATGGACGGCTTGATGTAGAGGAGGTAGCCGTCCGGCGCCTGCGGGCGGCCGGCGCCGCCGTAGCGGATGGTGCCGACCGCGCAGTGGGCGAGCGCGCGTCCCGTCGCCGGATCGGGCCGGATCGGCCGCGTGTCGATGTCGATCGTGACACCGAGATCGACCTGGCACTTGCGGATCGCGTTCCCCAGATCCTCGAACTCGAATCCAGCGTCCATGCCCGCGTCGCACGCGACGATGAACCGGCAGCCGCGCCGCACCAGCTCGTAGATCCCGAGGTTCTCGAAGTGGCCCCCGTCGCTCAGGTACACGTACTTCGAGGACTCGTCCGCCATGCCCAGGAGCTCGGACAGGAGGTAGAGGATCCCCCAGCGGGGGCCCATGTGCCGCCACTGGCGGAGCTGGGCCGGATTCTGGAGCCACCATCCGAGGCGCACGTTGAACACGGTCATCAGGAACGCGACCGCGGGCGCGGAGTGGTAGCCCTGGTTCGGGCTCGCGGCAGCGCCCGACACGGCCAGCGCGGAGCCGAGCCCCAGCTTGAGCGCCCCCGGATCCGGATCGTCCTCCGTCGCGGCGCCGCGCCGCCGGCGGGCCTTCGCCCGGCGGGCCAGCCGCGCCTCGTTCTCCTCGCCGAGGTAGTCCTCGGTGCGCTGGTAGCTCCCCGCGGCCAGACGATCGTCGTCCTGCAGCTCGTACCCGCAGAAGAGCGGGCTCGCGACGAACGACGCCGCCTTGCGCTCCTGCCAAGCCAGGCGCGTCCCGCGGGTGATGTTCAGCGCGGCGTTCACGAGGTGGTAGGGCCGCTGGCGCAGGTCCTTCATCGGCACGGAGTCGTCGCCGTCGAAGCCCGTGAAGGGATGGTCCGCGCGGCGCGTGTTGCTGGCGCCGAGGTAGCAGCGAACCAGCCGGTTCCGGTAGAACATGTGGAACGCGAACACGTTGACGTCGATCCGCCACGAGAAGAAGGCGGCGAGGACCGCGCTGAACAGGAACGGCGCCAGGAGGCCCTTCAGGCTGAGCCAGCCCGCGATGGCGGCGAAGTAGTCGGCCTCGGACGACGTGAACGTGCCCTGCCCGTGCCAGGCGGCGAGGGCCGCGTGGATGCCGAAGGCGAGGGCGACCAGGAGGCCCGCCAGGAACACGTAGGGCGTGATCATCGCGAGCCGGTCGCGCCAGCCCACCGAGCCCGGCTTGCCGCTCCCTCCGCTCATCGCCGCGCGCACCCCGGCGACCGTGGTCACCAGCCAGGCGATGCTGAGACCCTGGGCGAGCCGGGTGAGCCGCATGACCCAGGGCGGCGAGTAGATGGCGAGGCCCGCGACGACCAGCCACCCGACGGCGACCCCGAACAGGACGCCGCCCAGGCGGCTCCACCACTCTCGGCTGTCCTCCTCGAACTGACGCCCGCTCACGCCGATGACGAACACGACGGCCAGCCCGAACACGCCGAGCAGTCCGGGGAGCCCGCACACGGTCGCCCACCACAGGCGAAGGGGCTCGACCTGGGAAGGAGGGCCCGGGACAGTGCGCGGAGGCATGAGTTCCTGGAACACCACCAGCGCGACCAGACCCAGCAGGACGCCGATCACGAGCGCGCCCAGTCGCCACCTCCACGTCGGACGGTCACCAGGCTCACGCCAGACGCGCGCGATCTTGAGGGCGCAGAACCAGATGAAGCCGATCGCGGCGGTCATGACACCGATGATCACCAGGTCACGGCGCAGGGTCGGCCAATCGGGCGTCAGCAGCGCCTGCGACAGCGAAGGCGCGGGGCCCGCCAGCCACAAGCTCAGGGCCATGGCTCCGAGCGTCAGGGGGAGCACGATCCAGGCGACCACCGCCGTGCGCCTCGCGTACCATGGCGCCTTCCACTTCGCGCCCAGCACCCTCTTGTCACGATTGCTCTGGCTGTAGGGAAGCTGGCTGGCGAGATTCAGGTTGATGAAGAACACGGCGACCGCGAGCCCCAGGGCGGCGACACGCGAGCAGGGCATTCGGCCAGTCGTGGAGGAGCTTCCCGGCCCACGCGAACAGTCGCGGCAGAAGCAGGACGACCGTGAGGCAGAGGAGGACGATCGAGAGATTGAGGATGAGGTTCCTGAGGTACGTGGCCACCGCGGCGAGGGTGTCCGTGCTGAAGATCCCCGTCCGCGGGGTGAGGTAGTTGCTGTAGCTCCGAAGGAACGTCACCTCCTTCGGCTCGACGTCGGGGTGGTCCCGGATGCTGAGCTGCTGCTGGACCGTGTCCACGCCCGCGCGATGGATCCACGCCGAGAGCCAGCTCCCGATGTAGCCGCCGCCCGACACGGTCGAGAGGTAGTCGAACTCCTTGAGGAGGCGGAGCTCCGACAGGGCCTGGAGCACGCCGAGGTTGAACGTGGCGCTGCGGATGCCGCCGCCCGAGAAGGAGAGACCCAGGAACTCGTCCTGGTCGTGAGAAGAGCCGTCCTGCCCCGCGCGCGGCGGGCCCCCCTGCCGGAGCTCCCTCAGGAGCTTCCGCTCCTCCTCGACGATCTCCTGGAAACTGTACGGAGTCGAGCGCGTGGTCACGTCACGGTCCATCGTCGACGGGGCGCGCGGGCCGAGCCCAGGCGGGGCTTCCGGCGCCGTCATGCCGCGGCGGAGCGCCCCGCGGGTCGTGGAGGCAGAGCCACCGACACATCGCCATTAGCCTCATCTGGCCTGACGCTCGATGGTCGGTGGCCGGCGCCCGCCGTGTCAAGGGGCGCGCGGAGGCCGGCGCTGGGAAGTGAGCGGCTAGACGCGCTCCAGGAACGCCCGGTCCTCGACGAGGATGCAGCCGCTCTCCTCCGCGCGCTGGATGGCCTTCACGTTGTCGGGGTCCTTGGCAAGGCGCTCGCGATACTGCTCGTACGCCGCGAGGCTCTCGAAGTCGATCAGGGCCAGCGCGGCGTTGGTCGGACCGGCGAACTTCGTCGGCAGCCAGTACCCGACGACCTCGCCGCCGCAGCGCGGGATGATGGGGCCGAGCGCCCGGGCGTACTGCTCGAAGTCCTGGCGCTTCCGTGCGTCGATCGTGTACCGGATGCTCAGCGTGATCATGACCGTCCCTCCCAGCGGATATTGAAGGCCTTCTTGAGCGCGACGCGCCCTGCCGACGTGACGACCACGGCCCGGGAGCCCCGGAGCCGCCGGACCCAGCCGCGATCGAGGGCCAGGCTCGCCAGAGCCGTGCCCACCGGGCCGGCGACGTGCGGCCGGCGCTCCGTCCAGTCCAGGCACCGCCGGGCCGCGGGCTGCTTCGCGCGCTCCCGCGCCTCGATCCCGAGCGCGCGCAGGGCCTGGCGGCCAGCGGGCGTGAGCCGGTAGCTCCGGCCGTCCTCCTCCATCCACTCCTGGGCGACGAGGGCATCGGCGAGCACGACGCCCAGGCGCCCCGCCAGGTGGCCATAGCAGGTCCGCGCCTCGGCCAGGCGGTGCCCCGCGCCGTCCTGGCCGTTGCCCGCCGCGACCGGGTCCGCCAGCGGGGGCGCCAGGACCGCCAGCGCCTCCACGGCGTGGCCCACCTCGGCGCCGGCCAGGCGGTAGTAGCGCCAGCGTCCCTGCTGCTCGACGCGGAGGATCCGACCGGCGATCAGCCGGGCCAGATGATTGCTCGCGGTCTGCGCCGAGACGCCGGCGCGCGCGGCCAGCTCCCCCGCCGGCCTGGCCTCCCCGCCCACCAGGGACAGGCACATGGCCGCGCGGGTCGGATCCCCCAGGAGGCGCGCCACGAACCCGATGTCGGCTTCGTTCATCGAGCCCCAGCTTACCGCCGTCCCCGGGGTGAATGTTTCACGGGGGATCGAACTCAAATACGGAGAGGGATGCGAGGACAGATGGACCTCCGCGCTGTTCAAACCCCTCAGGCGGGGAGTAAACTTCAGGGTGGAACGCGAGCGATGAGACGGATCGTCGCCCTCGGGGTGTGCCTGGCTCTCTTGACGCCACTCCTGCCCTCGCCGGCGCTCGCCGGCGGCGCCCGGCCGCTCGCCCCGCGCCCGCTCAACGCCGTCGGGGCGAACGTGACGCACGGCGGGATCCTGCCACCGCTGCCCGGCCCGACGAGCGCGTTCGGATCCCCGGGCGGATATCCCCTGCCGCTTCCCGGGAGCTCCGAGGTCCGGCTCGCTCCGAAGCCGGTCGATCGGGTCCCTCACCGGCGGCCCCATCGCGTCGACAACCGGTTCCCGGTCACCACGGTCTTCTACACGCCGACCGCGTTCTACGACCCGGTCGCGCTGTACCAGCCACCGGTCCAGGCGCCCCCGGTCACCGTGAACGTGTCGCCCGTCGTCTACGTCTCGCCCACGGTCTACGTCTCGCCGTCACCAGCGGCACCGCCACCCGCCCCGGTCGCGGCGCCCGCGCCCCCGTCGGTCGTCGAGTACCCGACCGGGCGCTACGAGCTGCGCGGCGACGGCGTCGCGACGCCCTATTCGTGGGTGTGGATCCCGAACCCGCCGGCCGCGCCGCCGGCTTCCACGCCCCCGCCGGACGAGCCACGCGGCCCCGCGGGCTCCGTGACGGCAGCGCGGAGCCCGGTCTACCGCTTCACCGACGACGAGGGCACGGTGATCTGGACGAACCAGGTGGAGAGGGTTCCCGAGCCGCTGCGCAGACAAGTCCGCCCGAATGCGACGTCGCCGTAACGCGGGCGCGCGGGCCTAGCCGCTCGCCGCAGCCGCCGCGCCGTACCGACCCGCCGCTCGGGCGCGCGCCTTCGATGCTTCCGCGACCCGATCGCGCGGCGCCGCCGACGTCACCAGGCCGTCGAGCAGCTCACGGGCGGCCCGCGCGACCTGATCCACCGCCCGGTCGAACACGACCTGGTTGGCCTTCGACGGCCGCGTGAAGCCGCTCAGCTTCCGGACGAACTGGAGCGAGGACGCGCGGATCTCCTCCTCGGTCGCCGGCGGCGCGAAGTTGTGCAGCGTCTTGATGCTCCGGCACATGAGGCCTCCTCAAGCGTCGGCGATGCGCCGTCCCAGCCAGGCCGCGAGGTCGCGGATCTCGGCGTCCGAGACGGTGTGGCCGATCGGATATTCACGGTACTCCACCGGGCAGCCGAGCGCCTCGACGGCGTCCCGCGCCGCCCGCGCTCGCGCGGAGGGAATCAGCGGGTCGGCGGTCCCGTGGCCGATGAACACGGGCGTGCCGCGCCCGGCGGCGCTGGTCTCCGCCGCGATCGTCCCCACGAGCGGAAGGTAGGCCGAGAGCACGAGCAGCCCTCCGAGGCGCGCGGGATGACGGAGCCCCACGTGGAGCGTCATCGCCCCGCCCTGGGAGAAGCCCGCCAGGATCACACGGCCCGGCGCCACGCCGCGGGCCACCTCGGCCGCGATCAATCCCTCGACCTGGCGCGCCGAGCCGCGGATGCCCGCCTCGTCCTCGCGCCGTGGCCCCTCGAGCGCCAGCACGTCATACCAGGCGCGCATCACCATGCCGGCGTTGATCGTCACCGGTCTCTCGGGCGCGTGCGGAAACACGAAGCGGACCGGCGTCGGGAGACGGAGGGCGGGCACGATCGGCACGAAGTCGGAGCCGTCCGCGCCGAGGCCGTGGAGCCAGATGACCGAGGTCCTGGGCGACGGGCCGGTCTCGACCTCGAGGCCCTCGGACGACTCGCGGACGGCCGGACGGCCTTCGCTCGGAGGTGGCGGGCTCATCAAAGTCAGGGAAGCACCGGGAGCCGGACAGGGTCAAGCGGCGGCGCGCTCGCGCGGCCGCTTCTCAGGGCAGCGCCGCCAGCGCGTCGGCGAATCGCTGCGTCACGCGCTCGAAGCCGAGCCGCGTGGGATGGAGCTCGTTGTCCCACCACGTCCGGTAGTCGGCGCCGATGGAGAGCGTCCCGCGAAGGTCGACGAAGGTCACGTGCGGGAACGCGCTCAGCGCGGCGACGGCCCGGAGCTGCGCGTTGAAGCGGTCGATCAGCTGCTTGGCCAGCGTGATGCGCTGGGGCAGCCTGGCGAAGCCCTTCTCGCGGAACCCGGGCTCGAGCCAGGGCCCGGGGAGGAACCACCAGCCGCCGAGGAAGCCGCGCCCGTCGGGCACCGGATAGTCGTAGCCGTGCACCAGGATGGGGAGGGTCCGCTCGAGTCGCGCCTGGCACACGTGGGTGACGGCGTTCAAGGCGGCGGGACCACTGGGCGGCAACAGCGATCCGGGTCCGATCCGAGACAGCGCAGTGTCACGGAAGGACTAGGTGGCTGCCCGCCGGGACAGCGCGTCCGAGGCCCAGCCACGCCCGGTGCCCGACCGGTCGTGGGCCACACACGCGCGCAACCTCGCATGGAGACATGTCTTGCCTGCGGGGGAGGCCGGAAGCCTTGACGCGCGCCGCCATGCCGCCCCGCGGCGATCCGCCCGTCGCGAGCATGGCATGGCAGTTGCTCGTCCCCTGCCGCATGCGCCGGGCAGGACTGATCGTCTGGCTGTCGATGGCCGTCCTGGGGGCGACCAGCGCGGCCGCGCTCGACACGGAGCCGTTCGGGGAGCCGGCCGCCCGCGAGGACGTGGTGGAGCTTCGCGCCGAGATCGAGCGGCTCCGGGGGCGCCTCGAGCGGCTGGAGAGCGGCCAGGCGGCCGCGCCTCGCGCGCTCCACACCTTCGAGCTCCCTGCGCGCCTCGCAGTTCGCCGGGGAGGCCGTGCCCCTCGGGCGCTGGGACGTCTCGGAGCGGCTCGAGCGGGAATTCCTACTTTCGGTCGGGAATCCTGCCCAGGTGGTCCTCTGGCTGAAGCGCAGCGCCCGGTACTTCCCGTACATCGAGCGCGAGCTGGCTCGAGCGGGCCTGCCGGAAGACCTCAAGTACGTGGCCGTGATCGAGAGCGCGCTCCTGCCGAGCGCGTACTCGCACGCGAGCGCGCTCGGCATCTGGCAGTTCATCGCCTCGACCGCCAAGCGGTACGGGCTCGCCGTCAGCTCGGGATGGGACGAGCGTCGGAATCCCGAGCGCTCCACCGCCGCCGCGCTGGCGCTACTCCGCGAGCTGCGTCAGCGCTTCCCCGACTGGCCGCTCGCGCTGGCCGCGTACAACGCCGGAGAGTCCCGCATCGAGCAGGCGCTCCGCCATCAGGGCGTCACGAGCTACTACCAGGTCGCCCTCGCGGACGAGACCGAGCGCTACGTGTTCCGGGCGATGGCGGCGAAGCTCATCCTGTCGGAGCCGGCGCGGTACGGCTTCGAGGTGCCGCACGAGCAGCGCTACCGCGCCTATGACGCCGACGTCGTCGCGATCGAGCTCCGCGAGCGCGTGGCCGTCGCCGAGCTCGCGCGGCAGGCCGGCTCGTTCTACCGGGAGATGAAGGCCCTCAATCCCGAGATCGTCGACGACTGGCTCGGCAAGGGGCGCTACGAGATCCGCGTGCCCAAGGGCCGCGCGCCGGCCCTGCGCGCGGCCTACGGAGCCACGAGCCGCACGAGCGTCCTGCCGCGCTAGCGCCTCCTGACGGGCCCGGACGCGCGACGCGGCGAGAGCGCGGCCAGGGGTCAGGCGCCGGCGCCGGGGAGCGTGACGCGGAGACGCTGGCAGCCGGGACACTCGGGGAGCGCCGCGCGATCCCCCGCCGTGCAGCTCTCCCCATGTCGGTGGGTCCACGACACGAGGCACGCCGAGCACTGGTGCGCGTGGCGCCCGCGCCGAGCCGGGCCGATCTCCCGGATCCGGTCGACGATCGTCTCGGGCAGCACGGCGCCGTCCGTCCGGCTGCCGGCGAGGCACCAGGGACAGAGTCGCGCGGGCCCCTCGGTGCACTGCGCCAGATGCGTCCAGGTCCCATCGCAGAGGAAGCAGTGATGGGGATGCTCTCGCCCGCCACGGCGGAGGCGCCGGGCCGCGGTCGTGATGGACACCGCGGTCCCTACCAGCAGCACGGCGGCAACCGTTCCTCGCCCCATGACAACCAACCCCTATGCAAGGCCGTGCCAGCCGAGGGGGCTCGTTCGAAATCCTCGAAAAGTGCCGCCAAAACGTGGCCCCGGCAGCGCGCCGCGTGGCTCTCGGTGACGCTGGCCGTCACCCCGCGGCCAGGATCCGGCGTTCTCACGGGAGGACGGCCCCCGTCCTTGACACCCCTCGGCCGCCCCGCCGATGATCGACAGGCGCGTCCCGAGGTCCTAACTCCCTGGTCGCGTAGCACCCCGCTCCGCGGAAGAGGTCGACATGCCAGACGCGCTCTTCGTCCTTCGGACGCACCGGTCGGGGCCCTTGGGCCGCGCGGCCCGCGTGCTGGCGACGGCCTGCCTGACGCTCGCGCTCGCCATGAGCGGTGGACCCGACGCGCGCGCTCAGGGAGCGAGCTCGCCGCCCGGTCCCGCCCCGGCCCCGCTCGCGGCCGGCCCGATGGTCGCGGCCGGCGAGGGAACCTCGTTCCTGCTGAAGGCCGACGGCACCGTGTGGAGCTGGGGCGATCAGCGCGACGGCCGGCTGGGCGACGGGCAGGACCGGGACAACTCCCGCACCCAGCCCCGGCCCGTCCTCGGTCTGAGCGCGATCCGTCAGATCGCGATCGGCGCCGCGCACGGGCTCGCGCTGCGCGCCGACGGCACCGTCCTCGCGTGGGGCGCCAACGGCGACGGCCGCCTTGGAAACGGCCGGGACTCGGGCGCCGAGCCCACGGCGATCCCCGTGCCGGGGCTGGCCGGCGTGGTGGCCGTGGCCGCCGGCGTCGCGTCCTCGATGGCGCTCCGCCAGGACGGCGTCGTCCTCACCTGGGGCCAGAACGGCGCCGGGCAGCTGGGGCTGGGCGACGATGTATCGCGCCCGGTGCCGACCCCGGTGCCGGCGCTCGCAAACGTCCGCGCGATCGCCGCCGGCGGAGGCCAGGCCTTCGCGATTCGACGGGACGGTGTCGTCTTCGCCTGGGGCAACAACCGGGACGGCCAGCTGGGGCTCGGCGTCCTGGCGGCCGGCGGCTACGTCAGGAGCCCACGCATCGTCGACGCGCTCAACGGCGCGAACGCCGTCGCCATCGCCGCGGGGTACTTTCACACCGTGGCCCTGCTGGCGGACGGATCGCTGCGGACGTTCGGCGCCAGCAACACCGGTCAAGCCGGCACCCCCACCGGCGTGGACGGCTTCGGCGCGTTCCCCTCGCCCATCCGGCCCGCCGGGGTGGACTCCGTCGCGGCCGTGGCCGCGGGTCAGTACCACACGCTCGCGCTCCGCCGCGACGGCAGCGCGCTCAGCTGGGGCAACGCCAGCGAGGGACGGCTCGGCGACGGCACGTCGGGGCGCTCCCAGTCCTCGAGCCTGCCCGGCCACGTCGGCGTGGAGGGCATCGTCGCGATCGCGGCCGGCGAGCGGCACTCGCTGGTCATCGTGCGGGACGGCACCGTGGGCTGCTTCGGCAGCAACTTCCTCGGACAGTGCGCGCAGAGTCAGGGATACGTCGAGGTCATCCTGCCGACGGCCGTTCCGGGCGTGAACGCGCTCCAGTAGCGGCCGGCCCGGCGCCACACACTCGATCGGCGTCTCGGTCCTCGAGGACCGAGCGCGCCCTGGAGGCGCTCGTGAAGTTTCTGTGCCTGGTGTACGCGGAGCAGGAGAAGGTCGCCGCCTTGTCCGACGGCGAGTGGGACGCGCTCATCGCCGAGAACCTGGACCTCTGCGAGGATCTCCGCCGGAGCGGCCACTTCGTGAGCGCCGCGCCGCTCGACCGGATCGAGACTGCCACGACGGTGCGGGTCCGGCACGGCCGGCCGGCCACCACCGACGGTCCCTTCGCCGAGACGAAGGAGCAGCTGGGCGGGTACTACCTCATCGAGGCGCGCGATCAGGAGGAGGCGGTCCGGATCGCGGGTCGGATCCCCGGCGCGCGCCACGGAAGCGTCGAGGTCCGGCGCCTCCTGGCGCACGACCCCCGCGTTCCCTGGGACCGATGGAGGTCGGGGCCTCGGGGCTGAGCGGAGCGCGCCGCCGCCGCCCCGAGGCGCGAGAGCAGCGCTACCGGGCCCCGGCCGGGACGCCCGCCTTCGCGTAGACGGGCGTGAGCCAGCTGCGATAGGCGGGCATCTCGCCGCGGGCGGCGGCGAAGTAGACGTCCTGGATGCGCTTCGTCAGCGATCCCCGCGTGCCGTTGCCGACCGCGATCCGGTCCACCGAGGTGATCGGGAGCACCTCGAGGCCGCTGCCGCACATGAACACCTCTTCGGCCACGTAGAGCTCCGTGCGGTCGATCTCGCGCTCCACCACGTCCATGCCGAGCTCCCGCGCGGCGAGGTGCATCAGCGTGGTGCGCGTGATGCTCTCGAGGATCCCCGCGGTGACGGGCGGCGTGGCCAGCTTGCCGTCGCGGACCATCATGAGGCACGCGCCCGGGCCCTCGGCCACCGTGCCGCGCTGGTTCAGGATGATCGCGGTGTCGTAGCCGTCCACCTTGGCCTCGGTCTGCGCCAGCCGGCTGTTCTGGTAGTTGGCGCCCGCCTTGAGCCGCGGCGGGACCGTGTCGTCGCTGATCCGCCGCCAGGAGGAGACGCAGGCGGAGACGCCGTCCCACAGCGCCTGGGGCTGTGGCCATGGCACCGCCGTGATGTAGACGCCGTTGTCGATGGTCGGGCCGAGGGTGTTGAAGTTGTGGGCGCCCATCCCGAAGAAGGCCACCGGCACGAAGTGGACGTCCTGGCGGAACTCGTTCGCCCGCAGGAGGTCGACGGCGCCCTGCCCGATCTCGTGGAGCGAGAAGGGAACGTCCAGGCGCACGGTCTTCATCGAGCGGCCGAGCCGCTCGAGGTGCTCCTCGTGCTTGAAGACGAACAGCTCGTTGAGCTGGGGGGTCCAGTAGGCGCGCACCCCCTCGAAGACGTTGCTCCCCATGAAGCCGCCCGCGCTGCGCCCGTGCACGACGCACTGGTCCCAGGGAATCACCTTGCCGTTCATCCACGCGAACTTGGGCGCCGTGCTGGCCATTGGTCGTCCCTCCTTGGGTGAGGGTCAGTGTATCAAAGTCCCGCGCGTCCGACGGGGCCCGACCCGGGGGTCGCCTCGACGCCGATCGGCGAGCCGCCCGGCTCCACGGTCGCGACCGGCCCCGGCCTCCCCACGAGCAGGATGACCACGGCCGCCAGCTGGAGCGCGAGGCACGCGACGAGCGGCGCCACGTAGCTGCCGGAAGCGTCGCGCAGCCAGCCGAGGATGCCCGGCCCGAACGAGTAGGTGAACTGGTTGATCGCAATGATCGTGCTCACCACCTGCCCGAAGACGGCCGGCGGGAACTCCGCCTGGACGATCACGCTGGGCAGGCTCGTCGTGTTCCCCACCCCGAGCCCGAACAGGAGGCACGCCACGTAGAGGAGGGCCGGCGCGGGCGCGGTCAGCATCAGGACGAGCGCCGCCGCCTGGACCAGGAAGTTCCCGGCCACGACCGCGCGCCGGTTCACGCGGTCCACGAACAGTCCCACGATCAGACGGCCGGCGACCGCCGCGAGGGACGTCAGGCTCACCGCCCACGCCGCGCCGCCCGGGCCCAGCCGCGGGCGGAGGAAGGACACCTGGTAGATGATGACGCTGATCTGCGCGGTCAGCCCGAGGGCGAACGGCAGCGACACCGACCAGAAGCGCCAGGCGCGCAGGAGCTCCCGCCGGCGGGGCGCGGGCGACTCCGTCCTGGCCGGCGCCCGTGCTCCCGGAGGGTCGCCGTCCGGCGCCAGCCCGAGCGCCTCCGGCCCGCGCCCGAGCACCCCGAGGACGAGCGGCGCCAGCACGCCGGCCATCACGGCCACCAGCAGCAGCACCGCCGCCCTGAACCCGATCCGTCCGGTCAGGAGGACGATCGCGGGCGCGACGACGATCCCCCCGGTCGCGGCCCCGTTGAACGCGAGGCTGATGGCCAGACCCCGGCGCCGCTCGAACCATGGGGCGACGATCAGGTTGAGCGCGGCCCCGCTCATCGCCGCCCAGCCGACGGCCATGACCGGGAAGACGACGTAGAGCTGCCAGGGCGCGGTCACGAAGGTCAGCCCGACGGCGCCGAGGCCCATGGCCGCCACGCCGGCCAGCACGACCCGGCGCGGCCCGAAGCGCTCGAACGCGCTCCCGACGGTCGCGATCAGCACGGCGCCCACGAGGTACAGCACCGTGACCGCCGAGGCGACGGACCGCGTGGGCCAGCCGTGGCGCTCCACCAGCTCGGCGAGGAACACGCCGATCCCGTAGAACCCGAAGCCCCAGCCGAAGACCGCGATCAGGAACGCGCAGCCGACGACTTTCCAGCCGTGGAACACCATCGACTGCGAGCCTAGCGCGGCCCGGCAGGCGGATGTTTCAGGCCCGGGCGAATCCAGATCCCCGGGCCCGCCGCGGGCAGGCGCCACGGCCGATGCGGATTAAGCGCGGCTCCGGGGCCGCGAATTTGGTATCTAAGAGGGAGATGGCTACCGCAGAAGTCGCGTCGGGAACGGCGACACCGAAGACCGCCGTCTCCGCCGTCGAGATGGGCGCGCGCCAGCGCGAGATCTCCGTCTCCGAGTTCTTCACCAAGAACCGGCACCTCCTCGGCTTCGACAGCCCCCGGAAGGCCCTCCTGACCTGCGTGAAGGAGGCGGTGGACAACGCCCTCGACGCGGCCGAGGAGGCCGGGATCCTGCCCGACGTCACCGTGCGGATCGAGGTCGTGCCCAACAACGGCTCGCCCCCGCCCCCGGCCAGCCAGGCCACGCGGTTCCGCGTCACCGTCGTCGACAACGGACCCGGCATCGTCCGGCAGCAGATCCCCCCGATCTTCGCGAAGCTCCTCTACGGGTCCAAGTTCCACCGGCTGCGCATGAGCCGCGGCCAGCAGGGCATCGGGATCTCGGCCGCCGGCATGTACGCGCAGCTCACGACCGGCAAGCCGGTCCAGATCACCTCGCGCACCGGCGCCCGCTCCCCGGCCCACTACTTCGAGGTGCAGATCGACACCAAGAAGAACGAGCCGCGGATCTTCGAGAGCAAGAAGATCCAGTGGGAGATCCCGCGCGGGACCCAGGTACGCTCGAGATCGAGGGGCGCTACCAGAAGGGGCGCTCCTCGGTGGACGAGTACCTGGCGGAGACCGCGATCGCGAATCCCCACGTGAAGCTCGTCTACCAGACGCCGGAGGGGGAGACGCGGGAGTATCCGCGGACGATCCACGAGCTGCCGCCGCCGCCGAAGGAGATCAAGCCGCATCCCTACGGCATCGAGTTCGGCGTCCTCCTGCGGATGCTCCAGGACACGAAGAGCCACTCGCTGGCCGGCTTCCTGGCGAGCGACTTCAGCCGCGTGTCCTCCGCCCTCGCCCAGGAGATCTGCGGGACGGCCAAGCTCTCGCCGAACGCCAAGCCGCGGAACGTCCACGGCGAGGATGCCGAGGCGCTCTACAAGGCCATCCAGACGACCAAGATCATGGCGCCGCCCTCGAACTGCCTGTCGCCCATCGGCGAGAAGGCGATCCTCCACGGCCTCTACAAGCAGATCAAGGGCGAGTTCTACACCGCGGTCACCCGCCCGACGGCGGTGTACCGCGGCAACCCCTTCGTGATCGAGGCGGGCCTCGCGTTCGGGAAGGCGCCCGATCAGTCGCCGCGGCCGACCGCCGGGACGCGCCGAGCGGGCCGCTGGCCGAGGGCGAGGACAGGGAGGACGACAGAGAGCTCGCGCGCGTGATTCGCTACGCGAATCGCGTCCCGCTCCTCTACCAGCAGTCGGCCTGCGCAACGTTCAAGGCGGTGCTGGAGACGGCCTGGCGGAACTACGGCATCACGCAGTCTCGCGGCGCGCTGCCCGCCGGGCCGATGGTGGTGTTCGTCCACATGGCCTCGGTCTGGGTGCCGTTCACCAGCGAGTCCAAGGAAGCGATCGCCGACTACGACGAGATCCGGAAGGAGATCAAGCTCGCGCTCCAGGAGTGCGGGCGCCGGCTCGGCGTGTTCCTCCGCCGCCGCGAGCGGGCCAAGGGCGAGTTCCGGCGCCGCAACATCTTCGAGCTCTACATCGAGGAGGTCGTCGAGGCCTGCGCCCGCCTGAAGGGCGCGCGCCTCCCGAAGCAGCGGCTCAAGGACCAGCTCCTGAAGATCGCCGTGAAGCGGACGGGCGGCACGCGGACCGACGAGATCCTGGGTCGCGACAGCGGGCCCGAGGGCCTCCCCCACTCGATCATCGTCACCCCCGAGGGCCCCGAGGGCGAGGCGCCCGGTCTCCCGCCGGGCGGAGCCGCTGACGCCGAGCCCGTCGAGCCCGTCACGTCCGACGGGACCGGACCGCACGCGAACGGCGGCTCGCCGCGCCGGCGGACCAAGACCGCGCCGGCCGCGCCCGCCAAGGCCACGCCGGCCCACGCCGCCCCCAAGCGGAAGGCGAGGTAGACGACCCGATGGCGGCGAAGGCGAAGACCTCGGGCGTCGTGGAGAAGAAGCTCATCAGCGTGGCCGACGTCGTGATCCAGGCGGCCGAGAAGAGCAAGGACCCGACCCTCGCCATCCCTGTCCGGAGCCTCGCCAACGTGAGCTTCAACGAGAAGCGCGGCATCATCGAGATGGGGAAGGCCAAGCAGGAGCGCACCTTCTTCAACGTCGGCATGGCCAAGAAGTTCATGCAGACGGTGCTGGTGGCCGACGCCCTCGTCGAGCTGCAGCGGTCGGACCTGACCACGTCGCTCCGCGAGATCTACTACCGCAGCAAGCACACGATGAAGGACTCGCACGAAAACACGTTCGACGCCCAGAACGAATCGGACCCGCTGATCGAGGACCTCGAGGTGACGCTCTCGGCGCTCCGTGAGGAGCTCCACGTCCGGGCCGAGAACCGCGGCAGCATCGTGGGGCCGCTCGTGCTCACCGACGACGGCGACCGCGTGGACTGCGCACGCCTCGGCAAGGGCGGCTACTCGGTGCCCTCCATCGTCGAGCCCGAGTTCATCCAAATCCGGCGCTGCACGGCCGACTTCGTCCTCCTCGTCGAGAAGGGCACCCAGTGGAACCGCATGTCGGAGGACAAGTTCTGGCGCCGGTACAACTGCGTGCTCCTGACCGGCAACGGCCAGCCACCCCGGGGCGTCCGCCGCCTCGCGCGGCGCCTCCACGAGGAGTACAGCATTCCGGTGTACGTCCTGGTCGACAACGACCCATGGGGCTACTACACCTACTCGGTCGTCAAGCAGGGGTCGATCAACCTCGCCTTCGAGAGCGAGCGGATGGCCATCCCGAAGGCGAAGTTCATCGGCCTCTCCAGCGCCGATCCCGATCGCTACGGCTTGCCCCGCAACGTCGGCATCAAGCTGAACGACAAGGACATCGGGCGGGCGAAGGAGCTTCTCAAGTACCGCTGGTTCCAGAAGAAGCCCTGGCAGGACGAGATCAAGCGGATGCTCGCCAGCGGGCTCAAGTACGAGCTCGACGCCCTCGCCAACAAGGACTTCCGCTACCTCACCAAGACGTATCTGCCGCGCAAGCTCAAGGAGCGCGACTGGCTCGACTAGACGGAAATCAAAGCGGGGCCAGGCCCAGACTTTGACTTCCAAGCGCTCCACGAGGAGGAGCCGCCGGAATCCTGGCTCGGAAACCATAGTCCGGGCCTGACCCCGAGTTTGGTGTTCCCGACGACGCCGTCCGGCTCGTCGGCTTTGGGCCTCTGCCGCTTCGCCTCGAGCGCCCCTCCCGACGCGTCCTCGAGGACTTCCTCGGCCGCCCCGTCTCGCCGCGCGCCTTCCTCGACGACCTCGTCCGGGGTCAGACCTCGTCCGCCGAGAGCGGGAATGTCCGGACGGCGATGCCTGATTCCGTCAGCCGCTCAGGCGGTCGAAGATGTTGCGCGTGATGCGCTCGACGAACAGGTCGCGGCCCTGGAGGCCGTAGGCCCACTCCGTCGAGCCGCAGTTGAAGACCGTCCCCTTGCCGCGGGTGAACGTGACCACCGCGGCCGTGCCGTACCGGTACTTCTCCAGGCCGGCCGGGGTGACCGTGCCCTCGAGCTGGCGCACGACGGCCTCCAGGTCTCGCTGGTCCCACACGACCTCGCGCTCCGCGGACGGCCGCTCGCCCAGCGACGCGGGTGCGAGCGCCAGGATCTCGGTGCTCATCGGCGCGCCATCGCGCCCGGTCGGGTACGGCAGCCCGTTCCGCGTCACGAAGTCGAGGCCGTCGCACTCGTAGCCGACGATCCGGTCCTTGCCACCGAAGACATCGCCGTACTCGAGGTGCGTGCCCTCGAAGACCCAGTGGCCGGGGCGGTACACCATGTAGCCGCCGGACGAGCGGGGCATGATGTAGCCCAGGCCGTGATAGCCGCCCCGCGTGAAGGAGAGCCCGAAGGTCTCGTTCTCGGGCCGCCCGGTTCGGGGGTTCGACCACATGCCGGTGAGGTACTTCTCACGCGCGGTGCCGTAGACGGGATCGAACTCCGGCACGTACTTGTAACAGACCATCACCTGGCCGTCGTCCTCGAGCCGCACCTGCCAGAACGCGGCGTTGCCGATGAAGAACGCCGCGTTCCCGCCCGCATCGACGAACTTGTCTACGACGTCGCGCTCCTGCCAGCTCCAGTACTCGTCGTGGCCGGCCGACGTCAGCAGGCGGTACCCCTCCACGACGCCGGGGTCGCGGTCGAGGTCGCCCTGCACGCAGTAGTCGACCTCGTAGCCGTTCGCCTCGAGCCACGGCACGAAGATCGACTCCCACGTCTGGAAGCCGGCGAAGCGCGTCCAGTGGTGGTAGCCCTGCTGGACCTGGCGCGGGGGCGCATCGAACACCGGGCGCTCGCCGAAGCCTGGAATTCCCGCGTTGATGTTGCGGATCGTGCTCGGCGGCCGGCGCAGGAGGCCCCGCTGCCAGGGGCGCTGGAACGAGAGCCGGCACGCGACGGACCGATCGTCGCTGGCGTAGAGGCACTTCCCGCCCCAGGTGTTGTATGCGGCGTAGGTGTTCGTCGAGAGGATCATCAGGATTCGGGCGGCGCGCTTCGCGGCCGGCGCCCGCACCACGAAGAAGTGGTCCCACTCGAGGGGCTCACCCTTCCGGTCCTCGGCCCTGAGCGTCACCGCGTAGTAGCCGGACCGCCAGTCCCTGGGGATCCGGAAGCCGAAGCCGTCCGGCCAGCCGCAGCCCCGGCCGTAGGCCTCGGCCGCCGTCGGGTGAAGCGCGCCCGGAATGCCACTCTTCGTCCACACGACGTCGCGCGCGGCGCCGACCCGCGCGATCTCGATGGAGTAGCGCGACGCCGAGGTCGACGTATGGAACCGCACCTCGTCGCCCGGCTGATAGCTCAGCCGGTCCGTGTAGCAGAAGAGGCCGCGGTCCCCGGGGCGCGTCAGGCGATCCTGATCCGTCCCGACCAGCTTGATGATGAGGGAAAGCCGCCCGGGCGGGGGCATGTAGGACACGGCGTCGGCCGGCGGCCGCTGGGCGAGCAGGGCCTTCGCGCGCGCATCGAGTCGGGGCTTCGGCATGGCGTGGGCTCCTCGGTCCGGGGTCAGCGCTCGGTCGATGATGGGGAGGTCCGGCGCGAGGATGGGCTCGGGCGTGGCGAGCGCGAGCCAGGCGTCATCCGGGGCGTGGATCCGGCCGAACTGGGTCGGGCGGGTCGTCACGCGAATTGTGCCGTGGCCTGGCCGAGCACGCGCCCTCGCCCATCATGGCGGGGACGGGCCGGACGCGACGCGCTAGTCAAACCCAGGAGCTCCGGCACGGCGTCTCTTCGGCCATGCTCGGTTGTCGGATCGCTCCGCCGCGCGCGGCGGCACAGGTGTCACGCTTGCGGCCAGCGCCCGTTCCGTCAAGGCATCGCCCCGTCAACGCGGGCCACCGCCTTGAAGAAGGTGTAGCAGAAGGTCCCGTCGGGCTCCGCGGTGCGATAGAGATCGCGGATCCCGCGGGCCCAGCTCTCCGCGTCGATCAGGCCGTTCGCCACCGCGTGCGTCCCCACGGCCTCGACCATGGCGGTGAAGGTCCGCCGCGTGAAGCCCTCGACCAGCTGGGGCCGGCTCGAGTCCACGTACACCATCCGGGGCGACACGTCGACCCGGTCGAAGCCGGCCGCGGTCATGAGCGGGTAGAGCGAGCGCCCGATCAAGGAATCGCCCCCGGCTCGCGCCTGGAGGTCGATCAGGCACTGGATGGCCCGCCGCGCGTACGGGCTCTCCGGGTGGAAGTAGGTCGAGCCGTGATCACCCTCGATCACCGTGATGGTGCCGCCGGGCCGGATCACGCCCCGGAGCGCGGCCAGCGCCTCGCTCGGCCGCGGCAGGTGCTCCAGGACGAAGCAGACGAAGACGTGGTCGAAGCTTCGCGGCGCGAAGGGCAAGGCATAGAGATCGGCCTGCTGGAACGTGACGTTCGTGACGCCGGCCATGCGGACGCGCTCGCGCGCCGCCGCGATGGACGCGCTCGAGATGTCGACCGAGAGGATCGCGGCGCCGGGGTTCCGGGTCGCGAGCGTCACCGTCTGGGCGCCGACCCCGCAGCCGGCCTCGAGGACGCGGGCTCCCGCCGGATAGTGCGTGTCGTGGTGGAGGAGCTCGGTGAGCGTCGTCGCCTGATCGACGAGCCGCGTCGCCTCGCGGCCGGAGTAGCCGTGGACGTAGTCCTGCGCGCCGGTCCGCGATGTCATGGCCGCCCTCGCTCCGATCCCGCGGGCGCCGGGCGGCGGCGCCGGCTCATGCCTCGCCGGCGTGGACCAGGAACCACACGGTCCCCACGACGATCGCCACCACCGACACCAGCGACAGGGCGAAGTACGTCACGTAGACCATCTCTTGGCGGCTCAGGCTGTCGAGGCTCCGGAGCCGCGCCCAGAGCGACTTCCGGACGAAGCGGACGGCGTCGTGGTTGAGCGTCGGGATGCCGAGCCACTCCACCAGGATGTGATAGCCGTCCATCTCGAGGAAGCAGAACGGATAGAGGCTCACGAAGAAGGACTGGAGCTGCAGGATGGCCAACGCGACCAGGAAGCCCTGGATGAGGCCCGGCGACAGCATCGTCGCGATCCAGAGGCAGAGCGAGCCCAGGAAGAGGTGGAACAGCGGCCCTGCCACGGCGTTGACGACACGGGCGCGGCGGCTCGCCATGAAGATGTCGGTGACGTCGGCATAGAACGTCGGGATGAAGCCGTGGAGGACCGTGAAGCCGAACTCGCGCACGCGGCGTCCGTAGTGAACGCAGGCCAGCGCGTGGATCACCTGGTGGTTCACGACCGTGAGCCAGAAGACGACCTTCACCAGCAGGATGGCGATGAGCGGATGCTGCGCCAGCCCGTGTGTCACCTCGCCCAGTCTTGCCCAGATCTGGGCGCCGCCCCACGCGCCGAGGACGACCGCCGCCAGGAGCGCCAGGACGGTCCACGGCGTGAAGAGGAGGAAGCCTCCGTAGCGGTACAGGCGCGCGAACACGTCGTGCGCCCGCCGGCTGGTGACGGTCAGGCGCTCCAGCGCGTGAAGGGTCCCCTCCATGGCGCGGGCCGCCGCGTTGCGCCGGTTGCGGGCCAGCACGGCCCGGAGGCGCGACACGGGCCGCATGGTCAGGAGGTCGGCCCGCAGGAGCTTGACGATCAGGGTCGGGATGATCTCGAAGTTGAACGAGCCGTAGCGCAGGAGGTACGCGGTGGCGATCTCGCGCAGCGAGGCCTGCCCGTCCATCTGCTCCCAGAGGAACTTCTCGGCGTCGCTGATCTGGATGATCTGCTCGGTGCGGCGGTTCTTGAGAGCGTACGGCACGACGCCCTGCGTGCCGTAGGGCAGGCGCGCCACCTCCCAGTCGGCGTCGGGAATGCGCTGGGGCCGGCTCTGGAGGTACGCGATCGCGCTCGGGATCTCGCGGACCTCGAAGCCGTCGCCGTCCTCCTGGCGCACCAGGAGCTCGAGCCGGGCGCGCTTCGGCCGCCCCTCCACCCGCTTGTTCCCGGCCTGGCTCACGGGGACGTCGGAGCTACTTGTGCTCGACGTCCAGGCCCGTGGCCTCGAGCCCCCAGCGCGTCACCTCGGCGACCAGATCGGAGGAGTCGCGGAGCCGCTTGAACGCCACCTGCGCCATGTGCTGGAAGAAGCGGGCGGCCGTCTGCGGGCTGCCGGCGATGAAGCGCCTCAGGCTGTCGCGGTCGAGGCTGTAGAGGAGCGAGTCCGCCTCGGCCTGGCACGTCGCCGAGCGGTGGCGCTCGTCGCCGAAGACGCTCATCTCGCCGAACGCCTCGCCCGGCTCGATCCGGCCGAGCACCTGCTCGACCCGGCCGGTGATCGGCTTCGAAACGACGATGCTGCCCTCCTTGAGGAGGAACAGCTCCTCGCCCGGCTCCCCCGTCCGGAAGAGCACGTCGCCCCGCCGGAGGCGCCGCTCGCGGAAGCTCGGCCAGAGTGCGCGGAGCACGGGCTCCTCCACGTCCTGGAACAGCGACACTCCGCGGAGGAACTCGATCTCGGGGGATGCCATCAGGTCCGCCCCGCGAGCGGCCCGGGCGGCCGCGCGCGCCGCAGAAGGCCGGCTAGGTGGCCCATCGCTTCAGCATGACGAGCTCCAGAGCGTGCGCGCGCTCCTGCTCCGTGCCGTGGTCCCCGCGGCCGACGGCCAGCAGGATGACCGATCGCTCCTCGGCCGTCAGCTCGTATCCCGCGAGCACCGCGTCGGGATCGCGGACGAGATCCGCCAGGAAGTCCCGGTCGATCATCACCCGCCCCACGAGATCCTGGATGGCCTTGCCGGTCATACCGTCATCCTACCGCCTCGAACCGCTCCTGTCTGTCGCGATCGCCCAGACGGCGAAATTTAGCAGAAAAATGACGCCTTCGGAAGCGGGAGCGCGTCCGCCGGAGGCCGCCGGCGCGCGCGTCGGCGTTCTCCGGGATGAGCCTCCGGGGTAGGATGGCCCATGCTCAAGGGTCTCGATCCCCTCCTGAGTCCCGATCTCCTGCACGCCCTGGCCGCGATGGGTCACGGCGACGAGCTGGTCGTGGCCGACGCCAACTTTCCGGCCGCCAGCGTCGCCCGCCGCCTCATCCGGCTGCCCGGCATCGACGCTCCGCGCGCCCTTCGCGCCATCCTGTCCGTGCTTGCCGCTCGACACCTTCACCGAGACGCCCGCGGCCGTGATGGCGGTCGTGGGCGATCCCGAGGCCGTTCCGCCTCCCGTGCGGGAGTTCCAGGCCGTCGTCGACGCCGCCGCCGGCAAGCCCGTCCGGATCGAGTCGATCGAGCGCTTCGCATTCTACGAGCGGGCGAAGGCGGCCTTTGCCGTCGTCGCGACGGGCGAGCCCCGGTTCTACGGCAACATCATCGTCGTGAAGGGGGTCATCCCGCCCGCCTGACCCCGACGGCCGCGGGTCTCGACCGGACGCCCGGGGCTACCGCTCGACGTAGAGGCTCGGAAACGCCTTCCGCAGGCTGTCGACCTTCGGCCAGTCGTTGTACACGATGTACGGCTCGTCGGGGTGCCGGTTGAAGTAGTCCTGGTGGTAGTCCTCGGCCCGGTGGAACCCGGCGAGCGGCACGACCTGGGTCACGATCGCCCGGGGGAACTTCTTCGCCGCGGCGAGCTGGTCGATGTAGGCCTGCGCGCCCGTCTTCTGCGCGGGGGTCGTGAAGAAGATCGCCGAGCGGTACTGGGTCCCCACGTCGGGGCCCTGGCGATTGAGCTCGGTCGGGTCGTGGGCGACCGTGAAGAACACCTGGAGCAGCTGCGCGTACGAGACCCGCGCTGGATCCCAGGTGACCTCGACCGACTCGGCATGCCCCGTGGTCCCCCGGCTCACCAGCTCGTAGCGCGCCGTGCCGGCCGAGCCCCCCGCGTAGCCGGAGACAGCCTTCGTGACGCCCCTGATCCGCTGGAACACCGCCTGGACGCCCCAGAAGCATCCGCCCGCGAACACCACGGTCTCTTCGCCAGGAGCGGCCTCGGCGCGCCCCACGCCCCCGGGAATCGCGCCCGCCGTGACGACGGCGAGCGTCAGCGCGAGGGCGAGCCGCGCGCGTGAACGACGTGATCCTCGAAGCATCGTCACCTCCGTGCCGGGCCGCGTTCCCGCCGATCGGGCGTAACCTGGAGACAGATGCCGATCCCCAAGACCGTCGCCCGCCTCAACCTGGTCCTCACCAATCCTATCCTGCGCCACGTCGCCTGGTGGGCGCCAGGCTTCGCCATGGTGACCCACGTCGGCCGCACGAGCGGCCGGGTCCGCCGCACGCCGGTGAACATCTTCGCGCACGGACGAGACTACGTGATCGCGCTGACCTACGGCCGCGACAGCGAGTGGGTGAAGAATGTCCAGGCGGCCGGGGGATGCGTCGTCCAGACGCGCGGCCGGCACATTCGCCTGGTCCACCCTCAGGTCGTCCACGACCCGTCCCGCCAGATGATGCCCGGGCCCGTCCGCCTCATCCTGCGCCTGATCGGCGTCACCGACTTCCTCGTGCTGGAGCCCGCTACCGGCGCGCCCCAGCCACCCCCCCTCAGGGCCACGATCACCGACCCTCGGAGGGCGAGCAGGACGTTGCCGCCCGCGTAGGTCACGCCGTAGCCGAGCGTCGGGATCTTGCTCTTCGCCACCTCCTGCGCGGCTGCCAATGCCGCAGCATCTCCGCGACCATGCCACATGTGGCGGGTCTCCCTCTACTACAGAGGTACATGGCGCCGATGCCGCCGATGAACTGGTTCCGCGATCCACGGTCCGAGACGATTGGACTCTGACCTCCCTCGTCGGCGATCCACGAGTAGACGACCATCGCGCCGACCGTCCACTTCGGGCTCAGGTGCACCAGGAGCACCAGCCAGCCCCGCACGTCGCGCACGCCGTCGTCCGGCGTGTAGATCGGGAGCCCGCTGGCCGCCGCGTCGGCGGGCGTGATGCCGAAGTTGTTGCGCATGTAGGAGCGGCTCCCGTAGGTCACGCCGCTTCCGGCCATGAGCGTGACGGGCAGAGCGATCGGATAGGCGCCGTAGACGTTGGCGCCGACCGTCCAGCCGCCGTCCTCGGTGTCCGTGACGTTCCAGAGGGTCCACGCGCTCGTCCCCACGCGGATGCGCGGCTGCCCCGGGGCCTGCCACTCGTAGCCGACGAACAGCCCGAGGTCGATCGACATGTCGACCTCGTGCACCTTGTCCACCACGTCATCCTCGACGTCGGTCCGGCCGAATCGCAGGATCCCCTCGGGCCCGAACCGCCACCCCTTGACGTCGAGGACGTTCACCCGCAAATCGTTGCCGGTCAGCATGAGCGCGCGCTCTCCCTGGAACTGCCAGCGGGCGAGCGGGATGGCGCCGATGCTGTAGTCGTTCGACCCGATGTAGTCGGGATACGCGCCCACGCCGACGGCGACGAGGTTCCCCTGGGGGAGCACTACCGGCAGGGCGCCGTCCTGCGCCCGGACGGGGCTCGCCCCGACGGCAAGTCCCAGCAGCATTGCGGCCAGCGACCAGCGGATCGCGCGCGTCATCGCTGGAAGGGGTAGATGACTTTCCACTCCTGCTTCATGTCGACCACGGTCCAGCCTTTCTGCGTCGCCTCGTCCAGGGCCTTGTCGAGGCGGCCGATGGAGGATTGACGGTCGTACGCCCACTCGCGCGCCGCGTCCGTGTGCCGGACGATGCCCATGAAGCGCGCGCCGTCGCCGGCGGCGGTCCACTCTAGCATCTGCTGGTCGCCGTCGGAGTTTCCGAAGGCCAGGATCGGGCGTCGGCCGATGAACCGGTCGATGCCGACCGGCTACCCCGCCTTGTCGTCCACCAGGTTGACCCTCGGCAGCTTCACGAGGACCGGCTTGCCGTTCCGCATCTCGAACTTCGTCTCTCCCACCGACCCCACCACCGGCTCCGGCGGGATGCCATAGACCTCCTCGGTGAACACGCGCATGAGCTCGACGCCGCCGCCCGAGACGATGAAGGTTTTGAAGCCGTTGGCACGGAGGTAGGCGAGGAGCTCCAGCATGGGCTGGTAGACCAGGTCCGTGTACGGCCGCTGGAGCATCGGCAAACTCGCCTGCGCCGTCCACTGCATGGCGGGCGGGCGGCGAAGTCAGTCGTCTCCTCGAGTGGCTGGCGGCGCTCGGCCATCGAGTCCGTCCCGGGCCTCGGATTCCGCCCGGGTGCGTTGCGCGGTCAGCCGCGATCGCGCCGGGAGGACGCGCGGCCTCGACGCCGTCGCGAGCTGCTCCCTCGCATTGCGTGTCGAGCTTCGGACGGAGTGAGCCACGTCGGCCGGGGTACCGAGAACTCTCGCCGACATGGTTCATGCGCTCCGGAGAATGTTACTTCCTACCGCCCGAGCGTCCGTCACCGCCTCGAGCAGCGGGGCGGCCTGCGCGTTCTTCACGTCGCCCTTGATCAGGATGTCCGTCGGCGTGACTTCCTTGCCGTAGTACGCCTTGTTGAGGGAGCTCCGGACCCCGGCGACCGACCCGTCGACCGAGAACCCGCCGTAGAGCCCCTTGGACATCGAGTAGCTGACCAGGTCGGCGCTCAGCCCGGCGGTGGCGGCGGCGGCACCGGCCCCGACCGGCCCGGCCGAGACGCTGACGTCGGCGCCGAGCTTCACCTGCGGACTGAGGAGCTTCGTCACTCCGCGCTCGGTCATCGCCAGGATGATCACCTCGGCCACGTCCCCGCCGGCCTGGAAGCCGAAGCTCGCGCCACCGAGCGTGTAGAACGCCGGGCCCTTCCACGGCCCGCCGGGCGCCTCGCGGGCGACCATGACGCCGCTCCCGCCCGACGCCCCGATGATGAACGCGCCGCGAATCATCTGCGGCAGGATGAGCATCCCGTGCGCCTTCTTGGCCAGCTCGCGGAAGGTGTCCATGTTCGGATCCTTCTGGAACTCCTCCACGGTGAGCTTGGCCTTCTCGACCAGCTGATTCGCGTCCTGAACGTCGTCGGCCGCCCGTGCCCGAACGGCGCCGGACAGCGACAGCCCCACCGCCAGCATCGACGCCAGCGTCCAGGTCGCGCCGGCCCGCAGGTGGGCAGTGATCGCTCTCGGTTCCATCGTCCTTCTCCTCCTCGCCGCGGGCCGCCCGCTCACGGGCGGCAGCGGTCGATTGCAGAACGTTGTGAGGCCTCGCTGCTTCCGCTTCACCGTGGACTCGACGAATCCAGCGGTCGCCGCTTCTCGAGCTTGTACCTCCCGACGCGTCACGGCCGCAGTCGTGCTGCCTACCGCCTCTCGCGCATCGGTCACCGCCGCCGACCACCGCCGCCCCGGTATCCGCCGCCGCCCGTGCGGGCACCGCCCGCCGAGTTGTAATTGTTGACGCGCGTCTGGCCGTTCGAGCGGACCTGTGCCTCGTTGTTGAGGGACTGGGTGCGGGCCGGCTCGCTCACGCCGCCCCAGCCGCTGCCGCTGTTCTGCTGCCAGCCACCGCCTGTGTTGCGATAGACGGTGCCGTCGCGAGTGGCGTAGACGTCGTTGCCGACTCGGGCGACGCCGCCCGACTCCCCTCGGACGTAGCCCGCCGAGCCGGATTGACCGGAATAGACGTTGCCCGTCGTCGCGCGTCCCGCCGACACGGCCTGACCGGTCCGCGGATTCACCGCGGCGCCGCGGGCGCCGTAGGCGTAGTTCCCGGTGTACGCGTTGCTGACAACGCCCCGCTGGCCCGCCGCAACGGTGCCGGTACGCGAGTTGTAGGACATCCCCGCGCCGCCCGCCCAGGCATTCCCCGTCCACGCGTTGTAGCCCGCCGAGTGGCGGGTGACCGCCGCCGTGTCGCCCCACCGGCTGTAGACGTTGCCGGTGGTCGCGGCCCAGCCGCCGGGGCCCCACGCGGCGGCCCCGTACGGCCCGACGGCCCGGCCGTAGCTGTAGTCGATAGGGCCCCCACCACGGGTAGCAGCCCCACGCCCAGCCGGCGGTCACGGCTCCGAACGCGAGCCCGAACCCGAAGCCCATCACCCAGCCCGTCCACGGCGTGTAGGTCGGGGCAGTCGCGAAGCCGTAGGTGACGGGCGCGCCGTACCAGACCGTGCCGTCCCACGACGTGTACGCGTACCCGGTGCCGTAGACCACGACGCCGTCGGACACGTAGACGCTGTAGTAGCCCGGCGTGTAGCCGACGTACACCGCCTGGGGCGTGGCCCGGTAGACGTAGACGTAGGTGACGTAGTGGAGGGACGAGCTCGGCGGGATCGAGTAGATGACCGGGGGCACGGTGGTCGCCACCTTCCACGGCCCCTGGGGCGACACGGCGACGAACCACACGCCGTTCTGCAGCGCGTAGTACTGGTCCGGCGAGACCTGGATCACGGGGATCGGGCTGTTCACGACGTAGAACAGCGGCGTGCCCTCGATCGGCTTGAGCTGCGGCGGGCCGTCGTACTTCGGCGTGGGAAGCTTCGCCTCGCTGATCTTGATCGCCGCCGTCTCGGGCAGGCTGTTCGCGATCACGGCCTCCCCGGCCTGCGGTGTGCCGGGCACCGACGCCTTCACGTTCTCCTTCGGGTTCTCGTCGGGGATCTTCGCGAAGTCCGGCGGCAAGTCCTTGCCGGGCACGAAGGTCCACGGGCCCGCGAGGGTGTCGGCGCGGAACCAGCGGCCCGCGACCAGCACGTACGTGTGCTGGTCGCCGATGTGCTTGAACACGTGGCCGGTCGTGTTCGAGGCATACAGGAGCTGGGTGCCGTCGATGGGCGAGTAGTTCGGCTCCCCCTGGGTGACGATGAGCTCGGTGGGCTCGCTCGCCACCACGATGGCCGGGATCGGACCCTTCGCGAGGGTCGGCCGGCTCTTCGGGTCCTGGGGGTCCACGAAGTCGAGGAGGTCGATGGACTGCGTCTTCGCCAGGCTCTGCATCAGCTTGTCGAGCTCGCCCCCCGGCACCGTGCGGGCCACCGTCCACGGGCCCGTGAAGGCGGGCCCGGTCAGCCAGCCGTCGAAGAGCCGGAGGAAGTGCGCCCCCGACGGCTCCTTCAGCACGAGGGGACGCATGTTCAGGATCCGCGTGTAGGTACTTCCCGCGACCGGTCCGTACTTCGGCGCGCCGTCGATCAGGACGAGGATGGCCGGCGTCGTCGAGAACACGATCTTCGGGGGATCGTTCCTGAGCGGCTTGGACTCGCCCTTCTCCTTCTGCTCGCCCATCGCCAGCGCCGTCTCCAGGCGGTCCAGCTCGAGCGTGCGGACCTTGGGGGGGATGTTCTGCTGGAGAAGCTTCTGGTACGCCGCCTCCTGATTCTTCGCCGACGGGAACGTCACCTTCTCGATCCGGACGTTCTCGAGGGTCACCTGGCGCGCGCCCTTGTCCACCTGCGTGTCTGCCGCGTAGACGGCGACCCCGAACACCGGCGGCGTCTTCGCCGAGGACTGGATGCTGACCGCGCTGTGCGCGTCCAGTCGGCGGCCGTCCCAGGAGTCGAGCTGCGGGAGATAGAACTCGATCGTGGTCTCGCCGGTCGTCACCACTCGAGGCCAGTCCGACGCGCTCGGCGGGGCCTTGGTCGCCAGCGCGTCGGCGGCGGACATCGTCGGGCTCCCGCCTCCCGGCGGGGGCGGGGCTGGAGGCGTCTGGGCGAGCGCACGCGCCTCCCAGGCCAGAGCGATCAGCCCGCCCAGCGCCGCGCGGCGAGTGATGGACCCGGCGGCCCCTGGCTCGGGACGTGTCGGGGACGCCCGGACCTCGCCCAGCTCCATCGCGCTTTCGTCCGTCATTTTGCGTCTCCCGTCGTCCCTGGTCACGACGTGCGTGAATCCTCCCGGTCCTCGCCGGAGCCTCACTTCTTGGCGGGGCTCAGCGGGATGAGGAGGCTCAGCCACACGTTCCAGCCGTCGGGCCGATTCTTGGCCGCCTGCGGGCCGATGCCCACGACCCGCGACTCGAAGTCGCCGAGCGTCGCGCCGGACCCACTGTCGCCCGTGATCTGCTGGTAGAAGTAGCCCACCAGGCCTACGTGCCAGTGCTCTGACAGGAACTGGGAGGCGCCCCCGTCGATGTGGAAGTCGACCCCATTCTGCTAGTCAGTATCGGACAGGATGGCGGCGGTCGGCGCGTGACCGCACCTCAGGCATGGGCGGCTGGCCTCTCTTGGCGCATTGCGTCGTCGGGTGCACAGCGATCCGGCGCCGGCACTCGAGAGGGGCGCCAAACGTCGCCAGTATTGGGTCCAGGTGTGGCATCGGTCCATAGGACTTTGGTCGTACATCGTGCGTTTGATGGACGTTGGCCACGGTTCGAGGCCCGGCCATAGCCCCGGATCCGAGAGCCTAGCGGCACGCCGCGAACCGTCTCGGCGAAATCCCCGAGGGGTCCCATGGTGAGCGCTTCGAGGGTCGTGCTATGGTGCAGGGCGATCGATGAGGCGGGCGCGGCGGGGCGCCTCGCCACCGTGCGGCAAAAGACACCCGCCATCGGAGGGAACGATTCATGGCGATCCAGGTGGCGCGCTTTCTCGATGTCGCGAACGGCCTCCAGGCCAACCAGTTCTCGGTCGGGTCGCACGACCGGATCACCTCACTCGACGACCTCGATCCGATCTACAAGCGGCTCCTCGACGAGCCGGTAACCGCGGTGTTCGCGGTCCTGGGCAAGGACGGGCGGCCCAACCTCACACCGATGTGGTTCGACTACTCGGGCTCGACCGTCCTGGTGAACGTCGCCTCGCACCGCAAGAAGGTCCAGTGGATCCGCGCGAATCCCGGGATGACCATCCTCCTCATGAACCCGGCCAACCCGTACCACTGGGTCAGCATCAAGGCGACGGTCCGGCGCGAGGTGTCCGAGGACGACCCGCGCGAGGGCGCGCGCGTCACCGCCCAGCTCGACAAGATCTGGACCAAGTACACGAAGCAGCCGCCGCCCTACGGGCTTCGCGACCCCTCCCGGAACGAGCGCCGCGTGCTCTTCGAGTGCGCGGTCGACAAGGTGGCGACGTTCGGCAAGCCCTGATCGCCCGGCGGCATGCGGGCGGCGGTCGTCGGTGGGTCGCTGGGCGGGCTTCACGCGGCGCTACTGCTCCACGAGCTCGGGGTCGAGGTCGACGTCTACGAGCGGTCTCCCGCGGAGCTCGCGGAGCGGGGGGCGGGCATCGGGTTCCTGCCGGAGAGCGCCCGCTACCTCGTCGAGCGCGCCGGCGTCCCGCTGGATCGCATCAGCGTGGCCACCTCCCACATCCGCTACCTCGACCGGCGCGGCGAGCGCGTCTACGACGGGGCCCACACCTACCGGTTCAGCTCGTGGAACACGGTCTATCGCGCGCTGAAGGCTTGCTTCCCGGCGCCGCGTTATCACCTCGGCCACGAGATGACCGGCTGGGCGGAGAGGGATGACGCGGTCGAGATCCATCTCGCGGGCCGGCCCGCGCGGTGGGTCGACCTCCTGGTGTGCGCCGACGGCGTCGGCTCGACCGCGCGGGCGCGCCTCCTGCCCACCGTGCGGCCTGCCTACGCGGGATATGTGGCGTGGCGGGGCATGGTCCCGGAGGCGAGCCTGGACGCCGGAACGCGCGCGGCGCTCGCCGATGCCATCACCTACCACGTTTACGCGAACAGTCACATCCTCGCGTATCCGATCCCGGGCGTGGACGGGTCGGTCGCGCCCGGAAAGCGGCTCATGAATTTCGTGTGGTACCGGAACTATCTCGAGGGCGGCGACCTGGACGACGTACTCACGGACGAGGCCGACCAGCGGCGCGAGCTCTCCGTGCCGCCCGGCGCGGTTCCCGCGCGCCACGTCGCCGAGATGCGCGCGGTCGCCCGGGCCCGCCTGCCGGCGCCCCTCGCGCGGGTGGTCGAGAGCGTCGAGCGGCCGTTCCTCCAGGTGATCTACGACATCGAGGTGCCGAGCATGGCCTTTGGCCGGGTATGCCTCCTGGGCGACGCCGCGTTCGTGGTCCGGCCGCACGCCGCGGCGGGCACGGCCAAGGCCGCGGCGGATGCGTGGGCCCTGGCGGACACCCTCGCGCGCGACGGTGACGTCCCGGCGGCGCTGGCCCGGTGGGAGACCGGGCAGCTCGCGCTCGGCGCCCGGCTGCTCGAGCGGACGCGCCGCATCGGCCGCCGGTCCCAGGTCGACGGGACCTGGGTGCCAGGCGATCCCGAGCTGATCTTCGGCTTGCGCGGGCCCGGCCAGTGAGCGCGTCGCAAGATCTCGCCCTGCGCATGGCCGAGCGCGCCCAGGCGCTCGTCGACTCGCTGTCGCCCGATCAGCGGGCCCTCGCCTGCTGGCCGTTTCCCTCGGACGAAGAGCGCCTGCGCTGGTTCTACACGCCGACCGATCACGGCGGCCTCACGCTCGGCGCGATGCGCCCGTCGCAGCAGCAGCTCGCGATGAGCCTCCTGGCGACGGGGCTGAGCCGAGCCGGCTACGTGACGGCGTCGACGATCATGGGGCTCGAGAACATGCTCGACGAGCTCGAAGGGTGGCGCGCCTCGTTCGGACACGAGCGCGGGCGAGACCCGGGGCGCTACTACCTCCGCATCTTCGGCCAGCCCGGCGCCGACAGGTGGTCCTGGCGATTCGGCGGCCACCACGTGTCGGTGCACCACACCGTGCTCGGCGGCGAGCTCCGCGCCTTCACGCCGTGCTTCCTGGGCGCCGATCCTGCCCGATCTCCCCTGCTCGGCCCGCACGAGCTCCGGCCGCTCGCCGCCTGCACCGACCTCGCGTTCGAGCTCCTGCGCTCGCTGACCGACGTCCAGCGAAGCGTCGCGCTGCTCTCGCAAGTGCCGCCGATCGATCTGGTCGGGGCGAACCGCACGACGCTCGCCGAGGGCGACGGCCCGCTCCGCCTGGCCCGCGTCTGGCGCAACGAGTGGACCGGCGAGCTGCTCGACAACCTCGAGCGGTTCCAGGACGCCGAGGAGGCGAAGGTCGGGCTGACCGCGGCGCACGTCGACGCGCTCCGCTTCACGACGACGCCGAAGGGGCTCGCCGCGTCATCGATGACTCCGGCCCAGCACGAGATCTTGACGGCGCTCCTCGGCACCTACATCGGCCGGCTGCCCGACGCGATCGCGGAGCACGAGATGGCCAAGGTGACGGGGCCGGCGTTCGCCGCCCTCCACCTCGCCTGGGCGGGCAGCATGGATCCCAGGCGGCCGCACTACTACCGCGTCCAGGGTCACCGGCTGCTCGTCGAGTACGACAACACCACCCGCGGCGCCAACCACGTCCACAGCGTGTGGCGTGACCCCGTCGGCGACTTCGGGATGGACCTCCTCGGCGCCCACCGGCGAACCGCGCACTAGCGGCGGCGAGCGAGGGCCCGGATCGGTCCTAGCCCGGTCGTCAGACGGAGGTCAGCGCGGAACCTTCACGACGTCGTATTCGGTGTCATCGGCGCGAGGTGTGTCGAGCCGCGAGTTGACCATGCCGCGTCAAAAGGTCACGGCCCAGTCGATGCCGAGCGTCCATCCCGAAAAGGAGCCGGACCAGAAGTAGGAGGCCGCCACTCCGATCTCGGTCATTTTCCACAGCCTGCCGCCCGGATCGAGCGCCACGTGACCGCCGACCGCGTGCACGTAGTCGGTCCTGAGGCTCTCCCGGAGCCCGCCCCAGAGATCCGTGCGCTCGAAGAACCCTCCGACCAGCACGGGCCAGCGCGCGACCGACCAGGGCGTCGTAACGCCAAGCTCCACCCGGTTGCTCCAGACCTGCGAGTCGCTCGTGAACGAGTACGCCTCCGTCGACCGGGCGATCGGAGTCGTGGCGAAGTACGTGTAGGCGGAAGTGAGCGTGATCGTCACGGGTCCGAAGGGCCGGCGATAGCGCAGCTCGAGGGACGGGATGAAGGTGAGCGTGTGCGTGTGCCAGTTGACGAGGCGTCCGTCCGCCGCCTGCTCCACGGCCTCGCCCGCCCCCGTCCCGGCGTCGAAGTCGTTCTCCGTGTAGGCGTAGAGCAGGCTGAACGAGGGCAGGACGCTCAGCTCCGGGAGCAGCCAGATCCGCGGGCCGCCCCGAGGCCGACCGAGTACGTGTCGTACGTCGACGTGTTGCCGGCAAGAGGGCCGTCGGCGAAGTGGTTGGCGAAGTGGCCGGCGCCGATCGAGCCGAGGAGGACGGGGGTCCACTCGAGGCCGCCAACGTCGAGAGGCCGTCGCCCGCCGAGCTCCGTGCTCCAGGGATACTTCAGGATCCGCGCGTCGACGTCGTTGAACTGCCAGCCGAACAGGCCGCCCTGCGGCAGCTGCTGGCCGCCCAGGAGGACCGTCGCCTCCACGCGGTTGCCGACGACCTGGTCGAGCTGGTTGCGGACGTCGGTGAGCGATGGCTCCGGCTGGGCCGCCGCGGGGCCGATCTCGAAGGCGAGGCTCACCATCAGCCCGAGCGCCAGCAGGACGGGATGCTGCCGCCGGACGGACCGCGGTGACACGGTACGCCAACGCTATCAGCAACACGCGCGCGGACCAAGCGTGTCCTCCCACGACCGGCGTGCCGACCGTCGCTCGGTTGCCCCTGCAGCCGCGATCGCGATGTCCGAGCGATCAGCGGCGGGTCGCGCTCACGCGCGCCTATTCGCGCTTCCCCACGCTGCTGTTCAGCGGGATGCGGACGAGGACCTTCACCGGCTCTCCCTGCACATCCCGCCCGCTGAACGTGATGTCGCGGATGATCCCGGAGGCGAAGAAGGTGTGGAGCTCACTCGGCCCGCACCGGGGGCAACCCCATGTGTCGTTCCGGGATACCCGGAGCTCCCGGTTCGGCTCCAGCCGGCGGTCGAAGGCCTCGTCACTGATCCCGCCCCAGACGTCGCCGGTGCCCCGGGCGCGCGATCCGAGCGCCATCCGCTCGAAGGCGACGACCGTCACACCGCGGTTCCGGAGAACGATCGTGTACTCCCACCGCATCCGCACGCCGTTGTCGACCAGGCGCTGCCGCATGTCGGCGACCTCCCAGACGACCGGCCCGGATTCTCCCCGGGGCTCGCGCCCGGACGTCGTGGCGGCGCACCCGGCCAGAAGCGTCGACACCGCCAGCGACAACAGGAGCACACGCGCTCGCGACATGACCCCCTCCTCGGTCAGCGGTTGGACTTCGCGTCGGGCCGAGATGACGGCCACCTGCGCGCCCTCCCTCCAGGCAAGACCGAGGCCCACTCGAGGCACGAGAAATCAAGGGCTTGTGGCGCGTATCACGGGGGCGGAGTCCCCACTCTGGGGCAGCCGTCTGCGGGCTGGGGGTCACGCGCGTGGCGTCGCGGCGGCCCGGACTGGCGTCGTCAGCCGACGTCGACCTTCGGCGCGTCCGAGAAACGGCCGCGCGGCGGCGCGACGGGGTGCGTGTCTAGACCGGGATGAGGAAGAGCGGCTCGCCCGCCGCTTGGTTCGCGGCGATCCGCTCGGCGGCGAGCGCGGATCCTAGCGGCCCGGCTAGAGCATCGGCCGCGCCCGCCCCGAGCAGCGCGACGAGCGCCAGCAGCGCCGACGCGAGGGTGCCGGCGAATCGAGAGGGATCACTGGGCTCCTCCAGGGTCCTTCCTGGTGGACGCGCGCTCGCGGTCGGCCGCCATCAGGGCGGCGAGCCGCTCGGCGTTGCGCTCCATGACCTGGCGGACGGCCTCGTTGAAGGCCTCGACCAGCGCGGTCTCGAGCTGCTGGGTCGACGGGCCGTCGGCCGGGTGACCGCGCCGCAGCGCGACCTCCAGCACCCGGTAGTTGCCGTCCATGCGCAGGGTCACGAGGTCGCCCACCTCGACCGCGACGGGGTCGAAGGCCGGCTCCGCGAAGGCGGCGAGCAGCTCGGGGGACAGATCTCCGTTCACCACGGCCTCCTCACGTCGGGGAGCAGCCCAGGCCAAACTCGACGGTGATCGTCGGCGCGGGGCCGACGCAGCCCGCGTAGTCCGACAGGAAGCGCCACGACCCGCCCGACAGCGCCGGCCGGTCCGGCACCGGGATCTTGACCGTCGGGCTGGCGAGCAGGATGTCGGGCCGGTTCGGGCGGGTGGCGCGCCACGCCCCGGGAACGGAGGGCGACAGGCGGATGGTCTCGACGACCACCGCGGGCGCGAAGGTCGCCTGCCCGGGATTGAGGTCGACCCACCAGCGGTCCACGAGATCGAACTGCCAGCAGGAGGGAACGAGCTGGAAGGTGAGGATCTCGCCCGGCGCGATCCCGCGCACCTGAACGGTGAGCTGGTCCCAGAGCGTTCGCCCGTTGAGCTCGTAGCTCACGCTGAGCGTCAGGATGTGGCGGCCGGGCGGTACTTCGAGCATCGCCGAGCCGCGCAGGGACGAGGGCCGCCCGACCGTCCGCGTCGGCGCGTCGGGCGTCTGCGTGGTCAGCAGGAGGACGGCCTGGGTCCCCGGCGGATTGTTCTCGGCGTCCCAGCTCACCGACACGAGCGATCCGGCGCAGGTCACCCCCGGCGCCGCCGTCAACGCGTACGCGCGGGGCTGGACCACCTCCAGGCCGGCGTGCCGGGAGAACTCCGTGCTGAACACCGCGTCGCGGCCGTTGCGCGTCAGCTCCGACAGCGCGCTCCGCCACTGGGCGAGGCGGCCGCCGGTCACCCAGGCGCCGAAGGCATCCTCGACGTGCTTCATGTCCACCGTGTTCTTCTGCCCCCAGTGCACGCTGGCGCGCGGCCCGGCGGGACCAAGGTAGTCGAGCGCGTCCTGGTGCACGCGGCGCAGCAGCGGGCCGGTGCCCTTGCACGCGTTGATGCTGGCGATCTCCATCGAGACGGTGGTGCCCCAGCGCTGCATGCCGAGCAGGGCCTCGGTGGCCCGGGTGAAGCGGATGGCGACGTAGCCGGGGAAGGCCATGCGCACGCCGCCGCTCCCCGGCAAGGTGCCGTCCTCGAGCTGGCGCACGCGCTGGAAGACGAGGTCGAGGAAGTTCTTGGCGTCGGGAGTCCAGGCGTCGAAGAAGACCTCGATCGAGTCGCCGTTCTTGGAGCACACCCAGTCGCGGTAGTTGTGGATGTCCATGAGCGCGTAGCTGATGGCGGTCGCGCTCCGCGGCTTCTGGTCCGAGCCCATGAGGATGTCGGCGAGTCCGCGCAGCACCCAGAGCTGGTCGATCTGCGCCAGGTAGTTGGCGATGTCCCCCAGCGCCTCGTTGATCCGCACCGTGCCCGGCGCCAGCGACTTGACCACCTCCAGCAGGAGGATCGACGCCTCGGCGGCGGCCGCGGCGCCCAGCGCGGAGTTCCGGAGCGCGATCAGGTGCGGCGGCGGCGGGAAGCCGATGGCCATGGCCGCCATGATCCCGACCTGGGCGGCGCCCGCGGTGAGCAGCGCCTTGTTGCGCGCGGCCTCCAGCGGCGCGATCAGGAGATCGAGCGCGATCCGGATGGGGTGCGCCCCCTCGCACAGGCGATTCAGGAAGCTGTCCCGCGCGTCGGGGTCCGTGGGGTCGAAGGTGACCTCCTTGCCCGCGTTGGCGCCGCTGCGCTCGGCGCGGCCGGCGGGCGGCGTGCCCGCCGCGATCAGCGCCATGCGCCAGCGGCGGGTCACCCAGGCGCTGTGCTCGTGGCGGTTCACCCTCTGGCCGACGGGATTGACCACGATCTGCGTGAACCAGGAGGCGCTGACGACCCCCGGGCTGTCCAGCCACTGCCGGACTGCGGACCACGTGGACGCGGTGCGGTCCTCGAACAGCGCGTACTGGCGCACGACCTTCAGGACCACCGAGTAGACGATGCCGAAGCGGCCGCAGGCCACCTGGGCCGCGTGCAGCAGGTCGTCGCGGCGGGCGACCTCGATGCCCTCGTAGGTCTGCTGCAGGACGTCCGTCTCCACCAGGTAGCGCCACGGCTCGCCGGTCTTCTCGATCCAGAAGTGCCGGCCGCCCGCCCCGATGAGGTGCATGGCGACCACGGCGTCGACGATCGGCGGGAGCCCGACGTCGCCGCCGTGCGTCCCGGTCTGGGTCGCCCCCGCCACCGTCTGGCCGCCGGCGCCCCCGAGCGTCGGCATCGCCCACGGCCCCTGGTACTGCGGGAAGCGCTGGCCCAGGTGGTGGCCGCTCTCCTGGTCGAGGAAGCTGTAGAGCTCGGCGATCTTCATGCCCGCCTCGACGTGCACGACCGCCACCGCCGTCTGGAGGATGCTCGGATTGAACGCCACGCCGGCCTGACCCTGGAAGAACGAGACGGCGGGAGCGGAGAGCTGCCAGGGCAGCACGTCGAACACCGGCCGGTTCAGGCGGAGGGCGCCCGGATTCTCGCGCTCGTCGGGATCGTTGGTCTCGACCATGACGAGAGGGGAGACCGCCGCCTCGGAGAACGCCCAGTGGCTTCCGCAGGCGCGCATGCTGAGGGGCGGGCCGGGACTGCCCTCCACGTCGGAGACGATCTGCCGGAGGTCCTGCCAGGTCGAGGCACGCAGGCGCGCGCCGGGCAGAAACTCGGGCTGCCCGGGGTAGGCCGCGTACTTCCGCCATGGCTTGCTGCTGGTTTCCCTGGCCAACGAGCACCCTCGGGCGAGCCTAGCCCGAGGGAACGAGAGCGGTCAATGCGCCGGGCCTAGAAGGGCTTCGTCACCATCAGCGCGATCACCAGCACGATCGCGATCAGCTCCCAGGCGTGCGCGGCCGCCACGACCGGATCGGCGAAGGCCGCCCGGAGCGCCGGCGTGACGCGCCCTTCCGTGAGGGCGTCGCGCAGGGCTCCCTCGAAGACCCGCCCCCGCGGGAGGAAGACCCAGAGGATCAGGGGCACGAGCGTGAGGTAGAGAACGAGCGAGACGAGGATCCAGTTCGCGCTCCCGCCCTGGAGGAACCCCAGGATCGGCCACCCGCCGCGCCAGGCCGCCAGGAGGCCCAGCCCCAGCAAGGCGATCGAGGGAGCACGGACCAGCGCCTCGAAGCGCCCGCCGAGTCGGACCAGCGCCGCCACGGTGTGGATCTCGTCGGCCCGCGCCGCGTCACGCAGCGCGAGACCGCGGCCGACGATGCCGCTGACCAGCAGGAACGCGGTCAGCACGTGGAGCAGGTTCAGGATCATGACCGCCGTCATGCTGCCTCCCGGTGTTCGCGACGAGAAAGCGTAGGGCTCCGCGGGGCGTGGCCGGGTCCTGGCGTGGCTCATCGACGCTTCCGGGGCCCCCTGGCGCGGACGCCCCGACCTCTGGTAGGGTCGGCAAACCAGCACGAGCACTCGCGGCACCCCACGAGGTACGGACGATGCGAAAGCCCCTGCAGCGCGCCACGCGGTCCCGTCGTCGGAGCCGCGTGAGTCGCGTGACCCCTGCCCAGGTCCGGGCCTGGCTGGACGATCGGTTCACCGCGGAGCCGGACCTCCTGCAGCCGCATCGGCCGCGTGCTGGCGGCCCTCCAGAAGGCGGAAGCCGCCCCCGCGCGCCGCCCGTCCCGCGCTCGCCGGAAGGTGAGCTAGCGCCAGACCCGCCCTCAGGGAACGGCCTGACCCGCGAGCACCCCGGTCAGGCGCTCCTGGTCCACCGCCAGCTGTCCGTTGACCACCACGAACGGGATGCCGATCGGGTAGCGCCGAGGATCGTCGTAGGTCGCGGTGTCGATCACGCGGTCGGCGTCGAAGACGACGAGGTCCGCGAACCAGCCGCGCTCGAGCCGGCCGCGGCGGGCGAGGCCGAACCGGCGGGCGGGCGCGTCGGTCATGCGCTGCACCATGGCCTCGAGCGTGAGTCCGCCGAGCCCCCGGCGGAGCCGGCCCAGGAAGCGCGGGAAGGCGCCGTACGAGCGCGGGTGCGGGAACCCGCCGGCCGGCGTCATGTCGCTGCACACCATGTAGTCGGGCCGCGCGAGCAGCGTCATGCAGTCCTGGCTGATCTGCCGCCAGAGGGCGGGACTTCGAGGCGGCGCGCCCAGGTGGCCGATCTTCAGCTCCTCGTCGAGCAGGAGCTGGCAGAGCGTCTCCCCCAGGCCTCGCCCGGCCCGCGCCGCCACGTCGGCGAGGCTCATCCCCTCGAGCTCCGGGCGGCGCGGGACGTACGACAGGATCACCTCCGCCATCGGGAGCGACTCCTGGGCGTCGAGGGAAGCGGCGATCCGTCGGCGCTCCCCGGGGTCGCGGAGTCGCGCCAGGATCGCGTCGGGCCCGCCCTCCTGCGCGTCGCTCGGCAAGAAGCTCACCGGGATCGAGCTGCCGGCGGGATACGGATAGATGTCGAAGGTGACGTCGAGCCCCGTCGCGCGGGCGGGCTCGAGGTGCTCCATGATGCGGTCGATCCGGCCCGCGGTGGCGACCGCGGTGCGATAGTGCGCGAGGTGGAGCCGCGCGCCCGACCGGCGCGCCACCTCCACCGCCTCCGTCACGCCGTGCCCGCCGTGCGCGCGCTCCAGGTTGGCGCTCCGCGGCTCGCACATGTAGACGGCGCCCGCCTCGCGCACGACGCGGCCGAGCGCGATCAGCTCGGCGGTGTCGGCCCAGGGACCGGGGTAGTACTTCGACCCGGTGGAGAGCCCGACGGCGCCCTGCTCGAGGCCCTCGCGGACCAGGCGGCACGCCATGGCGAGGTCGTCGCCGCGGAGCGGCACGTCGCGGAAGCCGGCCACCTCGAGGCGCACCGTGCCCTGCGGCACGAGGTACGCCGTGTTGACGGCGACCTTCCGGTGGTAGTGGCCGCGGAAGGCCGCGACCGAGCGCATGTCGAGGTCGATCGGCGGGTCGCCCAGGAGGCCGCCGAGCCACCGGCGGTACGTGCGGTAGTTCTCGGGCGACAGCGGCGCGTACGACATGCCGTCGATGCCGAGGAACAAGGTGGTGATGCCCTGGCGCACGCCCATCGGGCACTGGGGATCGACCAGGAGCGCGCCCTCGGCGTGGGTGTGCGTATCGATGAAGCCCGGCGCGACGACCAGCCCGTCGGCGTCGACGACACGGCCGGCCTCCGCCCGCCCGAGATCGCCGATCGCCGCGATGGTCTCCCCGCCGACGCCCACGTCGGCGCGCCGGCCGGGCGCGCCCGAGCCGTCGACGACCGTCCCGCCCCGGATCACGAGATCGAACATGGCGGCGGTTCCTTGACCTTCCTCTCTGTGGCGAGCCGCGGGTGCGGCCCGAAGGGGCCCAACGGGCCCGGCGCCGACTCTACCCCGATTCCGGGGAAGACCGCACGCGCCGGATCGACGACGGCGGCGACGTCGGCTACTGTGACGACAAGTCCGGCCGAGTCACCCCGCCCCGCGGGCGGGCGGAGAGGAGCGAGCTGTCATGGCGCACTGGCTCTTGAAGTCCGAGCCCGACGACTGGTCCTGGGCGCAGCAGGTCGAGAAGGGGCGCGAGGGCGCGGAGTGGACGGGGATCCGCAACCACTCCGCCCAGAATCACCTCCGCGCGATGAAGAAGGGCGAGCAGGCGTTCTTCTATCACACGGGCAAGGAGAAGGCGATCGTCGGCATCGTCACCGTCATCGCGGAGGCGCATCCCGACTCCACGGACCGCGCCTGGCAGGCGATCGACGTCGCCGCGGTGAAGCCGCTCCGGAAGCCCGTCGGCCTCGATCAGGTCAAGGCGGACAAGCGTCTCGCCGGCATGGCGCTCGCCCGGCTGCCGCGGCTCTCGGTTCAACCGGTCACGGACGCGGAGTGGCGGCTCATCTGCCGGATGGGAGGTCTCGCCTAGCGACGACCGGCCGGGCGAACGGCGGCCGGCCCCGCGCACGCGGGCGCGCCCGCCGGCCCGAATCCGCGGAAGCGGCTAGGACCGAGGGCCTTCCCGGCGAGCGCCAGGCCGCCAGACGCGCACGTGCCGGCGGACCCGCCGTGCGCCGGGAGCGGCCGGGGCCGCCGCGCGCCGAGCCGCCTGCGGAGCCGCGCGCTTCGTGATCACGATCCGCTTCGCGCCGCGCGCCCGGAAGACGATCCCCTGGCCCGCGTGCACGTTGACCTGCGCGGGCTGGAAGCCCTGCCCCGTCGCGTCGACAAAGACGGGCGCCACGGTCCGGAGGTCCGTCCCCGGGGGAATGGGCGCCACGCGGATCTCGCCCTTCCCCGGGCCTCCCGGGCTCTCGACCCCATAGGTGGTCGGCTCGATGAGGACGAGGGCGAAGAGATCGCCGTCGGTCAGGGACCGGCTGTCGAAGACCGCCTGGGCCCCTTCCCGCGACTCGCCGACCACGACCGCGTAGCTCCCAATGCCGCGCGGGGCGTGGAAGAGGACGTACCCCTCGGGCGACACCGCGGGCGCGCTCTCCGGATGCTCGCGGCAGGCGCACTTGGCGGCGCCGGTCGGCAGCGCGACCGACGCGAGGTCGATGTTGAGCTGCGTGCCCGCCGTCTGGTCGGTCACCCGGAAGCACGTGGAGCCCACGCGCTGGCCGTCGCGGAGCACCACCGCCTGGTAGGTACCCGCCTGGGGGAAGCGGTGGATCAGGTGCGCGAGCAGCCCGAGCGCGCCGCTGTCGAAGGTCGAGGTCGTCAGCAGCCGGGAGTTGAAGCGGACGCTGCTCTTCACGGCGTCACCCCACGTTTCCTTCGAGGATCAGCTCGACGTCGTTGTTGGACACGGTCAGGTCGCGGATCGGCAGCTTCACCGGGACCAGCTTGGGCAAGGGCGGCTGCCCCTGCTTGTCGTTCGGATTGGGCGCCTCGCCAAGGATCGGATACGGGTCCTCCAGCTCGAACAGGGGCTCGTCCGTCACGAAGTGCTCGATCAGCGCCTGGCCGATGATGTTCTCGAGCCCGAGGCTCACGCCCAGGAGGTCCTCGAGCCACTCCTGGATGTCGTCGCCGATGTCCAGGACAACCCGCACGAGGTCGACGATCGACCCGAGCAGGTCCGCGATCACGTCCGGGATCCCGAGCGCCGCGATCGCCGTCTCGATGGCCTCGTCGAGCAGGTCCCCCACGGTGTCGGCCACGTCGACGAGGTCCACGTCGACGAACTGGGGCTCCAGGAAGAGCTGCCAGGTGTTGTTGAGCGGCGGGTCCGGGAGCTGGGCGTCCCACTGGTCCATGCTCGCGGGGCGGTCGGGGTTCACGTGGTACCGGGTGAGGAGCCGCCCGGTGATCGAGATCTCCGAGGTGATCAGGCCGTTGCTCAGCGGCAGCACGATCTGGATGTCCGGGTCGGCGCTGAAGACACAGATCGACGGGATCTCGACCAGGCACCCGAACGGAGTCGGGATGAGACAGCCACCCAGGATGCATCTCTCGGGGATGTCGATCCCGAGCGAGAGGTTCAGCCGGTCCCACTTGATGTCGAGCTCCTTCACCTGGACGGTGCCGTCCGGCCGCAGGTCGACGCTCCCGTTCTCCAGGTGAATCTTGATGTCGTAGCCGGCGGTGAACGGCCCGAGGTCCTTGCTGTCCGCCTTCTCGAGGACGAACTTCTCCACCACCTTGTCGAACAGCTTCTTGAAGGCGGCCTCCGACGCGGCGACTCTCAGGTGCGGCATGGCTAGCTCACCTCGATATCGATGAACGCCCGGACCTCGTTCTGCTCGAGGGCGGGGTTGTTCGGCACCTGGGGCGACACCGGCACCGGCTTGGGCTGCACGAAGATCGAGACGTCCTCGCTGAGGTCGAGGGCCATCTTCTCGAGCAGGATGCGGAGCTTCGGCAGGAAGCCGAGGCGCAGCGTGGCGTCGATGACGCACTCGAGCCCGCTCTCGAGGTCGGCGGGCTGGATGTCGGAGATCTCGATCCGGTCGACGAACGGCTCGAGGAAGAAGTGCTGGAAGTACTCCTTGAAGCGGAACCCGCCCACCACGAAGGCGTCGAGGCACACGCAGATCAGCTGCTGGTCGGGCGGCAGCACGACCTGGGGCGGCGGAGGCGGCGGGGGCGCGTTCGGATCCGCGTCCGGGTCGGGCGGCGGGGGGATGTTGTCGGCGATCGCCTGGGCCGGCGGGCAGCCGATTCCCGCGCACACCTTGAGGCCGATCGAGAGGCGCTGCGCGGGCAGCGGCGACAGCTCGGGGGGCAGCGTCACCGCGTTCCCGGGATGGAAGTCGATCTTCACGTCCACCAGCTGGACCGAGAAGTTCAGGGCGAAGTTGCTCCCCGGCAGCGCCAAGGGATCGATGATCGTGATCAGGGGATTGCCGTGCTGGTTGAGCCGCGGGTGCGCCACGATGGGCCGGCACAAGAGCGACGGATTGTCGACGATCGCCTGGGTCGCGTAGTTGAACATCGAGGGCCGCTGGAACCGGATGTGGTCGACGATCCGGTTGAACCCGTCCTCGTGGAAGGCCCCGAACAGATCGCAATGATCGGTGAGCGCCATCGACACCTCCCTCGCCCAACGTCCCCCGCGCGACGTGGCGAAGCTTGTCCGTCCCGGCGCGACGTCACGCGCCGGCGCGCTCCTCGATAGCGAGATCCAGGCCAATTGGGGCGGGTGAGCCAGGATCTCCGGTTCGTCCTTTTACGCCGCACACTTCGTCGCGCCGCCTGCCACCGGCCGCCGCTCGGGACGACTGCACGGTAGACAGGGCAGCCCCGGCGAGACCGGGCGTCCCGATCACGTCGAACGCCCGGGAAATCGCCCGGTTCCATCGCGGTGCACACCAGACTGTGCACCCTGCACTGTGGGGAGTGCAGGCGCGTTGCTCCCGTGCTACGGTCCAGTGTCTCGGGCCGCCACCCGAACCGACACGAGGACTCGACGAGATGAGCACGACCTACCGCGTCCCCGGCGCCGTCCTGACGGAGCGCGAGCACTCGATCCCGCTGGACCACGGGCGCCCGGACGGGCCGCGGATCACCGTCTTCACGCGCGAGGTCGCGGCCCCGGACGGCGCGAAGCGCCCGTACCTCCTCTTCCTCCAGGGCGGTCCTGGCATCGAGGCCACCCGGCCGACGAGCCCGCCGTCCGGGTGGATGAAGCGGGCCATCGAGGACTACCGCGTCCTCCTCCTCGATCAGCGCGGGACGGGACGCTCGACACCGGTCGGTCCCGAGCTTCCGGGCCGCACCTCCGAGGAGCAGGCCCGCTACCTGACGCACTTCCGGGCCGACTCCATCGTCCGCGACGCCGAGCACATCCGCCGGGAGCTCGGCGCCGATCGGTGGAGCGTCCTCGGCCAGAGCTTCGGCGGCTTCACGTCGATGACGTATCTGTCGATCGCGCCCGAGGGTCTACGCGAGGCCTTCATCACCGGCGGCCTCTCGCCGGTCGGGCGCTCGCCGGACGAGGTGTACGCCGCGACGGGGGTCCGGCTCATCGAGAAGAACCGCGCCTACTTCGAGCGCTACCCGGGCGACCGCGGCCGGGCCGCCGAGATCCTGAAGCGCCTCGAGGCGGAGGACGTTCGCCTCCCGTCGGGCGAGCGGCTCACCGCGCGCCGGTTCCGCCAGCTGGGGATGTGGCTCGGCGACAGCGCGGGCTGGGAGCTCCTCCACCACGTGATCGAGCTTCCGTTCGGCTCGCCGGCCTTCCTCTACGACGCCGAGGCCGGCGTCCGCTGGGGCCGGAACCCGATCTACGCCACGCTCCACGAGTCGAGCTACGCCGACGGCTTCCCCACCCGCTGGTCGTCGGCCCGCACGCTTCCCGCGGAGGTCGAGGAGCGCGGCTACTTCACGGCGGAGCAGGTCTTCCCGTGGATGTGGGAGGAGTACGGGCGGCTCCGGCCCCACCGCGCCGCGGCGGAGCTCCTCGCCGAGCACCCCTGGCCCCGGCTCTACGACGCGGACCGGCTCCGCGAGAACGAGGTCCCCGTGGCGGCGACGATCTACGTCGACGACGTCTACGTCGACCGCGAGTTCGCGATGGAGACCGCGCGGCTGATCCGGGGCCTGCGCCCCTGGATCACGAACGAGTACGAGCACAACGGCCTCCGCGCCGACGGCAAGCGGGTGCTGGGCCGTCTGATCGCGCTCGCCCGGGGGCGCGCGTAGCGCGCGGCGGGGCGCGGTTGCCGCCCCGCGCCGGAATCCTCTAAGGTGGTGTCGTGAAGATCGAGCTCCGGCCGCTCCACCCGAGCTTCGGCGCCGAGGTCGTCGGCGTCGACCTCGCGCGCGAGCTCGACGCGGAGACCGTCGCCGCCATCGAGGCCGCGTGGACCCGCCACAGCATCCTCCTCTTCCGAGATATCCGGATGACGCCCGCCCAGCACGTGGCCTTCACCCGGCGCCTCGGGCCGCTCCACGTCATGGAGCCGCTCGAGTTCAACCTGCCGGAGTGGCCCGAGGTCTTCGTGGTCTCGAACGTCGAGGAGAACGGGAAGCCCGTGGGGCTCCGGCGCGCGGGCTGGGGCTGGCACTCCGACGGCGAGGACAAGGCGATCCCGAACGCGGGATCGTTTCTCTACGCGCTCGAGGTGCCGTCCGAGGGCGGCGACACGCTCTTCGCGGACACCTACGCCGCCTTCGCCGCCCTGCCCGACGACGTCCGCCGGGTGATCGAGGGCCGGCGGGCGTGCTTCAGCCGGGTCCGCCTCCACCACGTCCACTACCCGCACATGGCGCCGCTCACCGACGAGCAGAAGGCCAAGCGCCCCGACGTGTGGCATCCGATCGCGCGCGAGCACCCTCGCTCGGGCTGGACCGCGCTCTACATCGGCCGGTGGGCCTGCGAGGTCGAGGGGCTCCCCGAGGCCGAGGGCCGGGACCTGATCCGCCATCTCCAGGAGTGGGCGACGCGCGACGACTTCGTCTACCGGCATCGCTGGCGCGTGGGCGACGCCGTCCTCTGGGACAACCGCTGCACCCAGCACTGCGCGACCGAGTTCGACGAGGTGCGGCACCGCCGGCGCATGCACCGGACGACGCTCGACGGCGACGTCCCGCGGCTCGCCCGCCCGCCGCGGATCCGGCCCGCGCGCGGCCCGGTCTCCGTCGGGTGAGGCGGTCGTCGCCGGCCTTGTCCATGTCTCGCCCGTGACGGCGGCGCGGACGGTGCGGGTCCTGATCGCGTCGGCGCTCGAGCCGCCGCTGATCGAGCGCATCCGCGCCGTCGACCCGCGGCTCGACGTCGTCTACCGGGCCGATCTCATCGGGCGGCCCCGCTATCCGGGCGATCACACGGCGCCCATGACCCGGACCCCCGCCCAGGCCGCCGAGTGGGCCTCGCTCGTCGCCGAGGCCGAGGTCATGCTCGACGTCGACCGCGCGACCGAGCGGGATCTCGCCCGCCAGGCCCCGCGGCTCCGCTGGATCCAGCTCTCGAGCTCGGGCGTCGTGCACATCGTCGAGCAGATGGGGCTGGGCGACCGTCCCATCGTCGTGACCAACGCGGCGGGGATGCACGCCCTCCCGCTCGCCGAGTTCGTCCTGTTCGCGATGCTCTACTTCGCGAAGCGCATGCCGCGCGTCCTCGCCGACCAGCGGCGCCACCACTGGGAGCGGTTCGCGCTCGACACCCTGCCCGGCAAGACGCTCGGGATCGTGGGGCTCGGTCACGTGGGGGGAGCCATCGCGCGGCTGGCCCGGTCGGCGGGGCTCCGGGTCGTGGCGGTCCGGCGGACGGCCGGCGCGGCGTCGGAATCGCCCGACGCGGACGCGGTCTACCCGCCGGCGGGCCTCCGGACCCTGCTCGGGGAGAGCGACTACGTCGTCCTGATCGTGCCGCTCACTCCCGAGACGGCCGGCCTTCTCGGGAAGGCCGAGCTCGCCGCGATGAAGCCGGGCGCCGTCCTGATCAACATCGGCCGCGGCCAGCTCGTGGACGAGGCCGCGCTGGTCGAGAGCCTCCAGTCCGGCCACCTGGGCGGCGCGGCGCTCGACGTCTTCGCGACCGAGCCCCTGCCGAATGCGAGTCCCCTGTGGGACCTGCCGAACGTCCTCGTCACGCCCCACAGCATGAGCACGGCGCTCGACGAGAACGAGTGGCTGGTCGACCTCTTCAGCGACAACCTCCGCCGCTACCTGGCCGGCCAGCCCCTCCGGAACGTCTTCGACCGCGCGCGCGGGTACTGACCGCGACTCGCCGGCTCAGGCGGCGTGGCCCGCCCCCGAGCGGATGCTCGGTCGCTCCGCGACGCTCGACACGGGGCTCTTCGGATCAAACCCGGGGCCTGACCCCGACTTTGACTTTCGGCGGAGGGGGTACTCTCGAAGGATGGACCGCCTGGCGATCGCCCACGCCCTGCGCGAGATGGGCCTCCTGCTGGAGCTCCAGGGCGAGAATCCGTTCAAGGCCCGCGCGTACGAGCGCGGCGCCCGGGCCCTCGAGGCGCTGGGGGCGGATCTCGCGCCGATCGTGGCCGAGAACCGGCTGACCGAGCTCCCCGGCATCGGCTCGGCGCTGGCCGCGACCATACGCGAGCTCCACCTGACGGAACGGAGCGAGCAGCTCGATCGGCTCCGCGCCGCCCTGCCTCCGGGCGTCCTCGAGCTGAGCCAGGTCCCGGGTCTGAGCGTCCCGCGGATCACCGCGCTCCATCAGGCGCTCGGGATCGCCTCCGTCGAGGAGCTCCGCAAGGCCCTCGAGGCCGGGCGCGTGCGGAGCGTTCCCGGCTTCGGCGCCAAGACGGAGGAAAAGCTCCTGGCCGCGCTGAAGGCGCGCGAGGCGCGCGGCGAGGCGATGCTCCTCCATCGCGCGACGGCGGAAGGCGACGCCCTCCTGGCCCACGTCCGGGCCGGGGCCGACGTCGTCCACGCCGAGCTGGCGGGCGCGCTGCGCCGGCGCACGGAGACGGTCGACCGCCTGGTCGTCGCCGTGAGCACGAACGCGCCCGAGCGCGCCCTGGCGCACGTGGCGGCGTACCCGCCGGCGTTCCAGCCGGTCACGCCGACCGATGAGCGCGTGACGTTCCGCGTCGCGAGCGGCGTCCTGATCGAGGCCGAGGCGGTGGCGCCGGCCGCGTTCCCGGCGCTCCTCCACGCGCTCACCGGCTCGGAGGGGCACCGGGCACGCCTCGCCGAGCGCGCGCGGGAGCTCGGTCTCGTCCTGGATCGCGCCGGCCTCGCGCGGGCCAAGGGCGGCCGCCGGCTCCCGATCACGAGCGAGGCGGACCTCTACCGGCACCTCGGCCTTCCGTACCTCCCGCCCGAGGTGCGCGAGGACGCGGTCGATCTCGAGACGGCGGCGGCGCGCTGCGGGAACGGCGGGCTCGTCGAGGCCGCGGACATCCAGGGCATGGTGCACTGCCACTCGGTCTACTCCGACGGCGCCGACACGATCGAGGCCATGGCCCAGGCGGCGCGCGCGATGGGCATGCGCTACATGACCCTGACCGACCACTCGCCGACCGCGTCGTACGCCGGCGGCCTCACGGTCGAGCGTCTCCGGCGCCAGTGGGACGAGATCGCCAAGGCCCAGGAGCGGGTCGAGGGCCTGACGATCCTCCGGGGCACCGAGTGCGACATCCTCGCCGACGGGCGCCTCGACTACCCCGACGAGATCCTGGAGCAGCTCGACGTCGTCATCGCGAGCATCCACAACCGCCACCGGATGGACGAGGCGCAGATGACCCGCCGGCTCGTCCAGGCGATGCGCCATCCGTGCTTCAAGATCTGGGGCCACGCCCTCGGGCGCTACGTGCTCCGCCGCCCGCCCATCCCCTGCCGGATGGAGGAGGTGCTGGACGCCGCCGCCGAATCCCGGGTCGCGATCGAGGTCAACGGGAACCCGAACCGGCTCGACATGGAGCCGCGCTGGCAGCACGAGGCGCTCCGCCGCGGCCTGCGCTTCGTCGTGTCGACGGACGCGCACTCCACCGCGGAGCTCCAGAACCTCCGCTACGGGATCGACATGGCGCGGCGGGGCCTCCTCACGGCGCGGGACGTCCTGAACACGCTGTCCCTCGACGAGTTCCGGCAGGCCGTCCGGCCGGCCGGGGCCTGACCCCGGCCGCGCGGCGCGTCAGCCGGCCTGCCGGCGTCGCGAGCCGGCGGCTCGGCCCCTCCGCGCTGATACCCACGCGCGACCGCCGGTGACACGCGGGCCGTAGCCGAGGCGCCCGCGCGGCACGCGTGCTCCCGGACCGTGCCGCGGCATGTCGGCGTCCCCGGCCTCGGCCGGCCGCCAGACGAGACCGAGCCGGCGCATCAGCGCAAGCGCGTCGAACGGCGCCCTCACCTTCACGTCGTTGTCGAAGTACGCATAGACGTCGCGGCCGTCCCGCCCCCAGCGCCGGATCCGGCGCGCCCATTCCGCGAGGGCCCGCGCCGAGTAGCCGCTCGTGTAGATCCGGACGTCCCCGTGAAGGCGCACGTACACGAAGCCCCCGGCGGGGTCGAGCATCATGGGCCACTTCCCCGCGGTGTCCGCGACCACGACGGCGACGCGGTGCCGCGCCGCCAGCGCGCGGAACTCGTCGTTCACGAAGCTCGGGTGCCGCACCTCGACCGCGTGGAGCACGGGCCGGTCGGCGTCGATGGCGAGCCGCGCGCGCCCGGTCATGCGCGCGTCCCGCCGGCGGGCGAGCGCCAGCGCCTGCCCGGTCGTCCGCGGGAGGAGCTCGAAGAACGCCACGAGGCGCTCCCGCTCGTAGGCGAGCGTCGGCGGGAGCTGCCAGAGGAACGGGCCCAGCTTCTCGCGCAGGGCCAGGACCCCCGAGGCGAAGAAGTTGGCGAGGGGCCGCTCGACGTTCCGGAGCCGCAGGAGATGCGTGACGTAGCGCGACCCCTTCACGGCGAAGACGAAGCCCGGCGGCGTCGCGCGGTACCACGCCGCGTAGTGCTCGGGGCGCTGGAGCGAGTAGAAGGATCCGTTGATCTCCACGGTCGGGAAGTGCCGTCCGCAGAACTCGAGCTCGCGCCGCTGGGGCAGGCCCTCGGGATACCAGACCCCGCGCCACGGCGGATAGCGCCAGCCCGAGATGCCGATCCGGATCATCCCAGCGCGGCGCCCTCGCGGATCAGGACACGGGCGGGAGGCGCACCCGCTTCTTGACGGCGAGCATGGGCGCCCACAGGTCGCCGCGCTGGCGCACGCGCGCGGGAACGTTGCCGATGTGGAGGTCCTCGAGCCGGACGCCCCGCGCGACCTCGTCCCACGTGACCGGCGTCGACACGAGCGCGCGCGGGTGGGGCCGCACCGAGTAGACGGACGCGAGCGTCCGCCCCCAGGCGTTCTGGTTGTAGTCGACCAGGACGCGCCCCGCCGGCCGCTTGGGGATCCGGTACTCGGCGGTCAGGAGCGTGGGGCGGGCCGCGGCGAGCGCCAGCGCGACGCGCTTCGCGAAGTCCCAGACGTCCTTCTGCGTCGGCCCGCGCACGATCGGCACGTACACGTGGAAGCCGCGGGAGCCAGTGGTCTTGACGTGGGCCGGCATGTCCAGCCCCGCCAGGGCGTCGCGCACGGTGAGCGCGGCCTCGCGCAGGCGGTCGAACGGCACCGCGGTCGCGCCGGTCACGGGATCGAGGTCGAAGTGGACGTAGTCGGGCCGGTCGACGTCGTCGCAGCGGGCGTACCACTGGTTGAGGTCGATGCACCCGAGGTTGACCACCCAGAGGAGCGAGAGCAGGTCCTGGACGACGGGGAAGTCGATGACGCTGCCGGAGCTGTGCTCGATCGGGCACAGCTCGAGCCACGGCGGGTGGGGCTCGGGCACCCGCTTCATGAAGAAGAACGGCTGGGCCGCGCCGTTCGGGTAGCGCTTCATCACCATCGCGCGGTCCCGGAGATGCGGCAGCAGGGCGGGCGCCACGTCGGCGTAGTACTGGAGCAGGTCGCGCTTCGTGAGCCCGAGCTCCGGCCAGAACACCTTTCGGAGATTGGTGAGCCGGACGGCGCGTTCCCCCGCCCGGATCTCCACGGTGTCTGTGTCCGTGGGCAAGGCGAGCGACGGCGGGCCGAATCGTGGCCGGGCGACCGCCTTGCGGGAGGTCGTCGGTCCCGCGCCGTCCGAGGCGGACGACGGCGGACGCCGACGACGGGTCGCGGGACCGGCGCGGCGCGAGGTCGCGCTCAGCTCCGTGCGGCCGCGGCCGCGGCGCGACGCGGCCGTGAAGGAGACGGCGTCCCCCGTCGGGTGGTCGGCGCGGCCTTCCCGCGAGACCGCGGGGCCGGGGGCGGCGTGGCGGGATCGGCGCCCGCGGCCTGCTGGAGCTGGCGCGGGCTCGCGCCGGCGGCGCGACCGATCTCGGTCATCGTGCGCCCGGACACGACCGACCGCGGCTTCGTGACCGTGAGGTCCTCGGTGCTCGCGTACTCGTCCCGGTGCTTGATGAGGAGCCACTGCCGGCCGCCGCGCGTCCGGACCAGGACCCACGAGCCCTGAAGCTTCTCCCCGAGCAGCACGAACTTGAGGTCGCCCTTCTCGAGCTGGCGATCGGCGTCCGTCTCGTCCCCGAGCCGGTCCCCGGCGATCGGCGCCCAGACGCCCTTGTCCCAGATCATCACGGTCCCGCCGCCGTACGCGCCCTCGGGGATGACGCCCTCGAACTGGTTGTAGTCCATCGGGTGGGGCTCGGTCTCCATCGCGAGCCGCTTCACGGCGGGGTCGGGCGCCGGACCCTTCGGGACCGCCCACGAGAGCATCACCCCGCGGTGCTCCAGCCGGAAGTCGTAGTGGAGCGCGGTCGCGCGGTGCTTCTGGACGACGAACTCGAGGGGCCGCCCCGCCTGCCGCGCCCGCGCGGTCCCCTGGGGCTCGGGTGTGACGTCGAAGTGGCGCTTCCGGTTGTACTCGGCGAGCCGGCCGTACGCGCTCATGTCCGGGAGCTTGGCGGCGGACGAGGCCCGGCGGCCCGGCTTCTTTCCTTTCCCGGATCCCGTCGAGTCGCGGCTGGTGGCCTTCTTCATGGACGATGCGAGCATGCCGCGGGACGACGTCGGGCTAGCCTGATGCCGACGCAGGAGCCTGCCCGCCAAGCCCCGGAAGTGGGGCCCTGGAGTCGGCGCGGTGGGCCCACTACCCGCCCTTCGGGCGCCGGCCCAGTCGGCTCACCACGGCACTGAGCTCCCCCCCATCGACGGGCTTCGTCAGATAGATGTCGTAGCCCGCCCGCAAAGCCTCAGTGCGCGCCTCCGCATTCGCATGGGCAGTGAGCGCGATCGCCGGAATGTCGTGCCCGCCCGGCAGGGCCCGCACGCGCCGGATCAGCTCGTATCCATCCATGACCGGCATCGCGATGTCGCTCACCAGCACGTCCGGTCGCAGTCGCCCGATGACGTCCAATGCCTGGGCCGCGGACTCGACGGCGACCACCTCGCCCCCGCATTGCTCCAGGTACAGTTTCAGGAGCTCCCGTCCATCCGGTTCGTCGTCCACGACGAGGGCTCGGACGCCGTCGCACCGCGCCATCGCCATGGCCGGATCGGCTCGCCCCCGTCCCGGCGCTTGCCATAGCGGCGCGACCGGCAGCCTCACGCTGAAGGTGGACCCCTTGCCTTCGCCGGGGCTGCTCGCTTCCACCTGGCCGCCGTGCATGTCGACGAGCTCCCGGACGATCGCCAAACCGAGTCCCAGTCCGCCATGCGCACGCGTCACGGAGCTGTCGGCCTGGCGAAAGCGCTCGAAGATCACCGGCAGCATCTCGCGGCGAATCCCGATGCCGGTGTCGCGAATGCTCACCGTCACCCGGGATCGCAGCCGCTGGACGCGGACATCGATGCGGCCCTGCCGCGGCGAGAACTTCACCGCGTTCGTGAGCAGATTCCAGAACACCTGCTGCAGCCGCTCCGGATCGCCACGAACGGGGCCCGCGCCCGCCTCGAAGTCCGTCCGGAGCTCGAGCTCCTTCTCTATCGCGGCAGGACGAATCGACTCGACCGCAGTCGAGACGCTCGCGGCTACATCGACCGATTGCATGTTGAGCCGCATCCGGCCGCCGAGGATCCGGGACAGATCGAGCAGGTCATCGATCAAGTGCGCCTGCTGCTTGGCGTTCCGGATGATCGTCTCCAGCGCGCGGCTCACGATGGCGGGATCGTTCTGGGCTCCCCCGAGCACCTGCGCCCAGCCCAGGATGGAGTTCAGGGGCGTCCGGAGCTCGTGCGACAGGGTAGCGAGGAAGTCGTCCTTGGTGCGGTTCGCCGTCTCGGCCTCGGCCCGCGCCTCCCGCTCTCGAGCCAACAGCTGCTCGTAGGCCTTTTGCGCCTGCTTCTGGTCGGTGATGTCCCGGGCGATCTTCGACGCGCCGACGATCCGGCCCCGCGCATCGCGCACGGGAGAGATCGCCAGCGAGATGTCCAGGCGACGGCCCGTCTTGTCGATCCGGACGGTCTCATAGTGCTCGATGCGCTGTCCGCGACGGATGCGGTCGAGAATCTCCGCCTCCTCCTGGACGGATTCGGGCGGAATCAGCATGGTGACGGGCCGGCCGATCGTCTCGGCTGGACTGTAGCCGAACAAGCGAGCCGCCCCGGGATTCCACGTCTGCATGATGCCATCGAGATCCTTGCTGATGATCGCGTCGTTGGACGACTCGACGATGGCCGCGAGGCGTCCCTGCGTCTCATCCATCCGCTTGCGCTCGACCGCGAACGCAACGTGCCCGGCGATGATCCGGCCCAGCATGATCTCCGTGTCCGCCAAGCGCCGCGGCGCGTCGAAATAGGCCATGAACTTGCCCAGACACCGGCCCGGCTGGAGCAGTGGGAAGAAGGCGAGCCCGCGGATGCCCTCGGCGAGGATCGTCGAGCGCAAGGGTCCGAGGCTCTCGTCCACCTGCGCATCGGCGATGAAGATCGGCTCGGCCCGGATCGCGTCGGCCGACCACGGGGTATGTCCCTCGGTCGCGCCGCGGTAGGCGTCAGAGAGGCCCCGCCATGCCTTGAAGCGAATCACTCCGTCCGGATCGAAGAGCAGAATGGATGAACGCGATGCCGCGAGCGCCGCCGCAACGGCGTCGAGCGCGGCATCGTAGATATCCTCGAGCGTGTCGGCTTGGGCCGTCGTCCGCGTGAGGCGATCGATGGCCTCGAGACGTGTTTGCATGGCCGCGAGCTCGGCAAGGTGCTGGTCCGGCGGCACGGGACAGTCAGGCTCCGTGTTCAAAGCCTTCCCCTCACGTCTCTTCCTCTACACTAAGCCGAGGCCGGGAGGATCGTCAATTTCACCGCGTGGCCGTCACTTCAGCGGGCATGACCCCGGAAGACGACGACCGCTGCGACGGCCGCGATCAGGACCCGCCGGAAGAGGCCCGGCGCGGGCGCCGGCGGCGCCGGGGGCAGGAGGGCCGGCGTCGGGCTCGGAGCCGGAGGCGGCCGGGTCAGGTATCGCCGATAGGCGAGCGCGCCGATTGCGCGCTTCGCGCCCGGCACCTTCTCGCCGACCGCCTTCCCGTACGGCGCCGCGTGCTCGATCTCGGCGTTCAGCTCCGCGCCCAGCAGGAAGACCACCCCGGACAGGTAGAACCACAGGAGCAGGACCATCACGCCGCCGATCGCGCCGTAGGTCTCGGTGTAGGTCGCGAAGTTCGCTACGTAGAACTTGAACCCGAGCGAGGCGGCCAGCCAGATGATCGCCGCGAGGATGGCGCCCGGCGTCACCCAGACCCATTCCTGCTCGGCATCGGGCGCGAAGTAGTAGACGAGGCCGGCCCCGATCGAGACGAGGGCCAGAACGACGGGCCACTGGAGGATCTTCCAGGTCCAGGCGAAGACCGGCCCGAGGCCGGTCACCCGGGCGATGTACTCGGCGGCCGTCGGCCCGACGAGGACGAGCGCGAACGCGATCAGGATGAAGGCCGCCAGCCCGAGGGTCAACCCCAGCGACAGGAGCCTCACCTTCCACCAGGGGCGCCCCTCCTCGATGTCGTAGGCGTGGTTGAGCGCGTCGATCAGCCCCATGACCGCCGCCGAGCTGCTCCAGAGCGCGGCGAGGACGCCGAAGGTCAGAAGTCCGCCGTTGTTGCCCTCCGAGATCTTGCGCACCTGGTCTTGCACGATCCCGATGATGTCGCCGGGGACGACGCCGCCGAGCGTGGCGACCATCCGGTCGACGAAGTGCTCGAGCGGGAAGAAGCTCGCGAAGGCGAGCCCGACCAGGACCGCGGGGAAGAGCGAGAAGAAGAAGTAGTAGGCGAGCTGCGCGGCGAGCCCGAGGCCGTTGTCCGCCACGAACTCCTTGACGGTCCGGGCTGAGCAAGTCCCACCAGCCGAACGGCAGGTTCGCGAACCCGAACGCGAACCTCCTCACTCGCTCCCCAGCGGAGGTGGCGGGCGATGGGCCGCGACCGTCCGCCACCTCCGAAGCCGACGCGACCCCGTCATGCATGTCGCTACCTCTTGGCCAGCACCTTCCTAGTCCTCTTCTGAGCCATGGCCGGCCTACAGCATGTCCTTGCGGGCGCGCTTCGCCCGCGCCGCGCCGATGGCCGTCTTCACTTCCTTCTCCTCCTCCGGCGGCGGCAGGACGGCCGGCATGCCCAGCGCCTCGATCCACAGCTCCCGGGTCCAGCCGGTGGTGTGGTAGAGGTGCTCGTCCTCTTCCTCCTCGACCTCCTTGTGGGCTTCCTTGAGCGCCGCGCCCTTCTCGCCTTTCGCCTTCTTCGCGAGCTCGCCGATCAGCTCCCAGTTCAGGTGGTCCTTGGTCTCGGCGAGCACGACGCACTCGGCCGCCACGACCTGCGCCGCCTCCGGCTTGCCGGCGTCGAGGGCCATCTCCATCGCCTTCACGAGGGAGTTGCCGATGTGCCGGACCACCAGGCGTCCGGGCGTCTCTGCCTCGGGATCGAGCTCGAGCCGCGTGAAGACGTGCTCGACGATGCGCACGTGGTTCTGCGTCTGCTCGAGGTACTCCTCCCATTCCTTCTTGAGGTCGTCGTTCACGGCGCAGCGGAGGGCCGTCTTGTAGACCTGCACGCCGCCAAGCTCGGTCTCGAGCGCCTGGTACAGCAGCTCACGGACTTCTTCGTCCTTCATGGAACCCTCTCCTTCGTGGATCGGAGTGTCGGAAGCGCCGGTGGTCGCGCCGTCTGCGCGAACTCAAGGCGTGAGCCTCGTTTCGGCGCCGACGCGCGCCACCGGCGCGCTGGTGGATGTGGTGCTCCCGAAGCGGCGAACCCGTCGAGCATGCGACAGCTTCCTCGGTCCATCCATCGACGGAAATGGGCGGGCACTTTCGGGATGACCGGCATGCTCATTGGGTAATTGCCAAGGGAAACGCCACCAAACGGGGCAAATGCTGTGCCACCACCGAGCAATCAGGGCCGAGCTACGGCGAATCAAGGGGCGAATGCCCGCCGCACCGCTCTCCGAGGGTAGTGTCCCCCCGGCCGGCTAGCGGGCATTCGAAGGCACTACGCAGCTCAAATCGACGATTCACAACGCCACGCTGACACCCTGACGACAGCGTGGCCCGGATCTGAAGGCCGGGCGAACTCGGCGGGAAAGCCGCCATTGAGCCAGCGCGTCGAGGGCCAGGACACTTGGCAACTCCGCGTCGCCTGTCGGTCTCGAGGCACGTGCGGTGCTTCTTGCACGCCGAGACTGTTCCTCCGAGGACCGGTGCATTGAGATCCCGTGAGCGGCCGTCTACCTGCGCGGATACTGCCTCCGCGGACATCGCCCGGAAGCCGATGGACTTTCGCGCCCACCGGCCCTGGCCGCTTCCCCCGCGCCCCTGGGTCATGGCGCAGCGGTGGCGCGACCTCCTGTTCGCCCACTGGCCCGTCGACCCCGAGCGACTTCGGCCGCGCATTCCCGAGGGCCTGACGCTCGACCGTCACGAGGACGCGGCGTGGGTCTCGATCACGCCGTTCCGTCTGGAGGGCCTCCGCCCCCGCGGGTTCCCCGCGCTCCCCTGGATCTCTTCCTTCCCCGAGCTGAACTTCCGGACGTACGTGACGCGGGCCCGGAAGCCGGGCGTCTTCTTCTTCAGCCTGGATGCCGCCCGCACGGCTGCGGTGATGGGCGCCCGGGCGGCGTTTCACCTGCCGTACTTCCTCGCGGCGATGCACGTGACGACCGCGTCGAACGGCGCGATCGACTATCGCAGTCACCGGACCGGCCCGGAGCGTCCCGCGGAGTTCCAGGCCCTCTACCGGCCCGTGCCCCAGATCTCGCCGCTGCCGGCGGAGCCCGGCTCGCTCGATCACTGGCTCACCGAGCGCTACTGCCTGTACGCGGTCGACCGCGTGGGCCGGCTTTATCGGACCGATATCCACCACGCGCCGTGGCCCCTCCAGCCCGTCGAGGCGAAGATCCTCTGGAACACCATCTCCACCGCGTCCGGGTTCGAGCTGCCTCCCGAGCCGGCGCGGGTGGCGTTCGCGAGACGACTCGATGTGGTGATCTGGTGGCCGCGGCGGCTCGCCGCCCGCGGCGAGCGCAGGGTCCGACGGCGTGCGCGGGGCGCTATCGACGACTAGGAGGGGGCGGCGCGTGCTGGCTCTGCCAGAGCGCGATGCCCCCGCGGATGCCCGCCTCGTTGGAGATGATCGTCACGCGAGAGCCGAGATCGAAGCGGATCTTGTTGGCGTTACCGCCGCCGATGTAGAGGTGGTCGTGGTGCACCGTCCAGCGCAGCGTCCCGATCGCCTCCTTCAGGCGCTTGTTCCACCTCTTCACCCCGCGCTCCTTCAGCGCGAGATCGTTCAGCAGGGCGTCGAAGGTCATGTGGGGACGCGCCTCGTAGCGGCTCAGCGAGAACTGGGGCACCAGCAGGCCATTCAGGTACAGGGCGCTTCCGACGCCGGTCCCGAGCGTCATGACGAGCTCGTAGCCCTGACGCCGTATGGCGGCCAGGCCCTGGAGGGCCACGTCGTTCGCCACGCGGACGGGCTTGCGGAACAGGTCTTCGACCGCGGTCCCCAGGTCGAATCCGATCCAGTCCCGATGGTAGAGATTCGCAGCGGTCAGGACGCGCCCGTCGGCCATGGCCCCGGGAAATCCAACGGACACGCGGTCGAACCGCGGGAGCGTCCTGGCGAGACGAGCGAGAGCCCGAAGCAGCGTTCGCGGAGGCTCACCGACCGGCGTGTCGATCCGGACCTTGGCCGCGAGCAGCGACCCGCGCTCGTCGAGCACCGAGGCCTTGATCCCCGTCCCGCCGATGTCGACGGCGAGGGTCCACGTCTCGCGTCGTTGTGGCCGAGGCTCGGCTCGCGCCCTGGCCGCGGCGGCGGCCGCCGGTCGGCGGCGTCCACGGCGAGATGGTTCGCGCCGCTCAACGCCCGCCGCTGCGACGTTCCGACGATGCCGCAGCGCTGGTGTGTCGGACGCTCCCATCCTCCGCTCCCGGGTGCGAGGGTTGTGCCACCGATGACGCCACAGCGGCGCCGTTTGCCGCCAGGATGACGCCGCTTCGCCTTTCTGTCGTTGCAAAGACCCGCTACCTCCGGTGATTCCCCCACCGGCACAAGGGTCGGCGTTTCGGCAGGTCCCTTGCACTCGCCAGGATAGGGCAAGACTTCCAATGGCGTCTCACAGCCGTCCACATGGCCGCCGCTGGCTTCGCTACACAGGCATCGCCGTCCTGGTGGTCGTGGCGTTGGCCGTGGTCGGCTCGTTCTTCATCGACGAGCCGCTCCGGCGGGTCATCGTCCGCCAGATGAACCAGCAGCTGAAGGGGTACACCGCGGAGATCGGCAAGCTCAGCTTCCATCCGATCGGGCTCTCGCTGACCCTCTACGATCTGAAGTTCCTCCAGGAGGCCCATCCGGACCCGCCCGTGTTCCAGGCGCCGCGGCTGGACGCGAGCGTCGAGTGGAAGGCGCTTCTCCGGGGCCGGCTGGTCGCCAACTTCGCGCTGGCGGAGCCCGCCATCTACGTGAACCTCCAGCAGCTCACGGCCGAGGCGAAGGATCCGACACCGGTCAAGGACCACGGCTGGCAGGAAGCGTTCGAGGCGATCTATCCCCTGAAGATCAACGAGGTCCGCGTGACGGACGGCCGCGTGACCTACGTCGACGGGGGACCCTTCGAGCCGCTCGAGGTCAGCCGGATCAACCTCAAAGCCGAGAACATCCGAAACATCCGGTCGAAGGACCGGACGTATCCCTCGGATCTCCACCTCGACGCCGTGGTGTTCAAGGACGGGCGCGTGACTCTCGATGGGCACGCCGACTTCCTGGCGGTGCCGATCCCGGGCATCCAGGGCGACGTGAAGCTCGAGAACGTCGCCCTCGACTACTTCAAGCCGGTGCTGAATCGCGGCAGCGTCGCGATCCAGGGCGGGATCCTCTCCGCGGCGGGCGCCTTCGAGTACGGCCCCACCATCCGGATCGCCGATCTGAAGGAGGCGACGGTCAGCGGGATGAAGATCGAGTACGTGCAGACTCCGCAGGCGGCGGCCGAGAAGATCCCCGAGAAGGCCGCGCGCAAGACGGTCGAGGCGGCCAAGGAAGTCAACAACGCTCCTGATCTGCTCCTCCGCGCGGGGCGCGTCGATCTCGTCGACAGCCGGGTCGGCTTCTTCAACAAGCGCACGAACCCCAACTATCGCGCCTTCGTCGACATCGCGCGCCTGCGGCTCGAGAACTTCACCAACCAGCGCACCCAGGGCCAGATGACGGCGACGGTCGACGGCCGCTTCATGGGGAGCGGCCCGACGAAGGTGACGGCCCACTTCCGGCCGGAGGTGGACGGCCCGGACTTCGACATGAAGGTGGCGATCGAGAACACGGACCTCCGGACGATGAACGACATGCTGCGGGCCCACGGCAACTTCGACGTCGTGGCCGGGGTGTTCTCGTTCTACTCGGAGCTCGCGGTGAAGAACGCCCAGATCCGCGGCTGGGTGAAGCCAATCTTCAAGGATATGCAGGCCTACGATCCGGCGCAGGACCGCGACAAGGGCGCCATGAAGAAGCTCTACGAGAAGGTCATCACTGGCGTCGCCAAGGTCATGAAGAACGTCCCCCGGAAGGAAGTCGCCACCGAGGTGGACATCTCTGGGCGGCTCGACAACCCGAAGACCAGCACGTTCCAGGCGATCGTCAAGCTCATCCAGAACGCGTTCATCAAGGCGATCCTTCCGGGGTTCGACCGAGAAGTGCGTCAATCAGGTCAATCAGGAGGGAGCGAGTAGCTCCCAGGAGGAACATCCCAATGGCATCCCGAGTCATCAGCATCCTGGCCACATTCGCGATCGTCGCCGCGATGGTCGCGCCGGCGCTCGCCCAGAGCAGCGGGGGCAGCACGGGCACGGGCACCGCCCCGGCAACGGGCTCCGGCGGCGGCACGCCGAAAACCCCGCCCGCGCCGTCGGCGACGCAGCCGAGCACGTCCACACCGACCCCCGGCACGGGTTCCGGGACGACCAAGGCGAAGCCGGCCCCGACTGGGGCAGTCGGGGACCACCTCGCCGGGCAGCGGCAGCAGCAGCCGTCCTCAGGCGCGGGCAGCACGGCGGGACCTCGAAGCGGAGGGCATGAACGGCGGCGCCGACGCCGAGCAGGTGAAGAGCGTCCAGAAGGCGCTCCAGGGCAAGGGCATGGACCCGGGTCCGATCGACGGGGTCATGGGCCCGAAGACCATGGCGGCGCTCAAGGCGTTCCAGAAGGACCAGAAGCTGACCGAGAGCGGCCGGCTGGACGACCAGACGCGCGAGAAACTCGGGGTGCGCTGACGCGCCTCCCGCGCGCCGCGCGCAGGTAGATCACAATCCAGGCGCAGGCCGGCTCCCGCAGCGGCCTGCGCCTGCCGCATTCTCGAATGGAATCGACGAACGGCGAATTGCTGAACGGCCACGGCGCGCCCGCGCCGCTGCTGGCGCGGAACGTGGCGGCCGTCGCGCAGCTCGAGGCGGCGGAGCGGGCCCGGCTGAGCGAAGACCTACGAAGGGAGTACCGGCAATGACCCTGGACCCAACCTCGAACGTCCCGTACGGCCGCGACCGGACGATCCCCCCCGCGGCGCCTGACAGCTCCGGGCGGATCACCCGCCAGGGTCCCGGCCGGAGCGCGACGCTCCTCGTCGTGCTCCTCGGCGTCGGCGCGGCATGGGCCTGGTCCCGGCCGCGGCCGGCGCACCGCGCGAAGCGCCGGCCGGACATGCCGACGCTCGCCGGGGGTCGCGGCCTCCACGTCGAGCGCACCGTCACCGTGCAGCCCTCGCCGGACGAAGCCTACGGCGCGTGGCGGGATCTCGAGTCTCTCCCCCGCCTGCTTCCCGGCTACCGCGTCTCCGTCACGCCGGCCAGCGGCGGGCGCACGCGATGGGTCGTGGTCGGCCCCGGCGGCCTCCGGGCGAGCTGGGAAGCCGAGCTCACCGCCGACGAACCTGCTCGAAGGTCACGACGCGCGCGGCGCCCAGCTCCAGCGCACGCAGCGTCGATTCTCCGAGATGGCCCCCGGCATCCAGCACGATGTCTCCGGCGCGAACCGGGTTCAGCGCCTCGATGTCCCAGCGCACCCGCGGCGGACGCACAGCGGCGATAAACTCCCGCGGTGATGTCGAGGGTGCCCAGACGGTCCCCGCCGTCGTGTCGAACCGCACGAGACCGTCATCGGCCCGCGGCTGGGGCAGGGTGGCTAATTGGGCGTCGATGACCGCGAGACGCCGGGCGTCGATTTGGCTGTCCGTTGCGACTTGGCTCGAGGAGCAGCGGACATCGTACGGCCGACGGCCCTGAGCACATGAGATTGTGTGGATACCGGTAGCGACGGCCAGACGACCACACAGAAGATCGTCGGGAGCAGCAGCAGGAGGAGGACCGTCCGCACGTGTTCACGTCGGCTGGGTCGCGTTCGCGTGTACGACTGAGGTGGCAACTCTGGGACCATCCGTCTGCTCCTTCACAAGGTAAGAGGTTACCGGGACATTGGTTCTACTAGAGGGCCAAGCCGGTGCATAAGTCAGCATCGACCCCGCTCATCCAAGCTCGCCGAAATTGTTCCGACAGAGACATGTGACGGAAGGGGGGATGCCAAGTAGACGACACCACTGGCGACGCCCCACGCGCCCGTGCCCCCAGGCAAGCCACGTCGTCGATGCCAGCCCACTGGGCGATACGAACTGCTATCCGTTTCAAGTGGTTCAACGCGGTTTCGGATGGGAGCGGGGAGAGAGCGAACCGGGGGCAAGTTCAGAATAGCATGGTCAGTGGCAGATCACCCTTCAGCGGGTGAATTTGCCGGAATTTGCACAGGCTGCGAGAATGCCCAGCCGCGCGACGCGAGCGATCACGACCGCAAACCGTCACGCGTTTGACAAACGCTTTCTCCGCCGTGTTCGGGTCGTACAACCATGACGACGTCGCCAACTTACGGCTGGCGTATCCAGGGGCAGGTATGCCGCCTTGGTGACAATCAGGCGATCACGATCGGCCACGATGGATGATGTGATGGACGACTTCTGGACCTAGGCGCTTCAAACTCCGAATAGCAGTTCCGCGTCAGCACAATCCTCCATGCGGAGCTGAGCCAACGCCGTCGTCAGAAACCTGAAACCCTCGTGCGGTTCGTGCGCATCACCGTCCGAGTCGCGCTGACTTGAGTTGACGGAATGAGTTTAGTAGTCACCACAACAATTTCACCGCCAACACCATCGCCAGGACCGGAGATCGCCCCGCTTTGACTCTGCAGCGGCTCAGTCGGCTGCTGCAGGAGCGTCACCAGCTCTTGACAACCCCCGGATCCGAGGTATGAATTAGTCAAGGGAGGCCAGGCATGATTCGACGGTCGCTCCTCATCGCGGTCGCAGTTGTCGCCCTCATCTCACCCGCGCTCGCATCAGCCCAGTCGAACGGACAGATCAGCGGCGTCGTACGTGACGCAACGGGCGGCGTGCTCCCAGGGGCCACCGTCGTCATCACGAATCAGGCGACGAAGGAATCAAGGACCGTCATCACCGATGCAACCGGAAGCTACTCGCAGTCCGTGCCGCCAGGTTCCTATACCGTGGCGGTGTCGATACAGGGTTTTCAGCGGATGACCCAGCAGGTCGACGTGCAGCCCGGCTCGTCGAAGCAGCTCGAGTTCTCGCTCGAGACGCAGCTGTCCGAGGAGATCACGGTCACCGCCACGAAACGCGAGCAGACACTGCTCGAGGTGCCCTTCTCCGTCGCCGCACTCACCGAGGAGAGGCTGCGCATGCGCGGCGTCCAGACGATTGAGGACGTCGCGGCGAACGTTGGCGGGTTGACGGTGCAGAACCTCGGACCGGGCCAGAGCCAGGTCGCCATCCGCGGCGTGTCCGCCGGCCAGATCGTGCGCGACCAGCCCGGTGTGAAGGAGCAGGTCGGCGTCTATCTGGACGAGTCGGTGGTGTCCCTCTCGCTCTTCACGCCCGATCTCGATCTGTTCGACACGAATCGCGTCGAGGTGCTGCGTGGACCTCAGGGCACGCTGTTCGGCTCCGGATCATTGACGGGAACCGTTCGCTACATCACCAACCAGCCCGAGCTCGCGGTCACGAAAGGGTTCGCAGAGCTCAACTTCAACGCCGTTGGCGGGAGCCCCGGCGGCGACGCCAAGGTGGGCGGCAATTTTCCGCTCGGCGACAAGGCGGCCCTGCGGGTCCTCGGCTATTACGACCGCGTCGCCGGGTATATCGATGCCGTTCAGCCGGATCTCAGCGATCAGGAGGACGTGAACGACGGATTCCGAAGCGGCTTCCGCGCCAGCGCGAGAATCGCTCCAACCGCCAACCTGACCATCACGCCGCGGATCGTCTACCAGCGCGTGAAGATGGACGGCTGGAACCGGTTTGACGAGTTCAACATCCTCGCCAATCCATATACGACGACGCGGCCGGCGGTGACGCTCGGTGAGCGCCGGCAGTTCACGCAGCTCCAAGAGGACTTCACCGACGATTTCGTCGTCGTCGACGCCAACGTCAACTACCAGATGCGCAATTTCGCCCTCACGTCCGTCACGTCGTATTTGTACCGTGACATCCTGGTCGTTCGAGACGCGGGCGCGCTGACGTCCAGCATCACCGGCGGCACCATCGGCTTGCCGGAGAACGTCTACACGCTCGACGCGCCGTTGAACGACGCGACGACCGCGGACGTGTGGACCCAGGAGGTGCGCGTGGCGGGCGGCAAGGCCCGGTTCCCGTGGGTGGCGGGCGCGTTCTACAGCCACACGGCCCGCGACTACGGCCAGGACCTCCCTGTGCTCGGGTTCGAGGAGCTGACCGGCATCCCGACCACGGGGCTCCGCGCTCCGAAGGACACGTTGTTCTTTTCCGATCTGAGCTACAGCACTAATCAGTTCGCGCTCTTCGGCGAGGGGACGTTCTCGTTCACGCCGCGATTCAGCGTGACGGGCGGACTGCGCTACTACCATTTCAGCGAAGACAAAGAACAGATTTTTGACGGCATCTTCGCGCAGGACAACACAGGCACGGCAACTCGTGTCGCAGCCGGGGTCCACTGATGCCAACGGCGTGGCGCCTCGCGTGATCGCGACTTACAAGCTGTCGGACAACGCCAACCTGGACGCGCAGGTCTCGAAGGGGTTTCGGCTCGGCGGGATCAACGACCCGCTCAACGTGCCGTTGTGCACACCAGCGGATCTCGTCACATTTGGCGGGCGGGAGACCTGGGCGGACGAGTCGGTCTGGAACTACGAGGTCGACGTCAAGTCACGAGTGCTCGGCGGCAAGGGCGTGGTCGGCGCAGCCGTGTTCTACATGGACATCAACAACCTGCAGGCGACCGTCACCGCCGGGTCGTGCTCCTCGCGCGTCGTCTTCAACGTGCCGGACTCGCGGACTGCCGGGTTCGAAGTCGAATTCGAGGCAGCGCCGAACCGCCACTTCGATTTCGCCGTCTCGGCGACCTTCACCGATGCCGAGCTGCGGTCGACGCTCACATCAACCGACGCTGATGGAGTGGTCACCGTCGTGGCGGGCATCGAAGAGGGACGACGCCTGCCGACCGTGCCGAAGTTTCAGCTTGCCCTGGGAGCGACGTATCAATGGGATGTGAGGCCGGGAATGCTTGGATACGTCACCGGTACGTACCAGTATATGGGCTCGCGTTTCACCCAGGTCGGCGACGAGGATCTCGGCACGCTCGACCTGCTGTCGTTCGGCGACAACACGATTGGCGCGCCTCTGACTGCCTCCACGTTCACGTATGACCCCGAGCTGCCCTCATACAACCTGCTCAACCTGCGCGCAGGTGTTCGGCGAAGCGGATGGGACGTCGCGTTCTTCGTCAACAACCTGACTGACGAGGTTGCGCTGCTGTCGCTCGATCGGGAGCGGGGGACCAGGGCCCGTATCGGCTTCCTGACCAATCAGCCCCGAGCATTCGGTATCCAGACCCGGTTCGACTTCTAGAAGGTTGCGGCTCAGACCCTCTGCTGGATTCTCGGAAAGTACGGATCGGCGTGATTGCGATCGTCGTGGCGTTCGCCGCTTGCGAGAATGACACGCTGCCGACGTCACCGACCGGTACGACTGCGACCGTCCGCATCGTCTTTCGGGGTGTCACCGCCAGGCGGACCAATCTGCCGGCATCCGCGCAGGCCTGCATCAATGGCGCCGGCGGCACCCACACGCACCCGAGCTGGCGGAATTCGCCGCCATCCTTCTTCAGCCGGTCCCTCCCGATCGGTCGAAATCACCGGCGGTAGCTTCGGCGTGTCAGCGGCCGAAACTATCTATCCGCACTGACATAGTTGGCGTGTGACCTGAAGACGGCGGTGAAATCGTCCGTCCCAGACTTGACGCGAAGACTCATGCTCACTCCTTGTGCTCGATTCTCTCTGGAACACCGGACATCTTCCCTCGAGATGGACTCTTGCGCAACGAACTCAACTCGCAACTTTCTGCGCACAGGTTCAAGGGCCGCCCGAAAAGGAAGTGAGGAAGCGTGCCCTCAATCAAGGGATACCGGCCCGACCAATCGACCAGTTCATGCGATGCTCTGGTCGCGTCCGGCAACTACATTTGCGACACTCACTGGGCTAATGCACCATCAGAATGTCACGGAGGCTTGGCGCCAAACGCGCTGTTCTCAAATCATGTGGTCTTCACCTATAGCGCTCGGGATAGAGAGCGGAGCCCAAGCCGCACGGCCGCCGCTGCCTCCCCCAATAATGCGTACACCGAGCCCTCTCCGGGAGCACCTGGAATCGACTCTGCGTACTCTGAAGTAAAGAAAACAGTCGCCGCGATTCACGTCGAACGTAACTGACGGGATAATCGTAACGAGTACGACTGCACGGCAGTTACGACTCGACTCCGGGCAACGCTGCCAGATGCACCGTCACCACAACATGGCCTGCTGAATGATGTCGTTGAAACGTCGAGCAGTTCCCTCGCCACCAGCGTAGCGGCGTCGCAGTTGTGCCTCCTATCCGATCGGATAATCAACTACCCGACCGGATAGAGTTGGCGCGTCGAACCTCGGTCGATTCGCCACCGAACGTGCTGCATCCATATCCATATCCATCAACCAGTTGACAGGCGTTGCGCCATGCCTGGGGGCCGCGACAGGTGTGGGGCACGCCGCTTGCGTCGATGCCGGTTGCCGATTCGATTCGCTAGATTGCGACGTTGCGGGAAGTGGGTCCTCCGCGACGGAGGGACGGACGGGTTCGAAGTCACTGCCTGGAAAGTGGGGAAATATGAAGAAATACGTGATGGCGTTCGCCGCCGCTGCAATGCTTGGAGCCATGCTGCCCAACACCGCGGTCGCTCGGCGTCAGGATGCGCGGTATGCAGTCTGGACCTGATCCGAATCGGTGGACAGGTTGGTTAGCGTCGGTCTCTGCGGCCTTCGTTCTTCTTCATATACAAGGATGATGGGTGTGGGCGCTGTGGGAAACCGCGTTCTGTGCGGTTTTCCAAATCCCTGTGGGCGCGTTCTTGGCGTCCACAGGGATGGCAGCGTCCATGCCCTACGCCGCGCGCCTGCCGTTCGAAGGCGGCCGGACTGATCTGGCCGAGCGTCGAATGGCGGCGGCGCTGGTTATAGAACACTTCGATGTAATCGAACAACGCCATCTTCGCGTCACTGTAGCTCGGAAACCGCTCGGCCTCCTCCTTCTTCACGGTGGCGAAGAAGCTCTCGATGACGGCATTGTCATAGCAGTCGCCGCGCCGACTCATGCTGCACGTAATCCCGCGGGCCGCGAGATACGTCTGGTAGTCCTCGCACGTGTAGGTGCAGCCGCGATCGGAGTGATGCAAGAGGCCCGGATCCGGACAGCGCCGCTGGACCGCCATCTCGAGGGCCTTCAGCGTGAGCCGGCGATCGTTCACGGCGCTGACCGCCCACCCGACGACGAACCGCGAATAGAGGTCGAGAATCGCGGCGAGATACAGCTTCGGCGCTCTCGCCGATCACGAACTCGGTCGTGTCGCTGACCCAGCGTTGATTCGGCGCCGCCGCCGTGAAGTCCCGCGCGAGCACATTGGCGGCGATCGGATCGGTGTGATCGCTGTTGGTCGTCTGTTTGAACCGCTTCGGGATGCGGCCCTGGATGTGCTCGTCCCGCATCAGGCGCCGCACGCGCTTTTCGCTGACGGCTTCGCCGTCCTCCGCAGGTCCTTCCACAGGCGGGGCCGCCCGTAGCGATCGCCACTGGCGGCATGGAACGCGCGCAGTTTCGTGCGCAACACCAGATCGCGCTGCGCGCGCGCCGACAGCCCGCGTCGCGCCCACGCGTAGAACCCGCTGCGGGTCACCCGCATACAGCGGCAGAGGATGGTGACACGGTGCTCGGCCTTCTTCGCCGCGATGAAGGCAAATCTCATCGGCTCTGCTTCGCGAAGAACGCCGTTGCTTTTTTTAGGATGTCTCGCTCTTCTTCGGCGATCCGCAGGGCCTTCCGAAGCCGCACCAACTCCTCGCGCTCGGCGGTCGTCAGGCCGGTGCGGCCCTTGGTGCGATCCGCCTGCGCGTGCTTGACCCATTGCCCCAGCGCCGAGGCCACCAGGTCCAGCTCCCGCGCCACCGCCGTCACACTCTTGCCTTCCTCGAGCACTAAGCGAACGGCCTGCTGCTTGAATTCATCCGTGAACCGCCGGCGAGGCCGCCGGCTCTTTGCATCTGCCATTGTGGACATCGTATCTGCCTTTCAGAAGATGTCCACCAAACCGGATCAAGTCCAGTCGCTCACATTACAAACAACACTGCCGGAGACATGTCGTTCTATCGGACGTGGGTGTGGAACTCTGGAAAAGTGCAGATCGACTGGAGGCTCACTCGCATTCCTCCGGGCCGGACTTACACGGTCTACTTCGAATACGAGGGCGCCGGCCAGCACAGCCCCGATCTGATCGTCGTGTTCGATTCCGATCGAAACGGTGGAGCACACTGGGAGAAGGTGAAGCTAGCCCGGGCAGCCGTGCCTGACTTCAAGGACAGGTCTCGCGGGTTCAACTACGCGCTGGTGTACGACAACGCCCGCAGGGAGTTCGCGAGCCTGCGCGCCACGAACGGAGGGATCGTCACCGTTCTGGACCGCAAGGCGGCTCCTCCAAGGGATTTTGACGTAAAGCCGTTTTAGTGACGCCACTCGGCAGGGCGCGGTCTTCGGGCCGCGCCCTGCACGCTGTAAGTCTGCGCGCGGCGACGGCTGCACCGTCGAGCTTTACCGGATATCGCCCGCTTTTCCTCGTTGTCCTGGTTGGAGCAAGCTGCTACAGTCCAGCGTTGCCATGCGACTCGTCGCGAAAAACGGGCCGGCCGCGGGCACGACGATTCCCCTGGCGGATGGCCTGACGCTTGGCGGCGTGCACGCCGGACTCGACGCTCGCGAGCCATGGTGCCGTGTTCGCGCATCGGCCGAAGGCGGCTTCGTCCTCCAAGCGCTCGACAAGAAAGCTCCCCTCTTCATCAACGGGCTCCCCCTCACGACGCGCGCGCTCGAGATACACGACGAGCTTCGGATCGGCGACACGCTCTTCGTGGTTCGAAGCGCGGACACGCCGTCAGCGCCCGCGCTTGCGGCATGCCCGGTTCATCTCGACGTGTCACGCGAGCTGCGGCCGACGCAGGAAGTCGGATTCGACGACTGCGTGCTCTGCTGCGCGGACCACAGCTCGACGTCCGAAGAGCGCGATCTGGAAACGCTGCTGCGCCTGAGCGCCGCCCTCAGCGCCGTTCGCGGCCTCGCGGCGCTCGACGCCGCATTTGCCGGGCTCGTGCTCGAAGCGGCGCCGCTCGAGCGCGTTGTCCTCACGGGCGATGCTGATGGACCCGCCGGTGTCCGGTCGGCGTGGAGCGCGGCGCCGTGTGCGGGAGCCATGACGATCGATCCGCGCCTGGTCGAGCGCGTTGTCAAAGAGCAAGTCGCGGCCGTGATGAACACCGATGGCCGCGACGCGATTGTCCTTCCGATGATCGCCTTCGGCCGGGCCACCGGGGCCCTTTGGGGAGAAACGCCGCCGGGGGTGAGACTCGACGCCCGGCACGTCCGGCTTCTGCTCGTGCTGGCGGCGCTCGCGGCGGTCGCCCGCGAGCAGGACCGCGAGGCAAGACGCCTTCAGGAAACGAACGAGCTGCTGCAGGGGGAAATCAACATCGAGCACAACATGGTGGGGCGCAGCCCGCCGATGCGCGCGCTCTTCGATCGAATCGGACGCGTCGCGCGGGGCGAGGCCACGATCCTGCTGCGCGGCGAGAGCGGGACCGGTAAGGAACTGGTCGCGCGTGCGATCCACCGCAATAGTCCGCGCACGAATCGCCCGTTCATCGCGATCAATGGCGCGGCGATCACCGAGATCGCTGCTCGAGATCCGAGCTCTTCGGTCACGAGAAGGGGGCGTTCACGGGGGCAGTCGGGCTCAAGAAAGGAAAGCTCGAACTCGCCGACGGGGGCACGCTCTTTCTCGACGAAGTTGGCGAGCTGCCCCTTGCGTTGCAAGTCAAACTGCTTCGTGCGCTGCAGGAACGTGAGTTCGATCGTGTCGGCGGTACGCGGTCGATCCGAGCCGATTTCCGGCTTGTCGCCGCGACGAACCGGGATCTCGATGCGGCGGTCAAGGCCGGAACGTTCCGGCAGGATCTTTCTACCGCCTCAACGTCGTCGTGCTGTCGCTGCCCCCGCTGCGCGAGCGGATCGAGGACGTCCCGGCACTGGCGGAGTACTTCGTGCGGAAGCATGCGCCGCGGTGCGGGCGGCGCGTGACCGGGTTCGCGCCCGACGCTCTGGCGCGCCTCGCGAAGCACGACTGGCCCGGCAACGTGCGCGAGCTGGAAAACGTCGTCGAGCAGGCGCTCGCCCTTGGCAGCCACCAGCAGATCGTTCAGGAAGATCTGCCTGCAGGACTCGGCTGCGCGTCCGCCGGGTCGGCGGTGCTGGACTATCATCTGACATTGAAGCAGACGAAATGCGACCTCATCGTGCGAGCCTTCGAACGCGCCGGCCACAGCCATACGGCCGCCGCACAGCTGCTCGGCATCCACCCGAATTATCTGCATCGCCTGCTGAGCAGCCTGAATCTCCGCCAGCGCGTCGGCGCCGCCGGCAGCCGTCAGCCGTAAGCACCCGAGCGCACGCTCTATCCGCTGCTGTTGAAGCTGTGATGAAAGTCGCCACTTCGTGGCGCACGTAATTGCGACATTCCATCGGCGTGAACAGGTCGAGTGCCACCGGGATCAGCGCGACGACCTGATCGAAGCTGCGCGGTCGCGCGGCTCGCAGGAAGGCTTTGAGTTTGGCGAACGCGAGTTCGATCGGATTGAAATCGGGACTGTCGGAGCCGTGGCGCCCACCGCGTCGATCGCGCGGCGGACCTCCGGTTGTTTGTGCACCGCGAGGTTATCGAGGACGACCACGTCACCGGGGCGCAAGGTCGGCGCGAGGATTTGTTCGACGTACGCGAGAAAACTCGGACTATCGATGGGGTCGTCGAACACGGCCGGCGCTCTCAGGCCGTCGAGCCGGAGGGCGGCGATGACGGTGTGCGTCTGCCAGTGACTACAGGGCGTGTGATCGCGGAGCCGGGTGCCGCGCGGGCTCCGGCCATAGCGGCGTAACAGATCGGTGGTCACGCCGCACTCATCGAGAAAGACGTACTGGCGCACATCCCGCAGGGGCAGCCACGATAGCGCGCGGCGAGCTCCTTCGATGTCAGTCCGGCGTCCGCATCCTTCAGCACGCGCGTGCGCAAATCCATCGAGGACGCTGCGGCCATCGGCACCTCCTCGACGTCTGGAGTAACCATGTCGCGGTGCTGAGTACAAGTGAAAACCTCGCTAGGACTACTGTGTCAGATTCGCAGCTGAATTTCCCTGAGTTTCAGCATGCGTTCGATATAGCCGGGGGTGGTGATGATGAAATGCGCCGTGAGAATCTCTTGGATCACCGCGCGCACGACCGGCAACGTGGGGCGGCGCCGCAGCCCGCGTCGTCGTTCGTGTTGGAGCCAGGTATACGCCAACGCCGTGAGCACGACGTGGCGCTGCCATCCCGGGTAACCACGAATGGCGTCGACACGCAGACCGCGCCGCTCACGGCCCCGGCGAGGCTGTCGTCCAGATCTCGGCAGGCCAGTACACAGACGTTCCCCCCGTGGCTGTGGCCGATCAGCACCTGGGGAATCCCCCGAGTTGCGTGCTCGCCAATTTCCTTGCCGAGCTTCCTAGCACCCTTCAGCCGCGTCGAGTGCCGGTTCTGGCCACCCCACTGGGGCGCCTCAAACTGGACGTCCACGTCGGGCAAGCGGCGTTTCAATTTGCACTGAAAATCCGAGCCCGGCAGTGTCCACGACGCTTTGGGGGCAAATGTGCCATGGACGAGGTGAATGACGACCTGGGTAATGTCCGCCAAGATCACCCCCAGTGATACGCCAGCACGACAATCACGTCTTCCACCTCTTCCTTCAGATTCCCCCGTTGCGACCCATGGTCAGGCGCCATTTGACCGGAGTGGCGGCCGGCCGGACCTGGATGCCCAGCCCGCTTACATCCGTCTGGCTGAAATGCAGGCCGCCATACTGGTTTAACGCGGCGAGCGGAATGGTGAGATCGTCGGCGGGGTCCGGGGGTGACTGACCCGGAATCGGCATCACCACCTCGTACCGCAGCGTTCGGTCCTTGCAGCGCGCGAGCAACCACATCGTATCAATGGCCAGGGGTTTACCCTCATCCCGCGACGGGAATAGGCCCGGCGCCATGTCCAGCTCCAGCACGTTCCCACCGCCGTTGGCCGGGTTCAGAAAACGGTGCCACTGGGTGGGGAACTCGTTCCGCAGGTTGAACGCGCGCACAGACCGGGTGGTTGCGGCCACGCTGCAGGACCGCCGCAGGTTGGCGATCGCCAGGTTCTTGAAGGTGCCGACATCCTCCCGCGCCGTGTGCTTGATGTGCACCACGGCGTCGGCAATCGTCTCGTAGTCGAACTGGCGCAGCGACTTGCCGAAATCGGGCTCCGCCATGTTCTCGTTGTTGGACGGCGCATCGGTGAACAGCTCCAGAACCCATTCGCTGGATCGCTCCGGCCCCTTCGAAGGGCAGGTAGCGCTGGTCCCGGAAACCAGCTCGAGCAATCCGCTGTCCTTGTGGGCCGGCCTGACGTAATTTCCGGTAAAGCTACCCGCCTGCCCTCACCGAAGCAATTCCCAGTCATCTTCGCGTCCCGGACGATCCGTCGCGTGCATCGGCTGCTCCAGAACGAACACTGGTGGATCTCTCGGCGCGTTTCTCTAGGACCGAACCAACTCCATTGTGATGGTGTTCTTGACGTTCGGCTTCATCTTTATCGTGGTGCCGTCGGGCCCAATGCCAGACATCGTCAGCTGCATCGTGGTGCGAGTCGTCGACCGTAGCAGTCTCCCCCGTGTAACGTCGAACAGGATCTCACCTTCCCCTGGTGCTTTCGCCCATTTGCATCCCGGATACGCCTGAGTCCTCGGGCGCAGGCACTGTTGGATTCAGCTCGTTCCTCAGGCGGGTGACGATTCTGGCGACTTGACGTCCTGCGTTGCCTTCGATGGCTGTCAATGTTGACGCGAGCGATGTGGAAAGGCGGCCCATCATCGGGAGACGAACGTCGATTTGGGTGTTCCATGTTTCTCCGTCTCCAGGGGCGATCCGGAAACTGGCTAAACGTTTGCCCGAACATGCTGCGCCACGAGTCGTCGCTGAATGTCTCCTTCAACGCATTCAGCACGGCCATGCCAGCTGCCTCCCCCGGGACATTCTGGGACACCCTTTCTAAGAGGCGGCCGAACCCCTCTATTTTCTGGACCGCGCCTGTGGGTGACAGCCCGAGCCTGAGTGGCTCGCCAATCATGGTCGAAAAGATGCCCGCCATCATCGAGTTCGCGGGGGTTGCGTTCGTATCAGCGCTGTCGTACGTGACCGTGCCCAGCGAAGAGCCCATCTCTATCCTTACGGAGTCGATGAACTGAAGAAGAGTGGTCATGCCGCCGTCGTCAACATCCTCGACCACAATTCGGAAGACCTCGCTGATGGTCTGCTCGACGTCCTTGACTGACATCTCGCGAGGGCCGCCGGTGATCGCAGTCGTCCCCTGGTTCATCAGGCGATACCGCAGCGTTTCTCCCTTTCTCCAGCGATAGCGAATCTGTGTGCTCATACGCGTTCCGTGTGGATGCCAGGCGAGTGGAGAGCAGTGTAGCAGGGCCGTGGCTTGCCGGGCCTCCCAACGCTGTTCGCAGAGTTGCGCCGACGTGTTCGCGGCGGGGCCTCGTAACGCCCGCGATCGGCGCCCGCAATATTTTACTTGCTGTTCCCCAAACGCCTGAGGAGAATCTGCTGCAGACAGCGGCGCTCATCCGCCTGTACGCTGGCCGCTACCCTTCTGACCTGAACCCGGAGGCTCTCCATGCCCTGCGCTGGTGACGTACGTTCGTACGCAAGACGTGCCTTGGCTCTTCCTGAATTGGGCTCGGACGCGTCAGATCTCCGTGCCGACCCGCTACAGGCCGGTGAACGTCCGGCAGCTCGCCGCTGCAATTCGAGAGGTCGAGCGCGTCGGAGGCTCTGCCAAAGCAGCCGGTAGCGCGTGGTCATATACCGACGCCGCCGTCGACGAGTCGGTGACCCATGCAATTGACATCAGTTCGCTAGCTGCCAACCTGACCGGTGGAGATCCCACAGCAACCGACAACGTGATCCCGTTCGCGCTCCAGGGTGCGCTGCGACCCACCGCCGGAGCGACCCCGAGCCGGCGCTTTGTGCACGTCGAAGCCGGCATCACGATCTACGAGCTCAACTTCCTCCTCGACGGCCTCACACCCAAGCTCGCGATGCCGACGCTCGGCGGGGCGAACGGTCAATCGCTCGCCGGTGCGATGTCCACGGGCACGCATGGCGCCGATATCAACCTGCCACCGATCGCCGACCACGTGAAGGCGATACACCTCGTGGGCCCCGGAGGACAGGAATGGTGGATTAAGCGCGCCGAGCCCAACTGGATCACCGATCCCGGCGCTCTGACTATGGCTCGCGACGCTGGTCGCTTGTGCAGTGACATCCGGTTTGCCCACGACGATCAGTTGTTCCGGGCGGCCTTGGTGTCGCTTGGCCGCATGGGTGTGATCTACAGCGTGGTCCTGGAAGCGGTCCCTGCGTTTCGGCTGGCGCAGACCCGGGTCGGTTCCAAATGGAGCACTGAGGCGGCCTGGATTCGAACGAACGTCATGACCGCCGGTGGCGGCAACACCTCCGATCGCTTTAAGGAGTTCGTCATCAATCCGTACGCGGACGCAAACGGCGACCACGACTGCGTGGTGACGACCCGGAACAATACCGGAAGCCTTCCGAACCAGGCCGCACCGTCGTTCGATCCCTTCGGCATGCTGTGCGAGATCACCAGTATCGACGCCGTCCTGCTTCGGCTTTCCGCGTTGGTCACGCTGCTGATCGCGAGCGCGACCGCTACGGCCATTGCGAGCGTCTCCTGGATGCTTGCCATCCCAATCGTCGGGGCGCTGATGTTCTCTGCAGCGGTGACGGTCGCGATCACGGCGGCAACGACGGCGCTCACCGCCCTTCAGACAGCGATCCTCGGCGCGCTTGGAGGAGGGCAGACCATCGCCGACAAGATCACCCGCGTTTGCAACATGGCCACCGCCTTGGGCCTGAAGCAGTTCGTACGTGACCTCGTCGTGACGTTCACGGTGCAACAGCGACCAGCCGACCCACCGGGGAGCCCACCGGTGGTCAACGATGGCTTTCGTCTCATGACCAGCCAGATGGCGCTTGCCGGCGTGCCCCGCTCGCCAGATCCAGCATGCATGCGCAACGTTGACGGGTTCGAGTTCGCCTTTCCCGTGACGGCAGGGCAGAACGGCCTGTTCGACTTCATGAACGACGTGTTCGCGCTGACGGACGAGTTCTACAACACCAACATGCCGATGGGTTTCGGCATTTCGCTGCGTATCACGCGGGAGCGGACGCCCTCATCGGCATGCAGCAGTTCGCGCGCACCGCCCACTCTGAGTTCCTCTCGGTGCGCGGGCTGATGGGCCAAGCCGACTTCTACAATCGCCTTCAGGGCCTCGTCGCGCAGCGGGGCGGCATTCCTCATTGGGGCTTGATTCACAGCCTGGATAAAGCGCGGGTGGACGCGATCTACGGCAACAACCTAGTCCAATGGCGTCAGGCGCTGGCCCGAATCATCGCGGGCGGCAGTGGCCGCGCCGCGACCTTTCAGACGCGCTTCTCGATCTTCGACCGCAATCTGGAGCCCGCTCGACATCGCGGTGGGGCAGGATTTCTATGCCGCGATTTGGGATCAGCAGCCCGGGCCGAATTGGGTGGCGCGGCATGGGATGAGTTCGTCGAACTACCAGCAGGCCTTCGACAATCTGGTCGGCCAGGGATTCCGCCTCGTACACGTCAGCGGCTACGGTGTGGGCGGACAGGAGTTCTATGCCGCGATGTGGGAGCAGCGGCCGGGGGGACCGGCTTGGGGTGGCCCGGCACGGGATGACATCGGCAAATTACCAGCAGACGTTCGACGATCTGGTCGGCCAAGGCTTCCGCCTCGTACACGTCAGCGGCTACGGCGTGGGGGGACAGGATTTCTATGCCGCGATTTGGGAGCAGCGGCCAAGCGGGCCGGCCTGGGTGGCGCGGCACGGGATGAGTTCGGCAAACTACCAGCAGACCTTCGACACGCTGGTCGGCCAGGGCTTCCGCCTCATACATGTCAGCGGCTACGCCGTCGGGAACCAGGATTTCTATGCCGCGATTTGGGAGCAACGGCCGAGCGGGCCGGCCTGGGTGGCCCGGCACGGGATGACGTCGGCAAATTACCAGCAGACCTTCGACGCGCTGGTCAGCCAGGGTTTCCGCCTCGTACACGTCAGCGGCTACGGCGTGGGGGGACAGTATTTCTATGCCGCGATTTGGGAGCAGCGGCCAGGCGGGCCGGCCTGGGTGGCGCGACACGGGATGAGTTCGGCGAACTACCAGGAGACGTTCGACTATTTGGTCGGCCAGGGCTTCCGACTCGTACTAGCTAGTGGGTACGGTCTGACGTAACCCTGCCCAAACGTCAACCATGTTTTCCGACCCTCCGGTTACGAGTTTCGGTAGTCGCGGCGGACCGTCGAATCGTGCGTTTTCTGGAGGCAACTCCGCTCGGAACTCTACCAGGATGGTTGCAAACGGGCTTGAACTCACTCGCGCGCTCGTATCCGTCGTGCCAAAGCTCCGCCTGAGTTCTGGTAAGAGCCGGGTTAATGCTCCACCCCTTACGATCCCCTGGGACTCCCGCAATCAGGGCGCGGCCACACCGCTAACAATTCTGTCTGTCTGCCAAAACGCAGACATTTATTTTGCGGGGGACGAAACTCCAGCGTCTCTGCGCGACACAGGCACTGGCCATGTGATCCCGGCGAGCGGCCGATCGCTTCACGCGTCCCACGATTTTTTCGAGCTTTTTCGAGCGGGCGGCCGTCACTTCCGTCTGGCGTGCGCTTTGCCCTGTCGTCCCCTGAGTCTCCGGTTCATCAAAACGGAAATCGATTTGTAACTGAGGGTGTGTCTTCATGGCTCGTTATCGCACGGCGTTTATCGCCATCGTTCTCGCAGCATCCTCATACGGACTGCTGCTCGGCACCATCCCGGTCAGCGATACCGGCCAGTGGCGAACTGCAGGTTCTCTGAGCGAGCCGCGCAGCGGTGCGGCGTCGGTCCTGCTTTCCGATGGCGCTGTCCTGGTGACGGAGGCAGCGGCTCAGAGGGCAGCGTAGCCACGGCCGACGTGTTCGGACCGACAGGCGACTTCTCAGCCGTTGCCGCGATGCGCGTTCCCCGCGCGGCCCACGCGTCGGTAGTGCTTTCGGACGGAAGCGTCTTGGTCGTCGGCGGCAGAAATGGCGACGGAGCCATTGCCACTGCGGAGCGCCTGGCGGACGGTACGTGGACGGACACGGAATTTCTGACGGACGCGCGGTGGGGCCACACAGCGACGCTGCTTGACGACGGGCGCGTATTGGTCGCCGGTGGCGAGAACGAGCTTGGATCAGTATCGAGCGTCGAGGTGTTCGATCCGTTGACGAACCGGTTCAGCGTCGTGGGCACGATGGCTGCGCCGAGAAAGGGCCATGCGGCGGCGCGCCTCGCGGACGGACGCGTGATCATCGCCGGCGGCTTCGGTTCTTCGACTGTGCTCTCGTCGATCGATGTCTATGATCCCACGACGGAATCGATCACGCCCATTGCGACTCTGAACGTCGCGCGGGCCGGTCTGTCCGCCACGACGCTCGTCGACGGCCGTGTGCTGTTCGTCGGTGGAAACGACGGCGTGGATGATCTTTCCTCGGTTGAACTCTTCAATCCCGTCACCGGAACTGTGTCGCTCGGCGCGAGCGCGTCCGTTGCACGGCGCGATCATCAGGCATTTCTTCTCCCGAACAACAACTCGGTGCTCATCGTCGGCGGCGTCACTCCGGCGGGTGCCACGGCCTCGGCCGAACTCTACGTACCGTGGGTGGGCGACTTCCGCGCAACAGGCAGTATGGCGACTGCGCGCACGAGTGCGACGGGGTCGCCGCTCGCGGCTGACGGTCGCCTCCTCGTGGCGGGTGGTGACGGCCTTGCGAGCTCGGACGTGTACGCGTTTGCGACGATAAGAACCGATCGAGACGATTACTCGCCGGGAATGACCGTCTATGTGTCGGGAACTGGCTGGCTGCCGAACGAAACCGTGACCCTCGGCTTGCGCGAGCTGCCTGCGGAGCACGCAGGACGCACGTTCAGCATCACCGCCGACAGCTCGGGCCGGATCGAAAACGCGGCCCTCTTCCTGGTCGAGGATCATCACCTGGGTGTCAGGTTTTTTCTGACAGCACGCGGTGCTGCGTTCCAGGCGCAAATCACATTTACTGACGGCCAGGCGTGGGCCTTGTCAATCAGTCCGACGTCGGTGGCTGCGTCTTCCAACACGCTGTTCGAACTGACAGTTACGAACAACAGACGACACTAGTAACAGCAATGATGCGATGGCGTGCGTCGTTCTCACCGTGCCGTCGCAATTCACGGCGTCGGGAACACCGACCGTGAGTATGCCACAGGGGTTGAGCGGATGGACCATTTCTCGAGCGGGAAACGTCATCACTGCGCGCACGACCAGCAGCGCACAGAGGCTGCCGGGCGCCGGCCAGCAACTGACCATCAGTTTCGACGCCACCGCGCCGACGAGCTCGACCGGGTCCCCGTTCACATTCAACGTGGAGGCTTTCGGGAACATCAATTGTTCCGGCGGTTCGTTTCCGCAGTCTCCGACGCAACCCACGGGCGGTCAGCCGACCGTGGCTGTCACGACGACGTCCTGCCGTGACTTTTGACGCGACCGCCGACTCGACTCTGTCTGACGTCTCGGGTGCGACGCCGGTGCTGTCCGTCACCGTCGGAGCCAATTCCGCTGTCTCCGTGTTGAAGAGCGAGCTGCCCAAAACTTTCAGCGGCATCGCTTCCGGAACGGACGTGTCGTATTCGTTCCTCGCGACCCTGGCCAGCACCGCGGACAAACAGTATCGATGGCTCTCGACGTCCGCGACCGGCAGCGCAGCGGGCCAGAGCGGTCAGTCCGGCGGTCCGTTCACGGTCACCGCAGACTCGACGGTCACGGCAACCTACAAGGCTCAGTACCTTCAGACGTTCGCGCAGACAGGGCTGGACGTTGACGCGACCGGGACGGTCGTCACCGTCGATGGCGACGCGAAACTTGCCGGCGAACCGAGCTACTCCAAGTTCGTCGACGACGGCGCTGCCGTGAGCTACTCCTTCACAGACCCGGTCACGAGCAGCGTAGCCGGCAAGCGGTATCGACGCAGTTCCGTGACCGGCCCGGCAACGGGCTACACCGTGACGGCTGCGAACGTCATCACGGGGAACTATGTGGCGCAGTGGCAGCTGACGCTCGCGGTTACCGCAGGCGTGCCCGACGGCCTGTCGCATATCGGTGGAGGCGCCACTGCAACCTTCTACGACAGCGGCACCGTCCTGAGCCTTTCGGCGACCACAGAAATCGCTGACGGTGTCGGACAGCGCTGGCAATTCGTCAACTGGACGGGGGATGTTTCTTCTTCCCCCAACACGAACAATCCGGTGTCGGTGACCATGGACCAGGCGCGGTCCATTGACGCCAACTACAAGACGCAGTAAAATCACGTTCGCACAGACAGGAATTGCCGACGATACGGGAAGCAACGCTGTGCTCACGATCGGGGGCTCGACGACAAAGGCCCGGGGTGACCTGCCATTCTCGCAGTGGTTCGACCAGGGCAGTCCGGTGGTATATGCCTACGCAACCACCGTGAGCACGAACCCCCCGTCCCCGAAACGCTACAGGAGGACGTCGATAACCGGCATTGCATCAAATGCGAACGTCACAGGGCCTGGCACGATCAGCGGCAATTACGTGACCCAGTGGGGGGTTACCTTCGCGCAGATCGGCTTGGATTCGGACACCGGTGCAAACAAGATAGTGACGATCGGAACCACAATCGCGCCCGCAGGGAGCCTGCCGTTGACGGAATGGTTCGATGACGGAAGTGCAGTGACCTACAGCTACGAAGCCGTCGTGAATACCGAGCCAGCGTCCGCGAAACGGTATCGAAGGACGTCCGTGACCGGCCTCGCGTCGGGCACGAACGTCACAGCCGCAAGCACGATCACCGGCAACTACATCGTGCAGTGGGCCCAAACCTTCACTCAGTCCGGTCTCGACACCGATGCCACCGGGACGGTCGTCACAGTTGACGGAACGCCGAAGGAGTTTACGGACCTGCTCTTCACCACGTTCGTGGACGCCGGGGCGACGGTCGCCTACAGCTACACAAATCTCGTGACCAGCAGCGACACCGGGAAGAAGTACCGGCTGGATTCGGTCACCGGCCCAGCGACCGGCTACGTGGTCGGCGGTGCAAACACGATTACCGGCAACTACAAAGCACAGTACCTGCTCACGCTCGCAATCACTCCAGGCGTGCCGAACGCACTGACGAACATCGGCGGCGCCACGACTGGCACGTTCTACGACGAGGGGACGGTTCTGACTCTGGCGGCGACGACGCCGGTGGCCGATGGCGCCGGCAAGCAGTGGAGGTTCGACAACTGGAGCGGCGACGTGACCCCGGGCGACACGAGCAATCCGCTGTCCGTAACGATGGATCAGGTCCGCTCGATTACCGCGAACTACGTCCTGCAGTGGCAGCTGACGGTGGCGATCACGGCGAGTGTGCCTGGCGGAGTCTCAGCCAGCATCACCGGCGGCACCGATGGCGCGTTCTATGACGCCGGCACCGTGGTGTCACTCACGGCCGCAACGCCGGTCGCTGACGGCGCAGGCAAGCAGTGGCGCTTCGACAACTGGACTGGCGGTGTCACCTCGTCACCGAGTTCGGCCAACCCTGTGTCAGTAGCCATGAATGCGCCGAAGTCGGTGACCGCAAACTACGTGCTTCAGTGGCAATTGACATTGGCCATCACGGCTGGGTACCGGTGGAACGACCAGCATCACCGGTGGCGTGAACGGGACCTTCTACGACACCGGCACGGCGCTGACCCTGACAGCCCAGACGCCAGTGCCTGATGGGACAGCCAAACGGTGGCGGTTCGACAACTGGACGGGTGATGTGGTGCCTTCACCCACCGGGGTCGTTCCGGTTGGTGTGACCATGACCGCACCGAAGTCGGTGACGGCGAACTACGTGGCGCAGTACCTGGTCACGTTCGAGCAGACCGGTATCAACGAGAGCACAGGCCCGCACACGATCGTGACGGTGGATGGTGTGGCCAAGACAAGGGCTCAGCTGATCTCCGGCGTGTCGAAGTTCGTCGACCGAACGGCTCCATTGCTTACGCGTTCTCCACGCCAGTATCCACGGACCCGATAAGCGATCGGCAGTATGAGTTGACCAACGCGGCGAGCCTTCCGACTCCTGTCACCGTCACCAGCGCGATGACCATCAGGGGCAGTACGCAGAACACGTATCGATCCTCTATCTCCGGCCGATCGATCAGTCGACCGCCGGCGGTTTCATCATCAACGACGGGAAGAATGGCCGCGTGATTCCCGTCAAGGTGCAGCTCTTCAAGAACGGGACGGCAATCCAGTCCGGGACGGTGATCATGGGCCTGCGGCCGGCCAGCTGCGCGGCCGGCGCAGCCAGCGATCTCGTCACCGGTACGCCGACGCTGGCAACGCGAATGGGGGAAGCAACCTGTTCCGCTGGAGCAGCGACTTCTGGATCTATAACCTGGATACCCGCGCGCTGGGCCTCGCGACGGGTGCATGCTACCGGCTCGACGTGTTCATGAACCAGACGAACGGACCGACCGGGGTCCTGATCTCCAGCGCGACGTGGGCAGTCTTCCGACCCGTCAAGTAACGCAACGGGGACAGCTGACCGCCCGTAATGTCCCATGACTGGATCGACGGAGACGGCAGGACTTGTGGCCCGTGATATAGACTCCGGCCGTGATCGACGCGTCGGCTCTCCAGATGGTGCTCGCCGTCCTAACCGGCTGGTTGGATCGTCAGGAGCGGCAGGCCCTCGCGTATTTGATGGAAGAGAATCGGGTCCTTCGACGGCAGCTGGGTCAGCAGCGGCTGCAGTTCACCGATGCCGATCGGCGACGGCTGGCGGTCCGGGGGCATCGGCTGGGACGGCAGGTCTTGCGTCAGATCGCCACCATCGTGACACCAGACACGATTTTACGGTGGCATCGGCAGCTCATCGTGCGGAAGTGGACGTACCCGAACAAGCGCTCCGGCCGTCACGGTGTCCTCGCCGAGATTCGCCGCTTGGTCGTTCGGATGGCGGAAGAGAATCCCACCTGGGGCTACACGCGGATCCAAGGCGCTCTCAAGAATGTCGGGCATCGCGTGGGCCGCTCGACGATCGCCCGGATTCTCAAAGCGCACGGCGTGTCGCCGGTGCCGGCGCGCCCGACGTCGTGGCAGACGTTTCTTCGCGCGCACTGGGGAGCGATCGCCGGGGCCGATTTCTTCACGACGGAGGTCTGGACGTGGCGGGGGTTGGTGACGTTCTACACCGTGTTCGTGATCGACCTCGCATCACGGCGTGTCCAGATTGTGGGGTCCACGCCGCATCCCAATGATCTCTTCATGCGCCAAGTCGGTCGCACGCTGACCGGAACCGACGGCCTGTTGGGCGACCATCGCGTGCTGATCTGTGATCGTGATCGGAAATGGAGCCGGGATGTGCGACGGCTGCTGGGCGATGCCGGGGTGCACGTCGTGCAGACGCCGTTTCAGGCGCCCAATGCGAACGCCTACGCCGAACGGTTCGTACGGTCGATCAAACACGAGTGCCTCGATCGAATGGTGCCGCTCGGCGAGCGCCACTTTCGACGGGCCCTCAAGGAATTCGTCGATCACTACCATCGCGAGCGGAATCACCAAGGACTCGAGAATCGGCTTATCGATGGGGACGCGCCGAGGCGACGCGCCGGCCGGATTCGTCGGCGTCCGCGGCTCGGTGGCTTGCTGAATTACTACGAGCGAGCGGCGTGACAACCGGCGCCAGCCGGGCGCATCCGCTCGGCCCACATCTGGGACATTACGGGGCAGGCGATGTCCGTCTAACCGGATAGGGGCATCGGGCACGCATAGACCGACACGTGAGAGGATATGGCGAGAGCGAGTGCGACGACAGCCGTGAACGACACACTACCCGCCCGGTGGAACCATGGCTCGGCGAACTGCGGAACCCAGGCCGACCCCGCGCTCCAGGTGCACGCCTTCGCCGAGGACACTTACATCCTTCGACAGAACAAGTGTCACAACTACGAAGCGCCGTTTCTGTATCTGCTATTGGGCAAGGCCAAGGCTCTTCTGGTGGACAGCGGCGCCGATCCTGGACCCGGCCGAGATCTGCCGTTGCGAGAAATCGTGCAAGAGATTGTCGGCGGTTATCAGGAGCGACATCAATACGACGCGATCGAGCTCGTCGTGGCTCACTCTCACGCGCACGGCGATCACGCCCATGGCGACGGGCAGTTCGCTGGCCAGCCGAGGACGACCGTCGTCCCGCCGAGCCTTCGGGACGTTCAGGACTCCTTCGGCTTCACGCGGTGGCCCGATCAACAGGTGGAGCTCGATCTTGGCGACCGGCGCTTGACCGTTCTTGCGATTCCGGGACACGAACCCACACACCTTGCGTTCTACGACGCACGAACAACGATCTTGCTGAGTGGCGACACTGTATATCCAGGCTATCTTTATGTTTCCGACTGGGCGGCATATCGACGCAGCATCAAACGGCTGGTTCGATTCTCGGCCGATCATCCGATGCGCTATCTTCTTGGCGCTCATGTCGAGATGACCAGCCGACCGGGAGTTGCATATCCCGCTGGGACCACGTATCAGCCAGACGAACACGTTCTTCAACTCACGCCCCAACATCTGCGAACACTGCACGCGGCGTTGGAACGTGTTGGCAACACGCCAACACGAACGGTCTTGGACGACTTCATTCTTCAACCGATTTGACACACGAGACTTCAGCTCCACTGATTTCGATGCTAGAACAATCGCTGCGACCAACACTGCATTTTGGAGGACTGCGATGCCGCTCACTCAATTCGACACGCCAGGTGGTCTTCGTGACGCCCCTGCCGGGTCGACGTTCTATACCGCATGGCACACCTTCGTGAACGGCTTGATCGGGCCAGGCACGCCCGGAACGGGGGGCGTCGGTGAGTTCTACAACCCGACGACCAAGGACGTTGATCTTGTCGGGGAGCGAGCGTTGGTGTGGATGGGGTTTCCGCGACGCGTCATGGTGGAGCAACAGCGTGACGATTGACGCGAAGCATTCCGGCTCGCGGACGAGTTCACGATCGGCGACCGCAGAAGACAAGAGGAGTATCTCGAGTGGCGGGCAGACAGTACGGGCTGGCAAGATCACCAAAGTCACCTTCACCTGTGAAGTCCCCGAATACTGGAGAACACTCTTCCAGCACGAACCCAACGTCGTCGTCCAGGTGCTACCGGCAGCTGACTGGCAATTCGAGCATTGTTCAGGCGGATCTGAAGTCGGGGAGGCGCGTACAACAAGAACAACTTATGGAACACGACGAAAGGCATGGTGCATCTTACGGTCGACCAGCTTGCGAACACGCTTGGCGCTGCGTTAGGACTTGCAAGAGGGAGTGCGGCGATCGGCACGAGCGGGGCACATTACCGTGACAACTACGAATTGCAGCAAGACACGTCACAGGTACCCACCAATGCCGACCCCCGCGTCACGATGGACGGTAACACATTGGTGCGCAAGAACCTCTCGGTGACCGCACGCGATCCCGTTGGCTTGTACATCGCTGGCTGGGACGACACGGGCTGGACCAAACCTGACGGAAAGCCGGTCGGCAATTACTGGCGGATCGTTCGTGGTGTGCCAGGCGCTGCGTTGCGCGCTGAATACGAGGTCCCAGCGAGTGAAGGCTTTGTCGTTGGCGATATCCGTATTGGCGGACGTCTCATCGAGTTTGGTGGACAGATCGCGGAACACCTCACCGTGACGATTGTTGGTATCGCAGGCACACCACGTCCGTGAGCCGGCTGTACCGATCATGAGCGACACGAGGAAAGGACCGACGTATGGCGCGGAAACGGACTGTCAAAACTCGCTCGGTTAAGACACGAGCGACGACGCGCTCGGCCCCGCGAGCGTCACAAGTGGACCGGGTTCTGGCGACCTTCCCGCTGGAGGAGGCACCGCCGCCACAAAAGCTTCGCTTCACCGCGACCGGTGCAAACTTCGGTGAGGCGGCGCGAGCTGCCGATCCAGAACCGGTCTTCGGTGAAGCCGCGCGCGATGAGATCCAGGGAAACATCATCCCTGGCTTCCGAAAGGACCACCAGCATTTCCTGTTCTTCACGCTGGGCCGCAAGAAAGACGCGAAGCGGTGGCTGCGTGAGATCGCCCCTCAGATCACGCCAATGGACGATGCGCTCGCCTTCGTTCGCTCGTATCGCGCGCTGCGCGATCGGCTTGGCAGCAAGGACGTGCCACTGAAGGCTACGTGGATCAACATCGCGTTCTCCCGCGGCGCAATCGCCGCACTGGTGTCGCAACAGGACGCCGACGCTTTCGGCGATCAGAGTTTCAGGCAGGGGCTGTCCGAGCGCTCGGCGTTCCTCGGCGATCCCACCTCGCGCAAGATTGCAGGCAATCGACATTCTTGGGTTGTCGGCGGACCAGGCAAGGAGGCCGACATTCTCATCATCATCGCGGCCGACGACCCGCTGGAGCTGAAGGCCGTAGTGCTGAAAGTGCGAACGACCGCCCGGGCCGCAGGACTCAAATTGCTGTTCGAACAGCGGGGAGAAGCGCTCCCCGGACCGTTGCGCGGACATGAGCACTTCGGTTTCAAGGACGGTGTCTCTCAGCCAGGGATCCGAGGGCGCGTATCGACCGCGCCGACCGACTTCATCACGCCACGCCATTTGGATCCGACTGACGAGCGTGCCAAGCTTTTTGCGAGGCCGGGACAGCCGCTGATCTGGCCAGGCGAATTCCTTCTGGGCGAGCAACGTCAGCACACCGAAAACCTCTACCCACCTGCGCCGGCCTCAAACAAATTCCCGGCATGGGCGGCTCGTGGGTCATATCTGGTCTGTCGCCGTTTGCGTCAAGACGTGCGCGCCTTCTGGGCATTTGCAACAGAGCAGGCCGCCGCACTTGGTGTGTCGCCAGAGAAATTCGCGTCCATGCTGGTGGGCCGCTGGCCCAGTGGTGCGCCAGTGATGCGGACGCCGGCTGCCGACATACCAACGCTGGCCGCAGACGATCTCGCGAACAATCACTTTCTGTTCGATGACGATACACGACCGTCTGCGCTCATTCCGATTCCTGGGTATGCGGGCGATGTTCATCCGCAAGCCAAGGCCGATGTGCTCGGTCGCGTGTGCCCACACTTCGCACACATTCGTAAAGTGAACCCTCGCGATAGCGTGACCGACTTGGGTAAGACCGGCGACACGCTGTTGCGCGCGGTTCTGCGACGCGGCATCGCGTTCGGCCCACCGGTGATCGGCGTGAGAGAGCCGTCGGCCAGGCTGTGGAAGCAGGAACGCGGTCTGATCTTCGTCTCTTATCAGGCCTCGATCGAGGATCAGTTCGAGTTCCTCATCCGTCGGTGGTCGAACTCTTCGCTCCAGCCCAATCTCGGCGGCCATGATCCGGTGATCGGCCAGCACGAGTCTGTACGGCAATCGCGAGCGCTTCATTGATCTCCCCAACGGAGCGTCGTCGGTCCGCGTGCCCATCAACACTGAGTGGGTCATTCCCACCGGTGGCGGTTATTTCTTCGCGCCCCCGATTGGGGCCATCGCCAACGTGCTTGGCGCGTGAACGGAGGAAGCAAATTGCGAGTGACGGCGTAGTGTCCCACGGCTCGGCCCACCAACCCTTGAGATCCAATTGCCGGACGTGATAGAGACTCCCGCCGTGATCGACGTGTCGGCTCTGCAGATGTTGCTCGGCGCCCTGGTCGGCTGGCTGGACCGCCCGGAGCGGGAGGCGCTTGCGTATCTGATGGAAGAGAATCGCGTCCTTCGACGCCAATTGCATGGCCGGCGTCTGCGGCTGACCGATGACGACCGGCGGCGCCTCGCCGTACGCGGCCACGGGTTGGGACGTCAGGCCCTGGTCAGATCGCGACGATTGTCACGCCGGACACGATTCTGCGATGGCATCGGCAGCTCATCGCACGGAAATGGACGTATGCAAGCGGCCGGCCCAGCCGTCGCGCCGTGTTGGTCGAGATCCGGCGGCTGGTGGTGCGGATGGCGGAAGAGAACCCGAC
>CAVXVV010000046.1:0-25862 GCA_963765195.1 uncultured Candidatus Rokubacteria bacterium
TCAGGGGCAGGTCGGGACTATTCGGTGGGTGAAGAAACCCTTTGCCGAGGAAAGAAGCTGATATTCCCTGCCGCGACGTCGCTGAAGAGCTGATCCTAGAACGGCGCGCGACTCCGGACGGGAACCGGGGGATGGGCGTCGAAGCTGAAACCGGTGCTCCTGACTACGCCAAAGTGCGAACGCGGGCCCGAAAAGATAAGCATGATAAGCATGGTCCGCGAGAGTCGAATCCGTATCATCGTCCATGCCTGCTTTCGTTCAATTCATCAGACCTTGTCCTCCTTCCGTCGATTTGGTTTTCAGTCAAGGCCGATCTGAAGGCATGGACTCATGTTCAACTGAATGTGTGGTGAATCTGGTAGGGATTTCAGGAGGAAATAGAGTGTTATTTTGCGAACGGCGGCTGAAGAAGAGCTGAGCGAGTGAGTGACGTCTCTGACAATGACGAAATGTGCCCGCCGTAAGGAAATTGGGCACGGCGAAAATGCCGACGAAAGGGCTGGACCTGACCCCGCGCTAGGGTCGTGGTGGTCGAGTCCATTAGCGCATCCAAGACTGCCGCCAGGAGGCCTCGGTGAATTACCAAGCCGTGCCCGTATCTATGATGCCTCGTCTAATCGTGAGGTCTCGGGTGGAGAGATCCTCGTGCGCGCGGCGTGGCCCACCGAGAACGACCAGGTGCCGGTCGAGCTCGCGTACGTCGCCCGGCGAGGCGTACTCGGTCAACATGCCGTGGGCCGCAGGACCCACCTCAAGATCGTGCAGGAGATTTCACACAGGTCAGCACCCCTCGGCACAGGGGGCAACACCGGGACTCGCCCGGCTGCGGCGAGGCGCGACTCGCGGCCCTGGGAGCCCGCTGGGCCGAGCATCCGGCACGGGACCGGACGGGTCCCGACAGCGGTGCCGTTAGTCGGTCGAGCTGCCACGCCGTCTCCCTCTATCAGATGATCCGGAGCTTTCACTGTCGCGTGCGGGCTGCGACGAGGGCGACCGGCATCTTGGGCCGGTGCTCAGTAACGGGCTCTGGAGTCAGGCGAAGAACGTGACGCAGTGGCGTCCTTGAGAGGATGTCCTTGATGCAGGAACTACAATCGTCATGACCCCGATCCAGCGTGGCCGGAAGTTTGCCAGCCTCCGCAAGGCGCGGGGCCGTAGTCGCTACCATCGGCGACGGAGTCGGGATCACGTGACTACATCGGCGACATCGAGCGGGGGCGGAGGGATCCGACGATCAGCCTCCTGACCGAACTTGAAAGGCGCTCGATGCGCCGGTCATGACGTCGGTGGAACGACTGCCAAATGGTCAGGACGCCGCCGGTGACGGCGCGGCGGGAGTGACATGGTAACGGCGCGACAGCATCGACTCCGACGCGGCCGACCCTCGCAGGAATGACCGTCGTCTGGAATGTCGTCGAAGGCATGATCGCGGTAAGCGCGGGCATCCTGGCGTCCTTGATCGCCCGGATCTGGGTTTGGGATCGATTCATTCGTGGAGGCGGCCAGCGGGGCCGTCGTCGGCTGGCGGCTGTGGGCGGAGGTCACAGGGAGGGCGGATGAGGCGGGGGCCGAGGTGCTGGAGCGCCGCACCGGGCGAATCGGGGCGCACTGCTGCTCGGACTGGCTGCGCATATCGCGATCGATGCTGGGTGATGACTCTTCGGCGACGGCACCGAACCGAGGAGAGCCGTCTGGGAATCGCTCGACTGCCCTCTCGCTTGTCGTCATGCCGCGCTGGGCCGGGCGAAGCCGCACGCGATCGCGCTCAAGAGTCCGGCCCTCCGTGCGGATGCCTACGAGACGCTGACGTGCGCCGGTTTTTTGCTTACGACGCTTGCCGGTCTGGTACTGAATGCCGTGCTCGGGTGGTGGTGGGCGGATCCCTCGCCTGCTCGCGATGTGGCGTTGGCGGTCCGCGAGGGAATCGAAGGATGGCGCGGGTGGACCATTGCGATACGGACTCAAACTAGCAAAGACGTAAAACGCCCCGCACGGGCGGGAACCCGGCGAGGGCTGGCCCATCACCCCAACCCGTGAAGGAGCGACGATGAGCACCGACAGGATAGCAAGGCTGCCCCTCCCCCGTCGTTCGAACCCGCTGGGCGAGGCCTAGACGATGGCCGACACAAACGACCGAGACAGGGAGGGAAGCCTCATGGCCAAGATCATTCGTCGGGTGTGGACCAGTCCGGGACCGCTCGGACGGAAGGTGAAGCACATCGCCTACGGCTATCAGTTGATGGGGCCGAAGGGCCGCGAGCGCACGACGCGCAGCGACTGGCTGACGGAGCAGGCCGCGCCGACGGCCTTGAATGCGCGCCTCCAGGAGATCGCCGCCGGTCAGCTGGATCGGCCCACCGAGCGCACCTTCGGCGCGCTGATCGACGAGTATCTAGCCTACAAGCGCGATCACGGCAAGCGGTCGGTGAAGGATGACGAACGGATTCTGAAGCGGGTGCTGCTGCCGGTCTTCGGGGCCGGGACTCCGGTGGGCACCCTCGGCGGGCCGATGATCGCGCAGTACGAGCGGACGCGGACGGGGCAGGTGAGCGCGTACGTGGCGAACGAACTGGCGGTGCTCCGGCACTTCCTGCGGCTGGCGAAGCGCTGGGGCTACGTGGCCTCCGTCCCAGAGATCGTGCTGCCGAAGCGGCCCGAGGGGCGGCTCCGCTACCTCGACGAGGCCGAGATCGGGAAGCTCATGGCGGCGTGCCGGACGTCGCGGAACCGCTACCTCGTATCGGTCGTGACTCTCGCGCTCCATACCGGCATGCGGAAGGGGGAGATCCTCGGGCTGGAATGGGAGCGGGTGGACTTCTCGACGGCGCGGCTCACGCTCGTACAGACCAAGAGTGGCAAGCCTCGGGGCGTGCCCATCGGGCGCGCCGTCGACGATGCGCTGCTCGCGCTGGAGCCGGACCCGGCCCGTCGCCAGGGCCGAATCTTCCCACCCGGCAACGACCGAGGCGGGAGTCAGATCCGCACGGCATCGAGGCGGCGCTCACGCGGGCGGGCATCGTCTGCATTTCGCTTCCATGACCTCCGCCACACTGCGGCCAGCCACTTGGTCATGCGGGGCGCGACCCTCCAGGACGTGAAGGAGATCCTCGGGCACCAGGACCTTCGCATGACCCTGCGGTACGCTCACCTGAGCGCCGCGCATCTCCGGAGCGCGGTGGAGCGGCTGGAGGGCCTGACCGGTGGGACCGCAGCCACCACCCAAGTGGCCATTTCCGACGACTGCTCACTGACAACCGCTAGTCGCCCATGACTGACGACGAACTGACCCGCCTGCACGCACGGTGGCGGGAGGAAAGACGAACCATACTGAAGGGGGTGGGCCTTGCCCTGATGCTTGGTGGCCTCGGGCTGACGGTCTATCACGGGGCATTTGTGTTGATGCTGATCGGGCGCGCCGGAGCCCCGACGAAACCCGCCTAGGGCTGGCCCTGGGTGTCGTTGCCCTCGTGGCCGGGATCTTCCTGTACCGGTCGCAGCGTGGCACATCAGATGGCACATAGGGCATGATCCAAGGGGTTGTTCACGCCCAAGTGCCGGAAAAGAAAGCGCAGCCAAGTGGTGGAGACGACAGTGTTCAAGTCCGTGGGGATCGCGGTCGAGGACCTCGCTGCCGCGCGCCTGGTCTACGATGCGGTCCGGGCGCGAGACGACGAGAGGGAATGAGCCCGCCGCGGGTGAGGGAGGCGTGAGCATGTCGGGCCTGGACATCCTGTTTCTCTCCAAGGAGGACGTCGACGCCGTCGACCTCGGCCTCGGTGAGGCGATGGACGCCATCGAGATGGGACTCGAGGCACACGGCCAGAAGAAGGTCGTCATGCCCTCGAAGGACCACCTCGCGCTGGACCGCTCGGAGCGCCACTGGAACATCCTGAAAGGCTACGTCGAGCCCATCGACGTGGCGGGAGTGAAGGTGATCGGCGATTTCGAGGGCAACTACCGATTCGGCCTGCCGTCCGAGCTGGCCCTCATCACGTTGTACCGGTCGGACACCGGCGCGCCGTTCGCCATCGTGGACGGGACGCTCATCACCTGGATGCGCACCGGCGCGGTGACCGCGGTTGGCGCGAAGTATCTCGCGCCCGAGCGCCCGCGCGTCCTGGGCCACGTCGGCGCCCGCGGCACCGCCGGGTACAACGTCCCGATGCTCGACCGCCTCTTCGACTTCGAGGAGATCCGCGTGACCAGCAAGCGCCCCGAGTCTCGGGAGCGCTTCGCGGCGCGCATGTCGGAGCAGCTCGGCAAGCGGGTGAGGGTGGAGGAGACGGTCGAGGCGACCGTGCGGGACGCCGACATCATCATCGACGCGTCGCGCCTGGTCACCGCAGAAGTCCTGGTGAAGGACCGGTGGGTCAAGCCCGGCGCCCTCATCCAGCCCTACGGAGTCGAGCAGTCCGTCGAGTCCTCGCTGCCGGTGTCGGTCGACAAGATGGTCGTCGACGACTGGAACCAGTGCCAGAAGTCGGAGTACGGGCAGTTCGCGATGATGATCCGGGCCGGCGCGCTGCGGGGCGAGCACATCTACGGCGAGATCGGCGAGATCGTCGCCGGCGTGAAGCCGGGCCGCGAGTCGCCGCGCGAGCGGATCCTGTTCTGGCACAAGGGCTTCGCGATCAGCGACATCGTGCTCGGGCCACCTGGCCTACGAGAAGGCGCGGGCGAAGGGGATCGGGACCGTGCTGAGCTACTACCGCCGCCCACGCGACATGTGACGGCGAACGCCGGTCCGCCGCGGCGCCGTCGCGAACACTGACGCCAGCATGCTGACCCTCCTGGTACTGTTCGTCCTCCTCCGCGCTCTACGTGGGCCTGGTCGCGCTGTCGGGCAGTCCGAGCGGGCGCGACCCGTGGCTGAATCGACTGTGATCGCGCCGCCGGGCGCATCGGCTCCTGTGGGTCCTCCTCGCCTCGACTGGCGAGGGCTCCTCCGGCTCCGGGCGATGCCGTTCGCCCTGCTCCTCTTGCCCGAGGGTATCCTGCTTCTACGCGACTTCGCCTGGACCGTGAGCCGAGGCACCTCGTCACGGTTTTCCTGGCGGCCGGCATGCGCTTTGGACGGGGTCGCGATGGCCGTCGTGCCAGGGCTCCGGGCCGTTTCGAGGCCATCCGTCTGCCCGCGGCGCGAGGGCCGAGGTCTGCAGCGCGTCCGTCCGAGCGCCCCGGAGCTCAGTCGGAAGAGCAAGGGTTTCCGAATGCGCCGAGTGACGTTCGTACTTTCAACGGGTTCCATGCCATGTCAACGATGACGCGAAGTTAGGCAGGCCGAGATACGCCTTCACGGCTGACTCAGTCCACGTTGTAGGGCGAAAACCGAGGTCCGTGGGCCCATAGACGGGCCCACGGATTCTCGGGCTCGCCGACGGCTCCTTCCGGCTTCACGTCCACCCCCGTCGCCCCACCTCGTCGAGATCCTGACCCAGCCTCCCGAATCGGACCTTGACGTAGCGTCCCGGTTGCGGAGGATCGGGAGTATCAGGTTCCATCTCGCGGGCTAGGCGTCGGCTGATCCCCGACGCGGAACGGGCCGACCTCGCGGCCCTGGCCCACGATCCCCACCACGAGGTCCTCCACGAGGAGGAGCGAATGGCGGTTCGCACCCAGCCAGACACCGCGCGGCCACGTCCTCTGCTTGGGTCTGCTCCGACGATTTGCCCCGAACTGATCCGACTGCCGTCGCAGACCTAAACGACGCTGCCTGTCACTCCTCGACTATCGAGTTGGCGTAGTCGATCCAGCGGTCAAGTCGACGCAGCCAGGCGTCGAGGTGCCGAGGCGCGGTGCGGAAGTGCACGGTCGCCAACCGGTTCGCCTGGGGCTCAGGCGGCAGAGCGCGGTCGGCGGAGCGCCCTCGCGAGTGACTCAGAATGCGGCGTAGCCTGCGCGGGCCCGACGAGCCGTCGAGTTCTGACACGTCGGACCGGGCTGACGGTATTCGGGGTGGTGGTTGAGCCGCGACGCGTCCACCGAGGATACGGAGGCGCGCCCGAATCTGTCGCCTCCGCCATCGCGTGCCGCTGTCGGTCCGCCGCATCGGGATCGATGGGCCGGGCCCAGTCGGACCACGGGGTCAGGCTGTCAGCTGCCTCGGGTGGTCTTCCAGATCGCTCGTCCCGCATGGCGTCCTCCTCGGTCGTAGCTGGGTGCATAGCGAGTGCCACGGGGGAAGACACGCGCGCCGCCGGCCAGACAGGGGGATAGCTCCTGCAGGCCGCCGACTCCAGCAGAGGAAACTCGCCAGCATGTAGCAATTCCTATATGCAAAACATTGCAGACTTCCTTGGGTCGGGCTCGGAGCGATGAGTGCAGACATGGTGGAGAAGACTGGTCGTGGGATTCCAGGCGGAGACAATCCCTGTCGTCACGAATCGGAGAGGCTCAGGGTCCACGGTCGCCATACGACGTGCATCCTATTGCACCGCATGCTGCGTCTAGGCGGAGGTCCCGATGACCACGACGGGCGGGAACGATATGCCCCTGTTGCCCGCCCTCACGACCGCTGACGACACGAGATGCCGTCGGGAGACTCCGCGAAGATTCGCGCAGGCCTCCTGATAGTTGGTCTCGAACGGGACAACTTCTTTGAGGTGTGGGGGCCGCCGGACGGACCGCACCTTGTCGGTCGTGACGAGCAGCTTCAGGGCAAGAAAGCGCTCAACGTGTGGATCTACGAGAAGCGCGGCGTGGAGTTGGTGCTCGACGACGAAGACCTCGTCGCCTGGCGCAGCGGAGACTCTCGCTGACGGATAGCGTCCCTCTGTGACGCGGCGGCTGACTGCGCGGTCACCCGACACCCCGTCGCCAACCGTTGCGGGTAGCCGCGCATTCGAGGTACCACGCACGCGCGGAATTGTGCACGTCGCGGGGAAACTTTCCTCCTCGATCGCTGGGCCTTGTGTGACCCGGTGCACAGGTCCTGACAACAGGTGTGCAACGAATCCGCTAGCTTGAGGCCCGCCCGGAGGCTGGCATCAAACCTGCTCTCTCTACCTCGCCTCCTAGTCAGCGGGGGCCAGTCTAGCAAGAGGAGTAGGAAGCATGGCGCAGGGAGTAGTGAAGTGGTTCAACGACGCGAAGGGGTACGGGTTCATTACCCAGGAGGACGGACAGGACGTGTTCGTCCACTATTCGGCCATCCAGGGCAGCGGCTTCCGCAGCCTGGCCGAGGGTGACCGCGTCGAGTTCGAGGTCACGCAAGGCCCGAAGGGCCTCCAGGCCGCGAACGTCAAGAAGGCCTGACCGGGCAGTGATTCGCGTTTCCGGCCCGGCCCCGCAAGGAGCCGGGCTGGAGCGCGTGTACGAGGAAGACCGCCGGCACTGGACGGCCTGCGCCGTGGACACGCTCTGCCTCGTCGGGCTCCGGCTGAAGCGGGAGGGACGGTGATCGTTCTCGTTATCACGACAAGTCTGCTCATCATGGGGCTGATCGTGATCCTCATCCAAGAGACGGGCATCGCGATCCTCGACTTCGAGCGCCGCCCCTGCCCGCAGTGTCACGGAGGGATGATCTACCGCGATCCGGTCAAGCCGTGGATCTACCACACGTGTCTGGCCTGCCCGACAGGTCGCCGCTTTCAACGGCGCCGAAACAAGACGGCCCGAGCCGGCGGGGCAAACCGCCGACCCAAGCCTCACCACCTCAACCCCTAACATGGATGGATGTTCAATGGCTCGCTCTACTCTAACCCACGCACTGGCTTTGGCCCTGTCCTGGGTTCTCTGGACAGAGCACTTTAGTTGGGAGACCGGGAACTGGAAGTGGACTCCCGCATCGGGGCACGAGACTCAGGTGGAGTGCCAGGCCGAACGGCGGGCAACCATCGACCGCTCGCCCACGCTAACCGTAGGGACGTACCGGTGGGAGACGAGCGCTGACGAGATAACGAGTAGTAAGTACGACAGCACGACGAAGATGTGGCTGCCGGTTGCGACGGTGTTCTGGAAGTGCCTGCCCGCCACAATTGATCCACGGAGCAAGCCATGAAGCGGCTCGGCCTCCTCATCCTCCTCGCCGCGACACTCACAGGCTGCGGCGGCGCCAGCAGCGGTCCGACCGGCACGGAGGCCGCGGCGCCTGTTCCGGCGCCCGCCCCACCGACGCGACAGGTCATCCGTCAGTACACGATGGTCGCTAGCGTCGGGGGGAGCCGTCAGGGGACCGGTGGCTGCCTGACCATCGAGGCCGACGCGCCTCCGAGCAGTGACACCGGGTGCGGCGGACTGAATAACCCGCCCGCTCGCGCCACCGGCGACGAGGGGACGCGGGGGACGGTGACCGCGACCCCGGATCCGGGATACCGGTTCATCCGGTGGTCGTCATTGAGTTCAGACTGCCCTGGCGAGAGCACGAACCCGTGCTCCTTCGCGTTCGACCGGGACAAGCACATGATCGCCGGCTTTGGACGCTAGGGAGATCTCGATGAAGACCGCGATGATGGCCCTCACCCTGCTCGCCACGACGGGCTGCGGATCCGGGGGACCCGAATGGCTCCTGTGGACCGAGACGTTCCGGAGCGGGGTGCCCAGTCACACGCATGAGATCACCAAGAGTTTCGCCACGCGCGCCGCCTGCGAAGCCGCGCGGACGCAACAAGCCCCGGTACCCGACCGTTACACCTACACGGTGCACACGTGCTGGCCGAGCACCATCGACCCACGGGGGAAGTCATGATCCGACGGTGGAGTGTCCTGCTGCTAGTGCTGACCGCACTCGGCCTCCTGGCCGCGTCGGCCTCCGCCGAGTGCGTCTGGCGCTGGGACTGTACCCATACGCCCTGCCGGCAGGTGCCCCTGTGCCAGAACGCCATCGACCTGCCCCCGCTCAAGCCGCTCGAGCTCGCCCCGCTGGCCCCGCCCAGTCTCGCGCCGCTGCCGACCCCGACGCTCCCGCCCCTCGGGACGACGGCCTGCGCGCCGCGGTATCTCTGTTCGAGCGATGGCCGCTGCCACTGGGAGACCGTGTGTCGGTAACTCGGTGATCTTCTATCTCGGGCCAGGCGCGCGTCCAGGCCACACCGTGGTGATCCTTGGGGGGGCGCGATGAGACATCCTGTGTCAACCCTTCCGACGTCAGGCGGCGGCAAGAGTCGCGCCCCGATGGCGCGTGACGTCGTAGGGCTGGCGATCTTGCCAGCACCGCCAGAGGACGCGCAGCCAGGCGCGGGCCAGGATCCGGATGGCGTGGGGATGATCGCAGCCGCGCGCGCGGGCGCGGGCGTAGACGGCGGCCGCCCACGGCGACGCATGCCGGGAGTTATCGGCCAGCGTCGTGACGGCTTGCCGGAGGCGCTTGTTACAGGCCCAGCGAAACACGACGGCGCGGTGCTTGCCGGACGCCCGGGTGACGGGGGCGGTGCCGGCTTCGGCGGCGAGTTGCTCGGCGGTGGGGAAGCGCCCGCGGTCATCGCCCAGCTCGGCCAAGAGCTGAGCGGCATTGACCGGCCCACTCCGGGGGAGGCTTCGGACGACCGGGCCGTCGGGATGGTCGGCCAGGGCGGCGGCGATCGCCGCCGAGAGTTGTTGGATCTGCGCGACGAGCGGGACCAGGACGGTGACCAGGCTCCGGACAAGTTCGCCACTGGCGTCGCACTCCGCCTCCCCCGCGCGGCCGACGGGGGCGCCGCGCAGGCGGCCGAGCAGCTCGGTGGCGGGGCGACGCCCGCAGTAGGCGTGGCGGCGAAGGAACTGGGCCAGGCGACGCTCGCCCACGCGCTCGGCGCTCTGGGGCGTCGGGTAGCGGGCCAGGAAGGCCAGGGCAATGGGGGAATCGACGTCGGCGAAGATCACCGCGGCGCCGGGCCAGAAGCGCTCGAGCAGGGCGCGCAGCTGATTGGCGAGCGCCACACGCTGGGCGACGAGGTCATCGCGGCCGCGGACGAGCGCGCGCAAGGCCCGGGTCTCGTCCGCGAGCGGCTGGAGTGGACGGAAGCGATGGCCGTCAGTGCGGAGCAAGTCGGCCAGGAGATAGCCATCGCCGTCATCGCTCTTGGCATGGGCGGCCGAGTAGCGGGAGCGAGTGGCCTTCACCACGTTGGGGTGGATTGGCACGACGTGGACACCGGCGTCCATCAGGGTATCGATGACGACCCCCGAGGGGCGTTCGATCGCGACGTGCACGGTGGCCGGCGGGCCGAACTGGCGCAGCCGGCGGACCAGCTCGGCCAGGCCTTCGGCCGAGTGGGGCACCGACCCGCGCCACTGGACGGTTCCGATGGAGTCAAGCACACAGACGGCATGCGCGGTAGACGCCCAGTCGAGGCCGACGAAGACCATTGCATCCCTCCTAGCCCGGTTTATGCGTGAACGATGAAAGAGAACAGCCACCGAGCCCCTCAACGGTGCTATAGAAGCGGTGTCGAGACGCTTCGTAGCCCGAACGCCAGGAGGCTCGATGGCTACAGACTGTATAGCGCAGGTGACCTTCGAATTCCAAGGGCTGCGGTCGCCCGTCGTCGCCCGGTTCGACCAGGCCCACGCGAGTTCGGATGGAGGGGCCCTGCTGCTCAAGGCCCTCGACGACCGCTTGGGCCTGACGCAGCGGCTGACGGCCAGCCTGACCGACCGACGGCAGGCCGGCAAGGTGCAGCACGAGCTGATCGAGCTGGTGCGGCAGCGCGTCTACGGGATCGCCTGCGGCTACGCCGACTGCAACGACGCGGCCCGGCTGGCTCAGGACCCAGTCCACAAGCTCCTGCTCGAGCGCGACCCGCTGGCCGGGCCACCTCTGGCCTCGCAGCCGACTCTCTCCCGCTTCGAGAACGCCGTCGATCGGCCCGCGCTGTACCTGGCCAGTGTGGCTCTGGCCGATCTGGTCATCGAGCACCATCGCGCCCGACTCCAGGGCCGCGCCCGCCGCATCACGATCGACGTCGACCCGACCGACGACCCCACCCACGGACAGCAAGAGTTCACCTTCTTCAACGGGCACTACGACACCTGGTGCTACTTGCCGCTGGTGGCGACGCTGACGTTCAACACCGAGCCGACGCAGTACCTGGTCGCCGCCGTCTTGCGCCCGGGCAACAGTCCGGCCAAGCGGGGCGCCCCCGGGGTGCTGGCGCGCCTGCTCCGGCGGCTGCGGGTCGCGTTTCCGGGAGCGGTCCTTCGGGTCCGACTCGACGGGGGCTTTGCCAGCCCCGAGGTGCTGGACTTCCTGGAGGCCGAGGCCGTCGAGTACATCGTGGCCATGGGCGCCAATGCGCGCCTCGTCAAGCGGAGCCGCCGGCTGATGGGCCGCGCGCGCGTGCTCTCCAAGGCCAGTGGCGAAACCGAGCATCTGTTTGGCGAGACGCGTTACGCGGCTCGGAAGTGGCGCCGCAAGCGTCGGGTGATCATGAAGGCCGAGGTGGTGCGGCATCCCGGGCGGACGCCCAAAAACAACCCGCGCTTCGTGGTCACCAACCTTGCCGCCCCGCCGGAGCGCGTCTACCAGCTCTACTGCGCGCGGGGCGACATGGAGAACCGCCTCAAGGAACTGCATCACGGGCTGGCCATGGACCGGACGAGTTGCGAGCGGTTCACGGCCAACCAGTTCCGAGTGCTCCTGACCGCCACCGCGTACATCCTCTTCCAGACCCTGCAGACCTACGCCGAGGGCACGGCCTGTGCCGACGCCCAGGTCAGCACGCTGCGCGAGCGGCTGCTCAAGCTCGCCGTCTGGGTCGAGCGCTCGGTGCGCCGGATCGTGCTGCATCTGCCCACCACCTATCCCTGGCTTCCCACCTGGCGGCAGATCGCCGTGGCCGTCGGCGCGACCCCCGCATAGTCGCCGCGCCAGCGCCGGCCGTCCGCTCCTCAGGGAGACGTGTCTCTCCGCGGTCCGTGGAGAACCTGCCATGAACGCGCGTCGCTGCCTCGACAGCGTCCTCGCGTCGATATCGTGGCGGCGCGAGCATTCGATGCCCTCACCAACGCGGCTCTCACGGGCGTCCAGGACCTTGTGTTTCACTTCACGTGCGTTCACGCATAAAGCGGGCTAGGGCCTGCGAGACACTGCGCGGTGAGAGGTCCTGCCGGTCGCTCACTGATTGGCGCTCCGGGCTGGCTGAGCTCCTGGCGCTGCATCCTGTGGCCGGTTGGGACCTCTCGTCATGTGGGTTGGAGGAGCGGGTCTCATCGTGGCCGTCGCGCGGCGAGCGTCTCGGGCTCTCTCCGACCCCTGGGACTCTCACTGGAGTCACCATCCGCCCTCCGCGGCCTCCGTGCCAAGAACGGCGATCGCCCAGCGCCTCCACGATGGAAGATCTCGAGCCGACCCATATCTGGGTAGCCCCCTCAAGCCTCTCCTTCTCTCCTTCGGAGGGAGGGTAGGCCAGTGAGCGCCCCCTGCCGCTACTGCAAGCAGCCGGCGACGGGCCCCGGCCCGGGCCGCTTCGGATTGATGGAGACGCTGTGCGAGCGGTGCTGGCCGACGCCGCCCGAGGCGGCCCCCGGCGCCGACCGCGTGGAAGGCGGCGGCGGGGTGCCCGGACTATCGCGTCAGCGTCGACGGCAACTACTTGGCAGAGTGTCGCTACCACGAACTGCTCGACGACCAGCGGCGCGCCCGACTCCTCCAGGCGCAGCGGGACACCGAACGGCGGATGGCCTGGATCGTGGGGGGCGTGCTCCTTGGCTCATGCTGCTGATGGCGGCCCTCGGGGGTGGGAGCCGGGCGCGGCGAACGGGCTCGACTGCGAGACCGCGGACCCGTAGGAGTGCCACCGGGTGGAGCACGGTCGATAATGCCGCGCTGCGGGGAGTGCGGCCAGACGAAGCCGCGCGGCGTTCTAGCAAACGGGCTCGGCCAGGCGGCGTCAGCTACCTCGGCCACCGTCCGGCCCCGTCCCCGCGGGCCCCGGGATCTGATCACGGGGTCGACCCGTCGGCGGCCTGGCCGGTGGACGGGAGCGCCGGCGGACTCGGGCCGGCGCGCTCGTGGCGCTCCAGCGCCTGCTGCAGCAGCGCGCGGAGCTGGTCTCGCTCCTCGGGTGTCATCTCCGAGATGAGCATCCGGCGCTGCTGGCGCGACTCGGCCTCCGCCCCCGCCTCCAGCACTTCGAGAATCTCTTTCGCGCGGCCCCACCCGCGATCGAGCAGGATTTCGGCGCAGCGCACGCGCAGCTCCGGGCTCGGGTAGAGCGGCGGGCCGTGGCGGCGGCCCTTCGGGGTGCGGCCCGCCATGGGGAGGGGCTCGCCGCGCATGACGCTGAACAGCAACTCGATCATCTCGCGGCCCCCGTCGGAGATCTGCCGGACCTGGGCGGCGAGTTTGAGCGTGTGGACGCCGGCCCCGCGGGGATTGCCCGAGACGCCGGGGGGCCAGGGGCGGAGGTTGGCGAGGGAGTGGGGCTCCATGGCCCAATTCTATGACAGCAAGACGAACGCCAGAAGGCGCTGGCCGTTGTCGACGCGATGAACGGGCGTGAGATATCCCAGCCCAGTCACGCGCTGGGGTTCAATAGCGAAACCCTTGAGGCCGTCGAATGAGCATCGCGAGCGCGATGGAGGTTGAGCTCGCGAGGGGGCGGGGACGGCGCATCGTCGCGGAGGATATACGCTGGGCCCCGAATGCCGTGGGTTCCCCCGGAGCAACGACGATGCTCCGACGCACGCCCGCGAGATCGCCTTCGGGGGGGACCGGGGAGACGCTTGATTCCGTACGCGGGCGACACGAGATTGCGCTTGACGGCATTTAGCGCGCTGGGATAGAAAAGGGGTAGTCGGAGCAGTCGTTCCGCCTTGAGGCTCCGGAGGCTGGGCTCCAACGCGCGGACCCATAGTGGGACCCCGGCGCGCGAGCGGTCGTACCAGCTTCCCGACGCCAGACCCCGTTGGCGGCGCGACTGATCCGGTGGGTCTGAGCCCGGAGCGTGTGCGTCCGAGGGGCCAGCGCAGAACGGCTCGCAAAAGACCCCCGCTCGGTTCCTGTCGTGGCCGCGCGCCTCCCCTGAGGCGTCGGACCTCCAGGAGCTCGGCGACATGGGACGTATCACCATGTCGACCGGGCTCTGTCTGTTTTGGGGGTCCGGCATAGGGAGGCTCGCATGCCGGAACTCTCGCCGCCCGATCTCTCCTCGCTCCCGCCGCTCGATCGCCTCTACACGATTCCCGAGGCCGCCGTGCTGCTCGCGCTGCGCCCCCGGTCGCTCTACCAGATCTGCGCACGAGGCGACATCAAGCTCGCCCGGCCAACCCCCGGAGCGGTCCGCATTCCTGAATCGGAGCTCCGCCGGATGATGCAGGCCAAGGTCGAGGTCCGGCAGGTGCCCAGGAAGAAGCGACGTGTGGCGGTGAACGTGTAGGACACCCGAGACACAGCCGCCGGGGCGGCGATTCCCCGGGCGGTGTGGAACGGAGCGAACCGAGATGAGCATCCCGAATATATCCGCCATCCCCGCCGCGCCGCAATCCCAATCGGTCTGCCTCCTGTGCGGCGACCGGCCCGAACTGATCGGTCTTCATGCCGTACGCCGCCCACGTGCCGGCGCTGCTCGCGGTGACCGAACCCCGCCTCGGCCCCGTGCGGCCCGGTGCGCAGCGCATCGCCGTCTACGCGCGCTGTGGGCCGTGTGCCGCGACGCGACGTCGTGCGGAAGGTCGAGCGCGTTCTGCTGGGGGACGATCGGCGACCGGATGACGTGGAGGCCCGCGCCCGTGAGCGACGAGATCTCCGCCGAGGATCGCCTGGACGCGGCCCTCTCTATGCGGCGCGCGGCTGGCGGGTCGTGCCGAACTACGAGCCGCGCGACGGGCGGTGCACGTGCGCAAGCGGGCGCCGCGTGCGACAGCCCCGGCAAGCACCCCTGGCTCAAAGAGTGGCCCACGAAGGCCACGACCGACGTCGCGACGATCTGCGGCTGGCTCGACGAACGCCCGACGACCAACCTCGGGCTCGCGACCGGCGCGGGGTCGGGCCTCATCGCGCTCGACATCGATCCGCGCCACGGCGGCGACGAGAGTCTCGCCATGCTCGAAGCGCGCCACGGCGCCGCTCCCGCGGACGGTGCGGCAGCAGACCGGCGGGGGCGGCGAGCACATCCTCCTCAAGCACCCGGGCTTCCGCGTCGGGAATCAGCAGGGGACCGTGACGCTCGCCCCGGGCATCGACGTGCGGGGCGACGGCGGCCAGATCGTCGTCGCGCCCTCGCGCCATGCGAGCGGCGGCGTCTATCGGTGGGAGGTCGAGCATCATCCGGAGGACGTCCCGGTCGCCGAGGCGCCCCCCTGGCTCCTCGCGCTGCTCCAGCCCGCGGCGCGACCCGGGGCGGGGCCGGCGCCGCCCGTGGGCGACCGCATTCCGGATGGGCGAACGCAACGGGACGCTGACCTCGCTGGCGGGGACGATGCGTCGCCGAGGGATGAGCGTCGACGCGATGGTGGCGGCGCTCCTGGTCGAGAACGCGCAGCGCTGTCGACCCGCCCTTGCCGGACGCCGAGGTGCGCGCGATCGCCGCGAGTGTGGCGCGCTACGCGCCGGCGGCCGGCATCGAGCCGACGCGGGGCCAGCCCCCCCGCCGGCTCCGCCGCCCTGGCCGACTCCGCGACCGGTCACGACGGCGCGCCCGCCCGTCGCCCCGTTCGACATCGCCGCGCTGATGCCGGAGCCCTTCGCGCCGTGGGTCCACGACGTCGCCGAGCGCGTCCAGTGCCCGCCCGACTACGTCGGCGATCACGGTGATGGTCGCCGCGGGGTCCGTCATCGGGCGGCAGTGCGGCGTCCGCCCGAAACGCTACGACGACTGGGAGGTCGTCGCCAATCTCTGGGGGCTCGCGATCGGGCCGCCCGGGATCATGAAGACGCCCGCGATCAAGGAAGGCCTCCGCCCGCTCCGCCGCCTGATCGCGGCCGAGATGGAGCGCTACCGGATCGCGATGCGCGATGCGCGGTTCATCCGCATGAAGCGCGAGGCGCGGGAGAAGCGGCTCAAGAAGCTCCTGGAGGAGGCGCTGGAGACGGCGCAAGGGCGATGAGCAGGCCCCGGCGGTCCTCGCAGATCCGCGACGAACTGCGGGTGCCCGGGCGAGCCGCTGCCGACGGAGCGGGTCTATCGGACCAATGACGCGACGGTCGAGAAGGTCGCCGTCCTGCTCCACGCGAATCCGAACGGGTTTCTGGTCGAACGCGACGAGATCGGCGGCCTGATCAAGACGATGGACCGCGAGGGCCACCAGAACGACCGAGCGTTCTACGAGGAGTGCTGGAACGGGAGCGGCAGTACCGCGTCGACCGCATCGAGCGCGGCACCCTCTATGTCGAGGCCGCGTGCCTGTCGCTCTTCGGCGGCATCCAGCCCGCGCCGCTCGACGAGCTATCTCCGCGAGTGGGAGCGGCGCGGGCTCGACGACGGATTCATCCAGCGCTTCCAGCTGATGGTCTACCCGGACGTCACGCCGTTCCGCCGCGTCGACCGCTGGCCCGAGTCGCGGGCCCGCGAGACGGCCGTCGAGGCCTTCCGGCTCATCGACCGACTGGATCCCCGCCGCCTCCACGCCCTGACCCCGAGACGGACGCGCTCCCGTATCTCCACTTCGACGACGCCGCCCAGGCCGCCTTCGACGCCTGGTACGACACCTGGCAGCCCGGCTGCGGAGCGAGACCTGGCCGCTCCGTCCTCCGGCAGCACTTCGCGAAGTACCCGAGCCTGGTCCCGGCCCTCGCGCTGATCGACCACCTCGTCGCGGGCGGCACCGGGCCGATCCCGGACGCCGTGCGTCACGCGGGCGCTCGCCTGGGTGCCGTACCTGATGGCGCACGCCGCGCGCGTCTACGCGCCGCTGACCGATCGCGCGCGAGCGCGACGGTCGTCTCGCGCAGCACCTCCTCGACGCCGAACGACCCGGTGCCGGACCCCGTCACCCTCCGTTGGGTCTATCGCCACCACTGGGCCGGGCCTGGCCGACCGCGCCGACGTCGAGCCCGCCGTCCAGCGCCTCGTCGACCTCGGCTGGCTCCGGGAGGTCGTGGTCTCAACGACCGGCACGGGGGCGCGACCCACGCTCGCGTTCGCGATCAACCCGGCGATCCGCGCCCCGGGCTTTGTCGGTTTCGTCAGTGACTCCACACGATGGGGGCGGACGGCTCGTCCATGGGTTCTGTCAGTTCTGGCACCGAGTCGAGGGGTACAACTTCCTGCAAATACAGATATGAATGAATGTAATTCAGAATTGCTGGCTCCGTGCGCGCGCGAGGAACCACCCCAGAAAATTTAGAAACAGTACCCCCCGACCGAGTGCCAAAAGTGCCATAACCCCCTCTCAGCCGTGTACGTGTGCCGCGCCCGAGTTCTTCGACGATGCCCGCGAATGAGGTCGAAATCTCCCCGTCGTCGAACCCGGCGGCGTCCGCTTCCCCCCGGCACTGCCGGTAGTGGTCGCGGCACTGACGCCGGGGTCCCTCGTACCGCCGCCGCCGGAGGATGCCGAGCGCCTCCCCCACCGGTCGCGGTCCACCTGGGCGCGCTCCGCCTGGGGGGGCCGGTCGGCGTGTGGGTCGTCGCCGACGCGGCGATCGCGGACGCGCTCCAGGCCGACGGCATCCCGCGGGGCCAGATCGTCACCGTCGACGCGCTGCCCGCGCCACTCCGGCGTGCCGCCGGAGGTGAAGGAGAGTTGGTGGCTCACGGGCGGGATGCGTGCGACGCGGGCGGAGGGGATTCCCGACGCACCACCCGTCGAACTGGACAGCATCCCGAAGATCACCGCGTTCCTTGCCGTCCTCGCCACGGAAGGGATCCGTGGACGCCTCCATGAGGCGCGGATCGTCGCGTTGGAGAAAGTGGTGAATACGGCCCGCCTGGCCATCGAGACGGCGGAGCGCATCGAGCACTGGGAGCGGATCTTCGGCCTTGAGCGACGCGGTCACCGGACTCCCCGTGTCGAGGTGCGGATCCAGCCGGTCGCCGTGGTCGCCCAGCCGGTGCCCACGCCGAATGAGATCCGTCCCGTGCGGGCGACGGTGCCCGCGCTGCCTCCGAAGGTGGGATGAGGTCTGACCCGTTGAGGCCGCGTCACCAGCCCGAGGTAGCCGCCCCCGCCATCGAGGCCGCGCCTCCGGTCGAGGCCGAGTACTGGAGCGTCCAGGATGTCTCGACGCTGCTCGGTGGGGTGAAGCCCAAGACGATCCTCGGGTGGGCGCAGACCGACCCGACGATGCCGAAGCTGAAGATCGGCAAGATCATCAGGTTCCCGAAGGCCCGGCTCCTCGCCTGGCTACGCCAGCGGGAGCAGGGTCGGCCCGTACCACGGTCCCGAGAACCCTCGCTCTCAGCCGTGCAACCCCGCGCCACGACAGTGCCCCGGCGCAGTGGGGGAGGGGGCATGAGACACCCTGTGTCAACCCCCCACCGGTTGAAGAGTCGAGAGCGGCTGGGCAGCTCGGTGGCGCGTGACGTCGTAGGGACGGCGGTCCTGCCAGCAACGCCAGAGCACACGGACCCAGGCGCGGGCCAGGATCCGGATCGCGTGAGGATGATCACAGCCGCGGGCGCGGGCGCGCGCATAGATGGCGGCGGCCCACGTCGAGGCGTGACGGGAGTTGTCCGCGAACGTCGTGAGGGCCTGGCGGAAGCGTTTATTGCAGGCCCAGCGGAAGGTGACGCCCCGGTGTTTGCCGGAGGCCCGGGTGACCGGGGCGACGCCGGCTTCGGCGGCGAGCTGGTCGTCGGTGGGGAAGCGGGCCCGGTCGTCGCCGAGTTCGGCGAGGATCTGGGCGGCGTTGACGGCCCCACTGCGCGGGAAGCTCTGGACGAGCGGGCCATCGGCGTGCTGGGCCAAAGCGGCCGCGATCGCCGCGGAGAGTTGCTGGATCTGGGCGCCGAGGGGCGTGAGAACCGCGACCAGGGCCTGGACCAGTTCGCCGCTGGCCTCGGTCTCGGCGTTGCCGGTGCGACTGAGCGGGGCGCGGCGGAGCCGGGTCAGCAGCTCGGCTGGCGAGCGGCGGCCGCAGTAGGCATGCCGACGGAGGAACAGCGCCAGGCGGCGCTCGCCCAGGCGCTCGGCGCTCTGGGGCGTGGGGTAGCGCGTGAGGAAGGCGAGCGCGATCGGGGAATCCACGTCGGCGAAGATGGTCGCGGCGCCGGGCCAGAAGCGCTCGAGGAGGGCGCGGAGCTGATTGGCAAGGGCGACGCGCTGAGCGACGAGGTCATCGCGGCCGCGGACGAGGGCGCGGAGGGCGCGGGTCTCATCGGCGAGGGGCAGCAAGGGGCGGAAGCGGTGGCCATCGGTCCGGAGCAGGTCGCCGAGCAAGTAGGCGTCGCCGGGGTCGCTCTTGCCGCCAGCGGCCGAGTAGCGGGGGCGGCAGGCCTTCACGGCATTGGGGTGGATCGGGACGACCGGGAAGCCGGCGTCCAGGAGGGTATCGACGACGAGGCCGGAGGGGCGCTCGAGGGCGACGGGCAGCGTGGCGGGGGGCGCGAAGCGGGCCAGCCGCTGGACGAGCTCGGCCAAGCCCGCTGCGGTGTGGGGCACCGTCCCGCGCCAGCGGACGGTGCCGGTCTCGTCGAGCACACAAACAGCGTGCGTGGTGGCGGCCCAGTCCAGGCCGACGACGAAGGACATTGCGTGCCTCCCTGGGACTGCGAGACACTGCCGCGGGAGAGGTCCTGCCGGTCGCTCACTGATTGGCGCTCTGGGCTTCAGGTGCCCGTGGCGCTGCACCCTGTGGCCGGTTGGGGCCTCTCTTGGTGTGAGTCGAGGGAGCAGGTCTCATACTGGCCGTCACGCGGCAAGCCGATGGGGCTCTCCTCGACTCCCGGGACCGTCATAGCGCTCACCATCCGCCATCCGCGGCCCCGGCACCAAGAAACGCGATCGCCAGGAGCCCGTAGGAGCCACGATCTCGGGCCGACCCATATCTCGGTATCCCCCCTCCGAGGCTCTCGTCTCTCTCCTTCGAGGGAAGGGTAGGCCAGTGAGCCCATCTGTGGGACCAACGGGCGCCGATGAGGCAGCGGGATGACCATCGATCACGTCGTCGGACCCCTCGTCAATCCCGTCGTTGATCCCGTCGTTCAGGTCGATCACGGTGGCGATCACCTCGTTCACCACGTCGATCACCACGACCGTCGCCACGTTGATGGAACGGGGAACGACGCGCTCCTCGTGCTGGGTGACGTGGAGCTCGACGCGCCTCATCGTGCCGGAGCGTGAGGCGCAGGAATTCGCTGTGCCCCGTCTCCCAGGAAATCGACTGCCCCCGACACCCCGAAAACGAAAGTCGCGTGCGCGTTATCGAGAGCGTGCAGATGGCTGTCCCCCCGTCAGGGGATCGTCTTCTCGCCTCAGCGAATCCCGCAACCAGAACAGCGCCGAGCGCGGTCACGTAGACGTGACTAGGCCACACAAATAGGAGGCGTGACCCATGGCGACCGTGACCCCGCAGCAAGTGACCGCCCGCGCCGCTGCGTTGCGGCAACGGGACACGGGGCTACGCGCTCCTGCGGTGGTTCCTGCGGGACTGTGACGGATCCGGCGGTGCTGAGGACGGCGTCACCCCAGACGCCGCCGCCGGGGGATCGCCGCCCGTACCGCGACTTCGGCGGGCGGCAGCTCCCACGGTTCCGAACGCGGCGAGCCGGAGGATTCGGTGCGCGACTCTAGGCGATCCTCGACGCGCCCGGTCAGGAGAACGACCGGACGCACCGAGGCGGCGTGACCCTATGGCGAGACGACGAAGAATGGCGGCGTCCAGCCCTGAGACGCCGCATCGAACGTGAACGCGGGCGCCGTGGAGAAAGCCTGCCCCGTGGCTCACCAAAGTTCGTGCACTCGACTGTGGAAGCGACGGCGGCTCGCGGAGCGACGTGTTGCACGCGGCTGCGAAGGGTTCGCACTTGAGTCTGCGTCAGATCGGGATAGGTCAACTAGCCGTCGGTTTCCCCCCGTCCTCCAGGGGGGCAGTTGGACAGCCCCGCCAAAGAAAGCTGGCCCCTGACAGTCAAGCAATTCGTAAAACAGGCGGCACTGTGGGTCACCAAGGAATCCGTCGCGTGTGAGCGGGACGGCGAAGAGTGCACCATCCGCGTTGATAGTCACCAGCCCCTGGCTGATCAGCACCCCGACGGTGTTCGGTGGCACGGAGCTATCCACGACGCGAAGCCCCCCGCCGCTCGCGGGGGGCGTGGGGACCGTCGCCGGCCAGTGGATCGCCGTCCCTTCGGCTGCGGCTTGGTCTTGCACTTCCCCGATTACGCCGACGATCCGGACGACCTTCGACACGTTAGCAATACAGGCATGCACTTGGTCGGTGAGGGAGTCGTTGCTGTGGGACCACGCGAGGGTGACCCCCGCGAGCAGGGTCCCCACGCTCAAGGCCACGACAGCGAGGCCCGAGAAGACACGAACGCGCATATGGTCCTCCAGTTACCGGGTGCAATCGAAGCCTCCAGAACATCCGTGCGGACGGAGAGGGTGCTGCGGGCCGGGCAACTCTAGAGCAGGTTTGATGCCAGGCGTCGAAGGGCCGCAACCGCTTGGATTCTGCTCACGAGCCTCTCGCTCTGGGCAGCGATCTCCGTGGATCCCGCCAAGGGAAGGGGAGAATTGCCCTACGGCAGGGAAAGCCTCTGAGGACTAAGGCCATGGCTTCACCGGTGCTGCACCCCTCGCCATGCGGCCCGCTCTTGAGGGCCGAGACCGAGGCCGGGCGAGGGAGGAGACCGAGGATGGACGCTGAGGCGCGATGTGCGAACTGCGAGGGTCCGCTCGATGGCCGGGGTGACCCGGTCCAGGGATGGTGGTGGCGGCGATGGCGGCACGCCCAGCAAGCCGAGCGTTCGAGCCGGCGCCCAAACTGCATCGGGCGCGGGGGGAGGGCCCGCGCCCGGTGGAACAGACGGACGGTCGAGAGTGCTTAGCTCTGCTTGCGGGCCACGCGCTTCCGGCCAAAGATTCCCGCGCCAACCAGACCCGAGCCCAGCAGGAGCAGCGTGGCCGGCTCCGGCATCGGCGTCGATCTGCGATCTGCGTGAACGTCTGATCGACGCCCGAGATCGAGGAGAAGTCGCCCAGGCCCGAGGCCCAGACGAGCATGTCCTTGGAGATGTCCAGCTCCGCCACGCCCGGGAAGAACGCCGAGTCCGAGACCTGCGTCGCCGTGGGCGAGTCGAAGACGGTCAGGATGGTGTTGAGACACGGGCTGTTCGGCGGGCAGAGCGTCTCGTTGACCACGGCGAGACCGCCCGGCCCGGTCGCCCCGCCCGTGAAGGCCAGGTGCGCATCAGAGATCAGGAAGTTGGGATCGTCCACTGCGACGTGATACTTCAGGAGCAGGTCGGTCGAGTCATTGGGGCCGTTGAGCGCGACCAGCCCGTTGATGGTCAGGCTGAACCCGAGGTCGCCCGCCGTCAGGATGTTGGCGCCCGGCGTGATGATGATCTGCGAGTCGAGCACCTCGGTCGAGGTGAAGTCGAATTCCGAGAACGTCTTGTCCCCGATCTGACAGCCCGCCGCGCCGAGCGCCTCATAGGCGGAGGCCAGCCCAGGGGTGCAGAGGGCCGCGTCGGCCTGCGTGCTCCCCACTCCGACGGCCAGGGCCGCCAGCGAAAGGAATGTGACCAGCTTCTTGATCATGTGCCGCTATGTCCTTGTCTGTAGAACGAGTGCACTGCCATGTGCTGCCGGGATCTCCGCGATGCGACTCCTTTTCGGGGCTTCGAAGTCTTCAGAGCAAGCCCTCGCCGTAGGAGTGAGCATGTATCGTGCCAAGACTATGAAAACAATGGAATCAAGCTGTTACGGTGATGCGTCACGCCGTGGGCTGCAGGACCGTTCACAGAATTCTGCGAGGGATTTCACTCAGGTCAGCACCCCTCAGCACAGGGGGAACCGTCCCGGTGGAGAAGTGGACCGAGTGGTACGACGCTACCATTCCGCTGGTCACCGACATCAAGATCATCGCGGTGGCGATGGAGGTCGAGTTGTCGAAACGTCACGGGATGCAGCTGGAGAGCGAACCCGATCAACGTGGCGGGGATCAGAAGAGCGAGCGTCATGGAATCAAAGTCTCCATGACGGAGACTTTGATTCCGCATGCTGAGCGGATTCGGCGCTCTAAGGATCGCGCCCTCGGCCAGTATCCGGCTGTGGTCGATGAGTACATCAAGACCGAAGCGCAGCCCGGGCTGCCGACACGAAGGTGATCGGCACCTCGGGCCGGTCGCCGGGGACGCGCTCTGGCGTCAGGCCAAGAACGTGACCCAATGGCGGCCTTGACACGATGTCCTCGATAGCGGACACTCAGTCGTCATGACTCCAATCCAGCGTGGCCGGAAGTTGGCCAGCCTCCGCAAGGCGCGGGGCTGGAGCCGCTACCGATTGGCGACGGAGTCGGGGATCAGCCGGGACCACATCGGGAACATCGAGCAGGGCCGGAAAGATCCAACGATCAGCCTCCTGATACGGCTAGCCAAGGCGCTCGATGTGCCGGTCATGACGTTGGTGGAGTAGATGAAGACACCGCACATGATCGCCGACTTCATCAAGTGGGTTGAAGGCCGGGGTTCCTCAGAAAGAAATACCCTCGCCTTCAGCACGGGTCACTGGTCCCAGTAGCTGGAGTATCTGAGTATCATCGTGTCGCGGTTCCGCGCTGCCGATGCCGCCTATGAGAACGTCCGCGCACGCCTTCATAGCGCTCTTTTGACTTCCGTCTCCGGCCCTACACCACCCGAGCAACTGCAGGCCCTCGCCGACCTTCACCGCGACGGAGTCAAGGTTCACCTGGAACTCGAAAGCTTTTACGTCTTCTCGAAGATTCTGCTCGATCGAGCAGCCGATACCTTCGCGCTCTACTTCGGTCGCAAGTGGAAAGGTCTTGGATCGACACATATGAAACTGGTTCGCCAGTTCTCCGGCTTCTGCGCCGAACGCGGGATCGACGGTCAAGCGATCCAGAATCGTCTCGATGATCTGGGCACAAGAATCGTGTCCTATCGCACCGACATCATCGAACATCTCGGAACGGAGGATGCATATCGGATGACGACCACGAGCCTCGCGAATCCTACTGAAGGAGTCAGGCTCCACCTCGCTGGTCGATCGACCGAACCCCTCATACCACTGCTCGCCGACCTCGACAGTTATCTGGCCAGCCTGTTGACCTTCATGCAGGCGCATTCCCGCCATTCGATCATCGAAAGGACATCGGCATGATCGCCGCCATCTACGCCCGGAAGTCGAACGACCAGAACCTCCCCGACGCGGAGAAGAGCGTGGCCCGCCAGGTGGAGCATGGGAGCGCCTACGCCGACCGCAAAGGGTGGACCGTGGATCCGGCGCACGTCTACAGCGACGACGGGGTGAGTGGCGCGGAGTTCGCCAACCCCGAGACGGGGCGGACGAAGCGTCCCGGTCTGGCGCGGCTCATGAACGCCCTGAAGCCCCGCCCGCCGTTCCAGGTGCTGATCATGTCCGAGGAGTCACGGCTCGGGCGCGAGCAGATCGAGACCGCGTACGTCCTGAAGCAGATCATCGACGCGGGCGTCCGCGTGTTCTTCTACCTGGAGGACCGCGAGCGGACCCTCGACTCCGCGCTGGAGAAGGTCATGCTCTCGCTGACCAACTTCGCGTCGGAGATGGAGCGGGAGAAGGGCAAGCAGCGGACGCATGATGCCCTGCTCCGGAAGGCGCGTCAGGGCCATGTGGCGGGCGGGAACGTCTACGGCTACCGCAACGTCGAGGTGCTCGGCGAGTCCGGCCAGCGGGTGCATGTGCGCCGCGAGAAGCATCCGACCGAGGCCGAGGTGATCCGCGAGATCTTCCAGGCGTGCGCGACGGCCACGGCCTCCGGCGGATCGCGAAGCGGCTCAACGCGGCGGGCGTCCCGCCGCCCTCGGGCGCACGGGTGGGCGCCGACGGCCATCCGGGAGATGCTGCGGCGCGACCTCTACCGGGGGCGCGTGACCTGGAACAAGACCAAGTGGGTGGACCGGAACGGGACGAAGGTCAAGATCGACCGACCGGAATCCGAGTGGCTGACCCTCGACGCGCCCGACCTCCGGATCGTGCCGGACGATCTCTGGCAGGCGGCGCACGCTCGCCTCGGCCAGACGCACCGGGCATATCTGCGGGGGACCGGGGGACGCCTCTACGGGCGTCCGGAGACCGGGCTGGAGTCGCGGTACCTCCTGACGGGCTTCTCGGTGTGCGGCCTCTGTGGCAGTAGCCTCGGCGTCAAGGCGCGGCGCACCGGCACCGGGAGCCTCCAGTACTGCTGCAACTTCTACACGCTTCGCGGGCCCACCATCTGCGGGAACCGGCATGGGTTGCCCGTCGCCCTCGCGGATGCCGAGATCCTCGGGAAGCTCCAGCGGGAGGTGCTGACCCCGCAGAAGATCGAGCAGGCCATCACGCTGGCGCTCGATTGCTATGTCGCCGAGACGGGCCAAGCCGAGAGCGCGGACGGGCGTACCGACCGGCTGGCGCGGGAGATCGAGCGGCTCAATCGGGAATGCACCCGGCTGACCGGGCTGCTCGCCGCCGGGGGGCCGACGAGCTTGCTGGACGGCCTCCGGGTCCGGGAACGCGAGCGCGACGGCCTCCAGGCCGACCTGGCGCATCTCCAGGGGCTCCAGCGCGTGGGGCGGGATCTGGATCGAGGCCGACTCACCACGGCCATGCGGGCGCAACTGGCCGACTGGCACGCCGCCCTCGCGGGCGATCCCGTCCTGGCGCGGCAACTCCTCCGCAAGCTGTTCCCGGAGCGGTTGACGTGGTCCCCCGCCCCGGAGGACGGCGGCGTGTGGTGGAGCTACAGCGGGAAGGTCGCGTATGGGCGGCTCCTGACCGGCCTGCTCAACATCCCCGCTGGCCGGTCAGGACGCCTATCGGATGCGGTTGGCACGATTCGTGACAACCGTGCCATAACGATG
>CAVXVV010000047.1:0-25276 GCA_963765195.1 uncultured Candidatus Rokubacteria bacterium
GTGTGGGGGTTCCATGGTTAGGACAGCCGGGGGGAGGCCCGACCGTCAACCGCTGCGCCACCCAGGCTCCCGAAGACGCCCGATGGTGTCCCACAGGATGGATTGGGAGTCACCATCGCGTCAAGGGGGGGCAGGACTGCCAGGCGGACCGCTGACTCCTGGACCCCATCGACCGGATGGCCTCGCGGGCCGCGCCAACGGCCCGGCCCCCGCCGGCCACCGAGAATCCCGAAGTCAGAGCTCGCGGGGAGACCTTTGACACCGCCCACGAGGCCACGTAGCATCGGCCGTACCATCGAGAGCGCCCGCGTGGCTCCTCGTCCGGCCCGACCGAACCTCGCGCGTTCGACGTTCGCCGCCAATCGGCGCCGACGCGAGATTGCGTGCGCGTACCTGCTGATGTCGCCGGCGTTGCTCCTGGTCGCCGGCGTGCTCGCTTACCCGGTGGCCTGGGAGATCTGGGTGAGCCTCTCGAACCTGTCGAGTCGGCTCGAAGGGCCGCCGCGCCTGATCGGGCTGGCCAACTACTGGGTAATGCTGAGCGACCCGTTCTTCTGGCGCGGGCTCGCGACCACGGTCCTCTATTTTGGTCTGACCACGGTCGCGAAGCTCGTCCTCGGGATCGGGATGGCGCTGCTCCTGGCGCGGCCCTTCCGCGGTCGAGCGCTCGTCTTCCTCGCCGTCTTCCTGCCGTGGGCGTATCCGGGAGGGGTGACGGTGATCGCATGGTACTGGATGCTGAATCCACCGATCACGACGTCGTACGCCGCGGTGGCCGGCACCATGAAGTGGCTCGTCGACGCCACCTTCGGCGACGGTGCCTACACGTTCGCGAGCGTCGCCCTCTTCAACGTGTGGCGGGGCGCCTCCTTCACGGCGGTGTTCCTGCTGGCGGGCCTCAACGCGATCCCGACGGAGCTCTTCGAGTACGCGAGCCTCGAGACACGCAGCGCGTGGCAGCGATTCTTCTCGGTCACCTTGCCGCTGCTCCGGCCGTACCTCGCCCTCGCCGTGTTCCTGTCGTTCACGACAGCGTTCGCGGATCTCGCCAACGTGTGGATGCTGACCGGCGGACGCATCATCTTCCCGGTGATCGGGACCTACGCCTACTGGCTCGGGATCCGGGATGGCCAGCTGGCGCTGGCCGCCGCGTACTCGCTCTCCCTCGTGCCGCTGCTCGTCCTGGCGCTCGTGTTGCTCTTCCGTTGGTTCGACCCGCCGCGCGAGAGCGTCGCGTGAGCCGTCGACGCGCTCGCTGGCTCCACGGCGCGATCCTCGTGCTGGTCGCGATCTACAGCCTGTTTCCCATCTACTTCATCACCGTCCAGTCACTCAAGACCGCGGAGGAGGACGTGTTCGGTAGCCCGCTGTACGTTCTCGACCCCACCTTCGAAAACTACACGGAGCTATTCGCTGGCGGGGAAGCGCGCGTGCGAGGCTACGTCATCGTCCCGCGCGTCCCGTACCTCCTGTGGGTGCTGAACTCCACCCTGGTGCTGGGCGGCGCCATCGTGCTGACACTCGTTGCCGCCGTGCTGGCCGCCTATGCCCTGGGTCGTCTCCAGCCGCCCGGCTGGCGCTGGTGGCGACGAGGCCTCTTCGCCACCTACGTGGTGCCGCACACCATCCTGTTCGTGCCGCTCTATCAAGTGATCGTGCGGCTCGGCCTCGACGACAGCCACGGAGCGCTGATCCTGCTCTATTCCACGATGGCGCTGCCCTTTTGCGTATGGATCCTTTCCGCGTTCTTCTGGAAGCTCCCGCGGGAGATCGAGGAGTCGGCGCTCATCGAGGGCGCCACGCCGGTCACCGCGTTCCTGCGCATCGTGCTGCCCATGAGCCGGAACGTCCTCATCGCGGCCGGGCTCTTCACGGTGGGCACGGTCGGGAACGACTTCATGATGGCGTCGGTCTTCCTCCTCGACGCAGACCAGCAGACGGTCGCGGCCGGGCTCGGGGTGATGGACGTGAGCCTGGAAGAGCTGCTGGCGGTCGCCGGCGTCAACTTGGCGGCGATCCCGGTCGCGGCTGCGTGCGCCTTCTTCGCGCGCGGCTACGTGCGAGGACTCACCGCTGCGATGGTCGAAGGCGCCTGAGCCGAATCGGGCGGGGTCCGCTACGGATGCAGCCGCACGACCCGGTGGAAGGACGACTCGGCCACATACAGGGATCCGTCCGAGTCCAGCGCGATGCCCTCAGGGTCGCCCAGGTTCGAGGCGAGCGTGAAAACGGCGCCGTCGCCGCGAACCCGGAAGATCTTGCCCACGTGGAAGCCGCCGCTCACGAGCAGAGTGCCATCGGGGGCGGCGACCACGTGCGTCCGGTTGTACATGCCGTGGCCCGGCGGCAGCCGCGCCACCGACACGAGCGCGCCGTCGGACGTGAGGCGGAATAGCTCCCCGGTCGTGGCGAGCAGCGCGATATCGCTGCCGACCGGCGCCACGGAGATCATGCGCGGGAAGAGGGAAGGGCCTTTCGCGCGCCAGCCGCGCGGGAAGAGCGGCGGCACTCGCTCGAGGCGGCGCGGCTCGGGGATCGTCGAGTCGTGGGCCAGCCGGAAGACGAGCGGCCCCCGGTAGTCGTCCTCCCGGAGCGCCTCGAGGCCGGGGGGGCCTCGGTCCTCACCGGGGGCGACGGTGGGGTCGGTGTAGTCGGCGACGAGCAGGCGGCCGGCCTCGTCGAACGCGAGCGTCCCACCGCCGGCGAGACGCTGGAGACCCGTCGCGTGGAGGGCGAGCCGCTCGTCGAGCGTCAGCCGGTAGATCCGTGTCCCGTTTTCCTCGCCGAGGAACAGCTCGCGCGTGCGAGGGTCGAGCGCGAGGCTCCCAAGGGTGGCCATCCGGGCGTCCGCGAACGGGATGCGTACCCGCGGCTGGCGTGAGAGATCGACCGGGAGCTTGCCGCGGAGATCGACCCGGTACAGCTCCCCGGCCACGTCCCCACGCGCGCCCGGGCTCACGATGATCAGCGTCTGGCCATCGAGAGCAAGCTGGAGCGGTCGCGGGACACCGGTCGCGACCACCTCGAGTTCCGCCGGGATCCCGCCGGTGAGAGGAGCTGCGGCACCAGCCAGCAGCAGCGCCGCGGCTCCGGCAGTGTTCCAGAGCCCGGGTCGGCCCATCGCCCGGGCGTGGGTTCAGCGCGCTACTCGTCCGCCTTGGCCTGCTCTGACACCGCGCCGCCGGGTGTACCCACGTAGAGCATCAGATACTTCACCTTTTCCTGCCCGGTGTTCATCGTGTTGAACCACAGTCCCGTCGGCGGGGCATAGGACTGTCCCGTGCCGTGGTACTGGACGCCCGACACTCCGATCGGCCCCCCGTAGGTGTTGATCGTCAGGATGCCGTCGAGGATGTAGATGTACGCGGGCGCGAGCACGCGCATCCGTCCCGACTGACCGCCGGGGGCGAGTTCCACGACCTGGCCCGTCAGGACGACCGGGATCGTCATGGCGAGCCGGGGAATGGCACCCGTCGAGCCGACCAGACCCCGTGTGGTCACACCCTTGGGCTCTTCGGGCTTCTCGTCCTGGGCCAGGACAATCCGGGCGCCGCCGGCCATCAAGCAGCACGGCGACCGCGGCGGTGACGACGAACTTCAGCGCCATGGGCACACCTCCAGTTCGGAGCGAGGGTTCACTGCGTTCACTTGATCGCCGCACCGGTGATTCCCGAGATGAACTTGTCGAGGAACAGGTTGTAGAGGATCGCCACTGGGACCCCGACGAGCAGCGCCCCACCCATCAAAGAGCCCCAGAAGTAGACGTCGCCCCGGATCAGCTCCGTCGCGACCCCGAGCGGCACCGGCTTCTCCTCGGAAACCGAGACGAAGGCGAGGGCATAGAGGAAGTCCTGCATCGAGAGCGTGAAGGAGAAGATGACGGCGGTGATGATCCCCGGCCAGCTGACGGGGAGCACGACACGCAGGAGAGCGCGGAGTTGACCGCAACCGTCCAGCATCGCGGCTTCCTCGATCTCGAACGGCACGGTCTTGAAGAAACCCATCAGCAGCCACGTGCAGAAGGGGATCGTGATGGTCGGGTACACGAGGACCAGGGCCCACCACCGATCCTGCAGGCCCACCATGCTGACCACGTGGGAGAGCGGGATGAACAGGATGATCCCGGGGACCAGGTAGGTCATGAAAATCCCGATTCCCAGGTTCTCCGCGAATGGCAGCCGGAGCCGCGCGAGCGCGTAGCCGGCCGGCACCGCCGTCAACAGGGTGATGGCCGACACCCAGAACGAGATCGACATCGTGTTGACCATCCAGCTTCCGAAGTAGGTGTGGCGGAAGAGGATGTCGAAGTTTCGCCAGGTGGGGGGGAGGTGGAACCAGAACGGCACGGCGTCCATCCGGTACAGATCGGGGTCTTGCTTGAGCGCCGTGATCAGCATCCAGAAGAGCGGGAAGACCGCGATGACGAGGAACGGCGTCAAGCCGAGGTAGATCAGGGCGTGACGCCGGATCTCCTTGGCCCGACGGCTTCGTGGGACGGCGGCCGCCATCGCTCCCATCGTTACTGCTTCCGTCGCAGGGTGCGCAACAGGAGGACCATCGCTGGTAGCAGCAGCGGGAAGAGGAACAGCGCGATCGCCGCGCCCCGGCCCAGGGCCCCGGCCCGGATGCCGGTGTTGTAGGCGAGGGTGGGGAGGATCTCGGTGGCCCCGTCGGGCCCGCCGTTCGTCAGCAGGTAGACGATGCTGAGGTCCGAAAGGGTGAACACCGCGTCGAAAGCGGTCCCGATGAAGAGGATCGGCGCGATCATTGGCACGATGACGAGCCGGAATCGCTGCAGAAAGTTCGCGCCGTCAACCTTCGCCGCCTCCACAATCTCTGGGCTGACCGACGTCATGCCGGCCATCAGCACGATGGCGCTGAACGGAAAGCCACGCCACACGTTGACGAACATCACCGAGAGCAGCGCTAAGCCCGGCTGACCGAGCCAGATCGGCCAGCTCTCGGAACCATAGCCACCGATCAGGCCGAGCCGGCTCAGCGCCCAGTTGATGACACTGAACTGCGAATCAAACATCCACTTCCAGCCGAGCACGCTGATGGCGATCGGTATCGTGAAGGGCACGACCAGCAAGGCGCGCAGGACACGACGCCCCGCGAACGGCTGGGTGAGCAGGAACGCGAGCGTCGTCCCCAGCAGGCCCTTCAGGACCCCGGCGCCGATCGTGAAGAGCAGGGTGTTGCGAAGCGCGACGTAGAACGTGGAGTTTTGAAGCGCCGCCCGGAAGTTCTCGAGCCCGACGAACTTGGCGACCGGGTCGCCAACCGTCGCGTCGCTCATTGCCAAGTACAGCGAGAAGACGAAGGGGAGCCCGACCAGCAGCCCCACGTAGAGGACGGCGGGCGAGAGAAGCGTGTAGCCGAAGAGATAGCGGCGGGCGACCGGGGTGCCCCACCAGGGGCGCACCCCGGTCGCCCGGGCCATCTGGGCGGGGACCGACGCCTCGGACGACGCGTCCCCGACCACCGGCCCCCGCGCCATGGACTAGCCAGCCTTGTGCTTGTCGAAGATCCGGCGGTACTCGCCGGCCATCCATTTCACCGTGTCCTCGATAGGCGCCCCGCGGGCGACACGAGTGAACGCGTCGGGGACCACGAACGTGATGAGGACCTCCTGGGACGGCGGGTTCGTCGGTCCGGGATGACCGAAGAACGCGTTGATCTTGAGCTGATCCTGGAGCACGGCGAGCTTGGGGTCGTTGCCGAGGCCAGGCATCGGCTTCTTGTAGAAGTCAGCGTTGAACGGCATGTTGTAGCCGCGGCTAGCCAGCATGGCGGCGGAGTGGTCCGCCCACAACGCGGTGAGGAACTCCCTGGCCGCGGGGATGTTCTTCGAGAACTTCCAGATCGCGAAGACGTTCGGATCGGAGACGTTGATTCGTCCGCCCGGGCCCATCGCTTCCGGCAGCATGTAGGTGCTCTTGAACACGTCGGGATTGGAGTCCTCCGTCGTACGGAACGCCGAGATCGCGTCGTGGATCCACGAGGCGACGCCCGACGCGAGGAACCGGTTATCCGATGCGTCGTCCCAGGAGAAGACCTCGGGGGTCATGCCTTCGTCGTAGAGCGCCTTGGCGAAACGCATCGCCTCGCGCGTCTCCTTCGAGTCGATCATGACCTGGGTTCCCGACGGATCGGTCTCCTTGACGCCGAAGCAGTACATGAGCGCCCGCCAGTTGTGATTGGCGTCGTTGCAGCGCGAGAATTGCATGCCCGTCGGGTGGCCCTTCGCCTTGAGCATCCGGGCCGCATTGCGGAAGTCCTCCCACGTGTTCGGGTTCGTGATCCCGACCGAGTCGAACAGGTCCTTGCGGTACAGCATCGGGATGGAGATGTAGAAGTGGGGGATCGCGTACCACGGGCCGCCCACCACCGCCAGGGGCTTGGCGCTGTCAATCCATCCACCGTACTTCTTGCCGAGCTGGTCGGCGAGATCCGTCACGTCCACGAGGTTCTTGTGGTACTGGGAGGTCAGAATCTGCCCGACGAAGTAGATCAGGTCGTGCCCGGCGCCGGCAGCGAACTCCGCCGCGTAGCGCGCCGGCAGCTCCAGGTGGGGGATGCGGCTGATCCGCACCTTGACCCCGTTGGCGTCACCCCACTTCTTGGCGAACTCGTCGAGCCATGCGTCGTAGGCCGGAACGAAGTGGCTCCACATCAGGACCCGGAGGCTCGTCCCCTTGATCTGCGCCGGTGCCTGTCGCGCCTGGAGCATCGTGAGCAGCGACGCGCCGGCTGCAGCCCCGCCGGTGACGCCCAGGAAGCGACGGCGGCTGAGTCGTCCGTAATCGGTCAGGGCGGATGGGAACTCACTCATCATGGGCCTCCCTTGTGACGGGCCCCGCGCCGGTCGTGGCGCGTGGCGCTACGGAGTCGGAGCGAGACTCGGAGTGGCACCAACTACCTGGCGGTCGACAGAGGAGACGGAGGGACATCACGCGCGGCACCGAGCCCGGTGCCGAATTGCTGGGGAGCCAGGTCGGCCAACGGGAGCATCGGACCTGTCCGGACGTCAGCCCTTGACGGCGCCGGTGAGGCCGGCGACGTAGTGCTCGACGAAGAACGAGTACATCAGGGCGACCGGGACCGAGCCCAACAGCGCGCCGGCCATGAGCGGACCCCAGTAGAAGACGTCTCCCCGAATGAGCTCGGACACGACGCCCACCGGCACGGTCTTCTGCTGTGGCGACGAGAGGAAGACGAGCGCGTAGATGAACTCGTTCCAAGACAGCGTGAACGCGAAGATGCCAGCGGACAGGATGCCCGGCATGGCGATGGGGAAGACGATCTGGACCATGGCCCGGATCGCGACTGGCGCCGTCGATGCGCGCGCACTCCTCCAGCTCTTTCGGAATCGTCTTGAAGTAGCCCATCATGAGCCAGGTGCAGAAGGGGATCAGGAAGGTCGGATAGGTCAGGATCAGCGACCATGAGCTGTCGCCCAGCCGGAAGTTGCGGATGATGTCGGCCAGCGGGATGAACAGGAGCGTCGGCGGGACCAGATACGTGACGAAGATGCTCGTGCCGATACCGCCCGCCAGCGGGAACCGGAGCCGTGCCAGCGCGTAGCCGGCGAGAAGACCGCAGAAGATCGAGATGAGCGTGGAGACGATGGCGATGAACATCGTGTTGTAGAGCCACGTTGCGAACATCGTCTCCCTGAAGAGATACGTCACATGCTCCCAGGTGGGGTGGGTGGTCCAGAAGGGCGTGTTGTTGACGGCGCGCCACGGTCGGTAGAGCTCGGCGTCGGGCCGGAAGGCGGTAATCAGCATCCAGTAGAAGGGAAACAGGGTCCCGACTACGAACAGGGTCAGGGGAATGTAGAAGTAGAGCCACTTCTTCCACGGAACCCCCTCGACCATCCCCGCGCCGGAACCGCCTCGGCTCATCCTAGGCCCCTTCCACGCGCCGGATGTACCAGAGCTGGATCACCACGATGACGAAGAGCAGCGGAAACATGGCCAGGGACGCGGCGGCGCCCTCGCCGAGGAGACCCGTGTTGATGCCGATCTGGTAGGCGTAGGTGGCGAAGAGGTGGGTCGCGTTCGCTGGCCCGCCATTGGTGAGGACGTAGACCAGCTGGAAGTCGGCGAACGTCTGGATGACGGAGAAGAGCGTCACCACCATCGTCACCGGGAGGAGAAGCGGCCAGGTGATCCGCCAGAACCGCTGCCAGGCGTTGGCGCCGTCGATGGCCGCCGCTTCGTGGAGCTCGGGGCTCACTGTCTGAAGCCCGGCCAGGAGCGTGATCGCGTAGAAGGGCATGCCCCGCCAGACGTTCACGATGATGATCGACCCCAGGGCCAGCGTGGGGTCGGTCAGCCACCCGATCCGCGTCTGGATGATTCCGGCGTGATAGAGGGTCCAGTTGAGGACGCTGAAGGTGGGGTCGAACATCCACTTCCAGGCGAAGGTCGAGAGCACCGTCGGGATGATGAAAGGTAGCAGCATGGACGCCCGCACCAGACGCTTGCCCTTGAAGTGTCGGTTCAGGAGGAGCGCCAGCCACATGCCCAGCGCGAGCTTCCCGACGGTGGCGATCCCCGTGTAGACGAACGTGTTGTAGGCGGCTTGCTGGAAGATCGAGTCGTTCCAGATCTTGACGAAGTTCTTGAAGCCCACGAAGACGCCGGGAACCCCGACGGTGGCGCTGGTGAGGGAGATCCAGACGCCCTTGACGAACGGATAGGCGATGAAGAGCGAGAGCAGGATGATCGTGGGCGCGAGGAGAATCCACCCGAGAACCCGCTCGTCCTCGAGGAGTTTTCCCCTCGTCGCCGCGCGCCGGGCGACCGGGACGATGCTGGGCACAGCCGTAGCCTGCCCAGCCTCGCCCCGCCCGCCCGCGATCGGTCGGATAGGGCGGCCCTTTTTCACGGCCGGGCCGCCTTCGGGTGCATCTCTAGCCGCCGTAGACCTTCTTCAGCTCGCCCTCGGCCCACTTCACCGATTCCTCGGCGGGCATGCCCTGGAGGGCCTTCGCGTACATGTCGATGATGATGTACTTCGAGTAGGCCTCGGACGCCTTCGCGTTGGCGGGGCCGGCCCACCCGAAGAGCCGAAGCTTGCTGGCCGCATCCCGATAGGGCAGCATGACCGGGTCCTGCTGCCAGAGGGGGTGAGACTCCCACATCTTGGTCAGCCCCTGAGCGAAGCCCTTCTGCGCCGTGAACCAGACCTCCATCTGCGGCTTGGCGTACCACCACTTCAGGAAGTCCTTGGCGAGCTTCTGGTTCTTCGAGTAGCTCATGACACCGTGATTGAACGCGGTGTGGATCGCATAGGCGCCGGCCGGCCCGGGCGGGTGTGCCGCGTGCTGGATGTCGGTGTGCATCAGCGCGCCGGTGTCGGTCTTGTACTTCTCCTTGTTCCGGAGCGACTCGATGTAGATCGACGCGCCGTTGATGGTGGCGCTGATGGTGCCCGAAAGGAAGGCCCGGTTGTTGTTGGAGTCGTCCCAGGCCAGGCCGCCCTCGTCGCAGGCGTCCTTCCAGAAGCCCATGAAGAACTTCACGGACTCGATGGTCTCCTTCGAATTGATGGCCACCTTGCCGTCCGTGCCGACTTCCTTCCCGCCCCAGGCCCACATGGCGGGATACCAGAAGGTGGGGGCGTCGCCGAACGTGTGGCCAGCCGTCTGGCCGATCGGATAGCCCTTGGCCTTGAGCTTCTTGCCGACCTCTCGATACGCCTCCCAAGTCTTCGGGAACTCGTTGGCGCCGACCTCCGCGAACAGAGACTTGCGGTAGGCGATCATTCCGCCGACCACCACGTGCGGCGCGGCGCGCCAGACGCCGTTGACCTTGGCCAGGCCCTCGGCGGCCGGATAGTAGCCACCCTGCTCCTTCCCGACCACGTCCACGATGTCACCGACGTCGATCAGGCTCTTCTCGTAGAGGTGGGCGAGGTTGTGCTGAAGCAGGAAGATGTCCGCGCCCGAGCCCGAGGAGATGGCCGCAGTGATGCGCGGCTGGATGTCGTTCGCGTTGATCGTCTCGACCGTGATCTCCGCACCGAGCTGCTTCCCGGCCTCCACCGCTTGCTTCTTGAGCGCCTCGTCGGCGGCCGGGACGAAGTCGACCCAGCGCACCATGTGGAGCTTCTGGCCCTGCGCATATGCCGGCGCGCGGCCGGAGGCGAGGATCCCCGCCAGCCCCGCGGAGGCGCCACCCGAGACCTTGAGGAAAGACCGGCGATTCATCGTGCCCGCCATCAGCGCCTCCTTGCGCGCGAGCGCGGGGTTCAGGCCGCGCTCGTCCGGTTTGAAGCCGTGGGTCCCTCGGTCACTGCCAGGCCCGCCCACTAGGCGAGGCCGTCCACCCTGTCATCGGTCGGCGCGCCGCCGGGCGTCACACTCCCCGCCGCTCGCGCGCGTCTCTCCGGGCCGGTGGGGCTCGTCGTCCGGATCTCGTGAAATCGCACTGATCGGCACCCGCGCGACGGGTCCCTTCGAACCGTGATGGGCGGCTGCCCTGGGGCTCTTCACTGAGGGTTCGAGGTCCGATCTGCCGACCTTAGGTCCGTGGACTTTATCATATACCGGGTCGAGGCTGTCAACGGGTTGGGCCCCGGCGGCGGCCGATCCGCTCCCGTCGCCCGCGCCCGGGCGGGCAGCGGGACGGGCGGGGGGTTCCGGTTGCGCCCGCCCTTCGGACGTCAGACGCTCGGGGCGAAGGCGGCCACCCGCACCGGCGGCGGCCGAAGCGCCATGGCCACCGCCACGGCGCCGGCGGCGACGAGGGTGCTGGCGAGGTGGAGACTCCAGTACGTGCCGAGGTGGTCGTAGAGGAAGCCGCCCCCGTAGGCGCCGAGCCCCATGCCAAGGCAGGAGATGAAAAAGATCCCCCCGAACGTCGTGCCGACCACGCGCTCCCCGAAGAACTCCCGGGCCACGAGGGCATAGAGAGGCATGGCTCCGCCATACGCCACGCCGAAGAAGAGGGCCACGACGAAGAGGGACACCGCAGCGCCCGCATACAGGTAGAAAGAGAGGACCAGGGCCTGGATTGCGAGCATCCCGACCAGCGCGGGCCGGGCGCCGAACCGATCAGCCAGGACGCCGCTCGACAGCCGGCCCGCGATGCTGGTGCCCCCCGAGAGGCCGAGCATCGACGCCGCGGCCATCTTCGTGACGCCCAGGTCCATGGCGTGGGCGACCATGTGGAAGATCGGGCCCGAGTGCGCCGCGCAGCAACCAAAGTGGACGAGCGCCACCCCCCAGAACGCCGGATGGCGCAGCACGGCGGCCGCCGTCAGGTCGCCGCCGGCCGGCGCCGGGCGCGGTCCGACGGGTTGGATCTCCGCGCCGTACCCCTGGAGGCCCCGATCCTCGGGTCGGTTGACCAGGTACCGGAGTGCCACGCCGCCGACGATCCACGTGAGGCCGCCGAACGCCGCGAAGGTCGCCCGCCAGCCCAGCGCCGTGATGAGGGCACGGGCGGTGGGCGGGACGACCAGGATCCCCAGGCCCATGCCGCTCGAGATGATGCCCATGGCCAGGCCGCGCCGCGCGGCGAACCAGCGCGTGGCGGTCGCCGACAGGGGGACGTAGAACGCACTCGCTCCGAGGGCGCCGATGACGCCAAAGGCGACGTAGAGCTGAGCGGCCGTGCGGATCTGGCTGGAGGCGACCAGTGCTGCGCCGAGGAGGGCGGCGCCGACCGCGACAACCCGCCGCGCTCCGATGCGGTCTGAGACGACGCCCGCGATGAAGGAGCCGACCCCGAAGATCACCCAGTTGACGAAGGCGACCCCGGAGATCAGGGACCGGGTCCAGCCGAAGTCCTCCTCCAGCGGGCGGAGGAACACGGCCAGCGAGAAGATCGTGCCGGTGCCGACGGCGATGATGGCCACCGACGCCATGAGGACGACCCAGCCGTAGAACACGGGGGGGCCGGGCGCGACCCGGGACGGTGGGGTCACGGCTTCGGATTATACGCGCCCGCGGCCGGGGCTCGTCGTGGGCGCGTCTCGGGCCTGCGAGTCCCTTTGACGGAGCGCGGATCCGCGTGACACGATCGAGCATCGGCGCGGGCCGACACACGGAGGCGAGACATGGTCACGGTCATCCACGAGGGGCGGGAAACGGGAGTCGCGACGGCGCGAGTCGGCGGCGACGGCCTGTGGCTCTCGAGCGAGGACGCCCACCGGGCCACGGGCTGGACGCTGCGGCCGGAAGGGCTCTGCCACGAGGGCGCATGCGTGCCGGCGCCGCGCGGCCGTGAAGCCGACTTCGTTCAGGGCGCCACGGTGAACATCGCGGCGTTCTGGCGGCACATCGGTCATCCCGTGGTACGAGACGACGCGGGCGAGGTCTGGGTGCTCGGCGTCGGCGCCGCCGCGCGGAGCCGCGCCCTCCAGTCGCTGGTGGCCCCGGACTTCGCGCTGCCCGACCTAGACGGGCGGCTCCACAGCCTCTCGGATCACCGCGGGAAGAAGGTGCTGCTGGTGACCTGGGCCTCCTGGTGAGGGTGCCGTAACGACCTGCCGGTCTGGCAGGCGCTCCACGAGGACCTGAAGGCGCACCGCTTCACCGTGCTGGCCGTGGCCATGGACGCGGTCTCCGCGGCCGCCCGTCCCTGGATCGAGGCGGCCAAGCCGAGCTACCCGTGCCTCATCGACAACGATCACCGGGTGGCCGACCTCTACCACATGGTCAACGTGCCGCAGGCGGTCTGGATCGAGGAGACGGGGCACATCGTGCGCCCGACCGAGAGCGCCGGCGCCTACGAGGGCTTCCGGGCGATGGACCGCACGACCCGCAAGGTTCCTGACGAGGTGGCCGCGATCACCAGTCTGGCCAAGCGCACCTACGTCGAGGCCGTCCGCGACTGGGTCGTCCGCGGAAGCGCGAGCATCCACGCATTCGAGCCGGAGGCCGCCGTCGCCCATCTATCTCTCCCGGACGAGACCGTCGCGCGGGCGCACGCGCACTTTCGCCTGGGGCAGCACCTGCTCCGGCACGGCCAGGCCGCCGCCGCGCGGGCCCAGTTCGATGAGGCGCGCCGGCTCCACCCGGACTCGTGGAACATCTGGCGCCAGACGGCGGCGGTCGACGACCGCGGGCTGGCGGCCGGCCCGGAGTTCTGGGCGCGCGTCGATGCGCTCGGGCGCCGCCGGTACTACGCGCCGGTGGACATGGAGGGCATGCCGGACTGACGGTGGCCGCCTGCCTTCACCCGCCGCATGTCCGCCGGGCCGGCTTCGCGCGTCGGCCGCCGCCCGCGCCCCGGAAGAAACGGATCCGGTAGGTCGTCTCCCCCGCGTTGCTACGCGGCGTCCGAGGTGGTCGGATCCGAGGCCAGCGTGTGGCGGTCGGACGCGAGTCGTTGGGCCAGAACCACGGCGACGTGCACGGCGAGCTCCGGGCTCGCGTGGAGCAACTGGAGGAACGTGACGCCCGGAATCCGCAGCGTCAGGATGTCAGTCTTGGCCTGGATCGTCGCGCTGCGCGGGCCTCGATACAGGACCGCCGTCTCGCCGAAAAGCTGGCCGGCCCGCATCGTTCGCAGGCGCACGGGCTGCTGCCCCGGCTCCTCGAGCCAGACCTCGGCCGCCCCGTCGATCAGGCCGTAGACGGCATCCCCCGGCCCCCCTTGTTTGACGATGACCTCGCCGGCGCCGAAGCGCACCACCTCGGCCGCTTGCGCGACGGGTCGAAGGGACGCGGTCGGAAGAGTCGCGAAGGGTGTGATCGTCCTCAGCAGGTCGATCTTGCGTTCCACATTTTCCATCGTCCGCCCCCACTCGCACGCGCCAGGTGCTCTGGCTCGGTGTCGCGGTCCTCACACGATGGGTTCGATCCACTGTGGCCGGTCCGGCCGGCGATGCGCCGTCGCCTTCACGAGCTGCTCGAACACCCTGTCCCAGGGGTCCGCCCGAGAGCCGTCCTCTACATCTGACACCGGGTAGCCCTGATCCGGGAAGATCCATCTTCGGCTGGACCCTGAAGGCCTCCGATCAGCCGTCGGTGCGCCCCCTATCCACGGGCCGAGCACGTCCTCCCCGTCCAGGGTACCCCGGACGGCGAGGATCCGCTCCCCCAGGGGTGCTGCCGGTCACCTTGTTCGGATACGGCAACCGCGGTCAATCCGCCGGACGGCGGACAGCCCGAGGCAGGGAAGGGTCCTCGGGCGGGGTGCCGAGAGTCCCGCGAGCGGGCTAGAAGGACCGGATCAGGCGCTCGACGCGCTCGTCGTGAGCCTGGAACGGATCCTTGCAGAGGATCGTCTCGCGTTCCGGGTCGTTCAGCTTGAGGTAGACCCAGTCCACGCGGTAGTCCTTGCCCTTGAGGTTCGCCCGGCGGATGAACTCGCCACGCAGGCGGGCACGCGTCGTCTGGGGCGGCGTGTGCTTGGCCAGCTCCACCTGCTCGTCGCGCACCATGCGGTCGACCTGGTCGTTCCGGGCGAGCAGGTAGTAGACGCCCTTGAAGGGCCGGATGTCGTGGTACTGGAGGTCGATGAGCGACACGCGCGGGTCGCGCCATGACAGACGGTGCCGGCTCATGTAGTCCTCGATCACCTGACGCTTGATGACCCAGTCGACCTCGCGATCGCACTGGTTGGGATCCGTCTCGAGCCGGGCGAGCATCTCCGTCCAGCGGTCGAGGATGTCGCGGGTGATCGGGTCCGCGTCGACATGCTGCGCGTACAGGAGGCAGGCCTCCAGGTACTCCTTCTGGATCTCCAGCGCGGTCATCGCGCGGCCGTCCTTGAGCTTCACCGTCTCCCGCAGGGTGGGGTCGTGGGAGATGTCTCGGATGGCCTGGACCGGGGACTGGAGGCTGTAGTCCCGGTCGAAGTACCCGTCCTCGATCATGTCGAGGACCACCGCGGTAGTGCCGACCTTCAGGTAGGTCGCGACCTCCGACATGTTGGAGTCGCCCACGATGACGTGGAGCCGGCGGTACTTCTCGGCGTCCGCGTGGGGCTCGTCGCGCGTGTTGATGATGGAGCGGGACGAGGTGGTGGCTCCGGAGATCTCCTGGCAGATGTGCTGGGCGCGCTGCGAGAGGCAGTAGTGGAAGCCCCGCGGCGTCTGGAGCACCTTGCCGGCCCCGGCGAAGATCTGGCGCGTCACGAAGAACGGGATCAAAGCCTCGGCCAGGCGCTGGAACGACACGTCCCGCGACACGAGGTAGTTCTCGTGGCAGCCGTATGAGTTGCCCGCCGAGTCGGTGTTGTTCTTGAACAGGAGGATGTTTCCCGAGATCCCGTCCTCCCGGAGCCGCTTCTCGGCCTGGTGCAGGAGGTCCTCGACGATACGCTCGCCGGCCTTGTCGTAGACGACCAGGTCCATCACGTCGTCGCACTCGGGCGTCGCGTACTCCGGATGGAAGCCGGTGTCGAGATAGAGCCGGGCGCCGTTCTCCAGGAAGACGTTGGCGTTGCGAGCGCCCGGGATGACCTTCTCGAACAGGTAGCGGGCGACATTGTCGGGGGAGAGCCGCCGCTGGCCGTTCAGCGTGCAGGTCAGGCCGTACTCGTTCTCGAGCCCGAAGATGCGTCGCTTCATGAGGTCCCCATGGGCCGGCCGCCCTCCGGCGGATCGGGGCGCCCGAGGATCGCCCGCAGCTCACCGTCGGCGACGCGCCGGAACTTCCGGCGCGCTCGCTTCTGGTCGAGCACGGCGACCTCGAGGTCGCGGTCCGTCAGCGTCTTGTTCTGCGTGACCGTCAGCGCGCGGATTCCCACCCGCACCGCGTCGGCGAGCGCCTGCCCCTCCCGATACTGATCCTTGAGGAAGCGGCGGATCTCCTCCGCCTGGCCGCCCATCGCCGCGTAGTTGCGCTCGTCCTCGATCGAGCCGTCGTAGAGGACATGGTACATCTCGTTCTTCCCGTTGGTGCCGTCGGCCACCTCGACGACGAGCACCTCCACCTCGAACGGCTTGAGCCCCTCGGTGAAGATGTTCCCGAGCGCCTGCGAATACGCGTTGGCCAGCGCCTTCGCGGTCACGTCCTCGCGGTGGTAGGAGTAGCCGCGCAGGTCGGCGTGCCGCACGCCCGCGATCCGGAGGTTCTCGAACTCGTTGTACTTGCCGACGCCGGCGAAGGCGATACGGTCGTAGATCTCCGAGATCTTGTGGAGCAGGGTCGAGGGGTTCTCGGCGACCAGCAGGATGCCGTCCTGGTACTCGAGGGCGACGAGGGACCGGCCGCGGGCGATGCCCTTGCGGGCATACTCGGCCTTGTCCTTCATCATCTGCTCGGGCGAGACGTAGTAGGGCAGCGGCATCGCTCAGTGCCCCTGTCGCCGCGCGGCCAGGACGGCCTCGCACTGGGCACGCACCTCGGCCTCCGCGACATCGAGGAACCCGTCGCGGGTGATCTCCTTCACGGTCGGGAAGATCCCGCGGATGAAGTCGGGGCCACCCGTCCCCACGTCCTCCTCCGCCGCGTCGATCAAGGCCTCGGCCGCCCAGCGCAGCGCATCGGCGCGGGACCCCCCGGTCCGGTACAGCTTCTTGAGGGTGGTGCGGGCGTCCTTGCCGCCCGAGCCGGTCGCCGCGTAGTCCGCTTCCTCGTACCGCCCGCCGGTGACGTCGTAGTTGAAGATCCGGCCCTCGGCGCGGCGGAGATCGAAGCCCGCGAAGATGGGCACCACCACGAGGCCCTGCATCGCCATCGGGAGGTTCATCCGGATCATCTGGCCGAGCTTGTTCGCCTTGCCCTCGAGCGACAGGCCGTCGCCTTCGACCTTCTCGTAATGCTCGAGCTCGGTCTGGAACAGGCGGGCCATCTCGATCGCGGGACCGGCCGCGCCGGCGATCGCGACCGCCGAGTAGTCGTCCGTCTTGAAGACTTTCTCGATCCGGCGATGGGCGACCTGGTACCCCTCGGTGGCCTGCCGGTCGCCGGCGACGACGACGCCGTCGGTGTAGCGCAGCGCCAGGATCGTGGTGGCGGTGGGGACGCCCGGCATGCCGTGCGGCTCCGCCGCGCGCGCTGCCACGGGGTGCGTGCCGGGACGCGAGAGGAGCAGATCGGGCGCTTCGTGGCGCAGGAGGTCCACGAAGCTCGTGTTGACGTAGCGCCCGAACACCCCCTGCCAGGACTCGTGCATGTCGGCCATCTGTAGGGGCGATTATACAGCGGGGGCTGTCGGGAGCGGTGCCTTCCCAGCGGCCGGGGGATCCGGCGCTAGACGATGGTCGGCTTCGAGATGTTCTTCAGCAGGTCGCGGGCGGTCGGCGACTGGTCGAAGAGCCGGCGCACGAGCGCCTCGGTGCCCCGGAGCGGCTCGAGCATGAAGATCTTCTTCAGCGGCCCCTCCTTGAGGTCGAAGAGCACCGAGTCCCACGAGGCCGAGACGATGTCCTCCGAGTACCGCTGGAGGCACATCCCGCGGAAGTAGGCGCGCGTGTCGCGCGGCGGGTCGTTGACCGCGTGCGCGATCTCCTCGTCGCTCGCGATGCGCTCGACTGCGTCGGACTGCTCGAGCCGGTAGTAGAGCCCCTTGCCCGGGCGGATGTCGTGGTACTGGAGGTCGATCATCGCGACCCGGGAATCCGTCCAGCCCACACCGTGCTTGGCGCGGTAGCTCTCGAGCAAGTCGAGCTTGATGACCCAGTCGAGCTCCCGGCTGAGCGACATGGGATCCTGGGCGAGTCGGTCCAGCACGTGCTCCCAGCGCACGAGGACGTCCTTCGTGACGGGATCGAGCTCCCGGTCCCGGTAGTAGCGGTGGGCCAGCTCCAGGAACTCCCGCTGGAGATCGACGGCCGACGCGGTCCGCCCGTCGCGGAGCCGGAGCGCCGAGCGGCAGGTCAGGTCCCGCGACACCTGGCGGAAGGCCTGGACCGGGTTGTCGAGCGTGAGGTCGCGGTCGATGAAGTCGTCCTCGATCATGGAGAGGACGATCGACGTGGTGCCGACCTTGAGGTAGTTCGCGACCTCCGACATGTTCGCGTCGCCGACGATGACGTGGAGCCGACGGTACTTCTCGGGATCCGCGTGCGGCTCGTCCCGGGTGTTGATGATGGGCCGGGAGTGCATCGTCTCGAGCCCGACCTCGGTCTCGAGGAAGTCGGCCCGCTGGGAGACCTGGTACTCGGTGTACTCGAGGTTGTTCTCCGCTCCGACCTTGCCCGCGCCGGTGAAGACCTGGCGCGTGACCAGGAACGGCATCATGTACTGGACGATGCGCGTGAAGGGGCAGCGGCGGTCGATGAGGTAGTTTTCGTGGGTGCCGTAGCTGTTGCCCTTGGAGTCGCTGTTGTTCTTGTAGATGAGGATGCGCTGCTCGGGCGGGGACGCCGCTTCCGCGCGCCGGCGCGCGAGGTCGAGGATCCGCTCGCCCGCGCGGTCCCAGATCACCAGGTCCCGCGGGTTCGTGCACTCCGGGGTCGAGTACTCGGGGTGGGCGTGGTCGACGTAGAAGCGCGCCCCGTTCGGGAGGATGAGGTTGATGAGGCGGGACTCCTCCTTGGAGGGGAGCTCCTTCTCCTCGGCGTACTCGAACCCCCGGGCGTCGCGCAGCGGGCTTTCGGCCTCGTAGTCCCAGCGGATGCGCGCGGTCCGGTAGGTCTCGTAGGAGTTGATGAGGAGCAGGGAGGACAGGATCGGGTTGAAGTCCGCTTGGTTGCGGACCGTGATCCCGTACTCGGTCTCGATCCCCATCACCTTCTGGATGGCCATGCCGTCCTCGCGCCGACCGCGTCACCCGTGCGTCGGCCTGCGCCTCCGGAGACGCCGCCGACAGAAAAGGGGTGAGGGGGCGGCCGGCGCTCCCTCACCCCGCCGCGGCTTACAGGTACTGGCCGGTAGTCTGGCGCTCCACGGGCCGATGCTTGTCCTTGCTCTCGCCCGTGAGCGGTTTGACGTAGACGATCCGCTCACCCTTCTTCCCCGCGATCTTCGCCCAGTCGTCGGGGTTGGTGGTGTTCGGCAGATCCTCGTTCTCCTTGAACTCTTCGCGCACCGCGGACAGGAGGTCCTCCAGCTTGATCCCCTTCTCGGCGCTCGCGATGTAGCGCTTGAGCGCGAGCTTCTTCGCGCGGCGCACGACCGACTCCATCATCGCGCCCGAGGCGAAGTCCTTGAAGTACAGGACCTCCTTGTCCCCGTTCGCGTAGGTGACCTCCAGGAACCGGTTGTCGTCGGACAGGGTGTACATCGCGTCGATCGCCATCTCGATGAGCCGCGCGATGGCCGCCGGGATGTCGCCGCCGTGAGGCCCGATCTCCTGCTCGTGCATCGGGATGTCCGGCGTGAGGTACTTCTCCATGATGTCGGCCGCCGCCTGCCGGTCCGGCCGGTCGATCTTGATCTTCACGTCGAGCCGGCCCGGCCGCAGGATGGCCGGATCGATCAGGTCCTGCCGGTTCGAGGCGCCGATCACGATGACGTTCTTGAGGCCCTCGACGCCGTCGATCTCGGCCAGGAGCTGCGGCACGATCGTCGTCTCGACGTCGGACGAGATGCCCGAGCCGCGCGTGCGGAAGAGCGCGTCCATCTCGTCGAAGAACACGACGACCGGCACGTCCTCGGCGGCCTTCTCCTTGGCCTTCGTGAAGATCTCGCGGATCTTGCGCTCCGTCTCCCCGACGTACTTGTTGAGGAGCTCGGGGCCCTTGATGTTCATGAAGAAGCCCTTGATCTTCTCGCCGCGCTTCTCCGAGACCTTCTCCGCCAGGTTGTTCGCGACCGCCTTCGCGATCATCGTCTTGCCGCAGCCGGGGGGGCCGTAGAGCAGGACGCCCTTCGGCGGGGCCAGCTTGTGCTCGCGGTAGTAGTCGGCGTAGAGGTACGGCAGCTCCACGGCGTCCCGGATCGCCTCGATCTGGGTCGTGAGGCCGCCGATGTCCTCGTACTGGATGTCCGGGACCTCCTCGAGCGCCAGGTCCTCGACCTCGCTCTTCGGCAGCTTCTCCAGGAGGTAGCCCGACTTCGAGTCCATGAGGATGTGGTCGCCGACCTTGAGCTTCACCGGCCGGAGCGGATCGGCGATGACCGCGACCTTCTCCTCGTCCGCGCGCACGGTGACGACCGCGCGGGCCTCGTCCAGGGCTTCCTTCATGATGACGACCTCGCCCTGGATCTCGTAGCCCGCGGTCTCGATGACGTTCAGGCCCTCGTTGAGGACGAGCTCCTGCCCGGGCTTGATCGTCTCCTTCCCGATCGACGGATGGAGGTTCACCTTGACCTTCCGCCCGCTCGACAGGATGTTGACCGTGCCGTCCTCGTTCAGCGAGAGGAAGACGCCGTAGCTGGACGGCGGAGCGCAGAGCTTGTCGACCTCCTCCTTCAGCGAGGAGATCTGCTCGCGCGCCTCGTAGAGCGTGTTGACCAGCTTCTCGTTCTGGTTGAACGCCTGGACCAGCTGGCGGTTCGCCTCCCGCAGCTTGTTCTCCAGGACGACGAAGTCCTTGGGAATCTCCTCGAGCTTCTTCCGGAGGTGGACGACCTCCGTCTCCATGGCGCGCGCGTGGGCCTGGAGATCCTGGATCTGGATCTCGTACTCCGTCAGGCGGCGGCGGTACGCGGATTCCGTCATCGGCAGGAACTTTGACAGGCCCTTGACACCCTCGGAGTCTCGGGGGGGATTCGCCTTTTTCTCGAACTCTTTCATGGCCTCCCGTCCCTTTCGGCGAGCACTGCGACCGCGCCGCGTCGGCCGGGCCCTGCGTGGGCGACTCCGCCCCCGTTAGCTTGAGCAACTATAGGCGGCGTTGGAAAAAAAAGTCAAGTTGTGGGGGCGTTTTCACGCGCCCTTTGCTCCCACCGCGCCTCCCATCGGCCGAAATGGTGCAACGGCGGTGCCACGGCGCCCCACGTTCCTGCCCGAACGGCGGCCGAGCGAGACGGATCGGCGGGTGACCGACGTCTCTATAATGGACGCGATGCCACCCAGGGTCCCACGCCGGCGGGGCTGGTTCCGGGGCGTCGTGGCCTCGACGTGCCTCGTGGGGCTCGCGGCGTTGCTCGCGCTTGCGCGCGGGGCCGTCGGCGCGCCGGCGGGCGAGCTCCACGTCGGCGTGCCGCGCTTGCCCGGGACGCTCGACCCCGCGGACGCGCGCGATCCGTCCCAGCTCCTCGCGATTCGCCTCGTCTACCAGGGCCTGGTCGCGTTCGGCGATCGTGGCGACATCGAGCCCGCGCTCGCGACGGCGTGGACCGTGTCGCGCGACGGGCTCGTGTGGACGTTCCGGCTCCGCCAGGACGTGCAGCTGCACGACGGGACGCCGCTCGGGCCCGACGAGGTTGTCCAGGCTCTCGCCGAGCGGATCTCCGACGACGAGCCGCCGGACAAGGCGCCCGCGTGGGTCCGCCCGTTTCGCGGCGCGGCCCGGATCGTCCGCGAGGTGCGCCGCGGCGAGGGGACGTCCATCCAGATCGTCGTCGCGCAGCCGTACGCGCCACTCCTCGCGCTCCTGGCTCACCCAGGCCTCGCGATCGCGGTTCCGCGGTCCGGCGGTCCCCGGGTCGGGAGCGGTCCCTACCGGTCCGTGGAGCTCACGCCCGACCGGCTCGCGCTCGAAGCGGCCACGACGTGGCGAGGCGAGGCGCCCCTGAGTGCCCGCCTCATCCTGCATCCGGTCGCCGACGATGCGGCCGCGCTCGCCGGGCTCGCCCCCGGTGGTCCGCTCCACGCCTCGCTGGTCACGGCGCCGCCGTCGTGGGCCGCAGTGGGCCTCCAGGTCGTCTCCGGCCCGACGTGGCGGATGGGACTCCTCGCGCTGCGAGCCGATCGGGGGCTCACCAGCCGCAAGACGGTGCGCCAGGCCGTGGCGCTCGCACTCGATCCGGGGCTGCTCCGGCCGGCTCTCGGCCAGTGGGCGGCGCCGCACGCCGCGTGGCTCCCGCCCGGCGCATGGGCGGTGCGCGACGGCGGGCCGCTCCTCTTCGACGCCGCGCGCGCGCGGCGCCTGCTGGCCCAGGTGGCGCCGATCGACCCGTCCATGACGCTCCTCGCGTCGGACCAGGTATCCGGTCCCGAGGCCGCCGCGATCACCGAGGCGATCCGGGTCTCGCTCGGCGCGCCCGGATTCCGCGTCCGCGTGCGGCTCGAGCCGCCGGACGCGGCCGAGGCGGCCGCGCGCCAGGGGACCGCGGAGCTGACGCTCCACGAAGAGACGCTCGACGTGAACGATCCGGACCTGTTCTTCCGGCGGCTCCTCGGCACCGACGGCGCCACGCCCGGCACCGCGACCAACGTGGCCTTCTTCCGGAGCCCGCTGGTCGACGGGATGCTCACGCGCGCGGGTCAGCTCGGATACCGACCGGAGCGGCTGCGCCTCTACCAGCGGCTCCAGACGCTGCTCGCCGACGAGCTGCCCTACGTCCCGCTGTACGTCCGCGTCCAGTGGATGGTGGCGCGCCCGGCGGTGAAGGGCATCCGGCTGGATCCGGGAGGGCTGCATCGCTTGGAGCGGATGATGTTCGAGCCGCCGCCCGCGCCTCCGCCGCGGGCGCCGCTCAACCCCCTCTCGGGGCTGCCGCCCACTCGCCCCTGACTGCGCCCGCGGGCAACTCGCGCTTTCAGAGCCCGGGCGCGCCGATCTGGCGCGGCCGCGACGTTCCGGCCCGGGTCGCGTCCGGCTGCCGCCCGTTTGCCGGAGACCCGGGCCCCGGCTACAATGGGTCGGCCTCCCACACGACGGGCCACCACGGGCCAAACCACGGAGGAGTCGCTGGTGCCCACGGTTCGTGAGACCGTCGCCGAGATGGTCCAGTACGTCTTCCCTCAGTACGCGGGGGCACCGGGCCAGATCTACGGCGGGCGCATGATGGACTGGATCGCCACCGCGGGAACCCTCGCCGCGTCTCGCGTGGCCCGCGGGCCGGTGGCGGTGGGCGCGATGGACGAGATCGACTTCCTCCACCCGGTGCGGGTGGGGGAGATCGCGATCCTGCGGGCGCGGGTCGAGTACGTGGGACGGACCTCGCTCGAGGTGGGCGTCCGCGTCTACTCGGAGAACGCCGCGACGGGGGAGCGCCACGTGACGCTGTCGTCGCACATGGCGTTCGTCGCCATCGACGAGGCGGTGCACCCCCGGCCGGTCGGCGCGCGCATCGTGCCCGCCGATCCGGCGGAGGCGGCGGTCGCCGAGGCCGCGCAGGCCCGACGGGAGGCGCGCCGGGCCCGGCTCGCGTCGCGGACCGAGCGGGCGCACGACGTGCGGGACGACACGGAGGGGTTCCGCTGGCGGTTCGAGCAGACCCGGTTCGTGTTCCCGGAGGACGCGCTCCACGGGAGCCTGATGTTCGCGGGACGGCTGCTCCTCACGGTGGACGAGGTCGCCGCGATCCTCGCGGTCCGGTACGCGCGGGCGCCTCTCGCGACGGCGTCGATGGACGCCCTCGAGTTCTACGCGCCGATCCGGGTGGGCGACATGATCACGCTCCGTGGCGCGTTGACGCGCGTGGGAACGCGCTCGATGGAGGTGGAGATCCAGGTGCTCGCGGAGACGCCGGTCACGGGCGAGGTCCGGCACACGTGCACGGCGTACCTGACGTTCGTGAAGCTAGGCGGGGCGGGCGGGCCGCTCCCGCCGCTCGGGGCGGAGACCGCGGCCGAGCAGCGGGAGCGGGACGCGGCGGACAAGCGGCAGGCGGCGCGCCTCGCGCGCGTCCACGCGCTCAAGGAGAGCCTGGGGTCTGACTTTGACTTCTAAGCAATTCGCGGTGCGCGCGCGGCGGCCGCGGGAGCATTGCTCCGAAGTCGAAGCCTGACCTCGAGAGAGAGGGTGAGGGGATGTCCGGTCATTCGAAGTGGTCCCAGATCAAGCGCAAGAAGGCGAAGACGGACCAGGCGCGGGGGAAGGTCTTCTCGAAGCTCGTCCGGGAGATCACGACCGCGGCGCGGCTCGGCGGCGATCCGAAGATGAACATGCGCCTCAAGACGGCGATCGAGGAGGCGAAGGCGGTCAACATGCCCGCCGACACCCTCAAGCGCGCCATCCAGAAGGGAACCGGGGAGCTGCCGGGCGAAACATACGAGGAGATCATGTACGAGGGCTACGGCCCGGGCGGCGTCGCGGTGATGATCAAGGTGCTGACCGACAACAAGAACCGCACCGCGCCCGAGATCCGGCACACTTTCACGAAGTTCAGCGGGAACCTCGGCGAGGTGGGCTCGGTCGGCTGGATGTTCGAGCGCAAGGGGATCATCCAGGTCGAGGCGGCCCGCGTGGACGAGGACGAGCTGCTGGGCCTGGCGCTGGATGCGGGCGCGGCGGACATGCGGCGCGCGGAGAGCGTCTTCGAGGTCACCGCGGCGCCGCAGGACCTGGAGAACGTGCGGCGGACCCTCGAAGGGCGCGGAGTGCCGATCCAGTCAGCCGAGGTGACGTACGTGCCGCAGTCGACGATCCGCCTCGAGGGCAAGGACGCGCAGCAGGTGCTGCGACTCGTCGAGGGCCTGGAAGAGCTCGACGACGTGCAGCACGTCTACGCGAACTTCGACATCCCCGACGAGGTGCTGGAGGCGCAGGGAGCCGCTTGAGGGGGATGGACGAAGCCTCCATCCCGCCCGGCGCCGCTCCGCGCGCCGTCGGGTTCGATCCGGGGCTCGCGGATACCGGCTATGCGGCGCTCGAGGGCGGCCGCCGGGTCCCGACCGTGCTCGGGACGGGGGTCATCCGGACGAGCGCACGGGACCCGCTCGAGGTCCGGCTCGAGGTGCTCTTCGACGGGGCCCGGAGCGTCCTCGAGCGGTTCGCGCCCGATCTCGTGATCATCGAGGACATCTTCAGCGCGCCCTCGATCCCGCGCACCGCCATCCTCATGGGGCACGCGCGCGCGGCCGTGTGCCTCGCCGGCCGGCGGCAGCGCGTCGCGCTCCTCTCGGTGGCGCCGGCGGAGGTCAAGCGCGCGGTGACGGCCTCCGGCGCCGCGCCCAAGGCGCAGATCGCGCGGGCCATGCAGGCCCTCCTCGCCCTCGGGGCCTTGCCGCGGCCGAGCCACGTCGCGGACGCACTCGCGCTCGCCTACACGGGCCTGTCCCGGGCCCGCGCGCTGGGCGGCCGATGATCGCCTCGCTCCGCGGCCGGCTGCGCCGACGGCTCGAGGGGCGCGTGATCCTCGAGTCGGCGGGCGTGGGCTACGAGGTCGTCCTGCCGCCCGTCGTCGCCCAGGGGCTGGACGGGCTCGCGGCGGGTGACGGCGCCGACGCGGCCGAGCTCGAGCTGGTCATCTACTATCACGCCACGCGCGACCAGCCCCGGCCCGTGCTGATCGGATTCACGCGGGACCTGGAGCGCGAGTTCTTCGAGCGGCTGATCACGGTCAAGGATGTGGGGCCGCTGGTCG
>CAVXVV010000048.1:0-160699 GCA_963765195.1 uncultured Candidatus Rokubacteria bacterium
GGCGCAAGCGCCTCGGCTCACGCGCCGCGAGGCGAGCCGACGGGCCGCCAGAGGGTCGCGTGCCCAGGCCCCAGGGTTCCCCGCTCCGTTCTCTCACGTACGAAGGCCGAGGGCCAGGCCTCACCGTGGCTCAGCCGGCCTCAGGCACGAGGTTTGCGGGCACCGATATCGTATGGTCAAGGCCGAACCCCGGGAGGCACGCAGTGCCCGCGCAGAGAAGGCGCCAGGAATCCCGGCCACGGTGTGGCGTCTGGCCTGGAACTCCCTCGAGAAGTTCCTCGCCGACTCCCCGTTCGAGATGGCCGCGGCGCTGTCCTTCTACACGGTCCTCTCGCTGTCGCCGCTCCTCCTGATCGTGGTCTCGGCGGCCGGCCTGGTGTGGGGCGAGGATTCGGTTCGCGCCGAGATCCTCAATCAGATGCGAGCCCTGATCGGGCCGGCGGGGGCAGAGACGGTGCGCACCGTGCTGGACCACTCGGCCTTCACGGGCCACACCGGGACGTCGATGGCGATCGGCGTCGTCACGCTCCTCTTCGGCGCCACGACCGTGTTCGCCGAGCTTCAGTCCGCCCTGAATCGGATCTGGCGCGTGGAGACGTCCGCCGAGACCACCAGCCGGCCGGCGCTGCTGTGGAGCCTCGTCCGGACGCGGCTCCTCGCGCTGGCCCTCATCTTCGTCGTGGGCTTCCTCCTGCTCGTCTCGCTGGTGGTGAGCGCGGGGCTCGCGGCGCTCCACGGATACCTCGCTCGCGCGTTCCAGGGCGGCGCGCTCCTGTGGGAGCTCGTCAACTTCCTCGTCGCCCTCGCCGTCATCTCGTTCCTGATCGCGATGGTGTACCGCGTCCTGCCGGACGTCCGGCTGGGCTGGGCGGACGTCTGGGGCGGCGCGCTCGTGACGGCGATCCTGTTCAGCTTCGGGAAGTTCCTGATCGGTCTCTATCTCGGCCAGACCAGCGTGGCGTCCGCCTACGGGGCGGCCGGATCGCTCGTGGTTCTGCTGCTGTGGGTCTACTACTCCTCGCTGATCATGTTCCTCGGCGCCGAGATCACCGCGGTCCACGCGCGATACCGGCATCGGGTCCGTCCGGCTGAATACGCTGTCCGCGTTCCGGCGAACAGCGCGCGCGGTGCGACGTGATGACGTCGAGGTGACAGGGCGACGCCAGCGGGGCGGACTGGCGTCCTACTCCAGAACCACGCGGAGGGCGTCCCGTCCGTAGCTCTTGGCCATCATCTCGACCATGGCCCGCAGCAAGGGCCCGAGGTCCGGATCCTCGCGATCGATGGCGCGTCGGAGCGCTTCCAGGTGTCCGTCCTGCGCGGCAAGGCCGTACGCGCGGGCGGTCAGTACGATCGCCAGGCGCCCTGTCCGGTTCGTCGGCTCGGTGACCCGGCGGAGGGCGCTCGCGGTCGCCGAAAACAGCCGCGATCGATGAAGGGCCTTCACCGTGTGCCGGAAGAGGCCGCGCGGGGCGTCAGACGGGCGCGCCACGACCTCGACGGTATCGGCCACGAGGCCGCGCACGACGTGCCAGTGGCGGACCGGTGTGGTCACGACGTCGTGGAGCAAACCGGCGGGGAGCGCCGCGACGGTGTCGACCACCGCGTCCGTCGTGTCGACGACATCGACCGCGACGGTGCCCGGCGCTCGCAGGAGCGTGGCGATCTCCCGGGCCTGGGCGGGCGTGACCGGGAGCACGGTGGACACGACCTCGTCGGCCACTCGGCCGGCGTCTGCGAGCGCGGCCGTGGCCGCAGCTAGCACCACGGTCGCCGCGAGGAGAAGCGCGGTCCCTCGCCGCTTCATGCCACCGGTAGTCTGGCATAGCCGCGAGGTCGCGCCAAGGGCCGACCGCGGGACGGCTCAAGGCGGCTCGTAGGTGACGAAGCCGCGGAATCGCGGTGATTCGTCTGTGGTTGGCACTACATGCTGCAAGGTGCCCGACGCCCGCGCCGACTAATTCCGTCGCCCGGTATCCACCGCCCGGCGCGCCGGATGGCGCCCTCGACGGCGAGCCCACCCGCTGGAGCGCTACAGCACGATCTCGGTGCCGATGCCTTCCCGAGTGAAGATCTCCAGCAGGATCGCGTGCGGGATGCGGCCGTCCAGGATGTGGGCCTTCGCCGTGCCTGACTCCAGCGCCCGGAGGGCCGACTCGACCTTGGGCAGCATGCCCCCGTCGATCACCCCCGCGCCGACCAGCCGGCGAGCCTCGCCCTGGGAGAGGGTCGAGATCAGGTCACCGCCGGGTCCCTTGATGCCCTCGACGTCGGTCAGGTGGATCAGCTTCTCGGCCTGGAGCGCCGCGGCGACCTCCCCCGCGACGAGGTCGGCATTGATGTTGTAGCTCTCCCCGCCCTCGCCGACACCTACCGGCGCGATCACCGGAATGAAGCCGTGCTCGTCCAGGAGCCGGATCGGCTCGGGGTTGACGTGGGTCACGTCGCCCACCAGGCCGAGGTCGAGCGTCTCGCCGGACGGCATGCGGTGCACCCGGCGGCGCGCCCGGATGAGGGTGCCGTCCTTCCCGGAGAGCCCCACGGCCTTCCCGCCGTGATGGTTGATCAGCCCGACGATCTCCTTGTTGATCCGGCCGACGAGGACCATCTCGACGATCTCCATGGTCTCCTCGTCCGTGACCCGCATTCCGCCGACGAACCGCGGCTCCTTGCCGAGGCGCTTCATCATCGCCCCGATTTGCGGCCCGCCCCCGTGCACGATCACCGGGTTCATGCCGACGTACTTCAGGAGGACCACGTCGCGGGCGAACCCTTCCGCCAGCTGCGGCGACTCCATCGCGTGGCCGCCGTACTTGATGACGAGGGTCTTCCCCCAGAACGCCCGGATGTACGGCAGGGCGTCCATGAGGGTCCCGGCCTTCTCGATGAGCTTCTCCATGGCGGTGGTCACGGGCTGTCGATGCCTCCGATCACAGGATGTAGCGGCTCAGATCGTCGTCGCGGATGGCGTCGGCCAGCCGCCCATGGACGAAACCCGCGTCGACCGTCACCGTCTTGCCGGCGAGATCGGGGGCCTGGAACGACACGTCCTCCAGGACCCGCTCGAGGATGGTGTAGAGGCGCCGCGCTCCGATGTTCTCGGTGCGCTCGTTCACTCGGGTGGCGATGTCCGCCACGGCCTCCACCGCGTCCGGCGTGAAGTCGAGGATCACGCCTTCGGTCCGGAGGAGCGCGATGTACTGCTTGAGGAGCGCGCTCTCCGGCTCGGTCAGGATGCGGACGAAGTCGGCGCGCGTGAGCGGCTCGAGCTCCACGCGGATGGGAAAACGCCCCTGGAGCTCCGGGATCAGGTCCGATGGCTTGGCCACGTGGAACGCCCCTGCAGCCACGAAAAGGACGTGATCGGTCCGCACCACCCCGTACTTCGTGGTGACGGCGGTGCCCTCGATGATAGGGAGGAGGTCCCGCTGGACGCCCTCGCGGGACACGTCCGGGCCCTGGGCGCGCTCCCGCCCGGCGATCTTGTCGATCTCGTCCAGGAACACGATGCCCGAGTCCTGGACACGCCGGATGGCCTGGGCGGCGACCTCGTCCATGTCGATCAGCTTCTGTGTCTCTTCCTGGATGAGGAGCCGCCGCGCCTCCGAGACCCGAACCTTTCGGACCTTGGTGCGTGCCGGCAGCATGTTTCCGAGCATCTCGCGGATGTTCTGATCCATCTCGCCCATGCCCGCGCCGGCGAACATCTCCATCACCGGCATGCCCTGGGCCCGCACCTCGAGCTCGATCTGGCGGTCGTCGAGGCGGCCGGCGCGGAGTTGCTCGCGCAGCTTCTCTCGGGTGGCGGCGCCGCTCGCCTCGGCGGAGACCGGCTCGAGCGTGCCCAGCCCGACGGCGTCCCGGATGCGGGCGCGCGGGAGCAGGAGCTCGAGGAGCCGCTCCTCCGCGGCCTGGGCGGCGCGCTCGGCCACGCTCTCGGCCATCTCGTTCTTGACCATGTTGACGGCGAGCTCGGTGAGATCTCGGATCATCGATTCCACGTCCCGACCGACGTAGCCCACCTCGGTGTACTTGGAGGCCTCGACCTTGATGAACGGCGCCTGCGCCAGCCGGGCGAGCCGTCGCGCGATCTCGGTCTTCCCCACCCCGGTCGGGCCGATCATGATGATGTTCTTCGGGGCCACCTCGTCCCGTAGCTCCGGCGGGAGGTTCTGGCGGCGCCAGCGATTCCGGAGCGCGATGGCGACCGCGCGCTTGGCCTGGCCCTGCCCCACGACGTAGCGGTCGAGCTCGGTCACGATCTGGGTGGGAGTCAGCTGTCCTCCGTCGACCCGGACGGTCATAGCTCCTCCACCGTCACCTGGTCGTTCGTGTAGACGCAGATCCCGGCGGCGATCCGCATCGCCTCGGCCGCGATGGCCTTGGCGTCGAGGTCCGAGTGCGCGACGAGGGCGCGCGCGGCGGCGAGCGCGAACGGTCCGCCGGAACCGATCCCGATCAGCCCGTCGTCCGGCTCGAGCACCTCGCCCGTTCCCGACACGATGAACGACGCGTCGGCGTCGGCCACGGCGAGGAGAGCCTCCAGACGGCGCAGGACCCGGTCGCTCCGCCACTCCTTGGCCAGCTCGACCGCCGCCCGGCGGAGGTTGCCGCGATGCTGATCGAGGCGCCCCTCGAACCGCTCGAAGAGCGTGAAGGCGTCGGCGGCGGTCCCGGCGAAGCCCGCGAGGACGCGGTCGTGGTAGACGCGCCGGACCTTGCGCGCGGTGTGCTTCATGATCGTCGCGCCGAGGCTGACCTGGCCGTCGCCGGCCATCGCCACGCGTCCGCCGTGCCGCACGGCGACGACCGTCGTCGCGTGGAACGCGGTCGAGTCCATCAGGCCTTGGCCCGCGGGTGGGCCGCGTCGTAAACCTTCGCCAGCCGGTCCGCGCTCACGTGCGTGTAGCGCTGGGTCGTCGCCAGCCGGGCGTGCCCGAGGAGCTCCTGGATCAGGCGGAGGTCCGCGCCGGCGTCCAGGAGATGGGTCGCGAACGTGTGGCGTAGCGTGTGCGGCGTGACCCGCCCGGCGAGCCCGGCCGCCCGCGCGCGGGCCCGGACGATCCGGTGGAGGCTCCGCACCGTGAGGCGGCCGCCCCGGGCGTTCCGGAAGAGCGGGCCCCGCGAGCCCTCGCGCCCGCCGAGGTAGGCCCGGACGGCGTCGACGGCCTTCGAGCCCAGGGGGACGATGCGCTCCTTCCGGCCCTTCCCCAGGACGCGCACGCTGCCCTCGCCGAGGTCGGTATCTTCCATGTCGAGGCCCGCGAGCTCCGCGACCCGCACCCCGGTGGCGTAAAGGACCTCGAGGATCGCGCGGTCCCGCCGGTCCGCCACCTCGTCACCCGGCGGATGACGGAAGAGCGCCTGGCTCTGATCGATCGGCAGGTGCGCCGGGAGCCGGCCGGGCAGGCTCGGCGTACGAACCTCGCGGGCAGGGTTCACCCGCACCCGGCCCCGGCGCATCAGGAACCGGAAGAAGCTCCGGAGGGTCGCCAGGCGCCGGGCGATCGAGGTGCGGGCGAGCCCGCGATCGTGGAGGTCCGCGAGGTATCCACGCACGACGCGCGCGTCCGCGTCCACCAGCGTCCCGAGGCCGCGCCGCTCGAGGAAGCCGACGCAGTCGTGGAGGTCCGCCCGGTAGCTCCGGATCGTGTGCGGCGAGGCCCCGCGCTCGGCCGCGAGGTACTGGAGGAACGCGGCCACCGCCGGCCCGCCTGGCTCAGCGCCAGCCGGCTTCACGCGCTTTCCGCGTCGCGCCGGTAGTCGCAGCCCTCGCGTGCGCACGCCACCCACCGCTTGCCGCGACCGCCGCGCTGCGTGAGGAATGGCATGCCGCACTTCGGGCACGGGGTGGCGACGGGCCGCTGCCAGACGACGAACCGGCAATCCGGGAAGTTCGAGCACCCGAAGTACGCCCGGCCACGCTTCGAGCGGTTCTCGACCAGCTCCCCGCTGCAGCCCTCCTGGCCGCACGGAATGCCGAGCGTGATCTTCTTGATGTTCCTGCACTCGGGATAGCCCGAGCAGCCGATGAAGCGGCCGAAGCGGCTCTGCTTGTAGACCATCGGCTTGCCGCACTTGTCGCAGGTCACGCCCGCCTGCTCGGGCTCCGCCTGCGCGCTGTCCCCGGGGTTCCGCGTGTACTTGCAGTCGGGGTAGCGCTCGCACGCGAAGAACCGGCCGAAGCGGCCCCACTTCTCGAGGAGCTTCCCCTCGCTGCACTTCGGACAGGTCTCGTCGGTGGGCTTGCCGGCCTTGAAGTCCTCCATCGTGATGCCGGCTTCCTTGAGGTCCGCCTCGAACGGCCGGTAGAACTCGCGGACCGTCTCCACCCACTTGCGGTCGCCCTCCTCGATCTCGTCGAGCGACTCCTCCATCTGCGCGGTGAACGCCACCTCGAAGATGTGCGGGAACGCCTTGACGAGGAGGTCGTTCACTGTCTCGCCGAGGTCGGTGGGCGAGATGGACCCTCGATCCTTCTGGACGTACTCGCGCTTCTGGATGGTCGTCAGGATCTGGGCGTACGTCGACGGCCGCCCGATGCCCTTCTCCTCCAGCTCCTTCACGAGCGACGCCTCGGTGTACCGGGGCGGCGGCTGGGTGAAGTGCTGCTTCGGCTCGAGCCGGACCAGACCGAGGCGCTGGCCCACCTCGAGCGGCGGCATCCCCGAGACCTCGGCCTCGACGTCCTCCGGGGCCGTGGGCGCGGCCGACTCGTCGGGCGCCTCGATGTAGACCGCCATGAACCCGGGCGAGCGGAGCTGGGAGCCCAGCGCTCGAAACAGGTACGGCCCGGCCGTCACGTCCACCGTCAGGGTGTCGTAGAGCGCCGGGCGCATCTGGCTCGCGAGGAACCGCTCCCAGATCAGCCGGTAGAGCGCCAGCTGGTCGCGGCTCAGGTGACGGGCCAGGCGCTCCGGCGCGTGGTCGAGCAACGTCGGCCGGATGGCCTCGTGGGCTTCCTGGGCGGTCTTCCGGGCCCGGTAGAAGGGAGGGCGATCCGGAAGCGTGTCGAGGCCGTACCGGGCGGCGATCACGTCGCGCGCCATGCCCTGGGCCTCGGCGGCCACCCTGGGCGAGTCCGTGCGCATGTATGTGATCAGGCCCACGGGGCCGCCGTTACCGATCTCGACGCCCTCGTAGAGCTGCTGAGCGATCATCATCGTCTTCGACGCCGAGAAGCGGAGCTTCCGTCCCGCGTCCTGCTGGAGCGTCGACGTGATGAAGGGCGGCGCCGGGTTCTTGCGACGCTCGCCCCGGTCGACCGCCTTGACCACGAAGGACGCGCGCTCGACCTCCGCGACGATGGCCTGCGTCTCGGCCTCGTTGGCGGGCACGAGCTTCGTGCCGTCCTTCTCCCGGAGCGTCGCGACGAACTCGGGCGGCGCGGCGGCGGCCAGGTGGGCGTGGAGGCTCCAGTACTCCTGGGCCACGAAAGCCCGGATCTCCTGCTCCCGCTCGCAGATCAGGCGGACCGCGACCGACTGGACGCGGCCCGCGGACAGACCCCGGCGGATCTTCTCCCAGAGGAGGGGGCTCACCTTGTAGCCGACCAGGCGATCGAGGACGCGCCGCGCCTGCTGAGCGTCGACCCGCTTCTGGTCGATCCGACCGGGCTCCTTGAACGCGGCCTTGACCGCCTTCTCGGTGATCTCGTTGAAGAGCACCCGGTAGACCTTGTCCGGCGGGAGCTTGAGCTCCTGGGCGATGTGCCAGCCGATCGCCTCCCCTTCCCGGTCGGGGTCGGTGGCGACGTAGAGGGCCTTCGCCTTCTTGCCGGCCTTCTTCAGCTCGTCCAGCGTCTTCGCCTTGGTCCGGACCGGGACGTATTGCGGGGCGAAGCCCTTCTTGACGTCGATGCCGAGCTTGCTCTTCGGGAGGTCCTTCAGGTGCCCGAGCGATGCCTTCACCACGAAGCCCCGGTCGAGGTACTTCTGGATGGTCTTCACCTTGGTGGGTGACTCGACCACGACCAGGGATGTCCGTCCTGCCACGATGCCTCCTCAGCTCCGGATGTACCGCTGTCCGTCGATCCGGCGTACGAGCCCGCGAAGCTCGAGCGCGACCAGCTCAGCCGACGCCTGGCCCGATGGGAGCCGGCTCTGCTCCACGAGCGTGTCGATGGCGATCGGCTCCTCCCCCAGCAACGCCAGGAGGGCCGACGCCTCCGCCGCCGGGACCTCGGGGACGTCCCCGCGGCTCGACGGTCCCGAGGCTGGTACCGGGCGCAGGGCCGCTCGGAGATCCGCGCGCCATTCGGCCACGACGTCCTCCCACCCCTGGATGAGGCGGGCGCCGTCCCGGATCAGGCCGTTCGTCCCCTGACTCCCCTCGGCCGAGACGTTGCCGGGCACCGCGTAAACCTCCCGCCCGAGCTCGCCGGCCAGGCGCGCCGTGATGAGTGCCCCGCTTCGCTCGGCCGCCTCGACCACCACGGTGCCGAGGGTCAGCCCGGCGATGAGACGGTTCCGGGCCGGGAAATGATGCGGCAGGGGCGGCGTGCCCATCGGGAACTGGGACACCACGGCGCCGGCTCTGGCCACCTCGCGCGCCAGCCGACCGTTCTCGGGGGGATACAGGACGTCGACTCCGGAGCCCAGGACCGCGATGGTCCGGCCGCCGACGTCGAGCGCCCCGCGATGGGCCGCAGTGTCGATCCCGCGAGCCAGGCCGCTCACGACCGTCACCCCGCGGCCGCCCAGGTCGGCGCCGAGGCGCTCCGCCACCCGGAGGCCGTAGGGGCTACCGCGGCGCGACCCGACGATCGCCACCCCGAGCGCGTCCTCTCGGCGGAGGTCGCCGCGAACCAGCAGGAACGGCGGCGGCAGGTCGATCGGCCGGAGGAGGACCGGGTACTCGGCGTCCGGGAGCAGTACGAGTCGCGCCCCGCAGCGCTGCGCGAGGGCGGCCTGCTCGGTCGCCGCCTGCCGCCAGTCGTAGGCGATGAGCCGCTCCGCGACCTCCAGGCCGACGATCTCGGCGAGGACCGGGCGCGGCTTCGAGAAGACCTCAGCAGGCGCACCGACCCCGAGGAGGTCGTGATAACGCCTCGCATTCCCCGTGATTCCGGGGACCTGGGCCAGCGCCACCCACGCCCACCGCTCGTCGGCCGCCCTCACCGTCCCGAGCGCCGCCACGCCATGCTCAATAGCACTAAACATTTGCAAAGCAAGCGCCATCATATACACCCGCTCCGAGGGTCGTCAAGAAAACGGACGGTCGCTGAAGAAAGGTCCACGCTCCGATTCCTCCATTGTGACGGAGGGTTGAGCGCGATCCTTTGCTAGCGAGGCTCCGATGGGCGGACGGATCGCAAGGGCTGGCGGAGGACGGCGCGCGCGCGAAGGGCCGCGTCGCTGTCTGGAAAGTCACGGACGAGCCTGGCCCAGACGTCCCGCGCCCGATCCTCTCGATGGAGCGACCGGAGCGCCAGGCCCAGGCGGAGGAGGGCGTCCGGGGTGCGGTCCCCCGTCGCCGCGAGATCGATCGCCTTCTGGTACCGGCTGGCCGCCTGCTCGAAGTCCCGGCTCCGGAAGTAGGCTTCCCCGATCCAGAAGTGGGCGCTCGGCGTCAGAGGGTGCCCGGGGTGCTTGTCGGCGAACTCCTCGAAGTCCAGGACCGCCTGCCCCAGCTCGCCCGCCCGGTAGCTTTCCATCCCGCGGTCGAAGAGCTCCTCGGGCGAGATCGGGGGCCCCGGCTGGCGACCCGCAGGCCGAGGCCGCGGAGGAGACACGGCAGTGGCCGTGCCCGCCTCCAGGCGCGCGAACTGCTCCGCGAGGGTGGCCGTGCCCACCTCGAGGCCCGTGACCCCCTCGCCCAGCTCCTCCACGCGCCGCTCGACCGTTGCTAGGCGCTGGGCGACGTCCTGGGTCTCCCGACCTCGGGCTTCCCCGGCCTCGCGCTCCGCGGTGGCCCGCCGGTCCGCCGACTCCATGGCCGTCTGGAGAGCGGCGACTTGCTGCCGGAGCGCCTGGAGATCCGAGCGGAGCCCGTCCACCCCTGTCCGGAGCTCCGCCAGCTCGGCCCCCTGGGTGCTTACCTGGTCCTGGAGAGCCGCGCAGCCCGCCAGCCCCAGGGACGCTCCGAGGACGAGGCGACCGACGACGGCGCCCGGCCGAGGCCGACCGGCGGAGACGAACCCCTTCACGAGCCCGCCTCGGCGATGCGGCGCGTGCCGCCCGCCGCCATCCGGCGCTCGAGGGCTCGGCTCCCGAGCGACATCCCGTAGGTGAGGATCCAGTAGACGCCCGCGATGAACAGGTACAGCTCGAAGGGCCGGATCTCCCGCTGGTTGACGGTCTGAGCGGCCTTCGTCAGGTCCATGTACCCAATGATAGAGGCGAGGGACGTATCCTTCACCAGGATGATGAACTGGGTGACCAGGGACGGCAGCATGTTTCGTACGGCCTGCGGCAGGATGACGAACCGCATCGTAGCCCAGTAGCGGAGCCCCGTCGCCTCGGCCGCCTCCACCTGGCCCCGAGGGACGGACTGGATGCCCGCGCGAATGATCTCGCCGAGGTAGGCCGCCTCGAAGACGACGAAGGCCACCAGGGCCACCCAGTACTGGGGGAGAGCCACGCCGGTGGCGATCGGGATGAAGAACCAGAACCAGAACACCACCATGACGAGGGGCACGCCCCGGATCAGCTCGACGTAGAGCGTGGCCGGCCGGCGGAGCCAGGCTCGCGACGAGAGCCGGCCCAGCGCGACGCCGACGCCCAGCAGGAAGCCCAGGACGATCGTCGGCACCGCTAGCGCCAGGGTCCCGCCCCCGAAGGCCCCGATGCCGAGCAGACCCTGGACGACCAGGAACCGCCAGTTGTCCGCGATGACCGAGAAGTCGAGCGTCATCGCGCGCCGCCCTGCTCAGCGCGGCCGCAGCCGCCGGAGCGCCAGGGTCGCGAGGCCCGGTTCGTCAATGCGCCGCTCCCCCGCCCCGGACGATCAGCCCCGGGATCGCCACCCGGCGCTCGACGCGGCTCAGGATGGCCGAGACGCCCAGGCAGAGCACGAGGTAGATGAGCGTGCCCGCCGTGATCGCCTCGAATCCCTTCGCCGTGTAGCTCTCGATCTGGCGCGTCATGAACGTCGTCTCCGCGACGCTGATGGTCAGGGCGAGGGACGAGTTCTTGAGGAGGTTGAGCGAGTCGTTGGTGATGGGGGGCACGATGAGCCGGAGCGCGATCGGCAGCACGACGAGGCGGTACGCCTGAACGAGCGTGAGGCCCGTCGACAGGGCCGCCTCCATGAGCGTGCCCGGAACCGACTGGATGCCGGCGCGGACGATCTCGGCCATGCGGGCCCCGTGATAGACGCCGAGCGCCGCGACCGCGGCGATGAACTCGCCGTGGTGCCGGTTCAGCCAGTCCTGGACCGCCGTGGGGAGAAGCTCCGGCACGCCGAAGTACCAGAGGAACATCCACACGAGGAGGGGCACGTTCCGGAAGAACTCGACGTAGACCGTTCCCGCGCCCCGGAGGAGACGCGAGGGCGCGGTCCGCGCGGCGCCGAAGAAGGCGCCGAGCGCCGTGGCCAGGATCCACGCCGCCGCGGTGAGCGCGAGCGTCGTCAGGACGCCCCACAGGAGCCAGCCGAGGTACGGATTCGTCCAGAGGACGGACCACTGGAACTGGTAGGCGAGGGCAAGAAAGGGGCGCGGCATTCGTTGCGCGCTCGGACGCCTCGAGGAGCCTCTCGCGGGACCCCGGCCCTTCGGCCGAGGTCCCGCGGCGGAGGACCTAGTGCGGGATTGCCTGCATCTGGAGGAAGATCCGGGCCGATTCGGACAAGGGGTACGGCACCTCGCCCTGCGCCCCGAACCACTTGTCGTAGAGCTTCTGGTACTCGCCGCCCTCGATGGCGTCCATGAGGGTGAAGTCCACCAGGTTCCGGAAGTCGGACTCGCCCTTCCGCATCGCCATGCCGTACGGCTCGTAGGTGAAGAACTCGCCGACCACGTCCCACTCGGCCGGATTCGGGGCCTTCGCCTTCAGGCCGGCCAGCTGGACGCCGTCATTCGTGTAGGCGTCGATCTTGCCCTGGACGAGCGCGGTGAACGCCGCGGGCTGGTCGGGGAAGACGACGAGCTGGGCCTGGGGGTACTTCTCTCGGAGCGCCTTCTCGTTGGTCGAGCCCTGCTGGGCGCCGATCCGCTTGCCGGCGATGCTCTGCACGCCGCGGATGGGGCTCCCCTTCTTCACGAGGAACTGGGCGCCGGTCACGAAGAAGACGGCGCTGAAGTCGAGGCTGTCGCGGCGGGCGCGCGTGATGGTCATCGTCCCCGCGATCAGGTCGACGGCGCCGCTGGTCAGAAGCGGGATCCGGGTCGCCGGCGTGGACTCCTTGAGCTCGAACTTGACCGGCTTGCCGAGCTTCTTCTCGATGTTCGCGTGGACCAGTTTCGCGAGATCGACCGAGAAGCCCCCCCAGTTGTTCTGCTTGTCGATGAAGCCGAACGGCGGCGAGCCCGTGCGCGTCCCGACCACGAAGGTGCCCGTGCGCGCGATCTTCTCCAGGGTCGTCTCGGCCTGAGCCGTCCCCGCCCCGGCCAGGACCAGGAACAGGGCCAGTCCGGCCAGTGCCATGCGTCTCGTCAGCGTCGTCATTCGTATCGCTCCTTTCCCTCGTCCTCAGTGGGCGAGGATCTTGGACAGGAAGAGCCGTGTCCGGTCGTGCTTGGGATGGTCGAAGAAGGCGTCCGGAGCTGCCTGCTCGACGACGCGCCCCTCGTCCATGAAGACGACCCGATGCGCCACCTTGCGAGCGAACCCCATCTCGTGGGTCACCACGAGCATCGTCATGCCCTCGCGGGCGAGAGCCACCATCACGTCCAGCACCTCGTTGATCATCTCGGGATCCAGAGCCGACGTGGGCTCGTCGAACAGCATGATCTTGGGCTGCATGGCGAGCGCGCGCGCGATGGCGACGCGCTGCTGCTGGCCGCCCGAAAGCTGGGCTGGATACGCGCCGGCCTTGTCCGGGATGTCCACCTTGGCCAGGAGGTCCATGGCGATCTGTTCGGCTTCTCTACGGGCGCGCCCCCTCACCCGGATTGGCGCCAGGGTGACGTTCTCCAGCGCCGTCATGTGCGGGTAGAGGTTGAACTGCTGGAAGACCATGCCGATGTCGGCGCGGAGCCGCGGCAGGTCCACGTCCGGGACCTGAACGTCGAGCCCGTCGACGATCAGCCGGCCGGACTGGATCTGCTCGAGCCGGTTCACGCAGCGGATCAGCGTGCTCTTGCCGGAGCCGCTCGGGCCGCAGACGACGAGGACCTCGCCCCGCGCGACCTCCAGGTCGACGTCCTGGAGGACGTGGAGCTTCCCGAACCACTTGTTCACCCGCTCGTAGCGGATGATGGGCCCGGCGGCCGATCCCGCCTGCCCGTTCTCGCTCGGCGCCATCGCTCTCCTCGCGCCAACGCGGCGCGACCTGTCCAAGATGTCCTTCGGCTCGGGCGTGGACTGCCGGGACCGACCAAGATGCCCCGAAGCTTCACCGCCAGGCGGGCGCAGCGAGCTCAGCCGGAGGGGGACCCGCCGGGCCCGGCTTCACCACGCGGGCCGGCGCCCCGGGTCGAGTCGCGCGATCCACGAAAGCCGCGGGCGACGCGGGTCGCCGCTCGGGCGGAGTATATCCGTCCGGACGGCGGCTCACAAGTTGTCCGCGCGGCCCGGCAGGCAGGCGGGAAGCACCGAATCGCGTCTCGGAGGCGGCTTGCGCAGTCCCAGGGAGACGAGCGGCGCCACGCTTGCCGCGACCTCCCCCGGTCGCTAAGATCGCGCCCGTGGAAACGTCCGCCCTGGTCTCGACGGGAACCGCGCTCCTTGCGGGGCTCGCCTTCGGCTACTGCGCCCAGCGCGGCGGCTTCTGTCTCACGCGCGCCTTGTCCAACTGGGTGCTGATGGGCGACACGGCGATCATGCGCGCCTACGTGCTCGCGCTGCTCGTCGCCATCGTCGGCGTGCACGTCCTGGAATTCGGCCTGGTGGAGTCGATCCCCGTCCGCCCCTTCCGCTGGCTCGCCAACCTCACGGGCGGTTTCGTCTTCGGGGTGGGCATGATCCTCGGCGGCGGGTGCGCGGGCAGCTCCTGGTACCGGCTGGGCGAGGGCGCGCTCGGCGCCTGGGTCGTCCTCGCGGGGTTCGCGATCGGGGCCAGCGCGGCCAACGTCGGCGCGCTGCAATCGCTCAGGACGACACTGCAGGACTTCGAGTACGAGATCGACGACCGGCCGGCGACCCTTCAGGGAATGCTGGGCGTCTCGCCGTGGCTCGTCATCGGCGTCCTGGTCGTGGTCCTCGGCGTGTGGCTCCTCCGGAACCGCCCCGAGGAAGATGAGCACGGCAAGTGGCGCTGGCCCGTCACCGGGGTCGTCATGGGGCTGGTCATCGTGCTCGGCTGGTATCTCTCTTCGGTCGGCGGGAACCCCACGGGCATCACCTTCGCGACCAACACCGGCCACCTCCTCAGCTACCCCATGGTGGGATATCCGAACCGCGTCACCTGGGGCATGGTGCTGGTGGTCGGCGTGGCTCTCGGCGCGGCGCTGGCGGCGTGGCAGACCGGGCAGTTCGCGTGGAAGCCGGTCCCAGGGTTCACGACGGCGAAGCTCTTCGCCGGCGGGCTCGTCATGGGCGCGGGGGCCCTGGTCGCCGACGGCTGCAACATCACCCAGGGCCTCACGAACTCCGCCACCCTGGCGCTCGGGAGCCTGACGGCGTTCGCGTCGATGCTCGCGGGCGGCTGGGTGGCGCTCTCGGTCCTCTTCTCCCCGCGGGGCTAGCCGGCCTCCGACCCCTACCGCAGGCTCGAGAAGTAGGCCGCGAGGTCCGCCAGGGTCTCCTCCGGGATCGTCGCGATCACCTGCTTGACGGCCTTCAGGTCGGCGTCGCCGGGGCTCCGCTGGTCCTGCTTGAAGAGGAGGAGCTGGTTGCGGAGATAGCCCGGCGGCTGTCCCGTGAGGTTCGGGATCATCTTCGCGCGATCCCCCCTCCCGTCGGCGCCGTGGCAGCCCGCGCACTGCGCGGCCGCCGCGCGTCCGCGCTGGACGGCGGCGGGATCCGCCTTGATCGGCGTCGGCTGCCGCGCCTGGCCCGCGAAGTATCCGACGATGTCGTCGACGCCGAAGTGGAGGGCCATCTTCGCGTACGGCTCCATCTCGGGCGACGGCCGGCGCCCGGCCGCGTAGTCCGAGAGCGCCTTCTTCAGATAGGCAGCGTCCGCCCCGGCCAGGATGGGAACGGTGTCCCCGCGGCTGTTGCCGCCGAAGCCGTGGCAGGCGCTGCAGACGAGCGCCTTCTGCGCGCCCGGGCCGTCGAGCGGTCCGGCCAGGGCCGTGGAGCTTCCGAGGAGCAGCGCCCCTACCGCGACGCCGAGGAGCAGCCGTGACGGTGTCCGCATCGCTCTCTCCTTGTCGCTATCCGAGGATGTCGTTCCAGATGCTGGTCCGCCACGCGAGCGAGTTCTGGGCGACGGAGACGGCGGCGCGCGGCGTGAGCTTCTGCTCGATCTGGACGACCTTGCCGGCGTCGATGCGGTAGGCGTTGACGACGGCGATGGCCTCCCGGTCGCTGACCCAGCTGTAGCAGGTGTTGCCGGGGGCGAGGACCGGGGGTTCCTGGCCGTTCAGCCGATGCACGATCGCCGTCGCGCAGATCTTGCCCGTCGCGTTCGCAATGTTGCCGGACTTCGGGACCGGCAGCCCCGTGGTGGCGTCGCCGATGACGTGGACCCCCGGCTGCTTCACCGACTCGAAGGTGACGTGGTTCACCTCGCACCAGCGGTTCGTGGCCTCGGTGAGGCCACCCTGGAGGGCGATGGCGCCCGCGCTCTGCGGCGGGATCAAGTTCAAGAGGTCGTAGCGCACCCGCTCGCCGACGGTCGGGACGACCTCGCGGGCGCCGAGGTCGACGCGCTCGAGCTTGTGGGTGGGGCGGTAGTCGAGGTTCGGGTAGGCGCGGAAGGCGGCCTTGAAGAGGGCGGCCTTGGAGATGACGTCGTTGTTGGCGTCGAGGACGATGAGCTTGGCCTGGGGCTTCTTGGTCTTGAGGTACCAGGCGATCTGGCAGGCGCGCTCGTAGGGGCCCGGGGGGCAGCGGTACGGGGCGGCGGGGACGGTCATGACGACCACGCCCCCGTCCGGAAGGGCCTGGAGGCGGCGGGCGAGCTCGACGGTCTGGGGGCCGGCCTTCCAGGCGTGGAGGACGGAGGCCTCCTGACCGGCGACGCCGTCGACCTGGCTCCACAGGAAGTCGACGCCGGGGGCGACGACCAGGCGGTCGTACTCGAGATAGCCCTCGCCGATCCGGACGCGCTTCGTGTCCGGCTCGAGGGCGGTGGCGGCCTCGTGGCGGATCTTGACGCCGTGCGCCCGCAGGCCGTCGTAGCGGAGCGTGAGGGCGTCGAGCGTCTCGACGCCGCTCAGGACGAGGTTGCTGAAGGGGCACGAGACGAAGGTGCGGTTCGGCTCGAGGAGGACGACCTCGATGGAGGGATCCTGGAGACGGATGTACTTGGCCGCGGTGGCGCCGCCCCAGCCGCCGCCGACGACGATCACCCGGCGGCCGGACTTCGGGGAGAGATTACCCTTCACGGGGGCGGCGCACCCCGCGAGACCGCCACTCGCCGCCGCGCCGAGCCCGACGGTCGCCGCCGTCGTCCGAAGGAAGTCTCGCCGTGAGAGCTGCGCCATGGGCACCTCCCCTTCCAGGATGCTCAACCCCCGATCGCCTGCGACACTTCCCAGCGCTGCTCCTCGCTGTTCACGAACTGGACGCGCAGCCGCGCCGGACGGGCGACCTTGAGGGGGAACCGGATGAGCGGGTTCGGGCTCACTGCGGACGTCATCTGGAACTGGCTCACCTGCTGGTCGTCGAGCCAGACGGTCATGCTCTTCACGTAGTACTCGGGGAGCTCGCGGACGAACTTGCCCTGCTTCAGCACGAGCCCGGTATGGGAGCCGTGGCTCACCCGGGCGCGAACCTCGAACGGCTCGCCGAGCTTGACGCTCGACGGGAGGCGGAGCTCCGGATGCCCGACCCGATCGCGCGCGTTCCGCTCGGGCGGCGTGCTGCAGCCTCCCTCGACGACGCGAACCTCGCGGGACGCCAAGAGCTCCCCGTGGCGGCTGCAGACGGCGACGACCTTGACGAGCCCCCCCGTGCCCGAGCGCATCTGATAGGCCACCCAGGCACGCCCGTTCGCGGGCGTGAACACGAACTTGCCCTTGGCGGGGACCGGATCGCGCTCGATCGACACCTCGATCGACTGAATGTGGTGGTCCGCCTCCATGGGGTGGTCGAGCCCGACACGTATCGGCACCGACGCCGGCTCCTCCGAGAGGATGGGCACGTCGAGATCGACGCGATGCTCGCGATCGCTCTTGGACTGGGCCGAGCCACGCCGGGGCAACGCCAGGCTCCCGACCACGACGCCGGCGGCCATCCGGAGCGCAGCGCGTCGGGTCAGGCATTCAAACGTCAATGCTTACCGTGCCGTCGCTCAGGAGCAGGATCACGTCGACCTCGCCCCCTTTGGGGATCTTCGTGTCGCCCGGCACCACGGCGAGGCCATCGGCCAGGAGCATCGATCGGAGGATCGCGGATCCCTGCTGGCCGGTTGGCCGCGCGCCCAGCTGCCCCACCCCGGGCTCGAGATGGACCCGGAGATAGCCAGGTCGGCTGCCGGGGTTGTCGATGGGCTCGAGGGCGCGCGCCCGGACGTGCGGCCGGCTGAGCACGCGGTGCCCGCCGAGGCGCCGCAGCACTGGGCGCACGAACAGCTCGAACGTCACCATCGAGGACACGGGGTTCCCGGGCAGCCCGAAGAAGAGGCACGTCCCGATCCGGCCGAACGTGAGCGGCTTCCCCGGCCGCATGTTCACCTGCCAGAAGTCGAGGCGGGCACCCAGCGCCTCCACGGCCTCGCGGACGAAATCGCGGTCGCCGACGGAGACGCCCGCCGACGAGACCAGGACGTCCGCCTGGAGGCCGGCGCGCAGCCGCTCGACGAGCTCCTCGCGCCGATCCCGCGCGATGCCGAGGCTCATCGGAACGGCCCCGGCCTCGGCGGCCAGGCCCGAGATCGTGTACGTGTTGGAGTCCGGGATCTGACCGGGTCCGAGCGGCGCCTGCGGATCGACGAGCTCGTCGCCCGTGGAAAGGATGGCCACGGTCGGGCGCCGGTGGACGGTCACCCGCCCCTGGCCCAGCGCCGCCAGCACGCCGAGCGCCGCCGGTCGCAGGACCGTGCCGGGCTCGAGGATGCGGTCACCGGGGCGGATGTCTTCGCCGCGGGGGCGGACGTAGGCTCCCAGCTCGACGGGCTTGCGGATCGTGACCTGGGTCCCATCCCGGCGAACGTCCTCCTGCGGCACCACCGCGTCGCTGCCGGGCGGCAGCGGCGCCCCGGTCAGGATGCGGTAGGCCTCGGACGGCCCGAGCGCCCGCACGGCCACGCGACCGGCGGTGACCTCTCCCACGACCTGGAGCACGACGGGCCGGTCCGCGCTCGCGGCGTCCGCGTCCCGGGCCCGCACGGCATACCCGTCCATCGACGAGTTGTCCCAGGGCGGGATCTCCCGCGCCGCGACGACGGGCTCCGCGAGGACCCGCGCCCGCGCTTCTCCCAGCGTGACGCTCTCGGTGCCCAGGGCGGGCACCCCGCTGAGCACGCGCTCCAGGGCCTCGGCGACGGATAGCACGCTTGGCTCCTCCCAATCGGCCTGAAGAGGTCGACCCGGCTGCCAGTGTAGCCCGACCTCTGGACCGTCAGGTTACCAGTATGATCGCGTCCACCGGAACCGATAGAAGCGCCGGACCGGCTCGGCCGGACACTTCCCCGGGTCCATGCTGGCGTCAACCAGGAAGAGGTTCCGATCGCGGTCCTCGCCGGCGTACACGGCCCGGCTCATGTCGAAGCAGCGTGCGAGCCAGCGATCGCTCGCGATGAGCCAGCGGTCGCGTCCGCCGCGGAGCCACGTCAGCGCTTGGCCGACCTGATCCGAGCCCCGGTATCCGAAGTGCACGATGGGATTCTGGGCGAACAGCCACTGGCCGTCCCGCCACTGCACGAGCCCTAGCTCCCGCTCGGGCCCGATCCGCCGCGCCACGGCCGCCATCACGCGCGGCGCGGATAGTTGCGCGCCTCCACGAAGGATTCGACGGCCCCCCAGCCGGCCATTCCGAAGAACCAGACGGCGACCGCCAGCTGGATGGCGCGGCGCCGGCCCGCCGTTGCGCCGAGACGGCGAACGCAGGCGACGACGACCGGGGCGGCCGCGAGGGCCAGCGCCGGCACCGCGGGATAGATGTAGAGGCTGCGCTTCCCGCTGCTCAGGCTGAAGAAGAGCACGACGAGCGCCACCCAGCCGAGCAGGAGAAGGAGGCGTCCGTCTCCCCGGACGAGCCGGCGTCGCCAGGCGGGGATCAGCCACGGCAGGCCGGCGACGGCGGGGAGCCAGACCACCGGGATCACCTCCACCAGGAAGAACCAGAAGGGCTCGCGATGCTGCCACGCCCGGACCATGCGCTCGGCGGTCTGAGTCAGGAGAAGGTTCCGCGCGTACGCGTGGAAGGCGGGATCCCCGGAGCGGCTCACGCGGACGAGCAGCGGGACGAGCCAGGTCCCGACCGTCGCCAGCAGGAGGACCGCTCCGGCCAGCCAGCGCCAGTCCGCCCCGATGGGCGCGAGACGCCGGAAGCCGCGCCACCGTCCGTAGAGGTACGGGACCAAGAGGAAGAGCGGGAGGAAGCCCACGCCCTTCGTCATGACGCCCAGTCCCATCGCGACGGCGGCCACCGCGTACCAGCCCCAGGCGGGCCCCCTGCTGAGATGCCGGACAAGCCCGTACAGTCCGAGCGTTGTCCAGAGGATGAGGAGCGCATCGGTCTGGCCGTCCCGCAGGACCAGGAGGCTCTGGATCGTCGCCAGGAACAGAAGCCCTCCGGCGAAGCCCACCCGCCGGTTCCAGAGCCGACGACCGAGGTCGTACACGCAGACCGCGCAGAGGACGCCGGTCAAGAGCCCGGGGAGGCGAAAGGCCACGCGTGGCGAGCCGGTCAGCTGACAGAGGAGCGCCAGCATCCACATGAAGAGCGGCGGCTTGTCGGGATAGGGCTCGGCTGCCCGGTGCGGGACCAGCCAGGAGCCGTCCTGCAGCATCTCGAGGGCGACTCCGAGGAACCGCTCCTCGTCGACGCCCCAGGGGTCGCGGAGGCCGATTCCGGTCCCCACGACGGCGACCGCCAGGCCGACGAGGACCAGCAGGTGGCGGCGAGGCCTGAGACGCGCGGCCATGCGAGCTCGAGCCGCGGGAACGACCGCTAGCGGGACGGCAAGCTCCGCAGAGCCGCCCGCCGGTCGGGTGCTACGCCTCCCCGCGGGAGGTCAGACCGAAGCGCGGAACGAAGACCCGGAAGGAGAGGGCGAAGAGCGCGCCGAACCCCGCGGTCATCAGGAGGGTGAGCAGGACGTTGCCGGCGCCGTAGCCGCTGACCGTCGACGGCAGGACGAGAACCAGGACCTCGAGGAAGACCGCCAGGAGCGCCATGCTCGAGATCACGATCAGGATCCGGTGGCCCTCGGGCGGACGTCCCGTCAGGCGGCCGAGGAAGTAGGAGAACGGGATCACCCAGCCGAGGAAGAACGACGTGAGGGCCAGCATCCGCCAGGGATCGCTGAAGAAGCGCTGGAGCACGTAGCGGGTCTCGACGGGGACGTTGCCGTACCAGATGACCAGGTACTGCGACCAGAAGAAGTAGATCCACAGGATGCCCGTGGCGAAGACCAGCTTCGCGAGGTCCTGCATCTCCTTCGGCGGCATCACCCACCCCGGCCGTCCGAAGCTGTACACGCCGGTGAGGACCACCAGGAACGCGAAGCCCGAGTAGAGCATTCCGACGACGACGTATCCCCCGAGAAGACCGCTGAACCAGTGGGTGTCGAGGGACATGATCAGGTCGTAGCCGAGCAGCGAGCCCACGATGACGAACAGGAAGAGCAGCCGCACGGCGAGGCTCGCCCGCTCGCCCTTGCCCGGCTCCTCGGACGCGCCGGCGGGCGAGCGGTGCACCGCCTTCGCGAAGCGCACGCTGACCCAGTAGAGCGCCGCGACGCCGACGATCGTCCGGAGGACGAAGAAGGGCACGTTCAGCCACGCGGCCTTCTTGGGAATCGGCACGGTGACCCACGGGTACAGCGCGCGGAGTCCGAGCATCAGCAGGAGGAAGAGGACGAAGGAGAACGGCATGAACGCGACGGTCGTCGTCGCGATCCGGCGGAGCCGGACGGCCCACCGCGCCTCGGTCAGCTCGAAGATCCCGGCGATGGCCGGCCCGGCGGCCGAGAGCCCCGACCAGAACAGGAGGTTCACCAGGAAGACCGCCCACGCGCTCGAGGCGGATCCCGAGGCCAGAGCCACCACGAAGCTGAGCGCTCCCAGCGCGACGAGGACTCCCAGCACGAGGCCCGACTTCCCCTTCATGCCTTCACCCGAGCCGGCGGCGGCCACGCTCATCCCTTCTTCGCCAGGGCGCGCAGGTGGTTCACGATGTCCCACCGGTCGTCGACCGACAGGGCCTCACCGTAGGCCGGCATGATCGCGCCGCCGTAGCCGATGTAGTAGGAGAAGTGCCCGTCCGACTTGGCCTGGACCGGCTGGCTCGTCAGGTCCGGCGGCGGGATGAACCGCGGCGTCACCGGCCCGTCCCCCTTCCCCGCGGGTCCGTGGCACGGCGTGCAGTAGATGTCGAAGAGCTTCTTGCCGCGGGCCAGCGACTGGGCGTCGGCCGCGATCGGGTTCTTGCGCTGCGAGTACACCTCGCGCGCGATCACGAGCTCGCCGCCCTCGCGCGGCACCGTGCCTGGAGGCTGCGCCATCGTCACCTGCCCCGGCACCAGCTTCACGTCGTTCTGCATGCTGGTCGTCCAGCGGTAGACGACCAGCCCGCCCATTAGGCCGGCGACCCCGGCGACGACCAGGAGGCAGAGGAGGAAGACCCACTTCATCCTCGGACCTCCTCGGCGCCCGCGCCGCGGAGGACCTCTTGGACGGCCTGGCGCTCGCCGGGCTGGCACGCCACCTCGACCCCGAAGCGGTCAGCGCTGAACCGGGGGTCGTACTGCGGCGCCACCTTGAGGCCCGGCAGCCGGGCGGTGACGAAGAGCCCGAGGAGGGTGCAGAGCCCGCCCAGGAGGATCGTCATCTCGAAGGCGATGACCACGAACGGCGGAATGGAGACCACCGGCTTGCCCCCGGTGATCAGGTTCCACTTGAGCGCCGTCCAGATGGTGAGCGCGAAGCCGGCGGCGGTGCCGGTCAGCCCTCCCACGAGCGTGAAGAGCCGCACCGGGCTCTGGGGCAGCCCGTGGCCGGTCAGCGCCTCCTCGAACTCGTCGAGGGGCACCGGGCTGTACGTCGCGATCGAGCTCATGCCCCGCGCCCGGAGCTCGCGGATGGCGCGGGTGGCGGTGTCGACGTGGGCGAAGACGCCGAGGACGGTCGAGGTCGCCATCAGTGCGCGTGACCATCCCGCACCGGGTGCGGGATGGTCTCCTTGACCTCGACGATCGACATGGACGGCATCACCTTGATGAAGGCGAGGAACAGGATGAAGAACCACGCGAAGCTGCCGATGATGATGCCGCTGTCCACGACCGTCGGGACGTACGTGCCGAACGTGTACGGGTAGAAGCCGTGAGCGAGCCCGGGGACGATGATGTTGAAGCGCTCGAACCACATCCCGATCAGCACGAGGATCGACACCACGTAGAGCGTGGGGATGTGGGTCCGCGCCCGCTTCGAGAAGAAGACGAGCGGCGCCACGCTGTTGCAGAAGATCTGGAGCCACCACCACGGGGCGTAGACGCCAACCCACTTGAAGAGGTAGGAGGCCCGCTCCATCGGCTCGCCGCTGTACCACGCGGTGAAGCCCTCGCACGCGTAGAAGTAGGTCAGCACGAGCCCCGTCACCAGGATCAGCTTCGCCATGTTGTCCAGGTGGCGGTCCGTGATGTAGGCGTACAGGTTGAAGTAGTGCCGCATCGGGATCAGCAGCACGAGCACCATCGCGAAGCCGGAGAAGATGGCCCCGTCGACGAAGAAGGGCGCGAAGAGGGTCGAGTGCCAGCCCGGGACGAGGGCCATCGCGAAGTCCCACGACACCACGCTGTGGACGGAGACGACCAGCGGCGTCGCGAGCGCCGCGAAGAGGCCGTACGCGCGGCGGTAGTGGCGCCACTGCCGGTCGGTCCCCTGCCAGCCCATCGACAGGAGCGAGTAGATGGTCCGCTTCCAGCCGGTGGCGGCGTCCCGCAGCGCGGCGATATCCGGCACGAGCCCGACGATGAAGAACACCGCGCTGATGGTCAGGTAGGTCGAGATCGCGAACACGTCCCAGACGAGGGGCGAGCGGAAGTTCGGCCACAGGAACCGCTCGCTCGGGTACGGGAGCAGCCAGTACGCGTACCACATGCGACCGGCGTGGATGATCGGGAAGAGGCCCGCCGTCATGACCGCGAAGATGGTCATGGCCTCGGACCCTCGGTAGATCGACGTGCGCCACTTCGCCCGGAACAGGTAGAGGATCGCGGAGATCAGCGTCCCCGCGTGCCCGATGCCGATCCAGAACACGAAGGTCGTGATGTACATCGCCCACATCTGGGGATTGCGCTTCCCGGCCATCCCCATGCCGAAGTACACCTGGAGCACCCAGCAGAAGATCCCGCCGGCCAGGATCAGGGCGACGAGCGACATCCACGCGAAGTAGGTGTTGCCGGGGAACTCGAGCGTGCGGAGGACGTCCCGGTTGACGTCGGCGAAGGTCGGGGTCGCGCCGCCGGAGATCGGCCGTGCCGGGCGCTCGGAGCCGCCCACGGCGCTCACGCGTGCTCCTCCCGGAGTATCTTCTTCAGGTACGTCACGGCCGGGCGCGTGCCCAGCTCTCCGAGGACGTGGTAGCCGCGCGCGGACGTCGAGAAGCGCGAGACGCGGCTCTGGCCGTCCTTGAGGTCCCCGAAGGTGATCGCCTGCGTCGGACAGGTCTGCTGGCAGGCGGTCAGGATCTCCCCGTCCCGCGGGAGCCGGCCCTCGTCGCGCGCGCGGTCGCGCCCGGCGATGATCCGCTGGACGCACATCGTGCACTTCTCCATGACCCCGCGGTCGCGGACGGCGACGTCCGGGTTGAGCTGGAGGTTCATCGGCGCCGGCCACTCGTAGCGGTACCAGTTGAACCGCCGGACCATGTAGGGGCAGTTGTTGCCGCAGTACCGGGTGCCGACGCACCGGTTGTAGATCTGCGCGTTGAGCCCGTCCGACGTGTGGTAGGCCGCGAAGACCGGGCACACCGGCTCGCAGGGCGCGACCTCGCAGTGCTGGCACAGCATCGGGAGGAAGCGCGCGCCCGGGCGGGCGCCGGCCGGCGCCTCGGCCGCGTGCGCCACGCCGACCACACCCGGCAGCGCCGCGTGGCTGCCGGCCGCCTTCTCCTCGTGGCCGCCCCGATCCCACCACCGCTCGACGCGGAGCCACTGGATGCTGCGCCCGTAGTCGATGTCGCCCTTGCCGACCGAGGGCACGTTGTTCTCGGCCTGGCAGGCCACCACGCACGCCTGGCAGCCCGTGCAGGCGTCGAGGTCGATCGCCATGCCCCAGCGGTTCTGCGGGTACTTGAGGTCCGGGTACATCGAGGGGAGGTTCGCGTGCTCAGGGGCCTTGCCCTCGCGCTCGAGCTTGACGGCCTCCGCGAGCGCGACGGTCTCGAAGATCTCCCGCGAGTGGTCGATCTCCGTCACGCCGGCCGGCGAGGCGAGCTTCTCGCGCTTTCCGGTCTTCTGGAGCTTGACGCGCACGCCCAGCCACCGGGGCCCGCCCGAGCCCGCCGCCGGCTCGGCGGGGAGCAGCGCGTAGGGGCTCTGGCCGACGCCGCGGGCGAAGCGGCCGTACTCGGTGTGCCCGAGGCCGGTCGGGATGGCCACCGCGCCCGCCGCTAGGGTCTCCGAGACGTAGGCCGGCGCCTCGATCGAGCCGTGGGGCGACTCGACTTTCAGCACGTCGCCTTGCTTCACGTCGAGCGCAGCGCGCCGTCTCGGCCGGGACCTCGACCCAGCTCCGCGTATACGACCTGGGTCATCGGGTCCGGCGCCTCGTGGAGCCACACCTTGTTGGCGCCGCGCCCGTCGCCGTAGCGCGAGGACGGGACAACCAGGAGCGACGGGATCGGAGGCGTTGCCCTCGAGCGCCGGCGCCTGGGCGGCCACCTTGAGCCCGGCGCGGAGCGCGACCTTCGCGGCGGGGACGTCCGCCCAGTACCCGCCCCGACGGAGGGCGCTCTCCCAGAACTCCTCGAAGGTGGCCTTCGGGCGCGGCGGTCTTCGCCATCGCTCGCCAGGACTCCCGCAGATGCTCGGCGAAGGTGGCCGCCTTGAAGACGGTCTTCTCGGATCCCGGAACGAGCGCGCGGCCGGCGTCCAGCAGGAGGTCGCCCGCCGCCTTCGTCTCGACGCCGGGGAACGTCTCGGGCGCCTTCCGGCCCAGCGCGCTCCGCACGCCCGCCAGCTGGGGCAGATCCAGGGCGTCGGGATTCGTCGGCCCGACCTTCGGCACCGGCGCCATCGCCGGCTGGAGGAGTCCCCACACGCCGGCCCGCGGCGAGTAGTCCCCCCAGGACTCGAGCGGCGTCAGGTCGGGGATGACGAGATGGGCCCGCGCGGTGGTCTCGTCCATGTGGCTCGAGAGGCTCACCACGAACGGCACCTTGGCCATGGCCTCGACGAACGCCGCGCGCGCCGGAAGCGTGAACGCGGGGTTCGCGTCCTTCACGATGAGCACGGCGATCTCGCCCTGCGCCATCGCCTTCGTGAGGGCGAGGATGTCCGCGTAGCGGCTCGCCGTCGAAAGGGCCGAGCTGGGCCCGAAGCGCACGGTGCGGCCGACGTTCCCGAGGGCGTAGTTCAGCAGGTTCACCGCAACCGCGGCGTCCATCCCCCCCACCCCGCTCGTCGCGACGCCGCTGCCCACGACCAGGCTCGGCGCTCCCTTCGCGAGGGTCTCCGCCAGGTGCTTCAGCTTGGCGGCGGGCACGCCGCTCTGCTTCGCGACGGCCTCGACCTCCACCGTGCGGGCGACGGCGGTCAGAGCCTCGGCCTCCTTCGCCGGCAAGGCCGGGACCTGCTTGGCCTCGAGGACGAGCCGCAGCAGGGCAAGCGCAATCGCCGCCTCGGCACCGGGCTGGCTCGCCACCCACTCGTCGGCGTTCGCCGCGGTCATCGAGTACCGGGGCTCGACGTGGATCACCCGCGCGGCGTGACCCTCGCGGAGGGCGTGCGCGCGCCGGAAACCGCCGGCGTACTCCACCGGGGACATCCACGTCTCGAGGAAGTCCGCACCGAGCGACAGGATCGTCCGAGCGTCCTCGAACGCGTACTGGGGGATCGAGTCGATCCCGAACGCCGCCTGGCTCGCCGCGCGGAGGTCCTCGTGCGCGAACGTCTCGTAGGCGATGCGGGGCCGCCCGCCGACCGCCTTGAGCCAGTCGTCCGCGAGGCGGCCGAAGGTCCCGGTCTCGAGCTGCGTGACCATCGCGATCCGGCCGGCGCCGGCCTGGCGGGCCGCGGCGACCTTCTCGACGAAGACCTTCTGCGCGTCGGCGACGGGCACCGCGCGCCAGCCCTGGCCGTCCCGCGCGCGCGGGCCCGGGATCCGGTCCGGATCGTAGGTCGAGAGGAGGCTCGCCTGACCGGTCGCGCAGAGGGCGCCGCGGTTCACCGGGTGATCGGGGTTGCCCTCCACCTTGACGATGCGGCCTTCACGGCTCTTGGCGAGGAGCCCGCACCCGGCGGAGCACTCGCGGCACACGGTGGCGAACCAGGTCGCGGCTCCCGGCACGATGTGCTCGGCCGGGATCACGTAGGGCAGGATCGCCTCGGTGGTCTTCCCGCAGCCCGCGGCGGCCGCGGCTGCGCCGCTCACGCCGACGATCCGGAAAAAGCCCCGCCGGTCCATCCCCGCTGTCCCGCCCTGTCCGTCTGGCATCCGGTGCTCCGTCAGTGGTGACACATCACGCAGTCGAGCGGACCCTTCCGCTCCGCGTGACACGACACGCACCAGCCCATGGTCAAGGGAGCGACCTGGGCGACCTCGGTCATCGTCTGCACTTCTCCATGGCACTGCTGGCACGCCAGCCCCGTCTGCACGTGACGCTTGTGTGGAAAGTACACGAACCCGGAGAGCTTGTGGATACGCACCCACTCCACCGGGCGGCTCTCCTTGGCGAAGGTCCGCAGCTTCTCGACTTCCTTCTGGAGCTCCGCGTCCTTGGAGGCCACGATCTGGTGGCAGCCCATGCAGCGCTTGACGGACGGGATGCCCGCGAAGGTCGAGCGGCGAGCGTCCGCGTGGCAGTACTGGCAGTCGATCTTGAACTCGCCGGCGTGGATCTTGTGGCTGAAGAGGATCGGCTGCTTGGGGGCCGGCGCGATCGGGGCCTGCGCCGCCGCCGGCGTGGCGGCGATTCCGGAGAGGATCAGGACGGCGATGGAGACGATCAGGCCGGCGAGCACTTCCCGCACGCGGCCCCGCATCCGCTCCGTCCTCGTCTGGCTCTGATCAGCCGGTAACGCCCGCACCCGGTCAGGGCGGGCAGGGATGGCAAGTACGCTCTTTCACAAGCCAGGGCGGATGATAGCAGCGGCCTCCAGACCCGTCAACGGGTTTCTGCTCGCGCGGCGCCTTGGCCGACGGCGAACGGGACCTCGACGAACTCGCCGGCAGCGGCGCTGAACCGATGCGCCCGGATGTCCGCGACGCGGCCGGCCGCGACCGCGACCACCACGTACGTCGTCTGGGGATACGCGGGGACGCCGTCGACCATCGCGTTCCGGCGGTCGGTCTCGGAGAAGTAAGCGCCCGCGTCGACGTGCGAGTGGTAGATCACCCGCACCTCGAACCCCTCCCCTTCCCGGCGCCCGATCTCGAGGAGGTCCTCGTGGGCGATGTAGTACGCGGTGCGCGCGGTCCGGGGGAAGCGTCCGGGGTCCTTCGCGTGGAGCTCGTCCTGGATGTTGCGGCACGCGCGGAGACGCCGCTCCTCCACGGCGCCGGGCCGGACCAGCAGCACGCCGCAGGCCTCCGCCGGGTAGTCGGCCTCGGCGTGCTTCCGGATCGCCTCGATCTCCGTGTCCGTGAGAAGGGTCACGCGCCTCCCGCGAGCGCCGGGATGATCGACACCTCGTCCCCGTCCTTGAGCCGGGTCGCCGTTCCCTGGAGCGCGCCGATCTCCTCCCCGTTCACGTAGAGGTTGACGTGGTGGTGCACCTGCCCGGCCGCGTCGCGCATGAGACCTCGCAGACCCTCGTAGCGGCCCTCGAGGGCGTCGAGCAGCTCCTTGACGTCGGCGGCGTCCATCTCCACGCGGGGCGCGTTGGCCGTCGCGCGTCGGAACGGCGTCGGAATGTACACGTTCACTGCCATGGCTCCGCCTCCTTGCAGCGCCTCAGCGCTCGGCCGCCTCGAGCGGCACGCTGAGGTATCGCTCCCCCGTGTCGCAGAGGACCGTCACGACCGTCCGGCCGGCGCCGAGCCGCTCGGCGACCCCGAGCGCCGCCCACACGTTCGCGCCGGCCGAGATCCCCGCCAGGAGGCCTTCCTCCCGGGCGAGCCGGAGCGCCGTGGCCATCGCGTCTTCGTCCTTCACCTGCACGATCTCGTCGATCACGGAGCGATTGAGGATCCCCGGCACGAAGGACGCGCCGATCCCCTGGATCCCGTGGACCCGCGCCTTCCCGCCCGAGAGCACCGGCGACTTGGCCGGCTCCACCGCCACGATGCGAACGCCCGGGATCCGCTGGCGCAGCACCTCGCCCACGCCGGTGATCGTGCCGCCGGTGCCCACGCCGGCCACGAACCCGTCCACCTTCCCGCCGGTGGCCTCCAGGATCTCGAGCGCCGTCGTCCGTCGGTGGGCGTCCGGGTTCGCCGGGTTCTCGAACTGCTGGAGCATCACGTAGCCGGGGTGCTCCCGGCACAGCTCCTGCGCCGCGAAGACGGCGCCGGTCATGCCCTCGATGGCCGGCGTGAGGACGATCTCGGCGCCGAGGCGCGCGAGGAGCCGGCGCCGCTCGAGGCTCATGTCGTCCGGCATCGTGAGGATCAGGCGGTAGCCCTTGACCGCCGCGACCACCGCGAGGCCGATGCCCGTGTTCCCGCTGGTCGGCTCCACCAGCGTCGAGCCCGGCCGGAGCGCGCCCCGCCGCTCGGCGTCCTCGATCATCGACCGCGCGATCCGGTCCTTCACGCTCCCGCCGGGGTTCTGGGACTCGACCTTGGCGAGGATGGTGGCGCTGCCCGCCCTCGCGATCCGCCCGAGCCTCACCAGCGGGGTGTTCCCGATCAGGTCGAGGACGCTGTCCGCGACTCGCGGGCGCCCGGTCATCGGCTCTCCGCTCATGGGCTCAGATGTGGTAGATGCTGCGCTCGGGCGACCGCCGCGCCTTCACCTGCTCGGCGAGGTCCCCGAAGGTCGTGCGGTCGATGACCTCCCCCACCGCGCCGGCGATCTCGCGCCAGAGCGGCGCCAGGTCGGAGGCCGCCGCGTCGCTCGTCTTGCTCGGATGCCGGCCCGCGACGTCCAGCGCGGTGACCCGGCCCTCGACCGCCCGGAGCACGTCGCCGACCGAGATTCCCGCCGGGGAGCGCACCAGCTGGTAGCCCCCCGCCGAGCCCCGCTTGGACTCGAGGATCCCGGCTCGCTTCAGGAGCAGCAGCACCTGCTCCAGATAGCGCTGGGGGATGCTCTGGCGCCGGGCAACCTCCTGGATGGGCACGAGCCCCTCGCCGTGGTGGACGGCCAGGTCGAGCAGGGCTCGGATCGCGTACTCACCCTTCGCAGAAATTCGCATATCCGGTCAAGAATGGAGTGTACAGACCGGGTCTCCGGAGCGTCAAGGCACCGGCAGGACGGCGGTCAGTCCCGCCGAAGCCGCGGATTCAGCCGGTCCTGGAGGCCGTCGCCCAGGAAGTTGAAGCCCAGGACGACGGAGAGGATCGCGAGGCCCGGAAACGTCGCGGCCCACCAGTACTCGAACTTGCTCTGGCCCGCGGCGATCATCGCGCCCCACTCCGGCGCCGGCGGCACCGCGCCGAGGCCGATGAAGGACAGCGCGGCGGTCAGGATGATGGCGTTGCCGACGTCGAGGGTGCTCTTCACCAGGACCGGGGGAAAGGCATTCGGGAGGATGTGGGTCAGCACGACCCGGACGCCGGGGGCCCCGAGCGCCCTGGCCGCGATCACGTAATCGTTCTCCTTGATCGCCAGGACCTGGCCCCGCATGAGTCGGCTGAACTCGGGCCAGGACACGAGGAGGATTGCGAACATCGCGTTCCGGAGGCCCGCGCCGAGCGCCGCGGTGATGGCCATCGCGAGCACGATGGGCGGGAACGCGAGGACGATGTCGACGATCCGCATCAGCACCTCGTCGATGCGCCCGCCGAGGTAGCCGGCCACCGCGCCCACGCCCGCCCCGAAGAGAGTGGCCAGCAGGATGACCGTGAACGCCACCGGCATCGTGATCCGCGCCCCGTAGAGGACGCGCGAGAAGTTGTCCCGCCCCGCCTCGTCGGTGCCGAAGAAGTGCGCCGGCCCCGGCGGCTCGAGCCGGTTCATGACGTCGAGATCGGTCGGGCTGTGGGGCGCCAGCCAGGGCGCGAAGGCCGCCACGACGACCCACACGCCCACGATGATCGTTCCGACGATGAGCGCGGTGTTCCGGCGGCCGCGCGCGCGGGTCGCCCCCAGCTCGGTCGCGAGGACGGTCGGGCGGGCGATCGGCTGAGCCGCGGGCATGGTCGAGTCGGTCACCGGACGCGGATGCGCGGATCGAGCACGCCGTACAAGAGATCGACGATGAGATTCACGACGATGTAGATCACGGCGGTCAGCATGGTGACGCCCAGGATCGCGGGATAGTCGAGCCGGGTGGACGCGGTCACCGCGTAGCGCCCGATCCCCGGCCACGCGAAGACCGTCTCCGTGAGCACCGCCCCGGACAGCAAGCCGGCGAAGGTCAGGCCGATGACGGTGACCACCGGGATCAGCGCGTTTCGCAGCGCGTGGAAGCCCACGACCAGGCCTTCTCCGAGCCCCTTCGCCCGGGCGGTGCGGACGTAGTCCGCGTTGAGAACCTCCAGCAGGGACGACCGCGTCGTGCGCGCGATGAGCCCCATGATGAACCAGCCGAGCACGAGGGCCGGGCAGGACGAGGTGCGCGACCGTCGCCGTGAACAGCTCACGATTCCCGGAGACCAGGCTGTCGATCAGCAGGAAGCCGGTGACCCGCGGCGGCATGGTCTGGTGGCTGTCCAGGCGGCCGGGGCCCGGCGCCAGCTCGAGAAGGTAGTAGAAGACGTAGAGCGCGATCAGCCCCGTCCAGAAGATCGGCGAGGCGGCGCCGATCAGGGACACCGCACGCGCCACGTGGTCGGCCAGCCGGTTGTGATGCACCGCCGCCCACACTCCGAGCGGCACGCCGAAGCAGACCGCCACGAGGAGGGCGGCCAGGGACAGCTCGATCGTCGCGGGCAGGAACTGCTTGAGGTCCTGCAGGACCGGGCGCCGCGTCGTGAAGGACTCCCCCAGATCTCCCCGCAGGACGTTCGTCAGGTAGGCGACGAACTGCTCGGGCAGCGGCCGGTCCAGGCCCCAGCGCTTCATGTAGGCCGCGCGGATCGACGGGTCCTTGGTGGCCTGCTCGGAGAGGACCGTGGCGAGGGGGTCGGCCGGGACGCTGTGGGCGACCAGGAACGCGGTCACGATGACGCCGAACAGAGCGACGACGGCGAGCGCGAGCCGCCGTCCGAGATAGGTCAGAAGCATGGGCGCGGCTCGCCGGGAGTGATGCCGGTGGCAGGACCCCCGGCGAGCCGCATCACGCGCTCCTTACCGGCTGAGATTCGCGACGGTGACCCACCAGATCGGATGGATCGCGTAGCCCTTGATCGCGGGATTCAGCCCCACGAAGTTCTTGGGCTGGATCAGCATGATCTCCGGCACGTCCTCCATCGCGATCTTGTTCATCTCCATGTAGAGCGCCTCGCGCTTCTTGGGGTCCTGCTCCTTCTTGGCGGTGGCGATGATGTCGGTGACCTTGGGATTGGAGTACTTCACGCGCTTCGGCACCGGCCCCGCGCCGTAGAAGGCGTCCGCGTACGGATCCGGATCGAGGTAGTCAGGGGACCAGGAGGCCAGCATCAGCTGGATCTTTCCGGCCCGGTACTCGGCGATGGCGACCGAGCGCTCCTTCGCGTCCAGGGTGACCTTGATCCCGGCCTGGGCCAGGTCGGCCTGGAGCTTCGCGGCGAGCGGCTCGGAGGGCACGCCGAGAAGCGGAGCGGTCCAGTACGTCAGCTTGAGCGTCGATCCCGTTCGGGATACCCGGCCTCGGTCAGGAGCTGCTTGGCCTTGGCCACGTCGCGCTTGCGCGCCAGGGTCTTGTCTCCGCCGAGGATCCCGAGCGGGATCATGGTCGAAGGCCGCTCGGCCGCGCCGCGCACGATCCCCTTGATGATCCCGTCGTAGTCGATCGCGTAGGCCACCGCCTGCCGGACCCGCTTGTCGGCGAGCTCCTTGCTCTGCTCGGCGCTGTTGGTGACCCCCACGTAGACCTGGTTCATCGAGAGCCCCTCGAGGATCTTGATCTTGGGGCCCTGGGTGATCTTGGCCACGATGTCGACGTCGAAGTCGTGGGCGACGTCGGCGTCTCCGCGCTCGACCATCTCGCGCTGCGTGGTCCCGCTCGGGCACGTGCTTGAAGATCACCTTCGCGAAGTAGGGCTTCTTGCCCCAGTAGGACGCATTCCGCTCGAGCACGGCCTCGACGTTCTTCGTGAACGAGACCAGCTTGTAGGGGCCCGAGCCTTCCGACTGGTTGTTCAGGTGCTCGGTGGCCTTGTCCTTGTCCTTGGCGTCGTCCGCGTCGGTGCCGCCCTTGGCCATCACGACCTTGGAGTCGGCCACGCCGCAGGGCACCGCCGCCAGCGCGGCGAGGAAGGAGGCGTCGGGAGCGGCCAGCACGATCCGGACCGTCAGGTCATCCACGGCCTGGATGTCCTTGACCGGATCCATGAAGAAGGACGGATTGTCCTTCAGGTTCTTGAGGCGGCGGAGCGAGAAGCGGACATCGTTCGCGGTCAGCGGGTTGCCCGAGGTGAACTTCACGCCGGGCCGGAGCTTGAACGTGTAGGTGGTCCCGTCCGGCGACACGGTCCACGAAGTGGCCAGCCGGGGCTGGATCTTCGTGAAGTCGGGGGCGTCGACCGTGACCAGGGTGTCGTAGGCGGCGGTGTCCAGGATCTGGGAGGTGTACTCGTATGTCCGGTGGACGTCGTTGGTCACGTAGTCGTCGATGTTGCGGGCGATGATCAGGGTCTCCTGCCGGCTCTGAGCCTGCGCAGGCCCGCTCACGCCCAGCAGCAGGACGACGGCGGCCAGCGCCAGCGCCACTGCGGCCACGAGCCTCATGACTTTCGGTGTGCCACGCATGTGCGGGATCTCCTCCGATGAAGGTTGAGGGCCAGAACGACGCCCGCGCTCAGGAGTTCGGGCGTACCACCAGCGTCTCGGTGACAGTCACGCCGTCGATGGCCCGGATCCGGCCCACGACCTCCGATGCCGCGTGGAGGTCCAGGGAGCGGATCAGCGCGACCATGTCGTAGCGACCAAACAGCTGATACACGTAGGAGAGGCCATCCAGCTTCCGGAGCGCGTCGAGCACCTCCGTCTCTCGCTGGGGCTCACACCGGATCAGAACGCCTGCGACCATGAGCTTCCTCCTTCAAGGCCCGAAGGCCGTTACCGCTTCGCCACGTCACCCGGCGCCGCGCCCCCCGCGACGGAGAGGATCGCCTTGACGCCCTGACGTGACAGCACGAACTCGAACGCCTCCTGGGCCTGGTCGAGCGGGAACACGTGACGCGCCAGCGGCTCGACGTCTACCCGACCCTGGGCCAGGAGGCCCAGGGCGCGCTGGTATTCCCGGTACGAGTAGCAGATCGCCCCCACCAAGTGCAACTCACCCCGGATGGCCGGCTCCAGATCCACCTCCACCCGCTTGTGGACCGTGAGCATCACGACCGATCCGCCCTTGCGGGCCATGGCGATCCCCTGGCTCAACGCCTCGGCGCTGCCGGCCGCCTCGTAGACAAAATCCGCGCCGCCGTCGGTGATCTCGCGGACCGCCGCCACCGCGTCGCGGTCTCGGACGTTCACGACCTCGTCGGCACCCATCTCGCGGGCGATCGCCAGGCGGTCGTCCCGCGTCCCGATGACGACCACCCGGGCCCGCAGGATGCGCTTGATCACCTGCGTTGCGAACAACCCCATCTGCCCCGGGCCGAGCACGGCCACCCAGGAACCGGAGGTGACGGTGAGCATCTCGAGACCGCGGATCACGCAGGCGAGCGGGTCCGCGAACACGGCCGCCTCGTGGGCGAGGCCGGGCGGCAGGACGTGGATGTTCCGTGCGGGCACGGCCACGAACTCGGTCATGCCCCCGTCCACCGTGACGCCGAGCTCCTCCAGCTTCTCGCAGAGGTTGACCCGGCCGACCTTGCAGTGGCGGCAGATGCCGCACCCGATGCAGATCTCGACAGCGACGGAGGCCCCCACGGGCACCTCCGTCACGCGCTCGCCGACGGCCACGACCTCTCCCGTGATCTCGTGGCCGACGATGAAGCGGCGCCGGCGGGCCGGGTTGACCTCGGTGTAGATCCGCTGATCGCTGCCGCAGATCCCCGCGACGCGGACACGGACGAGGACCTCCCAGGGGCCCACGGTCGGGACCGGCACGTCCTCGAGAACGATTCCGCGCTTGGCCGGATCCTTGACGACGGCGAGCATGGGATTTCCTAGAGCGAGCTCGCGAACCGCTGGCGCTCGAGCAGTCGTGCCGCCTCGCGCGCGAAGTACGTGATGACGAGATCCGCCCCCGCGCGCCGGATGGCCGTGAGGGCCTCCATCATGCACCGCTCCTCGTCGAGCCAGCCGAGCCGCCCGGCGGCCTTGATCATCGCGTACTCCCCCGAGACCGAGTACGCGGCCAGGGGGAGCCCGAACTCCTGGCGCACCCGGGCGATCACGTCCAGGTACGGGAGGGCCGGCTTGACCATCACGATGTCCGCGCCCTCGTCCACGTCGAGCCCCACCTCGCGGAGGGCCTCGGCGGCGTTCGCCGGATCCATCTGGTACGAGCGCCGGTCCCCGAACTGCGGCGCCGACTCCGCCGCCTCCCGGAACGGCCCGTAGAACGCCGAGGCGTACTTCGCCGAGTAGGCCATGATCGGCGTCTCGGTGTAGCCGGCCTCGTCCAGCGTCTCCCGGATCGCTCCCACGCGGCCGTCCATCATGTCGGAGGGCGCGACGATGTCGGCCCCGGACTCCATGTGGGACAGCGCGATACGGGCCAGGAGCTCCACGCTCGCGTCGTTCTTGATCCGGCCGTCCTCGACCAGGCCGCAGTGGCCATGGCTCGTGTACTGGCAGAGGCAGACGTCGGTGATGACGAGGAGGTCCGGGATCGTCTCCTTCACCGCCCGCGCGGCCTGCTGGACGATGCCGTCCTCGGCGTAGGCCTCGGAGCCGCGCGGGTCCTTGGACTGCGGCACGCCGAACAGGAGGACGGCCGGGATGCCCATGCTGGCGGCGTCCTTCGCCTCCTTCAGCAGCTCGTCGAGCGAGAGCCGGGACACGCCCGGCATCGAGGCGACCGGATCGCGGACGCCCCGCCCGTGCACCGCAAAGAGCGGCAGGATGAGGTTCTCGACGCCCAGCCGGGTCTCGCGCACCATCCGTCGGAGAAGCGGCGATTCACGCAGTCGGCGCGGACGGTACAGGGGTTGAGTCATGAGTGTCCTCCTGCCTGGTCCCGGGTCAGCTCCGCAGCGCCGCGGGAGACGATGTCGCGAAGTGGCCGGCGATCGCCTCGGCGAGAGCCGGAACCGTGTATTCGTGTGGCATGACGCTCACGCGGAGGCCGTGCTCCGCGGCCGTCGCGGCCGTGATCGGGCCGATCGCGGCCACGACCACGTCACTCAGAATCCGGGCCGCGTCGTCCGGCGCGACGAGGGCGACGAACCCGCGGACCGTCGACGAGCTCGTGAACGTGACGGCATCGATCTGCCGGGCCTCGAGGAGCGCGAGGGCCCGCTCGGCCCCTTCGCGCGTCGGGGCCGTCCGGTAGGCGGGCGCGATCGTGACGCGGGCGCCGGCCGCCGCCAGCTCTCGCGGCAGCACGTCCCGCGCCTCGGCAGCGCGCACCAGCAGCGCGGCGTCGCCGGGGGCGACCCGGGCGCGGAGGGCCGCGACCACCCCCTCGGCCGTGAACTCCTCGGGTACCACGTCCGCCGGGAGCCCCTCCTGACGAAGCGCCTCGGCGGTCGCCGGCCCGATGGCGACCACGATCTGGTGCGACATCCGAAGGGCGCTCCGCCCGGCATGGCGGAGGCGCTCACGGAACGCCGCCACGCCGTTCACGCTGGTGAAGATCAGGCACCGGAAACCGTCCAGGGAGCGGATCGCCTCGTCGAGCGGCGTCCAGTCCTCCGGGGGGTCGATGCGGATCGTGGGGAGCGTCACCGTCTCGGCGCCGTAGGCCTCGAGAAGCCGCGTGAGCTGCGCCGCCTGCGCGCGGGGACGCGTGACGAGAATCCGGCGTCCCTGGAGTGGCCGGCCCGCCGTTGTCGTCATGCGACCCGCCCGGTCTGGATGATCGTCTCGGCGCCAGCCGCCAGGAGCCGGGCGGCCAGGCGCCGCCCCAGGGCCTCGGGCGCCTCCGGGTCTCCCACCTCGCCGTCCCGCATGACGCGCGCGCCATCGGGCGTGGCGACGAACGCGTCCAGCCTGAGACGGTTCCCGGCCCGCCGCGCATACGCGGCGAGCGGGGTGGTGCATGTCCCGCCGACCGCCTCGAGGAAGGCGCGCTCGGCGAGGGTCGCGGTGCGCGTCTCGCCGTCCGTCAGCGGCTCCGCCAGCGCCAGGATCTCGCCGTCATCCGCGCGCGCCTCCACCCCGAGCGTCCCCTGCCCGACCGCCGGCAGCATCTCGTCGGGCTCGAGCAGCGTCGCGGTGGCGTCCAGGAGGCCGAGGCGCCGGAGGCCGGCCGCGGCCAGCACCAGCGCGTCGTACTCGCCCTGTCGCAGCTTCCGGAGGCGCGTGTCCACATTTCCGCGGATGGGCATCGCGGCGACGTCGGGGCGCCGGGCGAGGAGCTGGACGCTCCGCCGGAGGCTCGAGGTGCCCACGCGCGCCCCCGTTGGGAGGGCGTCCATCGAGGTCGGAGTCGCCCCCACCAGGACGTCTCGCGGATCCTCGCGGCGGGGGAACGCGGCGAGAACCAGGTCTCGCGGGCGCTCGCCGGGCAGGTCCTTCAGGCTGTGGACGGCGAGGTCCACGCGTCCCTCCCGGAGCGCATCGTCGATCTCCTGGACGAAGAGGCCCTTGCCGCCGACCTCCGCCAGGTGCGCCGTGGCGAGCCGGTCTCCCGAGGTTCGGATCGGCACGAGCTCGACCTCGATGCGCGGCCACGCGCGCCGGAGACCGGCCGCGATCTCCTCGGCCTGGCGGAGCGCCAGCTGGCTCCCGCGCGTGCCGATACGGACACGGCGACTCACCTGGCCTCGACTCCGGACCCCAGCGCGGCGGCGAGCGCCCTTCCCGCCACCCCGGCGAGGACCGGGAGTCTGTCGCCGGGACGAGCCCCGCGGCGCGTCGGGATGGGCAGCGACCCGAGGTCGACGCGCCCGAGGGCGCCGAGGAGACTCCGCTTGAGGCCCGGGTTCGTCCGCTCCAGCTCCCGGAGCAGGCGCTTCATCTTGTGGCGCTGCAGCGTCGGGTCCTTGCAGCCCGGGCACGCGCAGCACACGACCGGGAACGCCTTCGCCCGGACGTACTCCGCGATGTCCTCCTCCCACGCGTAGATCAGCGGCCGGATGACCGTGTGCCGGCCGTTGGTCGCCTTGAGGCGGGCGTGCATCCCCTTGATCTGCCCGTTGAAGAAGAGGTTCAGCAGCAGCGTCTCGATGAAGTCGTCGGCGTGATGCCCGAGGGCGATCTTGTTGCACCCGAGCTCGTCCGCGTACTTGTAGAGGGCGCCCCGGCGGAGCCTCGCGCAGAGCGAGCAGAACGTCTCGCCGGGCTGGATCTTCTCCTTGACCGTGAGGTTGATGCGGGCGTTCCGCATCTCGTAGGCGTACCCCTCCCGGGCGAGGTGGTCCTCGATGAGATCCGCGCGGAAGCCCGGGAAGCCCTGATCGACGTTCAGCGGCACCAGCTCGAACGATACCGGCGCGCGCCGCTGCGTGAGCCGGAGGAGGTTCAGGAGCGCCCAGGAGTCCTTGCCGCCCGAGACACCGACGAGGATCCGATCCCCGGACTCGATCAGCCCGAAGTCTCCGATCGCCTCGCCGAACCGCGTCAAGAGACGCCGCTCGAGCTTCTGGTCTTCGCTCACGGTGGTCGTCGCCCTCCTGGCGGGATGCCAGATTGTAGCGCCCCCCGCGACGCCACTTCAACAGACCCGACCCTCTCGCGCGCCTGGGGCGTCGGCCTGGCGCCGCCGTCCGGCCGCCGAGGGGCGGTCCGGCCCGCGGTTGACAGTGCGGCCCGTGTCGACCTAAATGGCCGCGTGTCGGATTCTCAATTTCGACTCGACGGCCGTGTGGCGCTGGTGACGGGCGGCAGCCGGGGCATCGGCCGCGCGGCCGCCCTCGGACTGGCCCAGGCGGGGGCGGACGTGGCCGTGGCTGCCCGGAAGCCCGAGGACCTCGAGCAAGTGGCCGCCGAGATCCGGGCCCTCGGCCGCCGGGCCCTCGCGGTTCCCGCGCACCTCGGTCGCCGGGACGACATCGACCGGCTCTTCCAGACCGTCACGGACGCCTTCGGGCGCCTCGACGTGCTGGTGAACAACGCCGGCACCAACCCGTTCTTCGGGCCGCTTCTCGAGATCGATGAGGACGCCTGGGATCGGATCATGACCTTGAACGTCAAGGGCTATCTCCTCGCCGCCCAGCGGGCGGCGCGGGCGATGGCGCCGCTCGGGCGGGGGGCGATCATCAACGTCGCCTCGACGGCCGGCCTCCGCGCGAGCGCCGGCCTTGGCGCGTACTCGGTGTCGAAGGCCGCGGTGATCATGCTCACGCGAGTTCTCGGCCGCGAGCTGGCCCCGCTTGGCGTCCGCGTGAACGCGATCGCCCCCGCGATCATCGAGACCCGGTTCAGCGAGGCGCTCTGGAAGAACCCCGAGATCCTGTCCGCGTATCTCAAGAGCACTCCCCTCGGACGCGTCGGACAGCCCGAGGAGGTCGCGGGGGCGGTCGTGTACCTGGCGTCGGATGCCTCGAGCTACGTGACGGGGCACACACTCGTCATGGACGGCGGCAACATCGCGTGAGCGCTCATCCGCCCTGCCCCGCCAGGGCGCGCCTCTCCGGGCACGTGGCGACGGTGAGCCGAATGGTGCCGCCCGAGCCGAGCCACGTCACCTCGTGGGGCCCGGGCGCGAGCGCCCGCCAGCCCGGATGGGCGCGGGTCCCGTCGATGGACACCTCGAGCCCCGAGCCGAACGCCAGGAGATAGGGGCCCTCGGCCAGGAGGTTCACGATCGCCCGCCCGCCGTCCGGGCCCGCCGCGATCTCCGATCCGGCGACGAGCAGGCCGTCGGGCCCCTCCACGTAGTGCAGGCGCAGGAGATCGGCGACCGGCCCGATCATTCCCCGGATCCGGAAGTCCACATGCGCCACGGGCGCACGCGCTGCGCGCATGTCGTCGGCGATCGCCTCCTCCGGGATGACTCCGCGAGCCACCCATTCCCGGACGCCGCGGATGAGCGCGCCGTGACGGTACGCCGCGGGCCGGAACACGTAGAGCGCGGTCCCGTCGATGACCGCCTGTCCCGGGCACGCCAGCCGGAGCTCCCGGCGCATGAGGCGAAAATCGCCCGCGTTCTGGTTCCGGACCGCGAAGATGATGGTCTCGCCCGGCCGGGACCAGCACGGCCACCGCGATCGCAGCCAGCGCCAGCCCCTGGCTCCAGCGGGTCGGCGCCCGCCGCGACCACTCCGCCAGCGTGGCGAGGGCCAGGCCCGCGTAGATCGCCGTCACCGGCAGCAACGGCAGCCACGCGTGCTGGTAGACCGCGGGCGTCCGGGGCAGGAAGAGGACCGACGCGCTCGCGAGGGTGGGCAGGAGCAGCGGGCCGTGCACCGGGTGCGCCAGGATGCCGAGCCCCCTCACGCGCAGGACGAGCCCGAGCCCGAGCGCCGCGGCCAGGAACACGCCGATCTCGCTTCCGAACACCGGCCAGGTCTTTCCGAAGTCGACGAAGCGAAGCGAGTCCCGCACCACGTCCCGGTAGAGACCGTGGAGCGTGTCCACGCCCGTGAACAGAACCAGGCCAGCGAAGAGCGCGCCCAGCACGAGCCCCATCCCGGCCAGGAACCGGGCGAGCGCTCCGAGGCGGCCTCCTCCCGAGGCGCCGCTCGGCGCCGGCGCCACAACCAGCGCGAGGATACCCGCGAGCGCGAAGACCGCCTTGAGCGACAGTCCCAGGGCCGCGCCCTGCCACGCCCCGGCCCCCCAGAGCCACGACGTCCGGCCGCTCGCGCGCCAGCTGGCCAGGGCCAGCAGGCTCGCCAGGTGGGCCACCAGCGCGGGCACGTCGGGACGCGTCTCCGTCGACGTCTCCGCGAACTGAGGGGCCAGCGCGAGGATGACGGCCGCCCACACGGCGCCGTCGGCCGACAGCCGTCGCGCGAGGCGCCACGTGAGCCACACGGCCAGGAACGCGAGGAGCACCATCACGCCCCGCGCGGCGAAGTACACTGCGGGCCGCTCGGCGAGCCACAGCGTGAGGGGCGCCATGGCGTAGTGGAAGAACGGAAGGTGGTGCTCCCAGAAATCGCGGTACGGGACCTGCCCCTGGGTGATGAGCCACGCGACGTGGAGGTGCTGGCTCTCGTCCGGATCGATGCGCCGGTTGAGGAGGACTCCGATTCTCAGGACCACCGAAAGGGCCGCGATCGCGGCGAGAACCCCGGGCGCGAGCCGACGCATGCCGAGGCGCATCATACCCCGGCCGCCGCGCCCCCGCAGCCGCGTTCCGGCGAGCGCGACGCCTCCTACGGCACCACGGCGAGGAACAGGAACGCCGCGAAGATCACCAGCGGCACCACACCCAGCATCATGCTCGTCCGACCCGAGCCGGCCCCGATCGCGCACACGAAAAAGGTCAGCACGAGCAGCGCGATGTCCTTGGCTTCCAGGCCGAGGGTCAGCGGGATATCGAGCGCGAGGCACACCGCGACCACGACGGGAATGGTGAGGCCGATGCTGGCCAGCGCGGAGCCCAGGGCGAGGTTCATGCTCGTCTGGAGGCGGTCGGCGAGCGCGGAGCGGATGGCCGCGAGGGACTCGGGCATGAGCACCAGGAGGGCGATCGCCACGCCGACGACCTCGGGCGGCGCCCCCGCGTCGCGCACCGCCGCCTCGACCGTCGGCGAAAGCACCTTCGCGAGCCCGACCACCGCGACCAGCGCCACCAGCAGGAGGGCGAAGCTCGCCCACGCCTGCCCGGAGGTGGGCGGCGCGCGCGTGCACGGATTCGTCGGCGGCGGCGCCCTCGGGCGGCAGGAAGTAGTCACGGTGGCGGACGGTCTGGAAGAACACCCACACGCACCACATCACGAGGGACGAGACGGCCACGAAGGTGAGCTGGGCCGGCGTGTAGCGCGGCCCCTGCGCGCTCACGGTGAAGGCCGGCATCACCAGGACGAGCGTCACGAGCGTGGCGAGCGCCGCCAGCGCCGGGCCGGCACCCTCGATCCGGTAGGTCTGCTCCCGGTGGCGCAGCGCGCCGAGCAGCACGCAGGCGCCGACGACCCCGTTGGCGATGATCATGACCGTCGCGTACATCGTGTCCCGCGCGAGGGCGGCCTTGCTCGCGCCGCCGGCGAGCATGACCGACACGATCAGCGACGACTCGATGGCGGTCACGGCCAGCGCGAGGACCAGCGTGCCGAACGGCTCGCCGACCCGGTGCGCCACGATCTCGGCGTGGTGCACCGCGGCCACGACCGCGCCCACCAGCGCGACGCCGCAGGCGATGCCGAGCAGCGCGCCGAACGGGAGCTTCAGCGCCGCGGCGAGCAGCCCGACGGCGAGCAGCGGCACGATCACGGGCCAGCGGGACACGAGCGCGCGCATGCTTAGGTGGCAGCCAGGGCGCGAGTGGCGGGCACCCTCAGAGGGGCGTGACGACCCGCGAGCATGCGCCTCCGGGGCGAGTCTCCCATGATGCGTGGCCGACGATACAACCCCCAGACGGGGCGCCGCCAGGGGGTCAGGGCGTCGGGTCGCCCGGTTTCGTGACGGGCGGGGGTCCAGCCGTCTTCGGGACGCTCCGGGCCATCCCCAGATGGCGACCGCCCGGGAAGATGCTCTCGGCATACCGCACCCGGAGCAGGTAGAGGCCGTGCGCCGGCGCGGTCGGGCCGGCGGTCTGGCGGTCTCGGCTTCCCAGCACGTCCAGGGCCCACGTGGCCGGGCGCCGCCCGCGACCGACCTCGACGAGCGTCCCGACGATGTTCCGCACCATGTGGTGGAGGAAAGCGTCGGCGGAGATCAGGACACCGAGCCGATGACCTCGCCCGACCACGCGCACCGCGTGGACATGACAGACGGGGTCGCGGCCTCGCCCCGGGGCCGCGCAGAAGGCCGAGAAGTCGTGCTTCCCGCGTACGCCTCGGGCGGCCTCCGCCATCGCGGGAGCGTCGAGCGGCCGCCCGACGTGCCACGCGAGCCCACGGAGAAAGGGCGAGGGCACGGACGCCGTGTCCAGGAGGTAGCCGTAGCGCTTCAGGCGGGTCGCCCGGCGAGCGTTGAATCCCTCCGGCGCGGCGCGGGCGGCGAGGACGCGGACGTCCCTCGGAAGCGTCGCGTTGAGGGCCGCCATCGCGGTCTCCGCGGCGATGGGGCGAGGGCTCTCCACGCTGGCGACCTGGCCGAGGGCATGCACGCCCGCGTCGGTCCGGCTCGCACCGACGACGCGGACCTCGCCGCCGGCGAGCGGGCGCAGCGCCTCGATGACCAGGCCCTGCACGGTGGACGCGCCAGGCTGGACCTGCCAGCCGTGGTACGCCGTGCCGTCGTAGGCCAGCAGGAGTGCGAGGCGGGCGGACGGCGCGCCGGGGTCGATCGGCTACCGGCTCGGTGTCGCGCCGCCGAGCAGCTCCGCGATCTGCACGGCGTTGGTGGCCGCGCCCTTGCGGAGCTGATCGCCCACGACCCAGAAGTTCAGGCCGCGCTCGCTGGACAGGTCCTCGCGGATCCGCCCCACCACGCAGTCGTCCTGGCCCTCGACCGTCACCGGCATCGGATAGCGGGCCTGCTCCGGGTCGTCGAGGACGCGGAGGCCGGGGAAGCGGCCGAAGAGCTCGCGCGCTCGCTCCACGGTGACCTTTTCCGCGGTCTCGGCATTGACCGCCACCGAGTGGGCGGTGAACACCGGCACGCGGACGGTCGTGGGCGAGATGGGCATGTCCGGAGCCTCGAGGATCTTCCGGACCTCGTTCACCAGCTTCAGCTCCTCGCCCGTGTAGCCGCCGGGTCCGAACTTGTCGATGTGCGGGAATGAGGTTGAAGGCGATCTGGTGCTGGAAGAAGCTCGGGGTGATCGCCTCGCCGCGCGCCCACGCCAGCGTCTGCGCGCGGAGCTCCTCGACGCCCCGGACGCCGGCTCCCGACACCGCCTGGTAGCTCGTGGCGACCACGCGGGTCACCCGCGCGGCACGATGGAGCGGCGCCAGCGCCATGACGGTGACGACCGTGGTGCAGTTCGGGCTCGCCACGATGCCCTGGTGCCCCCGGACGGCGTGGGCGTTGATCTCCGGCACGACGAGCGGAACGGCCGGGTCCATCCGGAACGCGTTCGACTTGTCCACGACCACGGCGCCGGCCCGGACCGCGAGGGGCGCGTGCTCCTTCGACTGCGCGGTGCCCGCCGAGAAGAAGGCGATCTCGACGCCGCGGAAGGCCTCGGGTGTCACCTTCTCCACGCGGATCGAGTCCCCCGCGAAGGTCACCGACTTGCCCACCGAGCGCTCCGACGCGAACGCGCGCAGCTCGCGCACGGGGAACTTCCGCTCCTCCAGGATCCGGAGCGTCATCTCCCCCGCTGCGCCCGTTGCCCCCACCACCGCGATCCGATGCCCCGCCATGCCGCCCTCCGGCGCCCGCCCTCGCGGGCCTCCGCCCTCCGCCTCAGCGGTAGAGCGCTTCCAGCTCCCGTACCACCCGGTCTGCCATCGCGGTCGTCCCGACCAGCGTGGTGCCGGGCGTGTGAATGTCCTTGGTGCGATGCCCCGCGGCCAGCGTCCGCTCGACGGCCTGCTCCACGCGGTCCGCGTCGGCCGCCCGGTCCAGCGAGTAGCGGAGCAGCATCGCGGCCGACAGGATGGCCGCCAGCGGGTTCGCGATCCCCTTCCCGGCGATGTCCGGCGCGGTGCCATGGATCGGCTCGTACAGCCCCACCGGGCGGTCGCCGCGCTTCTCGCCGAGGCTCGCCGACGGCAGCATGCCCATCGAGCCCGCGATGATCGCGGCCTCGTCCGAGAGGATGTCCCCGAACGTGTTCTCGGTGACGATGGTGTCGAAGCGCCGCGGATCGGCCACCAGCGCCATGGCGCAGTTGTCCACCAGGAGGTGGTCGAGCTGGACGTCGGGATACCGGCGGCCCACGTCCGTCACCACCTCGCGCCACAGCTGGGACACCACGAGCACGTTCGACTTGTCCACCGACGTGAGGCGCCGCCGCCGCCCGCGGGCCACCCGGAAGGCCAGGTCCGCGATCCGCTCGATCTCGCGGGCGGTGTACGTCATGGTGTTGAAGCCGCGCCGGGCGTCGCCGCTCCCCTCGATACCGCGCGGCTCGCCGAAGTAGAGGCCGCCCGTCAGCTCGCGGATCACCAGGAGGTCCGCGCCCTCCACCACCGACCGCTTGAGCGGGGAGCTGTCGACGAGCATGGGATACAGCCGAGCCGGCCGGAGGTTCGCGTAGAGGTCCAGCTCCTTCCGGATGCGGAGGATGCCCCGCTCGGGGCGCTGCTCCGGCTGCAGGTGGTCCCACTTGGGCCCGCCGACCGCCCCGAACAGGATCGCGTCCGCCTCGCGGCAGATCCCAAGGGTCGCGTCGGGGAGCGGGGTCCCCTTCTGGTCGATGGCCGCTCCGCCGATGAGGCCTTCCTCGAGCTCCAGCCCGAGGCCGCCTTCCTTGGCGACGACGCCGAGCACGCGGAGCGCCTCGGCCGTGACGTCGGCGCCGATGCCGTCGCCGGGCATGACCGCGATCCGATAGGTTGCCATCTACGCCGTCTCCTTGTCGTCCGGCCGCGCGAGAGAGCTCGACGCGGGCCGACTCATCCCTCGCCCGGGCCCGGGCTCCGCGGAGCCTCGCGCAGCATCATGGGCGGCGCGGGATCCCGCTGCCGGAGCAGGAGCCAGCGGACCGGCCCCGAGACCGCGTATGCGCAGAACACCAGGAACACGGACGTGTCAGGGTGCGCGAACACGATCAAGATCCCCAGCGCGGCCACCAGGAGCACGCCGAACGGGTGCCGCTTGGCGAAGTTGAAGTCCTTGAACGAGTAGTACCGGATGTTCGAGATCATCAGGAACGCGAGCACGTACGTGGCGCACGCGAGGGCGAAGAGGCCCGGGCGGCTGAAGTCCGGCTCGTCGAAGAACAGGATCGTCGACGCCACCACCCCGGCGGCGCCCGGGATCGGGAGCCCGATGAAGTAGCGGCGGTCCGTGACCCCGGTCAGGACGTTGAACCGGGCGAGGCGGAGGGCCCCGCAGATCACGTACAGGGCCGCCGCGCCCGCGCCCACGCGGCCGAGGGGCTGGAGCGCCCAGGAGTAGAGCAGGAGGCCCGGAGCGACGCCGAACGACACGACGTCGGCCAGCGAGTCGAACTCCACCCCGAACTGGGTGGTGGTCCGGGTCAGCCGGGCGACCTTGCCGTCCAGCATGTCCAGCACCATGCCGATGAAGAGCGCCAGCGCGGCCCACTGGTGCCGACCGTCGAAGGTCAGAACGATCGCGTAGAACCCGGCCAGGAGGTTCCCCGTGGTGAGGAGCCCCGGGAGGAGGAAGATCGTCTGCCGCCGGCGCTCGCGGAGCTCCGACCAGCGACGGCGCCGGAGGGCCGAGTGCCGCCGCCTCACTGGAGGACTCCCATCACGGTCTCGCCACCGCGGACGCGGTCCCCGGCCTGGACCTGGAGCCGCGCCGTCGCCGGCACGATGAGGTCGGTCCGCGACCCGAACTTGATGAGGCCGAAACGCTGGCCGGAAGCGAGCCGGTCGCCCGGCTGGACGCGGCACACGATGCGACGCGCCAGGACCCCGGCGATCTGACGGACGACGACGCGCGCCCCGTCCGCCTGGATGGAGATGCTCGTGCGCTCGTTCCGGTCGGAGGCCTCCGCCCGGTACGCGGCCATCTTGGCCCCCGGGCGGTACTCCACGCCGACCACCAGCCCGGCGAGCGGCGAGCGGTTCACGTGGACGTCCAGCGGCGACAGGAAGATGGAGACGGCCTGGGCGGGCCCGACGAACGGGTCATCCGCGACCGGCCCCACCGCCATCACCTTGCCGTCGGCCGGCGCCAGGATGGCCCGAGGCGTCGTGGGCGCGGCGCGCTCGGGGTCCCGGAAGAAGAACGCCATGAAGGCCGCCAGCGCCGCGAGGCCCAGGGCCGTCTTGATCCATCCGGCCCACGTCAGGAGCGCCGCGAGCGCGAGCGGAACGAGAATGAACCCCCAGCCCTCCGCGGCGATCGGCAGCATCCGGTCCGACATCCGCGGTCGTCGCCTATCCCATCCGAGGCGGCTTGATCCAGCTCATCATCGAGCGGAGTCGCTTGCCGACCTCCTCGATCTGGTGGTCCGCCTCGGTGCGCCGCGTGGCGAGGAAGCTCGCGCGGTTCGCCTGGTTCTCGAGCACCCACTCTCGCGCGAACTGGCCGCTCTGGATCTCCTTCAGGATCTTCTGCATCTCGGCGCGGACGTGGTCGTCGATCACGCGGGGCCCGCGGCTGTAGTCACCGAACTCCGCGGTGTCGGACACCGAGTAGCGCATGTACGCGAGCCCGCCCTGGTAGAACAGGTCGACGATCAGCTTCAGCTCGTGCATGCACTCGAAGTAGGCGACCTCGGGCTGGTAGCCCGCCTTGACCAGCGTCTCGAAGGCGGCCTTGATCAGGGCCGACACTCCGCCGCACAGCACGGTCTGCTCGCCGAACAGGTCCGTCTCCGTCTCTTCCTTGAAGGTCGTCTCGATGACGCCGGCCCGCGTGCAGCCCACGCCCTTCCCGTAGGCGAGCGCCATGTCCCGGGCCTTCCCGGACACGTCCTGCTGCACCGCGAGGAGCCCCGGCACGCCCGGGCCCTGCACGAAGAGGTCGCGCATGATGTGGCCGGGCGCCTTCGGCGCGATCATCGACACGTCGACGTCCGCGGGCGGGACGACCTGGTTGAAGTGGATCGAGAACCCGTGGGCCATCATGAGCATCTTGCCCTTGGTCATGGCGCCGCGGATCGACTCCTCGAAGGTCTGGCGGTGGACCTGGTCCGGCAAGAGGACCATGACGATGTCCGCCATCTGGGCGGCCTCCGCCACCGTCGCCACCCGCAGGCCGTCCTTCTCCGCCTTCGGCCAGCTCTTCGATCCCTTGTAGAGCCCGACGACGACGTCCTGCCCCGAGTCCTTCAGGTTCAGCGCGTGGGCGTGTCCCTGGCTCCCGTAGCCGATGATCGCGATCTTCTTGCCGCGGAGGAGCGAGAGGTCCGCGTCCTGGTCGTAGTAGATCTTCGCTGGCATCCCAGTGGTCTCCTCGGACGTGGTCCGTCCGGCTAGTCGGCGAACCCGGTCACGCGCGGGTCCTGGCTGTTCTCGGCATCGCGGCGGCGCCGCTGGGCCTCGGCGGACTTGCCGAGCGGCTCCTCCACTCGGCGGCGCGCCGTCTTGGAGCCCCGCGCGATGGCCACCTTGCCCGTTCGCACCAGCTCCTGGATGCCCATGGGGCGCAGGAGCTCGATGATGGCGTTCAGCTTGGTCTCCTCACCCGTCGCCTCCAGCGTGTAGGTCGTGGGCGTCACGTCCACCACCTTGGCGCGGAAGATGTCCGCGACCCGCAGGATCTCCGCCCGGTGCTGGGGCTCGGCGTTCACTCGCATCAGCACCAGCTCGCGCTCGACGTGGTTCTCCTGGGTGAGGTCGGTCACCTTGATGACATCGATGAGCTTGTGGAGCTGCTTCATGACCTGCTCGAGGACGAAGTCGTCACCCCGCACGACCAGGGTCATTCGCGACACCGTGGCGTCCAGGGTCTCCCCGACGGACAGGGACTCGATGTTGTAGCCCCGCGCACTGAAGAGCCCGGCGACCCGGGACAGGACGCCGAACTTGTTCTCGACGAGGACCGCGATGGTGTGCTTCCTGACGCCGTGGCCGTTCTGCACCGCGGCCTCCTAGAAGCCCGTCTGGGACTTGGCGGCTTTCGCCTTCACATCCTTGTTCGGCCGCTCGAGGAGCATGTCCTTGTTGGCTCCGCCGGCCGGCACCATCGGGAAGCAGAACTCGTCCTTGTCGACCATGACGTCCACCAGGACCGGCCCGGGAATCGCGAAGGCCTTCTCGAGCGCCGGCACCACCTCGTTCGGCTTCGACGCCCGGATGCCCACCGCCCCGTACGCCTCGGCGAGCTTCACGAAGTCGGGGCTCGCCGACAGGTCGATGGAGTGGAAGCGGCCCCCGTAGATGATGTCCTGCCACTGACGGACCATGCCGTGCCCGCCGTTGTTGATGACCACCATCTTGACCGGCAGCTGGTTCTCGACGATGGTGGCGAGCTCCTGGGAGCTCATCACGAAGCTCCCGTCGCCGTCGACGAGCACCACGAGCCGGTCCGGCCGGCCGACCTGGGCGCCGATGGCCGCGGGAAGGCCGTAGCCCATGGTGCCGAGCCCGCCCGAGGTCAGCCAGTGCCGCGGGTGGCGGAAGCGGTAGTGCTGCGCGGCCCACATCTGGTGCTGGCCCACGCCGGTCACGATGATCGCCTCGCCCTTGGTGAGATTGGAGATCTCCTCCACGACGTACTGCGGCTTGATCATCTCGTCGTCCCAGTCGTAGCGGAATGGGTGTTTCTGCTGCCACTGGGCGAGCTGGCGAAGCCACTGGTCCCGCGCCTCCCGCACCGGCGCGGCCGGCTGGTCGGCCCCCTCCTGTCGGAGGGCCTCGATCAGCTGCGCCAGGACGCGGCGCGCGTCGCCGACGATCGGAACGTGGACCTTGATGTTCTTCGAGATCGAGGAGGGGTCGACGTCGATGTGGATGATCTCGGCCTGCGGCGCGAACTGGTCGACCTTCCCCGTGACCCGATCGTCGAAGCGGGCGCCGACCGCGATCAGGCAGTCGGAGTTGTAGACGCCCATGTTGGGGGCGTAGCCGCCGTGCATCCCCAGCATGCCGAGCGACAGGGCGTGGTCGGACGGGAAGGCGCCCAGGCCCATGAGGGTCGTCGTGACCGGGATCCGCGTCAGCTCGGCCAGCGCGAGGAGCTCCTTCGCCGCGTCGGACCCGATGACGCCGCCGCCCACGTACAGGACCGCGCGGCGGGCGCGCATGATGGTCTTCGCCGCCTTCTTGACCTGGCCGGGGTGCCCCTCGAACGTCGGGTTGTACGACCGGAGATGCACGTTGTCGGGGTAATCGAAATCGGCCTGCTTCATGAGGACGTCCTTCGGCAGGTCGACGTGCACCGGGCCGGGGCGGCCGGTCGACGCGATGTGGAACGCCTCGCGGACGACCGGGGCGATGTCCTTGATGTCCTTCACGAGGTAGTTGTGCTTCGTGCACGGGCGGGTGATGCCGACGTTGTCCGCCTCCTGGAACGCGTCGTTGCCGATGAGGTGCGTGGGCACCTGCCCCGTGAAGGCGACGATCGGCATGGAGTCCATGTACGCGTCCTGGAGCGCCGTCACGAGGTTCGTGGCCGCCGGACCCGAGGTCACCAGGCACACCCCGACCTTCCCGGTGGTCCTCGCGTACCCTTCGGCCGCGTGCCCGGCGGCCGCCTCCTGACGAACCAGGACGTGTCGGAGCGGTCCCGGGAAGTCGTAGAGCGCGTCGTAGAGCGGCAGGACTGCGCCGCCCGGCAGGCCGAACACCACGTCCACGCCCTCACGCTTGAGCGACTCCAGCACGATCCGCGCCCCTGACATCTTCATGACCGGTCTCCTGCGCTCCTCGGGACGTTACCCACGGTCAACCCCCCGCCGTCGTGCCCGTCGGTCCCCGCGCTGCCATCCGTGAGCGAACGGGTGGCGTTTGGCATCCGCGTGACGTCGCCGGCGAGTCGCAAAGTCCAATCAGGGTATCACCTAAACCCTGATCGGGCAAACCGAAATGGGTCTAGGGAGCGGAGCGGGCTGGGGCGGTCAGCTGGACGGGCGGCGCGGCGCGCGATCGGGGCGGTCATCGTCGCGCCCGACGACCAGGCGCTCGACCCCCACGATGTGGGCCAGCATGGCCTGCTCGGCCTTCCGAGCGTCGTGGGCCTCGACCGCCGCGAGGACGTGCCGGTGGTCGTCGTGGGAGCGCACGGGCCGGCCGGGCTGGGACAGAGACTCCTCTCGAATCTGGGCGAGGAGGTCCACGAGGGTCGTCACGATCCGCGTGATCGCGCGGTTGTGGGTCGAGAGCGCCAGCGCCTGGTGGAAGGCGGCATCCTGGGCAAGGCCGGTGCGCCCGGCGGCGACCTCGGCGCTCTGCTCGTCGAGGATCCGCGTCATGTCCGCGATCTCCTCGGGGCTGGCCCGCCGGGCGGCGAGGCCGGCGATGGCCGGCTCCAGGAGGCGGCGCGCCTCGTAGAGGTCCGCGATCGTCTCGCGCTGCGCCAGGATGACGAGGGCGAGCGGCTCGACGAGGGTCTCGACCGAGACCTCCCGCACGAATGCGCCCTCGCCAGGCCGGATCCCGATGAGTCCCCGGCTCTCGAGCGCCCGCATCGCCTCGCGGACGGACGTCCGGCTCACCCGGAACCGCTCGGCGAGATCGCGCTCCGGCGGGAGCCGGTCGCCGGACTTGAGGTGGCCGTCGGCGATCAGCAGACGGATCTGCCGGACGATCTCCTCGTAGATGCGGGTGCTACGGACGGGCTCGAGGCTCGGCCACTCGACATCCGAACGGCGCCGCGCCATCAGCAGCCTCCCGCGTCAGTGACCGGACCCGGCGCGCACCGGGACGACCGCGCGCCCGCGGCGACGCGCCCACGCCCGGCCGACGACGATGACCATCAGCGCGAGGCCGCACTGAACCGCGCGCGTGGCCACGGTGCTCGGGTGCCCACCGAGCCAGCCCTGGACGACCTGGTCTCCGAGGATCATCTCCCCCGCCACCCACCCCAGAATGGCAGCGCCGACGTCGACGATCCACCAGAATCGCGCCATGAGGCGAGCCAGGAGCCCGCTGCCCCAGATCACGAGGGGGATCGACAGCCCCACGCCGAAGACGACCAGCACCATGTCGCCGTGCGCGGCGCCCGAGATCGCCAGGACGTTGTCGAGGCTCATGACCACGTCGGCCAGCACGATGATCCAGATCGCTTCGATGAGCGTCGTGCCCTGGCGGACGGTCTCGTGCTCTTCCCCGCCGTGCCCTTCCTGGGAGAGGAGCTTCACGGCGATCCACACGAGGATCGCGCCGCCGGCGGCCTGGAGGAGCGGGATTCGCAGCAGCACGCTGATCACCGCGATGAACACGATGCGGAGCCCGACCGCGCCCATCGTGCCCCAGAGGCGACCCTGCCATTGCTGGCGCGCGGGGAGCTTCCGCACCGCGAGGGCGATGACCAGGGCGTTGTCGCCGGCGAGGGTCAGATCGAGGATGACGATCTGGATCCAGCGGAACCAGAACTCGGCGGTCGCCACCTCGGACCAGTTCACCGGACCGGCCTCCTGAAGACCTTCACGTCGCTCGAGACCTGCCGCACCCCGGGCACCTCGCGCGCGACGGCGAGCACGTCCTCGCGCTCCGCCTCGGATCCGACGAGGCCCGCCAGGCGGACGTGCCCTTCCGCCGCCTGGACATCCACGTCCACCTGCGACGTCGCCGGCGTGGCCTTCACGATCGCCCGGACCCGTGCCGCCAGGGTCCGATCCGCCAGGAGCTGTCGCGACGCCAGCGTCGGCTGGAACTCCGATGAGGCGGCGAGCGCGAGCACCTGCTCGACGGCGGTCATGACCCCGATCCTCTCGGTGTTGATGACGAGATCGTACAGGAGCGGGTCGGTCCAGTCGACATCGAACATCTGCCGCATGCGCGCGCGGACGCCGTCGTCGTAGGCCGCGATCCGCTGGAGCGCCTCGGCGGAGCCGATCCGGTGGCGGTCCATCACCCGCTGCGCCCGCGCCGCCGGGGGCGCGCAGATCCGGATGCGCACGGCGTGTCCGATGCCGCGCAGGAAGATCGTCGACCACCGCCCGACCAGCACGACCCGGTCCCTCGATGCCGCCTCGAGCACGGCCGCCTCCAGGTACGCGCGATACCGGAGGCGCGGCCGGCGAAAGCGCTCGACGAACCCCGGCGCCTCCTCCACCACGCCGACGAGGCGGGACTCGCGCACCCGGTACTGCCGCGCCGCGTCCCGCAGGAGGTCGTTTCGCAGGAACTCGTAGCCGAGCCGGCGCGCGACCTCCTGAGCGATCGGCGAGCCGTGGCTCCCCATCTCCCGCGTCATCGCGACGACCGGCATGGCCCGCGTCCCCCGCTCAGGCGTGGGGCGCTTCGGAGGGCCGGAGCCGCGGCCGCCGGAGCAGCGGGCCGACGATGGGAAGGAGGAACAGCGCGATCGCCGCGGCGGTGATGACCGCCGCGATCGGGCGCGTCGCGAAGATCAGGACCGATCCCTGCGACATGATCAGGCTCTGGCGCAGCGCGTTCTCCGCGAGGTCGCCCAGCACCAGGGCGAGCACCAGCGGTGCCAGCGGGTAGTCGAGCTTCTTGAAGACGTATCCGAGGACGCCGAATCCCAGCATGTACCAGACGTCGACCATGCTGTTGCTCACGGTGTAGGCGCCGATCGCGCAGACGAAGACGATCAGCGGCACGAGGATCGCGAACGGGATCCGGAGGATCGCGGCGAACGCGGGCACGAAGAAGAGGACCATGAGCACGCCGATGACGTTCCCCGTGTACATGCTGGCGATGAGGCCCCACACGAACTCGGGCTTCTCCACGAAGAGCATGGGCCCCGGCTGGAGGCCCCAGATGAGGAGGCCCCCCAGCATCACCGCCGCGGTCGGCGACCCCGGGATGCCGAGGGTCAGCATGGGCAGCATCGCCGCGACCCCCGCCGCGTGGGCGGCCGTCTCGGGCGCCACCACCCCTTCCAGCACGCCGGTGCCGAACTTCTCCGGGTGGCGCGAGAAGCGGCGCGCGAAGCCGTAGCTCATGAACGACGCCGGGGTGGCGCCGCCCGGCTTGAACCCCATCCAGAACCCGATCATCGAGCTCCGGAGGAACGTTCGCCAGTAGCCGGCCAGCTCGCGCCAGGTGGCGGTCATGTCCCGGAAGCGCACCCGCGGCGTCACGCCCCGGAAGCGGAGCCCTTCCTCCACGGTCAGGAAGATCTCGCCCAGCCCGAACAGCCCGATCACGGCGACGATGAAGGACACCCCGCGCATGAGCTCGACCGAGCCGAACGTGAGCCGGAGCCGGCCCGTGACGACGTCGAGGCCGATCGCGCCCAGGATGAAGCCGAGCACGATGGACGCGAACGACTTCATGGGGCTGCCGCCCCCCAGCCCGATGAAGCTGGAGAACGTCAGCAGCTGGATGGCGAAGAACTCCGGCGGCCCGAACTTCAGGGCCAGCTCGGCCAGCGGCTGCGCGAAGAACGAGACCAGCAGGATCGCGAAGAGCGCCCCGATGAACGACGACGTGAACGCGGCGGTGAGGGCCTGGGCGCCCTTCCCCTGCTTCGCCATCGGGTAGCCGTCGAGCGTCGTCGCGACCGACCAGGGCTCCCCCGGGATGTTGAAGAGGATCGACGTGATGGCCCCGCCGAAGAGCGCGCCCCAGTAGATGGACGTCAGCAGGATGATCGCCGAGGTGGGCGACATGGTGAACGTGAGCGGCAGCAGGATCGCCACTCCGTTCGCGCCGCCCAGCCCGGGCAGCACGCCGATGATGGTGCCGAGCACGATGCCCACCACCGCCATCACCAGGTTGAACGGGGTCACCGCCACCTGGAAGCCGAGGAAGAGGTGCTCGAGGCCGCTCATCGCGTCTCAGTAGCCCAGCCGGGTCTCGAGCGGGCCCTTCGGGAGCGGCACCAGGAACCACACCTCGAAGATCAGGAAGGCGGCCACCGGGATCGCGATCGCCACCACGACGGTCGTGACCCACCGGTGCCGCCCGATCCACCGCATGTAGGCCGCGAGGTAGAGCGCCCCGCTCACGTAGAGCCCGATCACGTGCGTGAGCACCACCATGGCGACCGCCGGCAGGAGAACCGTGGCGACGGAGCGAACCTGCTCGCGTCCCGCGAACTGCGCGCCGCCCTTGTGCCGGCGCAGCGCCGCCGCCACGATGAGCGCGGAAGACGCGAGAAGCGCCACGCCCAGGTAGAAGACGAAGAAGCCCGGCTGGGGTCCGTCGGTGCTCCAGCCGATGCCGAGCCCGAGCCCCTGGAGCACGACCACCACCGCAACGGCAGCGAGGACGACACCGCAGACGATGTCAGCCGTGCGCACGCGGTCTCTCTCCTCGGTGATCGTCCTGCGCGCGCACGGCAGGCCGCGCGTCGGGTGGCCCGCGGCGCCTCCCTCCGGGCAGGAGGCGCCGCGGCGACGAGGTTACTTCAGCAGGCCGCCCTTGCTCATGAGGTCCTTGTGGAGCACCTCGGCCCCTTCCAGCCACTTGACGAACTCGGGGCCGGTCTGCCACGCGGGGTTGAGCGCGCCCTGCGCCAGGTACTCCTTGAACTCCGGAGTCTCGTACACCTTCTGGAGCATGCCCTGGTAGAACGCGACCGCCTCCGCCGGCATGTTGGGGGCGCCGAAGATCCCGCGGAGCATCAGGTAGCTGATGTCCGCGCCGAGCGCCTCCTTGACCGTCGGGATGTCGCCCCAGCCAGGCGCGGTCAGGCGCTTCGTGTCGAACACCGCGAGCGGCCGCACGCGGCCGGCCTTGAGGTGCCCGGCGCACTCGATGGGGTTGTTGACGGTGGAGTCGACGTGGTTGCCGACGAGGTTGACGCACACCTCGCCCCCGCCCTTGAACGGCACGTAGATGAACTTCACCCCCAATGCCTGCTCGAGCAGGACCGTGATGATCTGGTCCTCCTGGGCCGTGCCGGTCCCGCCCATCTTCATCTTGCCGTCGCCGCCCGACGCCGCCTTCACCGCCGCGATGTAGTCCTTGGCGGTCTTGAAGTCCTGCTTGTCGGGCCGGTCGGTGTTCACCCACAGGATGAACTCGTCCAGCGCGAGCCGCGCCACCGGCGTCAGGTCCTTCCAGTTGAACGGCACGCCGGTGTGCAGCGGGGTGGTGAAGAGGTTCGACAGGGTGATGATGATCGTGTGGGCGTCGCCCGACTTGGCCTTCACGTAGGTGAAGCCCTCGGCGCCCGCCCCGCCCGACTTGTTCACCACGACCAGCGGCCGTGGCGACAGCTTGTACTTGTCCACGAGAGGCGCGATCAGGCGCGCCATCTGGTCCGCCCCGCCGCCCGTTCCGGCGGGGACGACGAACTCGACGGGCTTGGTGGGCTCCCACGCCGCCGCGGGCGCGGCAAGGCCTCCTACCAGCGCGATCCCGAGGATAGCGACAGCGGCAGCCATCAGTCGCTGAGCCATGGAGCCTCCTCCGTTGGAGGTTGGGATGCTAGGCCGGGTCCGAGGTCGGGAACAATAAAGGGGCTGCCAGCGGCCTGGCAGCCCCTCCACTCACCGACGACGACGGCGATGTCATCGTCACAGAGTCATGGTTGGTGCTAGGACGGCAGCGGAATCTCCGCGGGCGCCTTCCGGAACGACACCACGCCCGGGATCTCCCAGTTCTCCCACATCTCGTCGACCTTCGCCTGGAAGTACGCGAGGTCCTCCTCGTTGAAGTGGGCGAAGCGGCCCTGCTTCAGGAGGTACTCGCGGACCGGCTTGCGCTTCCGGCCCTCCACGATGGCCTTGGTCTTGCCGTAGTACTTCACGACGCCGTCCTCGACCTCGTAGAGCGGGAAGATCCCGGTCTCGACCGCCAGCTCTCCGAGCTCGTGGGAGAGCATCGGGTCGTAGTCCCAGCCCTTCGGGCACGGGTCGAGGGAGTGGATGAAGGTTGGCCCACCGATGCTCAGCGCCCGGCGGACCTTGTTCATCATCTCCACGGCGTAGGACGCGCAGACCGTGGCCACGTAGCGGCACTCCGGATGACCGGCGGCCAGCATCCCCGCCATGTTCTTCTTCCAGCGCGTGTGGATGATCCGCTTGACGGCGCCGGGAGGGCTGAACGTCGTGTGGGCGCCGTACGGCGTCATCCCCGACAACTGGATGTCGGTGTTCGCGTAGGACTCGTTGTCGTAGAGCAGGATCAGGGAGTTGTATTCCTTGTGGGTCAAGGTGGCCGAGATGGCGCCGAGCCCCATGTCCGCCCCGCCGCCGTCGCCGCAGAAGGCGATGACGTTGATCGGTTCCGACTTCATCTTGCCTTTCTTCATCAACGCCTTGAGCCCCGCCGCGGTTCCCAGGGCCGCCGACCCGGACGAGCCGAGCTGGGTGTGCATCCACGGCACCACCCACGGGGTCGTGTAGTACGTCGTGTTCGCGACGTACATGCAGCCGGTGGACCCGAGCACGATGGTGCGCGGCCCCGAGGCCTTCACCATCAGCTTCATCACCAGGGCGGACTCGCAGCCCTGGCAGGTCCGGTGCCCGGACGTGAAGTACTCCTCGATGGCGACCTTCTTCACGCCCTTGAAGGGCAGGAGGACCTGCGTGTCGTTCGTGAACGTCGTGGCGTCAGCCATGGTCTCCCTCTCCCCTACTCGCGCACGCCCAGCCAGTAGGTCGCCCGCTCCGCGCGGCCCTTGTTGGCCGCAGCGTAGCAGATGTCCACCGCCTTGTTCACGTCCTCGAGCGTGACCTCGCGCCCGCCGAGGCCGCAGATGAACCCGATCAGCGGCGGCCGGTGCTCCGCGTTGTAGAGCGCGGCGCGCACCTCGTTCGCGACCACCCCCGAGCCGAACGGCGACCCGAAGGAGTAGTCGCGGTCGATCACCCCGATCGCCTTGGCGGGCCCGAGCGCCCGCGCCAGCTGCTCGTACGGGAACGGCCGGAACCAGCGCAGCCGGATGAGGCCGACCTTCTTCCCCTGCTTGCGGAGGCTCCGGATCGCGACCTTCACGGGCAGCGACAGGGTCCCCATGCCCATCAGGATGACGTCGGCGTCCTCCGTCATGTACTCCTCGAACCAGGGATTCTCCGGGCCCCGCCCGAAGACGCGACGGAAGTCGGCGTACGCCTCCTCGATCACCCCGTACGCGCGCCGCGTCGCCTCGTCGTTCTGGCGACGGATCTCGATGACCCAGTCCTCGTTGACCTGGGGCGCGACCGTGATCGGGTTGTCGGGGTGCAGCAGGAGATCGCCCCGGTTGTACGGCGGGAGGAACTGCCGGACGCGCTCCTGCGTCGGGACCCGGGTGATCGTCTGGGAATGCGTGAGGAACGCCCCGTCGGCCGAGATGGCGATCGGGAGGAACACCCGCCGGTCCTCGGCCACCCGGTACGCGATCAGCGTCGTGTCGATCGCCTCCTGGGCGGTGTCGATCCACACGAGGAGCCACCCCAGGTCGCGCACCGACAGCGCGTCGTTGTGCTCGACGCCGAACGCGCCGGGGTCGTCGAGCGCCCGGTTCCCCACCAGCGCCACCATCGGGACGCGCAGCGCGGGCGTGACCGTGATCGCCTCCATCGCGTACATCCAGCCGACGCCGGAGGACCCGCAGAAGACGCGCGCGCCCACGGTCGACGCGTGCTTCACGATCTCGAACTGGCTGTGCTCGCCCTCCGCCACGATGTACTCGGCGATGAGCTTCCCGTTGGCGATCTTCTTCGCGATCGCCTGCATCACGGTGTCGTACGGACGGATCGGATACGCCGTGACGACGTCGATGTCGGCCAGCGTGAGGCCCTCCGCGACGGCCTCGCTGCCGGAGATGAGCATCTCCGTTTCATCGTGGACCGCCGCACCCCCGGCGGGCTTGGTCGCGACTGCCATGGACATCCTCCTCGTCTGTTGGCGTCCGCCGGCGTCAGGCGCCCGGCGCTTCGGGCACGCCCGTCACGATCGACGCGGTGTCGTGCATGTGGCGCCGGGGCTCCACGCCCTTCTTCTTCGCGTTCTCACCGGGGATCCCTTCGATCACCGGAGTCCCACCCATCTCGAGGGGACCCTGGGAGAGCTCTTCCTCGTACTGGCCGCGGTAACGGAAGCCGTGGGAGCGCACGGTGGTGACCTTGTCCTTGATCTTCTCGCTCGCCCAGACGCGGTACGCGTCCTTGTCCTGGCGCCACATGTCCCACTGGCTCTGGTTGTCGTCGAACGCGGCCTCGTTCACCATCGTGATGCAGTCCTTCACGGGACAGACCGCCTCGCAGACCCCGCACCCGCAGCACGCGTCCATGTTGGCGTCGTAGAGGCCGTCCGGCGTCACGTCGAAGACGCTGTCCGGGCACTGGATCCAGCAGAGCGTGCACTTCACGCAGGTATCGAAGTTGACGACCGGCCGCATCGTGCGGGTCGTGAACTTCTTGAAGTACGGGTTCCGCTCCGGCCGGTAGCCCTTCCCGCCCTCCACGGGCTTGCCGACGGGGATGGCGGGGATCGTCAGGCCCTCCCGCATCTCCCACCACTTCGGCATCTCGAAGGAGAACGGCACCTCGTCGTTGCCCTCGGTGATCTGGATCCGCCGGCCCTCGGCGCGCTCGTATGCCTTCCGCGCGGACTCGGCCTTCAGCTCCGAGCCCCACTCTGCCTCGCGGATCGCGGCGCACACGGCATCGATGTCGAGGAACTCGGACGCGATCTTCGCCAAGCGCGCCCGAGGACGCGAGCCTCCGTGTGGTCCTCCTTGAAGACCCAGAGCCCCGAGAAGGACGCCTTGCCCGGCAGGATCCACAGGTTGTACGGCGCGTCCTTCTTGTGGATGTCGCGCAGGAGCTCGCTCGGCGAGCGGGTGGACGTCACCAGCAGGTGGCCGCCGGAGGCGAGCGAGCCGGTTGATCGGCTGGAGGCCGTACCAGGCCCAGGACTCCACGCCCTTGCAGAGCGTGTCGTCGACGCAGATCGTGACGTGGAGCTCCTTCGGCTCGTAGCGAGCCATGTGCTGCTCGAGCTCCTCCTTCGTGTCGGCCACGATCGCGAAGTCCTTGGCCGGGATGCCGTTCCGCTGCGGGCTGTCCCCGTAGCGTCCGAACGCAATACCCCACCGCCCCGCCTTCCGGGAGGAGAGGACGATTCCGCGCGTGATCCGGGCGGCCAGGTTCTTCTGGAAGATGCCCCGGTAGACCACCTCGACGGTGAGATGCGCCATGCACGGCCTCCTGCGGGCCCCGCGCCGGGCGGGGCGCCTGTTGTTGCGGTATGGTGGTCCGACCTCCTAACCGACGCTACGGGATAGGCGCCGCACCTGTCAACAGGGTTCTCCGCGGCGAGCTGGCCGCGGCCCCGGGGTGTCGCCCACCGGGCATCCGCTCGGCCCGTCGTGGCGGCGTCCGGCCGGGCGGACTAGCCCATGCCGCTGGTGCGCTCGGGGGCGATCTTGTAGATGACCCGCACCTCGCCGGCGCTCCGGAAGGGGTATTTGTCCTGGCCGAGGTACTTCTTCGCGAGGCTGTCGATGTGGGCGTCGGCCCCCTGCTCCGTGATCTCGACGACGCGCCCCTGGACGCCGACGTAGCGGTAGGCGTTCGCGGGGTCGACGATGGCCAGCGACACGGCGGGATTGCGCCGCATGTTGCGATCCTTCACCCGCCCCTTTGCCGAGTTGACCCGGAAGAACTTCCCGTCGTAGTCGAACCAGACCGGCGTGACCTGTGGCGCCCCGTTCGGCATCACGGTCCCGAGGTTCGCCAGCGCCTTCTGGTTGCCGGCCAGCAGATCCGCGTACTTCTTCAGAGCATCGCTCATGTCGGAGTCCTCCGTCGCAGGCAGGTCCCGCTCTCAGGCCCCGGCCGCCCGCAAGCCGAGGTCCAGCGATTCCTTCAGATCCTCCACCGCCTCGATCCCGACCGACAGTCTCACGAGGCCCGGACCGATACCGAGCTTCGCGCGCTCGTCCTCGGACAGGGGACGGTGCGACGTGCGCGCCGGATAGGTCCACGTCGTCGTGACGTCCCCGAAGCTCGGCGCGAACGCGATCAGCGCCTCGCGCCCGGAGGGCGTCGGCTCCCCGGCCAGCGTCGCCAGCAGCCGGCCGACTGCCGCCGCGCCACCCGCGAGCTCGAAGGACAGCATGCCACCGAAGCCGTCGGGCAGCAGCTTCCGGGCGAGCGCGTGCTGGGGATGATCGGGCAATCCGAGGTAGTGCACGCGCGCCACCTCGGATCGCTTCGCCAGGAAGCGCGCCAGCTCGAGCGCGTTGGCGGAGTGGCGCTCCATGCGCAAAGGAAGCGTCCGCACGCCGCGCAGCGTGAGCCAGGCGTCGAACGGCCCCAGGTTGAGCCCGACGCGCACGGCCTGCGTCCGCGCCGCCTCCACGACCGCACGCGACCCGACCAGCACACCGGCCGTGACGTCGCCGTGACCGGACAGGTACTTGGTCGCGCTGTGGTGCACCGCGGTCGCCCCATGCTCGAGCGGCCGGAGGAGCGCCGGGGACGTGAACGTGCTGTCGATGAGGAGGGCGACGCCCCGCCGTCGCGCGATCGCCGCCAGACCCGGGATGTCCGCCAGGCGAAGCAGCGGGTTCGAGACCGCCTCGGCGAAGATCCCCCGCGTCGCCTCCGTGAGAGCCGCCTCGACGGCCGCCGGCTCGGTGGTGTCGACGAAGCTCACGCGGATTCCCCACCGCGCGGCCTGCTCGCGGAGCAGGGCGAGCGTGGCGCCGTAAAGGTCCTGGCCGGCGACGAGGTGGTCGCCCGGTCGGAGCGCGCCCATGAGGTAGGCGCTGAGCGCGCCCATCCCCGAGGCGGTGACGAGTCCGGCCTCGCCGCCCTCCAGGGACGCCAGGGTTTCCTCGAGGAGGGTATGGTTCGGGGTCCCGAATCGGCCGTAGACGTAGCCGGGCTCCCGTCCCTCCCAGACCGCGTCGACTTGCTCGAGGTCGTCGAATACGTAGACGTTCGCGAGGTGGAGGTCGGGCACCAGCGGCCGCGACGCGGACCGCGGCGGTGGAGTCCCCCGCGCCGCCCGCGTCGCGAAGCGCGGCTTCCCCGTCACGGATGTGCTCGCCGCCGGACCGCTCGCCGGAGCGGGTCGGGTGAGCTTCCGATCGGAGTCATCCATGTTTTGCGACGACACGGCGTGCACTTGCAATCTAGCATCGGAGGCTCCTCCTCACCACAGCGCCGCGAAGATGATGCGTTCCACTGGTTGCAGCGCTTCACGCAGCGCGGATCGCTGAAAAACTTGGGCCCCTCCGGACACTAGCGTAGAGTAAGCCCGCTTCAGGGGACTGGCCCCGAATCGGGGCGATGGTCACCGACGCGAGCGGCTCCTCGATCCACGAATCTGAGGCCCTGACTGGATGGATACGATCGACGCGATTCTCTTCGATATGGACGGGGTCCTCATGGACTCCGAGCCGCTCCACCTCCGGGCCACCCAGTTCGCGCTGGGAGAGCGCGCCGGGTACACGGAGCGCGACAATCAGTCGTTCTTCGGGGTCACCGACACGGAGATGTTCCGGATCCTCCGGATCCTTTTCAACCTCGACGCTTCAACTGATGATTTGGTAAGGAAGAAGCGCGAGCGCCTCGTTGCGCTGGTGCGTGCCGAGGGCCGCGGGCTGCCCGGGGTGCCGGAGATCCCCCTTCGCTTCCGTGAGGCGGGCTTTCGCCTGGGACTGGTCTCGGCATCCGCGCGTCCCATCATCGACACGATCCTCGAGACCGTCGGCCTCCGCCGGGCGTTCGAGACGATCGTCTCCGGCGACGAGGTGGCCCGCGGCAAGCCGGCGCCCGACGGCTATCTCATGGCGGCGCGCCGCCTGGCCGTCGGCCCGGAGCGCTGCTTCGTCGTCGAGGACACGCGCAACGGCGTGCTCGCGGCGAAGGCCGCCGGAATGACGGTCGCCGCAGTGCCCAGTTCGGCCTCGAGCCACGAAGACTTCTCCCCGGCCGACCTGGTCCTCCCGAGCCTCGAGGCGCTGCCGAAGGTCCTCGAGCGGAACGGGAACGGACACGGTCACTAGTCGGCGGGCGTCCCGCCGGCGCGGGAGCGATACTGATGAGCCTCGGCGAACCGAACGTGAAGCGGGCCCTCGAATGGATCCTTGCTCAGCTCGAAGAGGAGCCCGGGGCGAAGCGCAGCAAGCTGATCGACGAGGCGGCGCGCGAGTTCGACCTCACGCCGCTCGAGGAGGACTTCCTCCAGCGGCAGCTCGTTGACGAGCTGAAGAAGAAGGGGCCGAGCCAGGCCACTTCGTAGCGATGCGCGGCGCGGATCGCCCAGCCGCGATCCCGATCGCATCGCGAGGCTCCTGCCCTATCCCGTCCGGTAGCGCTCCTTGAGCTCCCGCGGCGCGATGGCGATCCGCTTCCCCGAGACGTCGTCCAGCACGTAGACCTCGTCGGTCAGCGAGCCGCTCGCGAAGACCTCGAACACCTCGAGCGCCGCCTCGAGGGTCGTGCCCTGGGGCTTCGCCGCCATCATCGCTTCCACCTCCGACACCGCCAGTCGCATCAGGTCGCTCTCCTCTCACGAGCCCGGGACGCCGCCACTCGGGCGCGGCCGGCGTATGAGCACCAGCGCGAGCGCCGCCAGTCCGGCCGCCGCGACGACCGCCCCGGCGTTCGGGCGGTAGAGATACTCCCGCACACGGGCGAAGGCCCCGTTGCGCAGGAGGAACGTTCCCGGCACGAGATCCAGCCGAAGCGGCCCGTCACCGTCACCGGCGGGCTCCCACCTGTCTCCGTCCGCGTCGAGCGTCACCGTCCCGGGCCGGCTCGCGAAGTAGAGAGCGTACCGCGGCACCCCGACTCGCGCCAGGCGCGGCGGGAATAGGCGGACCGCCAGAGGAATCTCGATGCCGGGCCGCCCGTCGAGGACGACCGTGATCATGACGTCGTCGGCCGCCCCTGATGGCGCGACGTCGAGCCGCTCGAAGGCGACCGGTCGTAGCGTGGCTCGTACCGGACGGAGAGACGCGGGCTCGGCCCACGCCTGGGCGACGGCCACGCCGCGGGGCGCCGGCTCGAGCTCCAGCCACGCGCCGGGCGGGACGGGACGCGGGGCCTCCGTTCCCGATGCGTACGTCAGGCCCACGGGCACGCCCTGCGGAGCTCCAGCCCCCCGAAAGGCCCGTGTCTCGAGCCGGAGCAGCCGGACGCCCGGAGCTCCGGCCACGGCGGCACGGACCTCCCAGCGCGTCTCCTTCCGCTCGTCGTCGTAGCGCGCGCTCGCGGTCGTCGCGGCCGTCGGCACTCCACCCCCCAGGGCGCGGACGAGCGCTTCCATCGCAGTGTTCGCGGCGGCCAGATCTTCGCGCACCGGGCGGAGGGACACGTGGGCCATGGCCGCGGGATCTGTAGCCCGGAGCACGGTCGCGGCCTCGGTCGCGTCCCGGGCCCCACGAAGCCGCCGGTCGAGGTCCGTCAGATAACCCTGTGCGGCCATGCGGCGGGCCGCGAGGTCGCGGAACTCCGAGGCCGCCAGCGTGCGGGCGAGCCGCCGGGCGCTGGCCTCGACGGCCGCCACCTCGCCCGCCGCCTCGCTTCGCAGCGGACCGAGCCGGCGCGCGACCGAGATCACCGCCCCCGCCCGCTGCTCGAGCTCCGCGCCCGTCAGCCGGAGCTCCTCCCGCGCAAGACGGGCAAGATCCGCTCGCGCGGCGGCGATCCGCGGGTCCGCCGGACTCTCCGGGAGAGACACATCGGAGCGCGCGCCGCCCCAGGCTGGAATCCAGCCTCTTTCGTACGGCGCGGGCGCCGGCGGCGCGAACCAGCCGAGCCGGCCGCCCCAGACCAGTAGCGTGGTGGCCAGGAGCAGCACGAGCCACGCCCCGAGGCGGATCCGCCTGCGCAGGAGCAGCACGCCCAGGATCGCCAGGACCCAGAGCATGCCGAGAGACAGATCGAGAGCGGTCGCCGTGAGCACGACGACCAGGAGCCCGACGACGGCGACGGTTCTCACTCGGCTGGCACGTCCTCGACCGGACGAAGGCGAACGATGGTGGCGCCCCACCCGCCTCGAGTCGGCGGCGCGTCCGAGAACTCGGCGATCCCCGGCGCATCGGCGAGCACCCGGCGAATCGCGGCCCGTTGAACACCCCGGCCCCGGCCGTGGATGATGCGCACCTCGCCCAGCCGGGCTCGACGCGCCTCGTCCAGATACGCCGTGACGACCTGCTGGGTCTCCTCCGGTCGGAAGCTGTGGAGATCGAGGACGTCCGTCAGGGGGACCGAGACCGCCTCGATCCACACCTCGTCTCCCGGTCCGACCGGCCCGACTCTCCCGTACCGCAGCGGCCATGACGCTGCCCGTCCCGGTCTCCAGCACACCGGGCTTCCAGACGTCAGGGTCGATTCCCGCGCGATCGCCGGATGTCGTGGTCGTGAGCTCGATGAGCGCCGTCGTACCGAGGCGGAGCCGCGTGCCGACCGGAAGCTCATCGATCGGGAGGCCTTGAATCACGAGGAGGACCGTGAGCCGGCCGCGCTCGAGCGACGCGGCGGCCGTGTGCTCGGTGCTGCCACCCGCCGTCCGAACGGCGACGACACGACCCGCGGGCGCGGTCGGAGCCTGCACGGACCTACTATACCGTCCGCCGTCACCATCGCTTCAGAGCGTGCGCGGTGATTACACGCGGATCGAGAGCCGAAGCCGAGCCGCATCCCGAGGACGCGGCGGTCGGGCATTGGCATGTCGAACGTGTGGGGCGCCCAAGGGTAGAATGACGCCGTGTCAGCCGTCGCCATCACCATCCTGCCCGATCGGCGGGCCGTCAACGTCGAGCCGGGCTCCGTCCTGCTCCGGGCCGCCCACGCCCAGGGCGTCGACATCACGGCCACCTGCGGCGGCCGCGGGCGCTGCACCTCCTGCCGGATCAAGGTGGTCGAGGGCGTCGCGCCTCCCGGCACGATCAACGACCAGCTCCAGCTGGGCGACGACCTGGTGCGCGAGGGGTACCGCCTGTCCTGCCAGCTGGCCCCGACGGAGCCGCTCGTCGTGCAGATCGCCCCGCCCCTGGACGAGCGCGCCTTCCAGATCCTGGGCGTCGAGTCGGGCGCGGTCGCCCGGGCGCAGGTCGCGCTCGACGCCGGGATCCGCAAGAAGACGGTCCGCGTCGAGCTCCCGCAGGAGGAGCACCACCAGACCTCAGACCTCGAGCAGCTCGCGGCCGCGGCGGGCATCGCGGCGGCCGACATGCCGCTGGACGTCATCCGGACGCTGCCCTCGACCCTGCGGGAGGCGAAGGGCGAGGTCACCGTCGTCACGTTCCAGGGCACGCCCCTCGGCGTCGAGCGCGGCGACACGAGCGCCATGGCGTTCGGCCTCGCGATCGACGTCGGCACGACCAGCGTGGTCACCACGCTGCTCGAGCTCGCATCCGGCGAGCTGATGGCCTCGGTGTCGAGCCTGAATACGCAGGCGACGTTCGGCGGCGACCTGATGTCGCGGATCGCCTTCGCCCAGTGGAATCCGGCGAACCTGCGGAAGCTCCAGAGCCGGATCATCGGCCTCCTGAACGAGCAGATCGACGAGCTCCTCGCGCGGACCGGCGTGCTTCCGCAGTGGATCTACAAGGCCACCGTCGTCGGCAACACGTGCATGCACCACGTGCTTCTCGGCATCGACCCGACGTACGTGGGTCTGTCCCCCTACTCCGCCGTCGTCCGGCACTCGCTCGTGCTGTCGGCGCGGACCCTTCGCCTCAAGATCAATCCCGAGGCGCGCGTGTGCTTCCTGCCGATCGTCGCCGGCTTCGTCGGCGCCGATGCGGTCGGCGCCGCCCTCGCCACACGCCTCGACGAGAGCGTCGCCGTGCGCGCGGTCGTCGACATCGGCACCAACGGCGAGGTGGTCATGGGCACGCGGGAGCGTCTGATGGCGTGCTCGGCCCCCGCGGGTCCCGCGCTGGAGGGCGCGCAGATCCGCCACGGCATGCGAGGGGCCGTCGGGGCCATCGACCGCGTGTGGGTCGAGAACGGGGATCTGCGGTTCCACGTGATCGGCGACGGCGCGCCCCAGGGGATCTGCGGCTCGGGCCTCATCGACGCCGTCGCGGCCGCGCTCGACGTCGGTCTCATCGACTGGACCGGGCTCATCCAGATCGAGCGCCGGGACCGCTTCCCGGCGGCGCTCGGAGCGAGGCTCGCCGAGCGCGGCGAGGAGCGCCTGCTGATCCTGATCCCCCACGGCGCTGCCGCAGGGGGCGGCGAGATCGTGCTGACGCAGGACGACATCCGCCAGGTCCAGCTGGCGAAGGGCGCGATCGGAGGCGGCATCCGGATGCTCCAGCACGTCCTGCGCGTCCCCGACGAGGCGCTCACGGACCTCATGCTGGCGGGCGGCTTCGGGAACTACCTCTCGATCCGGAGCGCGGTGCGGATCGGGCTGATCCCTCCCCTCCCGCCAGAGCGCATCCGCTACGTCGGCAACGCCGCCGCGCTGGGCGCCCAGCTCGCCCTGGTCTCGGAGGCCGAGCGCGCTCGCGCGGACCGGCTCGCGCGCTCGATCGAGCATCTGTCGCTGGCGACACACCCGGACTTCCAGGACCTCTTCGTGGAGGCGATGAACTTCCCGAAGGCGTGACGCGGCCGCGGCAGCCGGCCGGCGCGGGCTGTGGGTGCCGGCTAGCGGAGCGGGATCAGCGGCCGACGTTGAAGCGGAAGTGACACACCTCGCCGTCCTGGACGGGGTAGTCCTTCCCCTCGAGCCGCAGCAGCGCGCGTTTCCGCGCCTCGGCCAGCGACCCGGACTCGAGCAGCTCCGACCATCCGATCACTTCCGCCCGGATGAACCCGCGCGCGATGTCGGAGTGAATCGCGCCCGCGGCCTCGAGCGCCGCCGCGCCCGCCGGGATCGTCCAGGCCCGCACCTCGTCCTCGCCGACCGTGAAGAAGCTCGCGAGGCCGAGCAGCGTGTAAGCGTCTCGGATCACGCGGTGGAGCGCCGGCTCGGGCAGCCCCAGCGCGTCGAGAAAGCTCCGCTGCTCCTCGGGCGGGAGCGCGGCGACCTCCGCCTCCACCGCCGCGGAGACCCAGCCCACGAGCGTGCCGGCGCGCTTGCCCACCTCTTCCAGCTCGGCCAGGGCCTTGGCGCGTCCCGCGACCGCATCCTCGGCGAGGTTCAGGCAGTGGAGGATCGGCTTCAGCGACAGGAACTGAAAGCCTCGAATGAGGCGCGTCTCCTCCGCCGTCATCTCTTGGGCGCGGAGGGGCACGCCTTCCTCCAGCGGTCCCTTCACCCGGGTGAGAAGCGTGTACTCGCGCTGCTCGGCGTCGGTCGGCTTCCGCTTGAGGCCGGGCCCGAGCTTCTGGAGCCGTCGCTCGACGATCTCCAGGTCGGCGAGGACGAGCTCCTCCTCGAGCGACTGGACCTCGCGCCCCGGCGGCGGCGCCGCGCCGAGCGTGGGAGACGGGAACGCCCGCACCACGTGGAGGAGCGCATCGGCCTGGCGCAGGTCGCCGACGTCCAGCGTCGCGCGCTCGCCCCGATCGAAGCCCGCGAGGTCGACCACGTCGACGGTCGCGTACACCGTCTTCTTCGGCTGGAAGAGCGCCGAGAGCCGCGTCACCCGGTCGTCCGGCACGCGCACGACGCCGACGTTCAGCCGGCCTCGGCCCGGCGGCTGCGCGACTCCGGCCTCCGCGCCGGTGAGGAGATTGAACAGCGTGGTCTTTCCGCTGCCAGGGAATCCGATGATGCCGAGTCTCACGACGACCGAGTGTACACTGCCTTGGGTCATGGCGCCCTCGCCCCCCGCACCGCGCGATCTCGATACCCGCGCCATCGCCATGGTCCTGCTGCTCTCGGCGCTCTGGGGCGGGAACACCGTGGCGGTCAAGATCGGCGTGGTGGACTCGCCGCCGCTCATGCTGGCCGCGCTCCGGTTCGCGATCGGCGGCGTGTGCGTGCTGGGGTGGGGCTTGTGGACGAGGGCGCCGTTTCGCCTCGGGCGCGGCGAGGGCTGGCCGCTCCTCGGGCTGGGCGTCCTCTTCGCGACCCAGCTCGGTCTGCTCAACGTGGGCGTCTGGCTGTCGACCGCCGGCCACGCCGCGGTGCTCCTCAACGCGTATCCCGTCTACATCGTCCTCCTCGCCCATTTCCTCGTCCCGGGCGACCGGATGACTCCCGCCACGCTGGGCGGCGTCGTCCTCGGCTTCTGCGGGATCCTCGTCCTCTTCGGAGGCCAGCTCTTCGAGGCCCGGGAGGCCGGCTCCACGATCCTGGCCGGTGACGTGGTCCTGTCCGTGAGCGCGGTCCTCCTGGCGCTGCGGCAGGTGGTCCTCAACCGGCAGCTCCAGCGGATCCACCCGGTGAAGCCGCTCCTCGCCCAGGTCGTCATCGGGACCCCGCTGTTCCTCCTCCTCTCCTGGCTGCTCGAGCCGGCCCCGACGGTTCTCACGTGGAGCCTCGCCGCCTCGCTCTTCTACCAGGGGGTCGTGATCGCCGGGTTCAACTTCATCGCGAACATGTCGTTGCTCAAGACGTACCGGCCGAGCGGGCTCGCCGCGTTCACCCTCACGACGCCGCTCTTCGGCGTGCTCGCGACGGCGCTGGTCATCGGCGAGCCGATCGGCGGGCGCCTCGCCGCGTCCGCTCTGCTCGTGGCCGGCGGGATCGCCGTCGCGACACTCCTGCGGGATCGCGCGGCGGTCGCGCGCACCGGCGCCCCTCGGCCCGTTCCGGGCGGCGCCCGATGACCGCAGCCCGCGGGCCGGCGCCGCGGGCCGGCCGTCCGCCTCGACCGATCCCGCGGCTCCTCCTCCTGCTCGGAGCTCTCGCGGTCGCATCGCTCGCGTCGGCGCAGGCCATGGTCCCGCAGGAGCTGCGGGCGGAGGCTACCCGGCTGCTCCGGGAGCTGGCGACGCTCCGCGGCCTCCCGTCGACAGGCGGCCTGCCCCCGCTCGTCATCCAGAGCCGGGAGGAGCGGCGCCGCTTCGTCGTCGGCGAGCTGTCGCGGAAGTACTCTCCGGCGCGGCTCGACGCCGAGCGTCGGGCGCTCGTCGCCTGGGGTCTCGTCCCCGCCGATTTCGACCTGCCCGGGTTCCTGGCGGACCTCCTCGCAGAGCAGGCCGCCGCCTACTACGATCCCGTCGCGAAGCGGATGGTCCTCGCGAACTGGCTCACTCCCGAGCTGAGACGCGACGCCCTCACCCACGAGCTCGTGCACGTGCTCCAGGACCGCCTGGTCGACCTGGAGCGCTTCCTCGACGCCGCGCCCGGCCGGAGCGACGAGGGCGTCGCGCGCCAGGCGCTGGTCGAGGGCGAGGCCGTCGCGCTGTCGCACGACGTGAGCCTCCGCCGGGATGGAAGAGACTTCGCGGCGCTGCCCGACGTCGCCGACCTTCAGCGGGCCATCCGGACGTCCGCCACCGGACCCGTGCTCGTGCGGGCGCCGGCCTACTTCCGAACGATGCTCATCTTCCCGTACGCGAGCGGGCTCGGGTTCGTGCATGCCTTCCGGCAGCGCCGGCCGTGGGCCCAGCTCTCGGCGGTCTACCAGGACCCGCCGCGGTCGTCCTCGCAGATCCTTCATCCCGAGCGCTACTTCGACCGGCGCGAGGACCCGGTGCCGCTCCCGCTGCCCGATCTCGTCGCGGTGCTCCCCTCCGGCTCGAAGCTGGCCCTCGAGGACGAGCTGGGCGAGATCGGGATCGGGGAGGTTCTCCGACGGTTCCTGGGAGAATCGGCCGCCGCGGCCGGGTGGCGGGGCGATCGCTACGTCCTGTGGGATCTCGCGACCGGCCCGCCTCTGCTGCTCGCCGTGGTCGGCGTGGGACACGGAGGAGCTCGCCGCCGCCTTCGCGCGCGACTACGCGCGCGTGCTCACCCAGAAGCGCGGCTCGGCCGCCGCGACGGCGGAGCCGACGCTCCAGACGTGGCCGGGCGGGCCCGTGACCGCGGCGATCGAGCGCCGCCATCGCTCCGTCCTCCTGATCGAGGGCGCGCCGACGTCGCTCGTGGACACGCTCCGCGCGGCGGTCTGGGCGAAGCCGGTGCTATACTGACCGCCCGCGATGCCGAGCGCGCCGTCGAAGGATCTCCAGCGAGTTCCGAACCCCCACGCCGACCGGGAGTACGAGGTCGACCACGTCGTCCCCGAGTTCACGTGCGTGTGCCCGATGACGGGCCAGCCCGACTTCGCGACCATCCGGATCCGGTACGTCCCCGGCCGGTGGCTCGTCGAGCTGAGGTCGCTGAAGCTCTACATGTGGGCCTACCGGAACGAGGGGGCGTTCCACGAGGACGTCACCAACCGCATCCTCGCCGACCTGGTCGCGCTCCTCGCCCCGCGCCGGATGGAGGTCGTGGGCGACTGGAACGTGCGGGGCGGCATCAAGACGGTCGTGACGGCCCGCTACGAAGCCTCCGCGAGCCATCCTTCGGCCGACCGCGGGAGATCGGCGACGCGCCCCGGGTCTCGGCGCGCCGCTCGCTCGCCTCGCCTCCGACCGACGCGCTAGCCCCGCAGCGGGAAATCAAAGCGGGGTCAGGCCCGCTCTTTGACTTCCGGGCGCGAAACTCCAAATCGGGCCTGACCCCGACTTGGAGTTTGGGGTGGGCGCTACGGCCGGCTCGCGCGCCGGTGCTAGGACTCGGCGACCGTCACGCGGAGCCCGATCTCCGCCAGGATGCGGCCCACCCGCTCGCACTCCGACTTGGGTCCGACCCGCACGACCGCCTTGCCGTCGTTGTGCACGCGGCCGGCGATCGCCATCCCATCGTCGTAGGAGCATCCGATCGCCTTCACGAGCTGGTGCGCCACCTGCTCGAACGTGTGGCAGTCGCAGTTCCAGAGGATCGTGATCCACGGCGGCTGGAGCGCCGTGGCGTCATCCACATCCTGCTCGACGACCGGACGGGTCTCCGGGTTGGCCGCGAGACGCTCCCGGGCGCGGTCCCCGCCATGCGGCCGATCATCCGGAGTCACCGTCCCGCGCTCCCGGGAAAGACCGCGACCTTGATGGAGGCGGGATCCCGATGCGCCGCCATCGCGGCGTCGATCGCCGACAGCGGGAAGCGGTGCGTGAGGAGGGGCCCCACGAGGATGCGCTCCTCCGCGAGCAGGCGGACCGCCTCGCCGAACTCCTCCCGGTAGATCATCGAGCCCCGGATATCGATCTCGCGGCGGACGACCCAGAAGAACTCGACGCGAGCAGGGTCGTGCGGGAGACCGGTCAGCACCGCGCGGCCGCCCGGTCGGATGAAGCCGACCTGGCCCAGGGCAAGCTCCACGGCCTCGGCCGTCCCGGCCGTCTCGATGACGAGGTCGACGCCGTCCCGTCCCGACAGACGGCGGGCCGCCGTCGTAACCTCCTCTCCCGCCCCCGCGACCGTCGCCTCGGCCCCGAGCTCCCGGGCGAGCCCGAGCCGGCGGTCCGTCCGGCCCACGGCCAGCACCCGGCAGCCGCGCTCCCGCAGGAGCTGGACCGCGAGCAGGCCCAGCGTGCCGGCGCCGACGACGGCCGCCGATTCTCCGGGACGCGGATCCGCCCGTCCGACCGCTCGCGCCACGACCGCCAGCGGCTCGGCGAAGAGCAGCACGTCCGAGGCGAGCGCGGCCGGCGCCGGCCAGCACGCTCGCTCCGGCAGCACCGCGAGCTCGGCGAAGCCGCCGTCCCGGTCGATGCCGACCGCCGTCCGGGCGAGGCAGAGATTCCGGAGCCCGTCGCGGCAGAGGTCGCACGTCCCGCATCCCCAGTTCGGCTCGACGGCCACCCGGTCCCCCGCCGCGATCCGCGTCACGCCGGGACCGACCGCGACGACCTCTCCGACGAACTCGTGCCCGGGGATCAGCGGATAGCCGACGCGCCGCTCCCCGGTCCAGATCCGGTAGTCGGTCCCGCAGATCCCGGCCGCCTCCACGCGAACGAGCGCCTCGCCGGGTCCGACGGCGGGATCGCGCACGGTCTCCACGCGAAACGCGCGGGGCCCCGCCAGAACGGCGGCGTTCACGAGCGCCTCACGCGGCGCCGAGGCCGCCGTCGATGAAGACGACCTCCCCCGTGACGTAGTCCGAGGCCGCGGACGCGAGGTAGACGACGAGCGGCCCGAGCTCCTCGGGCCGCCCGGTGCGGCGGGCCGGCACGTTCCGCAGGAGCCGCTCGCTGGTCCGGGCGTCCTCGAACGCCGCCTCGTTCATCGAGGTCACGAACCAGCCCGGGGCGATCGCGTTGACCTGGATGTTGTGGCGGGCCCACTCGACGGCCAGCGCGCGGGTCAGGGCCAGGAGCCCGCCCTTCGACGCGCTGTAGGCCGCATAGCCCGGAAGCCCTCGCGCCCCGAGGACGGACGCCACGTTCACCACCTTGCCCCGCCGGCGCGCGATCATCCCGGGGCCGACGGCGCGGCAGCAGTTGTACGCGCCCGTGAGGTTCGTCTCGAGGACCCGGCGCCACTCCGCCGGCGTGGTGTCCACGAACGGCTTCACGGTGGCCACACCGGAGTTGTTGACCAGGATGTCGATGGCGCCGAAGGCGTCCAGGGCGCGCTTCACCGCTGCGTCGACCTCGGCCTCGATCGCGACGTCGGCCGGCAGCGCCAGCGCCCGCCGGCCCCGCGCCTTCACGGACTCCGCCGTCTGGTTCAGGCCGTCCGCCGACCGCGCGACGAGCGCGACGTCGGCCCCGCCCTCGGCGAGAGCGAGCGCCATCGCCCGGCCGAGCCCGCGGCTCGCCCCGGTGACGAGGCCGACGCGCCCGTCCAGATTGAGCTGGTCCAGCACCGTCGCCGACACGCTATTCCCGGTAGAGAGAGTCGATGAGATCGGCGTGCTTCGCGCGCACGTCCCGCCGCTTCACCTTCAGCGTCGGGGTGAGCTCGCCGCCCTCCTGCGTGAAGTCGGCGGGGAGCACGGCGAACCGCTTGACCTGCGCGTAGGACGCGAGATGCGCGTTGACGGCGTCCACGATGCGCCGCACACGCTCCATGACGGCCGGATGGCTGACGAGGTCCGCGACCGGCTTGTCGCCGAGCCCGCGCTCCCGGGCCAGCTTGGCGAGCTCCTCCGCGTTCAGCGTGAGGAGCGCGATCGGATACGGTCGCCGGTCGCCCTCGACCAGCGCCTGGCTCACGAACGGATCGCCCTTCAGGAGGTTCTCGATGTGCTGGGGCGCGACGTAGCTCCCGCCCGAGGTCTTGATCAGGTCCTTCTTCCGGTCGGTGATCTTCAGGTAGCCGTCCCGGTCGATCTCCCCGATGTCGCCGGTGTGGAACCACCCGCCGGACTCGAACACCGCGGCCGTCTCCTCGGGCTTCCGGTAGTACCCGTGCGCGATGTTCGGGCCGCGAGCGAGGATCTCCCCGTCCTCGGCGATCTTCAGGTCGACCCCGGCGAACGGCCGCCCCACGGTCCCGAACTTGTACGCCCCGGGATGGTTGCTGGCCAGGATGGGGCACGTCTCGGTCAGCCCGTAGCCTTCCAGGATCAGGATGCCGGCGGCGTGGAAGAACTCGGCGATCTCCGGCGCGAGCGGCGCGCCCCCCGAGACGCAGAACCGCAAGCGCCCTCCGAGGGCCGCGCGGAGCTTCCCGAAGACCAGCCGGTCCGCCACCTTCCGCTGGACGCCCAGGGTCCCGGGAATCGGCCGCCCTTCCCGCTCGAGGCGGCTCGCGCGGCGCCCGACCGACAGGGCCCAGTGGAAGATGCGGCGGCGGAGCGGCGGCGCGGCCGCCACGCCGGACAGGATCTTCGCGTACACCTTCTCGAACACGCGCGGCACGCTGCAGATGAAGTCCGGCGAGACCTCGCGCAGGTTCTCCGGCAGCCGCTCGATGCTCTCCGCGAACGCCGTGACCAGGCCGAGCCGGATCCCGAGGAAGCTCTCCATCCGGGCAAAGGAGTGCGCCAGCGGGAGGAACAGGAGATGGGTGTCGCCCTCGCGCACCCCGGTCACCCGGGCGATCATGTCGAGCGCCGCGAGATGGTTCCCGTGGGTCTGCACGACCCCCTTCGGCGGGCCAGTCGTGCCTGACGTGTAGACGATGGTCGCGACGTCCCCCGACTTGATCGCCCGGAGCCGCTGCTCGAGGGCGTCCGAGGGATGCGGGCCGCGGCCGAGCGCCCGGAGCGTCTGCCAGTCGAGGACGCGCGGCCGGCCGCTCCCGCCTCCGGCCGGGGCCGCTCCCTGGATCACGACGATGGAGTCGAGGCTCGGGACGTCCGGGGCGGCGGTCAGCGCCTTCCCGAGCTGCTGCGCGTCCTCGACGAAGAGGGTCCGCATCTCGGAGTCCCGGGCGATGTAGGTGAGCGTCTCGGGCGGATACGTCGCGTACACGGGGATCGTGACGCCGCCGATCGACAGGACGGCGAAGTCTGCCCGGACCCACTCCGCCCGCGTCTGGGAGAGGATGCCCACGGCGTCCCGTGGCTGGCGACCGAGCGCGATGAGCCCGAGCCCGACCTCGCGGACCTCGTCTCCGAGCTGCCCGCCAGGAGACGTCCTTCCAGCCGCCCGTGGTCTTGACGCGCTGGGCGACTCGCCCGCCCAGAGTGGATGCCTGACCCCAGAACAACGCCCCAAGGGATTCCCGGCTCATGGCTGGTGTCCTCCCTTACAGGTCCTGGCGCTCATGGGCTTCAAGATACTGAATTACCTATCAAATCCGTCGGGCATTTTGCCACCGGCCGACCTCGAGGTCCCACTCGGATGACGACACGCAGCATTTCTGTTGACGCGATGCGCTAGGAACTGGTATATCCATGCTGCGTCGCGTTATCACCACCGCTACACATCGCAGACCGTCGGCTGACTTGGCCGACGACAGGAGGTCGGATCGATGAACGTCCAGCAGCCGCAGCTCTCCCCGGAATTCTTCGCCGAGATGCAGGGCAAGGCCCTCGAGGCCTTCTCCGTCCTGGCTGACATGAACCACCGCGTCCTCCAGGGCCTGGTCGGTCTCTCGGCCGCCGCCGCCAAGGAGGGTCTCCGCACCTACGCGGACCTCCACACGGCGGCCGCCACGGAAGTGGCGCGCGCGCCCCAGGCGCCCGTCGGTCCGGAGGCGTTCGAGATGCTCCGCCACAACCCCTTCGCGTGGTACCAGAAGAGCCTGCTCGCTCTCGTCGAGGGCACCCAGAAGTCGTTCCACCTCGTGGAGGCCAATGCCCAGGTCGTGACGCGCACGGCCGAGCGGGTCCAGGCTTCGGCCGAGCAGGCCGGACAGGAGATCCAGGAGACGCTGGCGACCTCCGTCAACCGGCTCAAGGAGATCTACGCGCGCGCCTGATCGAATCGGCCGGGCCCACGCGCGGGCTCGGTCTGAGCGGTGATCCGGGGAGGCGTCCCCTCCCCTGGCTCACCCGCCGAGCCGGGACTCGAGATCCCTGATCTTCTCCTTCAGCGCGGCCACCTCCGCCCGGAGGCCCGCCGCCGACGCATCGCTGCCGGACGCCGTGCTCCCCTGCTCTGACGGCCACCAGCCCGCCTGCACTCCCCATTCGCGGAGGGCCCGCTCGGTCTCACGCTGACTCGCCGCGATTCCCGCGAGACTCGACTGCAAGGACTCCTGGACGAAGCTCTGCCAGGTCATCCCGTGCTGGATCAGCTGGTGCAGGAACGCGACGGGCAGGGCCGACCGGCCGCCGCGGGCCGTGTCGAGGATGATCTGGGCCAGGGTCTGGCTGGTGAGATCGTCCCCGGACACCGCATCGACGACGCGGATCTCGCGCCCCTGCCGGATGAACTCCTCGAGCTCCTCGAGCGTGACGTAGCGGCTCCGGCCCTGGTCGTAGAGCTTCCGGTTGGCGTAGCGCTTGATGAGGATGGGCTCGTCGGTGGCCATTCCGGTCTCGGCGGGGCCAATTCTAACACTGCGCGTCAATGCGACCAAGGCGGCCGCCTCACGGCTCGCGCGCCTGGTCGCGTCACGCGGCGCCGATTGATCCGCCCGAACCGGCATGCTACCCCTGGAGAGGCGCGGCGCACGTCCGACCCACGATCCGTGACCACGACCCGACCAGGAGGACCGTCATGAAGCTCGAGGGACGCAAGGCGGTGGTGACCGGAGCCTCCCGCGGGATCGGCCGCGCGATCGCGCTCGCCCTCGCCGAGGAGGGCGCGGACGTCGCCGTCAACTACATCTCCAGCGAGGCGGCGGCCCAGGCCGTCGTCGCCGAGATCGAGAAGCGCGGTCGGCGCGCCCTCGCCGTGCGGGCGGACGTGAGCGACTTCCCCGACACCTTCCGGATGGCCCAGGAAGTCCTCGGGGCCTTCGGCCACATCGACATCCTCGTCAACAACGCCGGCATCAACAGCGACAAGACCTTCGTGAAGATGGACCACGCGTCCTGGCGCAAGGTCCTCGCCATCAACCTGGACGGCGTCTTCAACTCCACCAAGGTCTTCATCGACGACATGCTCAAGCGGAGCTACGGGCGGATCGTGAACATCACGTCCGTGATCGGTCAGATCGGCAACTTCGGCCAGGCGAACTACGCGGCCTCCAAGGCGGGCGTGACCGCGATGACGAAGTCACTGGCCAAGGAGCTCGCCTCCAAGGGCATCACCGTGAACGCCCTCGCTCCGGGCTTCGTCGAGACGGAGATGGTCGAGTCGATCCCCGAGAAGGTCCGCCAGCGGCTCCTCGACCAGATCCCGCTGAAGCGCTTCGGAAAGGCCGAGGAGGTCGCCCGGGCCGTGATCTACCTGGTCTCCTCGGACGGGGACTACATCACGGGCGAGGAGCTCTCCCTGAACGGCGGCCTGCTGATGCGCTGAGGCTCCGGCCCTCAGGGCCGGATGGGGTTGGGCTCCGCGATCGGGGCGCTCGTCGGCGCGGCGCACTCCCGGAGCAAGCGGCATCAACCGGAGCGCCTGGCTCGCCATCGCGAGGCTGCTCGTCATCCAGATCGACATCATCTCGACGGCGAGCGTCGCCGGCAGGAGTGCGACGGACGTTGGCCGCCGCTCGGGCCTCGGCGCCGTGTACTCGATCCGCGCCGGCGACGGCAGCACCCAGGCCTCGCCCTCGAGGAGTAGCTCGCCGTGCTGGTTCACGCATGTGGTGCGGAGCCGCAGGCGGTTCCGCTCTGCCAGACGCTCGGCGACCTCGACCCGGGCCGTCACCCGGTCCCCGATGTACACCGGCCGCATGAAGCGGAAGCTCTGCGAGAGGTAGATCGTGCCCGGTCCCGGCAGGCGCGTGCCGATCACGCTCGAGACGAAGCTCCCGGTCAGCATGCCCGGCGCGATCACACGGCCGAACCGGGTCGTCGCGGCGAACGCCGCGTCGGAGTGGATCGGATTGTCGTCGCCGCTCGCCGTCACGAACTCGCGGATCGTCTCCGCGGTGACCGGATACGTGATCTCGGCAACGTCGCCGACGGCTACGTCCTCCATGGTCAGACCGGTCATCGTCCCTCCCTTAGGGGCGAGATGGACGGGCGGCCCCTCGGCCTCCCGCCGGGGCCGGCGCCCTCGCCGTCCGCCGGGCGCTCGGCTCGCCCGCCTTGCTCGGTGGGGGCGCCGTCGGCGCCGCCTGGGCGAGCAGACGCCTGAGCTCGTCCAGCCGGTCCTCCAGGCCCTCGATCCGCTCTTCCAGCGCCACGAGCTGGGACGCCACGCCCACGACCTGGGCCCGCGACGGGAGTCCCAGGGTGCGCAGCGCCTGGTCCGTGTACTGCTCCATCCCCTTCTTCAACGGGGCCTGGGCGCTGAGGGTCTGATCCAGGTACCGGCCGAGCGCCTGGGCGAATCCCTCGGTGCCCATCGCCTGACCCAGGACCTTCGACCAGACCTCGATCCATTGGTCCAGAAAGGCCTTCCACTGCTGGGCAAACTCCGGGCTGACCCCGCCCTGGGCGGCCGCCTTCTGCCACATGTCCATCCCCTGGCCGAGGATCGGACGCCAGAACTGGCTGAAGTCGGGAGCGCCGGAGGGCGCCTGTGCGCCCTGCATCTGTCCAAGGCCCCGCACCCATGCCTGGGTGCCGTCCTCCAGGGCCTTCTTCCAGATGTCGAGCGCGTCCTGGACGGGGTTCTGGCTCATCGCAGCGCCCTCAGTATGCCACGTTGCGTCATGACCGGGAAGCGTTGCGTCGTGGTGGGGAGGCCTAGCTGGTCCGGGCGGCGAGCCACTCCGAGACGCGGGGCCAGCAGTGCACCGACGCGGAGCGCCCCGCGATCAGCGAGATGTGCCCCCCGGGGAGCTCGATGTAGCTCTTGTCCGTGCTTCCCGTGTGGTCGATCAAGGCCCGGACGCACGCCGGCGGCGCGATGTAGTCCTCCTTGGCGCCGACGACCAGGAGCGGGCAACGCACCTGGCCGAGGTCGACCGGCTCGCCTCCGAGGCGAAGGGTCCCCCCGACGAGCCGGTTCTCCTGGTAGAAGTCCTTGACCCACTGGCGGAAGAACTCCGCCGGGAACGGCACGTACTCGTTCGCCCACCGCGAGAGCGCCCGGTATCCCTCGACGTACCGAGGGTTGTCCAGGTTCCACCAGAGGTTCAGCGCCGTCGTCACGTCCATCGTCGGGCGCAACAGCTTGAAGCCGACCTTGACCCAGTCGGCCGGGATCGCGCCGATCGTGTCGACGACCCGGTCGACGTCGTAGAAGCGCTTGTCGAGCCACTGGCCGAACAGCCCCGCGTGGGCGAAGTCGATCGGGCCGGCCATGTTCACGTAGGCGCGCACCGGCACGTCGGGGTGCTGGGCGACGAAGGACACCGAGAGGGGCGCGCCCATGCAGTAGCCGATCACGGCGAGCCCGTCCGCGCCCGACGTCTCCAGGACCTTCCGGACCACGCGCGGGAGGAGCCGCGTGACGCACTCGTCCACGGTCAGCCCGTTGTCCTCCTCGCCGTAGACGCCCCAGTCGAGGAGGTAGAAGTCGTAGCCCTGCCGGCACATGTGCTCCACGAAGGACGACCCCGGCTGGAGATCGAAGATCGAGGGCCGGCTGATGCCGAGGTTCGGCACGAAGAGCACCGGCGTCGGGCGCGTGCGCGGCGATTCGTACCGGTAGAGCCGCGCCTTGTTGCGCCGGTAGACCAGCTGCTTCGGCGTGAGCCCGATGGACGGCTCCGGCGCCGTGGCGAGCTCGAGCGCCCGCGCCGCCCGCGTCATCGTTCGCGCCCACTCTGCCGCGAGGTCCTGGGCCGCTCCCGCGGCCTGCGTCGTTCCCGCCATGCCTGTGCCCTCCCGGGCTAGATGATACCGCGCGCTCTCAGCTCGGCCAGTCTCGACGGCCCCAGCCCGAGGTGCCGGGCGTACACGTGCGCGGTGTGGAATCCGGCCGGCCGCCCGGGGATCTTGAGACGCGGCGGTGTCCGCGTCATCCGCCAGGCGGGGGCCGCGAGCGTCAGCGGCCCGTAGACGGGATCGTCGAGCCGGGCGAAGCAGCCGCGCTCCCACCAGTGGTCCTCGGCCAGCGTCTGCGTCGGACGGTTCACCGGGCCGAACACGATGGTCCCGGGCCCGGGATCCGCGAGCACCTTCGCCAGGATCTCGCTCGCCGTGTAGTGGACCGACCACGCCGAGATCTCCTCGACCAGCTCGGCGCGCGCCTTCGGCTGCGTCCGGTCGAGCGTCGTCCGGAACCGCGGATCCCGCGCCAGCTCGGGCCGTCCCATGATCCGGCAGATCGCGCCGAAGTTCGCGTCCGTGTACCCGGCGATGAACGCCCAGCCGTCCTTCACCGGGATGAACGTGTACACCGACACCGCGATGTCCAGGCCGCCCAGCCGCTCGCGGATCTCGCGGGAGCCGTGGTAGAGGAGCAGTGTGTACTCGAGGTAGCGCATCAGCGCCTCGGTCCCCGAGATGTCGATCATCTGGCCGCGGCCGGACGTCTCCCGCCAGTGGAGCGCGGCCAGCGTCGCGACGCCGCCCCAGGCCGCCTGCGCGTAGGCGCTGATCCAGCTCCCGACGCGGGTCGGGCCCGTCTCCCCGACGCCCTCGCCGGGGTGGCCCGTGATGTAGGCCAGCCCCGAGAGCGCCTGGTCGATGAGGTCGTACTCGGGTCCGCTTCCCTCCGCGCGCGGACCGAACTGACCGTGGGTCGAGAGCGCGACGTAGACCAGGCGCGGGTTGAGCGGCCCGAGCTGACGGTAGCCGATCCCCCAGGCGTCCATCTGGCCGGGCGGGAACCCCTCGATCACCACGTCCGCGCGAGTCGCGAGCTGGCGGAAGATCGCCTGGCCCTCCGCCGACGCGAGGTCGAGCGTCGCGTAGTAGCGATTCCGGCCCTCCGCCAGGTAGCCGAGTCCCTCACCCCGGATGCGGACGTCCACCGGCCCCCAGTCGCGGGCCGGATCCCCGCCAGGCGGCTCGAGCTTCACCACCTCGGCGCCGAGCTCGCCCAGGAACCCGCCCAGCACGTGGCCGCCGTAGTGTCCGGTCGCGCAGTCGAGGACGAGGAGCCCGTCGAGGGCCTCCGGCTTCCCGGCCGCCGCGCGCGGGTCCTCCTCGGCGCGCGCCCAGTCGGCCCACCGGGTGTCGCGCTCCCGGGCCGGATCGCTCACAGCCGGTCCTCGTCGCCCGACCAGTCGGGCGGGCGGCTTCGCGCCCCGCCGATCGCCCCAGCGCCCGACGATCCCGCGACGCTCGAGCTCCGCGACGTGCTCGTCCGGCAGCCCGAGGATGCCCTGGAGCACGTGCCGGTTGTGCCACCCCACGGGCCGGCCCGCCCACTTGTGGCGCGCGGGCGTGGCGGAGAGCTGCGGCGCCGGCCCGTAGTCCACCACGCCGCCGTAGACCCGGTCGTCCAGCTCCTCGACGCTGCCCCGGGCCCGGAAGTGCGGGTCCTCGTACTGATCCTTCGCGCTCATCACCGGGGCCGCCGCGAAGCCGTGGCGCCGCGCCGTGGCCTCGATGTCGGAGCGGGCGCGCGCCGCGCACCATGCCTGGATGACCGCGTCGAGGGCGTCCGCGTGGGCCGTGCGTCGCCGCGACGCGGCGGTCTCGAACCGCGGATCGCTGACGAGGTCTGGCCGGCCGAGCGCCTCGGCCAGGCCGCGGAACTCCGCATTCGTTCCCGCCACGATGGCCACGTGCCCGTCGGCGCACGGGTAGATCCCCGAGGGCACGAACACCGGGTCGCGGTTCCCGGTCCGCGCGCGGTCGCGGCCGGTGAGGCCCGCGTAGAGCCACGTCCAGTCGAGCGCGCGGACGAGGCCCTCGCACTGCGCCATCTCGACCAGCTGCCCCTCGCCCGTGCGATCGCGCCAGCGGAGCGCCGCCAGCGCGCCGAGCGCCGAGAGGCAGGCCCCGAACCAGTCGCCGAGGTAGTTGCCGGACTTGATCGGCAAGGCGCCCTCGAACCCCGAGATGCCGGTCAGCCCCGACACGGCCTGGGCGAGCCCGTCGTACGACGCGCGGCCTTCCGCGAAGGGGCCCCACTGGCCGAAGCCCGTGTTGGCGACGTAGATGAGGCGCGGATTGATCTCGCGAAGCTGCCGGTACCCCAGCCCCCACTTCGCCTCCGTGGTGCCGGGCTTGAAGTTCTCGACGAGGATGTCCGAGCGCGCGGCGAGCTGCCGGATCAGCGCCTGCCCCTCGGCGTGGTGCATGTCCACGCCGATGTGGTACTTGCCATGGTTCTGAGGGAAGAACGCGACGGAGACGCCCTTCCACCAGCATCCTCCGTGGCCCAGGATGCGGGTGACGTCACCCTGCCCCGGCATCTCCACCTTGATCACCTCGGCGCCGAGCTCCCCGAGGAAGTCGGCGGTGGCCGGACCGAAGATGATGACGGAGAGGTCGAGAACGCGGATCCCGCGGAGCGCCTCCGGCTTGGCGTGGCGTCCCGCCGGGTCGAAGAGACGGGCGGCCCAGTCGGTGAAGCGCTCGCCCGGCGACTCCGGACGAGCGCTCACGTCATCCATCCACCCTGGCCACCCTGGCCACCCTGGCGACCGCGGTCAATGGCCGCGCATCCGGCCTGCGGGGCTCAGATGCCGAAGAGCCCGGGGAGCCGCATCAGGAGGCTCATGTCCCCCTTGTGCTTGAGCTTCCCGGACATGAAGGCGACCTGGCCGGAGAGCTTCCCGCCGAGCATGTCGAGCCAGTCCTGGGCTGTCATCGTCAGCGTGAGCGCCGGCGGTGTCCCCGACGCGCCCTCCCGAACCGCGCACTGCCCGTCGGCGATGTTCACGTGATACGTACAGCCCTCGGGCCCGGTGATGTCGTACTGAATCACCGTCTGGAGCCCCTGGGCGCGCTCCGGCCTGAAGCGAGTCGCCATCGCCTCGAAGGTTTCCTTCACCGTCATGACGGCCTCCTGTCGAGCGTCGAGACGCCCGTCGCTTTCTCTCGCGTGCTGCGGTCTTCGTCCGTCGAGCCTACCGCCCCTTGAACTCCGGGGGGCGCTTCTGGAGGAACGCCTGGATGCCCTCCCCGGCGTCCTCGGTGCGGAGCGTCGCGAGGAAGCCGCGGACCTCCGCGTCGAGGCCGGCCTCGAGGGGACCGTCGAGTCCCTGGTCCACGCACTCGATGATGAGCCGCGTCGCGATCGGCGCGCGCTTGGCGATCGTGGTCGCGAGGGCCCGCGCGTCGGCGAGAGTCTCACCCTCCTTCGCCAGCCGGTTGACGAGACCGAGCGTCAGGGCTTCCGGCCCGGTGATCAGCGTGCCCAGGATGAGCAGCTCGAGCGCCTTCGTGCGGCCGATCAGACGGGGAAGCCGCTGGGTCCCGCCGAAACCCGGGATGATCCCCAGGTTCGTCTCCGTCTGGCCGATCCGCGCGGTCTCCTTCATGATCCGGAGGTGACACGCCATGGCGATCTCGCAGCCGCCGCCCGTCGCGTGTCCCTGGATCGCCGCGATCACCGGCTTCGAGAGTCGCTCGATGCGCCGGAGCAGCGCCTGCCCACGCCGGATGAAGGCGTCCAGCTCGTCGGGACCGCCGCTGAAGGCGCCGGACAGGTCCGCGCCCCCGCAGAAGATGCGGTCGCCGGCGCCCGTGAGGACGATCGCCTTGACCGAGTCGTCCCGCATGAGCTCGTCCACGGCGGTTTCCAGCTCGAGGACGAGCTGGGCGGAGATCGTGTTGGCGGGCGGGCGGTTGAGCGTGACCACCGCGTGCCCGTCGCCGCGCTCGAGGATCAGGGTCTCGTAGGCCATCGTGTCGTTCGCTCCTCAGACGGCGGCCGGCGCGCCGAGCGCCCCGGACGCGCGCAGCTCGGTGATGGCCGCCGGCGAGAGCTCCAGCACGTCTCGGAGCACGTCGTCCGTGTGCTGCCCGAGGTTCGGCGGCGGTCCCTGGACGGCGGCGGGCGTGCCGCGGAACTTCACCGGAATCCCCGGAAGTCGGACCCGGCCGGCGGTCGGGTGATCCACCTCCACCGCCATCTCCCGGTGCTGGACCTGGGGATCCTCGAACACTTGGCCGATGTCGTTGATGGGCCCGACGGCGAGCCCGGCCTCCGCGAACCGCGCGACCCAGTCGTCCCGATCCCGCGCCTGGAGCCGCGCCTCGATCTCCCGTACCAGCTCGGCGCGGCACGCCACCCGCCGGGCGTTCGACCCGTAACGGGAATCATCCGCCCACTCCGGCGCTCCCAGCACCTCGCAGAACGCCTTCCAGAGGCGCTCGTTGCCGGCTCCGACCATCAGGTAGCCGTCGCGCGCACGGAAGGCCTGGTAGGGCACGAGGGACGGGTGCGCGCTCCCCCAGCGCCCCTGCACGTCGCCGCCGACCAGATACCCCGTCGCCGCGTTGATGAGGCCCGCAATCCCGCACTCCATCAGCGAGAGATCGAGGTGCTGCCCGTGCCCGGTCCGGTCGCGGTGGCGCAGCGCGGCGAGGATCGCGCCGTGGGCATAGAGGGCCGTGATCACGTCGATCAGCGCGACGCCGACCTTGACCGGAGCGCCGTCACGCTCGCCTGTGATCGACATGAGGCCCGTGAAGCCCTGCATGATGGCGTCGTACCCCGCCCGCTCGCGATAGGGCCCGGTCGCCCCGAAGCCGGAGATCGAGCAGTAGACGAGCCGCGGGTTGACGCCCCGGAGCGTGTCCCAGCCGAGCCCGAGATCGTCCATGGTCCCCGGCTTGAAGTTCTCGATCAGCACATCGCCGCGGCGCGCGAGATCCAGGAACACCGCCTTGCCCCGCGGGTGCTTGAGGTCGATCGTGATGCTGCGCTTCCCGCGGTTCACGGCGAAGAAGTACGACGCCTGCCCATCCGGCGCGCGAGGCGGCGCCCACTGGCGGCTGTCGTCTCCGCCGAGCGGATGCTCGACCTTGATCACCTCGGCGCCGTAGTCGCTGAGGATCTGGGTCGCGAGCGGTCCCGCGACGATACGCGAGAGGTCGACGATCCGCAGGTTCTCGAGCGGGCCGGACATGCGTCCTCCTCGGGGATGGCGTTGCCACTATACCCGGCGCGTGCCGAGCCTTCAACGCGGGAGGCACAATAACGGCGGAGCGCGCTGGCCGGCGGGGCGTATACTCGGATACCAGACCATGCGCGCCCGTCTCGCCTGCCTCGCGATGGCTCTCCTGACGCTCGCCGGCTGCAGCGTCGTCTCGATCGACCTCACCCCGCGCGTCCAGCCGTTGACCGAGAGCACCGTCGAGGGCAACGCCGCCGACAAGGTTCTCCTGATCGACCTGGCCGGCGTCCTCGCGGAGGAGCCGATCTTCACCCTCGAGAGCCGGCCGCAGGTGCCGCTGCTCGCCCGGGTCCGGGAGGAGCTCGAGAAGGCCGAGGACGACGATCGGGTGCGCGCGGTCGTGCTCCGCATCAACAGCCCGGGCGGCACGGTCACCGCGTCCGACATCCTGTATCACGAGGTGATGCGGTTCAAGGAGCGCCGCAAGGTGCCCGTGGTGGCCTCCATCCTCGACGTGGGCGCCTCCGGCGGCTACTACGTGGCGCTGGCCGCGGACCGCATCCTGGCCCATCCCACGACGGTGACGGGGTCCATCGGCGTCCTGATGCTCACCGTCAACGCCAGCGGGCTCCTCGAGAAGATCGGCGTCAGCGCGAGCTACGTGAAGTCCGGCGAGTTCAAGGACATGGGAAGCCCGTTCCGCTCCATCCGCCCCGAGGAGCGCGCGCTCTTCCAGGACCTGATCGACCGCTTCTTCGGGCGATTCGTCGAGCTGGTCGCCCGCTCGCGGAAGCTCGACGAGGCCAAGGTGCGCGGCTTCGCCGACGGCCGCATCTACACCGCCGGCGAGGCGCTGTCGCTGGGGCTGATCGACCAGATCGGCTATCTGGAGGACGCGATCGCCGCGGCCAAGGGCGCGGCCGGGCTCAAGGAGGCGCGGGTGGTGACCTACCACCGTCCGCGCCAGTACCGGGCGACGATCTACTCCTCCGCCGATACGCCTGGGCCGACGGCCACCCTGCCCGACCTGGCGCGCATGGTCGTGTCGGGGCCGCGCTTCCTGTACCTCTGGTGGCCGTGAGGCCGCGTCCCGAGTGACGGGCGGCCCGGCTCCAGCCTCAGCGTTCTAGCGGTCCCGCCAGCGGGCGGGGCGCTTCTCCAGAAACGCGGCGATTCCCTCCTGCGCGTCCTCCGACTGCGCCACGATCGTCAGGAGGTCCCGGAGGTGTGCGAGGGCTTCCGAATACGGGAGCTCGAGCGCCCGGTAGAAGGCTTCCTTCCCCAGCGCCAGCGTAGCCGGTGACAGCCCGGCGAGCTTCCTCGCGAGATCGCCGACGGTCCCGTCGAGTTCCGCCCGCGGCACCGCGCGGCTCGCGAGCCCGATCTCGACGGCTTCCTTCGCCGGAAGCTCCCGCCCCGTCAGGATCAGCTCGAGGACGCGGCGCGGCGACGCCACGCGAAGGATCGGCGCCAGGACCATGAGCGGCAAGAGCCCGAGCTTGATCTCCGGCAGCCCGAAGACCGCGTCGTCGGCCGCGATCACGAGGTCGCAGGCCGCCGCCAGCCCGCAGCCGCCGGCAAGGGCGTAGCCGTGAACCTGCGCGATCACCGGCGCCCGCATCCGGGGGATCGTCTCGAGGACGCGCGCCAGGCCCGCGTACTGCGCGCGCGCCTCGAGGGGCGATCCGGCCCGGAACATGCCGCGCAGGTCCGCGCCGGCGCAGAAAGCCCGCTCTCCCGCGCCGCGGATCACGACCACCCGCGCCTCCGGGCTCGCCTCGAGCGCGGACAGGGCCGCGCCGAGCTCCCGGATCATCGTCTGGTTGAGCGCATTCCTGGCGTCGGGACGGTTGAGCGTCAGGGTGGCCACGCCGTCGCGGACCTCGACGAGCAGCGTCTCGTAGCTCACCCCGCCCTCGGTGGCAGCGCCGTCTCCGGGAACAGCGCGTCCAGGAGCTCGCGGAGAATGCGCCCCGTGGTGCCCCAGACCACGTCCTCGCCGTAGTCCACGAAGACGACCTCCCGCCGGACGCCCTCGCGCTCCCAGTCCTCGACCCGAAAGGCGCCCGGTCGCAGGAGGTGGATCAGCGGGATCTCGATCACCCGCTCGATCTCGCGACCGTCCGGCCGGAACGTCGGCTCGCCGCGCGCGAGTCCCAGCACGGGTGTGATCACGAAGTTCGTCACGGCGGTGGCCACGTCGTCGAAGAGCCCCAGCACCTCGACGAGGCTCGCCTCGAGCCCGACCTCCTCCCAGGCCTCGCGCAGGGCCGCCTCGACCACTGAGCTGTCCGTGTGCTGGACGACGCCACCCGGGAACGAGAACTGACCCTTGTGGTGCGGGACGTCCTCCGTTTTCTTGCCGAAGACCAGCGCCGGCACGCCGCCTCGGTACACGAACAGGACCAGGACCGCGGCGCGGATCCGGCTCTCGAGCGTCAGGGCCTTCCGGCCACGGCCGAGCACGGTCGCGACGCGGGCCCTGAGCGCGTCGACGGAAAGCTCGGTGGCCGGCACGCTTCGCCTCCCTAGCGCGCCCTGAACACCGGCTTCCGCTTCTCCGCGAACGCCTTCGGGCCTTCCACCGCATCCTCGGTGCCGCGGAGAGTCCCCGACAGGAACGCCTCCAGGCGAAGCCCGTCGGCGAGAGGGAGCGAGAGACCCCGGATGATCGCCTCCTTCGCCGCCCGGACCGCCAGGGGACCCCGCTCGCAGATGATCCCGGCCCACCGCCGCGCGGTCGGCAGGACGTCCGCCGCCGGCACGACCGCGTTGACCAGCCCGATCCGGTGCGCTTCCTGGGCCGAGCAGGTCTCGCCCATCAGGATCATCTCCATCGCCTTGGCGAGCGGCACCATCCGCGGCAGGCGCTGCGTCCCGCCGGCGCCCGGCATGATGGCCCAGCGAACCTCCGTGAGCCCGAAGACGGCGTGCTCCGCCGCAACCCGGACGTCGCAGCAGAGCATCAGCTCGAGCCCGCCAGCGAGCGCGTAACCGTTCACGGCGGCGATGACGGGCTTCCAGATCTCCATGCCGCGGGTGATGCCGCCCAGTCCCGGGTCGTTGTGGCTCCGCCCGGCCCCTGGCTTGCCGAACGCCTGTGGGATCATTTTCTTCAGATCGGCGCCGGCGGAGAACGCCTTCTCGCCGGCTCCGGTCAGGATCGCCACCCACGCCTCCGGGTCGTCGCGGAACCGCATCCAGGCGTCGATCAGCTCCCCGTGCGTCTCGGGATCGATCGCGTTCATGGCCTCGGGCCGGTTCAGCGTGATCGTCACGACGTGGTCCTGCTGCTCGTAGAGAAGTCCCATGGATCTCCCCGTGGATGGCCCGGCGGTCAGCGCCCGACGCGACCGGAGTGGATGAGGCCGCTCGTCCCCTTCAGCATTTCCCGCAGCAGCGAGGGTAGCACACGGCTCTCCGCGGCTCCGACGGCGCCTGGCCCTCTTAGGGCCCTCCGAGACGCCAGAGCGCCTTGTCGAGGGTCCGGAGCGACACCCGGTGGCGCGCCCCGAGCTCGCGGAGCAGGGCGGCGTACTCGGCCCACCCGGCGGCCGTCGGCGGGAACCGGCGCCGCCTGCCCATCCGCCGGAGCGCCGTCCGCACGCGCACGTCGTAGATGGGGTGACGCGTCGGGTCGCCGAAGTGGAGGATGACGGAGGCGACGGCCACCCCGACGCCCCGGAGCCCGAGCAGCACGGCGAGCCGCGCCGCGTCGCTCCGGGCCAGGAACGCGGCCGCGGTCGCTCCCCGGACGCCCGCTTCGGTGTTCCGCGCGATCTGGGGGCGGATCCGCGGGCTCTTCCACTCGCCGATCCAGCGGAGCTCGCGGCGCGTCAGGTAGAGGGCCCCGCGCGCCCGGCGCCGGGCCAGACGCGCCTTCAGCTCCCGCTCCCCGCGCGTCCACGGGCTCGCCGCCTCCTCCCGGTCGAAGCGACGGGCCAGGGCGCGGATACGGCGCGACGTCAGGACGATCATCGGCCGCTTGACTCCCCCGGGGCGGGGACCGGACGATGGACGCCGTGGAATCTCGAGCGATCGTGATCGAGCCCGCCCGCGCGGCGGACGCGCCTGCCGTCATCGACCTGATCGGCCGCGTGTTCGCCGAGTACGACTTCATCTGGGACCCCGCCACCGAGGTCCCCGACCTCTTCGATCTCGAGCACCGCTACGGCGGCGACGCCGGAGGCTTCTGGGTCGCGCGCCTGGACGGGCGCGTGGTCGGCTCGGTCGGTGTGGAGCGGCTCGCCGACGGGCGCGCCGAGCTTCATCGCCTGTACCTCGACGCCTCGCTGCGGGGTCGCGGCGTCGGCCGCGCGCTGGTGGAGGCGGTGCTCGACTGGTGCCGCGCCGCCGGGGTCCCGCGGCTCACGCTCTGGTCCGACACGCGGTTCGACCGCGCTCACCGGCTCTACGAGGGCATGGGGTTCAAGAAGACCGGCGAGCGCGAGCTCCCCGACGACCCCAACGACACCCGCGAGTTCGGGTACGAGCGCTCGGTCTAGGGCGCCACGCCCTCGGCCCCGCGCGGCGTCACACGCGGGGCAGCACCGGCTCGGCGGGCTTCGGGCTCTTCGCGGGCGGCTGAGGCTTCGTCAGCGGGATCGGCTTGCTGACGGCCGCATGATGGCCCGGGGTCTGGTGCTTCACGGTGGCGACCTGCTTGGCCTTCGGCGTCGCGGTCGCCTTCGCGACGTGCTTCGTTCCTGACGCCTTCTTCGCCGTCGTTTTCGGGACCGGCTTCCGGGCGACCGCGGCGCTCTTCGCCGTGTGGGGCGCCTGATGCGTCGTCGCCTTCACGGTCGACGGCGTCTTCGCGCTCTTGGCCGGGGCCTCGACGATCGCCGTCCCGGCCGGCGGCGTCGCCGTTGCCGTCTCCTTCATCGGCTCCGGCAACATGGGCACCGTCGTCGGTCCCGTGACCGGAATGATGCTTCCGGCCGCCGGGGGCGCCACCGACGGCCCCGCGGTCTGGGCCGCGGCCATCCCTCCGACTGCCACGACCCCCGCGACGATCACGCCAACCAGACTCTTCCGCACGGCTCCCCTCCTCCTGGCCCTGCCGGGGCTCGGCTCCCGCCGGCTCCCGGGCTCCTCGCTCAGCGAAGCGATCGGGCCTCCACTCGCTCGACCAGTCCCGCGAGCATCGCGCCCGCGGACCCGTCCAGCACCACGTCGGCGACGTGGTCCATCCGGGTCGGTGTGAGGTTGATGACGACCAGGCGCGCCCCCGCTTCCTTGGCGTAGGTCGGGATGTATGCCGCCGGGTAGACCGCGAGCGACGAGCCCACCACCAGGAAGCAGCCGGCACCCCGCGCCCGCGCCTCGGCGCGCTCCACGGCGCCCCCCGGCATCGGCTCACCGAACAGCACCGTCAGCGGCTTCAGGATCCCCCCGCACGCCTGGCAGGGCGGCACGATCTCGCCGGCCAGGAGGCGCTCCTGGATCTCGTCGCGCGACCAGCGGCTGCCGCACGCGAGGCATCGCACCCGGGTCGCGTTGCCGTGGAGCTCGATGACCTTGTCGGGGTCCAGCCCCGCGCGCTGGTGGAGGTCGTCGACGTTCTGCGTGATGACGCAGTCGAGGATCCCCAGGCGCTCCAGCGTGACGAGGGCCCGGTGCGCCGGGTTCGGCTGCGCCGCGCGAATGGCGGCGTAGAGCTCCCGGCCGACCGCCCAGTAGCGGCCGCGCGCCTCTTCGGAGCGCATGAAGTTCGGGTAGGAGAAGTCCTCCGGGTCGTACCGCGCCCAGAGGCCCGTGGGGCTCCGGAAGTCGGGGATGCCGGACTCGGTCGAGACACCCGCGCCGGTGAACGCCACCACTCGCCCGGCGGCGACCAGCTCGGCGGCCCGGTCGAGCCGGTCGGCCATGTCCAGAGTGCCCTGCATCCCGAATGGAGCGTAACAGAGCGCCCGCGCCCGCCGCGAAAGGATTCCACGCCGACACGCGCCAGGTGGCCGGCGCGCCGCGCCCTCGCTCAGCTCGAGTAGCCCAGCGCCTCCATGCAGCGACGACCGTCCTCTCGCCCGAGTGCGATCAGGGACTCGAGCCTCGCCCCATCGAAGTCGAGCGGACGAGCGCGGAGGGGCGAGGAGGGCATCAGGAGCTGCACGTCGACCCCCGGGTGGCGGAGCCGCGCGAGCTCCACGTCCCGCGAGATCTCACGCGTCAGCGCGAGCTCCATCGACCGCTCCAGCACCGCCTGGACGGTCGCCGCCCGGGGCGCCTCTCCCGCGTAGGCGGCCACCACGAGCACCCGGTCGAGCGGATGGGCCTCGAGGAGCTCCAGGACGGGCGCCCGTTGGACCACGCCTCCGTCGACCAGCAGGCGATCACCCGTGGGGACGGCGGGGAACAGGCCCGGGACGGTGGCGCTGGCGACCAGGGCGTCCAGGGTGAGCGAGCCGTTGTCGAAGCGCTGCGAGGTGCCGGACACGAGGTCGGTCGCCACGACCAGGACGGCCACCGGCGCCGATCTGAGCCGCTCGAGGTCGACGTGGCGCGCGAGGGTCGCGCGGAGCGGCGCCGGGTCCAGCAAGCCGCGCGCGTGCATGACGACCTGGAGCCCGAACCAGCCCGGCAGGAGCCCTCCGAGCACCGACGGCGCGCGGTAGGCGAACACGTCCTCGCGGCGGATCGTCCGCCACAGCTCGGCCAGGCGCTCGGTCTCGCCCGTCGCGAGGAGGACCGCGTTGATGGCGCCCGCGGAGGTGCCGGCAACCGCCGTGGGAACGACGCCGCGCTCCCGGAGGACGAGGGCGACGCCTGCCTCGTATGCCGCCTTCGCCCCGCCGCCGGCGAAGACCACGCCGAGTCGCACCCGCGGCGACTGCCGGTCGGCACGGGCCTCGCACGCCGCCCCCGGCCCTGCCGAGCCGAGGATCAGCGCCGAGGACGAGGAGGAGCGCGGCGACGCCGCCCCGCACCTCAGGGCTGGCCGAGGACGGCCACGCACGACACGGCGCCGGGGCCGCCGAGCGTGTGGGCCAGGCCCGTGCGGGCCCCGGGGACCTGCATCCGGCCGGCGCGGCCCATGAGCTGGTCCGCGACGTTGTTCATCATCCGCACGCCGGAGGCCCCGACCGGATGGCCGCAGGACTTGAGCCCGCCCGAGGTGTTGACCGGCAGGTCGCCGCCGAGACGCGTCACGCCCGCGGTCACCAGCTTGTGGCCCTCGCCGGGCGCGGCGAGCCCGAGATCCTCGTAGTTGATGATCTCCGTGATCGTGAAGCAGTCGTGGACCTCGGCAACGTCCAGCTCGCGGGCGGGATCCGTCACCCCCGCCATCCGATAGGCCGCCCGCGCCGCCTCGCGCGTCGCCCGGAAGGACGTGAAGCTCCACGACGGATCGAACTGGGTGTTCCAGTAGCCAGCCGCGACGCTGAACGCGATGCCCCGGATCAGGACGTGGGGTCGGCCGCGCCGCGCGGCGAGATCCGCGCGCATGAGCACGCACGCCGCCGCGCCGTCGGTCGTGGGGCAGCAGTCATAGAGGCCGAGCGGCTCCGCGACCTTCGGCGCGCGCGCGTGCTGCTCGGGCGTGATCTCGCGCTGGAAGTGGGCGTTCGGATTCAGGCTGCCGTGCCAGTGGTTCTTGACGGCCACCGCGCCGAGGGCCGACTCGTCGACGCCGTACTCCTTGAAGTAGCGCGTCGCCAGGAGCGCGAACATCCCCGGGGCCGTGCGGCCCTTGCAAAGCACGGGATGGCCCCGCTCCATGGCCTGGGCCACGAGGCTCCCGCGCGACGGCACCTCGCGCATCTTCTCGGCTCCGACGACCAGAACCACGTCGTACTCACCCGAGGCGACCGCGAGCGCGGCGTTCCGAACGGCCTCCATGCCCGAGGCGCAGTACGCGGCCACGCGCGTGATCGGGATCGGCGGGAGGCCGAGCGTGTCCCCGACGAACGTGCCGGCATTGCCCTCGTAGCCGTAGAGGAGCGGCTCGTACGTGCCAAGCCACCCCGCCTGGAGCTGGCCCGGCTCGACGTCGGCGTCCGCCATCGCGAGAGACGCCGCCTCGTACACCATGTCGGTGTACGACTGGTGGAAGTTCTCGCCGAAGCGGATGGTCCCCGTCCCGATGATCGCGACCTGGTTCGCGAGCCCCATGGCCCCTCCCGCGGCTCCGCGGCGTTCCGCCGGAACCGCTCCGCGCCACGCTGCTAGGTCGAGGCCATACTGCGCCGCCCGGGCCGCTCGTGTCCAGTCTCGCGGCGTGTGGCCAATCGCCCGAGGGACGACACGTGGGGACGGCCGGCGCCGGGCCTTCGGCGACATAGAATGGCCCTCGAGCCCCCATGTCTCGCGACCTCGTCCTGTCGGACGCCGAGATCCACGCCCTCGGTGAGCGCGGCTGGTTCCTCCGCGACGGCGTGCTCGGCCGCCCGGCGGCCATCGAGATCCAGGACCACGTCGAGGCCCTCGCGGCGGCAGGTCGCCTCCGGCCCGCCGGCCTCAGCCGGGGCGCCGGTTATCGAGTGGACCGGGCCGTGCGGGGCGACGCGATCCTCTGGGTCGAGCCGACCGCCGTGCCTCCGGAGCTTGCGGGACTCTGGACGGTGTTCATCGCGCTGCGCGACGCGCTGAACCACGAGGCCTATCTGGGGCTGGACCGGATGGAGGTGCAGGTCGCCCGGTATCCGGGGGACGGCGCCGCCTACGACCGCCACCGGGACGCCTTTCAGTCCCTGCCCGGCGGGCGCCCGAGCCGCCGAGTGACGGCGATCTACTACGCGAACTCCGCCTGGAGCTCGGACGCCGGCGGGGTCCTTCGGCTGCACGAGCCCGCGGGCCCGGTCGACGTCGCTCCCATCCTCGATCGCCTGCTCGTGTTCCTCAGCGAGCGCGTCGAGCACGAGGTCCTGCCCGCCCGCGCGCCCCGGCTGCGCGATCACCGCCTGGTTCCGCCCGCGGGACCCGCTGGCGTGACGCCCGCGGCGGCCCCTCAGATCACGCGCTCGCGGCGGAGCGCCTCCACCTCGGCCGGGGTGTAGCCGAGTCCCTCGAGCGTCTCCCGCGTGTGAGCGCCGAGCTTCGGCGCGACGCTCCGCACGGCCACCCGGCTCCGCGACAGGCGCACCGGCGTCCGCACGTGGGGCACCCGCCCGAGCTCCGGGTCGTCGGCGTGCGTCACCATGCCGAGATGGCGCACCTGGGGATCCGCGAAAAGCTGCGCGTAGGTGTAGACGGGGCCTGACGGGACGCCGGCTGCGTCCAGGGCCGCGACCCAGTGGGCCGTTGGCTGTGTCGCGAAGAGGCCCTCGATCTCCTTCTCGAGCGCCTCGCGGTTCCGGAGACGGTCGGCGTTCCGCCGGAAGCGCGAGTCGTCGATCCACTCTGGCCGCCCGACCGCCCGGCAGAAGCGCTCCCAGAGATCCTGGGTCGCCGCGCCGATCATCATGTAGCCGTCCTGCGTGGAGAAGCGCTGGTAGGGCGCGTTCTGACGATGCCGCGGGCCCTGGCGCACGGGCTCGACGCCGTCGACGAGCCACGCCGCGCCGGTCCAGCCCGAGAACCCGAGGGCCGTCTCGAGGAGCGAGCAATCCACCTTCTGGCCCCGGCCCGTGCGCTCCCGCTCGTAGAGCGCGGCGAGGATCCCCTGCACTCCCCACATGCCGGTGCCGAGATCGCAGATCGGCTGGCCCACGGAGATCGGCGGCCCGCCCTCCTCGCCGGTGACGTGCATGAGCCCGCCCATGCCCTGAGCGATCAGATCGAGCCCGCCCTTGTCCCGGTAGGGACCGTCGGGCCCGAAGCCGCTCAGCTGCGCGTAGACGAGGCGGGGGTTCTCGGCGGCCAGCGCCGCGTACCCGAGGCCCGCGCGCTCCATCACCGTCGCCCGGTAGTTCTCGACCAGCACGTCGACGCTCCGCACGAGCCGCAGGAACACCGCGCGCCCGGTCGGTCCCTTGTAGTCGAGCGTGACGCTCTTCTTGTTCCGGTTGATGTAGCGGAAGAAGGGATTGCGCTCCGATCCGTCTCCCATCCCGCGGGACGAATCCCCCTTGCCGGGGCGCTCGAGCTTCAGCACCTCGGCGCCCATGTCGGCGAGGATCATCGTGCAGAACGGTCCGGCCATGTGCTCGGTCAGGTCCAGGACTCTGAGCCCGGCGAGCGGGCCGTGCTGGTCCGAAACGGTCATGTCGTGCTCTCCCGTCAGCGGCCGACGAACCGTGGCGTCGTCTTCGCGAGGAACGCCCGGTAGCCGATCCGGAAGTCTTCAGTGTCGAAGCAGTGGTAAGCGACGTCGCGCTCCTCGTCCGTCAGGGGCCGCCGCGCGACGAGGTCGTAGACGAAGCGCTTGTGCCAGCGCGCGGCCAGGGGCGCGCCCTCGGCGATCTTGCGCGCGACCGCGTAGGCTTCCTCCTCCACCCGGTCGTCGGGCACGACGCGGTTCACGAAGCCCACGCGCAAGGCGTCCCGGGCGTCGAGGAGGTCGCCCGTCAGCAGGATCTCGAGCGTCGGCCCGGCGCCGATCGCCCGCACCACCGCCTCCAGCTCCTCGTGGCTCTCGACCAGCCCGAGGCGCTTGATCGGCACGCCGAAGCGGCTCGACTCCCCGCAGATCTTGATGTCGGCGAGCGCGGCGAGCCCGAAACCCCCGCCGACGCACAGCCCCTGGATGAGGGCCACGACCGGGTGCCGGCACGCCCGGACCGAGTGGAAGGCGGGATTGCCGAGCCGCGCGTACTCCCGCGCCTTCGCCGCCGAGCTGCGCGTCGCCTCGAACTCCGCGATGTCGGCGCCGACACAGAACGCCCGCCCGCCCGCGCCGCGGAGGACCACGCACCGGAGATCCAGGTCCGCGTCGCAGGCCTCCATGATCTCGCGAAGCCGGCGGTTCATCGCCACCGACATCGCGTTCAGCTTCTCGGGGCGGTTCAGGACCACCGTGGCGATCGGCCCGTCGCGCGTCACGTAGATGGGCTCAGTCATGCGTCACTCCTTCGGCCTGATCAGGATCGCACGCGCCCGCTCCCGGAGGGCGTCGGGAAACGCCGTCGGCCGCCGGGCGTCCACGTCCAGGTGCACGCCGAACTGGTCGAGGGACGCCACGAGCCCGCCCGTCCGCCCATTGAACATCCGGTGGAGGACCCGGATCGACGAGTTTCCCAGATGGAGGAGCGCCGTCTTCACGTGGACGGAATCGCCCGCGTGGAGCTCGCCCAGGAACTCGAGCTGGAACTCGAACGTCGACATCCCCCGACGCTGCTCCCGCATGTAGGCGGGTGTCATGCCGAACTGGGCGAACGCCTGGATCCCGCCCGCCGAGAAGCGGTGGATGTAGAAGGGAAAGGCGCTCTGCCCGAAGACGTCGATCTCCCACGGCTTGACGGTGTCGCGGGCCGAGTCGAGGAAGCCGTCCGAGCCCGGCGGCGGCTGCCAGCGCGCCTCCCGGGCCGGTCCGTCCCAGGTCGCCTCGCGACCCTCGGCGGCACGCCGCGGGCCGGCTGGTAACGGCGCGCCCGCGCGCGTCCCCAGCTCCATGTGAACGGTCCGCTGCTCCACCGTCGCGCAGAGGATCCCCGTGTCGGAGTTGAACACGCGGTGCGCCAGCCGGAGTCCCTCCGCGTCGACGCCGATCACCGCGCTCGAGATGTGGAGAATGTCGCCCACGCGCAGCTCGTGCATGTAGCGCACGTAGCAGTCCACGGTCACGCACCCGCGGCGCTCGGCCCGCATGTAGTCGGCCCCGAGACCGATGCTCTCGAGAAGATTCAACGTGGCGTCGGCGAACCGCTCGAAGTAATAGGCGACGGTGAGGTGCTCGACGATGTCGGTCTCCCACGGGAACACCGTCCCGCGATACGTGTCGATCCACGCCCCGTTGTCCACGGGGCGGACTCTAGCCCTCGGTAGGAACGCGCGTCAACCGCGCCTTACCTTCGTGCCCTACCTTCGCGCTCTCGGGAGATCACCGCCTGCGCCCTCGGCCGCCCGAGGCCGCCTCGGGCGTCGTGCTATCCTGATCAACGGCATCTAAATATCTGACGGATCTCACCATTCCTCACCCGGAGGGCCCGATGCGGTTCCGCGCATGGCACGCGAGCGTCGTCGGCTTCGCCGTCGCCTGCGCGGTCGTGGCAGGCCTGGCCTGGCTCTCCTTCGATCGGATGAACCGTCTCCAGGAAGAGACAACACGCGCGCGCCATTCGCTGGCGGTGCGCGAGCAGACCGAGGACGTCCTCTCTCTCATGAAGGACGCGGAGACCGGGCAGCGCGGCTACATCATCACGGGCGATCCTGGCTATCTCGCGCCGTTCGCCCAGGCGGTCGTCGACATGCCGACCAAGCTGGCCGCGCTCCGCCGGCTCACCGAGAACGATCCGGCTCAGGAGACCCGCTTCAGGAGTCTCGAGACCGCGATCACCCAGAAGATGGCCGAGCTCGACGCGACCGTCCGCGCGCGCACCGATCTGGGGTTCGACGTCGCCGCCCGCATCATCGCCACCGACCGCGGCAAGCGCCTGATGGACGAGATCCGGCAGTTGGCCCTGGAGATGGTCCGCGAGGAGGACCGGCTCTACGCCGCGCGCACCGCGCGGGAGAGGGGCGAGAGCCGGGCGGTCCTCCGCGCGAACGTCGGAGGGTTCGGCGTGGCCCTGCTCATCGTCGGCATCGCGATGGCCCTGCTCCACTGGGCCACGCGAGAGCGGTCGCGCGAGCAGGCCGCCCGCGCGACCGCGGAAGCCATCACGGCGGTCACGGCGAGCTCGGAAGCGTGGTTCCGGACCACGCTCGTGAGCATCGGCGACGCCGTGATCGCGACCGACGAGACCGGGCGGATCCGTACGATGAATCCGGTCGCCGAGCGCCTGACCGGCTGGACCGAGGCCGAGGCGCGGAACCGGCCGCTCGACGCGGTGTTCCGCATCGTCCACGAGACCACGCAGCTTCCGGTGGAGAATCCGGTGACCCGGGTCCTCCGCGACGGCCGGGGCGTGGGTCTCGCCAACCACACCGTGCTCGTCGCCCGGGATGGCCGGGCCATTCCGATCGACGACAGCGCCGCGCCCATCCGGCTGCGGGAGGGCTCCATGGCCGGCGCGGTGCTGGTGTTCCGCGACATCACGGCGCGCCGCAACACGGAGCGCGAGCAAGCGCTCGCCCTGGAACGCGAGCAGGCGGCCCGGCGTGAGCTGGAGGCCGCCTCCCGGAGCAAGGACGAGTTCGTGACCACGCTTTCCCACGAGCTCCGCACGCCCCTCAACGCCATCCTCGGGTGGGCCCAGCTGCTCCGGGCCGGCGCGCTCGACGAGACGGCCCGGGCCCACGCGCTCGAGGTCATCGAGCGCAACACCTGGACCCAGACCCGGATGGTCGAGGACCTCCTGGACGTTTCGCGGATCATGACCGGACAGTTCCGGATCGAGCCACGTTCGGTCGACCTCGCGACGGTGATCGCCGCGGCGGTGGACGCGGTGAGGCCGGCGATCGACGCCAAGGGCCTCCAGCTCGTCACCCATCTGGACGCTGCCGCGACGCGGTGGCCGGCGACCCCGATCGCCTCCAGCAGGTCGTCTGGAATCTCCTGACGAACGCCGTCAAGTTCACGCTGCGCGGCGGGCGCATCGAGGTCACGCTCGAGCACCGCGGGTCCCAGGTGGAGGTGCGCGTCTCGGATACCGGCCGCGGGATCTCCGCCGACTTCCTGCCCCACGTCTTCGAGCGCTTCAGGCAGGCGGAGGCCTCGACGTCTCGATCCCAGCCCGGCCTCGGCATCGGCCTGGCGCTCGTCCGTCACCTGGTCGAGCTTCACGGCGGTGTCGTCGATGTCGCGAGCGAGGGGGAGGGCCGGGGCGCCACGTTCACGGTCCGGCTGCCCGTTCCCGCGACGCTTCTGGGCATCCACGGCGACGGCGACACCGCCGGCGCGCCCGCTCCGGGCGCCGACCCGCTCCGGCCCCTGGCGGGCGTCGCCATCCTCGCGGTGGACGACGACGCCGACGCCCGCGAGCTGCTCCGGATGGCGTTCCAGCAGGCCGGTGCTCAGGTGACCCTCGCCGACTCGGCCCGCGCGGCGCTCGCCGCCCTCGAGGCCTCGGCGCCGGACGTGCTCGTCTCGGACATCGGGATGCCGGACGGCACCGGCTACGAGCTTCTCGAGCGCGTGCGCGCCGCCGAGAATGGGAGCCGGCTCCCGGCCGTGGCGCTCACCGCGTACGCCCGCCCGGAGGATCGCGACCGCGCCATCCGGGCCGGCTTCCAGCTCCACGTCTCGAAGCCGGTCGATCCCGCCGCGCTCGTGCGCGCCGTCGTCCTCGTCTGCGGACGCGGCGCGCACGCCTGACCGTTCGGGCTGCCGCTACTCCACCCGGACCCGGAAGGGTCGACCCGTGATGGCCGGCCCCGCGTGACCAAGGTCTTCGCGCGCCAGCAGCCTCCGGCACCGGGAGATCCTGGGACGACACTTCGGGGCGCGCTTCTGCCGGAGCCCGCACGACGCCGTGCGCCCCGACCGGGCGCAGGCCCTTGACGGGAGAGGCCGTTCGGTCGATTCTCGGGCGCGGCGCGCCTCGACTGGCACGATCCGCCTCGACTGGTGGACCGCGTCGGAGGGCTCGCGCGATCCGACGCTGCACGAAGCCCGCCTTCGCGTCCCGACGCGAAGGCGCGGACTACGCGGGACAGGCGAGGAGGCCATGGCGGCAGGTCATCCCCGGTCGAGCTCGGTTGCGTCCCCCAACATCCGGTTCGTCGGCCACTCCGACCAGGGCGGGAAGAGTGACGGCGTGCAGGTCATGGTCCATCGCGGCCACGCGTACATCGGCCACACCTTCAGCAACGGCATCACCATCGTCGACGTCCGGGACCCTTCGCGACCCCGGACCGTCGAGTTCATCGCCTGCCCGCCCAACACGCGGGCCGTCCACATTCAGACCCACGAGGACCTGCTTCTCGCGGTCAACGGCCCGAGCGTCTGGCACATGCAGGAGTTCCAGAACCTGCAGGACTACTTCGAGGGGTCACCGGCCGACAAGCTGAAGCATCGCGCCGGCAGCTTCGCGTCGGGCATCCGGATTTTCGACATCTCGCGGCCGGAGAAGCCCGCGGAGATCGGCTTCATGCCCGTGGAGGGCATCGGCCCCCACCGCATCTGGTACACGGGTGGCCGCTACGCCTACGCCTCCATCCACTTCGCCGACTTCAGCGACCATATCCTCGCCGTCATCGACATGTCGAACCCCCGGCGGCCCGAGGTCGTCGGTCGGTGGTGGATCCCCGGCATGTGGCGCGGCGGCGCCGAGACCCCGACCTGGCGCAAGGGCCGCCGTTACGCCCTCCATCACGCCCTGGTCACCGGCAACCACGCGTACGGCGCCTGGCGCGACGGGGGCCTCACGGTGCTGGACATCGCCGACCCGACCCAGCCCAAGCTCCTGGCGCACCGGAACTGGGACCCGCCGTTCGGCGGCGGCACCCACTCGCCGCTCCCCCTGCCCGACCGGAACCTCCTGGTGGTCGCCGACGAGCCCACCACCATGAACTGCAGCCAGGGGCTCCGTTACGTCTGGATGCTCGACGTGCGCGAGCCGTCGAACCCCGTGACCATCGCCACCTTTCCCTCCCCCAGCGAGATGGACTACTGCAAGAAGGGCGGCAACTTCGGGCCGCACAACCTCCACGAGAACCGGCCCGGCAGCTTCCAGAGCTCGCGCCTCATCTTCGCGACCTACTACAACGCAGGCGTGCGCATCTACGACACCGAGGACCCGTTCCGACCGCGCGAGGTCGGGTACTACGTGCCGCCCGATCCCGAGCGCCTCATCGATCCCCGGCCGAACCGCCCGCTCGTGACCCAGTCGAACGACTGCTTCGTCGACGTGAACGGCCTCATGTACGTGACCGACAGCAACGGCGGCCTCAACATCCTCGAGTTCACGGGTCTGTGAGCCACATCCTGCCGACGAACCGGCGCCCCTCCCGGGCCCAGGAGGACACCATGCGACGGCAACGATACCTGTTCGCGCTCGGCGCAGCCCTGCTGACGGCGCTCGCCTCGGCGACGCCCGCTCCGGCCCAGGGGCCAGTCAAGCTCGCCATCGTGGCCGAGATCACCGGCGGCGGCGCGCCGTCCGGGACGATGTTCCGGGACGGTGTCATCCTCGGCGCGGAGGAGATCAACAAGAAGGGCGGCATCCTCGGACGTCAGCTCGAGACGTTCGTGATGGACACCCAGTCGGATCCGCCCACCTCGGTGGCGGTGATCCGGCGCGCCATCAACGAGCAACCCTTCGCGATCATGGGCACGGTCTACAGCGGCTCGACCGTGGCGAACATGGAGTTCGCCCGCCAGGCGGGCATCCCCCAGATCAGCGGCTCCGAGTCGATCCTCGTCGTCAGCAAGGGCAATCCCAACATCTTCCTGACCTCCTTCAGCCAGCAGATCGGCTTCGCGAAGCTGGTCAAGTGGGTCGCCGACGACCTCAAGGCCGAGAAGATCGCCCTGATCTACGTCAACGACGCGTTCGGCAAGGGCGGCCGGGACATGTTCGTGAAGTTCATGAAGGACCGCGGGAAGTCCCTGGTGGCCGACATCTCGACCGAGGTCCAGCAGGCCGACTTCACGGCCGAGCTCACCCAGGTCCGCGCCAGCGGCGCCACCCACCTCATGATCTACAGCCACGAGGAGGAGAACGCGCGCATCATGATCCAGATGCGCAAGCTCGGGCTGAAGGTCGAGCCGGTGGGCGACAACCTCTGCGCCCAGACCACCATCGACGCGGGCGGCGAGGCCATGAACGGCGCGCGCTGCCACGTGCCGATGACTGCGCTCTCGCCCGTGCCCAGCATGCTGGAGATGGGGAAGCGCTTCCAGGACCGGTTCGGCCGCGTGCCCGACCACAACGGGTTCAAGGGCTACATCGGCGCGCACCTCGTCAAGGCGGCCGCCGAGCGCGTGGGCGCACTCGATCAGGGCAAGATCCGGGACTGCCTCCACAACAACGTGTTCCTGGCGGCGGACGAGCCCGGCCTCCTGATGGACACCTACGTGTTCGACTCCGGCGACGCCGATCGGCCCAGCTTCATCGTCGAGGTCAAGAACCAGAAGTCGCAGGTGGCGAAGGTCCTCCCGCTGCTCGGGGGACCCTATTCCAAGCGAGCCTGCCGCTAGGCGAGCTTGAGCTCCTGCCGGGCGGGCGCGGCGGCCGTCGGCCCTCGCGGGCTGGCCGTCCGCGCCGCCGGCCGCCTCCGCGGCCCGGCGCGGCCCGCGGTCGACCGCTTGAGCGCCTGACGTGACGGACTTCCTCCAGCTGCTCGCGGCCGGGATCTCGATCGGCGCCATCTACGCGATGTGCGCCATCGGATTCGTCCTCCTGTGGCAGACCTCCAACACCATCAACTTCGCGCAGGGCGAGTTCGTGGTCCTGCCGGCGTTCGCCATGGTTTTCTTCTGGAGCGTGCTCCGGCTGCCGTTCGCGGCAGCCCTCCTGGCGACGGTGGTCGTCTCCGCCTTCCTCCTGGGCTTCGGCGTCCGGAAGCTCCTGGTGGGCCGGCTCCTCCAGGCCGGCGTCCTGCCGCTGGTGATCGCGACCATCGGCCTGAGCCTTCTGATCCGCTACTCGCTCCAGCAGTTCTGGACGCCGCTCGCCCTGCCCTTCCCGCCCCTGTTCTCGCGGGTCCCGTTCCGGCTCGGCGGCGTGATGCTGGCATGGGAGGAGCTGATGAACGTCGCATTCGCGGCGGTCATCATCGGCGCCCTTCAGCTCTTCATCGCCCGCACGAGGCTCGGAAGGGCGATGCAGGCCGTGGCCCAGAACCGCAACCTGGCCACGGTCCTCGGCATCGACGTCGGACGCCTCGTCACGATCACCTTCGTCCTCAACGCGACCTTGACCGCGCTGGCCGCAATCCTCATCGCCCCGGTGTACCTGGTGAAGTACGACATCGGGATCGGGCTCGGGCTCAAGGCCTTCTACGCGGCGATCATCGGCGGGTTCAACCAGATGCGGGGGGCGCTCCTGGGCGGGCTGCTGGTCGGCGTGGTGGAGACGTTCTCCGCCGCCTACATCTCCGGGCCGTTCCGCGACGCGGCGGTGCTGGTCATCCTGATCGGCGTGCTCCTCCTCAAGCCCGAGGGCATCTGGGGCGTGAAGGAGGAATGGGCGTCGTGACCGCCGAGCGGTCTTCGCGGCGCCGGCTCCTGACGATCGGGCTGATGGTGCTCCTCGCCCTCGTCCCGCTCGCCTTCGAGCAGTACAAGCTCTACGTGGCGAGCCTGGCCCTCGTATACCTCGTCATGGCCATCGGGCTGAACCTGACGCTCGGCTATGCCGGGCAGATCTCGCTCGCCCATGGGGCGTTCATGGCGTTCGGGGCCTACGCGGTCGCGATTCTCGGCCCGCGCGGGGTCCCGTTCGAGCTCGGCCTGGTGATCGGCGCCGGACTCGCCTTCGCGCTGGGGCTCCTGCTCGGCTTTCCCGCGCTCCAGGTCAAGCACCACTTCCTCGCGATGGTCACGCTCGGGTTCAACATCATGGTCTTCCTGGTGATCCGGAACTGGGAGTCGCTCACCGGGGGCTCCTTCGGGATCTCGGGCATCGCCCGGCCCGTCTGGGGCACCCTCACATTCCGCTCCGACCGCGCGTACTACGTCTACATGCTCGCGTGGGCGGCCGTCGTGGTGCTCTCGGCGTACTGGATCCTCCACTCGCGCTGGGGGCGCGCGTTTCGCGCCATTCGCGAGAACGAGATGCGGGCCGAGGCGCTCGGGGTGAGCCTCCGCAACTACAAGCTGATGGCGTTCGCGATCGGCGCCGCGTACGCGGGAATCGGCGGCGCGCTCTTCGCCCCGCTCCTCGGCTACATCGACGCCGGAGCCTTCACGCTCGACCGGTCGATCCAGTTCCTGATGATGGTGGTCATGGGGGGGCTGGGGCGGTTCGAGGGCCCCTTCATCGGCGCGATCCTCGTGACCGTCCTGCCGGAGGTGCTCCGCGCCTCCGAGGGCCTCTACCTCGTGTTCTACGCGATTGCGGTGATCCTGATGATGCTCTTCATGCCCAAGGGCCTCGTCGGGGTGTGGGACTGGATCACGCGCCGGCCGGCGCCGGACGCCGCGGCGTCTCCTGCCGTCCCCCTGCCGCCGGACGCCACCCGGCCGACCTGAGCCGCCGAAGCATGCCGCTCCTCGAAGTCGACCAGCTGACGAAGCAGTTCTTCCGCCTTCCCGCGCTGAGCGGGGTGAGCCTGAGCGTGGAGGCGGGCGATCTCCTCGGGGTGATCGGCCCCAACGGATCCGGCAAGACCACGCTGTTCAACTGCGTCACGGGGGTCCTTCGCCCGACCGGCGGCCACGTCCGGTTCAAGGGCGAGGACATCACGGGGCTCAGCGCCGACCGGGTGCACCGCCGCGGGATCGCGCGCACGTTCCAGCTGATCCAGCTGTTCCCGGAGATGACGGTGCTCGAGAACATGCTGCTGGCGGCCCAGGAGCGTCACGGCACCCTGCTCGGGCGGCTCATCCGACGCGAGGGCGCGGAGCCGGCCGACCGCGCGCTCGAGCTCCTCGACTACCTGGGAATCGTCGACCTGCGGGACCGGCTGGCGTCCAACCTCTCGTACGGCCAGCAGAAGCTCCTGGACTTCGGGATGGCGCTCATGTCCCGGCCCGAGGTCATCCTCCTCGACGAGCCCCTGGCCGGCGTGAACCCGATCATGATCAACAAGCTGGTCGGCCACATCCTGGCGCTCAACGCCCGGGGCCACACGTTCGTGGTGATCGAGCACAACATGGAGGTCGTGATGTCGCTCTGCCGGCGGATCGTCGTTCTGAGTCAGGGCGAGCGCATCGCCGAGGGAACGCCGGCCGAGGTGGCGGACAACCCGCTGGTGCTGGACGCCTACTTCGGGAGGTAGCGCGTGCCCCTGCTCGAGGTCGACGACATCCACGCGGGCTACGGGAAGCTCGAGATCCTCCGCGGCGTGTCGCTCCGGGTCGAGAGCGGGCAGGTCGTCTCGATCATCGGTCCCAACGGCGCCGGGAAGTCCACCGTCTTCAAGACCCTGTTCGGCCTCCTCCCCGTCCGCCAGGGTCGCGTGCGCTTCGACGGCGAGGACATCACGAACCGCCCGCCCGCCGACCTCCTCCGCCGGGGCATGACGTACGTCCCCCAGGGCCGCAACGTCTTCCCCCTGATGACGGTCGACGAGAACCTCCGCCTCGGGGCGTACGTCCGGCCGAGATCGGCCGCGTTGGAGCGCGAGGTGGACCGCGTCTACGAGACCTTTCCGATGCTCCGCGACGCTCGCGGCAAGCGCGCCGCCGAGCTGTCGGGCGGGCAGCAGCAGATGCTCGAGATGGGCCGCGCGCTCCTGCTCCGGCCGCGCCTGATGCTCCTCGACGAGCCGACGCTCGGCCTCGCGCCCCTGGTCTTCCGGGAGATCTTCCGCATCATCGCGGACCTCCGGCGCGCAGGCCAGACGATCCTGATGGTCGAGCAGAACGCCTCCAAAGCCCTCGAGATCTCGGACTACGCCTATGTGCTGGAGCTCGGGCGGAACCGCTTCGACGGCCCGGGCGACGCCATCCGGAGCGACGAGCGGATCCGCCGTCTCTACCTCGGGCGCTGACCGCGTGGCTGCCCCCGGCCGGAGCGTCTCCTGAGCAACTTCGACCTCTCGGTCCTCTTCTTCCTCCAGCTGGCCGTCATCCTGGGCACGTGCCGCGCCGTCGGCGTCCTCGCCCGCAGCGTGGGCCAGCCGCTCGCGGTCGGGGAGATGATCGCGGGCGTGGTGCTCGGGCCGTCGCTCTTCGGGCTGGTCGCGCCGTCCTGGCACGCCGCCCTGTTTCCGAAGCCATCGATGACCATCATCTTCGCCGTCGCGCAGGTCGGCATCGCCCTCTACATGTTCCTGGTCGGCGTCGAGTTCCGGGTCGACCTGATCCGGCCGCGCGCGCCGAGCGCCCTGTCCGTCTCCGCGGCGGGCATCGCCGTCCCCTTCCTGCTCGGCGGTCTCATCGCCCTCGCGGTCCACGCCGACGGCGTCATGTTCCGCCCGAGCGTCACGCCGGGGCAGGCGTTCCTGTATCTCGGGGCGGCGATGTCGATCACGGCCTTCCCCATGCTGGCGCGGATCGTCCAGGAGCGCGGGCTCACCGGGACTCCGCTCGGCACGCTGGCGCTCGCCGCGGGCTCGCTGGACGACGCCGCAGCGTGGTCCGTGCTCGCGGTCCTCCTGGCGACCCTCGGAAACCAGCCCCTGATCGCGGTGGCCGCGATCGGCGGCGGCATCGCGTACATGCTCGTGATCCTGCTGGCCGTGCGGCCGGCCCTCCGCCCGCTGGGCGCCCGGGTGGAGCGTAGCGGCACGATGAGCTACCAGCTGCTGGGCTTCGTGCTCGTGCTGGTGATGCTGGGCTCGTGGTTCACGGACGGCATCGGAATCTATGCCGTGTTCGGCGCCTTCGTCCTGGGCACGGCGATGCCGCGCGGGCGATTCGCCGACGAGCTCCAGCGCCTCCTGACGCCCGTGACGGTCGGGCTCCTCCTACCGCTCTTCTTCGCCTACTCGGGACTCAACACCCAGATCGGTCTCGTCAACAGCTGGTCGCTCGCGGGTGTCACCGGCCTGATCCTCGTCACCGCGTGCGTCGGCAAGGCGGTGCCCTGCTGGCTGGCAGCGCGTCTCCACGGCGAGCCGCCCGATCAGGCCCTGGCCCTCGGCGTCCTGATGAATGCGCGCGGCCTCATGGAGCTGATCATCCTGAACATCGGCTACGAGCGTGGCATCATCACGCAGACGCTCTTCTCCATCATGGTGATGATGGCCCTCGTCACCACCTTCATGGCCACGCCACTGTTCGAGCTCGTCCACGGCCGGAAGGGCCGCCTCGCCGGCCTCGTCGGACCCGTCCGCTTCGGATAGCTCGGGCCGCGCCGGGCACTGATCCTGCATCTCTTCATTCCTGGAGAACACTGTGCTCGCGCTCGTCGAGTCATGGCTTCGGGAGCACCTCTTCGCCGTCGTGTTCCTGGGAGCGATCGTCGACGCCATCGGCATTCCCTTCCCGGGTCGCATCATGCTCATCACGGCAGGATCCATGACGGACCAGGCGCGCGACCACGGGACCGGAACCGTCCTGGTCATCGCCGTCGCGGTGGTGGGCACGGTCGCCGGCGATCATGTCTGGTATCTCCTCGGCCGGCTCATGGGGCGTCGCTTCCTCGACCGCTACGGGCGCCGCCTCCGCATCTCGGGCCCGCGGCTCGTGACCGCCGACCGCTTTCTCCGCCGATTCGGCGGCATCGCGCTGATCCTGGGCCGCCTCGCGGCAACGCTCCGGATCGTCATCACGCCGCTGGCCGCATCGCGCGGAATGTCGTACGCACGCTTCCTGGCCTTCGACTTCGCGGGCGCCGTCCTCTGGGCAGCCGGCTTCGTCTGGCTCGGGCGAGCGGCCGGCGCGGTGGGCGGCAGAGGCGGATTGATCGGCACGCTTGCCGTGGTGACGACGGTGGCCGCCTCGACGATCGTGATGAGCGTCATGGTGCGCCGATGGCTCTCCGGCCGCGCCAGGGTGTCGTGACCGCGCCCTCCTGTCGCGTCTCGCCGACATCCTTGCCCACCCGGGCCGGTTGAAGTTCGCGCGCCGAGGCGCGAAGCTTCGGTGAGAGTGGAGCGTCCGCAGCGACGGGAGGGGCACATCTCACGCGCCGGCGACCGAACCGGACGTCACGACCGCACGGGAAAGACGAGCCGCGCGCCGCCCGTCTCCCGCGCGGGCACGGCCGCCGGCGCCGGGACGTGTCGCCCCCGGATCCATTCCCGGCGCCCGCCCCGGGCCGCTGGCGGATTTCGTTCCACCGCAGCTCGCGACCCTCGTCGCCGCGCCGCCCGCTGGCGACGAGTGGCTCCACGAGATGAAGTTCGACGGCTATCGCATCCTGTGCCGGATCGAGAAGGGGCGCGCCACTCTCCTGAGCCGCAATACCAAGGACTGGACCGACCGGTTCCGCGACGTCGCGACCGCCGCGATAGCCCTTCCCGCCCGGCAAGCGCTCCTCGACGGCGAGATCGCCGTCCTCCTGCCGAACGGCACGACCAGCTTCCAGGCCCTCCAGAACGCGGGCGCTGAGCACGGGCAGCTCTGCTACTTCGTCTTCGATCTCCTGCACCTGGACGGGCAGGACCTGACGGGCGCGACGCTCGAGGCGCGGAAGGACGCCCTGGAGGCGCTGGTCGGCTCGGGGTCTGCGGGGGTGATCCGCTACAGCACTCACGTCGTCGGCCAGGGCGAGGAGTTCTTCCGCCAGGCATGCCGGCTCTCGCTGGAGGGTATCGTCGCCAAGCGGCGAGACGGCCCGTACGAGCCCGGTCGAGGGCGGAGCTGGCTCAAGGTGAAGTGCATCCAGGAGCAGGAGTTCGTCATCGGGGGATTCACCGAGCCCAAGGGGTCGCGCGTCGGCCTGGGCGCCCTGCTCCTCGGGGTGAACGGAGAGGGCGGCGCCCTCGCCTACGCGGGAAAGGTCGGCACGGGCTTCACCGGCTCCGTGGCCGTGAGCCTCCGCAAGCGACTCGACAAGCTGCGGGTGACGGAATCGCCGTTTCAGGGGCGCCCGCCCGGGGGCAAGGAGGCCCGGTGGGTGAAGCCCGTCATGGTCGCCGAGGTCGAGTTCACGGAATGGACGGACGATGGCCGCCTTCGCCACCCCTCGTTCAAGGGTCTTCGCGAGGACAAGGCCGCCTCCGAGGTCGTGCGCGAGCGGCCCGCGGCCTCGGCCCCGACCGCGTCCGCAACTCCGCACGCGCCCCACGCATCGTCGAAGGCGCGGTCGAGCAAGCGCCAGGACACGCCGGCGACGAAGGATGGGGACGCGGTCGTGTCCGGCGTCCGGATCAGTCATCCCGACCGGGTCGTGTATCCGGACGACGGCGTGACCAAGGCGGCCGTGGCCCGCTACTACGCGGCGGTCGCCGACCACATGCTTCCCCATCTCCGCTCGCGTCCCGTCGCGCTGCTCCGCTGCCCCGACGGGCTGGGCGGCCAGTGCTTCTACCAGAAGCACCCGGGGTCCTGGGCGCCCTCGTCGCTCCGGCGCGTCCGCATCCGCGAGAAGGCGAAGTCGGACGACTACCTCGTGATCGAGGACGCCGCCGGGCTGGTCGCGCTGATCCAGATGGGCGTCCTCGAGATCCACACGTGGAACGCTCAGGCCGATCGGCTCGAAGCGCCCGATCGGGTGGTCTTCGATCTCGATCCCGGTCCGGACGTCCCCTGGGCGGCCGTCGTGGCGGCGGCCCGCCTGGTCCGAGCGACGCTCGAGGGTCAGGGGCTCCAGAGCTTCGTGAAGACCACTGGCGGCAAGGGTCTCCACGTCGTGGCGCCCATCCAGCCGGGACCCGGATGGTCGGACTGCGTCGCCTTCGCGGGCCGCGTGGTCGATCTCCTCGTCGCGGAGACCCCGAAGGCCTTCGTCGCCACGATGGCCAAGTCCGCCCGCAAGGGGAAGATCTTCATCGACTACTTCCGGAACCAGCGCGGGGCGACCTCCGTGGCCGCCTACTCCACCCGGGCGCGTACCGGCGCCCCGGTCTCGACGCCGATCACCTGGGACGAGCTCGACCGCGTTCCGTCCGGGAGCCACTTCACGCTCGCCACGATCGAGCGCCGGCTGGCCAGGCTCTCCCGCGATCCGTGGGCGGGCTACGAGACGACTGGCGCAGTCGCTTCCCGCGGCCGGGCGCGCCGCGACGTAGGGCGACACCGAGCCACGTCCCCGCGTCACCGCGTCGTTCCCGCGACGTCGTGACGCGCGCGCAGTATCTGCCAGGCCCTGTCTCGAGTCCCTCGTTCCCGCCGCCATGGCTCGGCTCGATCCCAGTCGAGAGTTCTGCGCGCTGAGATCGAGTGCTTTTCTTTTCGGCAACCGGATTGCACTGAACGACGTCGTGGACATCGACACGCACGGCGCCGTGGCTCGTCATGGCGCCCGAAGAGGAGCGCACCATGGCGAGGTACAGCAGAGGCGCCAGCAAGGCGGTCAAGTCCGCCATGCGCCGCCGCAAGAAGGGATCGCTGCGAAGCGGGAGCGGAAAGCGCGTGACGAGCCGGAAGCAGGCCATCGCGATCGGCCTTTCCGAGGCCCGGGAGAAGGGAGCCCGGGTGCCGAGAAAGTCCAAGTGACGGTCGGAGCTCGAGCCGGTTCACGGGGACGACCGTCGCTCGCCGCCGTCCTGGCGCTGATTGGGGCCATGGCGACCGCGGCGTGCTCGAACGTCCCCGTGCATCGCACGCTGCCGGCGCTGAATCTCGGCGAACCTTCGTTCTTCCCGACGATCGAGGCGCATGCGCAGGCACCGATCGTCGGCGGTAACCGGCTCAAGCTCCTCCTGAACGGCGAGCAGATCTATCCGGCGATCCTGGACGCCATCCGGAAAGCCAGGACCACGATCACGTACGCCCAGTACAGCTATGAGGACGGGCCGATCTCCCGCGATCTCGCCGAGGCCATGGCCGACCGCTGTCGCGCCGGGGTCCGGGCCCACATCCTCCTCGACAGCGTCGGCACGCTCTCGATGCCCAAGGAGTACACCGAGCTGATGGCCAAGGCCGGCTGCGAGGTCGTGTCGTTCCGGCCGATCGGGCCCTTGGGGCTCCAGCGCGCCAACAACCGGAACCACCGGCGCATCCTGGTCGTCGACGGGCGCGTCGGCTTCACCGGCGGCTCCGGCGTCAGCAGCAAGTGGATGGGTAACGGACGGGTCCGTGACCACTGGCGAGACACGGACGTCCAGGTCGAAGGGCCGGTGGTCGACTACCTCCAGGGCGCCTTCGCGGAGAACTGGGTCGAGGCGACCGGGAAGGTCCTGGGCGGCGCGGACTACTTCCCCGCCCCGACGCCTCCCAAGGGGAAGGTGCACGCCCAGATCATCCGGAGCGGCCCTCTCGGCGGCAGTTACGCCATGTACACGACCTTCCTCCTGGCCCTGTCCTCGGCTCAGCGCTCGATCCGCATCACCAACCCGTACGTGCTGCTGGACGAGCAGATGATCGAGACGCTGGTCCAGGCGGCCAAGCGTGGCGTCGAGATCACCTTCCTCGTGCCCGGCACCAGCGATCACCCGCTCGTGCGCCACGCGGGGCGCCGGCAGTTCGGGCGGCTGCTGGAGGCGGGCATCCGGATCCACGAGTACTCCGCGGCCCTCCTCCACGCCAAGACCATCGTCATCGACGGGATCTGGGCGACGGTGGGAAGCACGAACCTCGACTACCGCTCCTTCAGGCTCAACGACGAGCTCAACCTCGTGGCCTACGACCGGGAGTTCGCCGCCCAGCTGGAGAAGGTCTTCCGGGAGGATCTCGTCTACTCCGAGCGGATCGATCTCGAGGCCTGGAAGGACCGGAGCGCGAAGGGGCGTCTATTCGAGCTGCTCGCCATCCCCTTCGAGAGCAACCTCTGAGCGCCGGCGGCCCGCTCCGCGCCGGCGGCCTCGGGCGAGGAAACCGCCTACCAGGGAATGGTCTGGCCGGGACTCAGGACGGCGACTCGATCCTCGACGCCGCGCTGGCGCGCTTCCCGCAGGAGCCGATCCGGCGGCTCCCGGAAGGGCTCGCGGTTCATGGCGAACGTTCCCCAGTGCATGGGAACGAGCAGCCGACCCCGGACGTCCTCGAAGACCTTGACCGCCTCTTCCGGGTTGACGTGGTTCGGGTGGCCGTGCGGGAACGTGTCGTAGCCGCCGATCGGGATGGTCGCCAGGTCGATGGGCCCCAGGCGCTCCCCGATAGCCTTGAATCGAGGGTCGTAGCCCGTGTCCCCGGCGAAGAAGAAGCGCTTGGACTGGCCGCGGACGACCCACGAGGACCAGAGCCGGTGGTACTGATCGGTGAGCGTGCGCCCGGAAGAGTGCTGGGCCGGCGTGCACACCACCGTCAGCCCCCGGAAGTCGACGCTGTCCCACCAGTCCATCTCGACCACCTGGGTGATCCCCCGCTCCCTGAACCACTCGCCGAGCCCCAGCGGCACGAAGAACCACGGCCGGTGCTCGCGGGCCAGGCGGTCCACCGTCGGCGCGTCGAGGTGGTCGTAGTGATCGTGGGAGATCACGACCGCGTGGATCGGCGGGAGGTCGGCGAAGGCGAGACCCGGTGGGACGAGGCGGCGAGGCCCGGCGAAGCCGACCGGACTCGCTCGGTCACTCCAGATGGGGTCAGTCAGAATGTTGACCCCGTCGAGCTGGACCAGGAACGTGGAGTGGCCGACCCAGGTGGCGGTCGGATGCATCCCGTTGGCGCGGATCTCGGCCCCGTCGTTCGGGAGGACCGCCAGCGCCGTTCCCATCGGCCGCCGCGGAGCGAGGCCTGCCAGAATGAAGTGGCGCACGCGGACGCCCATCCCGTAGCGGTAGTCGTCATCGAGATTCCGGTAACCGTGGCTGAGATGATGAGTCGGCTTCCGCTCCAGCCCCGCCGACTCCACGTCCAGGGTAGCGGCCGGGACCAGGACGAACGCCACGAGGAGAAGCGACGCGAGACGCGTGAAACGGCGCACCGGGTGGGACCTCCCGCTTGCGAACTGGGGGAGGTCGTCCGTGGAACTCCCCTTCACGCTCATGAGCGTAGCACACGGCTGCCGACGACTCGGCCGCGACACGGTGACGCGGCAGCGGAGCGCGGCCAAGTGGGCACCGCCATTGCCCAATCGACTCGCTGAATGCGCTTCCTGGTGCCGCGCCGACCCCGCCGGAGCACTCCTCGAAACCCGATCGTGGCCCGCCTGCGGTCGATCGGCGGCGTTCTTCTCGTCGTGGTGGGGCTTCTCGGCCTGGTGTTTCCGGTCATCCCGGGCGTGCCGCTCCTGATGGCCGGCGTCGCGGTGCTGGGACCTCAGCACCCGGTGGTCCGGCCGGTCGTCGGCTGGTTCCGGCAAATCCGCCGCGGCTGGCGCCGGTGGCGGAACGGCTCGAAGATCTCGGCGCCCTGACCCGGCTCACCCGAGCGGCGACAGCCGCGTCGCGGCCGCATAGATGCCCGGACGCGGCGTGAGCCGCGCGGGCCGGGGTCCGCGACGGACGGCGCCGGCCATCGGCACGTAGTCGAGCTCGCGGCCGTCGGCGACGCACCGGAGCAGGAGCCCCCCGCGGCTCATGTCGCCCCGCCCCACGAACTCCGACGGGAAGACGAGGCGCTCTCCGAAGACCTCCATCAGGGGCTCCACATACTTCCCGCTCGCCACGCTTCCCAGGAGCACGACTTGCCAGGAGGCGTCGCCCCCCAGGGCCATCGCGAGCGCGCGCGCGTCTCGCATGAGTGGCCGGCGGTACCGGGGATCCGCCGCGTCGATGTCGACGCCGGCGTAGCGCCGCAGGATCGGCCGGCCCACGCGTACGTCCGGCGAGCGCAGCCCCTGGCACGGCGTGATCACCATGACACCGGACACCCCAGCCGCCGGCCGCGCGAACGAGCGCGCGTAGGCGAGCTTCCCCCGGAAGTAGAGGCCGCTCATGAAGCTGAAGACCTCGCCCAGCGGAGCGCCCTTGCGCTCGCGGAGCCGACTGGCCAGATCGAAGCGCGCTTGCTCACGGAGGACCAGCTGGGCTCGCTCTCCCCCGCAGTGCGCGGGCGAGAGGAGGAAGACGCGCGTGCTCATCGCCGACAGTGTGAGGCGGCCCTGCACCAGCCTCCGACTCCCCGCGCGCCCCTACGGGCTGCGGGGAGCGCTGGAGCGCTGGACGCTCCGGTTCGCGGTCGAGGGTGATTCGAGAGCACCGTGACCGTGAAGGTCCGGTCAGCGGCCGGGACCCAGCTGCCAGCCACCGTAGAGCTGGTGCCCGGCGTCGAGTGGCAGTCCGACCGGCGCCCGGGTCCGGGCGGAATGGTAGATCGCCGTGATCAGCTCGAGCGACGCGCGGGCGTCCGCGAGCGTGACCGGGAGCTCCGCCCCCGACTCGAGGGCCTGGTGGAAGCGCGAGAACTGGCCCGCGAAGCCTTGCGGTCTCGGCTCGAACCGCGCCAGCGTCGCCGCGATGCGCTCATCGATCTCCGGGGTGTCGCCCGTGAACGTCCACGGCTCGTGGGTGCTCCGGTACGGGGCGGTGTTGCTCTCGGCGCTCAGGTTGGCGAAGCAGAAGCGGTGCCGGCTGATCTCATGAGCCGATCCGGTGGTGAGAGCGAGCGTGCACAAGGAGCCGTCAGCCATCTCGAGCGAGACGACGCCGCAGTCTTCCGTCTCGATCGGGTTCACGAGCGTCGTGAGGTGCGCGAACACGGTTCGAACGGGCCCCAGCACGTAGCCGACCAGGTCGTGCGCGTGAATGGCGAGATTGACCACGGGCCCGCCCAGCTCCGTGGCCCACCGGGAGCGCCAGGGCACCGCGTAGTAGGCCGGCCGGCGTCGCCAGGCGGTCTCCACCGTGGTCAGGTATGCACGGCCCGTGACCCCCTGGTCGACGAGGAGCCGGAGCTTCTGGATGCCGTGGCCGTAGCGGTACTGGAAGATGGGCATCACGCGGCGGCTCGATCGCTTCTCGGCGGCGGCCACCCGGTCCGCGTCCTCGAGGGAGCCGCAGAGGGGCTTCTCGCAGATCACGTGCTTGCCGGCCTCGAGGGCCTGGAGCGTCTGCGTCGCGTGGAGATAGGGCGGCGTGCACAGGTCGACCACGTCGAGATCGTCCAGACGCAGGAGGGAATCGAGGTCGGTCAAGACGCGCCCGATGGAATACGCCGCCGCCGTCTCGCGCGCCTTCGCCGGGTCGACGTCGCAGAGCGCCGCGACCTCGAAGAGCTCCGGCAGGGTCTGGTAGGCGTCGAGGTGCTGCCGGCCGATCCCGCAGCCGACGACGCCCACCCGGAGCCGTGCCGCCATCGGTCAGCGCGATCGGCCGCCCGCGGTCCGGGACGGGCGCTCCGGCGGGGCTGGCGCGGCCGGCGCGCTCGCCCCGCTCAGACGCACGGCCTTCGCCTGTGCCTCGAGCGCGAGCCGGCACGCCAGGAAGCAGTGGGCCTGGGACATCGCGGTCTCCGTCCGGTCGACGATGTCGGCCAGGAGCTGGCGGCCGTACGGCAGGTCGCCCGAGGCCGCGTCCACGTGGCGCGCGCTCTTCCCGTCCACCAGGAACAGGTGGCTCGCGCCGGGGCGCCCGGCGATGTCGACGTACTTCCGGAGCTCGATGTACCCGTCGGTCCCCAGGATCACGAGCCGGCCGTCGCCCCAGGTGCTGAGGCCGTCCGGCGTGAACCAGTCGACCCGCGCGTACCCGGTGCCCCCGTTGCCACGCAGGACGACGTCCCCGAAGTCCTCGAACTCCGGCCACTGGGGAAAGTTCCAGTTGGCCACCTGGGCCGCCACCACCTCGGCCTCTGTCGAGCCGGTCATGAACAGGAACTGGTCCATCTGGTGGGAGGCGATGTCCGCGAGGATGCCGCCGGACTGCGCGCGCTTGAAGAACCATGGCGGCCGCGACCCTCGGTTCAGACGGTGCGGCCCGAGCCCCACGGTCTGGACGACCTTGCCGATGGCGCCGGCCTTCACGAGCTCCCCCGCCCGCACGGTGGCCGCGTTCTCGAAGCGCTCGCTGAAGCAGACGGAGTAGATCCGCCCGGTCTCCGCCTGGGCACGGCGCGCCTCGGCCAGCTGCTCGAGCGTCGTGAACGCCGGCTTGTCGCTCATGTAGTCCTTGCCGTGGCGCATCGCCTCGACGCCGAGCGGGCCCCGCTCGCTCGGGATGGCGGCGCTCACGATCAGGTGGATCCGCGGGTCCTCGAGGATCTCGCGCCGGCTGCCCGCCCGCCGCGCCTGCGGGTACCGGCGCTGGTACTCCGCCGCCAGATCGCCCTCCTCCGCGAAGAATCCCGCGAGCTCGGCGCCGGCCCGGACCAGGAGGTCGGTCTGGGCGTAGATGTGGTTGTGGTTGACCCCGATGACCCCGAACCGGACGGGCGGGGGCATGGCGGCCTCCGCGGCGCGTCGCATCGGGGTCAGACTCTCCCTTCCGGACAACGTCCGACACGCCGCACCCAGGAATGTCTGGAAGGCAAAGTCTGACCCCCGCGCTAGCCCTTCATCCCGGTGGTGCTGATGCCCTGGACCAGGAACCGCTGGAACACGATGAACACAAGGAGCACCGGCACCAGCGACAGCGCGGACATCGCGAAGATCGCCCCCCAGTCCGTGGCGCCCGACGCGTCGGCGAAGGACCGGAGGGCGACCGAGATCGTGTAGAGCTTCGGCTCGTTCAGGTACACGAGCGGCGTCAGGAAGTCCTCCCACGTCCAGTAGAAGGAGAAGATGGTCGCGGTGATCAGCGCGGGACGGATCAGCGGCAGGATGATCCGGAACGAAGATGCCGAACTGGCTGCAGCCGTCGATCTCCGCCGCCTCGTCCAGCTCCTTCGGAATGCCCCGGATGAACTGCATGATCATGAAGATGAAGAAGGCCATGCCGAAGAACCGCGGGAGGAGCAGCGGGTAGAAGGTGTTCACGAGGTTCAGCTTCGTGAAGAAGACGTACTGCGGGATGATCACGACCTGGTACGGCAGCATCAGCGTCAGGAGCATGCACGTGAACCAGAACCCGCGGCCGGCGAACCGGATGCGGGCGAATCCGTAGGCCACCACCGCCGACGACAGCACCGCGGCCACCGTGCCCAGCCCGGCGTAGATCAGGGAGTTCTTGTAGAACGTCGCGAACGTGATCCCGCCGAACCCCGCCCAGCCGTTCACGTAGTTCTGCGGCGTGAACTGGCGCGGGATCAGCGACATCACGTCGGCCCAGACCTCGGAGGGGCCCTTGAACGAGCTGGCGAAGAGCCAGAGGATCGGATAGAGCATCACGAACCCGAGCGCGCCCGACCGCGCCGTGGTAGAGAAGCGGTCCGCCAGAGCTCTCGCCAGCGACGCGGGGAGCCGGCCCTGCCCGTCACCGGCCCTCCTTCGCCTCGTAGAAGACCCATCGCCCCGAGGTCTTGAACAGGAGGGCGGTGCAGAGGGCGACCGCCAGGAGGAGGACCCAGGCCATCGCCGACGCGTACCCCATCTGGAAGCTCTCGAACGCCCGCCGGTAGAGGTACAGGGCGTAGAAGAGCGTGGTGTCCATGGGTCCCCCGCCCGTGACGATGAACGCCTGGGTGAACACCATGAAGCCCGTGATCGTCTGCATCACCAGGTTGAAGAAGGTCACCGGCGAGAGCAGCGGGAGGGTGATCCGGAAGAAGCGCGACCACGAGCCCGCGCCGTCGATGGCCGCCGCCTCGTAGAGCTCCGCCGGGATCTGCCGGAGGCCCGCCAGGAAGATCAGCATCGGCGACCCGAACTGCCAGACCGCGAGCGTGATCAGGGTCCAGATGGCGTAGTCCGGATGACCGAGCCAGCTCACCCGCGGCACGCCCACGAGCGAGAGCACGGCGTTCACGACGCCCTGGGTCCCGAACACCTGCCGCCACATGAGGGCGACGGCCACGCTCCCGGCCACGATCGACGGGGCGTAGTAGGCCGCGCGGTACACGCTCAAGCCGCGTCGCTGCGTGTTCAGCAGCATCGCCAGCCCGAGCGCGAACGCGAGGCGGAGCGGCACCGCCACCGCGACGTAGAAGAGGGTCACGCTGACCGACTGGAGGTACCGGCGGTCCTGCGTGAACATCCGCTGGAAGTTCTCGAGGCCGACCCACCGCGGCGGGGTCAGGATGTCGTAGTCGGTGAACGCGAGGTACAGCGACGCGCCCATGGGGAGCAAGGTGAAACCGATGAAGCCGATCAGCCAGGGCGTGATGAACGCGTAGCCCGCCAGGTTGCGGGCGCGGATGCGCGCGCGACGCCCGGCGGCGCGCTCCGCGCTGACGGCGGGCTCGAGGAGCCCGTCTCCCGGAATCGACGTGGCCGGCGCTCGGCTCATCCTCTACCGTTCGGGCTTCGCCCGGACGCGGCGGGCCTCCTCGCCGCCCGCCGCGCCCCGGTCACTCCGCCGAGCCGCGCTACCGCTTCGCCTTCGCGAGAATGGCGTTGGCTTCCTGCCGCAGGAGCGCGGCCGCCTTGTCGGGCTCGAGCTTCCCGTAGGCGACCGGGTCGATCACCTGGGGGTTGTAGACGTTCTTGACGATGTCCGCATGCCCCGGCGGATCGGGCGGCGGGATCGGCTGGACATCCTTGCTCACCCGCTCGAGATACGCGAACATCTCGGCCTGCGAGCGCCCCAGCTTCGGCGCCAGGGCCTTCTGCACCTTGTTCGAGATCGGCACGCCGCGCTCCGCCAGGAGCACGTCGTTCGCCTCGATCGAGTTCGTGACGAAGTCGATGAACATCGCGGCTTCCTTGGGCTGCTTGGCCTGGGTCGTCACGCTGAAGAACTGCGATGGCTTGATGAAGTTCGCCGACTTCCCGCCCGGCACCCGCGGCAGCGGATGCAGGACGAAGTTGCGCTCGTCCCCGCCGGCTGCCTTCCAGACCGCCACGATCTGGTTGCTCCAGAAGTACGCCATCGCGGCCTTCCGCGTGACGATCGGCGTCAGCTCCACGCTGGTCTCCTGGTTGAAGCTGGCCATCTCGTCGGCGCGCGGGACCACGGCGTTGGCCTTCTGGAGGCGGAGCAGCATGCCGAGGTAGTCGACGAACGGCTTGTCGCTCTCGTAGCCGATCTTGCTGCCATCGGCCGTGTATCGCCACTGTCCGGCCGAGAGGTACACGGCGCCCCACAGCTGGTTGTCCCACGTCTGGGAGCCCATGCCCCACATCCCGAGCTTCTGCTGGAGCGCCACGGACACCTTCTCGAAATCGCTCCAGCTCCAGTTCGCCGCCGGCAGCTCGACCCCGGCCTTCTTGAAGGCGTCGACGTCGAGCACCCAGCACTGGGAGTTCGACCCGAGGTTGACGGCGACGAGCTTGCCGTTCACGATCCCGCCCTTCAGGGCGGCCTCGGACACGTCGCGAACGTCGATGACGCCGCTCTTGACGTAGTCGTCGAGGGGCGCGATCAGGCCGCGCGAGGTCCACTCGCTGATGTAGGCGTAGTCCTGCTGCATCACGTCGGGCAGGTTCCGGCCGGCCGCCTGGGTGGTCATCTTGGTCCAGTAGTCGCCCCACCCGGCGAACTCGTAGGTGACCTTGATGTTGGGGTACTTCTTCTGGAACAGCTCGATCGCCTTGATCGTCCGGTTGTGCCGGTCCTGCGAGCCCCACCAGGCGACGCGCAGCTCGGCGGGGGCGCCGCCCGACTGGGCGACGGCGGGGGTGTGGACCGCGCCGGTCAGCCAAAGGCCGACGATCACGGTCATGCACGCGACGATCCGACCGACGTGCCCACGCATGGCGATGGCCTCGCTTTCTATGATGTCTGGGGACGCTTCGTAGGCCTGGAGCGCATACCTTTACTCGGTCACTTCCGGGCGCACCTTGTCAAGAGCCGGTCGCCCGCCCGGCCGGCAGCCGCTCGGGAAGCCGGAAGAGATCGTCGGTGCGCACGAGCCGCTCGGTCCGGATCGATTCGTTGGCCGCGAACCCGACCAGGAGCGAGGCCGCGCCGTCGATGTGGGACGCCGCCCGGTGGTAGGGGTCGGGGGGCGGGGACGGCGAGAAGAGCTGCTCCAGCATCACCGGGTCCGCCCCACCGTGGCCGCCCTCCCCGGAGGGCACGTCGACCTCGTACGCCGCGCCGAACATCGGGTGAACGCTGATCCGCGCGCCCTTGAACGCGCCCTTGCTCGCCCTCGCCCGCTCCGAGTCCTGCATCAGGTGCGTGACGTTTTCCACGATGTCCATCTCGAGCCGGCCTCGGTCGCCGGTCACGGCGACCCGCAGACCCTCCCAGGGCGCATAGGCGACCAGGCAGTAGGACAGGAGCGCGCCGTTCCGGTAGCGCGCCGTCACCGCCATCGTGTCGTCGATGGTGATCGGCTCGCCGAACACGTTCCGGTCCCGGATGTACCCGCTCTCCGTCTCGGCCTCCAGGTAGAGGCCGCGGAGCGCCGCGCTCCGGTCGAGGAACAGGGCGAAGGGATCGGACCGGGCCGCCTCGCTCCCGGTGTAGCGCGCGTAGGAGTACGACTCTCCCCGCGCCTCGGCATTCGCCCGCCCGTAGAACCCGAGCCCCGCCAGCGCGAAGACCTCGCGCGGATAGGCGTCGATCCACCAGTTGACGAGGTCGAAGTGATGGGTGGCCTTGTGCACGAGCAGCCCGCCCGAGTGCTTCCGCTCGCGGTGCCAGCGCCGGAAGTAGTCGGCGCCGTGCTGCGTGTCGAGGAGCCAGGAGAAGTCGACCAGGAGCGGGCGGCCCACCACGCCGTCCATCATCAGGCGGCGGAACGTCGTGTACGCCGGCGCGTAGCGATAGTTGAAGGCGACCCTGAGCGAGCGCCCCGTGCGCGCGATCGCGTCGAAGATGGCCCGCATCTTCTCCGCGTCCGTCGTCATCGGCTTCTCGGTGATCACGTCGCGGCCGAGCTCCATCGCCCGCACGATGTACTGGTGGTGCGTCGCGTCCACCGTCGTGACGATGACCGTGTCGGGCGCGGTGTCGGCGATCATGCGGTCGAAGCTCTCGGCTGGATACGTGGGCCGCAGCGCGCCGCCCTCTTGGGCCACGAGCCGCCGGTTGTGCCAGTCCATCCGGGCCTGGCTCAGGTCGCAGAGGGCCACCAGCTCGGCCGTCTCCCGGTAGGTCCCGCTGATCCCGTCGATGTAGAGGCTCGCGCGCGAGCCGGTCCCGACGATCGCGTAGCGTCGACGACGGCTCATCCGGCCAATGACCTGCTCACGAAGCGAGGTTCATCCGTAAAGTCGGCATGTTACGCCGTAGATCCTGAGGTCCAGACATCAGGGCTGCCAGACGGCCACCCGGACGGGCGTCGGATCGAGCCCCGTGCAGGGATTGTTGACCTGCGGGCAGTTCGAGATCAGGACGAGGACGTCCATCTCGGCGCGGAGGTCGACGTGGTCCCCCGCCCGCGAGAGCCCGTCGACGAACACCGTCTCGGCGAGCTTCCCGTCCGGGCCCACCGGCACGTTCGAGAAGAGGTTGAGGTTGGCCACGATGTCCCGACGCCCCATCCCGTGGCGGCCCAGCAGGCGGAGAAAGGTCTCCCGGCACCCCGGAACGTCCTCGACGCCGTACATCATGAAGTTGCTCGGGGCGCTGCAGCATCCTCCGATGGTGTCGTGGCGGCCGCACGTGTCGGCCACGATCGTGAGCATCGGCCGCGCCACGTCGGAGTACAGCACGTGTCCCGTGGTGAGGAGGATGGTCCGGGCCTTCTTCATGGTGTTGGCCGCGTGGTACCGCTCCTCGTGGTTGGCGGCGGCGTAGCAGAGGAAGTCGACGCCCTGCTTGCCTGCCTGGTCGACGATGCGGATGATCTGGCCTTGCTTCACCACGCCGTCCCATCCCTCGCCCGGCGGCACGACGTCATCGCGGACGACGCGTCCCGGAAGGGACGCGGTGGCGGTCGGCTCGGTCGTCATGGGGCAGCTCGCTCTCCGGCTAGAGGACGCCTGCGGGAATCCCGGGGCACAGCCAGGACCTTAGCACGGCTTTGGAACCGAGGCCGGGGCCGGTCTCGTATCCGGCGCGTAGTATCCTGGCGCGGGACGAAGGGGTGGACACGTTCGCGGTCGGCCTCGTGTGCGTTCGCTGTGGCGCCCGGTACCCTCTCCTGGCCCGCGCGGCGTGCTCGTCGTGCCTGACGGGCCTCGATGCTCCTTCGATCGAGGACAGCTCGCTGAGCCAGACCCTGGCCGTCGAGTACGACCTCGACGCGCTCCGGCGCTCCATGGACCGTGACCGGCTCCGGTCCCGCCCGTCCGGGCTCTGGAAGTGGGCCGAGCTCCTCCCCGTCGCCGATCCAGCCTGCCGCATCGACGTGGGGGCCGGCGGCACCCGGCTCGTGCCGCTGACGCGTCTCGACGGGAGCCTGCCGGTGAGGCTTCTCGCGAAGGTCGAGGGCCAGAACCCGACGGGCTCGTTCAAGGACCGGCCGATCGGCGTCGCGGCGAGCGTCGCTCAGGCCCTCGGAGCGCGCACGCTGGCGTGCATGACGTCCGGGAACATCGGCTCGGCGATGGCCGCCGCCGCCGCCCGCGCCGGCCTTCCCGCCGTGATCTTCCTCCTGGCCTCGGGCGGCGTCAGCGCGGGCCTCCAGGTCAATCTCGAGAAGCTGGGCCAGATGCGCGCGTACGGGGCGACGGTCCTGTGCCCCGAAGCGTCGGTCCTGGCGCTCACCCGCCTGGCGGCGGCCCTCACGCGGGAGCTCGGCTGGACGTGGATGCACGACCTGCCCGCGTACCAGGCGGAGGGCGACAAGACCACGGCCTTCGAGATCGCGGAGCAGCTCGGCTGGGACCCGCCGGAGTGCGTCGTGGTCCCGGCCGGCACGGGCACGAATCTCTTCGGGATCTGGAAGGGGTTCGACGAGCTCCGGCGGCTCGGATTCACGACCAGCGTGCCGCGGATCGTGGCGGTCCAGCCGGCCGGGGCCGATCCGATGGTGGAGGCTCTCCGGCGCGGTGACGCCGTGATGAGCCCTCTCGACGCCGTGCGGCCCAACATCGCGCTCCCGATCACCCATCGGGTGACCGGCCACCACGCCTACGAGAGCGTCCGGCAGACTGGCGGCACCGCGGTCGCCGTGACCGACGGCGAGATCCGCCAAGCCCTGCTCGACCTCGCCGGGCGCGAAGGGATCTACTGCGAGCCCGCATCGGCCGCCGCCCTGGCCGGAGCGCGGAAACTGGTGGAGATGGGCGCCCTCGCGCCAGGGAGCCGCGTGGTGTGCGTCCTGACGAGCCACGGCCTCAAGGACGGCCGCGCCATCGGCAGCTGGTTCGGCTCCGCCGTCCCGGTCGAGGCGACGCTGGACGCGGTCCGGCGCGCGGTGGCGAGGCCCGCGCGCTAGGCCTTCGTGTACTTCCGGGCGTAGGCGTTCGCGCACGCCTCCCGGAGCGCATCCTCGTCGAGATCGCGGCCGCGGAAGCGTTCGACCGACATCCCCCCCAGATCCGGCTTGGAGGAGCCGTCCACGATCAGGTCCGCGAGGGCGCGGCCGACCGAGGCGGAGATGGAGAGGCCCCCGACGTTGCACGCCGACGCGATGTAGAAGCCGCCCAGCGTCGCCACCGGGCCGACGATGTGCTCGCCGTCCGGAGAGATGGTCGGGAGTCCGCCGCGATGCTCGTGGAGCTTCGCGCCCTTCAGCACGGGGAAGTGCGCGGCCACCTCGCGGGCCAGCCCCCACAGCACGTCGACGTCGAGCGGCAGGTCCCGTACCTGGAACCCTTCCGGCTCCTTCCGCATGTCCACCTGGAGCGGATGGTCCTCGTACCCGCCGAGCATGAGCCCGCCCTGCTCCGGTCGCGTGTACACGCTCGGCTCGTGGATGCGCACGATCGGGTGATGGGGCTCGATCCCCGGGATCGGGTCGGTAATGAACAGCTGGTGACGGGTAGGCACGAGAGGAACGCGCACGCCGACCTCGTCGGCCAGCAGGCGCGACCACGCCCCCGCCGCGTCGACCACCACCGGGCTCTCGATCGTCCCCTGCGCGGTCTGAACGCCCCGGATCCGCCCATGCTCGTGCAGGAACCCGGTCACGGCCGTGCCCGGCGCGAGCGTTACTCCCATCTCGCCGGCCGCGGCGGCGAACTCCCGGGCGACGAGCGGCGGATGGAAATAGCCGTCCTCCGGCGAGAAGAGAATCGCGCGGGCCCCGGCGGCGCGGAAGTGCGGCGCGCGCCGCTCGGCCTCGTCAGCGGACAGGAACTCCACCTTGACCCCGAAGGACTGGGCGAGCGCCGCGTTCCGGCGCATGCGCGCCTCTCCCTCCGCGCTCAGGATCACCCGCATCGCGCCGACGCGGTGGAACCGAAGGGAGCGCCCCGTCACGCTCTCGAAGGCCGCCAGCGTCTCGACCGCCTCGTTGACGAGCTTCACCATGAGCTCGGATCCGGCGACCTTGGACGTGAGCCCGGCGGCCCGGGGGGAGGTCTGCGATCCGAGCTCGTAGCGGTCGAGCAGGATGACGTCCCGGACCCCTCGGCGGGCCAGGTGGTAGGCGGTGCTGGCGCCGAATCCGCCGGATCCGACGATGACGACCTCAGCTCGATTGCGCATGGGCTCCTGCTCCGTTTCTCCGCGCTCCCGATCCTCGGGTCCGATCCCGGGTCTCGCGCGGCCACCGATGCATGCTAGAGAGCGCCGACCACGGTGTCAAACCGCCGGCGCTCGCGATCCGGTGACGGCGTTTCCCCGATCTGGGTGCCCCACCCGTCCGCCGCCCGGCCGTTTACCCTGACGATGTGCCCGCCGTGATCGACCTTCGGCTCGGGCACCCCGGTTGCTCTCCTCACGTGGCGTCGCCGAGAGGAGAGTGCCATGCGCGCGATCGCGATCGTTCTCGTCTGCCTCCAGCTGGCGGCATGCGCGGGCATGCCGCCCGCGCGCGGGTGCGATCCTGCTCCGGCCCCGGCAGGTGGAGACCAGGTCAACTCGGCCTCCGGGGCCATCATCGTCGCGCTCTTCATCCTGCTCGGCATCATGACGGCCAAGACTCCCCCTTCGTGCGACAGGGCCGACGTCAGGCTCCCATGAGGGCGATCAGGTCCCCGGTCGGCAGGCACTCGTCGAGATAGCCGAAGCTACCCCGGTCCTTCACTTCTCGGGCTGCGGTCACGAGCCCCGTCATGGCCATCCGGTACAGCGAACTGGCGAGGCTGACGCGCTTCACGCCGACCGCCGCGAGCTCGGCCACGGTGAACGACTTCCCCTTGATGCCGGCCATGAAGTTGACGGGCTTCGAGACCGCCCGGCATACCTCCCGGACGGCGGCGAGGTCCGGCAAGAGCGGAGCGAACAGCACGTCCGCGCCGGCGCGCTCGAAGGCCTGGAGGCGCCGGATCGTGTCGTCGAGGCTCGGATTGCCCCGGAGGAAGTTCTCGGAGCGGGCCGTCAGCACGAACGGAAACGGGAGGCCACGGGCCGCCTCCACCGCGGCCGCGACCCGTTCCGTCGCCTGGCCGAACTCGTAGAGCGGCCGCGCCGGGTCTCCGGTCGCGTCCTCGATCGAGCAGCCGACGAGCCCGACTCCCGCGGCCAGGCGCACCGTCTCCGCCACCACCTCCGGCGAATCGCCGAACCCCTTCTCGAGGTCGGCCGAGACCGGCAGGTCCGTCGCCTCGACGATGGCCTTCGCGTGCGCCAGGGCCTCCTCGCGGCTCACCCGCCCGTCCCGCCGCCCCAGCGTGCCCGCCGAGGCTCCGCTCGACGTCGCCAGCGCCACGAAGCCGAGCCCTGCCAGGACCCGCGCGGACCCCGCGTCCCACGGGTTGGGAATGATGAATGCTCCGGGGCTCGCGTGGAGCTCGCGGAAGCGGGCCGCCTTGTCCCCCTGGGTCACCCTCATCGATGCTTCTCCTTCCGCGTCGTGCTCTCGTTCACCGGTCCTCGACGACCCAACCGGCCCCCATGCGCCTCGGCGCAGGACTCACTTGGTCCTCGGGACGCCGGGCACGAGAATCATTGCGTCGACGACTTACGACCCGGCCGCGACCTCGTGACTACCACCCTACCTCAGAGCGAGCGAGGAGTTTGTGACGGGCCTCCGCAGGATCCGGACCAGCACCACGGTCCGCGCCGACGGTCGCCCGCCATCGGAAGCCTGCCGGGGTCGCCCCGGAGGTTGACACCGCCCTTGAGCGTGGCTACCGTGTGTCCTATACGATCGTTTAAAACATATGGACAAGAAGAAACAGGCTCGAGCACGGACTCCGCGACAGCGCCGCGGCCGCGACGGCCAGGCAACCCGTCATGACCTGCTGGGCGCCGCGACTCAGCTCTTCGCCGCGCGCGGCTTCGACGGGGTCTCCGTGGAGCAGATCGCGCAGCGCGCCGGCGTCACCAAGGCGCTCATCAACTACCACTTCGGGGGCAAGCACAAGCTCTACCTGACGATCATGACCTCCACGTTCTCCGAGATCGTCGACCGCGTCGAGCACGTCGCCGCGTCGAATCGACCAGCGCCGGAGCAGCTGCGGGAGTTCGTGGCGCTGGTCGGTGAGATGGCCACGGGACGGCCTCACTTCCCCGCCATGATGCTGCGGGAGGTGCTGGCGGGCGGCGCCCACGTGGCGGCCGAGATCGTGCCGTACCTGATGCGGGTCCTGGGGGCGGTCCGGCGGATCGTGGAGCACGGTGTGCGCGACGGCACGCTGCGCCCGGTCGATCCGATGTTCACCCACCTGAGCCTGGTAGGGAGCCTCCTCTTCTTCTTCGCCACGGCTCCGTTCCGGGAGCGGCTGGCCGGTGCCACGGATCCCCCGCTGCGGCCGCGACCCGCCGCCGAGTACGTTCGACACGTCCAGGAGCTCATCGCGCGTGGCCTGGCGGCCGACGCCCGGCCGTCGACCACGCTGCGCGCGAGCGGAGCCGGTCCATGACGCCCGACGAGACCCGGGATGCCGTGACGACGCGGTCGTCGGATCAACATCCGAGACCGCCGGACGCGCCGCCTCGGCCCGACGGCGGCTCCGCGCCTCGCCCGGCATCCGCCCCGCCGGCCGCGCCGATGCACTCCCGCGCGCGCCGCGGCCGTCGGATCGCCATCGTGCTCGTGCTTGCGGCCCTGGTCGCGCTCGCCGCGTGGTATGTGCTGTTCGGCCGCCCCGCGCCGCCGCGGGAGATGGTCGCCCTGAGCGGGCGGATCGAGGGCGACGACTCCGCGGTCGCGGCCAAGACCAGCGGGAGGCTCCGCGAGGTTCGCGTCCGCGAGGGAGATCCGGTGGAAGCGGGCCAGGTCCTGGCGGTGCTCGACGACCAGCAGATTCGCGCGCGGGAGCAGCAGGCTGAAGCCGCGGTCGCCCAGGCCGAGGCTCAGGTCGACCTCGCGCGCCGCCAGATCGCCATCCTCCGCGAGCAGCTCCGTCAGAGCCAGCTGGCCGTCGAGCAGGCCAAGGCCGACGCGGAAGGGCGCGTCCGGGAGGCGGAGGCCAGGCTGGCGGCCGCCGAGGCGCAGCTGGCGCAGGCCGAGGCGACCTACGAGCAGGCCAAGTGGGATCGCGAGGCATTCACCAAGCTCCACCAGGGCGGCTTGGTCTCGGCACAGGAGGCCAAGCGGGCGCAGACCAACGAGGAGAGCCAGCGCGCCATCGTGAACGCCAACCGGCGCCAGGTCGAGGCGGCGCGAGGCGCCCTCACGGCGGCCCAGGCGAGTCTCCAGAACCCCGCCATCCGCACGTCGCAGGTCGCCGCCGTCCAGGCACAGATCCTCCAGCAGGAGGCGCAGATCGCCGCCGCCCAGGCCGACGCCGGCCGCGCCCGCGCCTCGCTCGACGAGGCTCGCGCCAACCGGGCGGACCTCCAGGTGATCGCGCCCTTCAGCGGCACCGTCGCCACCCGGACCGCCGAGCCGGGAGAGGTCGTGGCCGCGGGCACCCCCATCGTCACGCTGGTGGACCTCGCTCAGGTCTACCTCCGCGGCTTCGTCCCGGAGGGACAGATCGGCCGAGTGAAGCTCGGCCAGCCAGCCCGCGTCTACCTCGACTCCGCGCCCACCACGCCGATCGAGGCGGTCGTCTCCCGGATCGACCCCCAGGCCTCCTTCACGCCCGAGAACACCTACTTCCGGGAGGACCGCGTGAAGCAGGTCGTCGGCGTGAAGCTCGGGCTCAAGGGGGCGGTCGGCTTCGCCAAGCCGGGCATGCCGGCGGACGGCGAGATCCTCGTGGAGGGAAGCCAGTGGCCCGCCGCCCGGAAGCGGTGACAGCCGACGTCAGGACGGAGGGCGCGGCCGGGCCGGTGACGACAAGCGGACGGGCGAGCGCGGCCCTCCGCGTGCGCGATCTCTGGAAGCGGTACGGCGCCGTCGAGGCCGTTCGCGGCATCAGCTTCGAGGTCGCGGAGGGCGAGATCTTCGGCCTGATCGGTCCAGACGGCGCGGGCAAGACGTCCACCTTCCAGATCCTCGCCGGCGTCATGGAGGCGAGCGCGGGGGTCGCCGAGGTCTTCGACCGCCCCGCGCGGGAGGCTCGATCGGAGACCGGGTATCTCACCCAGTCGTTCAGCCTGTACCCCGACCTCACCGTCGCCGAGAACCTCCGCTACGCGGGCGATCTGCGGCGGGTGCCGCGGGCCGCCATCGCCGAGCGCGGCGACCGGTATCTCGAGATGTTCGACCTGACCCGATTCGTCGACCGGCTAGCCGGAAAGCTGAGCGGCGGCATGAAGCAGAAGCTCTCGCTGGCGTGCGCCCTCGTCGCCGAGCCGCGGGCGCTGCTGCTGGACGAGCCGACCACCGGCGTCGATCCCGTGTCGCGGCGCGAGTTCTGGGACGCGCTCGCCCATCTGGCCGCCGGCGGCCTCACCGTCCTCGTGGCGACGCCCTACCTGGACGAGGCCGAACGATGCCGGCGCGTAGCCCTGATCCACCAGGGCGAGCTGCGCCAGGTCGGGACGCCCGCCGAGCTACGCCAGGCCCTTGGCGCCCGGCGCGTCGAGGTCCGCACGGACGATCTGGCCGAGGCCGAGCGCGTGCTGTCGGCGATCGCGGGCCCCGACCAGGCGATCGTCGACGTCCAGCGCTTCGGTGACCGCCTGGACGTCCTCGCCCCGGACCCCGACCGAGCGCAGGACCGTCTCCGCACCTCGCTGGCGGCCGCCGGGCTTCGCGTCGTGGGCACGCGGGTCGACGCGCCGAGTCTCGAGAACGTCTTCGTGGCGAACCTGCGGGCGCTGGGCGAGGAGCCGGCGCGCGCTCCGTTCCCGGCGCGACCACACGCACACCGCCCTGCGCGGTCAGGTGGCCATCGGCGCCCGCGGCCTGACGAAGGAGTTCGGGTCGTTCGTCGCCGTGAACGACGTCAGCCTCGAGATCCGGCACGGCGAGATCTACGGGCTCCTCGGGGCGAACGGCGCCGGCAAGACGACCACCATCAAGATGCTGTGCGGTCTGCTCGATCCCAGCGGCGGCGAGGTGCGGCTGGCCGGCGAGGGCGGCGACCTCCGCGCCGAGGACGTCCGCCAGCGCATCGGCTACATGTCCCAGAAGTTCTCCCTCTACGACGACCTGTCGATCCGCGAGAACCTCCAGTTCTTCGCCGGCGTCTACGGGGTCCCCGACCGCGAGCGCGAGGAGAAGATTCGCTGGGTCCTGGCGTTCTCGGGCCTCGAGGGACGAGGCCACCAGGTCACGGGGAGCCTGCCCGGTGGCTGGAAGCAGCGTGTCGCGTTCGGCGCCGCGATCATGCACGAGCCCAGCGTGCTCTTCCTGGACGAGCCCACCTCCGGCGTCGATCCGCTCGCGCGGCGCGCCTTCTGGCGGTTGATCAACCGCCTCGCGGACGCCGGCACGGCCATCCTGGTGACCACGCACTACCTGGAGGAATCGGAGCAGTGCAACCGCCTGGGATTCATGGCCGCCGGCCAGCTGGTCGCCGAAGGCAGCCCGGGCGAGATCAAGAGCCGGCAGACCGGGCATCTCCTGGAATTCACCGTCGACCAGCCCCAGCGCGCGGCGGACCTTCTCAAGGCCGGTCGCGAGCGGTGGCGCGTCTCGCTGTTCGGCGCCCGGCTGCACGTCATCAGCGACGACGAGGCCGAGACGGCGAAGCGTGGAATCACACGCGAGCTCGAGGGCCAGGGCGTCCGCGTGATCGATGCCCGCGAGGCGAGCTTCTCCCTGGAGGACGTCTTCATCGCGGTCGTCGAGCAGGCCCGCGCGCGCGGGCAGGCGGCTGCCCGGAGCTGAGGGTCCCCGTGAGACGCATCGCGGCCCAGACCCGCAAGGAGCTGATCCAGATCGCCCGCGACTGGCGGACCCTCGCGCTCGCCCTCGTCCTGCCGGTGGTCCTGCTGCTGCTGATGAGCGCGGCCCTGTCCTTGCGGGTCGCGAACCTGCCCGTGGTCGCGCAGGACCTGGACAGCTCGCCGGCGTCGCGCCAGTTTCTCGACGCCTTCCGCACCTCGATCTCCCTCCGGCTCGTGTCCTGGCCGGTGGACCGGCCGCCCGAGGAGGCGCTCACCTCGAGCGCCGCGCGCGCCGTGCTGATCATCCCGGCTCACTTCGGCCGGGACGTCGCCCGGGGCGTCGAGACGCCCGTCCAGTTCCTGGTCGACGCGTCGGACGCGAACTCCGCCCGGCTCGCCGCCGGCTATGCCACCCGCATCGCGCGAGCCTACAACCTCCGCGCGTCGGACTCGCAGCAGTCCGGCCCGGTCCAGACCGCGATCCGGCTCTGGTACAACCCCGGGCTCTCCTCGAAGAAGTTCTACGGGCCGGGGATCTTCGTCCTGGGGCTCTCCATGTTCCCGCCGCTCCTGGCGGCGCTGGCCATGGCCAAGGAGGGCGAGCAGAAGACGATCCTCCAGGTGTACGTCTCCAGCGTTCCCGCGTCCGAGTTCCTGCTCGGAAAGGTCCTCGCCTTCGCGGTGGTGGCGCTCGCGGAATGCCTCGTCATGATGAGCCTCCTCTTCACCTACTTCGATCTGAGCTTCGCCGGCGATCCCACGCCGTTCATCGTGGGGACGGTCCTCTACGCCTTCTGCGTGGCCGCGTTCGGCACGATGGTGGGCGCCGCGATCCCCAACCAGGCCGCTGCCATGCAGGCCGTGGCGGTCGGCGGCTTCCTGCTGGTGTTCCTGCTCTCGGGACTGATCTATCCGATCGAGAACATCCCGGCCGGCGTGCGATGGATCTCACACTTCATCTGGGGCCGGTACTACATCGAGGTGGTGCGCGACGCCCTTCTCCAGGGCGGGGGCTGGCCCGCCGTCTGGCACAAGGTGGCGATCATCGCCCTGACCGGCTCGATCTTCTACACCGCTGCGTGGCGCGTCATGCGCCGCATGCAGCTCCGGACATGAGCTGGCTCGGCTCGGTCCGCCGCATGCTGTTCGGTCAGCGGATCCGCGCGCTGATGGCCAAGGAGTTCAACCAGATCCGGCGCGATCGGCGCCTCGTGATCTCGCTGATCATCCCCCCGCTCCTGCAGCTGACCCTCTTCGGCTACGCGCTGAGCGCCTCGGTGTCCGACCTCCGCCTGGGCATCGTCGACGAGAGCCGGACCCGGGAGAGCCGGGAGCTGATCGCCGCGCTCACGGAAAGCCGGAGCTTCCGTCTCGGCGCGTACTATCCGTCGAGCGGCAACCTGGGGGATGCGATCAGCCAGGGACGGGCGGACGCCGGCGTCGTGATCCCCTACGACTTCGCCCGCGACCTGCGGCGCGGACGCGGCACGACCGTTCAGGTCGTGCTGAACGCGATGAACGCGAACACGGCGACCATCGGCCAAGGCTATGCCGAGGGCGTCATCCAGAGCTACAACCAGACGTTGCGACGCGCCGGCGTATCGGGCGGCGCCGAGCCCGCCGCGTCGAACGGCGCGCGACGCCCCGGGCAGGTCCGCCTGGTGCCCACTTACCTCTACAACCCGGGCCTGGTCGACTCGTGGTTCATCGCCACCGGCGTCTTCGGCCTCCTGATCATCCTGAACAGCTCGCTGATCGCGTCGGCGGCCATGGTCAAGGAGCGCGAGGCGGGAACCGTCGAGCAGCTTCTGATGTCGCCCGCGAGCACCGCCGAGATCATCGTCGCGAAGCTCACCCCGCTGTTCGTGCTCCTGTGCATGATGATGTTCCTCGCCATCGCCGTCCTCGGGGTCGTCTTCGGCGTGCCCTTCCACGGGAGCCTGCCCTTGGTCCTGTTCGGCGGCGTGCTCTGCGTGCTCTCGGGCATGAGCCTGGGCACGGTGATCGCGACCTTCAGCCGATCGGCGCAGCAGTCCCAGCTCACCGCCTTCTTCGTCAACCCGCCGCTCGCCTCCCTGTCGGGCGCCCTGAACCCCGTGGAGGCGATGCCGGACTGGCTCCAGCCGCTGACGGTCCTGAACCCGATCCATCACTTCGCCACGATCACGCGGGGCGCGATGCTCAAGGGCAGCGGCCTGGCCACGCTGTGGCCCAATGCGCTCGCCCTGGCGACCTTCACGGTGGTGCTCGTCTCGCTCAGCGTCTGGCGGTTCCGCAAGCAGCTGAGCTGACGCCAGGATCTCCAGGACACCAGCACATGGCGATCGATCCAGCCAAGCGGCAAGCCTCGGCGTCCAAGAGCTCGGTCGTGCGCTGGCTGCTTGATTCCGATCCCTCGATCCGCTGGCAGGTCATGCGCGACCTGACTGATGCGTCCGCGGACGATGTCCGGGCCGAGCGTTCGAGGGTCGCGACCCAGGGCGCAGGCGCGCGGCTGCTCGCCCTCCAGGCGCCCGACGGGCGGTGGGGTGGCGCGGCGTGGAACCGCGGGTGGGACTCCACGATGCACGTCCTGTCGCTGCTGCGGGAGATGGGTCTCGATCCCGCCAGCGTCGAAGCGCGGCGCGCGGTGGGCCTGGTCCGCGACCGCGTGACCTGGCGAGGATGCGGTCCCAAGGAGGCGGACGACAACCCCTTCTTCGCCGGCGAGGCCGAGCCCTGCATCAATGGACAGGTCGGGGCGATCGGCGCCTACTTCGGCCAGGACGTCCGTGGCATCGTGGACCGGCTGCTCGCCGAGCAGCTGCCAGACGGCGGCTGGAACTGCGAGGCCGCAAACGGCTCGACGCGGTCGTCGTTCAACACCACGATATGCGTACTCGAAGCCCTGCTGGAATACGAATGGACCGTTGGGGGCAACCCGGACCTGGGCGGCGCCCGTCTTCGCGGGCAGGAATACCTGCTCGAGCGCCGCCTCTTCAGACGAAGGTCGACCGGCGAGGTCATCGAGCGAGATCGCAAGGGCGCCGCCGCGTGGACGCGCTTCGCCTTCCCGACGTGGTGGCACTACGACGTGCTGCGGGGGCTCGAGTACCTGCGCCGCGCCGGCGTCGCGCCCGACGAGCGTGTAGCCGAGGCGATCGACCTGGTGGCGTCGAAGCGCGATGACGACGGCAGGTGGCCGCTCGAGACCCAATACCCCGGCAAGATGGCCGTCGAGACGGACGAGGGCGAGGGCCGGCCGAGCCGATGGAACACGCTCCGCGCCTTGCGAGTGTTGGACTGGTATTCGGCGCGACACTAACCGAGAGGTCCTTAGAGACTCTGCCGAGTGATCCCAGTCGTGTCCGCCGCCACCATTGATGACCCCGGTCATGCGTCGCTCGGCTGAGCTACCTCGCGACGAAAGCGGCCGATGAGCTCGTACGGCTGAGTGAATAGAACGTGCGCAGTGCGGCGCCGGCCACCGGCGACCGTCGTCCAGACTCCCGACAGGACGTGGACCCGGCCAGCGATCCTCGGAGTCGCCAGAGGTATCCTTCGACGCCTCGCGCGCCGCCCGCACGAACTGCTGGAGCGCCGAACGCGGGGCACGGGAGTAACGTCTCTGATACGGATACCGCCCCCCACGGGCAGTTGCCGGCGAATAGACCCTCCGGGATCAGGGAAACGCTATCGCCAGCGACCTGTAGGTCAGGACCATCTCCTGCAGCACCTGCCCTGAGGTCGGATCCGTCGAGATCCGCAACGCCGTGACGCGAGCGGGGGACAGGCGGTAGGTAGCCAGCGGCGTCAACGCGGGATCGAAGATCTCGAGTAGCGCCGCCTCGAACTGCTGATTGATGCGAACGGCCGCCAGAATGCTGTTCGTCGTGAATCCCATCGTCACGCGCAGCGTACGCTGACTCGGCTCCTCGTTCAGCTCGAAGCCCGTCACGACACTCTGCAGCGCGCCCAGGGTGAGCCGCAGGGCCGGCGGCCCCGAGGGAGGCTCATTCCCTGGCGCCCAGGCGAGCCCGGCCCCCAGGATCAGCACGAGGGCCGCCGTGACTCCCACCACGACCATCTGTCGACCGCGCGGTCTGAGCCAGTTCAAGATGCGCCTCCATCCCGAAAAGATGCTCCGTGCGCTTCGAGGACCACGGCGGGACATCACCCGGCGGCCCGCCGGCGCCGGCACGCTAGCATGAGCCGATCGAGCGGACAAGGCTGGTCGTCCTCAACGGCGCGACACCCGTCTCCCGCTGCGCCAAGACGGAGGACCTAGGAGCGGCGGGCCGTCCGAGGAGCTCGTCTGGCGACCGCGACGGCTTCCGGCGCAGGGAACCTGGGGGGGGATCGGCCGAGGGTGAGTGGGCCCGTCCTTCCGCGGCGAATAACACGGAGGCGCGTCGACACGACGGCAGCGGTGCGCCGGCTCCGCCTCACAGCCTTGCCCCGAGAGGGCTCAGAACGAGGCTGCACGGCGTCGTGAGGCCGTTAGCAGGTCATTGAACCCGAGCCGGTCGTGCCGGGCCAGCCGTGCTCGAACCCGTGGAACGAGGACTTCGGAACCGGTTCGCCATCCTTCGCGAGGCCGAGCGTTCGAGATCAACGGTCAGCGCAGCGTCCGACGTGCGTCCCGATTCCGAAGCCCTCGTCGGAATACGCTTGCAGCGACAGTGCCATCGCGATTGGCGGACCTTTTCGCCCCGACAGCCCCTCTTGGACAAGACAGCGCGTCGCTCGCCCGCCGCGATGTCCGTCCGCGAGCGTGCGGACGGCAATGACCAGTGCTTCCGAGTGCGCGAGAGAAAACGGGCCGTGGAGCCGAGGGTCGCGGCGCAGGCGGCCGGGATTCGAAGCTACCTGGTTCTTGTGGCGGGCAGAACTTCCAGAAGCACCCCCGCCCGCCAAAGCCGCGCCTCCCCTTCTACGCCACGGGGATGGAGCCGTTCGTCGATGGCGGCTTCGCGCAGGTGCCGCGAACCGGGACCTAGCGGCTGAAGAACTCCACCAGCTTCGGGATCACCTGCCCCGGCGCCTCGTCGATCAGCCAGTGCCCGGAGCCCTTGATGATCACGCCCTCGACGTCGGTCGCGACCATCTTGCCCTGCGTGATCAGGAAGTCCCCGCCGGATTTCTCGCCGCCCAGCACGATCATCGGCATCGTGAGCTGCGTCGCCTGGAAGGCGGCGTTGTCCTTGGCGTCCTGGTCGAAGTTGCGGAACACCTCCATGCCGGCCTTCATCGCGCCGGGGAGCTTGTACTTCTTCGTGTAGAACTGCCGGTCGGCCTCGGAGACGGATTTCGTGCCGTCGGCGGCGAAGTCGTTCCAGAAGTGCTCGAAGTAGACGCGCTCGCGGCCGTCGACGAGGGCCAGCGGCGTCTTGCCGTAGAAGTGGAAGTGCCAGAGGTCCTTCAGCAGGAAGAGGTTCGTCGTATCGCCCACACCCGGAATGAAGGCGTCCAACAACGCGATGCGATCGACCTCGGCCGGATACTGCGCGGCGTACGCGTAGGCCACCATCAGGCCGATGTCGTGTCCGGCCACGCCAGCCTTCCTGATGCCGAGCGATTGGGCCAGCGCATGGATGTCCTGCGCCATCGACTTCTTGTCGTAGCAGCATGCGGGCTTGGCGGAATCGCCGAAGCCACGCAGGTCGGGCGCGATCACGAGCCGGGTCTTTCCAAGCTCGGCCATGAGCGGGCGCCACATGTGGCTGTTCTGCGCGTAGCCGTGGAGCAGGATCACCGGCTCGCCCTGGCCCGCCACGAGGTAGTGGAGCTTCACCCCGTTCACGGTGGCGTACTTGCCCTCGATATTCACCTTCGCATCGGCGGCGATGGCGGGGGCGGCCAGCCCCATCGTCGCGATGACCAGCAGCGGTCCCAGGATCCTGCGCCGCGCGGTTTTCATCGCTCTCCCCCTCGAGGGCCATCATACGGCCGGATCGGCCATCCCGTGTCTTGCGGCGCATCCGCGTGATCTGCATCGCCACGCCGGCGAGATGGAGGAGGAAGAACACGCCGACGATCGGCGGCGCCTTGGGAGCGGGGCGGTTGGCGCAGTGCGTCGGTCCCCCTCCGCGTCTACAGCCGGTGGCTCCCGCCGGACGTGGATCGATAGGCGCACAACCTTCCGTGACCCCGGCGCAACCGAGGGTCGCTGCGCAGGCGTCCGGGATTCGGAACTAGCGGATTCCTATGCCGGGCCGAGCAGCGGGCGAAACTTCCAGAAGTAATTCGCCAGGCCGCCGCCTTCGTGGAAGCGGCGGAAGGTCAGCTCCACCGGCAGGTCGAACGTCACCGCGTCGGGGTCGCCGTCGGTCAGCTGCGTGTAGAAGCGCCCGCCGCCCTCGAGGTCCGCCGCGACCATGACGGTAGGGGGATCGGGCGAGGGCACCAGGTGGTCCTTGGTGAAGGTGAAGACGCGGCCGCGCCGCGAGAGCCGCTGCTCGGCGAACTCCTTTCCCGAGCACCGCCAGCAGACGTGCCGGCGGGGGTACTGGATCGCGCCGCACGCCGCGCACCGCTGGCCGTAGAGCCGGAGGTTCTGGCGCTCCTCACGCTCCATCACGGGGAGCCCCGTGAACGCGCGGGCCGGCTCCGTGTCGACGAGCCGTCGGAATCGCAGGAGCTTTCCCGTAGTGCTGGAGCGACCGGCCGGCCGCTACCTGTGCGGCCACGCCTCGCGACCGGTCGAGCCCGCGGATCGCGGCGGTCGCTTCGAAGAGGAGCGCGTCGGCCCCGGAGCCGTAGCCCACGAGGAGGATCCGGTCGCCCGGCTCCGCCTGCTCGAGACATGCCGCCAGGGCCAGGAGGGGCGAGGCGACGCCCGTATTCCCGATCCGGGTGAGCAGCGGCACCTCCGGCAGGACGCCCTCGCCGAGTCCGATGCTCCGCAGAATCGGCGCCGCGAGCCGGGCGTCGGGCGCGTACACGGCAGCCCGCTTGATCCCTTCCGCGGCGACGCCGGTCTCGCTAAACAGGCGGCGGGCCGCCTCGGCCATCAGCCGCTCGTAGCCGTACGCACGGACGAAGGTCGGATCGCCCTGCTCGGCGAAGCGCGTATCGGCGAGGCGCCAGACGTCGGAGAACTCGTGCGTGTGAGACGCCGCGCCCAGGAACCGCGCGATGACGCCGCTGCCCCGCCCGAGCCGCAGGGCCGCCGCGGCGTCGCCCCAGGCCGTCTCGACGTCGCTGCCGGGCGGCGCCAGGCGGATGTCGGCGGCAGCGACCAGCGCCTCGCGCGCCGAACCGGCCCGGATCGCGTCGATGGCGAGGCGGAGGCCCGTCGTGCCGGCGCGCAGGCTCCCGCCCAGATCCGCGACGCCCACTCCCGGCCCGCAGTCGAGGACCGCAGCGAGCACGGCGGCCGAGGATTTCTCGGCGTACGGGGCGGTAGTGCTGGCGAAGCACACGAGGTCGAGGCCTTCACCCCCGGCCGGCCCGAGGGCGGCGAGGCCGGCCTCCACCGCCATCGTGAGGCTGTCCTCGTCGTGGTTGGCGACGGCGCGCGTCCCGCTCCCCGACGCGCCCCACACCGCGCCCAGGACGGCCGCGGAGAGCCGGTACCGCGGGATGTGGGTCCCGACCCCGGTGATGCCGACGGCCGGCTCGCTGATCACGGCGCGAGTGCCCGTTCAGCGCGGCGGCGCGATCGTCGCGGCCGTCCCCGAGAGTGTCACGCTGACCCCGCTCTGCGGGGCGGCGCTGCCGCCGGCCTCGGGGGACTGGTTCACGATGTAGCCGTCTCGCGGCCCCGCGACGGCGCCGAGCCGAAGACCCGCCGCCTCCAGCTCACGCACCGCCGTCTCCAGGCGCGCTCCGATCAGGTTCGGCACGAGCGCAGGACCGCGGCGCGCGCCGGGGGCGGCCTGATCCGGGCTCGCGGGCCCGGGCGCCGCCGCGTTCGCCCCGCGGACGCTTCCCCCGCCCTCGGCCTTGGCCAGGCGAGCCTCGGCGAGGATCGCGCGGATGCGCTCGGCCTCGGTGCGGGTCCGCGCCGCCATGACGGCCGCTTCGTGAGCCGCCAGGAGGGCGTGCTGCTCGAGGGTGTCTCGCCGGACGAGGTCGGGCGCCGGCACGATTGGCAGCTTGCTGACATCGGCCAGGAGGCGGAGGGCGTCGGTCGAGCTGGCCTGGGTCAGTCGGCGGTAGCCGACGAGCGCCTGCTGGGCTGCGTCTCCCTGCTCGAGATAGGGTTTGAGCGGCGCCGGAACGGGCTCGCGTTCAGGGGCGAGGGCCTTCAGCTGGGCCACCGTCTTCTCGCCCTCCTCGAGCGCCGCGGCGGCGCCGTCGTCGGCGTTGCGGGCCGTCTCGTAGGCGCGGCGCCCGGTCTCGGTGAGCGGTGCCGCGATGGCCGCGGTCGCTCCCAGCGCGAGCGCCAGCCCGGCCAGGACGACGCCGGGACGGCGCCCGAGCCGAGCGACCCGCATCATCCGCGCGCTCGGGGCCCGGGTCCGCCGGCGCGCATCACTCCAGCGCCTCAGCCACCAGCTCGGCGATGTCCTTCACCTGGAGCTTGTCCTCGGCGCCCTTGACCTTCCGGCCGAGGTCGACCATGGCGAGGCAGAACGGGCACGCGGTGCCCACGGTCCCGGCCTTCGTCTCGAGGAGCTCGGCGACGCGGATCTCGTTGACCCGCTCCTTGCCGCGAATCTCCATCCACATGTGCCCGCCCCCGCCGCCGCAGCAGAGTCCCTTGTTGCGGGCGCGGGGCGGGTCGATGACCTGGAGCCCGGGAATCGAGCGGAGGCTCTCGCGCGGCGAGTCGTAGATGTCGTTGTAGCGCCCGATGTAGCAGGAGTCGTGGTAGGCGAGCAGCTCCTCGCGCGGCCGGGTGAGCCGGAGCCGGCCCTCGCGGACGAGCTGGGCGATCAGGACCGAGTGGTGGACGACCTCGAACTCCCCGCCGAACTGGCGGTACTCGTTCCCGATCGTGTTGAAGCAGTGAGGGCACGCGGCCAGCACCTTCTTGAAGCGATAGCGCTTGAGGTTCTCGACGTTCTCGTTGGCGAGCGTCTGGTAGAGGTACTCCTCGCCGAGCCGGCGCGCCGCGTCGCCGCTGCAGCGCTCGCCGGGCATCACCGCGAACGAGACTCCGGCCGCGCGGAGCACCTTCACGACCGCCCGGGCGATGCTCTGGTTCCGGCGATCGTAGGACGCGGAGCACCCGACCCAGTAGAGGTACTCGACCTCCTGCCCTTCCTGGATCCGGGGCACGTCGAGCCCCTCGGCCCACGCGAGGCGCTCCTCGGCCGCCAGCCCCCACGGGTTGCCGGCCCGCTGCATGTTCTGGAGGCTCATGCCGGCCGTTCCCGGGAGCGCCCCCTCCGAGAGCGCGAGGTAGCGCCTCAGGTCGACGATCGTGTCGACGATGTCGATGAACGCCGGGCACGCCTCGACGCAGGCCATGCAGGTGGTGCACGCCCAGAGCTCCTCGGCCGAGATCGTCTCGCCGTGGATGGCGCGCCCGTTCCCCTCGTGCATCAGCCCGCGGAGCTTCAGGATGACCTGCTTCGGCGACAGGGGCGTCCCCGCGAGATAGGCGGGGCAGACGTCCTGGCAGCGGCCGCACATCGTGCAGGCGTCGAAGTCGAGGCGGCGCTTCCAGGAGAACTCCTCGAGCTTCGACACCCCGAGCGACTCCGCCTCCTCGATGTTCAGGATCGGCTTCAGCTCGCCCCGCGGGGTGAGCTTCACCAGGAACGTGTTGAGCGGCGTGGTGATCAGGTGGACGAAGTAGGAGTGCGGGATCAGCGCGATGAACCCGAAGGAGATCGTGAAGTGGAAGAGCCACGTCCCGAGGTGCAGCCCGCGGAGCGCGCCCTCCCCCATGCCGACCGCCACGAAGAGCTGCCCCAGCGCCCAGCCGACCGGCGACCAGGGCGCCCACCAGGGCTTGACCACCGCGAGCCGGCAGGCCTCGAGGACGAAGCCGGTGACGTTGATCGCGAAGAGGAGCGCGAGGATCCACGCAAAGTGCGAGGTCGGGTCGATGCGCTTCGGGCGCACGACGAAGCGGCGGTAGAGCGCCAGCCCCAGGCCCACGACGAAGAACAGCCCGAACAGGTCGAGCGACAGCTCGTAGACGAGGTAGAACGGTCCCTGGAGGAGCTTGAAGTCGAGGCCGAGCGGGAGCCGGAGCGTGATGTCGTAGTCGATGGTCGCGAGGATGGTGCCCAGCAGGAGGGCGCAGAAGCCCCAGAACATGAGCGCGTGCATCACCCCGGGGTACCGCTGGGTCAGGGTCCGGCCCTGCAGGAGCCCGTGCCGCACGAGGAACCGGAGCCGCTCCGGGATGCGATCGAGCCGCCCCTCGCTCTTCCCTTCCCGCCAGAGGGCGATGCGCTGCCACATGCCGAGGGCGAAGATGCCGACCGCCACGACCGAGAGCGCGTAAAGAAGGAACTGCGCCCAGGGCGGGACGTTCCAGAAGGTGTCGCGGAAGGGAACGTCGGAGAGGGCCGCTGCCGCGGTGGGGCTCACGCCGTCGAATTACACCACGCCGTCTCGACGAGGGTCAAGGCGCGAGGCGCGCCCCGCTCACGGCGCGGATCGTCGGCCGAGCCGGAGCTCCTCGGCGATCGACCGGATCGCCGTGTACGGGTCGACCCGGCCCGCCTCGACGTCGGCCAGCACTCGCTCGAGCGCGCCGCCGTCGGCGAGCGCTCGGTCGACCTCCTGGCGCAGCTCGGCCAGGATGAGCGCGCGCAGCTCGCGCGCCCGGCGCGCCTGACGGCGCCGCTCCAGGACGCCGCTCGACTCGAGCGCCGTCCGGTGGCGGCCGATCGTCTCCAGGAGATCGGCGACGCCCACGTCGTGCACGGCCTCGGTCGTCAGGATCGGGACCTCCCAGTCGATGTCGCGCGAGGCCTGCTGGCTCTCGCGGTGGAGGTGGACCATGTACTTGAGCTCGGTCACGAGCCGCGGCGCCCCCTCCCGGTCGGCCTTGTTGACGACGAGGATGTCCGCTCCCTCGAGGAGACCCGCCTTCATGGTCTGGATGCCGTCGCCGGACTCGGGCACCAGCACGACCACCGTGGTGTCGGCGAGGCGGACGATGTCGAGCTCGGTCTGCCCGACGCCGACGGTCTCCACGACCACCCAGTCGAACCCGGCGGCGTCGAGGAGCTTCTGCGTCTCGGCCGTCGCGCGCGCAAGCCCGCCCAGGCTCCCGCGCGTGGCCATGCTGCGGATGAAGACGCCGGGGTCCAGCGTGTGGGCCTGCATCCGGATCCGGTCGCCCAGGACCGCGCCGCCGGTGAACGGGCTGGTGGGATCGACCGCGATCACGCCCACCGTCGCGTCCGTCTTCCGGATCGCCGCGATGAGCCGGTCGACCAGCGTGCTCTTCCCCGCGCCCGGAGGGCCGGTGATGCCGACCGTGTAGGCCCGGCCGGTCCGAGGATGCGCCCGCCGCATCACCTCGGGCACTCCCGGGCCCCGATTCTCGACGCGGGTGATCAGGCGGGCGAGGGCCCGGCGGTCCCCGGCGAGCATCCGGTCGGCCAGCGCGTCCAGCCGGTCGTCGGGGGTCACGCGACCACGCCGTCCCGCCGCAGAACCTCGATCCCCGCCTCGTCGTAGCCGAGTCCCCGCAGCACCTCGTCGGTGTGCTCGCCCAGATCCGGCGGAGGCGCCGTGACGCGCGCGGGAGTGGCGGACATCTGGACCGGGAACGCGATCTGGCGGATCGCGCCCAGCTTCGGATGCTCCACCTCGGTGAAGAGGCCGCGGCCCACGAGCTGGGGGTCCCGCACGACCTCGTCCAGCCGGAGCACGGGGCCCGCGCACACGTCGGCCTGGTGGAGGAGCTCGACCCACGCGGCGCGCGGGCGCGTCCGGAAGAGCTGGCGGAGCTCGCTCTCGACCCGGTCGCGCTCGGCGTCCTTGGCATGCTGAACGCTCTGGAGATCCTCGCGGCCCACGAGCCGGCAGAAGTTCGCCCAGAACTGCGGCTCGAGCGCGCCCAGCGTCACGTGGCCGCCGTCCGCGGTCTCGTAGACGCCGTAGCAGGGCCAGCCGCCGTTGAGCCGCTCCTGCCCGAGCTCCGGCAGGCGGCCGGTCGCGAAGTAGGCGGCGAGATGCGGGATCAGCCAGGACACGACGCCGTCCGTCATCGAGACGTCCACGAACTGCCCCTGGCCGCTCTCGCGCCGGTGGTGGAGCGCCGCCGCGATGCTGAACGCGGCCATCAGCGCGCCGCCGCCCAGGTCGGCGACCTGGACGCCGGGCGTGACGGGCGCTCCGTCGCGCGGCCCTGTCACGGAGAGCGCGCCCGCGTACCCCATGTAGTTCACGTCGTGGCCCACGAGGTTCCGGTACGGGCCATCCTGGCCGTAGCCGGAGATCGCGCAGTACACGAGTGTGGGGTTCTCCCTCCGGAGCGCCTCCCACCCGAGGCCGAGCCGGTCCATGACGCCCGGCCGGAAGCTCTCGAGGAGCACATCCGCCGTCCGGACCAGCCGGCGGAACACCGTCTTCCCTGCCTCGGCCTTGAGGTCGATCGAGATGCTCTTCTTGTTGCGATTCAGGAGGAGGAAGTAGGCGCCGATGTCCGAGTTTCCCCAGTAGGGAGGCGTGCGCCGGGCGTAGTCGCCGCGGCCCGGCTCCTCGACCTTGATGACCTCGGCGCCGAGGTCCGCGAAGAGGAGCGAGCAGTACGGGCCGGGCAGGAGGCGCGAGAGATCGAGAAACCGGAGGCCCGAGAACGCGCCCGCCATGGGGCGATTATACGGGGTCAGACTTTGCCGTGCGGACAGTTGCCAGGATTGCCCGAAGTGTCGGGACGGCGAAGTCTGACCCCGCCTGCCGGAAGCCTGGCAGGCGGGGTCAGGCGGAGCTTCGCGCTATTGCTGCTGGGGCTGGCGGAACGGCGTGTGGCAGGTCCCGCAGGCCTGGCGGCCGAAGTCCTTCACGAGCGCCTCGACCTTGGCCTGGTCCTTGGCGCGGGCCGCATCGCGAAGCTCGGCGGACTTCGTCTCGAAGTTCTTCGCGGCCGCCTCGAACTCCGGGAACTTCTCCCAGATGTCCGGCTTGGCCTTGGACTTGTCGGTCAGGGAGCCCTTCGGGAACAGCGAGGGGATGTGCTCGGCGTTGAGCGCCATCGTCTCGGCGTTGACCGCGACCGCCTCGAACTGGCCGGCCTTGACCTTGTCCTGGACGTCCTTCCAGCTGGCGCCGTTCAGCTTCATGAGCCGCTGGCGGTCGGCCACCGGGTCGCCGGTCCCGATCTTCATCTGGGCCTGGCTCGAGGCGGAGCCGAGAACGAGCGCGGCGAGACTGCCCACCACGACGGCAGCGCGGACGGCGGAGCGCTTCATGCGGCCTCCTTCGCGGGACACTATCGGTCCCGGCACGTGTGCGGGGTCCCTCGTCATTTCGGCGTGATCTTGTTGCGCACTGCGGGGATCGTCTTCAGGTACCGGGCGATCGCCAGCCGGTCCTGTTTCGTGAGGTTCTTGTACCCGGCGGCCGTGCCCTCGATCACCTCGCCCATCAGGCCGCCGGCCACGTCGCCATCCGGCTTGTTCCCGGTCTCGAGGTAGTCGGCGATCTCGTCCTCGGACCACTTGAGGCCGGTGTCCTTGTCCGGCGTGATGTTCGGTACCGGGTCGCCCTCGGGTCCCTTCTGGGTCCCGCCCAGGAACCGGGAGTTGTCGGTCGCGTGAGTCACCCCGCGCGGCGTGTGGCACTCCCCGCAGTGCCCCACCGCGCGCACCAGGTACTCCCCGCGCGCCACCCCCGAGGTCGGCGCGGTGGCCGGGGGCGTCTCCCGCGGCGCGAACGCCGCCAGCCAGGCCGGGAGGAACACGCTCTCGAACCCCGGCACGCTGAGCTTCTTCGGCGTGTTGGGGCGGTTCACCGGCGGGATGGTCCGGAGGAAGGCAACCAGGGCGCGCAGGTCCTCCGCGGCCATGCCGTTGAACACCGGATAGGGGTGCACCGGAATCAGCCGCTCGCCGTTCGGTCGCCGGCCGAGGCGGATCGCGGTGATGATCTCCTCATCCGTCCAGCCGCCGATCCCCGTCTGCTTGTCGGGCGTGATGTTCGAGGAGTAGACGGTGCCAAAGGGGCCGTCGTACTTCCGCCCCCCGCTGTTCACGGGCCTATCCTTCTCGGTATGGCAGCCGCAGCCGCCGGTCGCCCCGAAGACGTACTTGCCGTGCGCGACGAGATCGGCGCTCGGGGATGTCTGCGCCGGGGCGCCCCGCGGCGCCGTCAGCCCCGCGAGCAGCCCGACGACCGCCACGAGCAGCAGCGCTCGACCGCGGGGACCCCATCCTCGAAGTGCACTCATAGCCCCTAACCCTTAGAACGCGTCACCCGGTTGACGGGTTCCAGCCGCGCGCGCCAGTGAGGCGAATGGCTCCTCGTCGAGCCGCGCCTCCAGCAGCAGCGCATCCTCGCCCGTATCGATGTAATACCCTCGACGTCGCCCGACCTCCTGGAAGCCGAGCCCGTGGTACAGCCGGCGGGCCCAGGCGTTGTCCGGCCGCACCTCGAGGAACGCGCGTCGCGCCCCCGCGGCACGATGGTACGCCAGGAGGGTGCCGAGCAGGCGCCGGCCGATCCCTTCGCCGCGCCAGGCCGGGTCGACGGCCAGGTTGGTGACGTGGACCTCGTCGACGACCACCCAGAGACAGAGGTATCCCACGACCGGAGACGTCCCGTCCGCGGCTCCGCTGCGCGCCGCGCGGGCAACCCACAGCCCGGCGACCCGGTTCCGCTCGAGCTCGTGGAGGAAGGCCTGCCGGGACCACGGCGTCTTGAAGGACGCGCGCTCGATCTCGAGCACGGCATCGAGATCGTCGGCCCGCATGGGCTCAATTCTGACGTCCGGCACCCTGCCGTCGCTCCCGCGCGAGCTCCGCTTCCGATGGCCGCACGTAGAGGGGCACGAGGCTTCCCGGGTCGGACGCCTCGCCGCGCTCGAGGGCCGCCGCGGCCAGCTCCCCGACCGTGACCGCCGAGGGCAGCCGGAGATCGGCCGGCGCCAGATGGGCCCGCCCTCCCAGGATCTCGCTGAAGATCGGCCCGAACCGGCCGACCGCGTCGCCCACGAAGACCACCGGGCCGGCCGACCCGTCGCGCAGCTCCTCGGCCAGGGCCGACGGCGGCAGGGCGCGCGGAGCCTCCAGGAGCTCGAGCCGGCCGGTGACCGTCCGGTAGAGCCCCGTGTACACCTCGTTCTTCCGCGCATCGAGGATGGGGCAGATCGGGTAGGCGCAGTACGGAAGGCGCCAGGCGAGCGCGTCGAGCGTCGGGACCCCCATCGCCGGCTTGTCCGTGGCGAACGCGAGCCCCTTGACGGTGCTGATACCGATCCGGAGCCCGGTGAAGGAGCCGGGGCCCACAGCCACCGCGAAGGCATCGATGTCGGCGAGCTCACGGCGGGCCGCCCGGAGGACGCCGTCGATCGCCGACACCAGGCGCTCCCCGTGGGTCACCGACACGCTCACCCGAGACTCGGCGACCACACCGCCGCCCTCGAGGAGAGCCACCGCCCCGGTCAACGTCGACGTCTCCACCGCAAGGAGGCGCACGGGGCCCAGTCTAGCGAGGCCTGGGAACGAGCGTCAAGAAAGGGGCCGCAACCCCACGTCCCTGTTGACACGCCGGGTTCCGCGGGCCACGATAGGCAAGCCACCAGAAGTCGCGATCACCGGCGGGGAGATGCAGCGGCGTCCGAACGGAGCGGTCCGGTTCTGCAACAACCCCGCGTGCGAGCGTTGTGACCAGCATCTCCGCCCGGGGGAGATCCTCCGGAAGGACGGCCGCGAGGTATGCCCCGGATGCCACGAGGAGCTGGTGAGCCAGGAGCCCCGTCCCCGTCCCGCGGCACGCCCGACTCGCGCCGTCCCTCCGAGCGCGCGGCCCCGGCGTTGACGGAGCGCCGCGGCGTGCCCCCGCGCTCGCGCTCGACGGCGACCGGAGACAGCCCGGAGGCCACCCGCGCGCCGGATCCCGGCGCGCGCGAGAAGATCCACCTCGAGATCCTCCGGCGCACCGGCGCCTACCGGACGGGCGATCACTTCCTCCTGCCCTCCGGCCACCACGCGCCCGAGTTCATCGACAAGGCGCTGGTCACGACGGAGCCGTCCTTCACCGAGGGCCTGGGCGATGTCATCGCGAAGCACTTCGCCCCCTGGCCGGCCGACGTCGTGCTGTCGACCGGGCCCGGCGCGCTCATCCTGGCCCACTGCGTGGCCCGCGCCCTCCCCTCGCGGCCGATCCTCGTGTACGCGACGAAGGGGTTCACCGGCCAGGGACGCCAGGTCCGGCTGCCCGACGAGTTCACGCGCTACGTGCGGAAGGGCAGCAAGGTCCTCATCGTCGAGGACCTGATCACCACGGGCGAGACTATCCGGCTCCTGATCCAGATGGTCGAGCAGGCGGGCGGCTCGGTCGTCGGCATCGGCTGCCTCTGGCAGCGCGCGACGAAGGTGGCGCTCGGGAAGGACGTCTTCAGTCTGGTGAAGCGGGACTTCCCGACCTACGAGACGACGGGGTGCCCGCTCTGCGCGCGTGGCCTCCCGCTGAACTCGGAGTTCGCCCGCGCGGAGCCGCCGATCGAGGAGTCTCTCGGACCGCCGCGCCCGCGGCGGCGCCCGTCCTAGCCCGCACCGGCGGTCTGGAACGTCAAAGCCGGGCCTGACACCCGGTTCTGACTTTCGGCGCTCGCGCGCCTCGAAATCAAAGCGGGGTCAGGCCCAGCCTTTGATTGCCAGCGGTCGCGCTCCTGAAAGCCAAAGTCGGGCCTGCCCCGAAGTTTGGCTTTCGCGGCGGGTCAGGAGGCGATCGGCTCCGAGGACCGGACGGGCTGCGGCGTCGGCACGAGCGCGGCGTCCACCGCCGTCTCGAAGGCCTCCTTCAGGCGCTCCAGACGCGTGGTGAACGTCAGCCCGATCCGCGCGAACGCCTGGAACACCGCCTCGCGCCCCCCGTCGATCGACAGGTGGACGACGCGGGGCAGCTTGTCCAGATCGGTCTGGACGCGCTCCTGGAGCTGCTGGACGACCTGGTGCAGCTCCTCCTTGCCCTTCCGCACCGAGCCGAAGATCGGCAGGACGAAGAGGTCGGCGCGATCCTTGAGCCGCGACAGGGCGGCGCTCGCCACGGGGATCACCTCGACGCCGAGCTCGTCCAGGTAGCGCCGGAGGCACTCGCCCACCCGCTCCGTGAGGAACGCCTCCGGCACGGCCACCGCGCGCCGGAGCCCCGGGCGGAACCACGACATCCCCGGGAGCTGCCACGACCGCCCGGTCCCCGCCTCGCGCCGGAGGCTCTCGAGGTAGGCGGGGCCGAACTCGCCCTCCCACCAGCGCTCGAGGGACGCGTCCGAGAACGGCGACCTGGCGGCCACGGTCTCGGGGTCGCCGTGGACTTCCTTCACGTACTCGTGGAAGTGCTTGTGGGCGATCATGTACGAGATCGCGTCCACGAGCTTCTCGGTCGACCACTTGCCTCTCATGACCTCCCGGATCGTGCGGACGAACACCCGGCGCCGCACGCGGTCCGTCGTCAGCAGGAAATGCCCCACGACGTTGAAGGCGATCTTGGTCATGATCCCAATCGAACCGGCCGGCGGCCTGCGTCTCCCGTGCCCAGCGCTCCTGGAACGGCCGGAAAGCCTGGACCACCCGCGCCCCGTAGTTGTCGTACCGGTACAGCGACCGGATGAGCCAGTTGTAGCCGCGCTGCACCTCATCCACCGTCATGAGCTTCGGGGTGAAGTTGAGGTCGGCCGCTCCGTGCCCGAGCACCGTCGCCGAGTCGTACGGGAGGAGACGTCCTTCCTTCTGGAGCCGGGCGTGCAGCGGCGTCTTCTCGATCGCGGTCAGAACCCCGCAGGTCGTGAAGGGGATCCCGGCTTCCATGAGGAAGTCGAACTGCTCCTCGAAGATCCGATGGTCGTCGTGATCGAAGCCGACGATCATCCCGGCGACGATCATCAGGTTGTGGGACTGGATCAGCCGGACGCTGTCGAGCAGCGGCCGGTGAGCGTTCTGGCGCTTCTTGGACTCCATGAGACTGTCGATGCGCGGCGACTCGATCCCCACGAAGATGCTGGTGAAGTTCGCCTCCCGCAGGAGCTCCAGCAGCTTCGGCCTCTCCGCCACGGTGATGGTCATCTCGGCGGAGAACTGAATGGGATAGTTGTTCTTTCGGCTCCACGCCCGCGATCGCCTCCAGGAGCTGCTCCGCGAACTTCTGGTTCCCGATGAGGTTCGCGTCGGAGAAGCTGATGTACTTCGCGCCGATGGCGGCGATCGTCTCGATCTCCTTGAGGACCTGGGGGATCGACTTCAGCCGCGGGACGCGGCCGTCGGTGACGATGATGTCGCAGAACTCGCACGCGAACGGGCAGCCCCGCGTCGTCTGGATGAAGTAGTAGAGGTAGTCGCCCTTCTTGATCAGGTCGAAGCGGGGCACGGGCGACTTCTGCATGTCGATGTTGCCGATCTGCTTGTAGACGGGCTTGAGCGGGCTGCCCTTGAGGAGGTCCTGGCAGAACTCGGGCCAGGTGTTCTCGGTCTCCCCGTCGAAGACCACGTCGAACGTGCCGTCCACGAACCGCTCCGGGCACAGCGTCGGGTACGGCCCCCCGACGACGACCATCTTGCCGCGACGCCGGAACTCCTGGGCGAGCTCCTTCGCCCGGAGGTACTGGGGGCTCCAGCAGCCGATGGCCACGATGTCGGCGTCGGTGTCGAAGTTGATCGGCTCGACGTTCTCGTCCTGGAGCTCGACCGGGAACTCGCGCGGCGTCATGCCCGCCACCGTTGCCAGCCCGAGCGGCGCCTGACCCGCCTTCACCCCGAGGATGTCGTACATCCCCTGGAAGCCCCAGAGCGACCGCGGGAACCGCGGATTCACGAAGAGGATCTTCGGGGTCTTCACGGCCGAGGAGATCATGCGAGCCTCCGTCGAAGAATCACGCCGAGCGTGCCGAAACGTCTCTCAACAACCACGACAACGTATCACCCGGGGTCACGCCCTGTCAACGCGGAGCGGGCTCGCCGGCGACAGGTCGACGCGGTCTTCGCTTCATCAGGACCCACAACCCGTAGGGGGCAACGCCGCCCGCACCCGCTGCCGGTTGCATTTTCCCCTTGACAGCCTGTCACCCCTCCCCTAGCATCCGGCCCAGATGCGCCGCGCGCGACCGACGCGCGTGGAAACGGGAGGAGGTGACGGTCGATGGCGAAGAAGAAGGCGACGAAGAAGAAGAAGTAAGCGCGGTATCCACTCCACCTCGGAGGCCCCGCGAGTCGCACGGCGGGGCCTCCGCGCTTTCGCCGACAGCCTCGCACGGCGGCCAGCCTCGCGGAGCCTCTGGTAGGGTAGCCGTGTGCGGCAGACCGAACGCGAGCTCCACGAGCACGAGGCGTACGGGCTCCTCTTCCTCACCAGCGTCATCTGGGCCGGCAACTTCATCGCCGGCAAGGTGGCGCTCGAGGTGCTCGGACCGATCACCCTCACTGCTCTCCGCACCGTCCTGGCCACCGGGGTCCTGCTCTGGTATGTCCGCTTCAGCTACCAGACGTGGCCGAGCGTCGGGGCCAGCGACTTCCGCATCTTCCTGACGCTCGCCCTCACGGGCCTGGTCACGAACACCACCCTCTGGTACTACGGACTCCACCGAACGCTGGCGATCAATGCCGCGATCCTGGGCGCCATGGGTCCGGTGTTCGTCGCCCTCCTGTCGGCGACGTGGCTCCGCGAGCGCCTCTCGCGTCTGAACCTCCTGGGGATCCTCGTCTCCTCGGCGGGCGTGGTGCTGACGGTGACCCGAGGCTCCCTCCAGGCCCTCCTGGACCTCGACCTCCACACGGGCGACTTCTTCGTCCTGGCGGGGCAGACCATCTGGGCGATCTACTCCGTCTACGCCCGCCAGGTGTCCCGGCGGTTTCCCCCCGTCGTGATCACCGCCGGGACCTACATCGTATCGGCAGCCTTCCTGGTCCCGCTCTCGCTCATCGAGCGCCCCTGGCAGGCGATCCCTCACATGACGCTCGGCACGACGCTGGCGGTCCTGTACGCGGCCACGCTGGTGACGGTCTCCCACATCTGGTTCTACTGGGGCATCCGGGTGGTCTCCGCGGCGGTGGCCTCGCTCACGGTCAACCTCATTCCCTTCGAGGTCCTGGCGGTGTCGTGGATTCTCCTCGGAGAGGCGGTCACGTGGGCTCACGTCGTCGGCGCCTTGGTCGTCATCCTGGGCGTCGCGCTGGCGACGCGCCGGGACGAGCCGCGCGCCCGGTCGGCGGAGTCGAGCTAGGGTCGGCCGCCGGGAGCGCCTCGCGGCGCCGCCCGGACCAGAGCCTCGAGCGCGCGATGGAGGCGGGTCAGGCTCAGGAGGCCGCGCACGTACGGCCCCTCTCCCCGCCCACCCTTGGCGCGGATCATCCGGACGAGCCGCCCGCGGCTCGCGTCCGGCCATCGCTCGAGATCCGGCACCAGCGTCACGACCAGGGCCCATTGCCGGAAGGCTCGTCGCTCCGCGTCCGACCAGCCGGAGAGGGTCCTGACCCCGAGGGCCCGGGTCACCCGGCGCACCGCGTCGCGGGTAGCCGCTTCCCGATCACCGCCGTGGCGCCGGGCGACGTCCCGCGTGACCAGCGCGGCCAGGTCGCGCGCCCGCAGACGGCGCTCCGGCTCGGGGCTCCCGCCGGGCAGCGTGAGACACGCCTCGTCGCGCGCGAGCCGCCGGAGGATCGCCAGCGAGGACCGGTACCGTCGGTCCCGCGCGATCTTGCGGGTCTCCTCGGCCAGGACCCGCCGCACGGCCGCGTCGCGAGGCTCGAATCCGAGGTGGCGGTAGAAGTAGAACGCGCCTGAGCGAAGCGCCTCGAGATTGTCGGCGCCCAGCTGGTAAGGGTCGACCGCCACGGTGCGCATCCTGAAGACGTGATGGTAGGCACGAAGCACCTGGCCGAGGATCCAGGCCGATTCCCCTTGCCGGAAGGACTCGAAGATGTTGAACCCGAACTCGAGCGTCTCGAAGAGGCACCAGCCGCCCCCGTAACCGACCGGGACGCCGTTCCTGATCGCCAGGAACGCGTAGTACCCCTCGAACGGCAGCCGGAACTCGGGCTCGAGCCCGATCAGCACGCCGCGGAGGCCGGGACCGAGGTCCGCGACCAGCACGTCCTCCGCGTTCGGGTGGGAGAAGGCGTGGAGCTCCCGCGAGCGCGTGGCCATGGCGGCGCGCGCCGTCTCGATGAGCTCCGCCGCGAGCGCCGGCGAGGCTCGGCGCATCCCCGGGAGCGGCCGCACCGCCTCCCGCGCGAGGTGGATGCCGCTGCGGCGGAGCGCGCTTCGCTGGAAGGCGACGCGCTCGACCGGGCGCTTCGCGCCCGTGCGCGAGAGCCGCGGGATGCCGAAGGTCGCCCGCACCGGCAAGCCCAGGCTGTCGAACAGCCAGTCGCGCATCCCCGCGTCGAGCGGCGCGCGATCGAACGCCTCGATCAGGACCTGGAGATCGGTGAGACGGCGCCCCGCCCGCGCGACGTCGAGCCACCGGCGAACCGTGAAGCCGCCCTCGCTGAACGCGTCGCTCTCCGACGGCGTGACCAGAAGGTCCAGGGCCTCGGCGATCTTCTCCTGGTCCTCGACCCCGTCCCACCCGATGTCGACGCTCGGGCCGAGGCGGGCCGCCAGCCAGCGGCTCATCGGAAGCCCGTACGGATACTCGAGCGTCGAGCCGGCGATCCCGGTGTCGCGGAGGCGAGCCTGCCCGCGCCGTCCGAGCGCCCGGATTCGCGTGGGGAGCTCCCGGAGGAGCCCGTCCACCCGGTCGAGGACCTCGCGGTCGTCCGGATACGCCTGGAGGAAGCACAGCGTCTCGTGGAGCCGGACGAGGTGAGCGCCATCGCCGACCGGGGTCGTCGCGAGCGCCGCGAGCAGGCGGCGCTTCTCGAGGCGGGCTGCGCGAGTGAACTGGGACGCGAGGAACGAGAGAGCGGAGACGAGCTCGGCTCCGTGCGCCGGCGGCTTGCCACCCCGCGCCGCGCGCCGAGGGTTGCCCGCGTGAGCCATCGTCCGGGTCGGCGGCGTTGGTCCCTCGCCTACACGCGTGTCTTCCGCCGCTTGGCCTTCTCGGGCTCCTTCGGCTCCTTCTTGATGAGCCCCTTCACCTCGTCCATGAACTGCGTCACGTCGTTGAACTGCCGGTAGACGGACGCGAAGCGGACGTACGCGACCTGGTCGAGGCGCTGGAGCTGCGCCATGACGAGCTCGCCCAGCTCCCGGCTCGACACTTCCTTCTCGGCCCGCTCGTGGAGCTTGCTCTCGATGTCGCTCACGACGTCGTCGACCGCCTGGACCCCGACCGAGCGCTTCTCGCAGGCCTTGAGGACCGAGTTGCGGAGCTTCGCCCGGTCGAAGGGCTCCCGCCGGCCATCGCGCTTGACGACCATCGGGAGGATGTCCTCGATGTACTCGTAGGTCGTGTAGCGGCGGTTACACTTCAGGCACTCGCGCCGGCGCCTGATGAACTCTCCGTCGCGGCCGACGCGGGAGTCGACGACGCGGTCCTCGGTGTGCCCGCAGAAGGGGCACTTCACGCAAGGCGCTCCGGGTAGAGCGGGAAGCGCCCGGCGAGCGACGCCACGTCCACCCGCACCGAGGCTTCCGCCTTCTGGTCGCCCCGCGCCCGGAGCACGCGATCGATGAAGCCCGCGATCGCGTCCATCTCGGGCTCCTTCATGCCCCGTGTCGTCACCGCGGGCGTGCCGACCCGGATCCCGCTGGTGACCATCGGGCTCCGCGTCTCGAACGGGATCGTGTTCTTGTTGACGGTGATCCAGGCGCGGTCCAGCGACTCCTGGGCCTCCTTGCCGGTGAGCCCCGTCGCCGTGAGGTCGATCAGCATCAGGTGGGTGTCCGTCCCGCCGCTCACCAGCCGGTACCCGCGCCGGATCAGCGAGTCGGCCAGCGCCTTCGCGTTGGCGACGATCTGCCGCTGGTACGCGCGCCAGTCGGGCGTGAGGGCCTCCCGGAACGCCACCGCCTTGGCCGCGATGACGTGCATGAGCGGCCCGCCCTGCATCCCCGGCATCACGACCTTGTCGAGGGCCTGGGCGTTCGCCGCGCGGCACATGACCATCCCGCCTCGTGGTCCCCGGAGCGTCTTGTGCGTGGTCGACGTCACGAAGTCGGCGTACGGGATGGGGGTCGGGTGGAGACCCGCCGCGACCAACCCTGCCGGATGCGCGATGTCGGCCATCATGAGGCACCCGACCTCATCGGCGATCTTCCGGAACGCCTCGAAGTCGATCGCTCGCGGGAACGCGGAGCCGCCGGTCACCAGGAGCTTCGGCCGATGCTCGCGGCAGAGCGTCCGCACCTGGTCCATGTCGATCCGCTCGTCCTCGCGGCGGACCCCGTACGGCACGATCCGGTAGAGCTTCCCCGAGAAGTTGATCGGGTTCCCCATGGTCAGGTGGCCGCCGTGCGCGAGGTTCGGGGCGACGATCGTGTCGCCGGGCGAGAGGACGGTGAAGTAGGCGGCCATGTTGGCCTGCGAGCCCGAGTGAGGCTGCACGTTCACGTGCTCCGCGCCGAACAGCTCCTTGGCGCGCTGGACCGCCAGCTCCTCGACCGTGTCGACGTTCTCGCACCCGCCGTAGTAGCGGCGCCCAGGGTATCCCTCGGCGTACTTGTTCGTCATGACGGAGCCGACGGCCTCGAGGACGGCCTCGGAGACGAAGTTCTCGGACGCGATCAGCTCGAGGTTCCGGGACTGACGCTCCGTTTCGAGCCGGATCGCCTTGGCGACCTCGGGATCTACCTGCTCTAGCCACCGCATGGGCATTCGTCTCCTGTGGCGAGATCGCTGATCGCCCCCCACCCTACTGGTCGGTCCGGGGAGTGTCAAGAAGCGCTCCCTCCCGCCGCCACGCGGAGCCGCCGCTATAATGGGGGCCGTGTCGCGCCTGGTCCGTGTCGCGCAGGTCGGCGAGATCCCGGTTGGTCGGGGCAAGTCGATAGAGGTCGAGGGCGTCCCGCTCGCGGTCTACAACGTGGGCCGTGGCCAGTACCGGGTGATGTCGGGCTCGTGCCCGCACGAGGGGGGACCGCTCGGCGACGGCGTCCTCCTCGGTGACCGCGTCGTGTGCCCGTGGCACGGCTTCGACTTCGACGTCCGCACCGGCGCGTGCGACGTCGCCCCCGACCTGTCCGTGACGGTCTACCCGGTTCGGGTCGCCGATTCCGACGTGCTCGTCGAGCTGCCCTGACTCGGCCCGTGCGCCACCGTCTCCTGCCCATCGCCATCGCGCTCGCCGTCGTCGCGGGCGTCGGCTACGGAACCTGGGCCTGGCTGGCATCCCGCCACAAGGTGTCCACCGAGGACGCCTACGTCGAGGGCGCGGTCGTCGTGATCAGCGCCCGCGTCGCGGGGCCGGTGGCGAAAGTCTTCGTGCGCGATAACGAGACCGTCCGGGAGGGCCAGCTTCTCGCCGAGATCGACCCGCGGGACTCCCAGATCCGCGTGGCCCAGGCCCGCGCCGCGGTCGCGATGGCGACCGCGGAGGCACGCGGGGCGCACTCCGAGGTCCCGCTCGCCCGCGAGAGCACCCAGAGCCGGGTCCAGCAGGCGCGGGCCACGCTGGCCGCCGCGCGCGTTGCCGTCGACGTCGCCCGCGCGGAGCAGGACGAGGCCCAGGCCCGGGCGCACGGCCGTGCCGCCGCCGCGGCCGCGGCGCAGGCCGACGTAGCCGTCGCCGAGTCGACCGCCGACCGGACGCGTCTCGATCTGGAACGCGCCTCGCGGCTGGCCGCCGGGGGCCTCATCGCCCAGCAGGACCTCGACGCAACCCGCACCGCCCATCGCTCGGCGGTCGCCACGCTCGACGCCGCCCGGCGGCGGCTCACCCAGGCAGAGCGCGACTCGGAAGGGGCCGAGGTGGAGACGCGCCGCCGCGCCCTGTCGGTCCAGCAGGCCGAGCGCCGCGTCGAAGAGACTGAGGCCCTGGTCGCCGACGCTCAGTCCCAGCAGACCCAGGTGCCGGTCAAGGAGGCGGCGGCCGGCCGCGCGGGGGCGAGCGTCGAGCAGGCGGAGGCGGAGCTGGCCGCCGCAGAGCTTCAGCTCGCGAAGACCCGCGTTCTCGCCCCCTCCGCGGGCATGGTCTCGAAGAAGACCGTCGAGCCGGGACAGATGGTGCAGATCGGCCAGCCGCTTCTCGCCATCGTCCCGCTCGAGGGCGTGTGGGTCGTCGCGAACCTCAAGGAGACCCAGGTCGGCCGCGTCCACGCCGGCCAGCCCGCGACGATCCGCGTGGACACGTTCCCCGACCGCCTGTTTCGCGGCCGGGTGGACTCGATCAGCGCCGGGACGGGCGCCCGCTTCAGCCTGCTCCCGCCCGAGAACGCGTCGGGCAACTGGGTGAAGGTGGTCCAGCGGGTGCCGGTCAAGATCCTCCTGGAGGACTACCACGCGAATCCGCATCTCCTGCGGGCCGGCATGTCGGCGGTGGTCACCATCGACGTCCGGTAAGACGATCCGGCCTCGAGTTCCCGACATCGCGCGACCGCCGTGACCGCGCCCCCCGAAGAGCACGGAAGTCAGGGCCTGACCCCGGCGCAGCGCTGGGGCATCACGGCCGCCGTGATGCTGGTGGCGACGATGCAGATTCTCGACACCAGCGTGACCAACGTCGCCCTGCCCCACATGCAGGGCAGCCTCTCCGCCTCGCTCGACGAGATCACCTGGGTCCTCACGTCGTTCATCGCGGCCAACGCCGTGATCCTGCCGGCCACCGGGTGGCTGGTCGCGCGCCTGGGCCGCCGGACCTTCTTCCTGCTCGCGACGGCGACGTTCATGGCGAGCTCGCTCCTCTCCGGCGCGGCGCCGAGCCTCGAGCTCCTGGTCGGCGCTCGGGTCCTCCAGGGCCTGGGCGGCGGCCCGCTGATCCCCCTCGCGCAGGCGATCCTGCTCGAGGTCTTCCCGCCGCGCCAGCGTGGGACGGCGATGGCCATCTGGGGGCTCGGCATCATGGTCGCGCCGATCGCGGGCCCGACGGTCGGCGGCTGGATCACCGAGAACTACTCGTGGCGCTGGATCTTCTACATCAACCTGCCCTTCGGCGCGCTCGCCCTGGCGCTGGGGAGCGCGTTCCTGACGGACTCCCCGCGACCGGCCGCCGACGGGGCCCCGACCCGCCTCCGGTTCGACGGGCTCGGGCTCGCGCTCCTGGTGGCGGGCATCGGCTCGCTCCAGGTCGCACTCGATCAGGGCGAGCGGCTCGACTGGTTCGAGTCCTCGGCGATCATGACCCTCATGGTCGTGGCCACCGTCGCGCTCACGGCCTTCGTGCTGTGGGAGCTTCGCGTCGCGCACCCGCTCGTCGACCTGCGGGTCCTCGCGAACCGGACCTTCGCGGTCGGCACCTTCCTCATGTCCGTCATCGGCTTCGGGCTCTACTCGAGCTTCCTGCTCCTGACCTTCTACACGGAGCATCTTCTCCGCTACGACGCGCTCACCGCCGGCTGGGTGCTGGCGCCGGGCGGCGTGGGCTCGCTGATCTCGCTGGCGATCGGCGGGCGCCTCGTCGACCGCGTCGATCCGCGGTGGCTCGTCTCCCTGGGGACCGGCATCATCGCTTACTCGCTCTACCTCATGGGCACGCTGACCCTCGGCGCCGACTTCTGGGCCGTCTTCTGGCCACGCTTGATCCAGGGCTTCGGCATGGGGCTCGTCTTCGTGCCCCTGACCACGATGACGCTGACCTCGGTGTCCCAGGCGGAGCTGCCGACGGCGAGCGGCCTCTTCAACGTCGTCCGCAACGTCGGCGGGAGCGTCGGAATCGCGGTGACGACGACCTGGCTCTCCCGCCAGACCCGGGTGCACCTGTCGACGCTCATCGCCCACGTGACACCCTGGAGCGCCGCCACGGCGGATCGCCTCGCCCGGCTCCAGGACGTCTATCTCGGCGCCGGCGTCGACGCGGACACGGCCCGGCGCCAGGCGCTCCGCCACCTCTACGACGAGATCGAGCGTCAGGCGTCGATGAAGGCGTTCGGGGACGACTTCCTGCGGCTGGCGGCGCTCTTCGCCGCGGTGGTCCCGGTGATCTGGCTGATGCGCCGCCAGTCGGCCACGCCCCGGCCTCAGCCGGCGGAGATCGAGGCGGTCTGAGCGGTCGCCGGAGCGGCCGGGGTCAACCCTGACCGCGGCGGGTCAGGATGGCCCACGTCCCGTCGCCCGCCGCGGTGACGCCGAGCACCGCGTGCCCGGCCGCGGCGAGGCTTCGCGGGACGTCGTGGGCGGAGGCGGCGTTGTCGACGACCACGCGGAGGACGACCCCCGGAGAGATCGACTCGAGCGCGAGCCGCGCCTTCAGGAAGGTGTAGGGGCAGACCTCGCCGCGGAGGTCGAGCTCCTCGGCGGCGGCGACCTCGGGCTCGATCGCTACTTCTCCACCGGGAGGGCGGGCGTGCGGCCCCACTCGTCCCACGAGGCGTCGTAGTTCCGGACCCTGACGCCGATCAGGCGGAGCGCCAGGTAGTCCTGGGCGGACCGCACGCCGCTGCCACAGTAGACCAGCGCGATCTTGTCCGGGCGGACGCCGGCCGCGCCGAAGAGCGCCAGGAGCGCGTCGGCGTCCTTGAAGGTGCCGTCCGGGTTCAGGGTCGCCGTCCACTCGACGTTCGCGGCGCCTGGAATGTGGCCGCCCCGGACCGAGCCCTGGTCCGGCGCCGTGTACTCGCCGGAGCTCCGGGCGTCGATCAGGCACGCCTCCGCCCTGCCCAGGCTCGCCCGCACGTCGGAGGCCGTGGCGAGCGCCTCCCGGCGGGGCCGCGGCTCGAAGCGCCGCGGGGCGATCGTGGGCGCGGCGCTCTCGAGCGGCCGGCCTTCGCGGCGCCACTTCGCGAGCCCTCCGTTCAGGACCCGGACGCGGTCGTGGCCGTAGTAGTCGAGGACGAAGAAGAGGCGCGCGGCCAGCACGCTGCCGCCGTCGTCATAGGCCACGACCGTCGTGTCGTGGTCGATGCCGAGCCGCCCGAACAGGGCCTCCGCCGCCGCGGGGCGAATCGGCAGGCCCTCGACGTTGGCCGCCGGATCGTCGAGCTCGTTCGCGTCGAGCAAGGCGGCTCCCGGCACGTGGCCGACCCGGTAGGTGACGGTCCCTCTCATCCCGCTCCGCACGTCGAGGATGCGGACTCCCGGGGTGCCCACCATGCGCGCGAGCTCTTCGGTCTCGACGAGGAGCTGGGGGTTCGCGTACTTGCCCCCGGCCATCCCCCGAGTGGGGACGCCGGCGGTCGCCAGGGTGAGCGCGGCGAGAAGGAGAGCGCGGCGGGTCGTAACAATGCGCGGCATTGGAGCCTCCGGCCCTGCCGGTGCCCCGGCGAGCCGGTTTCAGTCTATCATCCGAGTCCGGGGCGGACGCCTCGCCGGGCCTACTGGCCACACGACCCCCGAGCGACGTAAGATATGCCGCGCTGGCGCCGCTCTCGAGCGCCAGCCCAAAAGGAGATGCCGCGTGAGCACCCAGCACTGGCGACGAGGACTCGACCGCCCGATCCTGATGATCCCCGGCCCCACCGAGGTCCCGTGGCGGGTCATCCGCGCGATGGCGCAGCCGGCGATGATCCAGTACGAGCCGCCGTTCGACGACGAGATCCTCGAGCCCGCATGCCTGGATCTCCGCCAGATCTTCCAGACCTCGGGAGAGGTGCTCGCCATGCCCGGGTCCGGCAGGACCGGCCTCGAGGCCGCGTCCATCTCCCTCATCGAGCCGGGGGACCGCGTGGTCGTCATCGTCGCGGGCGTCTTCGGCAGCCTGATGAAGGAGGTCATGGAGCGGGTCGGCGCCGCCGTGACGGCCTTCGACGTCGAACTGGGTAAGCCGATCGACATGGAGGGCCTGGAGCGGGTGGTCGCGAAGGTGCGGCCGAAGCTCGTGACCCTCGTGCACAACGAGACCTCCACGGGAGTGACCTACCCGGCGGGTGCGGTGGGCGAGATCACCCGGCGCCACGGGGCGCTCTTCCTCCTCGACACGGTGTCCTCCCTGGCGGGGCTGGACGTCCAGACGGACGCGTGGCACGTCGACATCAACATGACGGGCTCGCAGAAGTGTCTCGCCATGCCCCTCGGGCTGGCCGTCGTCTCGGTGTCGCCGCGCGCGTTCGAGGCCATGGAGCGGCGCGCCCGCCCCTCGGCGAGCTACTCGAACGACCTCATTCGCTGGAAGCGCCAGTGGGTACCGGCCTCGCGCGGCGGTGGCGTGCCGGAGGGCGGACGCCGGAACCAGCCGGTGTCGATGCCGACCCACCTCTCCCAGGCGCTCCGGGAGACGGTGAGCCTCATCCTCGAGGAAGGCATGCCCAACCGGATCCGTCGCCATCGGATCGCCGGCAAGGCCTTCCGGGCCGGGCTCGCGGCGCTCAAGGTCGACCTGTTCGGCGACCCCTCGATCGCCTCGGACACCGTCTCGGCGTTCCGGGTGCCCGGCGGCCTCGCGGCGACCGCCGTCGTCCGCCGGATGCGTGACGCCTACGGGATCCTGATCTCGACGGGCATCGAGAAGATGCGCGAGACCATGCTCCGCGTGGGCACGATGGGCATGACGGCGAGCCCCCTCTACGTCCTCCCCACCCTGTCGGCGCTCGGGATGGCGTTCCGCGATCTCGGCTACCGGGTCGAGACAGGCGAGGCGCTGGCGGCGGCGCAGGCGGTGTTCGACGCGGAGACTCCCTGACGGGCGACAGCCGTCTCGGGATCGGCGAGCAGCGCCGCTAGGCGCGTCCGTCCGGGCGCGCCTAGCGCCGCTTCGGGCTACCGACCGCGGGGGAGCTGACCCGCCTGCAGGTTGACCAGGCGGGCGGCGAGGAAGGTCGCGCGGGCGGCTCCCGGATTGACGCTCGACGCGTACACCGAGCGGATCGCCTCGAGGTCGAGACCCGTCAGGCCCGTCGCGCCGCTGCCAGGGGGCGCGCCGATGCCGGCGCTCATGAGAGAGTTCTCCGCGCCGCCGACCAGACGGGCGTCGATGTGGCAGAGCCCGAGCACGGCGTGGCCCACCGCGTCGTGCACGTGGGCGCCGAGGCTCCGGCCCACCGGTGCGACGATTCGCGCGCCCATCATCAGGCCGCGACCGGCGAAGCGATACTGGAGACAGCCCGCCTCGGTGGAGCACCCTGCCGCGCGTGGCACGGCCGTCTCGGTGACGGTCACCTCGTTGAATCCCGGCTGCGGATCGATCTCGCCCGTGCTCTCGATGGTCACGTTCAGCGCACCCCCCGTCGCCGGGCCGATGGGCTCCAGCGCCGCGGCGATCCCCGCCTGCACGTTCTGCGGCACGCGGGTCGAGACCCGGACCCGGACGGACGACCCGCGCGGGTACCCGCTCCAGTAGCCCTGGAAGGGGCAGTCGGTCGCGCCGTCACGAGGGATGTCCGGGCCCGCGCCGAGGAAGAGCGCGTCCACCCTATCGGGGGTCTTCGCCGCCTCGGCCTCCGCGCGGCGCGCCTCGGCCAGCCGCGACGCCTCGGTCGGCGACTGGCCGTTCCCGCATCCAGCGAAAAGCCACACGGCGGCGATGACGGCACCGAGCCGGCCCGCCCGCACGGCTATCCGGGGCGCGCCAACATCCCCCCCATTCGACCACATGCGAAGGATGATACCCCAAGTCCGCGCGCCGCTGTACCCCGAGGCTGTCCGGCGACGCGGTAGGATTGCTGGCGAGGCAGCATGCACACCAGGGATGGCCAGGGGCGAGGACGCGCGTGAGCGTCGCCTCCCCCGACGAACCCGACCGGGCGAGGGCGCAAGGGATGACGGGACTCACGTTCGACCAGTCGCTCAAGTTCCTTTCCATCATCGGCGCCATCGGCTCGTTCGTCTGGGGCGTGTGGGTCTGGCAGGACAAGGCGGACAAGGAGCGCGCCCAGGCTCGGCTGGACGCCGCGCGCTACGCGGAGACGCGGCGCGTGGAGGCGGCCAAGCCGTTCCTCGACAGGCAGCTCGCGCTCTTCACGGAGGCCACGCAGGTGGCGTCATTCATCGCCAACGCGCCGTCGCGCGAGAGCGCCGCCAAGAAGATCGAGCGATTCTGGCAGCTCTACTGGGGGGAGCTCGCCCTCGTCGAGCGCGGCGACGTGGCCAAGGCCATGATCGCCTTCGGCGACGGACTCAACAGCCAGCAGCCCCAGCGCGTCATGCGCGGCCTGGCTCTCGACCTCGCGCACGCGTGCCGCGACGAGCTGGCCGTGGCGTGGGGCACGGATGCCTGGAAGCGCGCGACCTCGGCGCCCCCATGACGCCCGTGCGGC
>CAVXVV010000049.1:0-18610 GCA_963765195.1 uncultured Candidatus Rokubacteria bacterium
TCAAGGCGCTCGTGGACGCCTGTCACGAACGCGGGCTCGCCGTGTTTCTCGACGTCGTCTACAACCACTTCGGCCCCGAGGGGAACTATCTGCACCACTACGCGCCGGCCTTCTTCCATCCGCACCGGCGCACCCCGTGGGGTGACGCCATCAACTTCGATGGCGTCGGGTCACACGCGGTCCGGGCATTCGTGATCCACAACGCGCTGTACTGGTTGGAGGAGTATCACCTCGACGGCCTTCGCCTCGATTCCGTGCACGCGATGGCCGACACGTCTGCGTCGCACGTCTTGACGGAGCTGGCGCAAGCGGTCGCAGAGGGGCCGGGTCGGGTTCGGGCCGTCCACCTCGTGCTCGAGAACAACGGCAACGAGGCCCGGTATCTCGAGCGCCGAGGTGCCACCCGTCGCTCTCTCTATCAGGCGCAATGGAACGACGATCTCCATCACGGGCTGCACGTGCTCCTCACGGGTGAGCGCGGTGGTTACTACCAGGACTACCACCCGCCGCTGTCTCATCTGCGGCGGTGCCTCGCCGAGGGCTTCGCGTACCAGGGCGACTACTCACGGTTCCAGGGTCGGCCGCGCGGCGAATCGAGCGGGCACCTGCCACCGACGGCCTTCGTCGGGTTCCTCCAGAATCACGATCAGGTTGGTAACCGGGCCTTCGGTGAGCGCATCACGACCCTGGCCTCGGCGGAGGCGGTCCGGGCGGCCACGGCCGTGCTGCTTCTGGCCCCGTCGCTGCCTCTACTCTTCATGGGGCAGGAATGGGCTGCCCGTGAGCCGTTTCTGTTCTTCAGCGATCTGGGTCCCGACCTGGGAGCCCGAGTATCCGAAGGACGGAGGCAGGAGTTTGCCCGCTTTCCGGCGTTCGCCAGTCCTGAGACTCGCCGCCGTATCCCCGATCCGCAGGCCCCAGAGAGCCGGGAGCGCTCGGCACTCGACTGGAGTTGGGCCGGCGAGGCCCTCCACCAGGAATGGGTGGCCTTCCACCGAAGTCTGCTGCGACTCCGAGCGCGGGAGATCGCGCCGCTCATGGCCGGAGAGACCACACCCGAGGTTGATTCGAGGCTGCTCGGAGAAACGGGCTTGGAGATAGTGTGGATCTTCTCGAGTGCACGAGTCCTGCGTCTCGTGGTGAATCTGGGGGCTAAAGCCGTCATGCACGAGGGCCCGGAGGAGAACTGGGGACGGCGGCTCTACGCGCTCGGCCTCGCGGCTTCTGGCTGGGCGGCGCTGCCGCCGTGGAGTGTCGGTTGGTTCCTGTGTGAGGCCGAGCATTCGGTGCGCGGTAAGCACCCGCGATGAATGCGCGTCCTCTGCCGGGTGGCCGCTACGTCGCGATCCACGGCCACTTCTACCAGCCACCGCGTGAGAATCCGTGGCTCGAGGCGGTCGAAGTTCAGGATTCAGCCGCGCCCTATCATGACTGGAACGAGCGTGTGACGGCGGAGTGCTACGCGCCGAACACCGCCGCGCGCCGGGTCGCTCAGGACAACTGCATCATCGACATCGTCAACAACTTCGAGAAGATCTCCTTCAACGTCGGACCCACCCTCCTCTCGTGGCTCGACCGCCACGCGCCTCACGTCTATCAGAGCATCCTCGAGGCCGACCGTCGCAGCGCACAGGCCCACGGCGGTCACGGCAACGCCATCGCCCAAGTTTACAATCACATGATTCTGCCGCTGGCCTCGCGGCGCGACAAGATGACGCAGGTGCTGTGGGGACGAAAGGATTTCCAAGAGCGATTCGGACGCGACCCCGAGGGTATGTGGCTGTCGGAGACCGCCGTCGACCACGAGTCGCTCGGGGTGCTCGCGGATGCGGGCATGAAGTTCACGATCCTGGCGCCCCACCAGGCCTGGCGGATCCGCCGGATCGGGACCGAGGCGTGGCAGGAAGTCAACGATCGGATCGATCCGAGTCGGCCGTATCTCTGGCGCGGACCTGAAGGCCGGACGCTCAGTATCTTCTTCTACGACGGACCGATCTCGCGAGCCATCGCCTTCGAGAAGGCCCTGGATCGAGGGGAGAACCTCGTCGCGCGCCTGAAGGACGGCTTCGTCTCTGACCGCCCTGGGGCGCAGCTCGTCCACTGCGCCACCGACGGCGAGTCCTACGGCCACCACAAGCCCTTCGGAGACATGGCGTTGGCGGCCGCGATCGCCCAGATCGAGGCGGACGGGTCTGCAATACTGACGAACTACGGCGCATTTCTGGCCGAGCAGCCGCCGACGTTCGAGGTCGAGATTCGGGAGCGCACCTCGTGGAGCTGTCCCCATGGGGTCGAGCGGTGGCGGAGCGATTGCGGATGCCGGACGCGCACGGACTGGCATCAACGCTGGCGCGCCCCCCTGCGCGAGTCGCTGGATTGGCTGCGGGACCACATCGACGCCTTCTACGAATCGCGCGCCTCAGCCCTCCTCAAGAGCCCCTGGGAGGCACGGGATGCCTACATCGACGTGATTCTCGATCGCAGTCGGGACGGGCTGGCCACCTGGCTGGCTCGTCATCGGCGAGTCCTGCTGGACGCCGCCGCTCAGGTGGAGACTCGCCGATTGCTCGAGATGGAGCGCAATCGGCTGCTCATGTACACGTCTTGCGGGTGGTTCTTCGATGAAATCTCGGCGCTCGAGCCCACCCAGACCCTGAAGTACGCGGCCATGACCCTGCAGTACCTGAGGGACCTTGGGGGCGAAGACCTGGAGGGCGAATTCGTCCGGCGGCTCGAAGCCGCCCCGACCAACGTGCCGCTCTTCGTGAACGGCGGCGAGGTCTATCGCGCCTTGATCAAGCCAGCCGTCGTCGATCTGCGTCGGGTGGTCGCCCACTACGCGATCAGTGGGTTGTTCGAGGACTATCCGGACGAGGCGCCCATCTACGCGTGGCGGGTCAAGCGGCTCGACGACGCCGGTGACAACTACGATGGGAGCCGGCTGCGCGTCGGGCGTGCCCGGGTCGCCTCCGAGATCACCGGCGAGAGTCGGGACCTCCAGTACACCGTCCTGCGCTTCGGGGGCCACGACTTCTCGTGCGGCATCCGGACCTACGAGGATCCGACCGCCTACGACACGATGAAGGCCGATCTGCTGCGTCGGTACGGTCAGCGCAGCATGGCCGACACAGTGCGAGGGCTCGACGAGCACTTCCCCGAGGGCCTGTTCTCCCTGACGCATCTGTTCCTCGAGCAGCGCCGACGGGTGCTGGCCAGCGTGATGCAGGCGGTGCTCAGTAAGCACGAGCAAACGTACCGACACGTCTGGGAAGAGAGCCGCAAGCTGATCCGGTATCTGCGCCAGGCCGACGCCCCGATCCCCGAGGTCCTCCGCATCACCAGCAAGTACGTCCTCGAGGAGGAGCTTGTGGCCGAGGTCGCACGCGCCGCCGATTCGACCACGCTGCCCGAGCGGGCCTTCGAGATCTCCGAGGAGGCGCGCGCCCTGGGGCTCGAGCTGGACTGCACCGCGGCCCGCCCCAGCATCAGGCTGATGGTCGGGCTCAGCCTGGACGCGCTGGCCGAGCGGGTGACCGCGGAACGGGTGACCCCCCTCGTCACGCTTGTCCTCGGGGCCAGGCGGATCGGCCTCCGGTTCGGGCTCTGGCACACGCAGAACCGAGTCTTCGCGCTGTGGCGCGACCACCCGGAAGCGCATGACACGCTGGGGCCCCTCCTCCATGCGCTCGGCTTTGCCCCCGCGGGCCAAGCGACCCCGTAAGCCATGCCCGCCTCGCCCCGGATTCCGCTCGCCACGTATCGTCTCCAGCTCGGGCCTCGGCTCACGTTCGACGATGCGGCCGAGCTCGTCCCTTACCTCGCGGCCTTGGGCATCTCCGACTGCTATGTCTCCCCGTTCTTCGAAACGAGCTCGGACAGTTCGCATGGCTATGACGTGTCCGATCACAACCGCATCCGCGAGGAGCTTGGCGGCGAGCCTGCCTTCATCCGATTCTCAGACGCCCTCCGCCGGTACGGCCTGGGTCTCCTCGTCGACCTAGTCCCGAACCACATGGGTATCGCCGGGAATCGCAACCGTTGGTGGCTGGACATCCTGGAGCACGGCGCCGGCTCTCGTTACGCTCACGTATTCGACATCGATTGGGACCGTGCCACACCGGAGCTAGCCGGTAAGGTACTGCTGCCCGTTCTCGGCGACCAGTACGGCATCGTGCTGGAGCGTGGGGAACTGCGCCTCGAGCTGAATGACGGCGTCTTCACCGTTCGCTATTACGAGACGGTCCTGCCGATCGCCCCCCGGTCTTACCGCCGCATCCTCGGCCACCGGATCGACGAGCTTGAAGCCGCGTTGGGGCCGTCGCACCCCGGCCTGCTGGAGCTGAAGGCTCTGACCACCTGGTTCGCGGCCCTGGCCCCGAGGCCCGACCGGGACCGGGAGCGACCGAGGGGGCGCCTTCAGGACAAAGCGGCGGGAGTCGAGCGCCTGGCGGCTTTACTGCGGCAGTCACCCGAGGTCCAGACGTTCCTTGACGAGACCATCCGCCGCTTCAACGGGACGCCCGAGGATCCGCGATCGTTCGACCTCCTCGACGAGCTGCTGGCTGAGCAGGCGTACCGGGTCGCGTTTTGGCGGGTGGCCGGGGAGGAGATCAACTACCGACGCTTCTTCGACATCAATGAGCTCGCGGCCATCCGCATGGAGGACCCGGATGTCTTCGCCGACACGCACCGGTTCCTCCTTCGTCTTGTCGGTGCCGGGCGGGTCACCGGGCTCCGCGTCGACCATCCAGACGGACTCTACGCCCCGGCCGAATACTTCCGGAACGTGCAACGCGAGTGTGCCCGCGTCGTTCACGGGGTCGATGGACCATTTTTCATCGTGGCCGAGAAGATTCTGAGCCCGGGCGAGTCGCTGCCGCAGCGCTGGCCCATCGCGGGGACAACCGGCTACGAGTTCCTCAACCTCCTTAATGGGATCTTCGTCGACCGCAGCCAGGCGCGGGCGATGGAGCATCTGTACGCCCGGCTGATCAAAGAGCGCCCGCCCTTTGGGGAGGTCGTCTACGAATGCAAGCGACTCGTCATGCAGACGGCGATGTCCTCCGAGCTCAACATGCTCGCGAACCGCCTGAAGGCGATCTCGGCGAAGCATCGTTCGTCTCGTGACTTCACGCTCGGCAGCCTCACGCACGCTCTGACCGAGATCATTGCGAACTTTCCCGTCTACCGCACGTACGTGGGCGAGGATCAGCGGGGCGTGAGCGAGTGCGACCGCGAGTTCATTGCCCGAGCGGTGGCGCAAGCGAAGCGCCGCTCGCCGCTTACCAGTCCGTCGATCTACGACTGGATCCAGGACATCCTCACGCTGCGGTTCCCGCCCTGGGCGCAGGAGGCCGAACGGCGCGAGCGGCTCGAGTTCGCGATGCGGTTCCAGCAGATCACCTCGCCGGTGACCGCCAAGGGGTATGAGGACACCGCACTCTACCGATTCAACCGGTTGGTGTCGCTCAACGAAGTCGGAGCCGACCCGAGCCGCTTCGGTACCTCGGTGACGGAGTTCCATACCGCCATGGACGAGCGGCAGCGGACGTACCCACATGGGCTGTCGGCTACGTCCACCCACGACACCAAGCGGGGCGAGGACGTGCGCGCCCGGATCAACGTCCTCTCGGAGATTCCGGATGAATGGCGGCGCCGAGTCAGCGTCTGGCAGAAGCTGAACCGAAGTCACCGCACGACTGTCGACGCCCGGCCGACGCCGGGGGCGAATACCGAATACCTGATCTACCAAACGCTCGTCGGGGTCTGGCCCATCGGCATCGAGCGGTTCCGCGCCTACCTCTTGAAGGCGATCCATGAAGCCAAATCGCATACGAGCTGGATCAATCCGAACACGCGCTATAACGATGCCATCACGCGCTTCGCCGAAGCGATTCTCGATCCGGTCCGCTCGTCTCCTTTTCTCGAGAATTTCGTCCCATTTCAGGCCCGCGTGGCCCACTACGGCGCGTTCAACTCGCTGGCCCAGACTCTCGTCAAGATCACGGCTCCGGGTGTTCCCGACTTCTACCAGGGCAGCGAGCTCTGGGATCTCAACCTGGTCGATCCCGACAATCGGCGTCCGGTCGACTGGCCACTCCGACGACACATGCTCGAGGAGCTGACAAGGCCGGCGGACACCGCCGCGGAGCGGGCGGCCTTCGCCCAGGAGCTTGTAGACCGGACGGATGACGGTCGCGTCAAACTCTACCTGATCCGTCAAGCTCTCGCATGCCGCAACGCTCACGCGACACTCTTCACGGACGGCGAATACAAGCTCCTGGAAAGCCGCGGGCCACTCGCCGAACATGTACTCGCCTTCGGTCGCGTCGCGAAGGGCGCCCTCGCGCTCACGATCGTCCCCCGCCTACTGGCCCGCCGTGGGGTCGAACAGCTTCCGCTCGGCAAGAGCTACTGGGGCGACGAGACTAGGGTGCTCGCGCCGCCCGAGGCCGGACCATGGCTGGTCAATCCACTGACCGGTGAGCGCCTCACGGTGGACCGCGGAGCCCTCTTACTAGCCGAGGTGTTCATGAGCTTTCCGGTGGCGCTACTCGTGAATGAGGCGTGAGGGTCGTTAGAGCCCTGAAGGGTGCACAAACCTCGGGTTCATGCCGCGGCCTGGTAAGCCGCCGACCTGTTGCCTGTCCTTCGCCAAAACTCCATCCGGTGGGCAAGTGGTTGATCGATCAGCTCCGATCATGCCGCGGTCGGGTAGGAGCGGCCGTAGGTCTCCATGTCTCCATGGTGTCGATCCACGAGACAATTCCACGGTCTACCGTCGGATCCACTTCGGTATGCGCTGACCTGCCCCCCATGACCACTGGGACGGAGGCGGGACGCCGCCCACGCGCCTGAACGCCACTGCCATCAATCTGCCAGCCTGGCCGCTGCCAGCTGGGCTCTTGGGCATCCGCATTCGGTCGGGGACCCGCCCCGGTCCCCTTGACCCGCCAGCCCAACCCCACGAGCCGCGCAGCGACGCGAGATTCGCGCCAACTCGCACGGGAGGATCCGCCCACACCCTGTTTCCTTTGGCGTGACACACACTTGGCGTGGCGTCGGGCACGACCGGCGGTGCACGTCTCCCACGGAGGTTGCACAAAAACCAGGGCAGTCGCCAGCCCATTGCGACCGGAAATGCTTACAAAACCGTAAGAGAATCCCGGCGTTCACTGAGGTGCACGGTGAACAGGGCACCGGCACTGTAGATAGGGCTGTGCCGGTCAAGAATCCCATCTGCTTGTCCTGCCTGGACTTACCTGCTCCCTCCGTCGCTGCTGCGGTAGAGTCTCGGTTCAGGCTCTCAGACCTGATGCCGGGGTGGCCCCATGCTCTTCGTAATCGGGATCGGGACGTTCCTCCGCGCCATGCTCTTCGGGTCGGCGACTATCGCGCTCGAGAACCTGGCTCTGCGTCATCAACTCGTCGTTCTTCAACGGTCCGTGCGCCGACCCCGCCTGTCACGTTGGGACCGGATCCTCTGGGCCTGGCTCTCCCGCCGGTGGATGGGATGGCGCTCGAGTCTCGTCATCGTGCAACTCGCCACCGTCCTCGCCTGGCATCGCCAAGGCTTCCCGCTCTATTGGCGCTGGCGGTCCACAGCGAACCGGGTGGGTCGCCCGAAGCTTGACGCCGAGATTCGCCACCTGATCCACCGGATGGCTCGCGACAATCCAACCTGGGGCCGCCGACGCATCCGGGCGGAACTGGCCCGCCTCGGCTCCGACGTCGCCGCACTCACGGTCGCCAAGTACATGCACCGCGCTTCGCCTCGGCCCTCGCCCACCTGGCGCGTGTTTCTGACCACTCATGCCCGAAACATCGTCGCCATCGACTTCTTCGTGGTCCCCACCCTCACCTTCCGCCTGCTCTTCGTCTTCGTCGGCCTCCGCCATGACCGCCGCGAGCTCCTCCTTCTCCACGTCACGGATCATCCCACTGCAGTCTGGACGGCCCGCCAGATCGTTGAGGCATTCCCAAACGACACGGTCCCGAGGTACTTGCTCCGTGATCGAGACAGGACCTACGGCGACGAGTTCGCGCGGCGAATCAAGCGCCTGGGGATCCGCGAGGTCCTGACGGCCCCCCGAGCGCCCTGGCAGAACCCCTTCGTGGAGCGGGTGATCGGCTCAATCCGCCGCGAGTGCCTGGATCACTTCCTCATTCTGCGCGAGGCCCATCTCCGCCGGCTCTTACGGGGCTACATCGGTTACTACAACACCGCGCGGCCACACCAATCGCTCGACAACAACAGTCCCCAGCCACGAGTCGTCGAACCCTCGCCACGTGGTCGGATCATTGCCATCCCTCAGGTCGGCGGACTCCATCACCGCTACCAGCGCGTCGCCTGATCATCGCTTCCGCGACCGACCCTTCGCTCGGTCCTCGGGTCCAGCAGGCTGCCACCAGCGATGTGGCGATCCACGGTTGCGTCTGCGCCCGCCTCCCCTTGCGGCCCTTCACATCTCCGTAGCGAAGATGCTGCCTCCAACCCCGGACGGTTGAACCCAGCGTGGAGCCACCGCGACACTGGCGCCGATGAGGTTTCTAACCGGGACAGCGACTCCGAATGCAGACTGAACCCCTCGAGCCGGGCCGAGCGCCGCCCGGTCGGCGTCACGGGGCCGCCGAGCGGAGCCGGCGCACAGGCTGCCCGGCTCGCGGCCCCAGCGCCACCTGACCCTGGAGCGACGCCGCCAGCGCGCTCGCGAACAGGGGCTCTTGCGCCGCGAACGGGTCGCTCCCGGGGTCGTCCTCCGACCACCGCCCGCGGCGGATCAGGAGCCGCCGCACGCGACGGTGGACTTGTGTCAGCAGCTCGGCGATGTCGGCGTCGGTGGGCGGTGGGAGACGGTGGAACACGGGCCGGGCGGTCGGGCTCGCGCGCGTGTACACGCCGTCGAAGACGAGGGCGTGGAAATGAACATTGAGATTCGCGGCACCGCCGAAGCGCCAGACAAACTAAGACCAAGCGCACTACCAAAGCCCGAGCGCCGACGATGCCGCGGACGGCACGTGCTCGGGAGCGGGCCGATCGCGACGATCCGATTGCCCGTTCATCCGCTCTACGGCGAGCGAGTCGAGGTCGTCGCTCGCTACGGCCGCCACGCGCTGCGCGTGGAACAGCCCGATGGCCAACTGAGGCTCCTGCCGGTCGCGTGGACCGATCTGGTCCCGCGGCCGGCGGCGCTGGCCCTGAGGGCCGGCCGGTGCGCTTGGCGCCGGACGCGCTGCGCGAGCTCGGCGCCTGGGTCGCGGCCCGGATCAGCCGCCGCGGGTCGCCCGAAAAACTTGACTCCGTCGACGGCGATGCGCGAGAGCTGAAGCTCGATGCCGCGCCCACCGACGGCGCCGCCGTGCCCCACCACGATGGGGAAGACTCTTACCCTGGTGGAGCAAGCTGGTCCACCGCGTGCTGGTCGCCGAGGCGGGCGGCAGAAGCGAGGCCGGCGATGAACGGACACGATCGAGGCGTCGCAGCTGACCCGACGGGCGTTCGTCTACGTGCGGCAGTCATCGATGGCGCAGGTGCTGCACCATCAAGAGTCGACGATGATGCAGTACGACCTCCGGCAGCGGCGATCGCCCTGGGCTGGGCGCCTGAGGCGATCGAGGTCATCGACGAGGACCAGGCGCGCAGTGGGACGACGACGCGGGGCGCAGCGGGTTCGCCCGGCTGGCCGACGCGGTCGCGCACGGCGAGGCCGGCGGGGTGTTCGCGTTCGACGTGTCGAGGCTGGCGCGCTCGTCGGAGGACTGGCGGCGTCTGCTGGGGCTGTGCGGGGTGGCCGGCGTGGCGGTGGTCGACGAGCAGCGGATCTACGACCCGAACGACCAGGACGACAAGCTCCTCTTGGAGTTCAAGGGGGCGATGTCGGAAGCGGAGATCCACTGGCTGCGGTTGCGCCTCAGGGGGCGCGGCAGCACAAGGCACGCCGCGGGGCCCTGCGAGCTGCCCGCCCCGACGGGATACCTCTGGGGCGAGCGGGGCTTCGAGCTGGATCCCGACGAGGCAGTCCAGCGGGCCGTGCGCGTCATCTTTCAGCGGTACGAGGTCGAGCCGAGTGCGTGGGCGGTGGTGCGGTGGGCGCGCCAGACGGGCTCACAGTGTCCGACGCGCCGGACCTCGGCGGACGGCGACCCGGGGTGGAGTGGAAAGCCCTGGGGGTCTCGCGCCTGCACGAAATGCTGACGAACCCCGTCTATGCGGGCGTGTACGCGTACGGCCGCCGGCGCGAGACAGACGGTGCTCGTGGACGGCCAGATCCGACGCGTGCGCCCGGACACGCGCGATCCGGATCGGTGGGTGGTGAAGATCGAGGGTGCGCATCCGGGCTACATCACGTGGGAGCGATACGTGCAGAACCAGGAGAAGCTGCGGCAGAACATGGCGCGGATGGGGAACCCGAGTCGAGGCGCGCCGCGCGAAGGACCGGCCCTGTTGAGCGGGCTGCTGATCTGCGGCCGCTGCGGCCATCGCATGGGACCGGCGTACGCGCGCGGCGCGCGGGCCCGATTCTGGACGTACGCCTGTCACGGGGATCGCGACAGAGGCCAGAAGGGGTGCTGGACGGTGGCCGGGGCGCGGATCGACGCGGCGGTGGAGCAGCTGTTTCTGGAGACGATGGTGCCGAGCGAGCTGGAGCTGTCGTTGGCGGTGGAGCAGGAGGTGGCGGGCCAAGCGGAGGAACTGGCCAAGCAGTGGCGGGCCCGGCGAGAGCAGGCGGCGTACGAGGCGCGTCGAGCCGAGAAGCGCTACAAGGCCGTGGACCCCGACAACCGCGTGGTGGCGAGAACATTGGAACGGGAGTGGGAGAGCAAGCTCCGGGAGCTGGAGGAGGTGGAGCGGCAGTACGCCGAGGCGCGCCGCACCAGGCGCGTGGATCTGTCGGAGGCCGATCGGGCGCGCGTGCGGGAGCTGGCGCGGGATCTCCCGGCGGTGTGGCGATCGCCGCTGACGCCGCCGGCGGACCGGAAGGCGATGCTGCGGCTGGTGATCGAGGCGATCTCCCTGTCACCGATCGAGGTGCCGCGGCGGGCGACGCGGGTCAAGGTGGCCTGGCAGAGCGGGACGGTGACCGAGATCGAAGTCCCGCGGCCCCACCGGCGCGATCTGTTCCGGACGCCGCCGGCCGCCGTCGAGCGGATGCGCGCCCTGGCCGCCGCCGGGCGGCATGACGAGGAGATCGCGGCGATCCTCAACGCGGAAGGGATGCGGACGGGTCGAGGGCTGCGCCTGGACCACGTGGGCGGTGCGGTGGACTCGGAAGAAGGAGCGGATCGGCCGGGTCGCGCCCGACCGGCCGCGGCGCGAGATCCTTCCAGACCGTTTCCCGGACGGACGCTACTCCGTGGCGGGAGCGGCCAAGCGCTTCGGCGTGAGGCTGGCCGATCGTGCACGCGTGGATCAAGCGCGGGCTGGTGAAGGGCGAGCGCCACGACTTCCAGGCGCACCGTCAGGTGTGGTGGCTGGAGATCCCCGAGGACACCGCCGCGAGGCTCGAGCACCTCGCGGCTACGTTGAGACGCCCCTGAACCGCACGAAGGTGGCCGATCGAGACTATGTTCGTGCAGGAGGTCGCAGTATGAACGGCGGTACCCGAAGCGCTGGATGGCCGTGACACTGCCGCTGCGGGCCCCGACCAGCCCCCGCCGCGCCGCGCGGCGTAGCTGCCAGCCGAAGAGACCCTGACCATCTCGGAGCGGGAGAAGGGGAAGGTCCGGAGCCCGCCTTGCGTCTCTTCGCGTGAGCTAGAGCCCCGTTGTGCTGATAGAATCCGTTTCGAGCAGGAGACTGCCGCATGCGCCTACGAATCGGTCTTTCCGTCATGCCCCTGGAGACACGGCGTGAGGCGATCCTCGGTCTTGCCACCGAGGGCGATCGCCTTGGCTACGACGGCTTCTTCCTACCGGAGACGTGGGCGTACGACGTCACGGTGCTGCTCGCCGAGGCGGCGGCGCGCACGACGCGGATCACACTGGGGACCGGCATCCTCGGCATTTGGAACCGCAGCGCGGCGACCGTCGCGATGGCCGCGGCGGCGCTGCACGCGATGTCGGGTGAACGCTTCGTGCTCGGGCTCGGCGCCAGCACCCCGCAGCTCGCGGAAGGTCTGCACGACACGCCGTTTGAGCGGCCGGTGCCACGCATGCGCCGGATGATCACGCAGATCCGTGCGCTGCTCCGCGGCGAACGCATCCCGCTCGCGGTGACGACGAACGCCCGCGCGCTCAAGCTCAACGTGCCGCCGGCGCCCGCGCTTCCGATCCACCTCGCCGCGCTCGGCGATGCGATGACGCGGCTCGCGGGTGAGCTGGCCGACGCGTGGGCGCCCTTCCTCTATCCGCGGTCGCAACTCGCAATCGGCGTCGAACGGCTCCGCGAGGGTGCGATGCGGGGTGGCCATCCGGATCGTCTCCCGGAGATTCATCCTTCCGTGCCGGTTGTGGTGGCCGCCACCGATGTGAAGGCGCGTGAGGGCGCGGCGTGGTTCGTCTCGTTCTACGTGACGACGATGGGCACGCTCTACCGCGAATCGCTCACGCGACAGGGCTACGGCAAGGCCGTGGAGGCGGTGCTCACGGCCAACGCGCCGAAGTTCACGGGCGTGGTCCCGGCCGACGCGGAAGAACTGCTCGAGCAACTGATCGTCTACGGCACCCCGCCCGAGGCCCGGCGGCGACTTGCGCGCTGGCACGAGGCCGGTGCCGCCTTTCCGGTGCTGCTCCTCCGACCGAACCTCACGCCGGAGGAGCGCGCGCTGGTGCTCGAGGCCTTCCGCCCGATGCTCCAGTCTGCCTAGGAGTGCGTCTGGCGGCATGTCTTCCACCGCCTAAGATCCGCCGGCGAAGATCTTCCCAACCGAACGCAGGGGGCCGAATCGGTGTTGACGACTACACCACCATCCTGAAGGTCTCTTATCTCGCGATCCCGGTGGCACAGGTTGCCGCGCTCATGAGCGCCGTCGGCTTTCAGAGCGTTCGCCGAGTGGACGACCGGTTCTTCCAGCCCGTCCTCGTAGGGGCGCGCCCGGTGGTCTGAACCTCGCGATGAACCCGACGTCGGCTTCGCGTTGCTCGGCCGCCGCAGGTTACCGCGAGCGTTTGGCGGCGGCCGCGCGACGCCATCGAGGGAAATGAATGAAGGAAGGACGAGCCAGTCGCACAGCGGAATACATGGCGCTCTTTCGTGCCTTGGAGGCGACGTGCGCGGCCGACCGGCGCCTTTTCACAGACCGATTCGCCGTGGCGTTTCTCTCCCCTCGACTTCGCCTCGTGGTCGGTCTATCCAAGGTGCCTTTGGCCGGCGCCCTCGTACGGGCGTACATCGATCGTCGATGGCCGGGCGCGCGGACCTCCGCCGTCGCCCGCACCCGCTTCATCGACGACGCCGCCGAGGTGGCTCTCCGCTCAGCGATCGAGCAAGTGGTCATACTCGGAGCCGGGTTCGACGCGCGCGCCTACAGGATCGCCGCCATGGCCCAAGTGGCTATTGTTTTCGAGGTGGACCATCCCTCCACCTCGGCCGCGAAGCGGACCATCGTGCAAGGCGCGCTGGCTTCAGTTCCCCGCCACGTACGGTTCGTCCCGATCGACTTCAACTCGGAGCCGTTACAGAGCACGATGAGCGCGGCCGGCTACGACGCACGCCGGCGCACGCTCTTCATCTGGGAGGGCGTCACGAACTACCTGACCGCAGATGCCGTCGGTGAAACCCTACGCTGGTGCGCGGGCGCGGCCGCGGGCAGCACCGTGGTGTTCACATACGTTCACCGACAGGTTCTCGATGCGCCGCAGACGTTCTACGGGACGGAGAAGCTGTTCGCGACCCTCCGCGTGGCGGGCGAGCGCTGGACGTTCGGCCTGGATCCGTTGCACATGTCCAGCTTCCTCGCGCAGCGTGGCCTTGTCCTCAGTGAGGACGTCGGCGCTTCAGACTACCGCGCGCTCTACTTCCGCAGCGCGGCGAAGCGGATGCGAGGCTATGAGTTTTATCGGATCGCTGTCGCACGCGTTCCCGAACCGTCGCCGACATCAGTCGCCGCCCAACAGGAAGTTGCGGCGGCCGGAGCTTCCCACTGCCCTGAACCTGAACATTCGGCGGCGCTGGCTGACAAAGGCCGACGTAGTGAACACGAAGGAATGCGCTGTGGCTGCCATGAAGGCGCATAGGAACGATCAGCGCCATCTGCGCGGGCGGAACTGAGGTCCGGCCTCCTCCTGCCTTCCCGGCGGGTCCCAGATCCCGGGGTCCGACCCCGAGCGCCGGCTGACCCCGCACCATCCTCCGCCGGCTCGGAGGAGGGGTACACTCGGCATCATCGACTCCCTGTGCCGGTCAAGAACTCCATCTACTGATCCCGTCGAACTTACCTCGTCGCCTCCATCGCTGATCCGGTAGAGTCTCGGTTCAGGCCCTCATGCCTGATGCCGGGGTTGGCCCCATGCTCATCGTGATCGGTCTCTGGACGTTCCTCCGCGTCATGTTCTGCGGGTCGGCGACCATCGCCCTCGAGAACCTGGCACTGCGTCATCAACTCGCCGTTCTTCAACGGTCCGATCGCCGACCCCGCCTGTCACGTTGGGATCGGATCCTCTGGGTCTGGCTGTCTCGCCTGTGGACGAGTTGGCGCTCGAGTCTCGTCATCGTTCAGCCCGCGACCGTCCTCGCCTGGCACCGCCAAGGCTTCCGGCTCTACTGGCGCTGGAAGTCCAGGCCCAACCCGGTCGGCCGCCCCAGACTCGACGCCGAGCTGCGCGACCTGATCCGACGCATGGCACGAGAGAATCCGACGTGGGGCCGCCGGCGCATTCGGGCCGAACTCGCCTTGCTCGGCTACGAGGTCGCCGAGCTGACCGTCGCCAAGTACATGCACCGGACCTCGCCTCGGCCGTCACCCACGTGGCGCGCCTTTCTCACCGCGCATGCCCGAGACATCGTCGCCATCGACTTCTTCGTGGTCCCCACCCTCACCTTCCACCTGCTCTTCGTCTTCGTGGTCCTGCGGCATCACCGCCGCGAACTCCTCCACGTCAACGTGACGGATCACCCCTCAGCAGTCTGGACGGCCCGGCAGGTGATCGAGGCGTTCCCGGAGGAGACCGGCCCGAAATACCTCCTTCGGGATCGAGACTCGATCGACGGCGAGGCCTTCACTCGGTGCCTCAACACCATGGGAATCCGGCCGGTGATCACTGCTCCCAGAGCGCCCTGGCAGAACCCCTTTGCGGAACGAGTGATCGGCTCCATCCGCCGCGAGTGCCTGGACCACTTCCTCATTCTCAATGAGGCCCATCTGCGCCGGCTCCTGCGTGCCTACCTCGCCTACTACAACCCCGTGCGTCCCCATCAAGCGCTCGCGAACAACAGTCCGCAGCCGCGTGAGGTGCAAGCGCCTTCCCCTGGGAGGATCACGACCATCCCGCACGTCGGCGGACTCCACCACCGGTACCAGCGCGTCGCCTGATCACCGTCGGGTGGCGGCTCAGCCTGCGCTCGTTCCCCTTGGGACCGACCATGCGGCCAACCGGTAGCACAGTCGTCTAGCTTAGCGTTCGCGTCGGACTTTCCTCGCGGCCCCCGGATCAGCCCACCATATCGTTCGCCCTGACCTCAGACGCTTGCACCAGGCGTCGGCTCGACCTGACGCGGCTGCCGACGAGGTTTCTAACCGAGACAAGAGCAACGCGGCTGCCCACAATCGAGCACTGCCCACAATCGAGCCTTGACGCGGACCCCAAGCGCGTCGCATCGTGTGTACTGCACGGGGGCCGATGTGCGGATCTGTGTCGTGGGCAAGTATCCACCGATCCAGGGCGGGGTCAGCGCACAGAGCTACTGGATGTGCCGCTGGCTTGCCGAACAGGGCCATCGGGTGGACGTGGTCACGAACGCCAGTGAGGTCGAGGCGGCGTATCGGATACATCTGGACGAGGACGATGCGCCGTGGCTCGCTCCGCGGTTTCGCGACGGCGCCATCACGGTGTGGCGGACGGAAGCTCCCACCGCCGCTTACCGACACATTCCCGCCGGGAATCCCACTGTCACCAAGCTCGCGTCGCTCGCGCTCGAGGCGATCGACGCGCATCGCAGCCAGGTCGTCGTCGGATTCTATCTCGAGCCCTATGCCGTCGCCGCCTACCTGGCTGCGGTGTGGAGAGGGCTCCCCTTGGTGATTCGACACGCTGGCAGCGACGTCGCGCGCCTCCTGGCCCTCCCCCAACTGCGCCCCTGCTACGTAGAGATTCTCAAGGCGGCCGCCATCGTCTGCGCGCGCCCGGCGGCGCGCTCGCGACTCGTTGAGATCGGTGTCCCGGAATCACGAATCCTCGCCGATCCGGGCTTCCTCAGCCCGCGCACCCACTTCCATCCCGACGCCGCCCCGCTCGGCATCGACGCGTTCCTGCGCCGGCTCGGCGATCGTGCGGTCGATCCATCGGCTCCCACGATCGGCCTCTACGGCAAGATGGGGACGGTGAAGGGAACGTTCGATCTCCTCGAGTCACTCGCCCGGCTCAAGCGCGAGGGGATGAGCTTCACGCTCCTCGCGATGACCCACGGATCGCCAGAGGACGAGAACCGACTGGAGCAGGCGATCGCCGACGGCCATCTCGAGGCCAACGTCCGTAGGCTGCCGTTCCTTCCCCACTGGCGCGTGCCATCGTTCCTGCGCGCGTGCAGCGTCGTGTGCGTGCTGGAGCGCGGGTTTCCCATCGCGTCGCATGCCCCCGGTACGCCGCTCGAGGTGCTCGCCTGCGGCACGCCGCTCCTCGTCTCGGCGGAGATTGCCCGAAAGCAACCGTGTGCTCCTCGCTTGCTCCATGGCGTCAACGTGCTGATCGTGCACGACCCGTCCGACCATGACGAGCTATCGCGCGTTCTGCGCGGCGCCCTGAGAGATCCGGCCGCGCTGCGCGCGGTCGGACTGCGGGGGATGCGCATCCTCGCCGAGCCCACGACGGCGGCCGAGCAGATCCGTCCCTACGAGGCCCTCCTCTCGACCGCCATCTCGAGGCGCTCGCCTGCGGCCGCATCGACACGGCCCGCACCGAGGCAGCGCGAGGCGCAGCGCCGCGGCGAGGACGACGAGAGGCGATGCTGGGAACTGCTCCAAGATCCGCACCCGGACGTCGCGTGCGCGGATGTCGTCGACGAGCTCTTCTATCGCGCGATCGATCGTGCCGAGCCCGGTCCGGGCTACATACCCGTCCTGGCGAACAACGTCGTGATCAGAGCGTTCTCGCGCGACATGGAGAGCGAGCGAGACGCGACACCGCACGCGTATGCGTTTCAGCACCTGCCGTTCCGCAACCGGAATCGCGTCGTCCACCTCGGGCCCGTACCCTATCTCCTGTCGACCCTGGCGAACGGGAAGCGCTGTCTCGGTGACATCGCGGAGATGATTGGAGGGGAGCACGCCGGCGCCGTCGACAGCGTCTGCGCGGCCGCCCGCGCGCTCTTCGCCGAAGGCATCATCACGTTTTCTGTGTCCTCTCGAGAGGAGGAGCGTCCATGGCCAAGGGCAAGCCGAAGAGAGCGGCAAAACGGACAACCCGCCAGGCAGCCAAGAAGGCGGCCAAGGCGGTCACCCAGCTCCGAAAGACGGTCGGGCTTCCGGCCTCGCCCCTCGCACGCGAAATCAGCGCCAAGATCAAGGAGCTCGCGCGTGACAAGAACGTCCTCGTCCAGTGGGACATCCGCGTGATCCCCTTGTCCGGCACCGTCGAAGCGGTGTGCAATTGCACGTGCTACGCGTGATCGCTTGCTGAACCGCTCGCGCGCGTGCGCGTAGACGGTGTGCGGCATCGTTGCCGTCGTCGGTGATCGACGCGATCAGCGGTGGCTCGCTCCGATGGTCGCCTCGCTGGCGGCGCGCGGCCCCGATGACGAGGGGCTCGTTCGACGTGACTGGTTTGCGCTCGGCATTCGTCGTCTGGCGATCGTTGCCGTTGACGCGGGGCGCCAGCCCGTGTCGACCCCGAGCGGCGACGTCACCCTCGCCTTCAACGGCGAGATCTACGACTACGAAGAGATCGCGCGTGCGCTCCGGCGTGCCGACGGCATCGCGGTGCGGTCCGAGGCGGAGGCACTCCTCGCCCTCTACCTGTCTCGTGGGCTCGATTTCACTCGCCAATTGAACGGTGACTACGCGATCGTCGTGTGCGACACGCGTGCCCGCGCGTGCCACCTGTTCCGCGATCCGTTTGGGGTCAAGCCGCTCTACTACGCTCCGCTATCGGGCGGCCGCGCCTGGGCGGCCGCGTCGGAGGTCCAAGCGTTCTTCCATCATCCGGGCTTCTCGACCGATTGGGACGAGATCGCGCTGTCCGAACGGCGCGTGTTGGGATTCTGCGCCTCTGATCGCACGAACTTTGCCGCCATCCGCCAGGTCCCTCCGGGCGCGCGCGTCACGCTCGCTGGCTCCGCCATGCCGAGCGGGCGCCCGACCGTGGTCGAGGCAGCGAGCGACCCGGGGGTGGCCGGCGGCGAGATGCTCGATCTCGATTCCATCGACCTGGAGGGGGCGGCGCGTCTCGACGACGCCGTGGCGCGGCGCATCCGGCACAGCGAACGCTTCCCGGTCGTCGTCGCGCTATCCGGCGGGAT
>CAVXVV010000050.1:0-107726 GCA_963765195.1 uncultured Candidatus Rokubacteria bacterium
ATCGATGGCCTGGCATTGTGGGAAGCAGCGAAGAGCCCAGCAAGGTCGCGCGGGTGATTGAGGAGCGGAGCACGCAGCTCTGTCAGTACCAAGCGCAATGCGCTCTCCAATGTGACACGGGCGGTGAATACCGCTTCGCCGGGAGACGCTCATTGATTACGCGGGCAATGGCATCGACGTCGTGGGGAAATCCGGCAGAAGAACGGCAGCACCTACGAGACGATCGCCTCCTTAAGCTGGAACTCGCAGCATCGGCCGCTCCTCCTCGACCGACGCGGCTGGCAAGACGACCACCAATACCTGGAATGGACGCGGTCAGTTGCTCACGACAGCGAACCCGCTCGGAGAAACGACCAGATATAGCTACAATGGGGAAGGCTACTTAACGGAGATTGACCCTCCGCTAGCGGGAAGCGAAGACCAGATCGAGTTCACCTACGATGCGAAGGGACGGGTAAGCAGCAAGGTCCAGTGGGGCTACACGCTCACTTACTCCTACGACGATCTCGACAGGCTCACGCGGACGACCTTCCCCGACGACACCTACGAGGAGATCACTTACGATAAGCTCGATCCGGTCTGCGGGTTAAGTGATCGCCTCGGCAGGGTGACTCAGTATGCCTATGATGCCAACCGGCATTTGATCAGCGCGAAGGATCCGCTCAACCGCACAGTCCTCTACCAGTGGTGCACCTGCGGGCAGATGGTGAAGTTGACTGATTCGAAGGGAAACATCACCCAATGGCACCACGACCTGCAGGGGCGAGTCACAGAAAAAGAGTTCGCCGACGGCAGCAAGATCCTTTCCAGCTATGGAGCAGCTCGCGAGCTATTGAGCTGGGTCACTGATCCCAAGGCGCAAGTCAAATCCTTTACTTATGACAAGGATGACCGGCTTCTAGGCGTGAGCTACGCCAATGCCGCAGTGGCTACGCCTTCGGTGAGCTGGCAATGGGACATCTCCTATCCGCGCATAACCGCCATGCAGGACAGCATAGGAGAGACGCTCTATTCCTATGTGGCGGTGGGAGAGCCTGGAGCCGGGCGCCTGGCTTCGGTTGATGGCCCTTTCGCGAGTGACATGATCACCTTTTCTTACGACGAGCTTGGGCCAAAGAGTAGGCGCAGCGTCAACGGAAGCGCTAACACGCTAAGCAGCGCGTTCGATGCGCTGGGAAGGCTCTCCAGTGTTAGCACTGGTCTCGGGCCATTCACCTACAGCTACGATCCAACGAGCGGATTGCTCCAAAGGGTGAGTCTCCCGAATGGCGAGAGTGCCAACTACACCTACCATGGGGCAAACGAAGACCTGCGTCTCAACACCCTCCAACGCACGCTGGGTGAAACCGAGATCTTCTTTGAGGAATACACCTATGCCGACAACGGCAATCTGCGCACCCGCCTCAAGCGCTCGTTTGGAGTGCCGGCTCAGACGCTTGCTTACAGCTACGATGAGGCCAATCAACTCCTAAGCGTCTCCAATCCTGAGGACACTTCCAACTACCCGCAGAACTATGCTTACGATCCCGCCGGCAATCTTCTTAACGACCACGCCCGCGGGCACAACCTTCACCTATAACTCGCTTAATGAGCGGATAACCGATGCGGCATGCTCAGCAGTTCGATGCAACTGCAATCTTACGAGCGGCACGGGTTTGGCCTTCAGCTGGATGCTGAGGACCGACTCACCGTGGTCAGCTACAATGAAAGCCAAAGGCGTGTCGAATACGACTACGATGGTCAAGGCCGCCGCGTGCGCATTCGTTTGCTGGAAAACGAGGTAAAGACTGCCGAGCACCTCTACATCTGGGACGGCCTTGAGCTTTGCGAGAAGCGCGATAGCGTGGTAGAGAGCTTCCCTGTCGCGATCTACTATCCGCAGGGCGAGCAAAAGTTCCTCAGCGGGACCTACCTCAACTACTTCTATCTCCGAGACCGGCTGGGATCCGTGCGAGGAGCCACGAGCGACACTAGCTCGATCATCAAAACCACAGACTACCTACCCTACGGACCGCCCTCTCCAGAACAACCAGTCGCGACAGATCCCGACTTCGGCTTCACCGGTCACTTGCGCTGTCCATTTACCGGTCTGACGCTCGCTCCTTATCGCGTTCTTGGCTACGCCAACTGGCTATCGCGGGATCCCCTTCCTGACGCCGAACAGCTCCAGAGAGCAAACCGGTATGAGTATGTGGCCAACAATCCGGTGAATCTAACTGATCCGCTGGGCCTGATGGCATTTCATTGGTACGGCAGCTGGGATCCCCGGATGGTCCAATGGTGGATGGAATAGCGAATCGGACCGAATTCCGGGGCCTGAAAGTCCCGATTACATGCCTCCGGTTGACGCCGAAGATGCGTGCTACGAACAGCACGATAGATGTTTGAACGCTTGTCCAAAATGTGATCCTGAGAAAGCGATCTGCGAAATAAAATGTGACGTTGCATTAGCTCAATGTCTTGCCAAGTTGTGGTTGAACAAGAGTCTGAATGGATGGCTGGCGCAGGGCCTATTCGGGTTCGGCATTCCAGCGGCTAGGCTGGGCCCAGCTCTGTGAGCCCATCTCCCAGCAGTAACTATAATAGTGGCTGCCGATGGTGCTATTTTGCTATTGGGATACATATCAATTTCGTGTCATTCGGTCGAAAGCAAAGAAGCTGTGATGATTCCCGGGGATGAAATCATTGTAACGAACGCTAATGGTACGATGAGAATCCGAGCTACGACAGCAAGAAAGCGTCAATATCAATGGACTGATAAACATAAGACGATCGAGCTGATGCCAAGGAGGGAGCGTCGGAATGGTAGGTTAGGTTATACAATCCGGGTTCGGAGACGTTCCCGATGACCCTGTTGAATCGAACACGTATTGTTGCACAAGAAGCCGAACTCCACTTTGAATCTGAGTCTGAGGCTCTTGAATGGTTGCGGGGCCAGCGTCCCATGAATTGGGTTTACACCTCTCAAGGATTAGTGGTTGGTTGGTTTGAAACCGCTTCGAGAAACCAGGTCAATGTGGATGTATATCAGATTTATATTAACAAAAAGAATCCCGAAAATTTGCTAGGGGCGAATGACAACGCAATTCACGTTAAGATGCCAAGGTGAGATTCGCTCCCGCATGTTGAGGATGACAACCCGCGCAGGCGGTGCGGGTAATTATCGTTTGGTCGCTGATCTCAACAACTTCCCCCTCGGGAATGATCACGTCTACCGGACGGCTCCTTACGGGGCCAGGCCTATAAAATACATGTTGATTGTGGAGCCCACGAGATGATGTCGCGAGATGGCGAGAACTCCGAGGCTGGAGTTTGCAGGAGCCATCTACCATGTGATCAGCTCGGGCAACTGCGGCAGCGGTTTTTGAAGAGAGGACCGGCCAAAGCCTTTGGGAAGGCACTTTTCCACCCACGAGAGGATGCAACTTTAATCGATGCGAAATATGTAAATTATGGGACTGACCCCATTCTTCTGCCCAGCGGAGCACCTCGTGCCGGCTGCCGTACGGGATGCGCACCGGGATGCCGTGCTCGTTGCAGACGTAGAGGGTGGGCCTCACATCCCACACTCAAACACGGGTTGCCCAGCTCAATCGGGGGCTGGCCGCGTTGGCGGCGAAACCAGTTGATGTTGTCCAAGCTCTGCTGGTCCAGTTCTTCCATGGCCAGCTTCTGGATGCGCTGGTGCTCGCTCTCCCGGGCGATCTCCCTCTTGAGCGCGGCCTGCTGGCGGTGGTACCTCGCGGGCCTGCGCTTCCACGATGGCCATCTTCGGCGGTTCTCAAGGAAACGATACAAGTCCTCGTCAGAATGGAACATTTGCCCATGACAGATTCCGGCGGCGCGATCAGAGTAGTTGCAACTAGAATACATTCATGTCTCATGGTAGGTGGTGTAGGTAATTGTGTAGAACTTCGCTCTAGAGCCCTGTTGCCTCGTGTAGCACACACTACACGCATATAAGTCGTTGATTATCAATTGAGTAAAAAGTTGACTATGGTGATACCCGGGAGTGCCCTATTTCCCCTTGACCCCCCCGGCCCAGCCGCAGGTTGTTGGCGTGGCCGGGCTCATCGCCCTCCATTTGGGCTGGACCTGGACGACGACGTTGGTGATCAGGCCGGGGCGCGGGTTATGCTCGTGGACCGAGGTGGCCTTGAGGACCGCCCCGTTTTTGCTCTCCGCCGAGACGGTGTAGAAGGCCCGGCTTTCTACTTCGACTTCGTAAATTTTCATGGCTTGGGTTTCTCTTCCCGAAGTGGCTGGACTGGGCTCATCCAGCCGGGGCGCTAGAGCAGACGGCCTTGATGATTTTGCCGCAGTTATGGCATTCGAACTGGTAGGTATACCCGTCGCCATGGGGTGCCCCCATCGACATCTCCGTTCCGCATTTTGGGCATTTCATTTGGTTAGCTCCTTGTTTTCTGCTTCCTCTTATTGCGCCAAGGACGCCGCTCCATTTGTGAAGCTCGTCGGAGTTGAACGTGCCGCCCTCTTGAACGTTGCAGGCGATATCGTCTATGCATTCCAAGGCAGCAGCTCGCTGGCTAACGGAGGCCCGTTTCACAAGCGTCCAACATGGTTAGCTCCTTGAGAATTTGACTCCAGTGAATTGGTCGAGGAGCCCGTGCACGGCTTGGGTTCTCGGGGCCAGCTTGAAGAGGCTGCTGTCCTTGAGCACCTCGGTGAAGCAGTTGAGGAGGCTCCACGCGGTGCGGGGGTTTTGACCTCGGCCTCGGCCTCGGTCGCGGTCATGTGCTCGGTCATGACCCACTTGGGGAAGACGCGCTTACGGATGTGCAGCTCGCGCTGGGACGCACCTGATCTGGGCGTAAATGTCGCTCTTCATGGGCGCTCGAAGGCATCGCCGATGTCCTCTCGTGGGCCCTGCGGGACCGCATGCATCGTCCACCATGCCCACTCATCGGTGGTGGGAAGCATGTCGCTATACCAGATCGAGCCGTCGTCGCAGGGCTAGCTCTTGTTTTAATTCGCCCAGCCAGAAAGCCTCTTCTTGTTCCGCTAAGGTCTTTCGGGAATAAGTGTCGGAGGATTTGCTTATCTTATTTGAGGTATTGCTCATGTCTTGTTGGTTTCTTTGTTCTTCCTTGGTTAAATCGAGCGCGAAGACTCTGCCTGAGCCATCTGACTGCTAAGTGCGCAGCGTCGCGCTTTTGGCGGTCTCTACCGCAAATATTCCGCTCGCCTCTGTCTTCCAAGGATCGGGAAGCGCGAGGAAAAAGTCCGAGAGCACTTTGCGTTGGTGCGCGGGATCGGGCTCCCGCTCACATTCCTGCAGCAATGCTCGGAGAGCCTCCCTGACCTGCTTTTCGTCGGCATGTTTCGCCCAGTCCTGCAGGATGTCGGCAAGCTTCCTGGCATCAGAAGCGCAGAAAACGCTCTCGATTGTTCTGTTTAGCTGTTCTGCGAGGCGCCCAGGCTCGTCTAGATCAACGATATCGCTGACCAGATCTTCATTAAAGGAGCGTGCTAGAGCGGCTTTCCCATTCTGCTTAGTGCGAAAAGGCGAAGGAGCGCTGAAGAGACCTTTCGAACATATAATCATGCTCTCGGTAGAGAGGCTTGGCTGATAGACTTCATCCTCGGCGATGGCTACCTGCTCGGCGTCATCCCACGCAATGAACGCTGCGCCACGGCAAACCAGATTCGCCTTCTCTGCGAGCGCAATGGCTTCCCTGTCCTTGCCGGCCTGCAGAAGACTCTCGATGCGGTGCTTCATCCAGATGAGCTTTGGCAAATTGGTTTCCGCAGCCCGTGCCTCGAGCGAGACGGTTAGCGGTCGCCCGTCAGCGTCCCTGCCGGTAACGTTGATGTCTGATCCTCGACCTCGCTTCCGGACGGAAGCAAAGGCCACCTGGCCCGCATAAATGTCCGGCAGTTCGGCGCCAGCCAATTCCCAGCCTCCATCCAGAGTCAGGTGCGTCAAAACCGGGCGGCTCAGCCTTGAGCCAAGGATGGCAATGGGACGAACAAGGTCGTCATCCGGGGTGAGAAAGACGCTGGTTCCCCGCTGTTGGCCCGCCAATTGGCGGAGGAACGCCTCATTGACGGCGTGATCTATCCCGAAGCAGTGCACGGGAAGTGCGCGTCCGGAAACCGCCTGCAAAACAGCTTCCTCATTGCCGACCTGGCCGTCGGTGATGAGGATGATGTGGCTGCGGCGCCGGGCTGAAAATCGTTGCTGAGTCTTCAGGACATGCCGCAGCGCGGGAAGCAGTTCCGTCCCACCTCCGGTGCCAAGCCGCGCGATAGACTGGAAATCCGGATCCCGCAGCAGCGCGTCGCGCTCCAGAGGCTTCTCGGCGAAGTCCCGGTAGCCGGATTCGAAAAACGTAATCCAGACGCGGTCACTCGGCGTTGTGGCCTTGACAAATTCTATCAGGGCCTCGGCGGCTTTGGTCCACTTCTCTCCGCTCATGCTGCCCGAACGGTCAACAAGGAAATAGGCGTCGATGCCCTCCCGGCTTGTCTCCACTGGCACGTTGTCCGGAGCCCTTAGTTCAATTAGCGCATAGCTCTCCTCCTCATCCGAAGAGATCCAGGCCACCGGCAGCAGATCGGGGCGGCTGGCGTGGCGCCACCTCAGGATGAAGTCGCGATCGGGAACGGCCGCGTTGGCAGGCAGAAAAATCTCCAATGCTTTGTCAGTGGGCCGCACTGCTGTGCCATGCGTGGGCGATGAGATGCTGCATAGGTCCACATCCCGTCCATCGAGCTTACCCGAGAGCGAGAGTCGCGCCGCATCCGGGTGCATCTGATCAATGCGCGGCGGCGAGATGCGGGAAGCATCCGGAACCTGATCGGTGTCATCCACCGCACCCTGGCCGGAATTTGAGCGGAGGAGCGGCTCGCCGGGAATGTAGCGCACACCAGGAGTGAAGGGAATCTGCAGCGCCAGTTCGTCTTTCCATGCGTCGAGTTCCTCGAAGTAGGCAAAGCGGATGACGATGATGTCATCGGGCTGCACGTTGCCCAGGGAGAGCGTGAAGAGATTTCCACGCTCCATTTCGACCAAGGCCGTCCGCCGGCCTTCCGCCTTCTTCTGCTTCGCCAGCCGCCGGGCAGCCTCCTGCTCTACTACCTTCGCGCGAATTGTGCGCTCGTTAACGACCATCTCGCAGCGATAGACAGCCGCCTTCGAGGGAAGCGGGAATGAATACGTCACGTCAAGCGGTCGGTCCGCCGACTGATGGAATACCTGTTCAATCTGGACATCCGCCTCAGCGCCAGAGACCTCGAATCGGCATGTCACGGCTTTCAGGGGAAGATGGATTCGTGTTTGCTCAAGCCATGCGATGAGCCCGAAGGGGGCGCTGGCTGTGCGTTGTGTGTTCATGGGGCTAACGTGGTTTTAAGGATTGATTGGGAGAGGCGTCGCAAATTGCGCGGATGGCTTCGAGCTGGTCCGCTGAAAGACGCGTTCCATCGCGGGCCACCAGGAAGAGCTGCTCGTTCAGGGGATAAGCTGTCCATGTTTCCTGCGACGTTAGTGGATGGGGACGGACATGGCCCGCCGCAGGGACAGTTTTCCCGACGCTCCCCACAATGTGTTTGAGTTCCGCATCCGAGCGGCCAAAAAGGAGCTGCTGAATGCGCGAAAGCGGAAGACCCTGGGCTTGCAAGATGCGGATCGCCTTCAGTTGCAGCAAGTGCCGCCTCGTGTAACCCGGCCCTGCGCCCGATTCCGGCGCATCCAGCAGTCCCGAGCTCCGATAGAAGTGAAGTGTTCGGGCCGAAAGTTCGCTCGCAGCCTGTCCGTTGGCGGGCTGCAATTCTCGATCACAGCACCAGGCGTTAACCGCATCAACCAACTCCTGAATTGTCCAGCGATCCTTCATGAACAGTATTATATCATTAACAGTGTTACTGTCAAGACATAGAATTATAAGCTGGGGAGCCGGGAGTTACCGCCTGTTTGTCTTCCGGATTGCCTTCTGCAGTTCGGCAAACCAAGAGCTCCAAACATTCTGGAAAACCACCGGCACGCCGGTTTGACGGCAAACGCGGATTGTGTGACCCGTGCCACCTGCCTCGGTATCCGTTGGGTCCACGATAAAGCAGGCGATCGTGGGAGCCGGATTGTTTTCCGAATAGCCCATTGCTTTCATCGTGTCGCGAATTAGGTAGCGGCCCTTCGCGGCAAGAGCCGGCGGAGCGCTGCCGGCAAAAATATCTTTGTTGCGCGGCGTGGCGGCAATGGTCGCCTCGCGAATGGATTCTTCGCGCAATCGCGCCAGGTCACTTGGAAAGTCATAGCTAGCATCGGGGTAACGATTCTTTCTGCGATGTGCGGCGTATGGTGCAACTACGCGAAGGCGCGCCGCATCGACCGCAACGACTCCGTCCGAGAAAGCTTGATCGGAGCCATCCGCATTGCCGGAGCGAAAGATCGCGCGCGGAAACCTTGTCGCGAGCATCCGTCCGAAACGCTCTGCCAGCTCGTAGTCGCTCTGCGCAATTTTCCGTCGTCCTTCCAGCAAGACGACAGGTCTTTCAACTGAATGAAGGAGACTTTGGAATTCGCAGAAACTTCATGTTTGGAGTGCATTTGCGACCACACGGAACGCCTGCGTGCAGACAGTCAATTCAGGCCTGTTGTTCCTGCGGTCACAAACTTCGACGGAATGATTTCTTCTTCCGCGTCCCACCGGTAGGCGCAGAGAAACCCGCCCTTTCCGCTGCCGTAGTCGAGACAGGCCAGATTTCGGCTGATCGGCAAGGGTGAGGAGTCCATCATACCATAGTGACCAAAAAACGTCGGTGGAGAATCCTGCGGATAGCCGGTCGCAGGAAGATCAATCGGCAGGAGTTCAGGCACGTCGTCGGAAAATGGGAAGATCGCGTGACGGCAGTTCACCCCGGTAAGATCGAGCCACCACTTCACCCGAAACGCGCGGCGCATTGTTCCGTCCGCTGTTCTGTGCGCGAAGCCGAAGGGCAGGAAGGCTTCCGGACCGTTGAGAATCTGGCTGATGGTTTCGTATCCGGGGGTGCCGGGACGGCTGTGCCTTTCCAGCACCGACCTTTCCAAGCGCCCAAGTTTTCTCACCTCTTCGATTGCTCGCGCGTTCCAGCAGGCATGCACGACCCGAAGACCTTTGAAATCGAGAAAGAGTGGAAGACCGGCGAACCAGTCAATCCATCCATTCCATTCCTCACGGTCCGGGAACTGTTCAAGGGTTGCTTGATGCTGACCGATGTTCTTCGGCGTGTGCGGGCGAAGCGGATGGCCGTCGCCTCCTCGCGTATGAAAGCGCATCGCATTCATTTCGTGGTTTCCCAGAACGGCGAGAGCGCTGCCCGCTTCAACCATCGAGCGCACTGTTCGCAGGACCTGGCGGATCTTGGGCCCCCTATCGATGAAATCGCCCAGGAAAATGGTTTTCCGGCCCTTCGGATGTTGAAAGGCTCCATTTGCTTCCGCGTAGCCAAGAGCTCGCAAAAGCACCACAAGTTCATCTGCATGACCGTGGATGTCTCCAATGATGTCGTATCTTTCATTCATTAGCTGTCGGAATATTTTGTTCGATTTGAGGCTTCCGAGTCGTGAGAAGTCCGCCGAGGTCGGGCTGACCGTAAAACGGTTCCCTGACCAGTAACTCTCCGGTGGCGATATTCCCGGTTTCGAGTCTGCTTTGGATCAGATCGAAATGCTTAAGGCGCCGAAGGCTCCCTGGCGCTGCTTTGAAGAGTCGCTGCGCGGTGTCCCATTTCCCCAGTGCCATCAAGCTGACGATGCCGTTGTTGAATGCGGCGGGATCGAGTGGCCATTGCCGGGCGATTTCGATGAACCGGCGAGCCGCAGATTCATGCCGGCCCTGCCTCATCTCAAGCCATGCTAGGCGCAATCTGAAAACCGCGCTTTCCGAGCAGGAGTCTCCAAGATCGTCCAGCAGATCGCGGGCTTGCCTCGAAGCGCGCTCGGTCCGTGGCGTGAACAATCGCTTCGCATTTGGCGAAGAATTGCGGATCCACCAGCAAACGCGTGCCGTGCATCGTTGAGAAAGTAATCGAGCCCGAGGGGCCGCAAATGGATTTCGAAGGCCGGCAGGTCCTCGGGTCTTCGGGCCAGGGCAAACATGGAATGGCAGCGCGCTCCGAGGAAATTGCCGTCCCTTGCCGCGGCGATTGCCCATTCCAATTGATGATCCAGGATGAATTGCGCCGATCGTGCGATGGCTCTGTCTGCGTAGAAGCAATTGCGCCGAACTTCGGATTGCTGCCATTTCAAATAGCCATCGCGCACCGAGGCAGGCGCCATCGGATGAAGCCAGAAGAGCGCCGAGGCGGAATCCAGTTTGAGATGACTTCGAAATTCACCGGGAACTCGTGGCAGCATCAGGTAGTCCAATGGAATCTCGCCAGTGCCTTGTCCGACTGCCTCCAATGCGTGCTGAAACCGCGGGTCACCGAACGCCAGCGCGACCCTCTCGGACAGTTCGCCGATCGCCGCGTGCCTCAAAAGAAGCTGTATATCCGAGTCCAAAAACGCGCTGGCGTGATACTTCCCGCTCGCAGTCAGTGCGGTTAAGAGTGTCGCGGCTGCGATCTCCCAATCGTTCACTTGTGAGGCATACCGCGACACCAGGTAGAACTCCGTATCGGTCCAGCGAATCCGCCGCCAATTCTCCAGGATGAGATTGTAACGCTTTCTTCGAATTCCCGCTGTGGTGCAGGCACCATGCGGTGTCGCTGATCAGTCGGCCACACGTCGCGTGCTCTTTCAGAAGACGCAGTCCTCGTTCGGCTTCGCGAGCGCAGCCCGAAGTTGGAGCGCCAAGATGCATCAGCCGAAGCTGACAATCCAGGTAGTCCGGATCATCTCGGAATCGCCTGCTGGTAGCTTTGCCGCGCGTTAGTGAGCATTTGGAGCCCCTCGTAGCCTCCTCCAACTTCGAAATGGTTCCTCATACGCGCTTGGTCTTCCTTGCTCTGTTGCTTCCGGCCGGTTCTTGCATTCCTTTCACGTAACCAAAGTGTCACATGCAGAGAATTCTAGATAGTTCTCATATTGTATGTATAATAACTTTATAGTCATGTTTGAATCCGTGCTTGCTGAACGGGGTCTTTCGCTGGACCGGCTCAAGAATTTCTGTGCCATCGCCGAGGCAGGTGGGATCGCGCGAACTGCAGGAGGCGATCCGGCAAAACAGAGTCTCTACAGCCGACAGGTGCGGGAGTTGGAGCAGTTCTTCGGCACGGAGTTGACCCGCAGGAAGGGCAAGGGAATCGAGTTGACCGAGCAAGGCCTGGAGCTTGCCCGCCAGGCGCGCGCGCATTTGACAAGTCTCGCCGATTTCAAGAAGAACTGCGCCGGGCAGGCCGTGCAGTTTCGCGTTGCTTCGGGCAACAGTGTCATCGAATGGCTCCTGATTCCAAACCTTGGGAAGATCACAGCTTCGTTAAGCTCAGCGCACCTTTCTCTCCGCGATATGCGCACCGAAGAAGCCATTCGCGGACTTCGCGATCACACTCTGGATTTCGGAATCCTGCGAAAGTCCGCTGTCGTCGCGCCGCTTCGCTTCCATTCGACCGGCTACGTCAGCTATTCGCTGTTCGCGCCTTCCTCCTGGGTAGACAAGAAGAGGAGCATTGAGAGCCTCTTCGCTCGGCACCCGGTTGCCGTCTCGATCGGCGACGAGTTCAGCCAGCGATTCCACGAAGCCTGTGCGAAGGCAAGGCTCGAACCGAATATTCGCTTCACCTGCGCCAGCCTCACTCAGGCTGCCGAACTGGTTCGCACGCGACAGGCCGTCGCGCTGCTGCCGGACATCGCCGAAAGCAATCTTGGCAATGCGGTCACCAGGCTCGATTTTCCGCCCTTGCGTTCCTACCGGCGCGAGATCGGGATCGTTTGGCATCCGCGGCTGGTTTCCATTCGGCCGCAGGCAGAGTCCGTCCTTGCCGTATTGAAAGGCATTCGGGCGAACTCTTAGCTTCTGCATTTGCCCTGATTGCCTATCTCTTTGTTGCCTTCGTTACGCAGAAAATTTCTCCCGACTCGACGAGCCTGGTGCGACCATACACCCGGAGCGATGGTCGGAGTAATCCCTTCTTTAGCAGCTCCCACATTGCGGTGGACATGATCGTCTCCACGTCCTCCAAGGTCCCACCTTTTGGGATAGCATTCAGGACACCAATCAGGACCCCTGTATGGATAAGGTGATGTTCGATTAGCTCGTCATTTTTCATTGGATTTGCGCGCCGCATTCGCCCTGTTGCATGACTACTATCCAACCGGTGGTGGTTGTTGTTTGCTCAATTGATTATAAGAGATTGCTGAAGTTGACGCTGAGGTTTGAAACCAAGGCACTGAGTCTTGCTGCTTTGATTTCAAGCAACCGCGAGAACGGGTACCGTGACTCGATAGACAGACAACGTGAAAAGCTACGGATGGAAGCTATTCCATCGAAGGCGCGAGGCGCCTGAGCGTCACATCATCGATCCGTCTCAGTGGACGTGTGCAAATCATCGATATGTGGCAGGGTAGCATCTTAACTTTGGACATATACGATCCGACTCAGCGAACTTGCAATCGTTCCTGGTATCAGTTTGTATCAGGGGTGTCCGCCCGCTCCTAAACGACGCGAGGCGCCGTTCTGCGGGCACCTGTAGCGGCTCAAAGGCGAGAATTTATTTCTTAAACCTTGCTCTGAACTTCGCGCGTCTTGCCTCCGCCTTCTTCTTTCCTTCCTCAGTGCGCTAATGAGCCTTCCACTCGGCGTCCTTTTGTTCGAGGAATTCTTCTGTCAGTTCCACCAACCGCATCGCCCTCGGCAGTGCCTCCTTGAAGCTCTTCTCCAACCACGCGTCAGTACGCTGCGTGGGATCAATGAGCTGCAATGCAAGGAGTGCCAGTCGTTCGGCTTCGATGACGTGTTCAAGTAGGTGCTTGGCTTTCGCTCGTCGTCCGATCCAACGGCAAAGTCAACCGAGCGAATCGAGAGTGGAGAAAACGTGAAATTCATCACCATAGACGACAGGGAACCGGGAAAGACGCCGTCAAGATCTGTGAAATGCAGTTGAAATTGCCTACAAGTCGAGCTTCTGCAAGAGCTCGTTGACCGTCAGGCCATGATGCGATGATATGCGCTTGAGGATACCCGCGAGAGTTCCGGTCTTAATTGGATGATGATGGGGAATAACCTCATGATTCTCGCCGTTCTGCTGTGTGGTCACACGGATGTGGGAGCCCTTCTGCCGGGTCACTGTGTAACCCAGGACGCGCAATGCCGCGACGAGCTTCTGCGCATCAACGTCGCGCGGCAGCTTCACCGCGCGAGAACTTCATCTCGCACAAAGTGGAGTCGAATCAACCGGGGCGCCTCCATGGTTTCATCGAAATAGCAGTCCACCGCGTCTTTAACCATCGCCCGCAACTCTTCGAGCGTGTCGCCTTGGGTGTGAATGCCGTAACCCAATGCGGCAGCCGTATAGCCACCGTCCACTTCGTCTTCGCGCACCTCAAAGATAATCTCGCTCACGAGTCTATTCTAGAAGGTTGCCTCGATCATGGCAAGCAACCCCAGAAGCGAAGACTCTTTCGCAGTCTTACGAGGCGACGCGATGAATCATCACGGCTCCCTTGCGGTAAGAGGCGCTCTTCACCGCTCCCACGGAGCAGAAGGTTCGCAGAAATAACCCGCCCGCAGATCTCCCGCCCAATCGCGCTCTTGCAGCTCCAGGTCGCGGACGATCGACTTGATCGTGAACCAATCCTCCGGGGGCAACTCGTCCTTTGGCACCTGCAAACTCACATTTCCGTGGGTAGTCGTCGCCTCGACGAGAAAGGGAGCATCACCGCCCGGCATCCAGCCGAGGATCACTTGGGCCTCGTCGACTCCTTCGCGGACGAGTTTCTTGGCGAGTTGGCGGGCTCGCAGCGCTCCGCACTTGTCCACCTTGTGCGGATCCTTGCCCGAAAGCGCCCCTCCGCCGATCGGGACGCTTGGCCCGTAGTGGTCGATAACGAGTTTCTTTCCTGACAGCCCGTTGTCTCCCTCGGGGCCGCCGATGGCAAATTCCCCTGCCCCATTCAGGATAAGTTTGTCCCGGGTGAAGGTCGACGCTGCTCCCTTCAGTCCTCCTACCTCCAGGTCCGTCAGGATTTGCTCGAGCAGAGGCAGGAGGATTCGGTGCTGCCGCTCGTACGGCAATTTCGAAATGTGCTGGATACTTAGAACGAGGCGCCGCCACTGGACATGAGTTTTGCCCGGCGCTACCTCCAGAGAGGCAAGGATCTTGAAATCCGGTCCGAAGATGGCGGAGGAATCCGCGTCGCTTCGAAGCGCTGTGAAGAGGCGACGGCCGAGTTCGCCAGAGATCCAATGAGCGACCGGCAGGTAGTTGGTTCGCTCATCGCCGCAGGCGTAGCCGATGACGATGTTCTGGTCATCGGAGAATGGCCGGATGTCCGATTCCTCAGGCGACAAGACTTCCTGGCAGAGATCGGTCGTCACACGGATCTTCTCTGGGCTCCGGATTCCATGAGCCACCGTAGCCGGCAGCACGGTAGACATCGCGAACGATCTTCTCGACATCGATTGGCTGCGCGCCGGCGGCAATTCTGCCGTCGATGAAAACGCAGTCGGTGTGGACGGCGACCTCGACTCCGACCAAAGCATCAGGCTTCTGTCGCACGGCGGCGGTGACGATGGATTCAGCGATCGCATCGGCCAGCCGGTCGGGATGACCAGGGGAAACGTATTCGGCGTGTTGGTTCATGGTTTAACCCGCTTATCTCAAGCTCGGGTGGTTCAGATTGCGTAATTCTTTGGTCGCCAGGGGGTGAGGACGACCAAGGCATATCCAAGGTGATCTGGTGCGGAAGGACGAATCCGCTGGCGGCCAAATGATTAGCAAGATGAGCCTCCGGAGTGCGAGATATGCGGGTCAGGCAGTTGGATCATTTCGTGGACCCATGGTTGAAGGTCACCTGCATGGCCTGAGTGAGTCAGTGCAGCCACCGCCCGGGTGCGTCCGAGCCTGGCGATCAGGTCGCTGCGACCCCGCCCCACATATCCATCGGTGGCGATCAATATGACTTTCGGCCGGCGCCCCGTACGGATGCCAGTGACGTGCTCGAGCACGGCATTGATGTCGGTTCCAAATGTATTCCGCATCGACGCCTTGGTCAGATCATGGCCCTTGAGTTCCGATACCACGGTGGAGAAGGCAAAGACCTTGAGCTCTCCGCGCTTGAAGGGTTCGCGACACGCAGCTGAGAGATAGGGCAGGCACTCGGTCATCGACCCGCTGACGTCCAGATAGAGATGGACGATCGGAACTCGCAGAGGCCTGAGTCTTAGCTCCGATACCTCGCTTCGGTAAAGGAGCGGCGGACGTCCAAAAACGGAGCGCAGCGCAGGGATGCGACGGTCGCGCGCATTGGGCAGCACCGTTTCTACGCCCAGCAGGCTGCTGGTCACCTGCTGACGATAAACGGCCGGTCCGCGTCCGGCATGGACGCCGCACTTGCGCAGGGCGCTCTCGAAAGCCTTTCGGAAGGCGCTGCCGGGTTTGTCGGCTGGTCGAAGCCAAAAATTCTCCGCGCTCCGGCCCTCGTCGCGTCCCGCGATCCGGAAAGGCGGAGGCGGCCAACCCTCCACGATGCGCCGTATTGCTTCCTTCAGCAGACCATCCTCATTTTGCTCAGGACCATGCGAGCCGAGCAGCAAGACCTTCGGAACGTTACACCCGGCGAGTTCCTTACACAGGAGTTCGTAGATGTCGCGGTAGGTGATGTTGCTCGATTCGTCCGCACCGTAGAGCAGGCCGATGATGCGTTGCTCCTCGGAAGGCAGCGCGGCAAGCGCGCCCTGGAACTCCTCCGGCCATCCGGGCGGCGGACGCAGCAGGCGCTCGGGTAGCGAGTCATAGCTGTTGAGTCGGGTGAAGAGCCTTGTGCCCACCGTTCGCCCGACCGTGCGGCAGAGCATCGAGTTGATCACCGCGTCGAAGACGATGTTGTCGATCGGGGAGACTCGGCGGAAGAGCCGGGTGTGTCCCAGGATTATGTGGTAAAGCTCGTGCAGGATGAGCAGGAAAAGATCCCCGTCATCACGGCAGTATTCGTCGACAAAGACCTTGTTGAGCAGCAACCTGGGAGTCGTGCGGCACTCGACGCAGGCGGTTTCCGTCACATCGCTGAACTCGATATCGAACAGTCCGAAGAGCTTCTCCATCTGATAGCTCGCTGCGGGCAAGACATTGAAGATGCGTTCCCGGATGGCCGCGGCCTCCGGTGTGGATGGACGGTTGAAGAGAATATTCATGGGAAGAGAGCGCTGACGGCTGGTTCATCAAAGGCGATCGGCGCTGAGAGCAGCCTCTCCCAGCTCAGGTCCGGGTTACGGCGTGATAGATAGAGGTCACCCGAGCAGCGAGCTTGCACTCCGGCAACAATTTGCGGATCCGGGCAGAGGTAGGAGCCGTCGGTCAAGATGCCGACTCGCCAGCCGATGAGGAAATCGGCCGCAATCCGGAGATGCTTGGGCTCGCCGATCCGGGCGAAAAGATCGCCCGGTGATGGCCAGCGCGCCCGGATCGTGCTGCGCTCGTCGGTGGAATAATTCCATGGGATTTCCTCAAATTCCTTTCCTTTCGGCAGGTTTTCCGGCCGCTCGCGCTTCTCGAGAAGTCCCCGCACCGTCAGGGCGTAGATGAGGGAAAAGACGACGATTCGATCCGCGATTCCGCGCTTCTCCGCTCGCACCTCCGTGCGGGGAGGAGCGCTCATGTTGTGGAGGAGCATGCTCACGACCCGTTCTTTGCGGCTGTGATCGTGACACCGAAGCGCTCCCACAGCCCGATGAACTCGGCATGCAGTTGCTGCGGGGTGATTTCCGCATAGCCATCCGGAAGGAAGGCGTTGAGCAGATTGCGGGTGTATTTGTCGCGAGGCGTATCATTCAAGCCGCTGCAAAGCGAGGCGACTTCCCGGCAGTTTTGCAGCTCCTTTCCGTAAACGTTATGAGTTGTCGCAAATGGTCGCAGCACGCGCGAGAGCTGGCTGGCAAGTGTCTCCGCCGCCGTGGCGGCGATGCGCCTGGAAGAGCGGAGCGAAAGGTAGAGCACCAGCGAAATGGCTGACCGCTGGGCTTCGGTGGGTCGCGAAGCCAGCGCTTCGAGGATCACGCTCGAAAGATCGGCTTCCGTTAGCGGGAAGCCCGTCTTGCTCGCAACCGCCGCGCGCTCCACAGGGTCGGCGATCTTGAGGAGTTCCTTCCAGGGATCGTCCTCGTTCAGCCCCGCGATGTTCCAGGCCTGGCGGTGCATGGCAAGCAACGCCCCACGATCCACTGGACCCGATGCCAGTCCCGGATGGCCATGGGCCAAGGCAAGGAAGAGCGATTCCTGCCACTCCGGCTTGGGAGATTTTTCCCCGGACTCGATCGCTAGAGCAATTCGGGAGGCATGGATGCCGAGCGCGGTTCGCACGAGGGTCGTCATCCGCCGGCTGGAGAACCGGGTGCCTGCGCCGCGCAGTTGCGATTCAAGGGCCAGGAAGTAACCGCAGAGTTGCGCCGGCGGCCGGGCGCAGAGCTCTCGAAAAATGGCCACGCTCCGCTCGACCAAGGCCGAGACCTGCACAGGGAACTCATGGGGACCGCGGAATTGGTCAAGCAGAACCTCTGTGCGCTCGCTCTCGCTCAGATCGCTCCAGTCAGGCACCTCGATAAGGAAGCCGAAGCGATCGGCCAGTGCCGGATCCAGCGGCTCCGCCCCGAGATACTGCTCTTCGTTGTCATGGTCGCCATTAGTTGCCGGGTTCATTGCCGCCCAGCGATAGCGCAGCTTCTCGAGTTCCACCCCCTGCACGCGCCGCTCGTGGATGATCGGAAAGAGCTTGTTCTGGAGATCGGGCCGCGTGCGGTTGAGCTCATCGACGAAGACGACTTCGGCATCCCAGATCGCCGTCGGCGTAGTGATGTAGCGCAGCGAGGTCTGGGTTTCGTCGGGCAGCGGGATGCCCACCAGGTCGTCGTAGTTGATGAGCGAGGCGTTGTAGAACCGATAGACCAAACCGAGCGCCTGGGCCAACCGCTCCAAGAGGAAGCTCTTGGCCGTGCCGTGTCTTCCGATGAGGAGAAGCGGCTCCCTGGTTGTCAGGGCCGCCAGCAACACTGGTTCCAGCTTTTCCCAGCCAAGCAGGCCGAGAGGGCGGGTTAGCAGTGAACGGATTTTGCGGTGTTTGACCGCGGGAGAAGCGGCCTTGGAAGCGTTGGTTTTGGCGGGAGATTTACGAGTGCTCATTGGGTATGCGGGCTAGGATCACGCATCAAGAGCACAAAAAAATCCGCCGACCTTCATCAGGCGGCGGAAAGTTCCGTGGAGATTTTCGTTCAGGAGATCGCTCTCCCGCACATCGACCCTTGTGGGTCAAGGCACCTTGCCGTCTCCAACGGCAGGTTGCCGGATCCGGTTTCCCGAATCACTCCTGATGCTAGAAGATGAATTTAGAGAGCGGAGCGAGTTTGTCAAAAGTCATCTGAATGCCGACGGAAATGGGCGAACTCCGAATTTCCTACTTTGGGATCGCTGGGAAGACTCGCAAGCCTCTGCGCGCGACTCCGCATCATGCTCAAGAAGGTCACACATTATCCAGCGCGTCCGCGATTCCATTTTCTGTCGGTTGTCGCTAACTCTTGGCGATGTCACTGGCTACTTACGCGGACAAATTCAGCCAGCTCAATGTTGGGCGCGTTGGAGGTCACGAGCGCCCACACAAGCCCGTGATGCTGCTTGCGCTGCTCGACCTCTTTGAGCAAGGGGTCATCAAGGAAAACAGAATCACCTATTCGCCAGAACTATTGGAGCTTTTTGGCGAGTATTTCGATGCGGTGCGCTCCGAAAATGACCAACCAACTCCGATCAATCCGTACTTTTACCTGCGGGGTGATGGGTTTTGGCACCATCATCCGTGCCCAGGCAAGGATGCTATTCTCCGCGCCCTCAGCGCGCCTCCGGGGATCAAGGCATTCCAAGACCATCTCGGATTACGTCTTTCTGGATGATGAACTCTTCACCCTGCTTCGCGATCCCGTCGCTCGCTCACAATTGCGTTCCGTCCTCATCAACCGCTACTTTGCCGACCAGCGCGCCAGGGTCATTGCGATTGCGGAGCGCGAATCCGAAATCGCGCAATATCAGCGGCGGCTTGAAGAAGGTGGTCGCATCGCCGAAGACACCTGAAGTTCTCGAAGCCGTACGCGACACTGCATTCGGCCGCGTGGTGCGGCGGGCGTACGATTACCGTTGCGCGGCATGCGGCTTGAGGGTCGTTCTGGAAGGCGGCCTATACATTGTTGATGCAGCTCACTTGATCCCGTTCGCCGAGACTCATGACGATGATCCGCGCAATGGTATTGCGCTTTGCAAGAATCACCACTGGGCGATGGATCGAAATCTAATCGGTCCCGGCACCGACCGCAGGTGGCACATAACGTCGTCCTTGGATGACCGGCTCGAGGGGCAGCGTGATCTCATCAATGCTTAACGGACGATCCATTCTGCTCCCGCACGACCGCGATATCATCCAAAGGACGCTGCACTCCTCTGGCGGGAACAGCGCATCGCCCGCGAAATTGGGGGCGCTACAAGCTGAACCGAGCGTCGAGCAGAGAAACAGAGTATCCTGTGCCCTCACTGAAATTACGGAATGATTCGGAATTATCTCGCGAAGTCGTAGACCGTGAGCAGGTGAGTCGCAACGTCCAACACGCGGCTCGTTTGCCGGCAATTCCGGAGTAGCCTCCGATCAGACCGCCAATGCCTTCAGCAACGCATCGCGGGCATCGAGGTAGTAGTGAATGGTGATCTTGGCGGCCAGATCGTCGGGCAGGTCGTTTAATTGCCGACGGCTGCTGATCGGCATCAAGATGCTGGTGGCACCTTTCTCAATAGCAATCTCAACAGCGGCGACTGGATTGAAGATCGCTTCGATGGAACCGCCCAGGTTTAGACCTCCGGTGACGGCGAAACCGCCCTTGATGCTCTTCTGGAGCAGCGATGAGCAGAAAGCGAGAAGCACGCCAACACCAACGGCAGAACCGTTCCTGGCGCTGTCAAATGCCCGCAGTTGAACCGAGAACTCGTGCTGGCGAGGGTCGCGGTCACCGACGAGTTCCTTCGAGCGCGCATATAGGTTCTGTCGGCGCACCGGACACTTTCCTTGAAAGGCGCAGGTGTCGGCTGGTTTAGGATCTTCACACCACTACCCGGGCCTTCGGTCGACGCCCGGCTTCGGATGCACGAGGACGAAGGACATCTGGTTCCGCTCGCGGCCGACGTAGCTCACTGCCTGGCTGTAGCGGGCGTAGAGCAGCGGCGTCGACAGGAACGGCGCCGAGGAGTCCGCGATGGCCACCACGACCCCGCGGCGATCGTTCATCTCGAGGGTCTTGCCGAGCGTCAGGGGCTCGCCGGGCCAGAGGTCGCGGTAGCCCGCCTCGTCCACGATGATGGCGTCCGGCCCGCGAATGGCGGCCAGGGTCCCGAGCTTGAGCTTGCGCGGCGCCCCCACCAGCGTCGCGTCGTCCATTCCCATGAGGACGACGGCGCGCATGCGCCCCTCCGGCGACTTCATCCGGGTCGTGCCCTTGTAGAGCCGCACCGCCCACTCGACGCCCTCGACTCCCCGGACGCGATAGAGGTCGTTGTCGGAGAGGGGCTCGATCTCGTCGACGAAGCGCAGCCGCGGATCCATCACCCAGATCTCCGCGTCGCGCACGTCCTGGATCTGGCTCGTCGTGCGCCACATGATGTTGCCGAAGATCGACGCCTGGTGGGCCATGAGCATCGAGGCGACGCTGATGGCGAAGATCAACCCCACGTACTTGCTGCGGTCGCCGGTCAGCATCTTCACGGCCACGAAGTTCACCGGACCGCCCTCGCGCTACTCACCTGACGCAGATCCGCTCGCGCGACTCCCGTGAGCGGGACCGGCGCTGGCCGCTCCGCTCCCCTCGCCGAAATAGTCGATGATTCGGTCGATCGCGCGCGCCCGATCCGCCCTGATGAGCCGCGTCGGTCGCCGGATCGTCCGCCACCACCGGTAGGAATCGCTGTGCACCGTCCCGTTCGCGAGCATCGGACCACCTCTCCTTCTCCCGGGGCCGGCCGGCGGCCACCCGTCAGCAAGCCACCCCGAGCAGCTCGTAGGTCTCGACGCCATCCGGCAGCCCCTTGACGGCAATCCGTCCGCGCGGGACTGCCCGAAGCGGCGGCCCGACCAGACGGTGGGTGTCCCCCGCGATGAGAATCGTCCCGGGGCGCGCGGCCTGCTCCAGCCGGGCGGCGACGTGCGTGGTCAGCCCGACCGCGCTGTAGTCGCGCCGGAGATCGCTGCCGACCGACCGCACGATCACTTCGCCGGAAGCGATGCCGACGCGAATCCGGACCTGACGGCGGCCGGCCTGCGCGAGCGCATAGCGCGCGATCGCGTCCTGCATCGCCACGGCGGCGTCGCAGGCCCGGCGGGCATGATCCGAGGCGGGGCGCGGCGCGCCGAACAGCGCCATGATGCCGTCACCCATCACCTGGTTGACCGTTCCCCCGTGGCGATGCACGGCGTCCATCATTCGCTCGAGGACCGCGTCGAGCACGACCCGGGCGGCTTCGAGGCTCTCCCCCGCGACGAGCTCGAGGGACGCGCGGAGGTCCGCGAACAGGACCGTCAGCAGCAAGCGCTGACCGCGGAGCGCGTCATCCGACGCGAGCAGGCCCGTCCGCCCAGCCCGCTCGCGCGGCGCGGTCGCGCGCGTGGGATCGGCCAGGGCGGCGTCGATGTGACGGAGCAGCTCCTCCGGCGCGTCCCCCTTCTCGAAATAGTCGACGGCGCCGAGCCGCATCGCTTCCTTCGCCGAGTCCCACCCGGCATAGGCGGTCAGGAGAATCACCAGGGCGTCGGCGCGCCGGGTCCGCGCTGCGCGCAGCACGTCCAGACCACCCCCGTCGGGCATGCGCAGATCGGTGAGCACGAGATCGAATGGCTCCCGGTCGAGGGCCTCGATCGCGGACATGACCCCCTCCGCCTCGCGCACCCGATGGCCGCGCTTCCGCAGCAGGAGCGCCATCGTGCTCCGAGCCGACGGCTCGTCGTCGACGAGAAGGATGCTCGCCATCACCGAAGTGGTGCTTCGCGTTGCGGGCCACCGGAGACGCGATCGTCGGTCATTCCCGGATGGCCCGCTCGCGCCGTTGCACGTAGAGGTTCCTCGTGCCGCTGTAGAGATCGAGGACACTCTCCTCGACCTCCTCGAACAGCTCGAGATTCATCGACCGGTCGTTGACCGACGTGCCGACCCGCTTGGCGACGCTGCCGATCAGCGGCATGACGAGACTCAGCGGGTCGAGGAATCCGTCGATACCCGATCCGACCGTGTCCCGGACCGTCGAGGGCGGAAAGAACGGCAGCACGAGGTACGGGCCCGGCTTCACCCCGTAGACGGCCAAGGTCTGTCCGGTGTCCTCCTCGTCGGGTGGGGCCACGCCCTCGGCGGTCGCGACATCCCCCAGGCCGCCGATCCCCAGGCTGCTGTTCAGCGCGAACCCCGCCAGCTCCCGGAGGGCGCCGTCCACCTTGAGCTGGAGCAGGTTGTTCACGAACCGGCGGGGCATGCCGAGGTTCCGGACCGCGTTCTGCAGGCTCTTGCGGAATGGCTCGGGCGCGACCTTGCTCCAGCCGCTGGCGGCCGGCTTGACGACCCGCCGGTCCAGCCCGTAGTTGAAGGCGAACATCCGCTCGTTGAAGCGCTCCCAGGGATCGTAGTCGCGGTCCTCGAGCTCGACGGTCCCATCCCCCGTGGGTTCGCCATGGGCATCCGACACCACCAGGCCCGTCGAGCCCGTCATCTCCGCGGCGCCGATGCCCGTCGCCGCCCGTCCATGGGCTGCACACCCGGCGATCGCCACCATGCCGACGAGAAGCGATACGACCAGCCACCAAGGCGTCTGTGACGGGTGCTGCAGTGCCAGCGCCGCGAGAACTCGGGCCATCCGCGACGGACGCGATGTCGTCATGCCGCGGTCGCCCGTTCGCTCAGATCCGGAAGGGGGGCCACCGAGGAGCTGGCAGGCCGCGCCTCGCCATCGCGCCGCACGCGCCGGCGCCGTTCCGGTCGCCCGAGCATGAGGACCGGCACCATCTCGGCGTCGGTCTCACGGCGAACCCGGCGTCGCCGACGCCATGCCAGAAAGCCGAGCGCACCGACTGCGCCCGCCGCCAGACCGAGCGCGATCAGGCCAGCCGCGGACGCGCCGGCATCGGGGCTCGCGGCGAGAGTCCCAGCCAGGAGGAATCCGCCGCCGACCCATACCCCCACCCAGGTGAGCGCACTGCCGATCGCGTGGAGGAGGTAGCGCAGCAGGCCCACTCCCGTGACGCCCGACAGGCTCGCCGCGATTGGATTCAATTCGGGCAGGAACCGGGCGGCCCACACGAAGCCGAGGCGGTGGGTCCGGAATACTCGCACCACCCGATCGACCGTGGCGGGCGGCTGGCGAAGGGCTCGAAGGAGGCCAGCCAGCGCCGCAGCGCCGCGCCACCGCCCGAGACCGTACCAGCCAAGGTCCGCACACAGTGCAGCGCCAGCGCCCCCCGCGACGAGGGCGACGAGGCTCACCTGCCCGCTCGCAGCGAGTGCCCCCGCCGCCAGCAACCACGGGGTGGCGGGCACGGGAACGCCAGCCTGGTTGGCCAGGACTCCGAGGAACAGGAGCCATTCTGCGTTCCGGACGATCGGGTCGAGCATCTGATCTCTTCCTTAACGTTGGGACCCAAGCAACCTCGGCTTCCCGTGCCACGTCATGTAGCAGGGTCGGTGCCACGCCACGAAACACGCGGCGGATCGCGGAGATCCGTCCGGCGGACGCCATCCCGCTGTTCCGCGATGGAACGAAGCGTTGCGGCCTGAACCAGGACCGAGCAACCTGCTGTCCGAACCCGGTTCAGGGACGACCCCGTCTCCACCCCCGCGCAGCACCCCCACCGGTTCCGTGTGCTCCACCCCGCGGAGCCCTGGCACTCGCCGTGCACGATTCCCGGCAATGTCCATCGTGTCGATCCTGCTCGTCGCCGCAGGCGCCATCGCGCTGGCTGCGTTCACCTACGTGACCGGGGCGGAGTCCCTCGTGTCGGCTCTGACCCGGATCGCCTGGTGGCAGTTCGTCCTGGTCTGCGCCGTGTACGGCGCCGGCGTGATTGCCGATACTCTCGGCTGGCGATACACCCTGGGCCGGGACCGCGTACCGCGCTTTCTCACCTTGCTGGCCGCCAAGTGCGCGGGAGAAGCCATCAACGTGGTCACCGCCCTGGGCCCGATCGGAGGCGAGGCAACCAAGGCCTGGATGCTGGGTCGAGACGTGCCCTACGAGAGAACCGTCCCTTCGCTCGTGGTCGCCAAGACTTCCCTGGTGGTCGCGCAAGCCTTGCTCACCGTCGTCGGATTCCTGATCGCGTGGATCACCGGGATCGGGGGGTCCGCGCTTCTCCTCGCGATGGGCGCGCTGCTGATCGTCGAGATCATTGGCGTCGGGGGGTTTCTGCTGGTGCAGCTCACGGGTATCCTTCGCTGGGCCGGCCGCGCCCTCAGTGGACTCGGCATCGATCGCAGGGGCCACGCGCAGCGGCTGGACGACGCCCTCCGCCGCTTCTACTCTCGCGAATGGCGCTCGTTTCTCCTGTCCGTCGGCTTCCACTTCCTCGGCTGGATGCTCGGCGTGGCTGAAGCACTCCTCATCCTGGCCGTCTTCGGCCTGCCCGCCTCGCTTCTGGTGGCCACCGTGATCGAGGCTTTCGGGTCCGGGGTGCGCTTCGCCACGTTCTTCGTCCCGGCGAGTCTCGGCGCCCTCGACGGGGCCAATGCCGGAGCGTTTGCGGCGTTGGGCTGGACGGCCAGCGCGGGGCTCGCGTTCTCGGTCGTGCGCCGCGCGCGTCAGGCCGTCTGGATCGGGGTCGGCCTCGTGATCCTCCTGGCCAGGAACGCCAGTCTCTTCACTGCCGCCCCGCACCCTCCTCGCCCCGTTCCATCCGACGGACCGTGACGAGAGCCCGCTGTCAGGCCGGCTGGCCGTGCCAGGCGGGCACGGAACCAGCCTGCGGGACGAGCGCCGGCGTCAGGACACGCCGCGTTTCGGGCGAGACGAGCACGGGCAGGATCCCGGGCACCAGATCCAGATCGTCCGGGGCCGAGCCGGCGGCACTCACGGTGACGCGCCGGCCCCGATAGACCGCTCCCGACTGGGCGCCCGGCAGGCGAAGATGCCGCCGCAGGAGCGCCGCGAGCGCCTCTCGCTTCGTCGCGCCCTCCATCACGAACACGTCGAAGAGCCCATCAACGGGGGACGCCGCGGGCGTGAGCCGGAGCCAGGCGCCATAGGTCTCGACGTTGGCCGCGCTGACCACGACGGCGTCCTCGGTCACGACCCGCCCATCCACGATGACCTGCAGCTTAGGCAGCGGCGTGTCTCGCAGATGGCGCACCGCCGTCCGGTAGTACTCCACCCAGCGGCGCCATCGGGCGCGAGGGTAGTGGCCCGACTCGACCCGTGCCTGGATGTCCGACAGGAGGCCGAAGCTGGCGTGGCAGAGAAACGGCTCGCCGTTCTGGAGGCCGACGTCCGCATGGACGAGCTCCCCGCGCTCCAGCAACTGGCGCACCTGCTCCACGCGATTTGGAAGGCGGAACGCGCGCGCGAAGAGGTTGCCGAAGCCCACTGGAACCGGCAGGAGGGGCACGGATCGCCGCGCCGCCGCCATGGCGGCAGCGCTCTGGGTCGCGTCGCCCCCCACCGAGATCAGGAGCGAGAACCCCGCGGGGGACGTCGCCGTCCAGCGGCTCAGGCGCTCGAGCCGAGGGAACACGTCGAGCCGAACGTCGTGACCGCCGGCGCGAAGCATCTCGCGCAAGTCTTCGGCCACCGCCAGCGCGGCTCCGTTCCCGGATCCCGGCGTGGCGATGATCTGGACCGGCCGCGTCCGGCTGGATCGCCGGAGCTGTCCGGGACGCAAGGCGCGCATGCTCTTTCCGTATCGGGATGCTCTCGGAAACGCGATCGTCGCCACCTAACGACCTCCACTCCACGGAGCGCTGAGGATGGTGACCGAGTAGCGGGCGGCCGCGGCGGTGGCGGTCGCGCAGAAGTAGGTCCGGGCGCCGGGCGCGATGTAGCCGAGGACAGGCACGATCCGAGAATCGACGAGCCGCTCCGAGGCGTCCCGTCCCTCGACCAGCAGTCGCACCTCTCGAGGCGTGACCGGCGTGTCGTTGTAGATGTACCCGCACAGGGGCCGCCACTTGCCGCGCGCCGGGTCGACGCTCCATTCGACTCGGAGCCCGCCGTCTGTGGTCGAAGCCAGCGCCTGCGCCTCAACGGGCTTGCCGCTCGCGAGAATCACCGTCGCGAGCAGCAGGAGGCCCAGCACCCCTCTGCGCACGGGCGCCACTGCGTTCGCGCGGCACTCGAACGTTTCTGCTCGGGAGCTGACCCCGTCGGGATCGATCGGGGCAGCAGGGGCCGAACCTGCGATCGCCGTGTCGAACAGCATGCGCGGTGGTGGTGCAACCCCGCTGCCACCCGCCACCGGCGCCGGAATATGCGCGGCTCGCGGCAACCATCGTGCGCGCGGTTTCGAATCGAGATGGCGGCTGTTGCGTTGTGAACCACGACCGCGCTGGGCCCGCCCCGTCTCTCATGCCACTCCGTGCGCTCATGTCCGCGTCGAGCTCGATGGCACTCCCGTTGCTTCACGTCGTGGCGGACGCTTCGATGAGGAGGCAGGCAATGGGAGGTCCATGGAGAGATCGAGGGTTCGATCCCACGAGGTGGCGCACTCCGCCGTTACGGGTGGAGGCGCGCATTCCAGCACCCGGATCCGGTGTCTCGGATCCGCTCACCGGGCTCGTCATCGGCTACGTTGCGGCCGTGGCAACGTTTGTCGGGATGCTGCCCATGCTCCTGAAGAATGGCTGGTAACGCCGTATCCGGTCGAAGCCAGCGGGACCCGGGAGATCTCCGCCGAGAGCGGGAGGCGCGGCCTTTCAGCTCCTTCGGCTTCCCTGCGCGGAACGCCCCCGGAGCGCGTGCCTCGTCGCGGGACGTGACACACCGAGGACTCGATCATGCCTGATCCGATCTTCGAGGGCGCGGAGTACGTCCTCCTCGCGCGGCGCGGTGAGACCGGACTGTTCCTGGTGCAGCGAGGGCGGCTGCAGGATCCCGGAACGGTAGCCGTGATCGACGCCCGTCCGTCCGGCGGCGCGAGCGCCGTGGCGAGATGGCTCACACGCGCGGTCACGACCTGGCTTGCGGCAACCGGCGGTGGTGGAGGAATGGCGCTTCACCACGCAGCCGCTCCGACGAGGCCCGGCGAGGCGACGGCTACGCAGGCTCCGCGGGACCGGCGCATCCCGGTGACACCCGCGTCGTGGGGCGGCGACCTCGAGCTGAAGCGACCCGGCAGCCGAGACTGCCCGAGCGAGGCGGCCTGATGCGCAGGGTCGATGACCCGGCAGCGCGCGACCCGCATGGCCGGTCGGCCGCCCGCGCGCCGTTCACGAGCCGGCGGAGGACTACCGCTGACCCGCCAGTCAGGCAGCGGAGATCCGGTGCTCCTTCAGATGGGTTCAGGCGGAATGCCGCGGGACGCTGGCCGCTGACTCACTCATCGGGTGAGCCCGTACTCCTTCAGCTTCCGCCAGAGGGTCGTGCGCCCGATGCGCAAGGTCTCCGCGGCTCGCGAGTGGTTCCATCCGACCCGCTCGAGGGTCTGGAGGATGTGGACCCGCTCCACCTCGGCCAGCCCCTGCTCCGTGGGAAGGCGCGGCGCCGCCCCGACCACGATGCCCGCCCCGATGTAGGCTGGCAAGTCGCCCCGCTCTATCACCTCGCCCGAGCTGAGGATCGCCGTGCGCTCCATGACGTTCTCGAGCTCCCGGACGTTGCCCGGCCACGGATAGCGGAGGAGGCTCTCCACCGCCTCGGGGCTGAGGCGCGTCATCCGCCCCTGCTTCTGACCCATGCGCTCCAGGAACGTCTCCGCCAGCACCGGGATGTCCTCCCGGCGCTCGCGAAGCGGTGGAAGCGTCACCGGTATGACGTTGAGCCGGTAGAAGAGATCCTCCCGGAACGCCCCCTCGCGGACACGCTGCTGGAGATCACGGTTCGTCGCCGCGACCACCCGGGTATCCACGTTCGTCGGCTGGTTCGCCCCGACACGCCGCACCTCGCCATCCTGCAGCGCGCGCAGCAGCTTGACCTGAAGGCTCGGCGACATCTCGCCGACCTCGTCCAGGAGAAAGGTGCCGCCATGCGCCTCCTCGAACAGGCCCCGCTTGCTGCCCGTCGCCCCGGTGAAGGCGCCCTTGACGTGACCGAAGATCTCGGACTCGAGCAACGTCTCGGGGAGCGCGCCGCAGTTCACGGCGACGAACGGGCCGTCTGCCCGCCGGCTGGCGTGGTGCAGCGCCTTGGCAATCAGCTCCTTGCCCGTCCCGGACTCGCCCTGAATCAGCACGGTCGCGTCGGTGGGGGCCACCCGGGCAATGAGATCGAGCACCCGTCGCATCTCCGCCGAGCGGGCGATCAGTCCGGTCAGCGCAAATCGCTCGCGCACCTGACCGCGCAGGTTCTCGTTCTCGCGGCGCAGCGAGCGCTCCCCCAGCGCCTTGTCGATCCGGTGGAGCAGCTCGTCGGGCTCCCGCCCCTTCTCGAAGTAGTCGAACGCCCCGAACTGCATCGCCTCCTTCGCCGACTCCCAGCCCGCAAAGGCGGTGAGGATGATGACCGCCGTGTCCGGCGCGTGAACGCGGGCCGTGCGCAGGACTTCCAACCCATCGCCGTCGGGCATGCGAAGGTCGGTGACGACGATGTCGAAGCTCTCGTCCGCGAGCGCCTTGGCCGCGGCGTGGGCCCCTTCGGCCTGCGTGACGCGGTGACCTCGCTTGCTCAGGAGGAGGGCAAGGGTTGTCCGCGCGGAAGGCTCGTCATCGACCACGAGAATCGTCGCCATGGTGTCAACTCCCGTCCAGGGGAAGCCGGATCATGAACCGGCTGCCCCAACCCACGATCGATTCCACGTCAATCCGGCCGCCGTGCGCGGCGATGATCCGTCGAGCGATGCTCAGCCCGAGTCCGGTCCCGCCCCGCTTCTTCGAGTAGAAGGGCTCGAACACACGCTGGCGATCCTCGGGAGGGATCCCGCGGCCGGTATCCGCCACCGTCACCACGACCTCGCCGTTGTCCCGGCTCACGCTGATGCGCAGCTCGCCGCAGCCGTCCATCGCCTGCATCCCGTTGATGGCCACGTTCCAGAGCACCTGCGTGAGCTGGTCGGCGTCGAACGCGAAGGACGGCACGTCGGGATCCACCTGGACGATCGTGCGCGCGCCCTCCGCGCACGCGGGGTTCTCCCGAACGAGCGCGGCCACGTGCTCCACGACCTGCCGAATGTCCCCTTTCAGCCGCTTCACCTCGCGCGGGCGAGCGAACGCGAGAAAGTCCGAGAGGATCCCGTTGAGGCGACGCGTCTCCTTCTTGACCGCGTCCAGCGTTCCGTTCCGCTCCCCTGGAGTGAGCGTCTCCTCCTGATCCAAGAGAGACGCCGCATTCACGATGGCCGCCAACGGATTGCGGATCTCGTGCGCAACGCTGGCGGCCAGCTCCCCGACTGCGGCCATGCGCTCGGCCTCGGTCAGTCGCGCCCGGAGACGCTCCTGCTCCGTGACGTCCGCGACCAGCTCCAGGAGGGACACCCGTCCGTCGGGACGCCGCAGCGGCGAGCACGTCAAGAGAAAGCGACGGCCGCCGGGGCCGGCGACGTCCAGGCGCACGGGCGCCGCAATCACTTCCCGGTCGGCCATCGGACACCCAGGGCACTGATGCCCGTCGCTCGTGAGCACCTCGTAGCAACGACGGCCGGCCACCGCGCCGAACTGGTCGACCAGCCAGCGGTTCGCGTGATGGATGGTGTAGTCCTCATCGACCAGCTGAACGCCTTCCCCGAGCCCGTCGACGAGCGTCTCGTTGAACTCCACGAGCGCCGCCATCTCGCGCCGCGCCCGGTCCAGGACCATGATGATGATGGCGAACACGCTGAGGAAGTAGAACAGCATGAAGAGCATGTGGGCCGCGATGTGGGCGTCCGTTCCGGGCTCGAGCGCAAGGAACGGAAAGATGGCCCGGTATCCGCCCCAGAGGCCAAGCGATCCCCCGAGGAACCGGACCGCCCGACAGGACCGTATCCGGTGCCGGGCGACCCAGAAGGCTACCCCGGCCGCCATGAAGGTGAGGCCGCCCACCACGCGGATCGGCGTCTCCAGGGCGCTAGCCGTGACGGGCAGCCGAAGGAGGAGGGCCAGGAGCCCTGCGTATGCGACGCCACCGAGGGCGTGCCGCCACCGCAGGCGGTAGCCCCAGCCAAACGCCAGGGCGGCCGCGACGACCGAGAGATCGGCCAGGACGCCGTCGAAATCGGCGACGAAGGCCAGGACGCTGCCACTCGTCTCGGGGGCCAAGGCGGCGCACAGCGTGGACACCTTCGCGACGACCAGGAGGCCCCACGCCCAGACCAGATAGCGAAAGAACGGCACCCGATGCGATGAGTAGAGGTAGGCGAAGATGAGGAACTGAATGCTAAAGATGATGGCGGCGCTGAGCTTCAGGAACAGCGGTACCGGCATATGTGTCCTCTTTCCCGATTACACCTGCGACCCACCACGGTCAAATCTCATGCCAGTCGGCAACCGGCTCTTCCGGACCCCCACCGTTTCACTTCGAAACGCCCGTGGGCTTCACTCTGAAACGCGCGGGCGGTGACACACCTCCGAGAGCGAAGCATTCGAGCCCGTTTGGCGGCCCGTTGGCGCTCTCCCGGGCCTTCGAGCCGGCTCAAGCGGACCACCCGCTCCATCGCCCGTCACGGGCTATTCAGGGCCCGTGCCAAACGCCGCGTCCAATGCCTTCGGCATCGTGCGATCAACGCGCCTCTGCCCGCATCTCTCTGGCATCGGATCGATGCGCGGACCTTCCGTTGTCGTCCTGCCAGGCGGCAACGGCTCCGGAACAGAGCGCGGTCATAGGGTCGACGGACCCCGGATGGCCGGACATCGGTCCCCGGTGGCCTTCCGCAGCTGCCAACCCAGCCGTCTGTCCGCAGGAGGAGGGCCAGCAACTCAGCGAGGGATGACAGGGCCGTCCCCATCATCAGCGCCAGTCCACCCAATCCCGATGAGCCCGGCCATCACGAGCGCCAACGAAAGCTCAGGTATGCTCACGCCCGGTCACCCCTAGCTTTCGACACCGAAAGCCGCGCGATGTGAAAGCGCCGCATAGATCTCCCCGTTTTCGGTCATGGCCCGGTCCCGATCAGCGCGATCCGGCTCTCGCCTGATCGCACGCTGGCGGCCAACGTGAGCTCGGTCGGTTCTCGTCGGTCTCTGTCCGCGCGCCGCTCACGTTCGATCGTCACGAAGCATGGCTTCGGTGAAGCCGCCATCCGCACGACCACGGCGAGCGAGATCGGAGACCGGCGCTCGTCCGGCCGCTTTGCCAGGGGCGCCGTCATGGAGCAGGTGACTGACCATGGGCGGGACCCTGCCGTGGGTCTCCCGGATGTCCCGCGCCTTGCGGACGAGCAACATCGCGTGACGTCTCGCAACCGCCCAGGCCAGCTCGATCGCGCATCCACTCTCGCTTCCAACAACGCGCCGCGCCGGAGTCTTCTGTCGCTCTGTCCGCATCGCGCGCCCTCCTTGCGTTCAGCCGGAATGCCCCTAATCCTGATTTTGTACAGGGAGGGCCGTGAGCAACACGTCGGTGAGAGCGTGAAAAGTGGCATCCCAGGGCTTTGGTCCGCAAGCCGCGCACTGGGGCGGGCCAGGGATCGTGCTATCGTCAGGAGACGCGAGTCGGTGACACTATGACGCGGCTCACGTTAACCCTCCTAGGCGGCTTCCGCGCCCGTCTGGATTCCGGCGTTTCACTCGGCCTTCCCACCAGGAAAGCGCAGGCCCTCCTCGCCTACCTGGCCGTGCCGGCCGGTATGGCCCACCCTCGCGACAAACTGGCGAGCCTCCTCTGGGGGGGCACCATGGAGACCACGGCGCGGACGAGCCTTCGCCAGACGCTCTACGCCCTCCGGAAGAGCTTGCAGGAGGCTAACCCTGCGCCACTCCTGCTGGAGGCCGACACCGTCGCCCTTGATCCCGCCGCCGTGACGGTGGACGTGAGGACCTTCGAACAGGGAGTGTCAGAGGTCACCCCGGTCGCGCTGATGGAGGCGCTTGGCCTCTACGAGGGCGACTTCCTCGACGGGCTCGCGGTACAGGAGCCGCCGTTCGAGGACTGGCTGCAGCGCGAGCGCGAGCGGCTGCGGGAGATGGCTCTTCAGGCTCTTGCGCGACTCCTCGCCCATCAGCGGTCGACGGGCTCGACCGAAGAGGCGACCCAGACGGCTCTGCGAATCCTCGCGCTCGACCCACTGCAAGAGGCCGTTCACCGGGCGTTGATGAGCCTCTACGCCGACACGGGACGGCGCGGAGCGGCCCTGCGCCAGTATCAGGTCTGCGTGACGACGCTCCAGCGAGAGCTCCGGGCTGAACCCGAAGCGGAGACGAAGGGCCTCTACCAGGAGATCTTGCGCCGGCGCAGCCGCATAGCTTCGGACTCGGAGGTACAGCCGACGCTCGCCATCCCGGCGACGCCTCGAGCGGCAGCGTGGCACGCAGCCCCGGAGCCGCCAAGCCCCGGCGAGCCGCCTCTCATTGGACGCGAGCGGGATCTGGCGCGGCTCGGGGAGTGGTTGGACGGCGCCGTGGCCGGCCGCGGCCGCCTGGTCGTCCTGAGCGGGGAAGCAGGCATCGGCAAGAGTCGCCTCGTGGCCGAGCTGACGGCCGCCATCAGCCGGCGTCGTGGACGTGTGCTGACCGGGCGCTGCTACGAGACGGAGCGAGTCCTGCCCTTCGCGCCCTGGGTTGACGCGCTCCGGTCGGGCCAGATCGTGCAGGAGCAAGAGCTCATCGCCACCCTGGAGCCTGGATGGCGGGCCGAGCTAGGACGCCTTCTCCCCGAGCTTCCGGGAGCGCCACAGGAGGCGGAGCTCCTTCCGCTCGGCCTTGGCGGGAACGCGCGTCACGTCTTCGAGGCGATTGGCGAGGTCCTCATGCGCCTCGCGCGACAACGGCCGCTGGTCGTCGTCGTGGAGGACTTGCACTGGGCCGACGAGATGAGCATTCGTCTGCTCGCGTTCCTCGGTCGCCGCCTGCGCACCGTGCCGCTGCTGGCGCTCGCGACGGTCCGTGAGGAGGAGCTGGCGGACAGCCTGTTCCTCCGCCAGACCCTGGACGAGCTCGACGAGAGCGGCCAGGTGGAGCGGCTGACCGTGGCACCCCTGTCACGGGCGGAGACCACCGACCTCGTACGGGCACTCGCGTCGCCGGGGGTGCCCGAATCCCTCCTCGCGACCCTTGGTGAGGAGGCCTGGCGCGCGAGCGACGGCAACGCGTTCGTCGTGGTCGAGGTGATGCACGCGCTCCGCGAGGGTGCTCCGGTCCCGGGGCCCAAGGGTCTACCCGTCCCGGACCGAGTCCGAACTCTCGTACGGCGGCGGCTCGACCGGCTCTCCAGCCGAAGCCGCCGACTGGTCGCCGCCGCGGCCGTGATCGGACGCCAGTTCGACTTTCAGCTCGTCCAGCGGGCGGCGGAGCTATCGGAGCGTGAGGCCGCCGAGGGCGTGGAAGAGCTGATCCGCCACCGCATCCTGCGCGGCTCGGGGGAGGGACTCGAGTTCAGCCACGACCGGGTTCGAGAGGTCGCCGCCGAAGAGCTGCCGGCCCCGATCCGGGTGGCGCTCCACCGGCGCGTCGCCGAGAGCCTGGAGGAGCTGTACCGGCACGACCTGCCCACCCACGCGCTGGCGCTCGCCACGCATTATCGGGAGGGCGAGGTGTGGGACAAGGCGGTGGCGCACCTCCATGCGGCAGGCCGTCAAGCGGCCTCGCGCTCCGCGCATCAGGAGGCCGTCGCCTGCTTCGAGGAGTGCCTGACGATGCTGCGGCGCCTTCCGGCGAGCCGCAACACGCTGGACCGCGATCTCGACCTTCGCATCGATCTGCGGCAAAGCCTGTACCCGCTGGGCCGCCTTGCGGATCTGCCGGACCATCTGCGAGAGGGTGAGCGGCTCGCTGAAACGCTCGACGATCGACTCCGGCTGGCTCGTGTCTCGGCGTACATCAGCAATCTCGCGTGGATCACCGGAGACCTGCCGCGGGCGGTGGCGTCCGGCCAGCGGGCGCTCTCGCTGGCGAACGAGCTCGGTGATCGTCAGCTCGCGGTGGAAGCGAACCTCCGGCTGGGCCAGGTTCACTGGAACCTGGGGGAGTACCGGGATGCGGTGACGTTCTTCGGATCGGCGGCCGAGCTCGACACCGCGGCCGCGCCGTCGGATCCGTTGGCGCGCCCGACCGAGTTCGGCCTGGCTGAGCTCGGCCTCTACTGGATGGCGGCTCCGCTGACGGAGTTGGGACGATTCGACGAGGCGCTCGCCGCGGCGGGACGTGCCCTGGACTTCGCGCGTCGGATCGATCGGCCCTTTCCGATCGCCGGCGCCCTCGCCAGCATCGGCCTCACGCAGCTGTACCAGGGTCGGCTGGGAGCGGCGGCCGAGACCCTCATCCGGGGCCTCGACGTGTGTCACCGCCGCGAAGTTCCGGTCCACCGCCCCTGGCTCTCGGCATCGCTCGGCTACGCGTACGCCCTCGCCGGACGCGCCACGGAGGGGCTGTCCTTTCTCCACGATGCGGTCGATCAGGCCGAGAAAGCGGGTCATGTTGCCTCGCAGGCGTGGCGGCTGGCCTGGCTCAGCGAGGCATTGCTTCTCGCGGGCCAGGTGGAGGACGCGGGGACGTGCGCCGATCGGGCGCTGCAGCAGGCCCGGCAGTGCGGCGAGCGCGGGCACGAGGCGTGGGCGCTGCGTGCGCAGGCCGAGGTGGCCTGCGCTCGGACGCCGCCGGCGCACGACGTGGCCCGCGAGCGATACCGTGAGGCCCTGTCGTTGGCCGAGACTCTCGGGATGCGGCCACTCGAGGCTCGATGCTACCTGGGCCTGGCAGCGCTTCACCGCGCCAGGAAACAGCACGACCATGCCCGTTCGACACTCGATCGCGCGCTGAGCTTGCTGCAAAGCCTCGGCATGACGTTCTGGCTCGCTCGAGCCCAGGCCCTGCGCCGCGGCGAATCGGATCCACACTGACCGCGCCCCTCACGCGAGCCCGGGAAACAGCGCGCGCAGCCCCGCCGCTATCAGCTCGATCGCAGCCGCCGCCAGCAGAAGTCCAACCGGCCGTCGAGCAATCGGACCCGTGCTACCTGCTGGAATGAGCGTCCCGCACGACGGTCGCGTCTAGCGATTTGCCCCCGCGCAGTGTTCTTCGCCCCAATCGAAGCGACAACTTGACCCCGCTCCGGCGGCCGGTCCTCGCTTTCTCACGCTCGAATCGGGACCGGCTGAACTCCCCAGATCTCGTCCGCGTACTCTCGGATGGTGCGATCGCTCGAGAAGCGCCCCATGTTGGCGGCATTGAGAATCGACGCCCGGGTCCAGCGAGACTGATCGCGGTAGCTCTGCGCGACCCGCTCCTGGCTCTCGACGTACGCGGCGTAGTCGGCCATGAGGAAATAGCGGTCTCCGCCGTCGAGAAGAGCGCTGACGATGGGCGCGAACACGGGCCCGGTCGCCGCGGCTGAAGGCGCCGGCCTGGATCATGTCCAGCACCCGCTGCAGCTCCGGGGTGGCCTCGTATCGCTCCCGCGGCTCGTAGTGGGGCCGCAGGGCCTCGATCTGATCCGCCGTCAGGCCGAAGATGAAGATGTTGTCGTCTCCGACCTCACGTCGGATCTCGATCGTCGCCCCGTCCATCGTGCCGATCGTGAGCGCGCCGTTCAGCGCGAACTTCATGTTGCTCGTGCCCGACGCTTCGGTGCCGGCGGTGGAGATCTGTTCGGACAGCTCGGCGGCGGGGAAGATCTGCTCGGCCAGTGACACGCGGTAGTCCGCGATGAACACGACCTTCAGGCGGTCGCCCACCGCCGGATCGCTGTTCACCACGTCCGCCACGCCGTTGATCAGCCGGATGATCAGCTTCGCCATGTCGTAGCCGGGCGCGGCCTTGCCCCCGAAGATCACCGTCCGGGGAACGTAGTCGCCTTGGGGGTGATCCGTGATGCGGTTGTACAGGGTGATCACGTGCAGGAGGTTCAGCAGCTGGCGCTTGTACTCGTGGATGCGCTTCACCTGGACGTCGAAGAGCGAATCCGGGCTGACGCGCAACACGAGCCCGCGCTTGTCGTACTGCTGCGTGATGATCGTCGCGAGCTCGATCTTCTCCTGGTGCTTGGCCGCTCGCCAGGCCTCCTGAAGCCCGCCATCTCCGGCCAGCGGGACCAGTCGCTTCAGCTCCTCGAGACGTGTCACCCAGCCGGGACCGATCGCGTCCGTGATGATCCCGGACAGGCGCGGGCTACTTTTCAGGAGCCACCGGCGCTGGGTGACCCCGTTCGTCTTGTTGGTGAGCCGGTCGGGCCAGAGCTCGTGAAAGTCGTGAAAGACCCGGGTCTTGAGGATCTCCGTGTGCAGCTCGGCCACGCCGTTGACACCGTGACTGCCGACGATGGCGAGGTGGGCCATGCGCACACGCGGCTCGTTCCCCTCCTCGATGATCGACATCCGCCGAGAGCGCGCGTCGTCGGCACCGAAGCGCCGGCGGACGAGGTCCAGGAAGCGCGCGTTGATCTCGTAGATGATCTCGAGATGGCGCGGCAGCATGGTCCCGACCAGGTGCACCGGCCATCGCTCGAGCGCTTCGGGCATCACCGTGTGGTTCGTGTACCCGAACGTCCTGGTGGTGATCGCCCATGCCTCGTCCCACGAGAGCTCCTCCCGATCGACGAGGAGGCGCATCAGCTCCGGAATGGCGAGGGCGGGATGCGTGTCGTTGAGCTGGATGGCCACCTTGTCGGCAAACCGGTCGAAGGGCCGCAGGCCCTGCTGACGATCGACCATCTCGTACCGCTTCCGGTAGCGCCGGATGATGTCCTGGAGGGTGGCCGAGACGAAGAAGTACTCCTGGGCGAGCCGCAGCTCCTTGCCGAGAAAGAAGTTGTCGTTGGGGTAGAGCACGCGGCAGATGTTCTCGGACTGCGCCCGCGCCTCGATCGCGCGGATGTAGTCGCCCGAATTGAACTCCTCGAGATTGAACTCCTGCACCGCGCGGGCGCCCCAGAGCCGGAGGGTGTTCACCGTCCCGGTGCCATATCCGGGAATCGGCGTGTCATACGGCGTGGCGAGCACGTCCCGCGTGTCCAGCCACTCCTTGGTCAGCCGTCCCCGCGCGTTGACGTAAGTGTGGACCCGTCCGTGGAACTGCACCCGGAAGCGATCGCCGGGCCGCGGAATCTCCCACGGGTTGCCGTAGCGGAGCCACCCATCCGGGACTTCCACCTGCTGACCGTCGATGATCCGCTGGTGAAAGATACCGTAGTCGTAGCGGAGACCGTAGCCGTAGGAGGGGTAGCCGAGGGTTGCCAGCGAATCCAGGAAGCAGGCCGCGAGGCGGCCAAGGCCACCGTTCCCGAGACCCGCGTCCCACTCGGCCTCGCGGAGGTCCTCGAGGCGATACCCGAGTTCGCCCAGCGCCTCGCCCACCTCGTCGTTCAGACCGAGATTGACCAGGCTGTTGCCAAGCGTACGGCCCATCAGGTACTCGAGCGACAGGTAGTAGATACGCTTGACGTCCTGCTCGTAGTACGTGTCCTGGGTCCGAACCCAGCGCTGCACCATCCGGTCTCGCACGGCCAGCGCGAGAGCGAAGTACGGCTCCCACCGGCTGTCCACGTGACGTGGCAGCTCGGCCAGGGTGTACTCGAGGTGCCGCAGCAAGCCCTCCTTCATCGACAGCACGTCCATGCCGAGACTGTCGTAGGGCAAGGCCTGCCGCGGCGTGGCGGTGGCGCTGGGTACGGCCGGCCGGATCTTCTCCATGGACGCCTCCCGGGTGGTCGCCTCTCCCTGGGCTCACCGCGCCATCAGCAGTCAGCGGCGGGCACGTTCAGGACGGACTCGACATTATGCTCCGGATCAGTTACCGGAACGTGACGGCCGGCGGATCCTCCCAGACTAGGCCACCGCCGGCCGGATTGGGACACGCCGCCAGAGATGAGCGGCGCCGGTGCCGACCGCTTGCTCGGCGCGCGTGATCAACCCGCAGACTGACCAGCCGCCCGCTAGCCTCGCTCAGTCGGCGGTCCGGGCTTCCCTTCGGATCGACCGCCCCGCCGGTCTCGCTCGCCCATCCGCCGCTCCGTGAGCTCGCAGATGCATTGAACTCGCGACGAATTCTGCGCAAGGCGGCGAACACACGGATCCGCGCCTCTCCCGTCGAGCAGCCGAGGCTCGCCCCGATGGCGTCGTAGCCGAGATCGTGGAACCTCCGCATGGTGAAGGCCAGGCGCTGGCTGACGGGAAGGCGGCGAATGGCCGCCTCGAGCTGGACGCGCGGACCCTGAATCGTTTCACCCTGCGGGCGAACGCAATTCGCTGACAGGCGCTCGTCGCCCCCGGCCGACGTGGCCGGCCGCCGCCGCTCCCGCCGCAAATGGTTCCGACAGAGGCGGGTGGCGATTGTGAAGAGCCAGGCGCGCAGATCCGTATCCACGGGCGGCGATCGACGGGCGCGGAAGGCGCGAAGGAACGTTTCCACCGAAAGATCATCCGCCGCCTCTCGAGTAACGACGCGCCAGATATAGCGATGAATCTCGGAGTGGTGCGTGTCGAGGACCTTCTCGAACGCCGCGCCTCCCACCACTCGGCCATCCAGGAGCACCGTCATGTCTCCTCGTGCAACGTCGGCCTCGGCGATATCCAATCGGGGTGGCGTCGCCGCCACGCCATCATTGACACCTCCCTTGTACACGGTCAGGCGTGAGCTATCCGTCGAGATCGGCGTGAAAAGTCGCTCCGGGCCGCCGCCGACCGGTCGCCTCCCGCCTCGAGGCCGGCGGCGGCCGTCTGCTCCGGGCCGCGACCGGGGTGTCGGTGGGCCTACGGTCCATGCCGCAGCCAGAGGTTCTCCCCGTGAACTGTCGATCTCGAGCGGCTCCGATCGACAATCCAGCAAGCGGGCCGCGTCGTCGCTGTGCCCGCGCGCGTCGCCCCGCGCATTGCCACTGTGGCATGGGGCTGGAGTCTGACGGTTAGGAGGAACGACGATGACGGAGCGCGTGACATTGGTCCTGGGAGCGACAGGCAAGACGGGTCGGCGTGTGGCCGGAGGGCTCGGAGCGCGACACCGACCCGTTCGGTTGGGGTCCCGGTCCGCCAACCCGCCGTTCGACTGGGAGAAGCCCGCCACGTGGCCGGGCGCCCTGCGGGACGTCGAGGGGGTCTACGTCTCGTACTATCCGGATCTGGCAGCGCCCGGAGCGACGGATGCGATCCGATCGTTCACGGAGCTCGCGGTACGCCGGGGCGTGCGGCGCCTCGTCCTCCTCTCCGGCCGCGGCGAGCCGGAGGCACAGCGCTGCGAACGGCTGGTGCAGGAGTCAGGCGTCGACTGGACGATCGTGCGGGCGAGCTGGTTCTGCCAGAACTTCAGCGAGGGGTACTTCCTGGAGCCCCTCCTCGCGGGTCAGGTCGCGCTGCCGGTCGGGAACGTCGGCGAGCCGTTCGTCGACGCCGACGACATCGCGGAGGTGGCCGTCGCCGCCCTCACGGAAGATCGGCACATCGGCCAGATCTACGAGGTGACCGGGCCACGCTTGTGGACGTTCGCCGAGGCGGTGGCCGAGATCGCCCGGGTCACACATCGCCGCATCGGCTTCGTGCAGGTCCCCATCGAGGAATACGTGGCGATGCTGCGGGCCGTGCCGCTGCCGCCGGAGTTCGTGGATCTCGCCACGTATCTGTTCACCGAGGTCCTCGACGGGCGCAATGCGTCGGTGGCCGACGGCGTCGGCCGGGCGCTGGGACGGCCGCCGCGCGACTTCGCCGACTACGTGCGACGCACGGCGCCCAGCGGCGTGTGGAACGCAGGCCTGGACACCCATGCGAACGTCGTGATGGATTCGTCGAAGGCCGGATAGTCTGGAGGCCCATCCGAAAGATGAGCCGTCAGGCAATCGTGACTCGAGGCGTGGACGCGCAACACGGGTGCGATAGCCTCGACGCTGCGGAGGGATCGACATGACAGCCGCAGTGAGATGGGAGATGCCCGACATCAAGCGCGTCGCCTTGGTCGCCCACGACAACAAGAAACGGGATCTGCTGGACTGGGCGGCGTTCAACCGCGACCTGCTCGGAAGGCACGCCCTTCACGCGACCGGGAACACCGGGCGTCTCCTCGGGGACAAGCTGGGTCTCCCCGTTACGACCTTCCGCAGCGGTCCCCTCGGCGGGGATCAGCAGATCGGCGCCAGGATCGTCGATCGCGCGATCGACATCCTGATCTTCTTCTGGGATCCGCTCGAGCCGCAGCCTCACGACCCAGACGTAAAGGCGCTGCTCCGCAACACGATCGTCTGGAACATCCCGGTGGCGTGCAACCGCGCCACGGCCGATGTCCTCGTGTCGTCGCCGCTCATGGAGACCGCGTACGAGCGACTGCTGCCTGACTACGAGGGCGTGGCCGACCTAGGCGCTACCCTGGAGGCTGGCGACCCAGATCGGGCGTCTGGCGCACGATGATCGGGCGGGTTCCCGCGTCAGTTGGAACACCCGAGCCGAGCGGCGCCGTGGCCTGGCGCGGCAGGAGGGCTCGTCGACACCTGGGCGAGGGCGGCCAGGCGAAGGACTGGACGGGCGTGCGTGCGAACCCTCATGCCCTGGAACGGGCCGGTCAGGGACCACGCAGGTGAACCGACGGGACCTCCTGAGAGGGGCCGTGGCGGTGGGGGTGCTGCCCGTGGGTTGCTCATCGACGACAGGCCGGGCGACGACCGGCGTTCCAAGCGGTCCGACGCGTCGGGTCCGCCCGGCCGATCCAGCGTGGCCATCCACGGCGAGCTGGAGCCGCCTCAACCGCGACGTCGGAGGCCGTCTGCTCACCCTCCAATCGCCATTGGCCGCGTGTCGGGACGCACCCGGGAGTCCGACGTGCGCCGAGGTCGTACGACAGCTGAAGAATCCCTATTACCTCGGCGACCAACCGGGGTTGACGCAAAACTCCGGCTGGGTCGACGGATGGACGTCGACGCCAAGCGTCTATGCGGTGGCCGCCCGGGAGACCGCGGACGTCGTCGCGGCGGTGAACTTTGCCCGCGCGCACCACCTTCGCCTGGTGGTGAAGGGCGGCGGCCACAGCTATCAGGGGACATCCAGCGCCCCGGATTCCCTCTTGATCTGGACCCGCGCGATGAACCGGATCACCGTGCACGACGCATTCGTCGGGGCCGGGTGCGAAGGAGCGCAAGCTCCGCAGCCCGCCGTCACGATTGAAGCCGGCGCCATCTGGATGCCGGTCTATGAGGCCGTGACTACAAGGGGGGGCCGGTACGTCCAGGGCGGAGGCTGCACGACGGTGGGGGTTGCCGGGCTCGTTCAGAGCGGCGGCTTCGGGAGCTTCTCGAAGGCCTATGGGCTGGCGGCGGCGGGCCTGCTCGAGGCCGAGATCGTCACCGCGGATGGCGCGGTGCGGATGGCGAATGCCTGTACCCATCCGGACCTCTTCTGGGGCCTCAAGGGCGGCGGGGGCGGGAGCCTGGGCGTGGTCACCAAGCTGACGCTCCGCACCCGCGAGCTTCCGGAGCGCGTCGGCGCCGTGTTCGGGACGATCCGGGCCACATCCGATGAGGCCTTCCGGCGACTGCTGGCGCGACTGATCGCCCTTTACCGCGACCAGCTGTTCAATCCGCACTGGGGGGAGCAGCTCGTGTTTGGACCCGGGAACACCGTCCGGATCGCGATGGTGTTCCAGGGGCTCGACCGGGCGAGCGCCGAGCGCGTCTGGCAGCCGTTCCAGCAGTGGATCACCCGCTCGCCCCAGGAGTTCGCGTTCGAGCCGCGGCCGATGATCCTGGACGCACCGGCTCGCCGCTTCTGGGACGCCGAGTTTCTCAAGACGAACGTCCCCGGGCTGGTGGTTGCCGACGACCGGGCGGGCGCGCCGGCGGAGAACGTCTTCTGGGCCGCCAATCAGGGCGAGGTCGGCCAGCTCCTCCACGGGTACCGGTCCACCTGGCTGCCCGCCGCCCTGCTGGAGCCGGACCAGCAGCCGCGCCTCGCGCAGGCCCTGTTCGCCAGCACCCGCCACTGGGGCGTGGCGTGGCACTTCAACAAAGGGCTGGCGGGCGCGCCCGCCGACGCACTCGCCGCGGCTCGCGACACCGCCATGAATCCCGCCGTGCTGGACGCCTTCGCGTTGGCGATCAGTGCCAGCGCGGGGCCGCCGGCCTTTCCGGGCATCCCAGGCCCGGAACCCGACCTCGCCGTCGCGCGCCGACGAAGAGAGGCGGTCGGCCGGGCCATGGATGAGCTCCTCCGGGTGGTGCCCGGGGCGGGGGCCTACGTGGCGGAGAGCGACTTCTTCGAGTCGGCATGGCCGCAGTCGTTCTGGGGCTCGAACTACCCCAGGTTGGCCGCCGTGAAGCGGCGGTACGATCCGGCGGGACTCTTCGTGGTCCACCACGGCGTGGGCAGCGAGGAGTGGAGCGCCGATGGCTTCACGCGGCTCGTCGGGCATTAGGAGGCTTCCCTGCTGTCGTTGTGGCATACATACGGTGGTCGGGCGGTGTTTCATCCAACCGCTTCCTCTGGCCGGAATCAGTGATGGAGCGCCGGACCACGTCGCGTCACGTGCCAACGCCCGGGCAATACGCCGGGCTTCCGCTCCCTGTTGCCTGGCCGCTGATCGCAAGCGTGAGGCCGACAAGACAAGCTCGGGAGGTCGCTGATGACAGTCCGTCGAATTGTTGCCAATATCCAGACTTCTGACGTCGCGAAGGCCGAGGTTTTCTACCATGGCATCTTGGGTCTCGAACTCGTAATGGATCACGGATGGATCCGCACGTACGGATCAAACCAGAAGATGACCGTGCAGGTCAGCTTCGCCACCCAAGGTGGCTCAGATACACCGGTGCCAGACCTTTCAATCGAGGTTGATGACATCGAGGTGGCCCTCAGAAAGGTCAGAGAGGCAGGCCTGCCGGTCGAATACGGTCCCAAGAGCGAACCTTGGGGCGTGCGCCGTTTCTACGTTCGAGATCCACTGGGCAAGCTCGTCAACGTGATGCAGCATGAGTAAGCATCCTGAAATCCCAGAGGAAACAACTCGATAGACTCGCGGTGGTGGCTCCAACGGGATTCGCCACCCTTTGCAGCCCTGCCGATCCGCGGCGCGGTGTACCGGCGGGCCGCCTAGGGCGCCGGCGGCGGGGCTCAACGGCGGGCGAGATACATGCCGTACGGGCTGTCAGGTGGCTGCTCCCGATCACGCCAGACGGCTGCTGAGAGGAGTCAGTTACCGGGCACGCCCGCGCGGCGCTGACCGGACCGGGCCCGCGCGGCGCCCTCGCCGCGCACCGAGCAGCTCATGCGAGTCGGCCTGCGCCGCTGCTCTCGGTTGCGTTCCCAAGGAGCCCTACCTCAGGTCGTCGACACACCTCGTGACGTGACCTCTCCTTACGGCCGCGAAGGACTCAGGCCGTAGCAGGAGGGCCGAGGGGACCGTTGGGTCGCGCAGCCGAAGGTAGAAGTGACCGATGCCGGCCAGGCCGACCATGAGGTTGGGGGTGATCCCTTCGTGGACGCCACAAGGCCAAGACCGGTCCGGGCCGGCAAAGCGCTCCATCCCGTCTTCCGCGACGCGGACGGCGAGCAAACGATCCTCCGCCCAGCCCGACCCGAGGAACTCTTCCGCGTGGAGCAGCACTTCGGCGTTGCCGGCGAGCCCATGGCACAGCGAGTAGTTGCCTCGGCGGGTGGCAAGGCTGGTGGCCACCATCTTGCGGGTGGCGGCAATGCCGGCGACCGCCTCGGCCCGGGAGGTGTCGTCGTCGTAGAGACGGTAGAAGCTGCACGTTGAGCGACCGCGCCGCGATCTCCAACTCTCTCACGCTGAGCGCCTGGGACGGAATGGTCGGATTCGCGAGAACCGCTACGCGGCTGAGGCTGGGTAGGGTCTCCTTGAGCAACTGGAGCTGTTTGCCGCTTAGTTCTGGCCCGACGGAGGACAGTCCCGTGACATCCCCCCCCGGTCTCGCGAGGCTGGCCACGAGCCCACTCGCCACCGGATCAGGATGACTTGCCATGATGATGGGGATTGTCGAAGTGGCACCTTGCCGCCTCGGGCGAGGGGGCCGTCCCCGCGACGATCACGTCGACCGGGAGCCGCACGAGCTCGGCCGCGAGGGCGGGAAGCCGTTCGCTGCGGTCCCCGTACCATCGGCCCTCGATGACGACGTTCTGGCCCTCGACGTAGCCGAGGTCTCGCAACCCCTGGAAGAATGCCCCCCAGAGATGCGCCGCCGCCGGGCTGTTCGGGGGGGACCCCCCGAGAAGGCCGATGCGATGGACCTTCGCCGGCGGCTGCGCTTCCACGACGAACGGCGCGGCGAGGGCGCCCCAGGGACGGCGAGGAAGGCGCGCCGGTCCACCTACTGGATGATTTCGGCCAACCCGTCCAGCTGACGCCACGAAGCGAGCGCGCGGCCAAGATCGCCGCGCGACTCGTCGAGGACTCTCATGGCCCCGGCACCCCCGGCGCTCGGAGTTCCTCGATGAGGCGCGCCTGGGTGGCGACGCTGCCCGCATCGAAGAACCGGCGGATCGGCAGCTCTACGCCGAACAGCTCCTGCAGGCGGGCAAGGATGCGGTGGGCGGAGAGGGAGTCGCCACCGACGAGGAGGAAGTCGTCGTCCCTCCCCACGTGCTCGAGCTCCAGCACCTCCCGCCACACGTGGGCGACAAGGTGCTCGACGTCCGTCCGGACATCCGCCGGCGCACCGGATGTCCGGAAGGCGGGCTCCGGCAGTGCGTGACGGTCGAGCTTGCCGGAGGGCGTGACCGGCAGACGGTCCAGCACGACGAACACCGCTGGCACCATGTACGGCGGCAGCGTCTGTGCGAGCCGCCGCCGTAACTCCGCCGCCGGCGGCAGGTCCGGGCCGGGCACCACGTAGGCGGCGAGATGCGACTCGCCATCATGTCCCCGGCGCCCGATCACGGCGGCATCGCGCACGCCGGGGATCGCGACCAAGCACGCCTCGACCTCGCGGGGCTCGATGCGGTACCCGTGGATCTTCACCTGGAAGTCCTTGCGGCCGCGGTGATAGAGACAGCCGTTCGCATCGCGGACGCCCAGGTCCCCTGTTCGGAATCGGCGGTCCGGTGATCCGTTGGCACCTCCGCCGAACCGCTCGGCGGTCAGGTCGGGCCGGTTCCAGTACCCCGGGCACACGAAGGGGCTCCGGACGACGATCTCACCCACCTCCCCCGGCGCGACCTCGACGCCGTCCTCGTCGAGCAGCAGCACGTCCGTGTCCTCGACCTCGTACCCGACGGGCACGACGCGGTCGGGGATCCACGACTCGCCGACGAAGACGTACCGGCAGACGTTCTTGATTTCCGACAGGCCCAGGCTGTGCCGGACGAAGCACCCTGGGCGCATCACCTCAAGGGCGAGCCGGATGTCCCGGGGCTCGGCGGCCGATCCGCCGAACCTGAGCATGCGGATCGACGGAAAGCCGTCTCGCACCGTGTCCGCCTCCACCATGGCGCGGAACATCGACGCGCCGAGGCTCAGCCCGCTCAGTCGCTCACGGCGGATCAACGCGTTCAGCCCCGCCATCCCAACCTGGTTCGGATCCGCAATGAGCAGTCGGGAGCCCGCGAGCAGGCTCGGGTAGAGGTTGGCCGCGAGGCCGCTGAAGCTGAGCGACCAGAACCCGGAGAGGACGTCCTCGACGCAGAGGTGATCGTCGCTGACATTGACTCGCGTGAAGTGCTTCACATCCCGGTGGTTCTCGATGACTCCCTTCGGGGTGCCGGTCGAGCCCGATGTGTAGAGCACGTACGCGTAGGCCTCCGGCGGCACCCTCACGCCCGGCGGGGTGTCGGCCAGGTCACGCGGCAGGTCATCGAGGAGGACGATGCCACCCCGCTCGGCCAAGAGGGTCTCGGCCAGCTGCCGGTGCTCCGCGACCGCTACGACCGCTCGGACGCCCGAATCCCGGGCCATGTACCGGAGCCGGTCCACCGGGTAGGCCGGATCGAGGGGGACGTAGAACTTCCCCGCCTTCAGCACGCCCACGAGGGCCTCCACCATCTGGACGTCGTGCGGCACCACCAGCCCGACCGGTTCGGAATCGGGCCCGAGCCGCGCCAGGAGGGCCCGGGCCAGCCGGTTCGCGCGCCGGTCCAGCTCTCGATAGGTGCGCGCCTGCGTGGGGGATCTCAGCACGACGTGGTCCGGCCGCCTCGCGACCTGGTCCTCGAACCGCTCGACGATCGACCGGCCAAGCTCGTCCCTTGGGAACTCCTCGTAGGTGCCGTGGGGGTGGCGGATCAGTTCGTGGAGTCGTCGCTGCTCGTCGCGGGTGTCCGTGCGCTGGCAGCGCGGACCGGACGATGTCTCGGGGTCGCTCATGCTCGGCCCAACGCTACGCTGCGCACCACCCGTTGGGTCAGCTCCCCCGCTACCGGGGGCGGATACCCAGGGTGAGCTCGCGTTCGAGGCGGATCGGGCTGCCCATTCTTCGTGGAGTTCCCCAGGATGACGACGGATCGACGCGCCCGCCGCCGGCGAAACGGACATTCATGGCCATATGACCCTGCTCGGACCTCGCCAGCGTGGGCGGAGTGTAGCGCGCGGCGGTCCACCCCTGCAAGGGACACGGACCCGGGTGAAACAGGGGGTGGGGATCGCCCTTTCTGCGGGGCCGTGGAGACGGAGATTGATCCCGCACGTGGCCGACGCCGCGATTCGGCAGCGGTCACGCGGCGGCGCCGACGGGGCGACTCGATCGCACCCGAGCGGTCGGCCCGAAGGCGGCCAAGAGGCCGCTGGCGATCGAGGCCAGGGATTGCAGCGCTTTCAAGGGACTCGGCCGCCTGCCGGTCGCGGTTGACCGCCGCCGTGTCGTATTCGCCGAGGGTGTGGTGAATCGCGCCCAACCGCAGCACGGCGGTGGTGCGCGTGGCAACATCGCCGAGCCGCTGACCGATCTCCAGGGCCCGCGAGGCCGCTGCGATCGCGGCCGCATGGTCCCCGGTGATCCAGAGGGTGTTGGCCAGTCCCGAGGCGATCCGCCCCAGCCGCCGCTCGTCGCCGAGCGTCCGCGCGATCGATTCGGCCGTCAGGTCGCCCTCGAGGAGGCGGTTCGTCCGCGTCATCGCCTGCAGGGGCACGCGCAGGTCGAGGCGCAGGTCGATCGCCTGCTCCTGCCTCCCACGGCTCTCGGGGAAGTGCTCGACGGCCGCCAGCGCATTGTCGTACGCCAAGACGGCTTCCTGGAACGCTGAGCGTGAGACCGCCTTGTGCCCGGCCTGGCGAAGGTAGTCCGCAGCTGTCTCCCACTGCTCCGCCCGGAGGGCATGATTGCCCAGGCGATCGACATGCTCGATGAGCCGATCGGGGTAGAAGCGCTCGATGGCTGCGAGGATCTCGCTAGATGGGCGGTTCTGGGGCGTGGTTCGCCCTGGAGCCTGTGGGGAGACCCCGTTGGCGTCTCCGACGAGTCAGAACTTACGCGGAGTACGATCCGCCCTGGAACTCCTCGAGGTAGAGCGCCTTTACCAGCTGTGCGGCCTCGAGCGGCGTGACGGGCCGGTCCAGCTCAGCCAGACGCGCGGGGAGCCAGTCGAAGGTCGTGACGATGATCTTCCGGAGCTCCTCCGTCCCGACCCCACTCGCTCAGCTTCGATTGGGTGAGAACCAATTCGTGGACCACTTTCACGGGTTCGAGTGATGGGCCAGCCCCCGGCGGGCGTCGATGGCGGCGGTCATCGGACTCGTTCCTTCACGGGGCTAGTTATTGGGAACGGGCGCGGATCCAATTCCGCCGGAAGACAGAGCATCGTGTCTGACCCCGCGCTATTGAACAGCGCCGCCTTCCCTAAAGATTTGCTCACGAATCCGGTAGCATCCCGCCCCTTCGAGAGGGCGAACAGATCCTTTAGGGCCACAATGCATGCAGCCCGCTCCTCGGATGCGGCGTAGAGGGCCCACTTGTTGTCAATGCCGCTCATCATCGAGACGCTCCACAACACCCAGGCGCTAAGGAGAAGCGTAGGTTTCATGCACACGACCCTTTCCGGGCTGGTCAACGTCCGAGACTCGACCGGGGGGGGCCATTATCCGTACACCTCGCGCCGAGGCCGACGCGGAGGATCAGCACGAGCAGGGCCATCACCCGCTGACTCGGGCCGTCTTGTTTCGGCGCCGCTGGAAGCGTCGGCCTCTCGGGCAGGCCACACACGGGCGGTAGATCCACGGCTTGACCGGATCGCGGTAGATCATCCCTCCGTGACACTGCGGGCAGGGGCGGCGCTCGAAGTCGAGGATCGAGATGCCCGTCTCTTGGATGAGGATCACGATCAGCCCCATGATGAGCAGACTTGTCGTGATAACGAGAACGATCACAGTCCCTCCCGCTTCAGCCGGAGCCCGACAAGGCGGAGTGTGTCCACGGCGCAGGCCGTCCAGTGCCGGCGGTCTTCCTCGTACGCGCGCTCCAGCCCGGCTCCTTGCGGGGCCGGGCCGGAAACGCGAATCACTGCCCGATCAGGCCTTCTTGACGTTCGCGGCCTGGAGGCCCTTCGGGCCTCGCGTGACCTCGAACTCGACGCGGTCACCCTCGGCCAGGCTGCGGAAGCCGCTGCCCTGGATGGCCGAATAGTGGACGAACACGTCCTGTCCGTCCTCCTGGGTAATGAACCCGTACCCCTTCGCGTCGTTGAACCACTTCACTACTCCCTGCGCCATGCTTCCTACTCCTCTTTGTTAGACTGGCCCCCGCTGGCTGGGAGGCGAGGTAGGAATAGCAGTTTTGATGCCAGCCGCCCGGTGGGCCGCAAGCTAGCGGATTCGCTGCACACCTGTCGTCAAGCCCTGTGCACCGGCTTACACAAGGTCCAGCGATCGAGGAGGCAAGTTTCCCCCCGACATGCAAAATTCCGCGCGTGGGGGGCGGTGGTCTCGTGGGGCACACGTCTGCCGCCACTAGGTGATGCGGCACCGCGACGCGCTGCGGGCGGCGGCCCGTCAGCGGAAGCCCGCAGACCTCACAGAGACGGGCCGTGTGCGGCGCATGTACGTCACCCATCGCACGCGCCGGGGTGGGGATGTGGGACGAGTCTCGCTCGGACGCTGGCGGGCTTAGCGAGGCGTCCACGGCTTGTCGCCGCGCCCCACGCCGCGCGGCCCCCTCGCGCTTCGCGTCCGACAGCGCCGCGAACCGCTGCCGCCGGAGGAGGTTGCGGATAGGTTGCGTGTCCTGCCGCGATCTGCCACCCCTCCCCCGTATCCTCCGGTGTCTTCTGACCGGGATCGAAGACCAGCTCCCCGCCGTAGCGGGGCCGCTCCTGCGCCCGAGCGTGGTGGCCGGGGATCATCCCGCCCACCACGAGCGCGACCGACAAGGCAAGGAACATCGGCAGCCGCGAGGCACGGATCATGGCTCACCCCCTGAAGCGACGGGTCATCCGTGAGTCCGGTCGGGAACGAGGCGACCTTCTCGGTGGCCCGGGGCCCTGTCAAGGCGGCTATACTCGGTCCATGCAAGGCGACAAGGCGCTGCGGGCCGAGCTCGTCAAGTTCCTCAGCACGGAAGCGCACATGTCACTCGCTGAAGCGGTCAAGAACTTTTCCGTGAAGGACATGAACGTGCGCCCGCCGAACGTTCCCTACACGTTCTGGCACCTCCTCGAGCACATCCGCATCGCGCAGTGGGACATCATCGACTTCATCAGGAACCCCCGACTACGAGCATCTGAGCTTCCCCAAGGACTACGGGCCGGCGAAGAACGCCAAGGCGACCAAGAAGGACTGGGACCATACCATCGCCACCTATCATCGCGACCTACGGGAGATGATCGCCATCGTCAAGAGTCCGAAGACGGATCTCCACGCCCGCATCCCCCACGGGGACGGACAGACCATCCTGCGCGAGGCATCCTCATCGTCGACCACACCTCGTATCACGTGGGTGAGTTCGCCATCCTGCGTCAGGTCGTGAACAACTGGAAGTGAAGTCGCGAGGCTGAGGGCGACGAATCACCGACGACGGCGGCTGGGCCCCGCGCGCCTCATGACCGGGCACGAGCGGCGGCGGATCGATCCCACGCGGGGCCTCGTCAAGATCCTCGAGCGCCAGATGGACATGATCGTCTCGCGCTTCCTCTATCCGCACCTCAGCCGGGTGTGGAATCCGTATGCCTGGCTGCTCCGGAGGCGCTTCGTCCTGACCGAGGCGTCGGTCTCTCCCGCCGGATGGCCATCCGGGCTCCACCCGCTTCGCGTGCTCCTGCTCTCGGACATCCACACCGGCATCTTCCTGAGGCCCCGGGTACTGGCCGAGGTCGTCGCGTCACTGATGGAGTCCCGGCCCGACCTCGTGGCCATCGCGGGGGACATCGTGACCGGCCATTCGAGCGAGGTCCGCCCCTTTCTCGAGGCCCTCGCGCCCTTGTCACGCGCCCCCCTTGGCGCCTGGTATGTCCACGGCAACCACGACTACTTCGGCGGTGATCCGGAAGAGATCCGCAAGGACCTGGGCTCGGTCGGCATCACCACCCTGACCAACGAGACGGTGGCGCTCGGTCACGGAGGGGGCGAGTTCGTGCTCGGTGCCATCGACGACCTCATCCTCGGCCGGCCGGACTGGCCCAGGCTTCTTGCCGGCCAGGGCGCGCCTCACCTCCTGCTCGCGCACAATCCCGATCACTTCTACGAGGCGGAAAGCCACGGCGTGCCCCTGACCCTCTCCGGTCACACCCACGGCGGACAGATTCGCTTTCCCGGCGGGCCGCCCATCATCCGCCACAGTCGCTTCTGCCTCGACGAGGGCGTCTACGCGTTCCGCGAGTCGCTGCTCGTGGTTTCCCGAGGATTGGGAAGTGTCGGACTGCCGTGGCGCTGGGGCGCCGATCCGGAGGCCATCGTGCTCGAAATTGCGCCGGGGACGGAACTCCGCCCGACCCGCTAGCGCGGCCTGCTCGCGCGCGAGGAGTGCCTGCTGCTCGCGCGGATTGCCTGCTCGCTCGCCCGAATTGAAGCTTGAGTAGCCGACGAATCGCCAGCCCAGCGGACCCTGGCCGGCTATCTCCACGACCTCGTCGATCTCGACCTCGACCGCTCGCTCCGCCCCGCCAGCTCGTGGAAGTCCTCTCGATCCCAGAGGATGCACGCTCGCCCCGTGAGCTGGAGCGTGGTTCCCGAATCGAACTCCACGAAGAGCAGGCCGACGCGCGGGTCTGTCGAGATGTTGCCGAGGGTCTGGAACATGTTGTTCCCGTGAATATGGTTGGCCTCGTTGCCACGTTGTTGCCATTGCCATGGGCGTTCGGAGCCCGTGTAGTAGGGAGCGCAAGATTGGCCTGAGGCCGCGGAGACGACTACGCCGCTCGCACCTGTCCCCGGAGCGGCACGGTTAACCTAAAGCGGTGGTGGCTCCGACGGGCACTGCTCCCTGTAGGTTGCTCGTAGCCATCCGTGTCCGGGCACGAGCAGCCTAGTGCCAGACAGCTCGCCGCTCTCCCCTAACCCGCAGCCACTAAGAGAACGCGCCCCCCTACGGACGGTTCCTGACGGGGACCTGTCCGTCCCCGGACCGGTCTGAACGCCCTCAAGACCCACGTAAGGATCCGGGGACTGGCCGTCCTTGACCGCCGAATCCTGGCCGCCCGCCACCTCCTCAACTGGCGCGCCGAGTTTCTCGACGACCTCGGGGATGAGGCAACCACCAGTGCGGCGCAGCGCGCCTTGGTGATCGCGGCCCGCACAAAGCTCTACCTCGACCACGTCGATGCGGTTCTGATGGAGCAGCCAACGTTGATTGTCCACCGGAAGCGAAATCGTCAGCGTTAGTTAGAGCTTGCCTGAGACCCTCCAAACGCAACCGCTGCCTGCGCGAGCCAGAAGCCTAGGTCCATTTCTCGGTACATGGTCGTCGCGATCGTCCGGTACTCGTCCGCTTTGGCGTGGTCACCGATGCGGTGGTAGAGCGCACCGAGGTCGAGGTGGCAGTGCGCGACCAGCGGCCGCATGCCCAGCTGGTGAGCCAGGGTCAAAGCGTGGCGAAAGTGGCCTTCGGCTGCCTCGACGTCAGGCGGGTCGCGGTGAGAGGCGATCCGGCCAAGGAGCCGACTGATCCATGCCTCCACGCCGAGCTCTCCATGGGCGCGGGCCAAATCGAGGACCTGTCGGGCGCATGCCTCGGCGCCGTCCGCCCGCCCGGCCACGAAGAGGGCCTCAGCGCGCAACCAGAATGACGCGAGTGTCGCTGATAGCGTCCGTGGGCGTGTCCTGCTCAATCACCTCCTCAATCAGCGCCAGCCCTTCGGTGAGGCGACTGGCGAGCGTATACGCATACCCCAGGCTGGTCACCGCGGTCGGACCTCCAATCCACGAGGCTCCACTCTCGGGCTGTCGCCACGGCCCGCTCGAGGACCGGAATCGCCCGGTCGAGATCTCCGCTGAACAGGTGCACGACTCCAAGGCTTGTCGTCGCGGCGACGAAGCTCCACAGGTCGTCGCGCGGGTCCGCTTCCCGGACCGCCGCCTCGGCGATGCGACATGGCCTCGGTCGGATGACCAAGCATGAACAGCGCCCTGGACAGCGAGGCCAGGCCGTCGATCCGGCGGAGTCGCCGCTCCCTGGACGGATCGAGGCGGTTGATGATCTCGACGCACCGCCTGAGGGTCGCCGCCGCCGCGGCGTAGTCACCGCGCGACACGTAGGCTTGGCCCAGGCGGAGGGTGGCAGCGACCTCGAGGTCCGGGTCTCCGAGCTCCGTCGCGATCGCGACGGCCTGGCGCCCCGCCTCGATCGCCTGATCGTGAGCGCCGGTTGCCATTCGGAGAGCGACGCTGAGGCCGGCCAGGGCTCGACCGAGCCGGTACCGGTCATCCAGCACGCGGGCCAGGTGCTCCGCGCGACGGAGGTGATCCAGCGCGGCCTTGTAGCGCCCTTGGATCGCCAGCCTCCCCCAGAGGTCCAGTCGGATGTCCACCGCGAGAGTCAGCGTCTCGCGATTCTCGGGGAGGTGCGCGAGGGCTGCGAGCGCTTGCTCCCAGCATGCCGTCGCCTCCCGGTACGCCGAGTGTTCCGCCGCCTTGACGCCCGCCCGGTGCAGGTAGCCGGCGGCCTTGCCCCACACTTCCCCTCGAAACGCGTGGTGGCCGAGCCGGTCGAGTTGCTCGGCCTGGCGGTCCGGGTACAGTCGCTCGATGGCCTCCACGATCTCGGCGTGGAGCCGGGCTCGCCACTGCGGCGCCAGGCTTCCGTAGGCGACCTCGTGGGTGAGGGCGTGCTTGAACGTGTATTCGACGTCGGGGAAGAGCCTCGCCTCGTAGAGCAGCTCCGCGGCCTGGAGGGTCGCCAGACCCTGCCGGAGGGCCTCCTCGGAGGACTGCGCGACGGCTCGGAGGAGGGCGACCGGCACGTCCTTCCCGATGACCGCGGCCACCTGGAGGAGGCGCCTCGCCTCGGCCGGAAGCTGGTCGATCCGCGCGGCCAGGACCGCCTCGACCGTCGACGGGACCTGGATCGCATCGACCGGTCGAGCCAGGTAGCGGGCCCCCCGCTCGCCACCCAGGGCGTGGGAATCCACGAGCGTTTGCACGATCTCCTCCAGGAAGAACGGATTCCCCTCGGTCCGCTCGATGAGGAGCGCCGTGAGCCGCTCGAGCCCGGGGCCCTCGCCGAGCAGCCCCCGGAGGAGCTCCTGGGCACGCTCGGGTGGCAGCGGGTCGAGGCGGAGCTGACTGTAGTAGGTCTTGCTGCTCCAGCTGTGCTGATACTCGGGGCGATAGTCGACCAGGAGGCACAGCCGGGCTGTCGGGAGGCTCGCGACGAGGGTGTCGAGGAGCACCTGAGTCTCGGAGTCGACCCAGTGGAGATCCTCGAGCACGAGGAGCACAGGCTGGCCCCGCGTCTCCTGGAGTAAGAGCCCCTTGATCGCGTCGAGTATCCGCTGGCGCCGCTGGGCGGGATCGAGCGCTCAGCCAGGGGCCGTCCTCGCTGGGCACATCGAGCAGGGCGAGGAGCGCGTCGGCGCTCGACGCCAGGGCAGGATCGAGCGCGAGGAGCCGACCCCGAACCTTCTCGCGAATCTGGGGTGGGTCGTCGCGGTCCTCGATCCGGAAGTATCCCTTGAGGAGCTCGATCACCGGCTGATACGGCGTCGCCTGGCCATACGAGAGCGCGCTCGCCCGCAAGATGAGCCAGCCTTGGCCACCGTGAGCTTGCGTGACCTCCCACACGAGCCGTGACTTCCCGACACCCGGCTCCCCCACGAGGGCCACGACCTGGCCGTGGCCCGCCGCGGCCCGAGCCAGGGCGTGGCGCACGTGCTCCATCTCGGACCCTCGCCCGACGAAGGTCGTCATGGCGCCTCGGGGCGCCAGGCCAGGCTGCTCGAGCCCTTCGAGCCGATAGCCCGGTGCGCCCGGTGGCGGGACGAGGCTGACGGGCACCAGTGCGAAGCGTCGCTCAAGGGGCCGGGCGGCGTCCGGGCTCACGAGGATCGTGTCCGTCTCGGCCGCCGTCACCAATGACTCCAGCACCGCATATGCCCGACCGGCGGTGTCCAGGTCGACCACGCGCGTCTCACCCGTCCACCCCACGAGACCCGGACTCGCATGGATCGCGATCTTCATGCCGACGCGCTCGACATTGGTGGGCCGCGGCCGCTCGGCGGCCTTCCGTATCGCGATCGCCGCGTGCGCGGCCCGGCGAGGGGCGTCCTCGACCGGGTCGAGCCCGAAGGCCGCCACGATCCCCAACGGGCCGCGCTGGTCGACACGGCCGCCGAAGCTCTCGGCCTTCTCCACCAGGACCAGCAGCGCCAGGGCGACCTCGGGCGCGGTGTCGGGTCCGATGAGGGCACGAGGGTGGCTCGCAGGAACGCGAGTTGGCGCCGTTCCCAGGGCCACATGCCGCGCGCCGGCCCAGGACGCGGGACCGGGACCGAGTCCGCAGTCGAGGGGATCGCGAGCGGTGTCGAGCCGGGTCGGCAGGGACCGCGCCCCGTGTGAGTCCCAGCCGTTTCGAGCTGATACCGAAGCGTGCTGCGGGGAATCTTCAGCCGGGCGGCAGCGCGGGCGATGTTCCAGTCCGTTTCGCGGAGAGCCTCCAGAGACTTGCTCCGGTCCCACTGGGGCCATGGCGTCGCTGGAGCCGTGCCCGCGCGGGCGTGCCCGCCGCGGGCCCCACGGCTGCCGGGCGTCCCGGGCAGCTCCAAGGCGTCAGCGGTCACGAGTAACGCCTCCGTGAGCAGGGCCGTGCGCTCCATCACATTCGCCAGCTCCCGGACGTTGCCCGGCCAGCGATACGCCAGGAGCGCCGCCCGCGCATCCGCGGCGAGTGTCTTCGGTGGCAGGCCATACTCCGTGCAGGCCTGGATGAGGAAGTGCTCCCCCAGAAGCAGGATGTCCGACCCTCGCTCGGCGAGCGAGAGGGAGCCGCACGGTCACGACGGCGAGGCGGTGATAGAGATCCTCGCGGTATCGGCGTCCCTGCACCGCGTCGAGCAGGTTCTCGCTGGTCGCCGCGATGATCGCGACGTCGGCCGGCTCGCTGTGCGTGCTGCCGAGCCGGCGAACGGCGCGGTCTTCGAGCACCTTCAGGAACTTGGCCTGGACGCGCTCCGGCAGGAGGCCGACCTCGTCGAGGAAGAGGGTGCCGCCGTGAGCCGTCTGGAAGAGGCCGGCCTTGGGCTGGCGGGCATCCGTGAAGGCGCCGCGCTCGAAGCCGAACAGCTCCGCTTCGAGCAGGGTCTCGGGGATGGCGGCGCAGTTCACCTCCACGAGCGGCCCCGCCGCCCGGGGCCCTGCCCGGTGAAGAGCCCGGGCAAGGAGACCCTTGCCCGTCCCGGTCTCGCCCTCGATCAGGATGGCGGGCAGACGGCGGCCCGGGACCCCGCGGGCGAGCAGCCGCGCGACCGTGGTGCGCACGGCCTGGATCGCCGAGCTCTCCCCGAGCAACTCGACCAGCGGGGTCATGCGTCACGGCGTATCTTACGCCCGGTGACAGCCCTCCATGCGTCGGGCGAGATCACCCGTGAGTCAGACTCTAAGCTTCGAAGCGTGCCCGACGGCGACCTCACGCTCCCGGGCGGACCTCCCGACCAGCGAGCCGTCATCGGAAGGGCCAGACGCCGCCAGGCCTTCCGCGGACGCGGCGTCCCGGCGCAGGGGGCCGCTCGGATCCGCGGCGGCGGCCCCCCGACCGTCAGAGCGACGGTCGGCGGCAGAGTCTGACGGAGGCGCTCGAGGGCCGGCCAGATCCGCCCCGCCGTCATGGGAAATGTCCACCCGGACCTCGGCCCGCTCCGACAGCAGGCCACAGCGGGTCGTCAATGACGATGTCGCTTCGCAGGGCCTCGCCGGAGAACTGCCGGGCGATGAGCAAGAGGAGCCGGTCTTGACGGCGATCTCGGCGATTCAAGAGCGCCAGCAATCCGATCAGCGCGGCCACGAGACTGACAGACCCCAGCAGGTTCAGCATGAAGCCCCCGATCTCCCGAATCTCCCAATCCATGACAGCGTCCTCCGTCAGGCCAGACGTCGCGGTGTAGGGACAGTGATCGAGATTCCCCGGAGCGCGGGACATCGGCGCTCGATCGACGAAGACGGCCTCCGACGGAGAGCAGGATGGCGCCAGAACCAGGCCCGTGCCCGGCGACGCGGCGCATCCGAATCGCCGAGCAGAGCCCGGCGCGCCGCCGCGAAGGCGCGCGCCTCCGCCAATCTCTCTTCGGCTCGGAGCAAGTGGGACTCGACCCAGGGATCAGCGATCGATCGGCGGCGCATAGGTACACCTCCGCGTCCGGATAGGAAGGGCGCTCACTCGGCACATGCCCGGTTAGGAGCAACGCCGATGCCACCCACCTGCTTCCTGTAAACACAGGAACTTAAAGAGGTGCGCATTGCGGGAGGAGTGGCCAATTGAGTGGTTGACCAGTGGCGAAGGCTCGCTTCGCCAGTGGCCAAGACCCGAAGAATCCGCTGGCCGGACGCAGTAATGATCTTCCTGCCTCACGCGCCACCTGGACCCTCTTTCCGGAGGTCCAGCGAGTGCCTGCTCACTCGGCGTCGTGAGTCGTCACCGGCGGCTGGCGACGGCCGGTCTCGTCCCTAGCCCAGGCGCGGCAGAAGACACGCCGGCCGGGGAGAGAAGTCACATGCGGTCGAAGCGCTACCGCCTCAAACTGGCCACCCAGACTGTGGTTCGCGAGCCAGGTCAGCCCGCACCTCGTCGCATCAACGGGCCGGAGTCCGTCTACGGGGACCGTGGACGCACGGCGCGTCGGTCTCCGCGATGTTGGGGTCGATCCGTGCGGAGAAGCATACGGACCGGGCGCGTAGCTCGCGGAGGCGGGCGTTGCGGAGAGGTCGACGCCTCGCCGGTGCGGTGGGAGGGAGATCGCGCTGGCTCTTGACATAGGTCTGATCGAACTTGTCCTCCTCGACCGAGTGCGCCGGCTTTTGCCGTAGCTTCCGAATCTTCTTGAACGTCGCAAACATTTCGGTCATCGGCTTAGGGTCGCGCGGTTTGAACTGATGGCCGGCCAGGCGGAGCAGCACGACCGTCCCCACGCCCGCCCCCTCGGACAGTGTGCATGGCAAGCCACCGAGCTCTTCCAACGCTGTCGGCCCGGGAGCCGAGGGGCCAGTGCGCCGGCGTCTCCATCTTCGTGCACGTGCCGGTCGTCGGGTCCACGATCCGCATGTTGCCTTTCGAGTCCGTGCATACGCCGTCGCCGACGTGGGCCCCGGCGGGCGTGAGAGGAAGCGTGAACAGCGCGAGAACAATGACGAGACACACCGTCACGCTCAGCTGGCGCATCCGGGACCCTCCTTTGAGCATCCGCCCCGCTCGCACGCTTACCATGTCGATGTACCCCTTGCACGTGGCCACATGCCTGCTTCCCGTCATGGCTGTCCCTCTGGTTTGCCGCCCCTCCGGTGAATAGCCTCGCGGCGAGCGGCGCCCGCTAGGAGACGATCCCAGCACCACTGCGACATCTCACCCTCCCTATGTCCTCCTCTCGCAGGCGCCGGAACAGCGCGCCGACCACAGCACCCAGTGTGTCGACCCCCTGGAAGCGCTCCTTCCGCCCGGTCCGGACGGCCTCCACCACTCCATGCACGGCCCCGCTCTCGTCCTCGCTCACCGACACGACGAACAAGCGGCGGCGGGTCTCAGGGTCGGCGGGCGTGTCACCTCCCGCCGGCTGCGGAGTCGTCGCCCTCTGGGGATCGCCGGCGGCCGCCGCCCGACCGGACTCGCCCTCGCGCGCAGCCGTCCCGGCGTCGACCCTCGAGCGGACGCCCCGTGCTCTGGTCGTCACGGACGCCAGCATCCACAGCGGATGTCAACGAATCGTCAAAGTCGCATGAGGAAAGGGCTCGTCAGGGGCCGTGCCGCCGGGGTAGCGTCGTGAAGAGCACGGAGTTCGTCGGTTTCATAAACGATGGCCCCATCACAATCCTCCACAAGGGGGAACGTAGCGTCGCCGTGCTTAGCCCGGCGCCCGCAACCGCCTAGCCGGCCGCTTTCGGAGGATTTACCCCTCTATCCTCACCAGCCCCATTGGTTGAAGTCTTCGACACCAGTCCCCACCGTGTTAGTCAGCATGGTCAGGCTGCCCGTCCCATCGGCGCGAAGTTGATAAGAGATCGTAGTTAACGAGGTACCCGCACGGGGAGTTCCGTGCCGCCCGCTTGCCCTGGGCCATGAAGGCGAGAAGCTGCCCGTTCGGAGACCAGGCTGGAGATATGACCCAGTAGGCGCACACGACCAGGAAGCCCCCGTTCCAGACGCCGGAGAAACGTCCCGGCCCCCGCTGCGCCAACCCCCGGGACTCCCTTGCCGGCGCCGCCGGCGCCGCGCTATCGTGCAGCCACACGGATCGAAAGGAGCTTCGCGCCTTCCCGCATGCCAGGAGGTGGCCCCATGTCGTTCAGTCGTCGCGACCTGCTCAAGCTCGGCGCCGCCGCGGTCGGCGGCGCGGCGCTCGCGCCGTCCGTGGTCCGCGCCCAGACGCCCAAGCGCGGCGGCACGCTCGCGGTGCGACTGTGGGATCCCCCCCACTTCGACCTACACGCCGCCGGCGGGATCTCCTACAAGCTGCACACCCTGATGTCGTTCACGCACAGCCGGCTCGTGCGGCACCGGGCCGGGCCCGGGGTGCAGCCCGGCACGTTCTCCCTTGAGCCCGACCTAGCCGAGTCGTGGAGCCAGCCGAACGAGACGACGTACGTCTTCAAGCTCCGGCGTGGCGTGCGCTGGCACGTCAAGCCGCCGGTGAACGGCCGCGAGCTGACCGCCGATGACGTCGTCTACACCATCGACCGCTTCCTCACCACCAAGGGCCACGCCAACGCCCACATGCTGAAGGCGGTGGACAAAGTCGAGGCGCTCGACAAGCACACCGTGAAGTTCGCGCTGAAGGAGCCGGACGCCTGGTTCCTGGACACCCTCGCCAGCCCCATGGTCGTCGCGATTGTGGCCAAGGACAGCGCCGACCGGTTCGGCGATCTCAAGAAGCCGGAGTCCTTCATCGGCACCGGCCCCTGGATGCTGGACGGCTACCGGCCGAGCCAGGGGCTAACGCTCGTGCGTAATCCCCAGTACTTCGTCGCCGGCCTGCCCCACATCGACCGCGTCGAGATCACCATCGACGAGGACAACGCCTCCCGCATAGCCTCGTTCCTGGCGGGCAAGTACGACCTCGGCTGGGAGATCCACGCCGGCGTCAACCGCACGGACTGGGTCCAGATTCGTGATCCCCTGAAGCAGAAGCGGCCGGGCCTCCAGACGGCCGAGTTCCCATCCAACGTGATGTCGCACATCTCCTTCCGGACGGATCAGAAGCCCTTCAGCGACGTCCGCGTCCGCCAGGCGATCTCCCACGCCATCGACCGGCAAGGCATCGTCGATGCCACCGCCGAGGGCGTCGGTGTCTACAATCCGGCTGTCCCGGCGGCGCTCAAGGACTGGACGCTGCCCCTCGACAAGCTCGGCGAGGGCGCGAAGTACTTCAAGTACGATCCGGCCGAGGCCAGGCGGCTCCTGGCGGCCGCCGGCTACCCGAACGGGTTCCCGGCGAGCACGTGCTTCACGACGTACGGCTCGACCATCCTCGTCGACGCGATGCAGCTCATCCTCAAGCACCTGAAGGACGTCGGCATCGACGCCAAGCTGGACCAGAAGGAGTACGGCGCGTACATCACGAGCTGCTTCTACGGGAAGTTCGACTCGATGACCTTCGGGCCCCAGACGCCGTTTCTCGAGCCGGACAGCTTCCTGTTCGGCCAGTACTACCCGGAGGAGCCGCGCAACCAGAGCCACATCAACGACCCGGTCCTGTCCGACCTGCTGGTCCGGCAACGCCGGACGTTCGACGTGGCCCGACGCCGCGACGTCATCCACGAGATCCAGCGTCATCTGGCGAAGCTGCAGTACTACGTGTCCACGAACTCGGCTGTGACCGTCGCGGTGTGGGACGGTGCCCTGAAGAACTACGCCCCGAACATCGGCTTCGACTACGGAGGGCGGGTCGTCGCGGCCTGGCTTGACCGGTAGCTGCTTCCACCCCGGGAAGGTTGGACCGGCGAAGCCGGTGCGCGGAGCGCTCTGGCGATCTCGCGAGTCGGGATGTGAGTAGGCAGGGACGTCGCGACCACCGGCGGCCGGTGTGCTGAGGCGGTATCTCGCCCGGCGACTCCTCGTCGCGGTTCCATCGCTGCTCATCGCGTCGCTCGTCGTCTTCGCGCTGCCCCGGCTGATCCCGGGCGACGTCGTCGCCCTCATGCTGGAGGAGAAGGCGTACGCCCGCGACCTCGCCGAGCTGCGCGCCAAGCTCGGTCTGGACCGCCCGCTCCACGTCCAGTATGTCCAGTGGCTCGGGCGAGTACTGCGCGGCGACCTGGGCGAGTCGCTCTGGACCAAACGGCCTGTCGTCGAGGACCTGGCCCGGCGGCTCCCGGTGACCCTGGAGCTGTCGCTCCTGGCGACCCTGTTCGCCGTCCTGATCGCGGTCCCGGTCGGCGTCGTCTCGGCGACCCGCCAGGACACCCTGCGGGACTACGCCGCCCGCAGCACGGCGGTCCTGGGCCTCTCGATCCCCAGCTTCTGGCTGGCGACGCTGGTCATCGTGCTGCCGGCGATCTGGTGGGGCTGGCGGCCCGCCGGAGGCGGCTTCGTGGAGTTCTCGCAGGCGCCCCTCGCCAACCTCGCCCAGCTCGTCCTGCCCGCCCTCATCCTGGGCCTCGCCTCGGCGGCGGCAATGATGCGCCTGATCCGGGGCATGCTGCTCGAAGTCCTCCGCCAGGATTACGTCCGCACCGCGTGGGCGAAGGGCCTGCGCGAGCGCGTGGTCGTCCTCAAGCACAGCCTGAGGAACGCGGTCATTCCGGTGGTCACCGTGCTCGGTATCCAGATCGCCCAGGTCCTCGGCGGCACGGTCATCGTCGAGACGATCTTCGGGCTCCCCGGCCTGAGCCGCTTCCTGTTCGACGCCATCAACCAGCGCGACTATCCGGTCATCCAGGGCATCAACCTGGTCGTCGTCTCGCTCATCGTCCTGATCAACCTTGCGATCGACGCCGTCTATGCCCTTCTCGACCCCCGCATCCGTTACTAGATCACTCCGGGGGAGTCGCGGAAGATTCCCCCGACTCCCTTCCTGGGAGGCGCGGGCGAAGCCTGCGCTCGGGGCGGGAGGGCCAACCGTCCGTGGTTGAGCAGCCCGGGGCGCCCCGCGTCCTCGGACGAGCGAGAGGACTGGCCTACCCGGCGCCGGCGTGGCCCGGCGCCGGCACTCGCCCGCTCCGGGCCGTCGTGCGGTTCGTGCGGAAGAAGCCACTCGGGGCGGTGGGCGGCGCGATCGTCGTGGCGATGCTCGTGATGGCGGCCGGGGCCGAGTGGATCGCGCCCTACGGCTACGACGACGTGATCCGGGGCGCGCGGATGAAGCCGCCAGGCCTCGCCCACTGGCTGGGGACGGACAACCTGAGCCGCGACCTCTGGAGCCGGATCGTCTACGGTGCGCGCGTGTCGGTGACTGTGGGCTTCGCGACGATCCTCCTCGGGACCGTGAGCGCGATGGCGCTCGGCATCTCCAGCGGCTACTTCGGCGGCGTCTACGACCTGGTCGTCCAGCGGGTCGTGGACGCCTGGATGTCGTTCCCCTACCTGATCATCGTGCTCTCGGTGATGGCCGTCCTAGGCCCCGGGCTGGCCAACGTGATCCTGTCGCTGTCGCTCATCATCACCGCGACCAACTCCCGGGTGATCCGCGGCGCGACCATCGCCGTCGCCCAGCATCCGTACCTCGAGGCCGCGCGGGCGATCGGCGCGGGGCACACGCGCGTGGTCCTCCGCTACCTGGTGCCCAACGTCATGCCGACGGTCATCATCCTGGCCACCATCGGGCTCGGCGGCGTCATCCTGGCCGAGTCGGCGCTCTCCTTCCTGGGCTTCGGCGTGCCGCCGCCCTACCCCTCGTGGGGCGCCATGCTCTCGGGCTCCGGGCGGACCTACATGTTCCGGGCGCCCTGGATGGCGGTGTGGCCGGGCGTGGCCATCTCGCTCGCCGTCTTCGGTTTCAACATGCTCGGCGATGCCCTCCGCGACATGCTGGACCCGCGCTTGCGGGGCGCGTAGCAGTGGCTCCCGTCTCCGCCGTTCCCATCTGACCGGCGTCGGCCAAGACCGCGTAGGTCCACACGGCTTCGTCCGTAGCCGGCGACAGCCCGGCATCGCAAACGTGCGTCGATCCCGGGAAGACGTCGGCCAGAGGTCGAACCAGCCGGGGCGAGAGGTTCTGGTCGAGCAGAAGCCTCACGCGGGCGGGAGCGCTATCAGGCGGCGCGCTCAGCCGCGTACGCCTTACGCCCGGATGCCCTCCAGCGTGAGGTCCGGCGGAGGCTCCATCGAGTCGAGCCGAGGAAGATCGAGGAAATTGGACCGGGCATCAATGGGCTTCGATACGGAGCTGGTTTCGGTCCCGATCGCTAAGTACGCATGAGACGAGACTTGGCATGGCTTGAGGTGAGTCCCGTGTGCTTTTTCGGAACTAAACAGCGCGCAACATCGCGCGTTCACTGGCGAAGCGTGATCGCGATTCAAGCACGGGTTCGAGTCGCACCCACTTACGACCCCAGGTCGTAGGAACCTAGCGAACTGGCCTGGCCCTGGAGGCGACTATGCCGCGCGCACCTGTCCTCGGAGCGGGACGGTCACCTAGCCTCTGCACGCGCCCCGTGGGAACTGCCGGGCGAGCCGCGGGCCGCGCTACGTGGGGGCTCGACCTCTCCTGGTCCGGGCGGCAGACTGTCTCTTCCTCGCCGGTGCGCCGGCAGTCTCGGGCACGGTCATGATCTCCAGCAGGTGGCCGTAAGGATCCTCGAAGTAGAGCCCTCGCCCGCCACGACGGGTGTTGATCCGGCCGTTGGTGTGGCTGAAGGGATCGCTCCCGTACGGGATTCCCTTGGCTTTCACGCGGCCGAAGATCGCGTCGAACTCCGCGTCGCTGACATGAAAGGCGTAGTGATGGCTCCGCCCCGTCCGGGGGTCAAACCCCGGCCCGCCCCACTCCTCGGGCTCGTCCGCGAAATCGAACGTCAGGCTTTCGTTGACCTGCACCCCGGCGAAGTGCCCGGGGGTCGGCTCGACCGTCAGGCCGAAGATCTCGGCGAAGAACTTGGCCGAAGCGATCTTGTCCTTTGCGGGCACGATGGTGTGGTCCAAGCGAATGGTCATGGCTCCCCTCCCGCGTCACTCGGGGCCCGACGCGGACTCGTCGACCCACATCGTGAGCGTCGCGACGTCCTGCTCCTCTTCCTATCAGGTATACGCACACTTCCGAGGAGTCAAGGTTCCGCCTCTTGACAGGATCTCGAATCGATGCGTATACATCATAGTCAATGGCGCCGTCACGGTCCGACCTGGTCTCCACGCTGTCCGCTCGCGTCAAGCTGGAGTGCGCGGGTGGAGGGCTCCGCCGGGCCTCCCGGGCGATCTCGCGCTTCTACGGGGCCGCCTTCGCGCCGCTCGGTCTGACCGCCACGCAGTTCTCGCTGCTCGTGGCGGTCAACCTGGGCGGTCCGATCCCGCTCAGTCGACTCGCCGAGTTTCTCGTTGTTGACCGGACCTCTCTGTACCGTGCCGTGAAGCCGCTGGTCCGGCGCCGGTGTGTCCGGATCCTTCCCGGTCGGACCGGGCGCGAGCGAACCGCCTCGCTCACCGAGGCGGGCCGCCGGCTCCTCCATGAAGCGCTCCCGGTCTGGAAGAAGACTCAGGAGCGCTTCGTCGGCGCGCTGGGTCCGGACGCCTGGGCGGCACTCAACTCCGGGCTTCGCCAGGTCGTGCCCACCGTGCAGGCTCTCGAGTCCGGCGGCTCGCCCGCCAGATCCGGTCCCACTCCCCTCCGAGCCGGGCGCCGGTAGCGCCACTCATGAATCCAGGGAGCCACCGAGGCTTCTCTCCAATGATGCATATGCATCATGTCGGCAGGGGCATCGGTCCGATGCGTCCATCTGTCCCGACCGTGGGGTCCGAAACAGCAGCACAGAAGGAGCTACATCGATGCGCACCCTCATCGGCCGTCGAGATGTTCTGGCGTTCGGCGCCCTCGCCACGGCCAGCAGCGTCCTCGGGCCTCGAGGCTCACCGCACCTCGCGGACGCGAGCGAGACACCTCGGGGGCCCTCGAGCACCGAAAGCAGCCTCGGGGCCAACCGCACGCTCGAAGCCCTGAAGGAGGTCGTGCGCTGGCCGACCCCGTCCATCGCGGCAATCCTGACCCTGACCGGTCAGTACCTCGCCGCCGCGCGGGATGAGGAGGCTTACAGCTACTTCCGCGAGCGGGCGGCGGCCGCGCCAGAGCAGCCGATCTTCGAAGCCTAGCAGCCCGTGGTGAAAGTCGGTGAGAGAGTCATCGCCAAAGCGAGGGGTGGGAACGTACACTGCGGCCATGGCGATGGGCAAACGCACGAGCGAGCAAGTCCCGATGTGGATTTCGACGACCGACCTGCCGGTCTCGCCGGGCCATCCATTCTATGCGCGGCTGAACGGCATCCTCGACGAGGCCGGCTTCGACCGGTTCGCGGAGGAGCAGTGTCGGCAGTTCTACGCGCCGATGATGGGCCGGCCCAGCCTGCCGCCGGGGCGGTACTTCCGGTTGCTGCTGCTCGGATACTTCGAAGGGCTCGACTCGGAGCGTGGCATTGCCTGGCGGGCGGCCGATTCGCTCGCCGTGCGCCGCTTCGTGGGGCTCGGCCTCGACGTCGCGGCCCCCGATCATTCCACGATCTCGCGCACGCGGCGGTTGATCGCCGTGGAGACCCATCGGGCCGTGTTCACCTGGGTCCAAGAGCGTCTGGTCACCGCCGGCCTGCTCACGGGGCGGACCGTGGCCATCGACGCGACGACCCTGGAGGCCAACGCGGCGATGCGGAGCATCGTGCGACGGGACACCGGTGAGCGCTACCAGGAGTTCCTGACGCGCCTCGCCGCGGCCTCGGGCCTCAAGACGCCGACCCGCGAGGCCTTGGCGCGCCTGGACCGGCGCCGGAAGAAGCGCACGTCGAACCAGGAGTGGAAGAATCCCTTCGATCCGGACGCGAAGATCACGAAGATGAAGGACGGGCGGACGCATCTGGCGCACAAGGCCGAGCACGCCGTGGATCTGGACAGTGGCGCGCTCGTGGCGGTGACGCTGCAGGGCGCCGATGTCGGGGACACCACGAGTCTGGTCACGACGGCCCGCGTCGCCGCGCAACAGGTCGAGGCCGCGCACGTCGCGAGCTCGATCCCGGCCGCGGTGGCCGAGATCGTCGCGGACAAGGGCTATCACAGCAACCAGACCATGATCGACCTCGCGACGGTCGCGGTGCGCTCCTACATCGCGGAGCCCGATCGCGGTCGACGGCACTGGACGCAGACGCCGGCGGCGCAGGCTCCGGTCTACGGCAATCGTCGGCGAATACGCGGCGCGCGCGGGACGCGGCTCATGCGGCGCCGCGGCGAATACGTCGAACGCTCCTTCGCGCACGTGTACGACACCGGCGGCCTGCGCCGCACCCACTTGCGCGGGCATCAGAACATCCTCAAACGGCTGCTGGTCCACGCGGGCGCGTTCAATCTCGGCCTTCTCATGCGACAGGCGTTCGGGCGCGGCACGCCGCGAGGGTGGCAAGGACGCCGATTCGGCATCGGTCCGCTTGAAATCGGCTTCGCCATCGTCGTCGCGCGCGTCTGGACGGCCGCCACGCGTCTGTGGTCCACCCCAGAGCTGATGCCGGGCGTCGTGCGCACGTCTTCAACAGTCGGCTTCGCTTGGTGAAGTCCCCACTTCCACCAGGGTGCTAGAGGGGACGTTCCAGATCCGGATGGCCGGCCAGGTGTTCCTGCTGCGCCGGGTCGCCTGGGTCAAGAACGGGATCGCCAAGCTCGATCGCGCGGCGGACACCGGTCATCCGGTGGCGCGTTACCTGCGTGGCGTGACCCTGGCCGAACTTCCCACGCGCTTCGGACGAGCGGAGCAGGCGGTGGTGGAGCTCGAGTGGGTGCTCCAGCAGCGGGACACTTTGCCTCCCGGCCTCCGGCGCAGCGTCTACCGCGGCCTCGCGAGGGCGTTCACGACCCTCGAGCGTCGAGACGAGGCCCAGGCCGCCCTCGCCCAGTCCGGGTATCCGTCGCTGGACCCGGCGCTCCCCCAGTTCACGGCGGATTTCTCGGTGACCGCGCGGGACGGCTTTCGCTTCCGGCCACCACGTCTCGCCGAGGTGGCCCCCCGCGTCCACGTCGCGCAGGGTTACGACTTCGCCGACATGGGCTTCGTGCTGACCGACGCGGGCGTCGTGGCCGTCGACGCCGGCACCACGGAGACCACCGCTCGCGCCGCAGTCCACGCCCTCCGTCGGCGCGTGTCCGCGCCGATCACCCACGTGATCCTCACCCACGCGCACTGGGATCACGTCGGTGGCCTCGCGGCGCTGAAGGCTCCCAACACGCGGGTGATCGCCCAGGCGCGCTTCGCCGACGAGCTGCGGATCGTGAACGACACGGGCGTGCCGTTCCGCTACTTCTTCGGTGGCGAGGCCCGACAACGGTACGACGTCACGCCCGATCAGCTGATCGGCGCGCGCGAGGTCCTAACGGTCGGCGGCACCGAGTTCGTCCTCCACCCAGTGCAAGGAGGCGAGACCGCCGACGCGTTGCTCATCCATCTCCCAGACACCGGAGTGGTCTTCGTCGGAGACGCGTTCATGCCGTATCTCGGGGCGCCCTTCCTGCCGGAAGGCTCGGCGGAGGGCCTCTTCGAGACCATCGCGCTCATCCGGTCCCTGAACCCGCGCACCCTCGTACACGGGCATCCGCCGCTGACCGATCTCTTCACGATCGAGGCCCTGCCGGGCTTCGAGGCCGCGCTTCGCGAGGTGTACGAGCGGACCCTGCAAGGAATTGCCGACGGCGCGACCGTCGCCGAGATGCTACAGCAGAACTGGTTGCCCGCGACACTCCGTGCCCATCCCGTTGCGGCGATGCCCTTCCTCGTCATCCGGGACAACTTCATCCAGCGCGTGGTCCATCAGCGGACCGGCTACTGGAAGCCGGATGGCGAGGGAATCGAGGTCGTGTCGCCCCAGGAGTGGGCGGCAGCGCTGAATGTCCTCGCCGGACGCCAGGAGGGGGCCTTCGTCCGCGGCGCGCAGGCTCTCCTGGAGCAACGCGCGGACGTCCTGGCGCTCAAAGTCGCGGACCTGGGTCTGCTGAACTATCCGGCGAGCCGTGGGCTCACGGAGGCCCGCCGGCAGGCGCTCGACCAGCTCCGGGTCCGGCATCAAGGTCTCAACCCGTTCAAGTTCATCGTCTATTCGGAATGGGCGAAGGCCGATCTGGCGCCCGTCCAATAAATGACTGAGGAGGATACCCATGCAACGAATCAGTCCCTGTCTGTGGTTCAACGACAACGCCGAGACGGCGGTGAAGTTCTACGCCTCCATCTTCAAGAACTCGCAGATCAACACCGTCACCCATTACGGCGAGGCCGGCGCTTGCGCCTCGGGCCGGCCCGTTGGAACGGTCATGACCATCGCGTTCCAACTCGAGGGCCAGGACTTCCTGGCGCTGAACGGCGGCCCGCACTTCACCTTTTCGCCGGCGATCTCGCTCGTCGTGACCGGCAAGACGCAACGAGAGATCGACGATCTGTGGAGGAAGCTCGGCGCGGGTGGCCGGATCGACCCGTGCGGCTGGCTCCAGGACAAGTTCGGTCTGTGGTGGCAGATCGTCCCCTCCGATATCGGCAGGACCATGCAGGGCAGCCGCGACAACAAAGCCGATCGCGTGATGAAAGCCGTTCTTCGGATGAACCAGATCGACGTGGCCTCGCTGAAGCGAGACGCGCGATCCCGGGCAGTCGTGCACGTGGACCCCGAGGACGGAACGCGTGCACCGGAGACGAGAAACCTGGACGAGTGGGCCGACAAAGCAGATCGACGGACAGACGGAGTCCTCCGTCACCGTCTCGCGGGCGTGGTGGATGCGGCCGCCGTCCGTCTCCGCAAGGGACACGTGCTGATCACCGACGGTCCGTTCATCGAGACCAAGGAGTAGAACATTCCAGGTGCACCTTGCCCCGGAGTCTGGACGGCCTCCAACGAAATGCGAACCCGTGTTTCAGCCCTGAGCGACTGGCTTCCGAGTAAGCGTTTTGCCACGGCCTGCGGTCTCGGAGCACGGCATTCAGGATGGTGAGGAGCTTCCGCATGACGGCGGTGACCGCGACCTTGCCGGGAGGCCCGCGGCTACCACGCGGTGAAAGGACGCCCGAATCACGGGATTGTGCTTGATCGCCGTGACCGTGGCCATGCACAGCTTGCGTCGAAGGTGCGCCGCCCGCCGGAAATCCTGGGCACGGTGACCAAGCCCGAGGCTGTGCGGCGCCTGCCCCTCACGGCCGGCGACATTCTCGAATTGTGTCAACCGAATCCGTGTTTCAGCCTTGAGAGGATTACAAACTGATCTGCGGTGGAGCGAACTTCCGGGCCGGTTGCTGCCGGCCGGGCATTAGTCCGGTCAGGCAGCCGGTGGCACGGCGGGCCCCTCAGCGCACGAGGAGCTGGCGCTCGACGCGCGTCAACGTTTCGTACCCAGTAGGGGTGATCAGGACTGTCTCGCTGAAGGCCACGCCGAGCTCCCCGAGCACGCGCAGGATGACCGGCTGATGGAATACCATCCCGGGCTGGAGCACCGTCTGGTCACCCAGGGCGATCTGACAGCTGTACTCGCCCCAGTAGGGCGGAAACCCGGCGCCTACGGGGTATCCGCAGTTTCCGCTCCAGTGCACCGGTAGCCCCGCCCGCGCCACGCCCCGGGCCCCCAGGCGAGCCACCTCGTCGAACGTCGCCCCGGGCCGCATGGCCGTCTGCATCTCGCCGAGAGCGGCGAGACAGCCCTCGGTCAGCCGTTTCGCGACGTCGGTGGGTGGCCCGATCGTCGCGCTCCGCATGCAGGGCGCCGAGTAACGCCGAAAGCAGCCGCCGAGCTCGAGAAAGAGCACGTCGCCCCGCTGGAGACGATGGCGCATGTGGGTCGAGTGGGCGATACCCGAGTAGCGGCCGGCGTTCACGATGGCGGGGATCGAGAGAAACTCGCTGCCCGCGGCGATCATGGCCTGGTGGGCGGCGGCCGCGACGTCGTTGTCCGTTCGACCCTCGGCCGCCGTCGCGAGGGCAGCCCGCATGCCGGCATCCGTGAAGCCGGCTGCTTGGCGGAGAAATGCCACCTCTTGGGGCGACTTGATCACCTTGACGCGCTCGGGCAGACCCGAAGCGTCGACGAACGAGGCGTCGGGCATGGTGGCGAGCAGGCTCTCGTACACGTGGACGGACAGGCCGGCTGCCCGCGGAGCGCGCTTCTCGACGCCGATTCGCGAGCGGCCGTGGCCGTGCTCCTCGAGAATCGCCGCCAACGCGTGGGCCGGGTTAGCTCCTAGCCGGGAAGGAGACGATGCGAGGGACCCACGACGTCAGTTGCGCGCGACTCAGTTCACCCTGAGGGACGAGAAGGCTGATCTCCCCGTCCATCGGGATGACCACGCACTCGTGGTCGTAGACGTGGAGATTCTCGTTTCCCGAGAAGTAGAAGATGCTTGCCGGCTGATGGACCAGCATCACGTCGAGCGCGGCCTCGATCATGAGCTGTCGCAGGCGCCGGCAGCGATCGTGGTACTCCGATGTCGAGAACGGGAGCTCCCTCACGATCCCCGCGAGCGCGTCCGACATGCCGAAGCCTCCTTCGAGGCGGCGTCGTTGCGACCGGCTGCGTGGCAGTGCTAGGGTAGCATGAGCGAGTTTCCGACCAGCTGTGGCTGCCCCTAAGGGCGCGAGCGGTGCGGCGACTGGGGCATGCATGAGCCGCCGTCGATTGCTTCCACGATTCCGCCTCCCGGTGAGTCGCCCTACCGGGGGCTCGGGCCCCGATGCCGGACAGGATCCACGACGGCGCGTCCTTCCCGCTGAACCCGAGACCGCGAGGGACGGCGGGCGCTGCCGCTGGATACGAGCACGACCTGAGGCAATCGCTCGCCGTGAGGCGGACGACGCTGCCGGAGGGGCGACCGTGAATCGGTGACGCGATGGCGCGGCTCACGCTGACCCTACTCGGTGAGTTTCGGGCTCGTCTAGGCGTCGGAGCGCCGCCGCTCAGCCTGCCCACGCGAAAGGCGCAAGCCCTCCTCGCCTACCTCGCCATGCCGGCCGGCGTGGCCCACCCCCGCGACAAGCTGGCGAGCCTCCTCTGGGGGAGCACCGTCGAGACGACCGCCCGCATGAGCCTCCGCCAGACGCTCTATGCGATCCGGAAGAGCCTGCGCGGCGCTGATCCCCAGCCGCTCCAGATTCACGCGAACACCGTCGCTCTGGACCCCGCCGCCGTGAGCGTGGACGTCGGGGCGTTCGTGCAAGGGATGGCGGAGGCGACCCCGTCGGCGCTGGCCGAGAGTCTTGCCCTCTACGCAGGCGACTTTCTCGAAGGCCTCACGGTGCAAGAGGCCCCGTTCGAGGACTGGCTCCTCGCCCAGCGCGGGCGGCTGCGCGAGTTGGCCGTGGGCGGCCTCACGCGGCTGCTCGCCCACCAGCGTGCGGCGGGCGCGACGGCAGCAGCCGTCGAAACCGCGCAGCGGCTCCTCAGCCTCGATCCACTTCAGGAGCCCGTCCACCGGACGCTGATGCAGCTATACGTGGAGACGGGGCAACGAGGCGCCGCCCTCCGCCAGTATCAGCGCTGCGTGGCGAACCTCCAGCGAGAGCTCCGGGCCGAGCCCGAGACGGAGACGAAGACCCTCTACCAGGAGATCCTGCGTCGACACGGACGCGGCCTGCCCGACGCTCAGCGCCAGCCCGAGCCGGCGGTCGCGGCCTTGGGCCGGCCTCAGCCTCCGGCGCCGGAAGCGCCCGGCGCCGGGGAGCCGTCGCTCGTCGGACGCGATCAGACTCTGGCGCGTCTCGAGAGGGCGCTGGAGGGCGCCCTGGCCGGCCGCGGGCGCCTGGTCGCCCTGATCGGGGAAGCAGGTATCGGCAAGAGCCGCCTGGTGGCCGAGGTGATGGCGACCGCCACCCGGCGGCAGGGACGCGTGTTGATCGGGCGGTGCTACGAGACCGAGCGCATCCTTCCCTTCGCGCCCTGGGTGGACGCTCTCCGCACCGGCCAGGTCGTGGATGAGCAGGAGCTCATCGATTCGCTCGAGCCAGGCTGGCGAGCTGAGCTGGCACGCCTCCTGCCGGAACTTCCCGGTCAGGGGGCGGCGCCGGCCGTCGGGGAGCCGGTTGGCCAGGTCGGCGGCGATGCGCGGCACCTCTTCGAGGCCACCACCGAACTACTCAGGCGCCTCGCGCAACGGCAGCCATTGGTCGTCGCGTTGGAAGATCTCCACTGGGCCGATGAGATGAGCGTCCGCCTGCTCGCGTTCCTCGGCCGGCGCCTGAGCACGATCCCGCTCCTGACGCTCGCCACCATCCGGGAGGAGGAGCTCGCGGACAGCCCGTTCCTCCGCCGGGCGCTGGACGAGCTCGACGGAAATGGAGAGCTGGAGCGGGTGCCGGTGGCGCCGCTCTCCCGCACCGACACTGCCGCCCTCGTGCGTCTGCTCGCGTCCCCGGGGATCTCCGAGCCGCTGCTCGAGGAGCTGGCCGAGGAGGCATGGCGCGGGAGTGATGGCAATGCGTTCGTCGTGGTCGAGATGATGCATGCGCTTCACGAGGGAGCTCCGGTCCGCGGCGCCCCGGGGCTGCCGCTCCCCGCCCGAGTCCGGACCCTTGTCCGCCGGCGGCTGGATCGCCTCTCCGAACGGGGGCGCCGCCTCGTCGACGTTGCGGCGGTGATCGGGCGCCGATTCGACTTTCCGCTCGTCCAGCGGACCGCTTCCCTGACGGAGCGCGACGCCGCGGAGGGCGTGGAAGAGCTGGTTCGCTTCCGCGTGCTGCGCGGTTCGGAGGAGGGGCTCGAGTTCAGCCACGACCGGATCCGGGAAGTTGCCATCGAGGAGCTGCCGCCCGCGCTCCGGAAGGCGCTGCATCGAAGGGTGGCCGAGAGCCTGGAAGAGGTGTACCGGGAGGAGCTGGCCAGGCACGCGCTGGCCCTCGGCATGCACTACCGCCACGGCGAGGTGTGGGACAAAGCGGTGGCGCATCTCCACTGGGCCGGCCGTCAGGCGATGGACCGCTCGGCGCATGGCGAGGCGGTCGCCTGCTTCGAGGAGGGGCTGAATGCGATCCGGCACCTCCCGGCGAGCCGCGACGCGCAGGAGCGAGAGCTGGACCTCCGGATCGATCTGGTGCAGACCCTGTATTCGATGGGTCGCCTGACCGATCTCCCCGAGCACCTGGGCGAGTCGGAACGCCTCGCCCAGACGCTCGAGGACCGACTCCGGCTCGCGCGCGTCTCGGCCCACATCAGCAATCACGCCTGGATCACCGGCGATCTGCCACGAGCACTCGCGTCCGGCCAGCGGGCGCTTGCGCTGGCGGAAGCGCTCGCCGACCGCCGGCTCGTGGTGGAAGCGAACCTTCGTCTCGGCCAAGTCCGCTGGCGCCTCGGCCAGTATCGGGATGCCGTGACGTGCTTCCAGAGGGTGATTGAGCCCGGGGTCCCGGCACCTTCCGAACGAGTCGCGGAGCCGTCGACCGAGCTGGGCCTCGGGGAACTCAATCGCTACTGGATCGTTGCGCCCCTGACGGAGCTGGGGCGATTCGAGGAGGCGCTCGCCGCGGCCCGACATGCCTTGGTGTTCGCAACTCGGATCGGGCACCCGTTTCCGCTCGCCGGCGCTCTCGCCAGCGTCGGTCTCGTGCACCTCTACCAGGGCCGGCTGGACGACGCGGCCCTCCACCTGGCTCGCGGGCTCGACGTGTGTCGCCGCTCGGAGGTCGCCGTCCATCGGCCCTGGCTCACGGCAACGCTCGGCTATACCTACGCGGTCTCCGGGCAGGTCTCGGAGGGCCAGTCCCTCCTGCACGAGGCGATCGACGAGGCCGAGAAGTCGGGCCAGGTCGCCGGTCAGGCGTGGCGCATGGCCTGGCTGGCCGAGGTCGCGCTCCTCGCGGGCCGTCTGGCTGATGCGGCGATGTGGGCCGATCAGGCGGTCGAGCATTCCCGCCAGCGAGGGGAGCGAGGGCACGAGGCGTGGGCCCTGCGCGCGCAGGCCGAGGTGCTCTCGGCCCGGAAGTCTTCCGCGCGTCACGCGGCCCGCGAGCGCTACCAGGAGGCACTCGCCCTCGCCGGAACGCTCGAGATGCGGCCGCTGGAGGCGCGGTGCCACCTCGGCCTGGCTGCCCTCCATCGCGCCGCGGGACAGCGGGCCGAGGCACGGACGGCGCTCACCCAGGCGCGCGCGCAGCTTCGTGCCCTGGGCATGGATTTCTGGCTCAGCCGGGCAGAGGCGGGGCGACTCGGCCACGGAGCCGAGTAGCCCGTCAGTCCCGCGGGTTCGTGACGCCTCTGGACGCGCCCTGCCGAAGACATCAACAGGGTTGAGGGTGAGCAACGCGTCGAAGAAGGTGGAGCAGCTGAGACGCTAGCATTCGATCAGACCGGACCGGCGATCCATTCCTTGGTCTCGATGAATGGACCGTCGGTGACCAGGCGCCGACCTCGCCGCACACGAACTGTGACAGCCTTGCCGCCGTCTGCCAGACCACGTCCCAACAGACGGATCGCTCGGCGGCGGCGGTCGGAGGCATCGAGATCGTCGGGGGCCACATCGTGGGTGTCCGCGGATAGCATCGGGGCAGTTCCCACCGGACCGGTCTCGGGTCGCTCCGGGCCGATGCCGTGGGCGGCCGTTGCTGCCGCCACCGTCGATGCGAGGGCCGCCACCACTCCGACGGGCGGCCATGGGGCGGCTCGCTTCCAGCGACGCTGCATCTTCAGATGCTTCCAATGAGAGGGCATCATGCGCTCCTTCTGGGAGAGGGCTACTTCAGCTCCCCCGTGTACCGTCGTTGTACCCGGGTGGCCGTGAGCAATTCGTACAGATCGGCGTGAAAAGTCGCGTCATGCAGGCCAGGCCGCCTCCCACGGAGGGCTCCAGGCCCGATGACCCAGGAGTGAGACGGGGTGCCGCGGCGGCAGTACCAGCGCTACGCGACGACCAGGTGCACGGGGGTACGTGGCCTGGTCCGCCCGGTACGTCGCGCATCGCGCCGCGAGATCGGCCGCTCGCCGGAATCGAGGAGCGTGAGGCACAGGACCTCTTCGACGAGGCAGGCACGGTCGCCGAGCGACTTCAACTCGGGCGTTAGGCTGCTAGTTTCTATCCGCCACGCATCGACCAGTCACTCCCCAGCCAGGGGGCGGCCTCCAATGACGTCAACCTGCTCGTCTGCACCGGCAGCCGGCAACGTTCGGAGCCCGAGTTCCGAGCCCTGCACCAGGCGCAGGGTTCGGTCTCACGCGTCTCGTGCCGACGCCGCCACTCCAGACGCGGGAGATCGAGGGCGTCCCGGTGGAGGAGAGTGTGGTGTCTCTCGGGCCGCCTTACGAGCCAGGCCAAGCCGACGCGGCACGACCTCTCGAGCGCCGCGTCGCTCTTGACCCCATGCCGGCGTCCGCGTCCGGCGCCTGGGCGACGAGCCGAATCTAGGTCGGGTGACGCACCGGCCGGCGACTACTCGAGCCCGGCCCTCCGCGCCGCCGCGAGGAACCGGTCGAGATCGGCCTGCCGCCGGTAAGGGAGACGCTGCCGGAGACTGGCCAGGGAGGCTCCGGGGCTCAGCCGCTGCGTCTGCCTCCATGCCGCCTGCGCTTCCTCGTGGCGCCCCATCTCGGTGAAGAGCGCGGCAAGGTAGGCATGAGCGGGGAGGAAATTGGGGTTCTGCTGCACGAGCTTGCGAAAGGCGTCCACCGCGTCCTCGGTCCGCCTCGTCAAGTAGAGGGCGTGCCCGAGAGTCCACAGGTAGAAGAAGGGGTAGTGCGGGTTCAGGCGCATGGCCTGGCGGATGAACCTGAGGCTGTCCTCGCCTCGGCCCCCCCACGCCAGCACGTCGGCGAGCGTCTCGTACCCTTCGGCGTCGTTGGGGGCGAGCGCGATCGCGCGCTCCGCCTGGGCGATCGCCCGGTCGTGCTCCTTCCTCCACAGATAGATCTGGCCGAGCAGGCTGTGAGCGTTGGGCAGCGTGTCATCCAACGCGAGGGCTCGCTCCGCCAGCTCCTGCGCCCGCTCCAGGCTCTCCGGACCGGTACTCCACAGGAACTGCCAGCTCTGCAGATGAGCCCAGCCCAACTGCACGTAGGCTCTGGCGTACTCTGGATCCAGGTCCAGGGCCTTCACGAAGAGCCGGCGCGCCTCCGCGTTGCTCTCACGAGTCGTGCGCCGCCGCTCTTCCTGCCCCCGGAGGACGAGATCGTAGGCGTCGAGGTTTCCGGTCGGCGCCCGAGCGATCCGTCCCTGCTCGCCCTCGGCGAGCTTCACCGCGAGCGCGCGGACGATCTGCTGCGTGACCTCGTCCTGGAGGGCAAAGATATCGCGGACTTCCCGATCGTAGCGCTCGGCCCAGATGTGGTATCCGGTGGTGGCGTCGACGAGCTGGGCAGTGATCCGGACGCGACTGCCCTCGCGCTGGATGCCGCCTTCCAGCACGTAGCGCACGCCGAGATCCCGACCCACGTCGCTGACCTTCACCGCCTTGCCCTTGTACGTGAAGACCGAGTTTCGCGCGATGACGAACAGCCCCGAGACTTTCGAGAGGCCGGTGATGAGGTCCTCGGTCACTCCATCGCTGAAGTACTCCTGCGCAGGATCCCGGCTCAGGTTTGCGAAGGGCAGCACGGCGACCGAGGGTTTGTCGGGCAACGCCAGCCCGGACCGCGCGGGAGTCCCGAGCCAGCGCCAGCCGAACCACGCGCCGGCGCCCAAGAGCACCAGGAGGGTGATGGTCCCGGCGACGGTGGAGACCACCCGTCGGCCGGCGCCTCGTGTTCGGAGCAACGGCGCTGGCGAAGGGCGGGGCTCGAGCCGGAGCCGATACACTCGCACGGGTCGGGCGATATTCTTCATGGTCTGCTCGCCCAGAAAGTCGTAGCCGAACGGTAACTTTCCCTCCACCTGATCGTAGGCCGTGCCCGAGAGGCAGATGCCGCCGCCCTCCGCCAGGCCCTCCAGGCGGGCCGCTATGTTGACGCCATCACCATAGAGCCTCGGGCCCTCATGGATCACATCGCCCAAATTGATGCCGATGCGGAAGTGCATTCGGCGGGCAGGCGGCAGATCCGCGTTCCGGCGACGCAGCTCGCCCTGGATCTCGACGGCGCCCTGGACGGCGTCCACCACGCTCGAAAACTCCGCCAGCACGTTGTCGCCGGGGGCGTCCACCACGCGCCCGCTATGCCGGGTCACGGTCGAGGCGATCGCCTCCCGGTACTCGGTGATCGTGCGCACGGTGGCCGCCTCGTCGTCGCCCATGAGACGGCTGTACCCTTCCACATCGGCGCTCAGGATGGCGGCCAGCTTGCGGGCCATGGGACGTCCACCGCTCCGAATTCTACTCGCATGCCCCCCGACACGGGCAGGTTAGCTGGAATCAATGGTCGCCATCGCCCTGACGGCCGCCTGCTTCTCATCCAAAGACGGTCACCGCGCAGCCCGAGGAGCGTACGACGAACCAGCCAAGACCTGAACATACTGGAAATCACCCACACCAAGCAGTAGCACCAGCGTCCTCTGAGGAACCGAGCGGTCAGGGCCGGGAGCGGCGGCCGACCCGGCGTTCGGATTCTCCGCATCTCATGGCGCCCGGGCCGGGCGAGCCACCGGTTGACATGGGCTCGCAATAGGTTGAGCTCCCGATGACGCTGGCGCGGGCGCACAGTGCACGGCTGGAGCGGGCGCAGCGCGCGTCGCCCTCGATTCGCCGACGGCCTGGCGTCTTGAACTCGGTCGCGTTCCTTACCGATACGGGACTGGGTAAGGCACTGGATTGGGGACCGGGTAAGAATTCGCGCGTCCACACTGGATGGCAACGCGGGCAACTTCTTCCAAGCTGTCACAGTCGGTGCTTCCCAACCTGCGGCAGATGCTAGTGACGCAGTCGCCATCCACGTTGTTGGAGCAGGCGCTCGCAATCATCGTGACCTCGGAGAGCTCGTTGCACTCGCGAGCGCTGAGCAACCCGCAGCACGCCCGCACGCACTGGCCATCGTAGTTGGCCGCGCAAGCCTGGAGCAAGCGGTTCACATTGGTGGCGTCATCGCAATCACGCGGCGATAGGTGTCTGCACACCTCTTCGACACACCGTTCAGGGTGTCGTCGCCACCGGTCGGCGTCTGTCTGCGCAGACACGGACATTGTCAGGCCCAAACCGAATGCGGCGACGAGTAAGAGGCGCAGCATGCCAACCCGTCCGGTGGTCGCCTCCTGCTCCATCTGCTTCAACTCCTCCCGTCCACTTCGGCGGCCACGGCCGGCTCTCTCTCGAGAACCTGGCCTTGCGCCAGCAGCTCGACGTCCAGCGCCCGGCCGATGAATTCGAGCCCATCATGTCCTTGATCCAGTTCAAGCCATCGGGCGTTCCTCACCCACCACGAAGGCGAGGGCCTGTGTGGCCTCGCCTTCGTGGTGCCACCCATCGCGGCGATCGATAAGCCACAGCGTCCTAGACTAGGAACTCTGCGCGAACGCCTCCTTCATGGCCACCTCGACTTCCGCGGGCGTCAGATCCTTGACATGCGTGGCGAACGACCACTTGTGGCCGAAGGGGTCGGTCACGACGCCGTAGCGGTCGCCCCAGAACATGTCCTGGGCGGGCATGAGGACCGTGGCGCCGGCGTCCGCGGCGCGCTTGATCGCGGCATCGCAGTCTTCGACGTAGTGATGGATCGTGACCGGAGTGCCGGTCAACGCCTTGGGCGAAGACGCCTGGCCGCCGCAGAATTCCGGAAAGTCGTCGACAAGAAACACGACGCTGCCGCCGATCCGAATGGCCGCGTGCATGATCCGGCGCCCATCAGGCGCGGGGGCGCGGTGAACTTCCTCCGCGCCGAAGGCCCTCTTGTAGAACTCAATCGCGTCCGCGCACGGGTCGCAGACCAAGTGCGGAATCAGCCCTTCGTGGCCGGCTGGAATCGGGCGGGTGGCCTTGCTCATCGTCAAGACTCCTTGGTACACGGGTGAGTTGGTTGTGTTCCCGACCAGATCTTCTTGTCAGACGGGAACTTCGTGTCAGTGACTCGGCCCAGGCGACCGTCGCTTCACCCCGGCTCGCTGCCCCTCGCTGCATCGATGCAACTTCGTCTGGGTCATCTGGGTTCCGCACGCGTTCTCTCACCAGATAGTCGACGGGGCAGGTCCGGGATCGACATGGCCCCAGGGGCGCGGACGGAGACGCGCCTCGGGGGTCCCCTGCCCCCGTGGCTACGCGGTTCGCCGAGCGGCCAGCCTGAGACCACTCCGGTCGATCTTGAGCCACGCCACACGACTATGAGGTGAGACTCTCGGGTGCGCGTCGGTCTCACTCGGAGTCCTCCTTGGGGAACGGCGAAACGGCCGAGAAGGGTCGCGGCCTTGATGGCGCACAGCGTCATCCATCGTGAGAGGCAAGTCGGCGGAATTCCGGGACGTGCGCGTGGTGAAAATCCTCAGCACGGTGAATTGCGAGATCATGGTGCATCCGGAGCGCGTGCCGGATGCCCCAATCTGTTCATTTTCCGGCAATGCCGCGGCGGCCAAGCGTGAGGTCATCAAACCGGCCATTCGTCGACGCCGGGCTCGCCGCGGGTCTCCTGGGACTCACGGTGGCGAATGGGACCATTACCGATCGGCTGTATCGGCTGTGGATCGAGAGGGGGCTACTGAGCGTCGTTCTGCTCGTGTGGAGTACCTCCACGGCGGCGAGCACTCGCCGGCCAGCCCACTCCAAAGACGATCCGGGGCCACACGACTCCGAGCGGATCGGCGTCACATCAGGAAGGGATTGATCATGAGCCACATCCTTGACGAAGCACTCGAGCGCCTGCGCGGCACCGGAACCGAGCTCGCCGGCCGGGGTGCCCCCAATCACGGGCCGATGGCCGCCGAGGCGCTGACGGCCCTGCGACGTGAGGACGTCGTCGTCGAGTGGGTGGACCGATACTGCCAGAAGCTCGCGGCGATGCCCGCGTCCCGATCGCCCGTGACGGCCGACACCTGGAAAGAGGCGTTGGGCGCCATTGATCGCGTCGGCGACTGGGCCGCCTACTTTCGCAGGCAACTGGCTGAGGCCCCCTGGCGGGCCGTGTTCACGGAGTGGATCGGCCGTCTGCTGCCGGCGACTCCGGCGGCCGGCGCCCATGGGCTCCTTCGCACCGCGCACGCGCTTCGCGCGCTGCAGGACGCCGAGACGCCCCTGCGCATCGAGGAGCTCGGGGCCGCCTTGGCGTATTGGGCGGCCTACTACCGTCGCCTCCCCGGCGTCCCACGCCTCTCGGGGACCCTCGACTGGGGGCAGGCCCTGGCCCAGGTCCCCTTCTTCCTGCGCGGACAGGCGCGGCAGGGCATGCCACGAGAGGTCGCGCTCCGGGTGACGGAGGCGCAGGCGGAAGCGTTCTCGGCGGCCGTCGACCAGGCGGCTGAGCCCGAATCCGTCCATGACGCCCTGAGCGCGCTCACGGAGGCGGGCGCCCGCTTGTATCTCGCGAATGCGTCCCGTCAGCCCCTGGTCTTGCTCCACACGGTGACGGTCCCGGCGGCGCTTCGCTTGCTCTTACCCCATCTACCCCCTGACCTGCACAAGACGGCGCTGGCGTACGTCTGGCAAAACGTCGCTGCCGCGGCCGCCGCGTACGCTGACGACAGGCCTTCCGACCGCGACGACTGGCCCGTACAGGAGGCGGCGGTGATCGTGGAACGGGCCGTCGAAACCGATGATCCGCATGCGCTCAAGTTCGCCGAGGCCTGCCTCCGGGAGCATCGCCGGAATCCTCAGCCGGTCTACCTGGCCGCCGCCGAGGACTGGGCCGACCGAGTGCATCGGGCCAAGAACTGGAGCGTGGCCGAGCTCGCGGCGGCCGGCATCGATTTCCAATGAGCGGTGGATACTTCCATGCTGTTCCTTGCCAGCCTGGCCCCGCGTGCTCGGACGCGAGGGGCGCCGACATCCTCTCGGGGTGTGGCTAGCCTTGGCCCGGACTCGGCCGTCGCACGCTGTCGCCGTCAGTCGTGGCTGACCGTCTTCCGGATGCTGCCGAAGTGCTCGTACAACAAGCGCACTCACGCCAAGCACAACGAGGATCACCGTGATCGGCCTCCTCTGTGCCACGGTTGCTCCCTGACGTCACCGGTGCGAGTGCAGGGGCAGCCCGTCATGAGCATGGCTGCCGATGTGGTGGAAGGTCTCGCCGCTCTCGGTGGCGGGGTCCACGTGTACCGTCACAGCGGACACGTGCGGGACGTGATGGAGCACTTGGTGGCGAACTTCTTTCGCCACCCCGTGGCCCTCCGTGACCGTCACGTCGGGGCTCACGGCGAGGTTCACCTCGAGGGTGAGGCGATGGCCGATCCAACGGGCTCGCACCTCGGTGACATCGTGAACGCCTGGCGCGTGTCTCGCCGCGTGCTCGGCAGCCTCCAGGATTTCCGGGTCCACCCCGTCGAGCATCCGAGTGAACGCGGCGCGAGCCGACGGCCACACGAGGTACAGGATTGCGACCGTGATCAGGAGCCCGACTATCGGGTCCGCCAGGGGGTAGCCCAACCAGACCCCGGTCGCCCCGACCAGCACAGCCAGGCTCGTCAGGCCGTCGGCGCGCGCATGATACCCGTCCGCCACCAAGGCCGCGCTGCCGATCTCCCGGCCCACGTTGATCCGGAAGAGGGCCACGGCCTCGTTTCCGAGGAACCCGATCACGGAAGCCACCACGACGGTCCAGAGATACTCCACCGGCTGAGGGCGGAACAGGCGGAGCAGAGACTCATAGCCGGTGATCAGGGCGGTGATGAGGATCGTCACCACGATGAGGACGCCCGCCAGATCTTCAACGCGCCCGTACCCATAAGGGAAGCGCCGGGTCGGCTTCAGTCTGGCAAAGGCGAAGGCGATCGCGAGGGGGACGGCGGTCGCGGCGTCGGCAAAGTTGTGGAGTGTGTCCGCCAAGAGGGCCACACTCCCCGAGATGACCACGACCACCAACTGGAACAGGGCCGTCGCCAGCAGTCCAAAGAACGACCACTTGAGAGCCCACATCCCCCGGTCTGTGCTCGCGATGGCCGGATCGATGATCCCGTGGCGGTGATGGGGCGACTGCTCGTGCCCGTGGCCAGGTGGGTCGCGCCGAGGGTGGTCGGCCGCATGGTAGCTCATGCGTGTAACTCCTGTGCCCGCGTCTCCCAGATGGGCGCGTGGACACCGTAACGTGGCTCGGATCGCAGCGCCCGAGAGAGGGTGCAGCAGCCCGGCATTCGCCACGAACGACGCCCGGCGAAGCCTTGCGTTGTTGGTGAGAGACTGCGCGCGACAACCTCCTCGTGTGCGAAGCCGCGCCGCCAGCCGGCGTCTGGGCGCACGAGGCCCGCCCTGTCAACTTCCTGGCGTCCCTACTCTGTCGGCAACGTGGCCCGAACATACCGGAGGCCCAAGAAGTCCACGTCGCCACGCTCCATGCCGAAGCCAAGCTCCCTCAACAGCGGCAGGATCACGTCAAGATCAAACCGCGCGTGATGGCGAAACCGCGCGATGACGCTGTGCCTCGCGTGACGGGCGCCTCCAAAATCGACGGCGAGCAGGCGGCCCTTCGGCTTCAGAACGCGACGGATCTCGTGCAGGCATCGCCCGCGGGCATCATCGGGCAAGTGATGCAGCATCGCCGTACTCAACACGACGTCGAACTCGGCATCCGGCCACGGGAGCGCCTCGGCCGCGGCGACCCGCAAGTCGACGTCCGCGCTCGCCGTGAGCGCCTTCTGCCTGGCCCGGCTGATCATCGCGGGAGAGGCATCAATCCCGGAGACCTTTCCCGCAGCCCCCACACGCTGCTTGGCCACGATCGCGAGCGTTCCCGTCCCGCATCCCACGTCGAGCACCGACTCGCCCGGCGCCAGACGGGCCAGGTCCGCGACTCGATTGCGAAACGCACGCTCCTTGCCGACGAACAGCACTTGAAGCAGCAGGTCATAAAGGAACGCCCAGCGGATGAGTCGTCCCTCCGTGCGCGGCGGCGAGTCGCGATCCAGTGTGCTTTCCATGGGAAGCTCCTGGTTCTATGCCCACCTGGGCGTCAGCCCCGTCCAGAGAACGGCGACAAAGGCATCGATGGGGGCGTCGCCATGGGGCTGACCCTGGCCAGGCCTCCCCATCTCGAAGATGGCCAGGCTACGAATCGCCACGATGAACAGGCTAGCCACGGCCATCGGATTGGGCGCCGACACATCGCCGCGCGGGTCTTCCTCGCCGGCGGGACACCCGGCCATGCAGTAGATGCCTCGGCGCAAGCTGTGCGTGACCGCTTGCCCGATCAACGCATTGGCGACGTGCACCGTCATTCGCCCGCCCCTGACTCTTGCTCCCTCAGCCGGCCAGGGAACCGCCGGCGGGGCCGGGCGACGTGGCCAACCCGCGCACGAACTCCTGGAGCGCCATCCCGATCTCGGCAGGCGAATCCTCCTGCAGGTAGTGGATGCCGCTGACGGACACCTCCCGCTGGTTCGGCCAGGTGCGGCAGAACTCGCGGGCACGGCCGACGAGCAACGCGCCGGGCTCGGCGGTGATCAGCAGCTTCGGCAGCGCGTTTCGAGCCAACCAGGCCCCGTAGCGCTCCACGATCTCGGTGACATCGGCGGGCTCGCCATCGATCGGGAGCTCGCGGGCCCACACGAGCGTCGGCCGGCGCGCCAGTCGATCCCGGAACGGCGCGCGGTACGCCGCCATCTCGTCGTCGGCCAGCGTCCGGATGATGCTTCGCGGGAGCACCGTCTCGACGAAGAAGTTCTCGTCCATGACGAGCCGCTCGCCCTCGTCCGACCGCAAGGCGCGGAACATCGCCGCGCGCCCGCTCGGGAAGTCCTCCCATCGCCGGGGCTGGACAATCGCCTCCATGTAGGCGATCGCCTTCACGTGGGCGGGATAACGGAAGGTTCGGTAGAAGCCCAGGGCCGACCCCCAGTCGTGCAGCACCAGCACGACGCGGCGCCTGAGGTCCAGCGCCTCGAACCACGCGTCGAGGTAGCGCGCGTGATCGACGAACCGGTAGGCCCCATCGGGAGCCGGGCCAGACTGACCCATGCCGACCAGATCGGGGGCCAGGCACCGCCCGTGTCCGCGGAGGAAGGGAATGATGTTGCGCCAGAGATAGGACGACGTGGGGTTGCCGTGCAGGAACACGATCGGGTCACCGTCGCCGACGTCGACGTAGCTCATGTCGGTGTCGAGCACGCGGACCCGCCGCCGGTGATGAAGGACCGCGCCGAAGACCTGTGCCGAAGTCATGAAACGCCTCCTCAGGCACCGCGACGGCCGGCGGCCGCACGCGATGGCAGTCCGACGAAGCCGAACTCCACCCCGCCCGTGCCGCGGGACATCAGATCGTTCGTTCGTTGAGCGCACAACCCGTCGTGTCGGCGCTCGCAGGACCTCCACTCCGCCCGGCCATGGTGAACCCGTCGAGGCCGCGACGAATCTGGCGGAGCGCCTGGAGCACGCGGGCCCGCGCCGTCGCCGCCGCGCAATCGAGGCTCGTGTCGATCGCGTCGCGGGCGCCATCATCTCTTTCCGTCGACGGACCGTCGTCCCACGACAGCTGCTGCGCATTTCAAGCGGTAACGACGCCGCGAGACAAGTCGGCATAGCAAGGGGAAGCCACCTTCTTCAACAGAACATCCACGTTGCGTCCCACTCCTCAGCGTGTCAGCGCAGGGACCGAAAGCAATCGCGTAGCTCCTTCGTGAAGAGCACCGGCTGTTCAAACGCGGCGAAGTGGCCACCGCGATCGAGCTCGTTCCAGTGAATGAGATTGGGATAGACCTTCTCGGCCCAGCGGCGCGGCGGGCGGTAGATCTCGCGTGGAAAGACGCTGTAGCCCACAGGAAGCTCGACGACGCCGGCATTGAAGCGGACATCCGCATTCTCAAAGTAAAGGCGCGCCGAAGAGGCCGCCGTGTCGGTCAGCCAATAAAGCGTGATCTCGTCGAGCATCTCGTCGCGCGTCAGCGCCGACTCGGGATCGCCGTCGTTGTCGGTCGCGTCCCGGAAAATGCTGTAGATCCAGGCGGCCTGCCCGACCGGCGAATCCGCCAAAGCATAGCCGACGGTCTGCGGTCGCGCCGTCTGCACGCGGATGTGCACCCCCGGCCCGCCGTCGAGAAGAGCGCGGACCGCGGCGACCGCCGCCTGTTCGTCGGCGGACAGGCCCTGCGTCGGGATCGGATCGGGAAGCATCAGCGGAAAGTTGAGATGAATCCCGGCGAGCCCCGCCGGCCGCTGCTGTGCCATGGCCGTCGTGATGAAAGCGCCCCAATCGCCCCCCTGGGCGACGTAGCGGCTGTAGCCGAGGCGGCGCACCAATTCGGCCCAAGCCCTGGCGATGCGGGCATTGTTCCAGCCGCGCTCGGCCGGCTTGTCGGAGAAGGCGAAACCCGGCAGGGACGGCGCGACGACGTGGAAGGCGTCCGCCGCACGACCGCCATGGGCCGTCGGGTTGGTCAAGGGGTCGATGATCTTCAAGAACTCGATCACCGAGCTCGGCCAGCCGTGCGTGATGAGGATCGGCAGCGCGTTTGTCTCTCGCGAGCGGACGTGTAAGAAGTGAATGCCGAGGCCGTCGATCTCGGTGCGATACTGCGGGAACCGATTCAGCCGGGCCTCGCAGCGGCGCCAGTCATACCCGGTCCGCCAGTACTCCACCAGGGCCTTCATCTTGGCGATCGGCACGCCTTGCGACCAGTCGGCGACCGTTCCCCGGTCCGGCCAGCGCGTCTGGGCCAGGCGCCGCTTCAGGTCGTCGAGGGCGCTGGCCGGAGCGCGGTACTGGAAGGGCGTGATGGCGGCGTCGGGGTTCGCGAAGACCTGCCCCGCGCGCACCAGGCCGGTCGCGGCGGCGGCAGTGGCGGCCAGCCCTCGCAGCATGGAGCGGCGCGACACCTCGGCCCGCGGAGCGGCGTCACGGTGCCGCTCGGTTGCGAGCGCCTCAATCATGCTCTCGCCTCCCTGTCGGTCGCGATGCGGGCAGGTCCGTCGGCCGACGCCCTGGACAACCGGAGCTCAGAATGCGCTCGGAAGCCTGGACTCTCCCCTCGCTGTATGGTCGAGCGGGCCGGCTCCAGATCGACATCCCCCGGAGGGTGCCACCAGGGGCGCGGCATCCCCCCGGCCCGAGAGCCTACGCGACGAGCGTCCTGGATCTGAGCTTCGAGGCCTGTCAGACGTCGCTGTCGCCGCCGCCCTGGTTGACGTTGCGTCCACACCACGGGCACTTTGACGTGTCTGGCGGGACCGGGCTCCGGCAGCCCGGGCACAGTACGGGAAGGCGATCGCCCGGTTCAGCGGCTTGGTCACTCCGCCGGTGCGCCATACGACAGGTTGGCATGGAGCAGCTCAGTGCTTCCTGTTCGGAAGGCACAGCACATCGCGATAGGCGCAGAGATCCCGGAGAAGAGCCTTCTCGTCTGCCAGGATCTTGGCCTTTTCGGCCTCGCCGATGAGCTGGATCATGTAGCTCTGCTCAGCGTTGCCCTGTTTATCTATGAACGGATAGAGGAGAGTGGAATGATCACGGAGATTTGGCACTGCTCCAATGTCTTCGTTCGTGATGTTCGGAGCGTAGAACATCAGGTGCGGCATAGACATGGTATGCATTTTCATGTCAGGAGGCCCCAGTGCCCGCATGACCGGCGCGACCATGTAAGACACACCTGCCTTCTCTGGAGCTCTATAGGTCTTGTTCTCGTACCGCTTTTCAATTTCAGCTTTCAACGCCGCTGGGCTCATTCCTTGGGCGCGAAGCGCTGCCGTGTCCATGATGACTCTCAAATGAGCCTTTGTGCCCACGGCGTCGTAGCAGAGAGGAATATAGAGGTCGTCGCGAACGTCGACCCATTCCCAGACAGTGCGCTCTACCAGACAGGTCACCCCACTCGCTCCCTGTCGGGACAGTTGATAGCCCTTCTTAGGATCGAGAAGATAGACGGTTGCTTTGTCCCGCAGCGCCGGAGGCAATGCGCTGAGTGCGAACCGAGTTTCGAGTTCGGCTGGCATCGGCTCGATCGTCGTCTCAGTTGCCTGGCCGTAAGTGCTGAGATGCCAATGAGAATGATGGTGATTATTGCTGCGACCGAGTTCACTTTCCTGCCTCCTTCCATGACTGGACGTTCATTTTCGTCGGCCGACTTTGCCCTAGCTATTCTCGGATTGGGACTAAGTGACGCGCTCAGCTTCTTGGTGTCTGCGCCGCGATATACCTCCTGGCGAGAGCCTCCGCTTCGGCGCGGTATTCGACGATCCGGCTCCGGTCGGCTTCGACGAGCGCGCGCCGGAGAGCCGCGGCTTCAAGATCCCGGCAGTACGCGGGCGTTCCGGGCTGCTGCCGCCAGGATGCGTCCAGTTCGCCACCGTCGACAGGGTCGAAGCCGAGATCGTCGACGAGGCGAAGCACTGCGGCCTTGGCGTCCAACGAATCACCGGCGACCGAGAGAGCGATCCGCCCCGTCGTTCCCCTCGGAACGCCCTTCTCGAGAAGGCTCTTGGCGTAGATGTTGTTGAACGCCTTGATCACGGGACGCCCGATCTGCTGCGCGACCCACTGGCTGTCGAGCATGCCTCGGTCGATCGCTTCGATGCGGCCATCGCGAAGCTCCGGATAGTAGTTGCCGGTATCGACCACGACGACGCCGCCCGGCACGTTCGCAAACAGCTCCGGCGGAAGATCGGCGACGGCCTTCTCTGGGATCGAGACGATGACGATGTCTGCACGTTTGGCGGCGTCGACAGCGGAAACGGGCGTCGCGCCGATCTCGGTCGCCAAGGCGGTCAGGCTCTCCGGTCCTCTCGAGTTGGCAATCGAGACCTGATGGCCGAGCTTGGCGAGGTGGCGCGCAAGTGTCCCTCCGATGCTTCCAGCACCGACGACCCCGATTCTCATGTGGCCGCTCCTTTCACATCTCCATGTTCCAGCTATGGGTTCAGGTCGCTCAACGGAGGATCGCCTCCATCGGCTCCAGGCCGCTCTTGCCGGTGATGGCGATGGCCGGCCCAGCGGGTCCCTCGCCGCGCGCGATGGTGAGTATCCCCTCGGCCACCATCCGCGGGGTGAGCGGCTTGCCTAACTTCTCCATGAACTGCTCCTGGGTGATGCCGGCCTTCGCCGCGTACATCTTCGACGCCCGGTCCGCGATCTCCGTGCCGGCGATCATCTGCTTGGGGACCAGAGCCACGAACCGGATGCCCAGCTTGCGCTCGTCCGCGATACCCTGGAGGTACAGGGCCAGCAGCTTCTGCGTCCACTTGGCGCCGCCGTAGCCTCCGGTGAGCGGCGAGCCCCCCAGCGCGGCGCCGCTGGAGAGGATCACCACCGTGCTCCCCGGGCGCAGCGGCCGCCGGATCACCTCCTGTCCGAAGAGGAAGGTGGACTTCACGTCGTTGTTCCAGTTGACGGAGAAGCTCTCCCAGGTGTGCTCGGTCACCGGCCCCTGCGCCGGGAGCTGCCCCGCGCTGAGCACCAGCAGGTCCGGCATGATCTCCCCGAACGACCGCGCCACCACGGCCGGATCCGTGATGTCGCCCTGGACGATCTCGATCGCCCCCTCGACCTCCCGCTTCACCGTGTCCAGCTTGTCCGCGCTCCGGGACACCACGCGCACCTGGGCGCCCTGCGCCGCCAGCGCCTCCACCGTGGCCCGCCCGACCCCGCTCGCGCCACCGGTCACAAGCGCCTGAATTCCGGCGAGAGACTTCATCGCGCGTCCTCCTTTTCCCATCGGCGGACCTCTGCTCGCCGCGGTCTGTCGTAATCGTCCTCGGCGAGCCAGAGACTCTCCCTGCCAGACTCCAGCCACAGCCGTCCGTCCCCGCCGGGATGCACGCCGAGTGTCTGGCTATCCTCACGAGATAGTCGAACGACCGGGTTGGAGATCGACATGTCCGCGAGAACCTTGGCCTGGTCGACTTGCGAAGGTGGGGCAAACGGGAAGCGGACCGTCGCGGCCTCACCGGCAAGAAGGCACACCATGGCGGACATCGCGCGGCTCAGCGTGGAGGCGGCTCGTCGAGAGGAGCCCTCTGGCCTCGACGTGCCTTCAGCAGCGCTCCTTCGGTGCCCCGATCGGCCGAGTCGGGCTCAAGGGCCCGCTGAAGCCGCCGAGCAGCAGGCGGCCCAACCGGATCAGCGCCTGCCCGAGCGTCACGCGCAAGGTGGGCCGCGTGGCTCGGGCGGCCTGTAGGAGGCGACGGAGGGCGGCCTGCTCGCGCACCTCGGCGAGTCGAAGCTCGACCACATACAGGTCGATGTCCATGACAGCACCTCCCGCGGCGTCTGCTTTCGCCTTCTACGACACCGTGGAGACGGATATGTGAAACCGCGGGCTACCTCACGAGCGGAGCGGGCCATCGACGCTGTTCCATGTAGAAACAGCCTCTTGGGCCCCCGCTCTCTTCCGGCGCCGTTTCTTCATGCGCCGCGTTGAGAATGGCGAGGTCGGCTCGCCACGATGTCGATTCCTCCCTCCCGCCTTCGACTAGTGGACGAGACCACGCAAGGAGGAGAAATCCCCCATGCGCTCATGATGTTCGTGTGCGTCGATCCCGTCGCCGAGACGTGCGCGCCGGAAGAGGACAACATCGACGAGTGGGTCGGCGAGATGGATCGACGGAAGGTCCGCGTCCGGGGAACCGCCCGCCACAGGACCAGTGCCGGGGTATCCAGCTGGCTTTCGAGCCGGGCAAGCAACGGGACAGGGATCGCCACGCTGCACCTCCTCGGAGGAGCGTCAGCTCCAGCGTCGCACAAGGCCGAGCGTGGCTGCGAGCGCAGCGGCGGACGCCAGCGCGTATATCAGCACGATCCCGACGCGACTCAGGAGCGCACCGACCACCAGCAGGAAGGACTTCGCAGGTGGCGTCAATCGACACAACCGCCCAGCAGGCGGCAGCACTCAGCCGATGACCGCACTCCTGCTCGCTCTGGCGACTAGCGCGAGCTACGGCGCGAGCGATTTCCTCGCCAGCCGGGTGACCAAACGCTTCGCGCCGGTCCTGCTCGTACTCTACAGCCAGGCCGCCCAAGGGCTCGTGCTGCTGGTCGTCGTCCTCGCCGTGCGGCAGCCATTCGCCCCGGTCGGTCTGGCCTGGGGGGCGGCAGCGGGCGCGTTCATCGCCGTCGCGTTGATCGCCTACTACCAGGCCCTGGCCACGGGCCCGACTGCGGTCGTGGCCCCGCTGGCGGCCAGCGGTGTCGTGGTCCCGGTGCTGGTCGATCTTGTGTGGGGCGTCGTCCCGAGCATACCCGCGATGGTCGGGATGCTTGTCGTCGGTGCCGGCATCGTGGTCACGACCCGCGCCACCAGCCGCGAGCCGAACGAGGAACCCGCGCCTCCGTGTCGAGGGGCGATGCGGCCCCGTCGCGGGCGCGCGCCTGGGATCGCCCGCCCGCCGAGGTCGATCCTCTTGGCGCTCCTCGCGGCCCTGCTGTTCGGGGCCTTCTTCCTCGTCGTCGATCGCGGCAGCGCGGCAGCCGGCGACGGGGTGCTTTGGGTGGCCCTCGGCATCCAGCTCGGCGCGCTGCCGATCACACTGCTGACGGTCTTGTCGGTCGGCGGCCTGAGAGGCCTGAGGGTCCCGCAGCCGGCGGTCCTCCTCCCGGTCGGCGCGCTGACCGCGCTCAACCTCGCTGGGGACGTGTCGCTATCCTACGCCGTCACCGGCGCGGAACTCGCCATGGTCAGCGTGCTGGCTTCGCTGGCCCCGGTGGTGACCGTCCTGCTGGCGCGGACCTTCACGGCCGAGCGCCTCACCAAGCTCCAGGGCGTCGGGGTCGCCCTGGCCGTGGTCGGAACACTCGTTGTCACATCGGGTCGCTGAGTACCGAGGTCTGGCGGACCAGGGCCAGGAAACGACAGCCCTGAGGCGACTCAAGGAACCCGCGTGCCCTCGAGACCCACGCGGCCGCGTCGATTGGGCGATGGGCTTCATCGCCGTTTGGGCGGCGAAGCCCGGCAGCGTCCGGAATCGGATCGGCCGCTGGGGGATCAAGCCCGCGTCACGTTGCCAGCTCGTCAGCTCGTCCAGCGACCACGTGCCCGCGCGGCTGGTGAACGCGAAATACAGATCCAGCAACGCGGCGAGCTGCCCGCCGTCGCCTCCGGTCGAGTCATGGATCGCCTCCAGGATGACCAGGGAGCCGCCGGGGCGCAGCGCGCGCGCGGCGCGGCGCACGAGACTCCGATTGGTCGCGTCATCGAAGTGGTGCACGAGCTGCGCGATGAGCACCACGTCGTAGGCCGCCCGGCCCAGGTCGTCGACCCGCGCGTCGCCGATCCGGTGCACGACACGATCGCCCATGCCCTCCCGGGCGAGCAGAGGGGCGGCGTGCTCGATCGCCTCCGGCCGATCGAGGACCGTGGCGCGCAGGCCGCGGTGGCGCCGGCACAGCGCCACGGCGTAGTACCCGTGGGACCCCCCGATGTCGAGCATCACGCGCGCCTGCGCGGGCACCGGCACGCGTCGCGCGACCTCGCTCGCTGCAAGGCCCGCGAGCGCTCGCATGGCGCGCTGATACAGCCCCCACTCCGCCTTCGCCATCGTGGCGTGAACATCGAGCGGTTGGCCAGTCTGGAGGAACGTGTCGAGCCGGGTGAGCCAGTCCCACTCCACCCTCTCGTAGAGGATCATGTCGTGGAGGGAGGTCGGACTGTCCTTCACGAGCCATTTCCGGCTGAGCCGCGTCAGGCGGTAGGCCGGTCCGCGCCGCGCCAGATACCCCGCGCTCACCAGCGCGTCCAGGAGCTTCCGTGTTGCCGAGGGGTCACTGCCGCACGCCTCGGAGAGTTCGACCGCCGTCAGCCGCCGCGTCGACTGCAAGGCCTCGAAGAGGCCCAGTCTCGTCGCGACCATCACCGTGCGTGCGAGGAGGGCGCCGCCGAGGGCGTGGACGATGGGGATGGGCACCCGCCTCGTCACCAGGGCCAGACGCTCGCGTACGGTCTCGGGATGGATGCCGATCTTCATGCGTCACCAGGCCGGATCACCGATCTGCGTGTCGAGCATCCTCGGCGCCGCCCTGATCGTGCTGGAAGAGCGAACGGCACGCGGGTGGATGGTTTCGGAGCCCTCGGGGGGACCGCGACCGCGCCTCGAGTCCTGGTTCCGCGCGGCGGCGTGGCGTAGCATGAGGATGCCGTGGTGGACTGCCGAACCCGGCCGTGTCCGGCCTCGGCGAACCCCAGAGGGACGGCTCGAGGCGTGACGTGGGTGCGTGCCAGCGTTCCGGAGGCGAGGGACGCGGCGCCATCACCGAGTCCCCAGTTGCATGCCGTGAGAGTGCGCCGTGCGGTCGTCGACGGCCCTGACTCGGGCCACCGGCGGAGTCGTCTCGGCCGGTGGCAGCGTCTTCAGATACCGGTAGATCGCGCCCAGGTCGTCGTCCGTCATCCGGGCGAAGGCCTCCCAGGGCATCGGCGACCCGAGCCGGGCACGGCCCTCGACACGAAAACGCGCGATGAAGTCCTGCTCGCTGAGTCCGTTCAGGATCCCGGTTGGGCCCGGCCTCAAGTCGGGCGGGACGAACGTGCCGGCGGCCTCCGTCATCGCGAGGCCACCCGCAAAGGCCGGACCGACGAAGGCCCCCGTCAGCCGGCTCCGTCGCGTGTGGCACCCATGGCAGTTCGCGATCGTGTGGGCGAGGTAGCGCCCGTAGTCGGCGCTCCGCGTGGGCGTCCGTCGCGACGGCGCCGCTGCGGTCGGGCTCGCCAGGTCAAGCGCGACGTGGATGGCGAACGTCCCCAACCAGGTCAAGCCGTTGGGCGGGGCACGCCGCGCCACCGGGGCCAGCGTGCGGAGAAAGGAGAGGATGGCCTGGAGATCCTCGTCGGCCAGGTTGGCGAACGACATGAACGGCGCCAGCGGCTGCCCATGGCGCGAGATGCCGTCGCGCAGGCTGCGAACCAGGGTGGCGTCGCTCAGGGCGCCGATCCCCGCGGCGGGGTCGCTCGTGATGTTCGGGGCCACGATCGTGCCCAGCAGCCCGAGGGGGAACGCCCGTCCGCCCGACAGCGGGATGTCAACCCCGCGGCGGCGCTCGTCGTCGCGCGACGGATCACCGTGACAGGCGGCGCAATGCGCCGGTCCGCGCACGAGATAGCGGCCGCGGGCGATGACCTCGGGATCCTCGAGCGCCCGAATCCCATGACTCCCGGTGGGGACCGTCACGGCGGCGCACGAGACCAGCGCGCCGCTGGCGATCCCGATCACGACTGCGACTGTCCAGTACAGGACCCGGGTCATTCAGGAGCCTCGCTCGAAGGCCAGCGTGCGCGGAGCGAGCCGGCCGTGCGACCGGTTTTCGGCGAATGGCACGACGCGTCGGTGAACGGTCGTTCGCGGCGGTCGGTGGCGGCATGACGTCCAGTTCGTCACCGTTGTCGCGACGGAGAATGGCGCTGGTCGGCCCGTCCGCGGTGGCGCTGCTCGCCGTCTTGATCCCCGTCTTTCGCCTGCAAAACCTGTCGTGGGGGCACGCGATCGCCGCCGGCGTCCTCTTCGTCGCGCCATGCGTCCTGCTGGCGTCAGCCGTGTGGCGCGTGCTGATGCGCCACACGGAACCCAAGCCGCTGGGCCGGGCGCTCGCACGGCACGCGGTGACCGCGGTCGCCTTCAGCCTGAGCTGGACGATCGTGTTCTCCGGTTTGGTCTACTTGCTGGTCCGCCCCGAGAGCCTCGCGGCCTTCCTGCGCCGCGGGGCCCTGTGGCAGTTCATCTGGGGTCTCGTCATCTACGGGGGGATCGCGCAAGCCGCCCGCGCCCAGCAGCGACTGCAGGAACAGGAGCGCGCCGCGGCCAACGCCGAGCTGCAGGCCCTACGCGCCCAGCTCAACCCCCACTTCCTGTTCAACACCCTGCACTCCCTCACGCAGTTGGCTCGCGAGGATCCGATCGCCACCCAGGACGCGCTCGAGCGATTCGGGGCTCTCATGCGGTACGTCCTCGAGGCGGGTCGTCACGCGACCGACGTGCCGCTCGAGGACGAGATGGGCTTCGTGCGCCATTACCTGGCGGTGGAGCGGCTACGCCTCGGCGACCGACTCCGGGTCGTCGAGGACATCGACCCCGAGGCCCTCGAGCTCGGCGTCCCGCCCCTGCTGCTGCAGCCGCTCGTGGAGAACGCCGTGCGCCACGGGTTGGCCCCGCGCCGCGACGGCGGCACGATCCGGTTGACCGCCCAGGCGCGGGATGGCGAGCTCGTCGTCGAGATCGCCGATGACGGCGCCGGGGCCGAGCCCGAGGGCTGGCGTCGCTCGGAGGGACTGGGGTTGCAGTCGGTTCGCCGCCAGCTGGAGGCACACTGGCCGGGCCGGGGCCAGCTCGAGATCAGCACCCGGCCGCACGCGGGCTTCGCAGTGCGCCTCCGCATGCCGGCGCGCCTGTCCATCCGAGGCGCCGCCTCGTGAAGATCACCGTGCTGGTCGTGGACGACGAGCCCCTCGCCCGCCGCAAGCTCGCCGCCCTGATCGCCGACGTGCCCTGGGCCGTGCAGGTTGGTGAGGCCCGCGACGGTCCGTCCGCGGTCGAGGCCGTCCGGCGCCTCCGCCCGGATGTCGTGTTCCTCGACATCCAGATGCCGGAGCTCTCCGGGATCCAGGTCGTCGAGCGATTGCACGAGCTCGACGCGATCCCCGCGGTCGTCTTCACGACGGCCTTCGACCAGTACGCGGTCACGGCCTTCGAGCTCGAAGCCGTCGACTATCTGCTCAAGCCGTTCGGCGTCCGTCGGTTCCTCGCGGCCTTCGAGCGGGCCCGGCAGATGGTCGCCTCCCACGGGACTGCCGCGACCCTGGATCGGGCGCGCGCCGCGCTCGCCGCTTCGAACGCTCCGGCCCCCCTCGCGCGCATCTTCGTCCGCGAGGGCGTCAACATCCTCCCGCTAGCCCTGCCCCCCATCGAGCGCGTCGAAGCCCAGGACGACTATGCGATGATCCACGCGCACGGCCGGCGCTATCTCATCGGCCTGCGCCTCGCGACGCTCGAGGCGCGATTGCCGAACCCGCCCTTCCTCCGGGTCCACCGGTCGCACATCGTCAACCTGGACCACGTGGAGCGCATGCGCCTGCTCGACAACGGGCGTGTCGAGGTGCAGATGAAGGACGGCGCGACCGTGCCGGTGAGCCGCATCCGATCGCAGGAGCTTCGCCGCCTCTCGCGCTAGGGCGCCATCCCCGGGGATCCGTCCGCAATGCGGGCGACCGTCGGCATTCGCCGGCAGACCCGCGCGGGCTCCGCGAGGCGCCGAAGGCCCAGGGATGGCCCCCGGTGGCACGAACCGATTTGTTCGTGAGGAAGCTAACCGCGCGCGGCGGGCACGCCAACCTGCTGCTCGAGTGCGTCCTCGGCGCCCTGTAGGGCGGGAGTTTCGTCGGGGCGTCCTCGCCGTCAGGGTCACGTTCGGTGGCCACGTGGCGCAGTGGCCGTTCAGGCCCTACCAGACGTGAAGGATGAACCGACCAGGACGAGATGGTAGTTCCCCGGGCCATTCGCGCCTGCTCTCCCCGTGGCGTACCGTGCCGGTCTTCAAGTTCGCGCTCGCGGAGCGCCAGACCAGCGTGCACCGCGGCGAGGAGACGGGGACAGCAAGTGAGGCGCTTGTCCACCTATGAGCGCTCGGGTCGTGGTACAACAGGTCGAGGTCGCAGTGCGGCGTGCTCGCGTGAGCGGTCGAGTCGTACAAGGCTAGCGCGAGCCGCATGGAGTCTCCTTCGGGAGGCGGCGCACGTTATCCTGGACACCCCGGAGCATGACCATGTCATCCCCCACCGAAGCCCCGCGCCCCAGGGCCGTGCTCGTCGGCGTGCAACTTCCAGGCGTCACCGACGCGGATCATCGGGCGTCGCTGATGGAGCTCAAGCGCCTGTGCAAGACGCTCGGCTTCGAGGTCGTCGGCGAGGTGACGCAGAAGCGCAAGGGTCTCGGCGCTGCCACGCTGGTCGGCGAGGGCAAGCTGGTGGAGCTGGCGGCCTGGACCGGCGGCACGGGGGTCGTCCCCAAGGGGCCCGCCAGCAAGAAGAAAGCGACCGATGAAGACGAAGAGGAGGACGAGACCCAGCCGCTCCACCTCGACGCGCCGCCTGCGCCCGCCGGGGAGCCACGCGCCACCGTCGTCGTCATCGACCACGAGCTCTCGCCTCGCCAGCTCCGCAACATCGAGCGCGCGACCTCGGCCGCGGCGGTCCTCGATCGCACGGGCGTGATCATCGAGATCTTCCACCGGCACGCGTCGAGCCGACCGGCGCGCCTGCAGGTCGAGATCGCGCGGCTCACGTATGTGGCCCCCCGGTTGCGCGAGACCGGCGGCGGCGAGCGCCAGCGCGGCGGTATCGGGCAGAGGGGCGCGGGGGAATCGTCCGTGGAGCTCGATCGCCGCAAGATCCGCGACCGCATCTCCGAGCTCAAGACTGAGCTGGCCGCCATCGACGACGAGTCGAAGACGCGACGGGCGAGGCGTCAGGCAGCGCCGCGCGTCGCGCTGGTCGGGTACACCAACGCGGGCAAGTCGTCGCTGATGCGCGCCCTCACCGGCTCGCATGTGCTCGTCGCCGACAAGCTGTTTGCGACCCTCGACACCACCGTCCGTGCGCTGTGGCCCGAGACTCGGCCGCGCATCCTGGTTTCGGACACCGTGGGTTTCATCAAGAAGCTCCCGCACGACCTCGTCGCCAGCTTCCGCTCGACGCTCGACGAGGCGCTCGAAGCGTCACTGCTGCTGCACATCGTCGATGCGGCCGACCCGGTCTTCCGCGCTCAGATGCAGGTCACCCGCGAGGTGCTGGACGAGATCGGCGCCGGCGACGTGCCGTGGATGCTCGTCCTCAACAAGGTCGACAAGGTCGCCCAGACCGATCGCGATGAGCTGTTGAAGGAGTTCCCGGCCGCGCTGCTCGTCTCGGCCAAGGACCCAGCGGACGTCGGGCGCGTGCGGGACGCGATCATCGGGGTCTTCGAGGCGAACATGACCGAGGTCGAGCTCGTCGTCCCGTACCACGCGGGCAGCGCGATCGGCGAAATCCACAAGGTCCACGTGATCTCGGAGTCCTACGAAGGGGACGGCGTGCACTACCGAGTGAGGGCCCCCGAGGCCGCGATCGAGCGGATACGGGCGATGCTGCGCTAAAGGGCGCGGCCGAAGCTCGTCGGAATGCTCCAGAGGTGAGAGACGTATGCCTTGAATGTGTCGAGCCCGCAGGCCCGCAATACCCGCTTGATCCACTTCCCTCCGGCGGCGCCCACGGATGGCCTCCTCACAGCGTCCCCGGAACTCGTGATCCGTCCCCGTCTACCCGACGCCCCCAACCCGGTCGGGTCCCCCGGCCGCCCCGGCCGTGCCGCTCCCACGCAGCGCGCGCTACACGTCGGCCACGCTGGCAAGGCACCGGCTGGGGTGACGCCGGCCCGGAGCCGTGTCCAGGAAGCCCTTCCCGCCACCTACGTTTCCCCAGCCCCACCGCACCACCGCTCGATATGTTCCCGACGTTACGGAGTACGACCAAGGTCCTATGGCCGTAGAGAGGCCATTCCCCTAACATCTGCTCAGCGAGTGGGCGTGGCCGCGACCCGATCTGCGCACTAGCGATCACCAACGGCCGTGTGACCAGACTCCCACGGGCTCGAACGAGCCGTTCATACAGTGCGCTAATGGGACATGACCGATCATGAGCCCAAAGACGAATAGCCCAAGCCCCCATCGGATATGCTTCATGCCGGCGCCGACCGGTTCTCACCGACGTCTCTCCGCGTCCGTCCCGGCCTGCTCTGGCCCTCGCCGGGCCGGCCTGCCGCGCTCAAGAGTCGGGCCACCCCGGGAATGCGCCAGCCGGGCTGACGGCGGGGATCGGGGAGGGGGAGGGAAACAGGCTTTGCACCGCCCAGGATCGTCGTCGCCACGGTGCCCGGCGCGCTTCTCCGTAGCTTTACGGAACCCCCTCCGTAGTGTTCCGGATTGTGGCCCATGGACGATGCCGCCTACAGTCTGCGCATGGACCGACCCTGGATCCCGCTGCCGAGAAGCACCCCGTGTCGGTGAGTTGCTGCGCGGAACGCTCGAGCTCGCCCTCGAGAAGTAGTCGATTATCCAGTACTTCAGCTGCGGCGGTGGCTTCTACCACCCCGTCTACCAAGGTGGAGGCGTGGCATATCAGGTCGTTCCTCCCCCTTGATGAACGAATGAGGAGCTGGCTCCGAGTCCCACGAGCCGGCCGACGAGTCAGAGGCTCATCTGAACGTGAGCCGACGGGCGGCGGCGCGAAACCTGGCGCTGCCGCCTGCCCGCGGCAGCGTTCCGCCAACTTCTAACGCCGCACCTCGCCGGAGAAGGTCCTCACGGCATTGCGCGGTGGTCAGGCCCGCCGCGAAGCTGACGCCCCACCAGTGCGTGGAAAGGGAGGAACAACGAATGAGTCACCATCGCTCGACAATGGCCGGGATCGGGCTCGTGGTTGCGCTGGCGGTCTCGCTGTCCGGATGCGCGGGTAGAGCCCGAGTCAGCACCAAGTCCATGTGCGAGGCGCATGGCGGGAGCTACTCGATGACCGCGAAGCAGTGCACCTATCCGCCGCAGCCGCCGCCGCGGAGCGCCGCGCAGATCTGCCAGATGCAGGGCGGCCAGCTCGACCCGGTCTCGGACGAGTGCGCCATCGACGATCGGAGCAAGTAACACCGCGCGAGTCTTCGGAAGGAAGCGCCCCTTGGGATCCGTCATCGTGACGCGGGCACGATTCGGTTGGAGCCCGGCAGCACGAAGAACGCCTCGTGTAATCCGTCCGTCTGCCCAAGGGGCAGTATGCTGACCCTTGCCCAATTCGCCTCGGAGGCCTCCGCGGAGAGACGGCCCGCGCGCGGGGCTGGAGCTTGAACCACACGCCCGGAGGCTAGCCGAACAACGAGCAGAGTCCTCCGCTCGGCGCGGCGTCGGCGGGCAGTCGGTGCTTGAGAACGTGAAGCATGGAGCAGTGTCAGCAGGCGTCAGACAACTAGGGAGGGAGTGTTCGATGAAGCTCCTTGGAACTGCGGTCGCCATCCTGGCCGTCTTTGCCCGGCGGCGCGAGACGTCACGGACAGGATGTCTCGGACTGTTCGCCTTGATCCTGGCCCTGACTCCCTGGCCGGCACGCGCCGACGAATCGTGGACGGACGGGCGCCCGTTCGGGTTGGACAACGCAGATACCGCTAACCTGATGCCCCCGGCCACGGCCGAGCAGGTTGTCGCGGCGCTGACGCCCGGGTCGGTGCTGATCGCTCAAGCCGGCGGCAGTACGGAACCGCCAGCCGAGGGGTGGCGATTCAGTGTGGCCCCATACTTCTGGATGGCGCGCACCAAGACGCGCCTCGACGTCGGACAGTTCAGCCGGTCGAACACCATCGACTTCGTCGATGTGGTCCCCGACCTTCACATGGCCTTCGCCGCTCACGCCGAAGCCACGTGGCGCGAGTGGACCGGGTTCCTCGATCTGTTCTACCTCAGCATGGGAGAAAGTGAGACGCAGAACGGGGTCTCGGTCAGCACGAACATTCAGGAGCTGTTCTTCGAGTTCGGGGCGACGTACCGCCTCCCGTCCCTGTCGCTGGGGAAAGCGGGCCGGCTCACGTTCGAGCCGCTGGCCGGCGGCCGGTTCATGTGGATCGAGGGTTCGCTCGGCTTCCCGAACCAGAAGGTCTCGGATAACGGCAGCGTGATCGATCCGATGGTCGGGGGTCGCCTCGTCTGGCACATCACGGACACGGTGGCGCTCTGGTTCCGCGGCGACGTGGCGGGGTTCGGGATCTCCGACAGCCAGTCGCGACCTCACGTACAACCTCCTCGGCGGCGTGGAGTGGCGCTTCCATCCCCTTGCCTCTGCCATGGTCGGCTTCCGATACCTGAACATCGATCTCGAGAAAGACCATCGCGCGGGGACGTTCGACGCGGACATCGAGATGTACGGGCCTTTCCTCGGTGTCAACTTCCACTTCTGATCGGCGAGTTCCTGGGCCAGAAGCTTCTCGAGCAAGAGATCCAGGAGCCAGGAACGCGGCGCAGTAGATCTCGCTGTTCGTTGTTGAAACGCGCGGGCCGTCTCTCCGCGGGGGCGGCCCGTGCGGAGTGAAATGACCAGACCGCTGGGGGACCTTTCCGCTCGGTGGTGACCCTTGTCACCTCGTCCACGAGCGGCGCGGACCGAAGGCTGCTGGGTCGCGGTCCGCATAGGCTGCAAGGTCTTGCATGAGCCGCGGGGGGGTTACGGGGCTTGCCGGCTCGACACCGATTCCTGGTGGAGGCTCGCTGACCCAGGATCGAGAAGTCTCCCCGCAGGCCCACAAGGCCTGTCGTGACCGTCAGTGGAGCGAAGGCCGCAGGCGACAGGCGCGCTACGGTCTTGACAGTTGACATGTTGACTGTACAATACCCCTCGTGTCCGACGCCGACGACATGCTCACGCTGGCCGACCTGGCCGAGCAGTCGGACGTCTCGCCGCGCACGATCCGGTACTACATCCAGTTCGGTCTCCTGCCGGCTCCGGAAGGCGCGGGGCCGAAGGCGCGATATGGGCGCCGCCACCTCGGCCGCCTTCGCCTCATCCGGATGCTCCAGGACCGGCATCTGCCCCTGAATGCCATCCGGAAAGTCCTCGCCCAGCGGACGGAGACGGAGCTCGAGCGCATTGGCGAGACGTCCGGATCGCGATCGCGCTCGTCGGCGCTCGGCTACGTGATGTCGCTGCTCGAATCCACGCCGAAACAGGGAGGGCTGTTCGACCGGTCGGTGCAACGGCTCGAGGCCGAAGGCGCGGAGCCGCCCGCGGAGTCTCGCTCCCACTGGGAGCGCATCCGGCTCACCGCCGACATCGAGCTGCACGTTCGACGGCCGCTCTCGAAACCCGACAACCGTCGTCTGGAGGAGCTCTTGCGCCACTTCCGCCAACTTTTCACCGAGGAGAACATCCGATGACCACACTCACGCTGAAAGCCGATCGCCTGCTGACGAGCGACCGGGGGCGCGACACGCATTTCGTGCTGCTCGAGCTCCGCGCGCCGCGCCTGGAACGGCGCCGCGAGCGCGCCGGGCTCAATCTCTCGCTCGTGCTTGACCGGTCTGGATCCATGGGCGGGGCCAGCAAGTTCCCGCTCGCGCAGAAGGCGGTGGAGAGCGCTGTTGCGCGGCTCGACGACCGGGACCGCGTCTCCCTGGTCGTGTACGACGATCAGATCGACGTGCTCATGGCGTCGGCACACGCCACCCCGGCCGTCCGGGAAGACGTGCGGAAGGCGCTGGGCGCGGTCACCCCGCGCGGGACGACCGCGCTGTTCGACGGCTACCTCCACGGTGCGCAGCAGGTGGCGGCGCACGTCGAGGCGCGGAGCCTCGGCAAGGTGCTCCTGCTCACCGACGGCCTGGCCAACGTGGGACTCCAGGACTCGGCCGAGATCGCGCGGCACGTCTCGGAGCTGCGGGCCCGTGGCGTCCACACGAGCACGTTCGGCGTCGGCGCCGACTTCAATCAACTCCTGCTCGAGGCCATGGCCGACGCGGGGGGCGGCAGCTTCTACTTCGTCGAGAACGGCCGGCAGATCGAGGATCTGCTCACGAGCGAGGTCGGCGAGGCGCTCGAGACCGTCGCGCGCGACGTGCGCGTCACCGTGAAACACCCGCCCGACGTCCAGGTGCGCCTCCTCGATGCGTTTCCCGCCGAGCGCGCCAGCGAGGCGACGGCCGTGCGCCTGGGGGCGCTCACGTCGGAGCAGGTCGTGGAGCTGCTCTTCGAGATCGAGGTGCCGGCCCGGCCGTCAGGCAGCGTGACCCGGCTGGATGTCGCGGTGGAGGACGCCGAACACGCGCTCAAGTCGCCGAGCGGAGTCGTGGAGTTCCGTCATGCGCCCGATGCCGAAGTCGAGGCTGAGCCCGTGGACAGCCACGTGGTGAGCCGGGCGGCCCGGCGAATCCGCCTCGAAGCGAGCGAGCGCATCTACGCCATGAACTACGAGGGTCGTCGGGGCGAGGTGCGCGGCGCCGCGTCCAAGGCGCTCGAATACCTCAAGCGGATCGCGAAGGGGCATCCCGACGTCGAAGCCCAGGTCGCCGGGCTCGAGCACGACGTCGCGGAGGCAGAGTCCGCGCTGTCGGCGATGGATCTCAAGAAGGCCTACTTCGCGCAGAGCCGCATGCGCCGCGGGCGCGATCTCTCCGGGAAGGCGAGGAAGGAATCAGAGGAGTGAGGATGGGCGGCGCGCCGGGCCGGGCGGATCGACGGGGTAAACGGATCAACTACTTGGTACGGCGGACGAGATTTTAGCGAGGGACACGGGTCCACCCCAGCACCGCGGGCGGGATCGTCAGGCCGAGCGCCTTCGTGGACTCTTCGCCTTACCTCTGGCTTTCCGCTTGTCTGCGGACTTGGAGGTAGGCGAGGGTGGAGCTGCAGCCTTTCGCACATCGAGCACGACATCGTGCCACCAATGTTCAGCGGGTGCGCTCTCTAGTCCTTCGAGCCGCTGCCGTGTCTCCGCAAATGTCGGATCATGGTGCCATCCATCCCAATCCGCGCGGGTCCTCCACGTGCCAACGATCACTCGCTTATCTTCATGGTCGGCGGGGCGAAGGAGTTGTCCTCCTACCCAACCGTGTCGCTCCCTCGCGGCCGACAGACGCCTGCGCATGACGGCATCCCAATCTCGGCCCGCCCCTGGCTTCAGGTACACATGGGTCACGATCGTCTTCATCGCGAAGCCTCCTGGCCTGCTAGTGGGTCACTGCCAGTCGAACTGACTATCTCGTCCGCCCGGACCAGCACTGACGGCAGAATCGTTAGGCCGAACGCACTCACGGAGCGACGGTCCAGCCGTCATGCTAGCCTCGCCGTGTGGAGGTGCGGGCGATGACGGGAAGGGGAAGCAGCGGTCTCGGACAACGCTTGGAAGCTATGGCGCGCACGATCACGCGATTCACCGGAAGCGCAAGAGGCTTCGGCCTCGCACTGGCGACTATCGTGGTGTGGGGCATGACCGGCCCCGTGTTTCATTTCTCCGACACGTGGCAACTCGTGATCAACACCGGGACGACGGTCGTGACCTTTCTGATGGTGTTTCTCATCCAGCGATCCCAGAATAAGGACTCGCTGGCCCTCCAGTTGAAGCTGAACGAGATCGTGGCCGCACTCGACGGGGCGAGCAACCGGCTGGTCAACGTCGAGGATCTCTCCGAGAAGGAACTGGATGTGCTCCACCGTCACTACACACGGCTGGCGGCGATGGCCAAGCGGGACGTCGACCTGATGCAGTCTCATTCAGTCGACGAGGCGGTCACTCGCCACGAGATGAAGCACGGCCGGAGGAAAAGCGGGCGCAAGTCGTAGAGGGCGCCCCAGGTGGGCACAAGGACAGGCTCGGACGGCGGGATCACACGGCGGACAGGGCGTCGGCGAACGCGCGCGCCGCGCGCCTCGGGTCTCGCGCGGAAAGTATCGCGCTCCGAACCGCGACGCCGTGGGCACCCGCCGCAAGCACGAACACGACGCGCTCGGGCGTGAGGCCGCCGATCGCGTAGACGGGCGTGGGCGCAACGGTGCGGACGAGCCTCGCGAGGATGTCCACCCCGGCGCCGGGATGCCCGGGCTTCGAGCCGGTGGGGAAGACTGGACCGGCCACGACGTAGGAGACTCCCTCCGCGAGCGCTCGGCGCGCCTCCGCCTCGTCGTGGACGGCGCGGCCGTAGAGGGAGGGAATAGAGGCCGGGCGCGGCGCCGCCGCCGGCAGGTGGAGGCCCACTCCGAGGGCGTGCAGCGAGGTCGGCATGGCCGTTCACGAGGAGCCGCGCGGGGGTCCCCTCGAGACGCGCGAGGAGCCGGCGGAGCAGGTCCGCGATCTCGGGCTCGGGCAGGTCGCGCTCTCGGACCTGGACCAAGCCGACGCCGCCGGCGACCGACGCCTCCACGACCTCGACCAAATCGCGTCCCTGCGTCTCGCGCCGATCGGTCACGAGCATGACACGCGGCAGCGCGGCCGGTCCCGCGGCTCGACCGGCGTCGGTCAGCGGCCGGGGTCCCGTCCCGCCTGGACGCGTCCCTCCCACGGGCTCGACGCCTCGGCGTAGAACTTCCGCGGCATCCGGCCAGCCAGCCAGGCGTCGCGGCCGGCCACGGCCGCGTGGCGCATCGCGCGGGCCATGCGGACCGGGTCCTGCGCCCGCGCCACGGCGGTGTTGAGCAGGACCGCGTCGGCGCCCAGCTCGAAGGCGATGGCGACGTCCGAGGCCGTGCCGACCCCGGCATCCACGATCACGGGCACCCGCGCGCGGCTCCGGATCAGCTCGATGTTGTGCGGGTTCCGGATGCCGAGCCCGGAGCCGATGGGCGCGCCGAGCGGCATCACCGCCGCGCATCCGAGGTCCTCGAGACGCTTGGCGATCACGGGATCGTCGTTCGTGTACGGGAGGACCCGGAAGCCCTTGGCGACGAGCTCGCGCGCCGCCGCGAGGAGCCCCTCCACGTCGGGCAGGAGCGTGTCCTCGTCGGCGATCACCTCGAGCTTCACGATGTCGCTGCCGAGCGCCTCCCGGCCGAGCTCGGCGGTCATCACGGCGTCCCGCGCCGTGAAGCACCCGGCCGTGTTGGGCAGGAGGTGGAGGCCCTTCGCGCGGAGCGCCTCGTAGAGGTTCTCCCCCCCGGCGCCCAGGCCCACGCGGCGCACGGCGACGGTCACCAGCTCGGTACCCGACGCGTCGAGCGCATCCAGCAAGACCTGGCGGCTCGGGTAGCGCGCCGTCCCAAGCAGGAGGCGCGAGTGAAGCGACAGCCCGGCCAGCTCCCAGCGATCCTCGGCCATTCCGGTCATCCTCCCTGCACCGCGCCGACGATCTCGATCCGGTCTCCCGGGGCGACCGGGGTCGTCTCCCATTCCCCTCGGGGGACGATCTCGTCGTTGCGGGCGACGGCGAGCCCGCGGCCCGTCGCGTCGTAGCCGAGGGCGCCGAGAAGCGCGCGCACGTTGGCCGCCGCGATCTGGCGGGGCTCGCCGTTGACCACGATCTCCACGACCGTCGGCACCGTCGTCCCGCTCACGCCCCACGCCCCCCGGACACGGCCGGCGCCTCCAGGCGCTCGAGCCCGAACGGCGCGAGCGCCGCGGGGGGCACGCCGCCCACGATCCACTCCGCCAGATAGTGGGCGGTGGCGGGAGCGAGGAGGACGCCGTTCCGGAAATGGCCGGTGGCGACGTAGAGCCCCCGGGTCGCGGCCGGCCCGATCACCGGCAGGTGATCGCGCAGCGCGGGCCGGAAGCCGACCGACAGCTCGCCCACGGCCAGGTCGTAGACCCCCGGGAGTAGCCTCCATGCCTCCCGCAGGAGGTCCAGGACGGCGCCGGCCATGGGCCGCGCGTCGAACCCCTGCTCCTCCATCGTCGCACCGACCAGGAGCTCGCCGCCACGCCGCGGAACGAGATAGACGTCGGGCGAGCGGACGACGTGACGGATCAGCTCAGGTCCGGCGAGCCGCACCAGTTGACCCTTCACCGGACGCAGCCCCAGCGGAGGGACCGGCGCGTCCACGTCCTCGCTCCACACCCCGCCGGCGAGGACCGCGACCTGGCAGCGCACGCGGAGCGCGCGATCGCCCACCGTGCCGGAGACCGCCACCACCTCGTCCCCCGCATGCTCGATCCGATCGACTCGGCACCCGGTGACGATTTGCCCGCCCAGGCGCGCGATCGCGGCGCCGAGCGCTCTGCCGAGCGCGCGCGGGTCGATCTGGTGGTCGCCCTCCGCCAGCAGCCCGGCGACGATGCGGCCGGACAGGTGCGGCTCCCGGGCCAGCGCCTCGGCCGCCGAGAGCCGGCGAGCGGGAAGCCCCTTGGCGCGCTGCATCGCGAAGAGCCGCTCGAGGTCCCCGTCCTGGTCACGGTTGAGCGCGACCCAAAGGGTGCCCTCGGTGCGGTAGCCGCAGGGCTCGCCTGTCAGCTCCTCCAGGCCCGAGACAAACTCCGGATAGCGACGAAGGCTGTCGAGCTCGAGGTCGACGAGCGGCCGCTCGGAGAGGTCCGCCTCCGAGGTCGGCGCGAGCATGCCCGCCGCGGCGCGCGTCGCGACGCCCGCGTGCTCGCCGCGGTCGAGGACGAGCACCGCCCGGCCGCGCCGCCCGAGCTCGTAGGCGACGGAGAGCCCGACGACCCCGCCGCCGACGACGACCACGTCGCTCTGTGCCGGCAGGGTGCTCACTGGCCTACCCTCCCCTTGAGGAAGAGAGACAGGAGCCTCAGAGGGGGGAATACCGCGATAGGGGTCGGCCGGAGATCGTGGCGCCTAGGGGCGCCTAGCGATCGCGGTTCTTGGTGCCGGGGCCGCCGCCGGCAGATTCTGACCGCGGTGACGGCCCCGGGGTTCGGGGAGAGCCCAGAGTGCTTGCCGCTCGACGGCCAGCATGAGACCCGCTCCCCCGAATCAAACCAGGAGAGGTCCCAACCGGCCACAGGGTGGAGCGCCAAGGGCAGCTGAAGCCCAGAGCGCCAATCAGTGAGCGACCGGCAGGACCTCTCCCGCGGCAGTGTCTCGCAGTCCCAGGGAGGCGCGCAATGACCTTCTTCGTCGGCCTGGACTGGGCCGCCACGACCCATGCGGTGTGCGTCATCGACGAGACCGGCTCTGTCCGCTGGCGCGGGACCGTGTCCCACACCGCCGCGGGCCTGGCCGAGCTCGGCCAGCGTCTGACCCGCTTGGGGGCCCCGGCGACGCTGCCCGTCGCCCTCGAGCGCCCGTCGGGCCTCGTGGTCGACACGCTTCTCGAGGCCGGCTTCCTGGTCGTCCCCATCCACCCCAATGTCGTGAAGGCCAGCCGCCCCCGGTACTCCGCGGCCGGTGGCAAGAGCGACCCGGGAGACGCCTACCTCCTGGCCGACCTGCTCCGCACCGATGGGCACCGCTTCCGCCCCTTGCAGCCCCTTGCCGACGAGACCCGCGCGCTCCGGGCTCTCGTCCGCGGCCGCGATGACCTCGTCGCCCAGCGCGTGGCCCTCGCCAACCAGCTGCGCGCGCTCCTCGAGCGCTTCTGGCCGGGCGCCGCGACCATCTTCGCCGAGGTGGACTCCCCGATCGCCCTGGCCTTCCTCACGCGCTACCCCACGCCCCAGAGCGCGGAGCGGCTGGGCGAGCGCCGCCTGGCGCAGTTCCTCCGGCGCCATGCCTACTGCGGTCGGCGCTCCGCGCTCGAGCTGCTGACCCGCCTGCGCGAGGCTCCCCTGAGCCGGACCGGTGAGGCGGAGACCGAGATCAGCGGCGAACTGGTCCACGCCGTGGTCGCCGTCCTTACGCCGCTCGTCGCCCAGATCCAACAACTCGCGGCGGCGATCACGGCGGCGTTGATCCAACACGCGGATGGCCCGCTCGTCCAGAGCTTCCCACGCAGTGGGGCGGTCAACGCGGCCCAGATCCTCGCCGAGCTCGGCGACGACCGCGCCCGCTTCCCGACCGCCGATCAGCTGGCCGCCGAAGCCGGAGTCGCGCCTGTGACCCACACCTCCGGCAAACACCGGGGCGTCGTCTTCCGCTGGGCCTGTAACAAACGCCTCCGTCAGGCCCTCACCACGTGGGCTGACAACTCGCGCCACGCTTCGGCCTGGGCCGCCGGCGTGTATGCCCACGCCCGGGCCCGCGGCTGTGATCATCCCCACGCCATCCGGATTCTCGCCCGCGCGTGGGTCCGTGTGCTCTGGCGGTGCTGGCAGGATCGCCGCCCCTACGACATCACTCAGCACCGAGCCGCCCAACCGCTCTCGGTGCTTCAACCCGTGGGAGGTTGACACAGGGTGTCT
>CAVXVV010000051.1:0-37317 GCA_963765195.1 uncultured Candidatus Rokubacteria bacterium
GAGATGAGTATCGAGGCCATGAAGCAGGGGAAGCACGTCCTGCGAGAAGCCCCTCACGACGACGCCGGAGGAGGCTGAGGAGATCGTCGCGACGGCGAAGACCACCGGGGCGAAGCTCATGACGAACTTCAACCATGGGCCCATGACCACATGCCCGGGCGCGACAGATTCTCGACGACGGTGTCTTGGCCGCCCGATGCATGCCGAGGCCGGATCGGGCACAGCCGGTTCGTGACGGGCTCGTCCCCCGCGGATCCCGACCGCTTCCAGGGTAAGAGTCTCTGGAACCTGGATGCCGGCGAGTCGGGCGGGGGAACGCTCATCGACAACGGCGTGCACCTGCTCGATCTGGCGCGCTGGTTCATGGGCGCGGGGTTCGCTCGAGGGCCAGGGATGTCTCACGCACACCCTCGACCTGTGCGAGGAGGCGCCGGACGGCGCGGTGCGGGTCAGCGGCCAGCGACTGCGAAGACAACGCCTTCGGGCTGTTGCGGACCGCCGATGGCCCGTCGCCAACCTCCACGCCTCCTGGAAGTGGCAGGAATGCCTCTATCTCGAGATCCTTGGCACGCCCGGCACCTGGTGACGACAACGACCAGATCCAGGGTCAGGTGTCAGCCCACGTCTTTGGGCGCCACGGTGAGCCCATTGCCACCACGATCGAGATCCCGGCCCTGGCCAAGCCGGACCCGTCGTGGCGGCGCCACCTGCAGGAACCTCCACGAACGCCATCCCGGACGAGCCGACCCCGTCCCGAGCGGCTACGACGGCCTGCGCGCGGCGCGGATGGTCGACGCCCTGTACCGGTCCGCGGCCTCCGGCAAAGCCGAGTGATAGGGAGACCCGCCGTCTAGCGCGCGGGGAGCGGTCGCGCCCCCGCAGGGGCCGGACGTGTCGCCCGGCGAGCTGACCCGTGAGCATGGGGACGGCCACGACGAGTCCGGCGCCACCCGCCGCCATCGCGCCGCGCTGGCTACCACCTCGCATTGCCACCCTCGCTCCACGTGGGAGTGGGGGCTGCTCGCCGTCACCTGCTCGGGCGCGCTGGCCCTGCGGATCTACGGGCTCGGTGGGGCCTGCCGGAGCGGACCGACCTGAACCCGGACGAGAACACGGTGCTGGGGATCGTGGGCGATGAGCTGGCGGAACCTGGATCCGCACGACTACTTCTACGGAGGGTTCTTCTACCAGGCCTGCGTGCTGGTCCGGAGCCTCCTGCGGGTCCTCTGGCCGGGATCGGGGACGTCGGGGCTCGTCCTGGCGTACCGGAGCGTCAGCGTCCTGTTCGGGACGGCGACGGTGGCGGTGCTCTACCTTCTGCTGCGGCGGGTCGCCCCGTCGGGGCCGCGCCGCTCCTCGGCGCCGCGTTCCTCGCGGTCATGCCGCTCCATGTCTGGGACAGTCACTTCGCGGTCACCGATGTCACGCTGACGTTCTGGATGACGGCGAGCGTCACCGCCGCCGTGTGCGCGTACCAGCGCCCGAGCTGGGTCGGTTCGCATTCGCCGCCGCGTTGGCCGGGTTGGCCACCGGCACGAAGTTCAATGGGGCGTTCGCCACCGTCGCGATCGCGCTGGCCGCGCTCGCGGCCCTCTGGGAGCGGCGACTTCGCGTCTCCCAGCTCGTCGCCTGGGGCGCCGTGAGCGTGGCGGCGGCGCTCTCGGCGCTGTTCGTCGCGTCGCCGCACGTGTTCCTCAGGTGGTACGCCACCTGGAGGGCCTTCCAGCGCGAACTGTACGCACGTGCGGACCCTCGACTACGGCTTCAACCTCTGGGCGCCCGGCTGGCAGTACCGGCCCTACGTGTACCAGTTCGGCGCCGCGTTCCCGTTCAGCTTTGGTGTGGCGCTCTACGCCGCGCTGCTCGGAGGGGTGATCTACTGCGCGGTCCGGTGGCGTCGCGTCCTGGTGGTGCCGTTCGGGTACGCGGCGTTCTACCTGGGCATCATCGGGAGCTGGGACTTCGTGCCGATCCGGTACTACCTGCCGTTTGAGCCCGTGCTCCTGATCGCGCCCGCGCTCGCGCTGGCCGCGGGGCTGACGGCCCCGGCCGCCGCCGTCCGGCGATGGACGGGCGCGGGCCTGGCGGCCGTGCTCGCCTACACGGTGGCGTTCACGGTCTCCACCACCGCTCGATTCACCGACGAACGCGGCTTCAGGCCCAGCGGTGGCTCCAGCAGCGTATGGCGGAGGGACACGATGTCCTCACGGTGGGCGCCGAATGGTACCTGCCAAGCCGAAGGGACCCGGGTGGTCAAACTCCTCCAGTACAGGGCGATGCCAGCCTCGTCGCCTACCAGCGTCCCGACTACGTGGTGCTGACCAGCCTGCACTACGCCCGGGCCTACCGGGAGCAGGACGGCAACGTTGCCATGTGGGACACGGTGCGCCGGGGCGTGCTTCCCTACCGCCTCGCCCAGCGCTTCCGGGCGCGATACCTGAACTGGCGCTTCTACCGGAAGCTGGACCCGATGTTCGAGGGATACTTCATCTCCCCGACGATCGAGGTCTATCAGCGTGTGGAGGACTGACGCCGCGTGTCGGAGCGCAGCGACAAATCCGTGCCGCCTGGGTGACCGCCGCGCGATGACACGGCTCGCGGACAAGGCGGCGCGCGTGGGTGCGATCCAAATAATCCGGGGCTGCGTACCCAATGAGCCTGGTGTGCGGAGGAGATCATTCGCGCCCTCGTCCCGACGAGAGGGGCCATGACGCGCCTCCAGCGGATCGCAAGCCTGTCGGCGTGTGTGCTGACCTTCGCCGTCACCGTCCTCGGGTGTGGGCACTCGAGTGACACCACCGGGCCCAGTGCGGGGACGGCAGGACGGCCCAAGTCGACTTGGGCTCGAACAACCCTCGGATGGTTACCGCGTTCGGTGACAGCCACACTCGGTGTCTTAGAGGAGCGGAGGATCCGGGCCGCCCTCGAGACCAGCAACAACTATCCGAACATCCTCAGGGACTTCTCCAGCAACTCGACCCAGCCTGGCGCGTCACCAACCGCGGGCGGGGCGGCGAATTGGACCAGGGTGGCGCCACCCGGATCAGTGAGGTTCCCCGCAGCGATCGTCCCGGCTTCATCTTGATTATGGAGGGACGACAACGCGAGCCGCTGCGACGACGCCGCGTTGATCGGCGAACACCGAACCATGGTCGAGCGCGCGAAGGCCAATCAGAGATCCCGCTGCTCGGGACAATTCCTCCGAACTTCCGGAACGACCCGTGCGCCCACGACGTCATCGACGCGGCGAACAGCCTATCCGTCCCTCGCGTCGGCGGAGGATCGTGCTGGCCGAGATCTTCGATGGCATGAACAACCGGGACCTGTTCGGGCTCGCGCCCGATCGTGACCCCCTCCACCCGAACGAGCAGGGTTACCGGGTGATGGCCAACATCTGGTTGAACGCGCTGAAACACACAATTCCGCAGGGCGGCACCGTCGTCGCGCAGCATCCGACGAAGAAGTAGGTGGCCAAGAGCGAGCAATTAAGCGAGTCCTTGACCGTCGAAGACACGAGAGATACTCAGGCCCACGGGCGACAGGATGTCTCCGTGGCATTGGTGGCGTTCGGGTATGCCACCGCGCGACTCCTCGAGCAGGATCGAGAGTCTGGAGCACCATCGGCGAATTGGAGCGCCGGATCCAGACCACCTTCAAGTCGAGCCCGGTGATTCAACAGCTGCTGACGCTGCCCGGGGGGTGGGTGACGCTGCCGGCGGTCTCGCCCTCGAGGTGGGGGACGTCACGCGATTGCCACCGCCGAGAAGGTGGCGAGCTACGCGGGGACCGCGGGTCCACGCGAGCGGGGGGAAAGAGCCGATTGGTCCCTCGCGTCCGACGTCAACCGGTACCTCAAGTGGGCCTATGCGAAGCGGCGAACGCGATCTGTCTGACGCGCGGGCGCACATCGCCCCGCCACGTGAGCCGTCTATGAACGCGTGGCCGGTGCAAGGGTCACGCGAAGGCCATTGGGGCGCTGGCCCGGCATCTCGCCGAAGCCACGTACTGGATGTTGAGGAACGGGGAGTCTTGTCACCCGACAAGGTTCCTCGACCGCGCCCTCTAGCGCAGCATCGCGTATCCGCTCGATCGCGGCCTCCGGCGCCCTCACTCGGTAGTGCACGCCGTCCCCTTCGTAGGACTCCGATATCACGTGGACCTTGTGGATTTCGCCGATCGCGCGGCCCGCGTCGTACGGGACGACGAGGTCGACCTCGATCATGTTCGCCTCGAAGGCCCGATGATCGCATCCCGCACGCGCCGGACATCCGCCGGGTCCTTGGCCGAGACGAGCAGCGCGGCAGGGAACTCCTTCAACAGCTCGTCCCTATCGGTCTGGGCGACCTTGTCGATCTTGTTGAGGACGAGGATGCACGGCACGTCGCCGGCGCCGATCTCGTCCAGCACCTCGCGGGTGACCTGCATCTGAGCGCGGAAGACCGGTCGGCCGCATCGACGATCTGCAGCAACAGGGACGCTTCGAGCGCCTCGTCGAGCGTCGAGCGGAAGCTGGCGACGAGGTCGTGGGGAGCTTCTTGATGAAACCCACGGTATCCGAAACCAAGATGCGCGGCCGAGTCTCGGGCCACAGCGCACGGACGGTGGTGTCGAGGGTCGCGAACAACTCGTCGGCGACGAGCACGTGCGAGCCGGTGAGGGCGCGCATCAGCGACGACTTGCCCGAGTTGGTGTATCCGACCAGCGCGACGCGCGGCGCTTCCTGACGCCTCGCCCGTCGCGTCTTCGACTCGTCGTCGATGGCGGCCAGCTCGTCTTGAGCTCGGAGATGCGGTCGCGGATCTTGCGGCGATCGAGCTCCACGGAGGACTCGCCCGTGCCCCTCTGCCCGATGCCGCCGCGCTGGCGCTCGCCGCCGCCAGTCACGCGCAACCGGGGGGCCACATACGTGAGCCGCGCAATCTCGACCTGCAGGCGCGCCGGTCGGCTCGACGCGTGCCGGTGGAAGATCTCGATGATCACGCCCGTGCGATCGAGGACCGCCGCGGCCGGGTCGCGCGCTCGATGTGGTGGAGCTGACGAGGCGACAGCTCGTGGTCGATGACGACGACGGTGGCGCGCGGCTCCCCGGTGGGCGCGGGCGACGCGTCGAGGCGCCGCGGCTCGGTCTCGTCCTCCTCTTCGTTTTCTTCGGCCGCTTTCTTCTTGCCGGGGGGACCCTTGGGGACGATGCCCGTGCCGCCGGTCCAGGCGGCCAGCTCCACCAGCTTGCCCTCGCCGAGCAGCGCGCGGGGCCCTTGCGCTTCTGCGTCACCTCGCCGACGACCTCGAAGCCGAGCGTCTTGCACAGGCGCGTGAGCTCCATCAGCGACGCCCGCTGTTCCGCGTCGGTGACGCCTGGAAGTTGCACGCCGACGAGCACGGCCTTGGGACGCGGGGCTGCGGTGGGGGATGACATGGTAGTGCTCCGGAGTCCCAGGATAACGTGCGCGGCCTCCCGAAGGAGACTCCATGCGGCTCGCGCTCGCCTTGTAGCCTCGACCCCAGCGAACACGCCGCACTGGGACCCCGACCTGTTGTACACGACGGGAGAGCGCATGGGTTCGACAAGCGCCTCCTCATTGGGCTCTCTCCGTCTCCTCGCGCGGCGCACACTCGTCTGGCACCTCGCGAGCGCGAACCTGAAGACCGGGGACGGTGCGCCGCCGGGAGAGTCGGCGCGCATGGCTCGGGGCGAGCATGGCACCAAGCAGGTGGCCCATGATGAGACGCTGAAAACTCGGGGCAGGAGGGTGACGGTGGGTCCACACGCTCGTGTTTGACCTCGGGCTATGATTCGGGTGTGGACGGCACCGTGACGACATGGTCCGTGGTCCGGGTAGTCGGATCAGCGGTCGCGACCGTCTGTTTGTGGATGGCTACACAGTCGTGATCCATGACGTGGTGATGCCAGCGACGCTTCGACGAGGCATGGCCTTCGCGGACACGATGTTCGATGGCCAGACTGTCCTCGAGGGCGTGCATGCCGGGCGTGCCGACGACCTGATTCAGGTGAGGGACGAGCTGGCGTCTCATCGGACAATCCGATCTACGTCGGCGCACTGGGGCCGTTGCTCGCGGACGAGCCCGCCATCCTCGTGGATGCCCAATGCGGAAGCACGCCCAGCCCGAGGTGCAGCGCGGATTGGCGCCGTTCACGATCGGCCTCGGTCCAGGTCTTGTTCCGGAACGCCACGCGGATGTCGTCGTCGAGACGAGCTGGAGCGGCTGGGGACTGTGTTGACCGAGGAAGCGTGCCTCCCGTTGGCCGGTGAACCTCGCCCGGCTGGGCGGGCGCGCCCGGACCGTTATGTCTATGCTCCGTGTGATGGCGTCTTCCGTACGAAGGGCATATCGGCGTGCAGTCGTCAAGGAGGGAGATCGCCGAGATCGGTCTCGCGGTACTGACCGCACCGCTCGCTGGGGTGTCCGGTCTCACACGCAACCGGATCCGGTCTCCGCGCGGACCAAGGTCATCGAAGTCGACCCGCGGGGGTCCGCGGCCGAGGTTCGAGGTATCGGCGAGCGCCCTCGGCGGATTGCCGATGGTGTCTTGAGAGCGATCCAAGCCCGAGAGGAAGGTGGGGCGTCCTAGTCGACGCGGACATCGCCGGCGTGCCAGAGGTCAGCGCTGGCAATAGACGGGGATGGCGTCCGAGCCCCAATCGATCTACAGCGGCGGGTTGACGCCTCATCGCAAGGGCCTCGCACCGCAGGCGCGACTCGCGGGCCACCCCGGGCCTCCGACGGGTTGCGCCAGAGTCTTGACAATCCTCGGACCCTAGAGCTAGCCTGCAAGTGAGTTGCATATGAGCGTGGTGGCTTCAGCCGAAGCTCGGCAGACTCTGCCGCACCTGCTTACCCGCCGAGGTTTGCGCCTGACAGGCCCCCGTCGCGCCGTGCTCGATGTGCTCGCGGAGAGCCGCGAGCCCCTCACCGTCGCCGAGATCCACCAGCGCCTCGGCGGCACCCGTGCGCATGTTGTGTCCGTGTACCGCACTGTTCACCTGCTCGTGCGGCTTCGCCTCGTCCGGCCCACGGACGCCGTGCGACCCACGGATGCCACCCGGGGCAGCCGTCGATACGAGCTCGGCGAGGAGTTCACCGGGCATCATCACCACCTGATCTGCCAGGGCTGCGGGCGGATCGAGGACCTGGACGGCTGCTGGCTCGCGGACGCGGTCCTGACCCGGTTGACCCGCTACGTCCGCCGGACGCGACGGTTCGAGGTCAGCGAGCACGAGGTGCGCCTCTTCGGACGCTGCCAGCGGTGCGCGCGATGATGCGCGTGCGCCCGCACCTACAGGCCGATTGCGACACGATCCCCGCGCGCCGGCGCCATGCACGGCAAGTCGGCAGTCTCTTCGGTGTGCTCCTGGCCATCCTCGTGGCGGGCACCGTGCCCGCGGTTCACGATCACGACCGTGTCGGCTTCTACGACGAGGAATGTCCGCTCGTCTGGCTCGCGGTGCCGAGACCTGCGACGCCGCTCCCGTCGGTGCCGGCCGTGGCGCCGTTGGCGGCGGCTCCCGACCCCGTGCCTGTGGTCCTCGTCCGCGGATTCCCCGATGTCAGCCGCCCGTCGTTTGATCCGCGCGCGCCTCCTCCCCAGACGCCCCTCCCCGTTCTCGCGCACTGACCGCCGCGATCCCGCGCGGTCACGAACACAGCCCCCTCTCATGAACAGGGAGCGTCGCCATGCGCGTGTTGGTGATGGTGTGCCTGGTCCTTGGTCTGGGACTTGTCGCCAGTCCGGCCCTGGCGCAGGAGGCGGAGGCCCTCCGCCAGGAGCTTGAGCAGCTCAAACAGCAGCTCCAGCTGATGCAGCAGCAGTACCAGAAGACGATCCAGGACATGACGGACCGGCTCCAGCGTCTCGAAGCGCAGCCGGCGGTCCCGCCCCCGTCACCGGCGGCCGGCGCGCCGACCCCTCCGGCCCCGGTTGCGACCGGCGCACCGGCGACGGCTCCGCGCCCGTCCTCCCAGCTCTCTGCCCTGGACCTGGCCCGCCCGAGGGAACCGTTCGCCCTGTACGAACGGCGTGGGTCCGGCCAGCTCCTCTTCGACATGGGGGTGACCGGAGACTTCGCGGGCAGCCTCACATCGAAGCGGGTCGAGCAAGCGCGGGTCGGCTCGCTTCAGGGCGAGGAGAACCGCGTCTTTCCTCGGGAAATCGAGTTGAGCTTCTTCGGCCAGATCGACCCCTATGCCCGCGCCGAGGTGCGGGTCGAGGCCGGTGACGAGCTCGAGGAAGACGGGACGCGCTCGCTCGGCGTCGAGCTCGCCGAGGCGAACTTGACCCTGATGGCGATTCCCTGGGGCTTCCAGCCGAAGCTCGGCCGCATGCGGCTCCGCTGGGGGTACCTGAACGAGTTCCACCAGCACGACCGCCCGTTCATCGACAATCCGAACGTCTACGTGCGCTTCTTCGGAGAAGAGGGGCTCGTCGAGAACGGGGCCGAGATCGCCTGGGTCGCGCCGACGCCGCTCTACGTCCAGGCCATCCTGGGGATCTTCGACGGCGACAACGACGTCGCCTTCGGCGGGGGGACGCTGCGGGATCCGCTCGTCACCGGCCGGCTGCGCACCTTCGTCGATCTGACGGACACGCTCGCCATGCAGTTGGGCGTCTCGGGGATGACGGGCTTGACCACTGATGACAAGCACGCCAGCTACGGTGGCGTCGACGCCAAGTTCAAGTACACGCCCGAGAGCTGGCGCCATCCGCTCGTGACCGGCGGGGGCGAGATCTTCTTTGCCCACCGGAACAATCCCGTGACGCCGGCCTCGACGGAGGACGGAGTGGCCGCGGACCTCATGCGGAGGCGCCTGCGCCAGGAGGCGACCGAGCCGGCGTCGGCGACCGAGTTCGAGACGCGGGACGCCTACGGCTTCTACGTCTGGACCGAGGTCCAGCCCTGGCGGCCGTGGGTGTTCGGGTTGCGCTACGACTGGACCGAGGATCCGTCGATGGCCGGACACGAGTGGGCCATCGGACCGTACATCAGCTTCTCGACGACAGAGTTCCTCCGATTCCGGCTGGGGTACAAGCACACGGAACGGTCCGGCTTCGGCTCGCCCGACACGATCGACGAGCTCCTGTTCCAGGCGACGTTCATCCTGGGCGCTCACCCGGCCGATCTCTTCTAGGGAGGACTGGCCATGCGACGACGCAGCCCTGCGACACGCTCCGCGTTGGGCACTCGATCCTCGCTGGCCTCGGACTCGCCCTGGCCTCGGCGACTCGGCGCCGGGGACCCTCCCGGTGGCGGGCGCCGCCAGGATCCGCGTCGTCGACCTCGACGACGGACCTCAAGGCGCTGACGGAGGCGGTCGGGCGGGGATCTCGTCGAGGTGGACTCGCTCGCCCGCGGCAACCAGAACCCGCACGATCTGGAGATCCGCCCGTCCCAGATGGTGAAGCTCCGGCGGGCCGATCTCGTGGTGCTGAATGGCCTCGAGCTCGACGGCTGGGCCGAAGTGGCCATCCAGGGCGCGAACAACCCTCGGCTCATTCCCGGCGCGTCCGGACGGGTCGACGCGTCCATCGGCATTCCGGTCCTCGAGGTGCCGTCGGGGAAGGTGGACCGGTCGATGGGGGACGTCCATCCGGCCGGCAACCCGCACTACACCCTCGATCCCGGGATGGCGCCGATCATCACGACCAACATCGTCGACGGGCTCGCCCGGGTTGCACCCGAGCAGCGGGCCGTCTTCGAGCAGGGCCGGCAGGCATTCCTCGCGAAGCTGGAGCCCGCGATGGCGGCCTGGGCGCAGACGATGGCCCCGTTCAAGGGCGCCAAGCTCGTCGTGGACCATAGTCAGTGGAACTACTTCTTCGCCCGCTATGGGCTCGTGCTGGCGGGCACCGTGGAGGAGCGCCCCGGCATCCCGCCCGCGCCCGGCCATCTCGTGCGCCTCGCGGCCCAGATGAAGGCGGACGGCGTGAAGGCGCTGATCCTCGAGCCCTGGGGGGACCGCAAACTCGCGGATCGCCTCGCGGCGGACACGGGAGCCCGGGTCGTCCCCCTGGCCCCCGGGGCCGGCGCCGTCAAGGGCACGGAGACCTACCTCGACTGGATGGCCTACAACGTGAACACCCTCGCCCACGCCCTCCGATAGGGAGCACCCATCTCCGCCATGGCTAGCGACCTCCTCGCCCTGATGTGGGCGCCGTTTTTGATGTGTCTCGTGCTGACGGGCATCCACGCGTACCTCGGGATTCACGTGATCGCGCGCGAGGTCGTGTTCGTCGACATCGCGCTCGCCCAGATCGCGGCCCTGGGGGCGACGGCCGCGTTCCTGGTGGGGTTCGACCCCGAGGATCCCGGATCGTACTGGTTCGGTCTCACCGCGACCATCCTGGGGGCCCTCGTCCTCGCCCTGACCCGGAGCCGGACGCGGCACGTGTCGCAGGAGGCGGTGATCGGCGTCGTGTATGCGGTGTCGTCGGCGGCCGCCGTGCTCCTCGCCGATCGCTCGCCCCACGGCGCCGAGCATCTCCGGACGATGCTGGTGGGCAGTATTCTGGCGGTCCGGTGGCCCGACGTGGCCAAGGTTGCGGCGCTCTACGCGGCCGTCGGCCTGTTCCACTGGTGCTGCCGACGCCCCTTCTTCCTGATCTCGCTCGACCCCGCGGCCGCCTACCGCGAGGGCTGGCGGGTCCGTCTCTGGGACTTCCTCTTCTACGCCTCGTTCGGGGTGGTGGTGGCCAGCTCGGTCCGGGTGGCGGGCGTGCTGCTGGTGTTCTCGTACCTGATCGTGCCGGCCCTGGCCGGGATCGCCGTGGGCGGGGCTGTCTCCACTCGCCTCCTGGTGGGATGGGCGTTCGGGACCGGGGTCAGCGTCCTCGGCATGCTGGCCTCGGCTCTCCTCGACCTGCCCACCGGCGCCACCGTGGCCTGCATGTTCGGCCTGGTTCTGCTTCTGTGGTCCGGCATCCTGCGGGTCCGCCGTCTCGGGCGGGCGGCCGAGGCGCCGACCCTGCACTCCGGCCAGTCGGCTCTGACCGACAAAGGAGCCTCCCGATGAGTTCCCTCGCATATGTCCGCGCGATTCTCGCCGCCGCGCTGATCGGCCTCATCATTGTCCTGGCCGCCGGACCGTCCAGGGGGGCGGACCGGCCCAAGGTCGTCGCGACGACCGTGCAGATCACCGCGCTGACGACGGCGGTCGCCGGCGACCTGATCGAGCTCAAGGGCATCATCCCGGCGGGCGTCGACCCGCACGAGTTCGAGCCTACGGCGAGCGACCTGGTGGCGATCGAGGGCGCGACGCTCGTCCTCCGGCACGGGATCGGCCTCGACGACTGGCTCGACCGCACGCTGAAGGCGGGGAAGCGGGCGACCGTCGTGACGGTGACGCGGGGGGTGCGCCTCCAGAAGGGTGAGGAGGACGGCAAGGCCGTCGACGATCCGCACGTCTGGCACGATCCGGCGAATGCCAAGACGATGGTGGACGACATCGTCGCCGCGCTCACCAAGCTCGATCCGACACACCAAACCGCCTACGAGACGCAGGCCACGGCCTACAAGAAGCGGCTCGACGAGGCACGGGCCCAGGTGCAGGCGATCCTCAACGAGATCCCGCCCGGCGGCCGCAAGCTCGTGACGAACCACGATGCCCTCGGGTACTTTGCGAAGGCCTTTGGTCTCAAGATCGTGGGCGCCGTGATCCCGAGCGTGTCGACCCAGGCCGAGCCCTCCGCCGGGGAGACGGCGAAGCTCCTCCAGACCATCCGGCGGGAGAAGGTGAAGGCGATCTTCGCCGAGTCGAACGTCAACCCCAAGCTGGCCGCGACGCTGGCGAAGGAAGCCGGGGTGAAGATCGTCGAGGATCTCTACGGGGATTCGCTGGGGCCGGCGGGAAGTGGCGCGGATACCGTCGACGGGATGTGGCGCGCGAATGCCCGAAAAATCGCGGATGCCCTGAAGTAAGGTCATGGACATGGCGACCAGGCCGACCGCTGCGCGGGCGCTCGCGGGCGTCGAGGACCGGACGAACGCGGACCTGGTCATCCGGGATCTGACGGTGGCGTACCCGCAGAAGGTCGTGCTCCGCGGCGTGAATGCCCGCATCACGCGAGGTCAGGTCATCGGCATCATCGGGCCGAATGGCGGGGGCAAGAGCACGCTCCTCAAGGCCATCCTCGGCCTCGTGCCGATCGTGCGCGGGTCGGTGACGCTGTTCGGCCATCCCTCCGTCGCCATGCGGTCGCGCATCGCCTACGTCCCTCAGCGCGAGATGGTCGACTGGGACTTTCCGGTCACCGTGTGGGATGTCGTCATGATGGGCCGCTACCCCCATGTGGGGTGGCTCCGTCGGCCGGGCGCCGCCGATGCGGCGCTCGTGGCCGAGGTGCTCCGGCAGGTCGGGATGTGGGAGCTCCGCCACACGCAGATCGGCCAGCTCTCCGGCGGCCAGCAACAGCGGGTCTTCGTGGCCCGGGCGCTCGCCCAGGCCGCCGATGTCCTCCTCCTCGACGAGCCGTTCAACGGGATCGACGCACAGACCCAGGAGGTGATTCGGACGATCATCGAGCGCGGGCGCCAGACGGGCAAGATCGTCCTGCTCGCCACGCATGACCTCGTCAACGCGTCCTGCGCCTGCGACTGCCTCTGCTGCCTGAACCTGCGGATGGTCTCCTACGGACCGACGCAGGAGACGTACACGGCCGAGATTTTGGCCGCGACATACGGCGGTCCCGTGATCATGCTGGGACCGGGAGGGGCGGCCGCGACCGTCGTGCCGCCGCCTGCGTCCGCCCATCCACCCCACGTCCCGCATCACGCCGCTGAGCACCCCCATCATCGCCACGTCCACGAGCCCCTCGGTCGCGAGCACGAATGATGGCATCCGTCGTCCATTGGCTCGTCGACCCGTTCGCCTACGCGTTCATGCAGCGGGCCCTGATCGAGGTGATCCTGATGGGGGCGGTCACGGGCGCGATCGGCACGTACGTGGTCCTGCGGGGGCTCTCGTTCATCGGGGACGCCCTCTCCCACGCCATCTTTCCGGGCGTGGTCATTGCGTTTCTCCTGGGACGCAGCGTGTTCCTGGGGGCCCTCGCGTTCGGACTCCTGACCTCGGCCTCGATCGTGGTGCTCGCGACCACGCGACGGGTCAAGGAGGATTCGGCCATCGGCGTCCTGTTCGCGGGGTCGTTCGCCCTCGGCGTGGTCCTGATCAGCACCACGCGCAACTACACGCGAGATCTGGCCGCCTTCCTGTTCGGCAACGTGTTGGGCGTGACCACCCACGATATCGCGCTCTCGGCGGTGGTTGGGGCCCTGGTGCTCCTGCTGCTCGTCCTGTTCCACAAGGAGCTGCTGCTGGTCGCCTTCGACCGCGAGGCCGCCCAGGCCATGGGCGTGCCGGTGTTCTGGGTGAACCTGCTGCTGCTGGTGATGATCTCGCTCACGATCGTCGTGTCGCTGAGCGCGGTGGGGAACATCCTCGTGGTGGCCATGCTCGTCACCCCCGCCGCGACCGCCCGCCTCCTGACCGATCGCCTGCCGGTGATGCTCGGCCTGAGTGCCGCCATCGGGACGCTCTCGGGGGTAAGGACTACCTGGAGTGGAGCAAGGCCCACAAGCGTAGCTGGCGCACGGACGAGCATTGGCTGAATCGTCTCAAGGCCGTGTTCATCGGCAAGACTCTGGACGAGATCACCCCGGAAGCCGTCGAGCGGTTCAAGCTGGACCTCGTGCAGATGCGCACCAAGGCGACGGTCAACCGCCACCTGGCCTTGCTGCGCCACCTGTTCAACCGCCGCATCGAGGACTTCGGCCACCCCGGGCGCAACCCGGTACGGAAGCGGACGATGTTCTCGGAGCAGAACACCCGGACACGGTGGCTGTCGCCCGAGGAGGAGGACACGCTCCTCGCTGTGATTCCAGCACCCTATGCGGCCTTCTGCAAGGTGGCCCTCTACACGGGCGCTCGCCGGGGGGAGCTCCTGGTCGCCCGGTGGGACCAGGTGGACGGCAAGCGAGGCCTGCTGACGCTCCCCACCTCCAAGAGCGGCAAGCCCCGGTACATCGAGCTCTCTAGCGTCGTGCTAGACACGCTCGCCAGGGTGCCCCACCATTTGGGGGAGCCCAGGATCTTCCCCGACTGCCGTAAGGTCACGCACCACTTTCCGGCCTGGGTCGAGGCAGCGGGTCTCCCCGGCAAGGTGACGCTCCACACCCTCCGACACACCTATCGCCAGCCGGCTCGTGCTGGCTGGTGTGGACTTAGTGACGATCCGGGAGCTCGGCGGCTGGTCGGAGAAGGGGGGCCTCAACCTGGTGCAGCGGTACGCGCACGTCGGGGAGGGGCTCAAGCGGGAGGCGGTCGAGGCCCTAGCGCGAGGGGAGCGGCTGGTGCGCACTGACACCAGGACTGACACCAGGCCGGCAACGGTTACAGAAGGCCGGTGGCTGCTGCGGGCTAACCGTGCGAGAATCCGATGGTGCCGAAGGGGGGACTCGAACCCCCACACCCTTGCGGGCACTAGACCCTGAATCTAGCGCGTCTGCCAATTCCGCCACTTCGGCGCCGAGCAGGCTCCCAACGCTATCATCGGGTCCCAGGCCCGTCAAGGCGCGGAGTCCCCCCGACCGAATGAAGGAGCGCTGACGTGAGGAACAGCGACGGCGGCGAGAAGCTCGTCGCGTCGAATCGCCGGGCGCATCACAACTTCGAGATCCTTGAGACCCACGAGGCCGGCCTCGTGCTCCAGGGGACCGAGGTGAAGTCCTTGCGGGACAGCCGCGCGGACCTGAAGGAGTCGTACGCCAAGATCGAGGGGACCGAGGCCTGGCTCCTGGGGCTTCACATCAGTCCCTACGCGCAGGGCAACCGGGCCAATCACGAGCCAACCCGACCTCGCAAGCTCCTCCTCCATCGTCGCGAGATCAATAGACTTCTCGGCAAGATCATGGAGAAGGGATTGACCCTCGTGCCGCTCCGCCTATACTTCAAGCAGGGTCGCGCCAAGGTCGAGCTAGGGCTCGCTCGAGGCCGGAAAACCCTGGATAAGCGACAGGCGATCCGGGACCGCGAGGAGCGCCGCGACATGTCGCGGGCCTTGCGCGAGCGATCGCGCTGAGCAAGGAGGACACGGGGGCGATCGGTTTCGACGGGGATCACGACGTCCGAGTCAGCACCTCGAGGGCGCCCATCACCTCGTCAAAAGGTGGGTCGGCTATAGCTGCCGAACAAGAGCTAGCTCTCGCCGCCTAACTAGCGGCGACGTCCGCCTTTCTCGCGCCAGCAGGGGAGGGGGCCGGGCGTCATAATTCTGCCGGCTGGCGCCGCGAGCGTGCCTGGGCAACGCGGCGCGAGAAAGAACAGGCTGGTCCGGCCATGATCCCGTCCGCGGGAGCGTCGGTCGGCGAGACTTAAAACGCGGACTATGGGTGTAGCGGGCTCGGTCTGACGGTCTTCGGACGTGGGTTCAATTCCCACCGCCTCCACCATTCCTCTGCTCCGTCGAACGATCTGGATTCGAGGGCTCCGGGGCCGCGTGCCCGGAGCCCTTGGTCGTTTCGTCCAGCCGCGCCCGCCCGTGGCTCGCCGCCGCCGGGGGATTCCAGTCTTCCACGCGGGGATCGGACAAGCGGGTCCCGCGCGCCGATGCCTCGGGGGCCGCGCCAGGCGGAAGTGCGTCGTTCACGTTCCTCGCGCGAACGTGGCCGTGGTCCACTTCGACCCGGTGAGCGTCGAGAGCTGTTGCGGCCGGCCCGCCGCGCGCGCCAACAGGAAGACGGTCGTTCAATTCCCGCCGGCGCCACCACCGTTTGCGGCCGGCCGGTCCGTCCCCGCCCGGTCTCCGCTCCGTAGGGCGAACGTCGTCAGCTCGAGCCCGGCGGACCCAATGCCCGAGAATTCCCCGGCGTCCACGTCGCCCACGACCAGACTGATCTGCCGCGGGCCGTCGTCTTCGAGCGCCGTGCTGGGCGCCGCGCCCTTCACGCCCACGAACGCGTGCGAGTCTCGAAAGCGGCCGCGGAGGTCCCCTCGAACGCCGAGCGTCCCGAGGGCGCGAATGGCCGTGCGGTCCAGGCGGCCGGACGCCTCGTCCCGGACGGCCCCCGCGACGATGCTGCCCGGCGGAAGCGCCGCCACCCACCGCGCGAGCTGGCGGACGGCCGCGGGATCGAAGAACGTGTCGAACGTCTCGGCGCCGAGGACCCGGCCCGCCGGATCGAGCGCGACCAGGTTGTAGCCGCGACGGTTCCGCGCGTGCTCGACGGCGTTGATGCGGACCGAGCCCACGTCGCCGTGCGAGTGACCGCCGCTCAGCACGACGAGGTCGACCGGGCTCCGCACCCCGGTAGTGCCGATGTCGGCCCCCGGTCGGCGTCGACCGACCCGCTCGTACCCGTACGTGAGGCGGATCACGTTCGGCGCCGCGCGATGGTAAGGCGGCTCGAGCCGATGCCGCAGCAGGCGGGGTCGGTCGAGCGGCACGCGCGTGAGGCGCCGGTCGTTGAGCGTCAGCTCGACCCACGCCGCGCGGCCCGGCCGGCGCGCGATCGGCCGTACCGAGGTTTCGAGCAGGGGGTGCTGCACCAAGAAGTCGTAGGAGACCCAGCGCTCGAGCGCCAGGCCCCGCTCGGGCGCCGGCAGGATCTCGTAGAGATCGTCGCCGCCGTACGTCCCGCGATGCCGGAGAAACGGCGGCGGCGTCCGGCGCAGGCGCTGCCACGTGGGCTGCCAGGCGTGGGCCAGGTGATGGTCGGTGAGCCGCACCACCAGATAGCGCAAGGGGTAGATGCGCTGGAGAGCCGCCTGCGCCGCCGCGGGGAACGGCGCATCGGGCGCGCTCAGGAGCTGCGAGAGATCCCGGAGGGGCGCAGGCACGAATCCCGACAGCCCGTTCACCACGCGCTTGCCGTGCGCGAGCGAGCGGAACATGGCGTCCACGTCCACCACCTCGACGTTCGGCGGCCACTCCAGGACGGCGACGTCCGCCCGGTCCGCCCGGAGCGCGAGGTCGACCTCGCGGGCGGGAGAGGCCTCGAGCCGGTACGGCAGCGGCATCCACGCGTATTCGAGGACGAGCGCCACGCCGAGCCCGCCCACGACGGCCACTCCCCAGCGCCGGCGCGGCGCCGCGAGCAGCCACTTCGCGCCGAGCGCCGCGAGAAGGGCCCCGGCGAAGATCACGAGGATGCCGATCCGTGTCGGTCCCCGGATGGCGCGGAAGAGCACCACGTGCGGCCAGAGCCACGCGTAGAGGCCCTCGTCGATCGGCCGGCCGCCGAACTTTCGAGCGCGACGACCGGGCCGAGAGAGAGCAGCGCGGCGACGCCCCCGAGGCCGAGCATGAGCCGCACCCAGTCGCGCTCCGCGAGGCGGCGGTCCGGCGCCCCGTTGCGCCAGCGCTGCCAGCCCTCGATCGACTGGCGCAGGAGACCGATGCCGAGGAGCGCCACGCCCAGCTCCGTGAAGGGTGCGAAGGAGACGCCGGCAATCCGGACGCCGCCCTCGAGCAGGATGGTGCCGAGCAGGCCCCCTAGCACCCCGGCCGCGATCCACCGGAGCGCGCGATCCAAGCGCCCGCCCGACTCGTGCGCGTTACGGAGCCACGCCAACCCCGCCGCGCCGAGCCCGAGACCCGCCAGCCCGAGGAACAGGGACGCCTCCCAGGCGCGCTCCACGGTGAAGACGCGGTAGAGCCAGTTGGCTCGCGCCTCGACGAACGAGCCGAGATTCGCGGACCGCGGGATCGCGTCGGCCAGGCTCCGCTCGAGGCCGAGCTCCGCGCGGGTGAGGAAGTAGGGTGCCGCCAGGGGAACGAGCGCGCCGAGCAGGGCGAGCCCGCCGAGCGCCGCGACGAGAAGGGTACGGGGCCGCCACCCGCCCCAGCGGAGCGCCAGGAACTGGGGGACCACGGCCCCGAGCCCGAGCGAGAGGATGATCGCGTAGTACCAGACCGAGGCCGCCTGGATCCAGAAGGTCGCGACCAGCGCGACGAGGTAGCGCCCGCGCTGGGTCTCGAGGAACCGCACGAGCATGTAGATGGCGAGCGGGATCCCGAACGCCATCTCCATCTGGAACTCCATGTAGTGGTCGATCCGATACGGCGCGAACGTGAAGATCATCCCCGCGAGAAACGCCGCCGGGCGAGACCCGGTCACGCGCCACGCCACCCAGTACATCGCCCAGCCCGAGAGCGCCCAGAACAGGAGGAGCGTGACGTTGTACGCGAGCACGGGGTTGCCGGTCCACGCATGGAGCGGTCCGGCCACGAGCGCGGGAACGAGCAGGGGCTCGGCGAAGGGCAGCGTGTTGCCGAACGGGTAGAAGGCATTGCCGTGGAACAGGAGCGCGGGCCGGGTCGTGACATTCCCGAATATCGTGAGAAGCACCCAGCTGAACAGGCGGGGATCGCCGTTCGGCGGGAGGAGGCCGCCGAGGTTCGTGGCGAGCGGCCACGTGTAGACCGCCGCCAGCCCCAGGAACGAGAGATAGACGCCGGCGTGCTGTAGCGCGGTCATCCAGCCGGGGCGGGCCAGGTCATCGCGAGGCGCAGGCCGAGACCGAGCCATTGCGAGGGACACCCCCTGCACTCTACCGTAGCGTGTCGTCGCCCTCACGGGATTCGGCACGGCCGCCAGCCCCCTGCCACGAATCTTGGGATCGCGCGGGTCCCCCGACTAGAATGAAAGCTCCCCTATGCGCAGGTGGTTCCCCCCGCTCTGTGTGCTGGGGCTGCTGCTGGCCCTCACGGCAGGCGCGGCCGCCACTCGCGTCACCGTCGAGGTGAGCACGGCGTCCGGGGTGCGACTCGGGCGCCTGGTCGGCGAGTCGCAGGTCGGCGTGACCTACTATCTCCTCAACGATGTCGCCCGCCTCGCGAACGCCAAGATGCGCCGCAATTCCCGCGGCGACCGGATGACCCTCACGAGCCGGCGGGCCGTGGTGGAGGTGACGCGCGATTCGCGGCGCGTCACCATCGACGGGCGGGTCGGGACGCTGGGCGCGCCGGTCCGGGTACGCCAGGGGACCTGGCGCGTGCCGAGCGATCTCCTCCCGAAGGTGCTTCCGACCGGCGTGCGGGTGGCGCCTGCCGAGGCGCGCGTCGCTGCGGCGGCCGACACGCCCGTCGCACGCCCGGCCGTGGCCGCGCCGCCGGGCGGGGTCGCTGTGCCGGCGGTGGGCGCGCCGCGGCCGGAGCCGGCGCCGGCCATGCCGGCTGCCGCCGCGCCTTCCCCTCCCTCCGCGTCCGCCCCATCGGCGTCGCCCCGGCCGCCGGAGGTGGCACGCGCCGAGCCGGCGCCCGCGCCCCCCCGTCCGCCGGCCGCCCCGTCCGCGGCCCGCGTCGAGCTGCGCGTCCGCTCGTACCCGACCTACACGCGCCTCGTGCTGGAGGCGGATGCGCCGATCGAGCCCCGGCTGGTCGAGACCGAAGGCGGGCTGACGGTGACGTTCCCGGACGTGAGCCCGCGAGGCTGGGCAGGCACCCGTACGGTCCGCGACGGGCTGGTGGCGACCACCGAGCTCGGCGAGTCGCGCGGCGCCGCCGCGCTGCGGGTGGCCTTCGAGCGCCCGCCGGCCGCCCGCAAGGTGTTCCGGCTGGAGGATCCGCCGCGCGTGGTGCTCGACTTCCACCGCCAGGCGGGCGCGCCGCCGGCGAGCGGCGCCGGGCCCGAGCCGCTCCAGACGATTATGATCGACCCGGGCCACGGCGGCCACGATGCGGGCGCCATGGGCCCCAGCGGGCTCCAGGAGAAGGAGCTCACGCTCGACATCGCGCGGCGCGTGGCCGCACTCCTGCAGGAAGAGCTCGGAGTGCGCGTCGTGCTCACGCGCGGGAAAGACCAGTTCATCGGGCTCCGGGAGCGCACCGCGCTCGCGAACCGGGAGCGCGCGGACCTCTTCCTCTCGATCCACGTCAACGCCGCGCCCGACGGCGCCGCGACGGGCACCGAGACCTACTTCCTGTCCAACGAGGCGACGGACGGCGCCGCGCGGCGCGCGGCGGAGTACGAGAACCGCCTGCTGGCGGGTGATGCCGGCCCGAAAGGCGGCTCGCCGGACGTGCTGCGCTCGATCCTCTGGGACCTCGCGCAGTCGGACTTCCAGCAGGAGTCGAGCCGGGTGGCGGAGGCGATCCAGAACAGCCTCGATCGCGCGCTCCGGCGGCCGAGCCGCGGCGTGAAGCAGGCCCCGTTCTACGTGCTGGGCGGCGCCGCGATGCCGGCCGTGCTGGTCGAGATCGGGTTCATCTCGAACCCCCAGGAGGAGCAGCGGCTCCGGGACGACGGCTACCGCGACCGGATCGCGCGAGCGCTGGTGGCCGGTGTCGCCAGCTACAAGCGGAGCTACGATCAGCGGGCGGGTGCGGTGGTGAAGCGATGACGCGCCACGACGGCCGGGCGCCCGGCGACCTCCGGCCGGTCCGGCTCACCCGGCGCTACACGCGGCACGCGGAGGGCGCCGTGCTGGTCGAGGTCGGCGACACGCGCGTGATCTGCACCGCCTCGGTCGAGGATCGCGTGCCGCCGTTCCTGCGCGGCAGCGGGCAGGGCTGGGTGACCGCGGAGTACGGTATGCTCCCCCGCGCCACGTCGACCCGTACCGGCCGCGAGGCGGGACGGACCGGCGGCCGCACCCATGAGATCCAGCGGCTCGTCGGCCGATCCCTGCGGGCCGTGATCCAGCTCGCCCAGCTCGGCGAGCGCACGATCACCATCGATTGCGATGTCATCCAGGCGGACGGCGGGACGCGGACGGCGGCGATCACCGGCGGCTACGTGGCGCTGGCCGACGCCATCCAGCAGCTCCGCGAGAGCGGGCGCCTTCTCTCCGAGCCCCTGCGGGATCTGGTCGCGGCCACGAGTGTCGGGATCGTCCTCGGCACGCCGGTGGTCGATCTCGACTACGTGGAGGACTCGACCGCCGAGGTGGACATGAACGTCGTGATGACGGGCGCCGAGCGCTTCGTCGAGGTCCAGGGGACCGCGGAGCGCACGCCCTTCGACCAGGCGCAGCTCGACGGGCTGCTGACGCTCGCGCGCCAGGGCGTGGCGCGCCTCCTCGCGTTCCAGCGCCGGGTGCTCGCCGACCGGACGACGACGGTCTTCACGCTCTCGTGACGCCGCGGCTTCTCCTGGCCACGGCGAACGCCGGGAAGGTCCGCGAGCTCGTGCCGCTCCTCGACGGCCTCGGTTACACGCTCATCTCGCTCCGCGACCACCCCGCCGTGCGCCTGCCCCCCGAGGGCGAGACGAGCTACCGGGAGAATGCTCTCGAGAAGGCCCGCGCCGCGGCCCGCGCGGTGCCGGCGGCCGTGACGCTGGGCGACGACTCGGGGCTCGAGGTGGATGCCTTCGACGGGCGGCCGGGCGTGGCTTCCGCCCGCTATGGAGGGCCGGGCCTGAGCGATGCCCAGCGCACGGAGCGCCTCCTCGGCGAGCTCGGATCGACTGCGGTCCGCGGCGCGCGCTTCCGCTGCGTCCTCGCGCTCGTCGCCCCGTGGGGCGAGGAGGCCGTGGTGGAGGGGATCGTCGAGGGTATCCTCACCGACGCGCCCCGGGGGACGCACGGATTCGGCTACGATCCCATCTTCCTGATCCCCGCCCTCGCGCGGACGTTCGGCGAGCTCTCGGGTTCGGAGAAGGACCGGCTGAGCCACCGGGCGCGCGCCGTTCTGGCGGCGCGCCCGATCCTCGCGCGCTGGGCGGCGCGGCTGCGTCAGCCGGGCTGAGCGGCGGCCGCGCCCGGTGCGGCGAGGGGACGGCGGCGCTCGAGCATCCGGAGGATCCAGTAGGCGCTCGCCGCGGCCGCGAGATGCTTCCACGTGTGCCCGCTCACGGCCGTGAGCCGGAGGAGCCCCTGATCGAAGTACTCCGCCACCTTCGCGAGCCCGTAGCAGCCGAACGAGAGCCAGTAGTACGACGCGCCCGTATGGCGGGCGGGGAACAGCAGAAGGATCAGCGGCACCAGCACCATGGTGCCGAACTGCACGAGCCCGTACGACCGGAGGTCCCCCGCGCCGCGCTGCTCGGTGACGTGCCAGTAGAGCGCGCTCAGGCCGCCCACGAGCAGGAGGGGCCACAGGAGCCGGGCCCCCACCCGCCCGCTGATGCGCTCCCCGATCACGCTCGCGAGGAGCGCCATGAACGCGAGGGTCATCGGCAGGCGATCCCAGAAGAGCGCCCCGTTGTCCGGCTGCCAGTGGTAGTAGCCGGAGCCGACCGCGGTGAGCGCCACCCCCGTGAAGAAGGGCCAGTACGGGCGCCGCTCCGCCGGGCCGCCGAAACCCGCACCCCCGCCTCGCCGGGCGCCCCGGGCGAGGAACCCCAGGCCGAGCACGCCGACCACGAGGAAGGCGAGATTGGAGACCACGTTCAGGAAGTTCGGAACGCCGAGCGCCGGCCGCACATCCGCGAAGTGGTGGTAGGCCGGATCCTGGGGCACGGGCGGGACGAAGGCGGTCACGACGACCATGACGCCGATGAGCGCCGCGAGCAGCCACGCGCGCCGGCGGGAGACCTCCACCGTCAGCCCCGATGCGGCCATCCGCCTTTCGATGATACGCGCCCCGGCGTTCCCGGGCGGCGCTGGTGGTACGATCGGGGCCTGTCGTGGATGCCGACCGATTCGTCCGTGAGCTGCCGCGTCTCTTCGCCCGCTACCCGCGCTCGGAGCACCCGCGCGACCGGCGCTTCGCGCCGATCCTCGAGGATGTGGGCGGGCTCGCCAAGGAGAACAACCTCGCGCTCCTGAATCTCGCCGCGTCGCTGCTCGCGCCCGGAGAGAGCTACGTCGAGGTCGGCTCGTTCAAGGGGCTCAGCCTCATCGCGGCAATGCTCGGGAACTCCGGCGACTTCGTCGGGGTCGACAACTTCTCGCTCGGCGGCGGCAGCCGGAAGCAGCTGGAGGCGAACCTCCGGCGCCACGGTCTCGGCGGTCACGCCATCCTCGAAGGGGACGCGTTCAGGCTCCTCGGCGGCGGCGCTCTCGGCGACCGGCGCGTCGGCGTCTATTACTACGATGCGGCGCACGACTACCGGTCCCAGGTCCGCGGGCTCCGGCTGATCGAGCCGTATCTCGCGGATGACGCGCTCCTGATCGTCGACGACACCGACTGGGAGCAGGTCGCGCGGGCCATCCGCGACTATCTCGCCGGCCAGCCGCGGGCGGAGCTCGTCGTCAAGCTCGACGGCAAGGACCTGGGTCAACCCTGGTGGTGGGAAGGCGTGCAGGTCCTCCGCTGGCGCCCCGGGGCCGCGCCCGGCGCGCGGCGCCGCGCGGGCGGGCGAGCCCGAAGAGGTGTATAGGTTGACGTGGGAGGTGAGCGCGTCATGGCCCTCCGGGTGCCCCGCGGCGAGCTCGACCGGCGATACAGCAGTGATCGAGCGACTCCCACCCCATGGGCCCGGGCCCGCAAGGAGCTGGAGACGGCCAAGTCGTACTGGCTGTCGACGGTGCGGCCGAACGCCCGCCCGCACGTGACGACGATCGCGGCCGTCTGGCTGGACGGCGCGGTGCACTTCACCACCGGCGAGCGTGAGCGCAAGGCGAAGAACCTCGCGAGGAACCCCTACTGCATCGTCACCACCGGCTACCGGGGCCTCGAGGGCCTCGACCTGGTCGTCGAAGGCAAGGCGACGCGGGTGGCCGCGGCCCCCGCGCTACGCGGGCTCGCCGAGGCGTACCGGCGGAAGTACGGGCGGCTGTTTCGCTACGAGGTGCGAGACGGGGCCCTGTACCACCAGGGCGCCGTCGACCGCGTCCTCGCGTATCGACTCCGCGCGAGGAAGGCCCTCGGCTTCGGCAAGGGCGGCCGGTTCAGCCAGACCCGCTGGCGCCTCTAGGTACGCCGGTGCGACCCCGCTCGTCACGAAGCCGGCGATGCTGAACCAGGTCGCCGTCGCGAACGCCCTCGCGGTCCTGACGGCGGCGCTGTACGCGCTGTTCGCGATCGTGGCCGCCGTGTCGCCACGCCTCTTCTCGATTGTGTTCGATGCCCAGTTCTTTGGCGCCAACGTCGCGTCCCTGTTCCCGAAGGTGGCGCCCTCCGCTGCCTCGATCCTGACGTTCGTGATCATGATCGCCATGGCCTGGGTGCTGGGGTACCTGTGGGCGTGGCTGTACAACCGGTTCGCCAAGGCGGCCTAGCGCGGACTCCCTGGGCAGATCGGGGATGGGCCGCCGGCTTGCTCTCGCCGCGCGACGGGCCCAGAGGCGCGCTCGCTGCACCGGCGTCACCGGCCGCTCGGTCGAGCCCAGACGCGCAATGGGCTGAGCACCACTTAGCTGTTCCGAGCACGTGAACGGGGGAGCGAACCATGGAATCAGACGCAGTCACTCGTGCGCCGGCAGAAGGTCTCAAGTTCTCGGGGCTCGCCGGACGCTCGATCCTCCTGAAGGGGGGCAGCCCCGAGACACGAGGCGCGTATTCGATCCTGAAGTTCACGGCCCCCCCGGGTTCTCCCTGGAGCACGCATCATGTCCACGCCGCCACGGAAGCGTGGTACGTGCTCACAGGGGAGTTGACGTTTCGGCTTGGCGAGACCATAGCGCCCGCGCCAGCGGGCGAACACCGCTGACCATTCTGGGCAGGCTCTGAGCCGAGCGGCTCATCCAATGACGCGCGAGGTGACTCGTAGGCAGTTGGAGCGGTGGCTTGTCGAGCACGGGTTCGTGGAGCTCCCCGGGAAGGCCACCAGCCACCGCCAGTTCGTTCGTGGTGGCCTGAAGATCACCGTGTCGGGACATGGGCCACAGGACCTGACGAAGAAGCACGTCGCGATGGTTCTGCGGCAACTCGCCGGGGCGGGATTCGATAAGGAAACGGTGCGGCGAGAATTGTCGGAGTGAAGGCAATCGAGTAGGCCGCGGCGGACACGATGGGCGTCACTTGGTACGCCTATTGTGCTGTAAAGCGACCAAGGGGCTCAGGATGGCCAAGTTCGAGACGGTCCCGATCGGCAGTTGAAGCAAGGTTCCCGGCGAAGCTCCGGCCGCTGGTGGAGGAGTACCGGGAGAAGCTCACGGCGGATCAGGGCGGCCGGCAGACGCTTGACAAGGAAGACGACGCGAAGGATCTGCGAAAGCCGCGGAAGGCGGCGGCGACCTCGCTCACGACTTTGGAGACGCCGGCGCCCCGGTCGGTAAAGTGTCGTAAGATAAGCGGGTCGGGGCGTGGCGCAGCCGGGTAGCGCGCCTGCCTTGGGAGCAGGAGGTCGGCCGTTCAAATCGGCTCGCCCCGACCACTTTCCCCCTCCCGGCGCCCCGCGGCTCTCAGCATCGGAAGGACCTTGCCGGCGGCGGTGATCTCCGGCGCGCGGCGCACGACCTCGAGGACGCCGCTCTGCTGTGCGCTCGGCCGCGGCCCCGCGTCCAAGGCGCTCGAGGAACCAGGCCGTGACGGCGCCGGGGTCGAGCGGGCCGACCTCGGGCCGTACGACGAGCACGACCCGCGGGTGCCCACCCGCGTCGTCCTCCTCGAGTAACTGGTAGTCGGTCGGTCCGCCGCCGAAGCGGGCCGGCAGGTCCGCCTCCAGGATCCGGATGACGTCGGTGTCGAGGAACGATGACCGTCGATCATCGCCACCGTCGGTGTCCTCGCGGGCGGCCTCGCTGGGGTCGTTGGACCGTTCCTCGCGTTGGTGGTCTCTCATCAGCACGCCACGCGTGAGGGCGGATCCGGTGCCGACCTATCTGGCCCTGGGGACTTTTTGCCGATCTCAGCCGCCGCGCGCCCCGGGACTCGCCGAAGCGTCTCGAAGCCGCGAAGAAGGCGCTGTCGAGACCGACCCGAAGCTGGAGGCGTCCCATCCGACCCTGGGAGCCGCGTATGAGTTCATCGAGTGCTCCCGACACCAAACGACGAGACGACGGCCAGTTACGGCTTGGCGGTAAGCGCCCATGGCCACGGGAGGGTTCTGGCCGGGTGGGCGTTCCCGGAACCAGAGTACCGGCAGATCACCAGATCGGAGGCGCTGTAGTACACTATTGAGACTGTCCGCGCCCTCTAGCTCAGTCGGAATACGTCCTGACCGCAGCAGCGAGACGCCAGCGACGGCGCTGCTGGAATGACCATACCGAAAGGAAGGTCCCTCATGCGCCGAAGGCGCCAACAGCAGCGATTCACGCATCGACCGTCGAGAAGGACCGCGGGCAAGCATGTCGAGGCACCGGCCAATCCGAACTCGCCCCGCGATGAGCGTGTGGTCGCCCTGGAGGTCGGGCTGATTCAGGGAACCGTGTCGGTCGTTCAGGCCACAGTTCCGCTGGCGTCACTCCAGGTGCATCACCCGCACACCCTCCATCGCGTTCGCGCCTCGCTCCGCGAGGAGCCCGCGCTACATGCCGCCATCCTCCAGCGAGTCTTGGCCGGAGGGATGGTGTGGCATGTCTACCGCGACAATGACGGTGGGCTCGTCATGTACGACGACTACGCGGCGTACCTCGTGTCCCAGGAACTGGGGCACGAGATGGTCGCGGTCAGAATTCTCGAGTCGAGCGCGGCCTGACCACTAGTCCGGCTGGCGCCGCATACGGGAAGCGATCTCCGACGCGAGGAACTCTTGGCTATAAGTTCTGACCCGCGCGTCGGCTTAGCTTCCGTCTTCGGAGCTGCTCTGTAAGCTTGGCCTGCTGTCCGTTCAAACTGAGACAAGCCGTGGGTCGGGGGGGGGCGATTCCCTCCAGGCGCGCCACCTTGTCCCGACCCCCCATGTGCCCGGCCTCGCCAGGAACGCCCCCGGCGCGCGACACTCGGGGGTGCGACGCGCACGCACGTAGAACGGGGGCCGCGCCCTCGCGGTAGTGCGTCGCATTGACGGCACCAGGGAACGGGGTGATGGTTCCAGAAACCCGGCTTGGGCCCCGGACAACCGGCCGGGCCATCACCCGAGGGGCGTGGCGTAGCGCGCAGGGAGGACTGACATGCGACGGACCTTCAGCGTGACGGTCGTGACCGAGATCGACTTCGTCGGCTCGCCGAGCGACGAGGTCGTCCAGAGCCATTTGGAGCGCATCGTCGAAAGCCTCAAGGCGGCGGCCGAGGGCGTCAGCACCCGCGTCACCGCCAGTGTGCGCGTGCCGTTCTGCGGGGGCGCGGTCGTCACCGCCGCCGGAACACTGGAGCGGTGACCGGCTCGCTCGGCCCGGCAGAGGCCGAGCGCTGGTCTGAGGGTCGCCGCGTGACTACTGGACCAGGTCGTCCGCCCGCGCGAGCATCGAGCTCCTGGGAGAAGTCGTCGGCCTCCTGGCGGCCGCGTTAGACCACGGCGTCCGTCTCGTCGGCGACGCCACCGACCGCCGACGAACCGCAACCATCCGAGCGTTTTGGGAGTGTTTCCAGTTCTCGCCGATCGCGAGGACGAAGCGGTCGGCGTTACCGACGTTCGGGAACTCGCTCGACCGGTTCGGCGTCGCGTCCATCAGAGGTTGTCCCACCACCGGCGAGCCAAGGCCTCGGCTTCGGCCTCGGTGTGGTGGTACTTCGTGAGCCCGAGCACCGCGGGGCTCATCTCGGGGAGCGTCCGCCACCCGTGGAACGCGGGCCCGACGTCATCGATGGGCAGGACGGGGAGGGGCGACCGGCTCGTGGTCGTGACCACGTCGCTGACGCCGTCGGACGTGCCGTCGGCGATCCCCAATGGTGCCGGCCGCGGGACCCACGTGAACGCCTCGACCTCCCTGGGAAACGTGAAGAGGAGGTAACCGGGCCGCCGGAGCACGACTTGCTCTCCGCATCGACACTCATCCATGCCGCGGCCCGCCCGGCTTGCGGTCTCCTTGGCGCGCCCATCGGCCTCCGTGCCGGTGCCGAGTACGGGGAACGGGGGACGATCATCGGTCGCCCACGACCGCAGCCACCAGGTCGTCGTGCAGCATCGCGTGGCCCAGCGGCTCTTAGGCAATGCGGGCCAGGACATCCCGGCGGCTCTGATCATCAGTCGCAGACCTGGAAGCTCGACTCAAGCAGGTTGTTGGACCACTCGTTGGAGCAGACCGGATTCTCGTCCTTGAGGTCGTAGCCGTCCGGGTGGCCGGTGACCGCGTTCTGCCCGACGTAGTTCTTGGTGGCGCCGAAGGCCAGGACGATCCCGTTGTCGCCGTTCCCTCCCGACATGCCGTCCGTGAAGGAGTTCTTATCGCCGTAGCCCTCGAATCCGTTCCCGCCGTTGGCCATCGCGAGGCTACCGTCGATGCTGTTCTTGTCTCCTACGATCTGGAAGCCGAAACCTTCATTCTCGCCGGACTTGTTCCCGATGAGGACGTTAGAACCTCCGACCACGAGGAAGCCTCCGGCTCCGTTGGCGTTCGCCGTGTTCCCGGTGAGTGTGTTCTTCCCCCCGTAGACCTCGAAGCCGGCCGCGGCGTTCACCTCGGCCGTGTTTCCGTAGAACAGGTTGCTCGACCCCTCTGCCTCGAGGCCGCCGCCGAAATTCGCGTCGGCGAGGTTACCGGCGAGCAGGTTCTTCTGACCGGCGACATCGAATCCGTCCTCGCCGTTCTCACTCGCCCTGTTGCCGGCCACCACGTTGTTGCTCCCTTCGATGTCGAAGCCGTCACCACCATTGGCGAGCGCGCCGTTGTTGTTGAGCCGGTTCTTCGAGCCGGACGACCGGACGACGAAGCCATTGTTGACGTTGCCGCTGGCGGCGTTCCCGTTCAGGCAGTTCTCGCTGCCCAAGATGGCGAAGCCGTCGAGATTCTGCATGGCAACGTTCGCGACCAGGGTGTTCTTCTTGCTCTTGGGCCCTACGTTGAAGCCGTCGCCCTTGGTGTCCCCGATCGCAAGGACCGCGGTGACCGTGTGTCCGCCGGACCCGGAAAGAACGACACCGTACGTGCAGCCCTCCACGATGCCGTTGCCGACCCAGCTCTCGGAACCTTGCACAGCAATCCCCATCGTCGATCCGATCGCCGTGCCGCAGCTGATGGTGAACCCGTTGAGATTGAGGGCAGCGGAGTTGAGGATCAGCGCCGGAAAGACCAGGCACGGGCCCAGGTCCGATTCCAGAACGTGGGTGCCGGGACCGAGGACGGCGCCGCAATGGATGTGCGAGGCCTGCGCGGGGGCGACGCCGGCCACGAGCAGGAGCGCCGAAAGTGCGCCCAGCAGGGCGGCGAGCGCTCGGAGCCGGACGGGCCGAGAGTACCGATGGCTGATCATGTCGACCTCCTTGTGGGTGCTGTGACGTGGCGTGGACTGGACCAGCGCGTTCATCGCGTCCGTCCGTCGGTGCGCGGCCTGCCGGTCGCGCTCACCGAAGGCTTGATCGCGCGCATGAGCGTCTCCATCAACTCGGTGCGAAATGCCTGCTGCCGGCCCGCGCCCGCCTTGTCGGGGGCCGCGTGCGCACGACCCGCGTCCCGTTGCCCGGGCGCCTGCGCCGCGGCCTGGGGCGCGGCGGCGTCCGGATCACCGATGGCCTGCCTCCGGGCTGCCGGAGCGGAATCGCCGAGCGCCCTTCTGCGGTGGTGTCGGCCATCGTCCTCGGCCAGCACCTGGTCGAGATCCGCGTCCGGCGCGGTCGCTTCCGTGGCGGCGTGCGCCTGGCCGGCCGCCGGCTGCGCGGCGACCACGGTCGGCGACGGCGAGGCGGGCGCTCCATCGACCGGCGCGTTCCCGAGCGCGATGACGCGGATGGCGCGGTCGTTCTCGAAGACCAGCACCGCCTGGTACCCGCGGACCACCTCCCGCACGGCGGCCTCCACCGACGCCACGGTGAACACCCGTGTGATGCGTCCGGGGAGCTCGCCCTCGACGGTCACCGCCACACCGGCCCGGGCCCCGAGCGTCTGGAGAACGTCCGCCGGTCGCGCCTCCCGAACGTCGACGTGCAGGCCCCCGCGGTCGGTGAGGACCTGGATCGTGCTGTCGACTCCCCGCTGAGCCACCGGAGGGGCCGGGAGCGCGCGGAGGGTCTGGGCCGACCCCTGGGGGGTGGGGGTGAGGCCCAGTGCCAGGATCGCCGTCAGCAATCCCGTCACAGGCGACAGATGGCTGCGGAATTTGCCCGGCCGCCGGATCGTCGATCGGTCGTGGTGTGCGTTCATGGGGCGCGAACAGTGGCAAGGGCTGTGCCATTCGCGGCGAGAGCCATTTCGCACGACAAATCGATGTGATCGGTCGACAGGGCCTGCATCCAGGCGTGCTGCGCGCTACTGGCTAGCCAGTGGCTCGCCACTGGCTGAAACGGCTCAGGGCCCCGACCCCGGCGTGCGCGGAGACGGTGGGTCCCGGTCTCGTCGCGGCGCCCGTCCTCCGATCGGCGAGGAAGGCCGTGGGAATGCCCGCCCTGGCCTGACGGTCCCCGCGTCGGGGAGTCTTTTAGGTCGGCAGCCGCGCTGCGGATGGCCGCCGCGATCTCATCGCCCAGCGCTGGCGGTCGACCGGGAAGGTCGAGGCGGCTGCCAGGGAGCCCGGTCGACTTCGCCCTTGGGGCGCGCTCGGCCGCTGGCCAGCGCGGCCGCAACGAGCTGGTCTGCAAGCCCCGAGGTTTCCCTCCCGCGAACCGGTCCGGGCGAGCGGAAGGCTACAGGAGCCGGCGCTCGATCCGCTCCTCCCATGGCCAGCGGAAGTGGTCGGGACCGTCCCGCTGGAACCTGTCCCTCGTACACGACCAGCGACTCCATGAATCCGATCCCGTTTCACCCGACAGCTCGTCAATCAACTCCTCAAGACTCCGCGTCCGATGGGCCGTCCTGAGCAACTGGGCGCGGAGTGTGTGGAGAGCCGAGAGCCGCGGGATGCCCGAGCGACCGGCCCGGAACGCGCGTCCTCCCACCGCGCCGGGCGGAACGTGGTTGCTCAGTGATCTGGCGTATCCGGTACGGCCGAGGAACAGGACGCGCCCCGCACGATGGTCCGCGCGGCGAATTTCCGGGACGTCCATTGGCGCGACCGCCAGTCGTCCCGATCTTTGTCGGCGTGGAGACTATCGGACCGCATCGCTTGACGGGCGCTCCGCAAGTAGCGAGAATTCCTGGCACGCGCCTGTAGCTCAGTCGGATAGAGCAACGGCCTTCTAAGCCGTGGGTCGGGGGTTCGATTCCCTCCAGGCGCGCCATCCACAAGCTCCGCCAAACGCAGAAATTCTCATATCTGGCGCTGGGATTCGTGTCTCCAATGACCGGGGGACCCTTGGGATGGCGTGTGATGGGTTGTCATGGGGTATGAGGGGGAACCGTATCCGCGTTCGTACCTTCGTTGTCTGCTGCGCTACCGGTTCATGTACGTCGATCGGCTCGAGCGCCTCGAGGAGCTCGTGAAGCACGAGCCGGCCCAAGCCAAGGCGGAGATCGCCAAGCACCTGGACGGCAGCTAACCGTGCGACCCTTGCCCGCAACGGGTAGCGAGCGCCGCGCCGAGATCCGCGGGCGGGCGAGCTGAACAGCCTCCTGGAAGGGCCAGGAGGCTGTTTGCGGTGAAGTGGTTGGGGGGCTGGATTCGCAGAATGCTACACGGCGCCAGCGACGTACTGGATTGACCTTGTTCGGCCGTGACTTACGTGAATTACACGAGTTCGGATCCCCGAGAGGATCCGCGCGCCATAACGTAGAGGTTTTGTTGGTCGGGCTTCTCAAGGTGGCATAACGTGCAAAACCCACCGCCTGAGCCCCCACTCCCCATTAAACCCGAGCGGCCGCGCGAGAAACCCCCGGACACGGGCGGATCCGGTGGGGGATCCGCCCGTCCGTCGCGCCCGGGGCCCGTGCTCGGGCGCGTACGGGCCCGAGGCCCGGCCCTGGCCGCCGAGCAGCACAAGGCGTTCCGCCGGGGGCGCCGTCAGGCGACGGCCGCGAAGACGCCCCGCCGCCCCGACGGCGCGTTCACCCGGCCGGTGCCGAGCGTGCAGAGCGCGAAGGCCATGCGGAAGCTGCTCCAGCTCAAGAGCGTCCACGCGCTCGACAAGAGCACCCCGGTGGCGCAGGCGCTCGCCTACTGGCAGCGCGAGCTCCTCGCCCAGGTGGGGGGCCCGACGACGGTGAGCCCGGCGCAGCGGCTGCTGATCGAGGACGCGGCCCGCACCACCATCTTTCTCGGCCATGTGGATTTCTACCTCCTGGACCAGGCGGCCTCGTCCCGCTCGTCGCTGATTCGCAAGCGGCAGCGAGGCATGAGCCAGGTTGCCCCGTTGGTGCTGGAGCGTATGCGAATCGCGGATCACCTGACAAAGGTGCTGACCACGCTGGGGCTCGAGCGCCGAGCGCCCAAGCCGGTGGAGCTCGGCCAGTACCTGGCTGAGAACTATGGCGAGCGCGACAGCGCTGGGCCACCCGATACGGCAGGGGAGCCAGCGCCGTGAACCTTAACCCACTACGGGGAGGATGGGAAGGGAACTACCTACTACTACCTACTACCCTTACCTCCGGCCTACTCCGCCTACTGCGCCTACGAGCCAGTACTGGTGCGGCCGCCGGGGGCGCAGGCGCCCGCAGGCGCCATCCCCGCCCCACCCGGGCCTACCGGGCTCGCTCGCACCCCCTGCGCCGAGCGGCGCGGCCCTGCAGCGCCCGCAGGCCCACCACCCCCGGGCTCGCCACGCCCCTTACCAGGGCCGCCCGGCGCCGACCGCGCTCCACGCTGTCGTTCATGCGGCATTGGCAGGCCGTCAGGGCGATCGATCGGCCTCACGCTTACTTGCCAGCGTCTTCCTCTCGAAGCAGCGGGGATGATAGGTCACGCCCTGGATCGTGTTGCGGTCTTGACCCCGCCGGATCGGCTGCTGGCAGACGACGCAGAGGGGTTCAGCCTGATCCTCGGACCGCTGATCCTCGGGCATGCTGCCACGTTAGCACAGGGGCCGCATCCCATCGCCCGCTCGGGCGTGTCGATGGCGACGCCGCATGAAAGCCACTAAGCCGCCCCGCGTCGCCGCCGTCCCCAGCGTCGTCGACACGTTGACGAACGCCGCGTTGTTCGCACCGGCGTTCACGCCCGCAGCCAGCTGGGCGGCGTGGCACACCGCGCTCAGGGCGCTGTTCGCGCTGCCGCCCACGCCCGACGATCTCACCCGCTACAGGCTGCACACCGGCCGCGCCACCTGGCCGACGACGCCAGCGCGGGAAGCCTGGCTCGTCGTCGGGAGACGAGGCGGCAAGAGCCGCGATCGCCGCGCTGGTCGCCCTCTACCTCGCGGGCTTCCGCACCTACGCCCACATCCTCGCGCCAGGCGAGCGCGGCCATGTGATGGTGCTCGCCGCCGACCGGCGTCAGGCCCGCGTCGTGTTCCGGTACATCCAGGGCCTCCTCGATGGCGTGCCCATGCTCGCGGCCGCTCGTCGAGCGGAGGACGGGCGAAGCCATCCACCTGACCAACCGGATCATGCTCGAGGTCCACACCTCCTCGTTCAGGGCCGTGCGAGGCTACACGTGCGTCGGCGCGGTGCTCGACGAGGTCGCGTTCTGGTCCAGCGAGGAGAGCGCGAACCCGGACGTCGAGATCCTCAACGCCATCCGCCCCGCCATGGCCACCGTCCCGGGCAGCCTGCTCCTGGCGATCTCCTCGCCCTACGCGCGACGCGGCGCCCTCTGGGACGCCTACCGCCAACACTACGGGCAGGACGGCGACCCCGTGCTGCGTCTGGCAGGCGCCGACGCAGCATGAATCCCACGCTGGACCAGGCGGTGATCACCGCCGCCTACGCCGATGACCCCGCCAGCGCCCGCGCCGAGTACGGCGCCGAGTTCAGGACGGATGTCGAGACGTTCGTCACCCGCGAGGTCGTCGACGCCTGCGTCGTCACCGGACGCCACGAGTGTCCGCCCGTCCGGGGCCTCGCCTACCGGGCCTTCACCGATCCCTCCGGCGGCTCCGGCAGCGATTCGTTCTCGTTGGCCGTCGCCCACGCCGAGCACGCGCCGGACGCCTGGTCGCCGTGTTGGACGCCGTCCGCGAGGTCCGCCCACCCTTCAGCCCCGAGGGCGACGGCGGATCTCGCGGCGCTCCTCCGCTCGCTACGGGATCGCAGACGTCACCGGCGATCGCTATGCCGGGGACTGGCCGACGGGAGCAATTCGCCAAGCACGGTATCGCGTACCGCGGCGGGCAAGCCCGAAGTCCGACCTCTACCGGGACGCTCTGCCCGTCGCTCAACGCCGGCACCGTCGAGCTCCTCGATCATCCCCGTCTGATCGCCCAGCTGTGCGGGCTCGAGCGCCGCACAGCGCGAGCCGGGCGCGAAGCGATCGACCATGGCCCGCGCGGCCACGATGACCTCGCGAACGCGGCCTGTGGCGTCCTCGCTGATCTCCTCGTCCATGCGCCCGGCGCCGACGGCGGCGCCGTGCCCATCATCCGCGGCGTGGTCCGCATGGATCTCGCCTCGTGGAACCAGTCCGGCCCGGCGGCGTTCAACACGGGCCCCGTCGACTGGAGCGATCTCGACTGGCAGGACGAGCGGAACAGACGGCGCTATCACCTGCCATGAAGATCCCCTCCGTCCCCTACAAGGAGCGGTGCCCATGAGTGACAACAACGGCCTGTCCCTCCCGTTCTTTCATAACGACCGGTTGACCGTGGAGCTGCTGACGTTCGCCGACGCGACCAGCGATGACGCCGAGACCCAGGCCGCCGCGCGGCGCGCCATGGAGGCCCGCGACGCGCTCAAGCAGGCCCGCGCCGAGCACGCCGAGGCCGCCCGCGTCAAGCGCGACGCTGCCCAAGCGCGTGCTCGCGGACCTCCAGGCCAACCGGCCCGCGCCGAGCAGGCGTGCGACGCCCTCAGTGCGCGCTTCTGGGACCAGTCCGATCAACGCTTGCGTCCGGCCAAGACCCGTCGCGCGAACATCCTCAATGATTTCCTCGCGAGGCCCCTCGACGTCGATCCAATCTAGCGACAGATTGGATCAAGGGCGAGCGCACGCGCCGACTCGAAGCGATCGATCCCGAGGAGCGCAGCCTCATGCTGACGACCGCCGCGCGCGAGGGCACCCATGCCCCACTCCTGCGGGCGGCGCTGACTTCCGAGCCCCCGCCCTGGCCGACCAAGACGTGGAAGCCCATCCTCTCCGAGAACGACCGAAGAGGAAATCCGAGAGTGGATCTACGCGCGGACGGACCCCCAGACGGTGCGAGACGCGCGGGCCGCGTGGAGGTTGCGAAGACTCGCGTATGACTTGGACCGCGATCGCGAGGGCTTCCCGCTGCCCGGCACGCCGCCGCCGATCTCCTTGCTGAACGCGCGGCCGGGAAACGCCCGATGAGCGCCGACGAGCCCGTCGACGCCCATGACGCCGAGCTCCTCGCGTGGCTCGCGCGCCAGCGTGCGGCGCTCGCGCCCATCACGCCTGGCGCGCTCCGCGATCGGGCGGGCCAGGTCGTGGGCGAGCGCCCGCCGACAGGGGCGTGAGTTCGAGGAGCTGGCGATCCGACATGACCGACGACGTGACGGACTGACTGATGGAGATGAGAGGGTTGCGTCCGACGGCCGTGGCGGGCCGGCCGGCCAGCCCGTGGGCATGGAAAACCGTGGCGCCGTCAGGGGGGGCGGCACGGTCTCCCTCCTCCGCGCCAGATGGGGGTTGTGCCGTGGCCGCCAGGGGGCGCTATAGCCGAGCCAACCCGGAGCGTAAAGTGGCGGGCGGTCGAGAAGCGGCGCCCGTCCATCTCCCCTCACCCGCACCGGAGCGCCAGCGTGAGCACGACGGCGACGGACGACGGGACGATCCAGATACGCTGCCACCTGTGCGGGGCCGAGCTCGGCTCCCTCACGGTGATGAGCGACGACCACGAACCGCTCGGGCCCGTCCATCTGGGGCTCAGCGTGGATTGCGGCGTATGCCTGCGACCGGCGCTGCGTTCATCCGGTACGAGGTCGCAGAGCCCCCCGGGCGCCGCCGCCGACGCGGAGGCCCCAGCCCGCGTCACCCGTTAGCTAGTAGAGAGCGGGGCGCCGCAATCGAATAGCGGTTCGCGAGACGCTACGGCGATTTCGGGGGGCCTGCGCTCCAACCGAAGAAGGACTCGGGCTCGCGCTGGACGACCTTCGTGATCGCCCATTCGGTCCCCGTGCCGTGGCCGCTCACGGTCACGCGCTGGCCTTGTTCGAAGGTCAGAACCACGTCCGGAGCCACGACGAGACGTCGTCCATCGAGCGCTAATTTCAGCACGCGGGTAACTGGGTCCCAGGCCTCGACCGTGCCGTCCGCGACGAAATATTGTCCCGGTTTCGCGGGGTCCATGGGGCCACATCCCTGACGTGGCCGATGGTCGAGCCGGCGACACCTCCCCCGAGGGCCCCGGGAGGGATTCGTGGCCCCCTTGGGCCTACATCTTTCTCCCGGGGGCGGGGCTGAGGAGCCCCCGCCCCCGGTGGAACGGAGGGACGGTCGAGAGTGCTTTAGCGCTGCTTGGAGGCCAAACGCTTCCGGCCGAAGATTCCCGCGCCAACCAGACCCGAGCCCAGCAGGAGCAGAGTGGCCGGCTCCGGGACCGGCGCGATCTGCGTGAACGTCTGGTCCACGCCCGAGATCGTGGAGAAGTCGCCCACGCCCGAGGCCCAGACTAGCATGTCCTTGGAGATGTCCAGCTCCGCCACGCCGGAGAAGAAGGTGGAGTCCGACACCTGGGTCGCGACCGGCGAGTCGAAGACGGTCAGGATGGTGTTGAGACACGGGCTGCCCGGCGGGCAGAGCGTCTCGTTGACCACCGCGAGGCCGCCCGGCCCGGTCGCTCCGCCCGTGAAGGCCAGGTGCGCATCAGAGATCAGGAAGTTGGGATCGTCCACTGCGACGTGATACTGCAGGAGCAGGTCGGTCGAGTCATTGGGGCCGAGCGCGACCAGCCCGTTGATGGTCAGGCTGAACCCGAGGTCGCCCGCCGTCAGGATGTTGGCGCCCGGCGTGATGATGATCTGCGAGTCGAGCACCTCGGTCGAGGTGAAGTTGAATTCCGAGAACGTCTTGTCCCCGATCTGACAGCCCGCCGCGCCGAGCGCCTCGTAGGCGGAGGCCAGCCCAGGGGTGCAGAGGGCCGCATCGGCCTGCGTGCTCCCCACTCCGACGGCCAGGGCCGCCAGCGAAAGGAGTGTGACCAGTTGCTTGATCATGTGCCGCTATGTCCTTATTTGTAGAATGAGTGCACTGCCATGCGCTGCCGGGATCTCCGCGATGCGACTCCTTTCCGGGGCTTTTGAAGATTCGTCAGAGCAAGCCCTCGCCGTAGGCCAAGGCAATAAACGGACCAGGAGATACGCAAATGTTTTCGCATCACTAAGCGGCCGTCCATGTAAGCGCGCTTTCGCAGTCTTTGCAGAGTGCGCTTCGCGAGTGTGCAACGAGGGTCATAGGGACGGCGAGTGCGGGGGGTGGTCGTCTGCCCCGGGTCCCAGTCGATAACAGCTCGCTTCGGC